>NZ_CP165783.1:0-1200000 GCF_000513895.2 Ensifer sp. WSM1721
ATGGATATGACGGGATCGGTGGCGGAGACGGCAAGCGCAAGCGGCGCAGGATATCGCAGGCCCGCCGACGAGGCGATCGCGGCGGACGCGCGGGCGCTTTCCGAACAGTTGAAGGCGATGCGCGACCGCCTGTTTGCGCCGACCGCGATGAAAACGCTCCGCAGCTTCACCTCCGGCGAGGCCGCCAAGCTGATCGGCGTCTCCGACGGCTATCTGCGGCAATTGTCGCTCGCGGGCGAGGGGCCGCAGCCCGACACCGGCATCGGCGGGCGCCGCTCCTATTCGCTCTCCGACATCAACGCGTTGCGCCGCCATCTTGCCGAACAGGCGCTCGCCAAAGCCAATGGGATCAAGGCGCGCGGCTATCTGAAGTGGCGCGATCCGGCGAAGGGCGAGCACCTGCAGGTGATCTCGGTCACCAATTTCAAGGGTGGCTCCGGCAAGACGACGTCTTCCGTCCACCTCGCGCAATATCTCGCTTTGACCGGTCATCGGGTGCTGGCGGTAGATCTCGACCCGCAGGCCTCGCTTTCGGCGCTGTTCGGCTATCAGCCGGAGCTCGACCTGACGGGCAACGACACGCTCTACGGCGCGATCCGCTACGACGCCGAGGCGCGGCCGCTGAAAGAGATCATCCGTAAGACCTATTTCGATGGGCTCGATCTGGTGCCCGGCAATCTCGAACTGCAGGAGTTCGAGCATACGACGCCGCAGGCCTTGAGCGCCCGCCAGAGCGGCTCCGATGCGGGGCCGCTCTTCTTCGCCCGCGTGCAGGCGACGCTCGCAAGTGTTGCCGACGACTATGACGTCGTCGTCATCGACTGCCCGCCGCAGCTCGGCTATCTGACGCTCTCGGCGCTCTGCGCCTCGACCTCGGTCATCGTCACCGTGCATCCGCAGATGCTCGACGTCGCCTCGATGAACCAGTTCCTCTACATGACCTCGGACCTCCTGAGCGTCGTTCGCGAGGCCGGCGGCGAGCTCAATTTCGATTTCCTGCGCTATCTCGTCACCCGCTTCGAGCCCAATGACGGGCCGCAGGCGCAGATCGTCGGCTTCATGCGCTCGCTCTTCGGCGATCGCGTGCTGACCTCTGCCATGGTGAAGTCCACGGCGATTTCCGATGCGGGTCTCACTAAGCAGACGCTCTACGAGGTCGGCCGCGAGAACTTCACCCGCGCGACCTACGACCGGGCGATCGAGTCGCTCAACGCCGTCAACGGCGAGATCGAGGCTCTCATTCACGCGGCCTGGGGGCGCTAAGACATGGCGGGCAACAACCGGAAGAACGAATTGCGCGCGCTCTTCATGGGAGGCGCGCCTGCATCCGCCCCGCAAGCCTCGGCGGACCAGCCTGACGCGTTGACACCTGTCAACAACCAGCCCGCGCCGAACGCGCCCCGGGCCGCATCCGGCGCAGTCAAGGCCATGGGGCTTTCGCTCGGCAGCATCACGCGCGAGGCCGAGGAGGCGCGCGCGCTCCGAGAGGCGCTGACCCAGGGCGAGCGCGTTGTCTCGCTCGATCCCGCCCTTGTCGAGGCTTCCTTCGTCGAGGACCGGCTGACCGACGGGGAGGTCGACGATCCGGACTTCCTGGCGCTCGTCGAGAGCATTCGCGAAAACGGCCAGCAATCGCCGATCCTCGTCCGTCCGCACCCGGTGAAGCAGGGCCATTACCAGACCGCCTACGGCCATCGTCGCCTGAAAGCGGTGCGCCGGCTCGAACTCCAGGTAAAGGCGATCGTCCGGCCGCTGACGGACGACGAACTGGTACTCGCCCAGGGCAAGGAGAACGCCGAGCGGCGCAATCTTTCCTTCATCGAACGGGCGCTTTTTGCTTCCGCACTCGTCGCCCGCGGCTTCGACCGCAAGGTGATCGGCGATGCGCTCGCCGTGCAGAAGAGCGAATTGTCGCGCCTCCTGCAGGTGGCCGACAGCGTCCCGCATCATATAGCTCGCGCCATCGGTCCGGCGCCGAAGGCCGGCCGCGAGCGCTGGATGGCGATCGGCACGCTGCTTGAAGGGGAGGAGGCGCGGGCGCAAGCCGAGGATGAGATTGCCTCGTCTCGCTTCCGCGCCGCCGAGACCGACCAGCGCTTTCAGCTCGTCTTCAACCGCCTGTCGCAGAACGATAAGCCGGAGCCGGAGAAGCCGGAGGAGCTGAAAGATGAGGCGGGGCGGGTGTTCGCGCGGCTGAGGCTCGACGGTAAAGCGCCCAAGATCGAGTTCCTGCCGGGTACCCACCCGGCTTTCCTCAAGGAAGCCGTGTCGATGCTGGCGAAGTGGTACGCCACCTTTGTGGCGAACCAAAAGTCGTAGCTGTCGCGGCATGTGATTTGCCCCTCACCCTACAGCGCCGTGCGTCCTTTCAGACGCACAAAGGACGCTGTAGGACTTTGAATTGCTGCATGTTTTTGTCCTTAAATCGGGTACGATTTAAGGAAACATGCAGTAGCCCTCTCCCCGCACGCGGGGAGAAAGGTGGCGGGCAGGCCGGGTGAGGGGGAAGTACGGGCGGAAAACCGCCCGACACCTTTTACTCGTAATCGACCCAAATCCCACCCTGGTCCGCCGAGCGAACACAAGTCTCAACCCAGCGGACACCTTCGAGGCCCGCATCGATGCCTGGAAAGCAGAGGTTCTCGATGCCTTCCGGCGCGAGCCCGCGGTTGCCGTTGATCGCGAGAGCGAAGCGACGGTAGAGATTGGCCCAGGCCTCGAACAGGCCCTCCGGGTGGCCGCCGCCGATGCGGTCGTCGAGGCGGGCTTCCGGGTAGAGATAATCCATGCCGCGTTCGAGGATGCGAACCGGCTCCCCCTGGATCTCATAGGAGAGCTGGTTCGGCCGCTCGTCCCACCACTCGATGCTCGCTTTCGAGCCGACGATGCGGACCTTCTGGCCGTGCATCGAGCCGGCATTGACGGCGCTCGACCAGACATTGGCGACGGCGCCGTTGTCGTATTCCATCAGCGTGATTGCATTGTCCTCGAGCGGCGCGCGGCTCTTGACGAAGCTCTGGCGCACGCACATCAGCCGCTTGATCTTCAGATGCGGCAGGATGACTTCGGAAATATAGATCGGGTGCGTGCCGACGTCGCCGAGCACATAACTTGGGCCGGCGAATTTCGGGTCGACACGCCAGCGCGTGGACGGGTTCTGCTCCTCGACCGGGGCACTGTGGAAGCCGTGGGCGAATTGCAGATTGACGATGCGGATTTCGCCGACATCGCCGTTCTTCACCATGGCGCGCGCCTGTTCGATCATCTGGTGGCCAGCATAGCCATAGGTGACGCCGACGATGAGGCCGCGTGCTTCGGCAAGCGCTTTCAGCTCCTTCGCCTCAGTGACGGTGAAGCAGAGCGGCTTTTCGCAGACGACGTGGAGGCCATGCTCGAGGGCGGCCTTGCAGATGGTGAAATGGGTGTTGTTGGGCGTGGCGATGGAAACCGCCTTAATGCCGTCTGGCCGCTTCGCTTCCTCGGTGAACATGGTCCGGTAATCCGGATAGCTGCGCGCCTCGCCGAGCCCCAGATCGACGCCGAAGGCGCGGCCGCGTTCAGGGTCGAGATCGAAAGCGCCGGCAGCGAGCTCGAAAGTCTCGTCTCGAAGCGCAGCGGAGCGATGGATGTAGCCGATCTGGCTGCCGCGTCCGCCCCCGACCATGCCCCAGCGGATCGGCTTTCTCTTCTTCTCTGACATTGTGGTGTTCCTGAGTTCCGCGATCTAAAAACCAGCCGAGCGCAGATAGTCGCGGCTTTCCTTCACGTCCGCGAGACTGCCGGCGACGCTTAGAGGATCGCGCTCCTGCTCGACCGTGATGAAGCCGTGATAGCCGATTTCCTCGAGTGCTCGCTTAACCGCCGGATAGTCGATGACGCCGCGGCCGATCGGGCACATCACGCCTTGAGCGCAGGCCTCGAAGAAGCGAATCCTCTCGCCGAGCACGCGGCGGAAGACCTTTTCGTCGATATCCTTGAAGTGCACGTAGTCGAGCCGGTCGGCATATTTCCGGAGCGTGTCGATCGGGTCCATGCCGGCGTAGTAGGTGTGGCCCGTGTCGATGCAGAAGCCCGCGACTTCCGCCGGCACGTCCCTTGCGATCCGCTCGATCTCATCGGCGAACTCGATATAGCCGCCGGCATGCGGATGTATGACGGCGCGTACGCCATATTTGCTCGTCGCAAGCTCGGCGATGGCCTTGATGTTGGCGGCCATGCCGCGCCACTCTTCGTCCGAGAGCCGAGGTGCTCTGTCGGAGTGGCTAGCGGCAAAATCGCGCTCGTCGTGGCCCCAGTCCATCACCGTCAGATACGGTGTCTTGAAGCGCTGGCCGGGCACTTGCTCGGGCTGCGGCAGTTTGGTCGTAACGGCGCAGATTTCGTCGGTCTTGCGGAGAAGATTCTCGCGATTCTCCGGCGAGACGAGGTCGTCGAAGATCGTGCCGGCGACGATGAAGAGCTTGCGCTCCTGCAGCGCCTTGGCGACGCGTTCGGAATCGAGCGGCACATAGCCATAGGGGCCGAGTTCCAGGCCACCATAGCCGGCGGCGCCCGCCTCGTCGAAGACCCGCTCCCAGGCGGGCAGGTTCGGGTTCTTGACGTCATCCACGCCCCAGCAGCATGGGGCCGTCGTAATTGTGATTGTCACGGGTGTTGTCCTAATTGCGTAAGGCGCAGCTTACGCGCGTTTTGCCGGCCAGTATTTGTCAACGTATCTCTGGATTTCCGAGCGCATGAAGCGGCCGGACTCGTCGGCGCGATCCTCCCAGCCGAAGACGCAGGCCGTGACGATGCCGTCGAAGCCGACTTCGGCAAGCGAGGAGAAGAAGACGTCCCAGTTGATCTCGCCCTGGTACATGTCCATGTGCTGGTGGATCGTCACCTTGGCGCCCGGCGGATTGATGATGTAGCGCAGGCCGGACGACGCCTTGTGGTTATAGGTGTCGGCCACATGGACATGGGCGATCAGCGGGCCGGCATCGCGGATCATCTTCGCCATGTCGTCGCCGAAATAGAAGGTATGCGGCGCGCAATAGAGAAACTTGACGTTCTTCGAGCCGATCGTCTTCAGCATGTCGATCGCCGGATGCAGCGTCTCGCACCAGTCCTCGGGATGTGGCTCCATGTTGAGCGTCACGCCTTCCTTTTCGAAGACCGGCACGAGTTCTTCCATCGAGCGCCACCAGGCTGCCTCGCTGTGCTCGTGGGTGTGCATGCCGCCGCAGCAGTTGGAGCGGTGGCTGCGGTCGGGCGAGGGGCCACGGCCGAATTCCGAATTCATCGTGTCGCAGCCCATCTCAACGGCGATCTGGATTGCTTCCTTCCAGTAGCGGACGGCGGCCTGGCGCTCGTCCTCGTGCGGGCTCGCCCAGCGGTACATCGGCAGGATCGAGGCGAGCTGAACCCCATAGTCCTTCAGCGCCGACTTGAACTCGGCGATCCTCTCCTTGTGCGCGCGCGGTCGCGCCCACCAGGGCAGGAAATCGTCGCGCGGCGAAAGCTCGATATAGTCGTAGCCGAGCTCCGCCGCCTTCCGACACAGATCGCGGAGGCTGAGATGGCGATGCATATAGGGGTCGAGTGCGATCTTCATGAGTGCTCCTCCTTGCCGCCGACCCGCTTTTCGCTCTCAAGCGGGCGGTCCTTGTTCGCGCCGTTCCGGTTTTCCCCCGAGACGAGGCACAGGATAGCGCTGGGCAGCGCGGCGCTCTAAGTCTTCCTTGATCAAATTTGATCAATCACAGATGCTGGCTGCGAAATGGCGGTTTCGCGGGAGGGCTGTGCGTGGTCAAAGTGACCTTGAAGGATGTCGCGAAAGAAGCCGGCGTCGGCACCGCGACCGTCGAGCGCGTCGTCAACGGTCGCGGCGGCGTGCGCCCGGAAACGGTCGAGAAGGTCTTTCTGGCAGTCAGGAAGCTCGACTATCGGCACAGGATGCCGGAAGCGCATCGGGGGCTGATCAGGATCGAGGTCATCCTGGTTCGGCCCGAAACGAGCTTCTACTCGCGCCTGAACCACGCCTTCGAGCGGATCGCCGCCCTGCTCGACAAGAGCATCGTCGTCCACCGCACCTTCGCGCGCGAGAACGATCCGGTTGAGTTCGCCCATTACATCGCCAATCCGGCGGTCCGGCGCTCCGCATTGATCGTCGTGGCGCCGGACCATCCGGATGTGGTGGCGAGCCTGAGAATAGTCGCAAGCCACGGCACGCCGGTCGTGCAGATCATGACGCGTCCCGCCCCGGAACTCGCCTATATCGGCATCGACAACTATGCCGCCGGCCGGACTGCCGCCTATTACATGTCGCGCATGCAAAGGGATCGGCCGGGCACCTTTGTCGCGCTTTGCCACAGCGGCGCCTATGAGAACCACAAGGAACGGATCCGCGGCTTCTCGGACTACCTCGCCGGGCACGATGGCGATCATCTCTTCAGCCAAGTGATGTTCGACTATGACGACGACATCAACTCGATGGAGCTCCTGCGCGACGCACTTCGGGATGACCCCGCGGTCATCGGCCTTTACACTGCCGGCGGCGACAACCGGTCGGTTGCCTCCGTCCTGAAAGACCACGCGCAGCGTTGGGTCTTCTGGGTTGGTCACGAGCTTTCCGAGCAGTCTCGCAATGCTCTCCGGGAGGGCGTCATGTCGATCGTGCTCGATCAGGCGCCGGAGATCCAGGCGCGCCGGTCGATCGACCTGACGCTTAAGCCCCTTGGTCTCATTGAACTCGAGGTAAGCCCCGAGCCGGTGCGCTTCCTGACGATCACGCCGGAGAATCTCTGAGCTGGCCGCGCGACGAAGTCACGCCTCCACCGGCTGCGCTTTTCTCCTGTCGATCAGACGCTTGGCAAGCCTCTGCCCAGGCTTTTCGACTGCGAAAAAAGTCGCGCAGGCAGCCATGTAGACCAAGGGTACGAGAATTGCGGTGACCACGGCGAAGCGTGCAGGCGGGGTCATCATGTCACCGAAAGCGCTAATGAAATAGGCGGCAAGCGGCTGCAGGAAGATGAGATGCCAGAGATAGGCTCCGAATGATAGTTCCCCCAGCCAATGAACGAATCGATTGCCGAGCGCGGAGGATAGAGCACTCAGTCCGCCACCCAGTGCGTCGCCGAAGAAGCGATGATGGAGCAGGGCGAAGAAGACGGCGACAAGCATCACCCGCATCAGCATCTTCATCGCCGTCACGTCGCCGCCGATCGGCAGAAGAACAAGCGCCAGGGCGGCTGCGCCGTAGAGGAAAGCCTTCGATCTCTCCGCCTCCAGGCCGAGCGCCAACAGCATTCCGCAAAGGAAAATGTGCATCTTCAGCGGCAGGAAGGCCGGCATCGGAAAGCGTATCCCCAACAGCCCGGCCGTCGCGACGATCGCGCTGGCGATAACGGATGTGACGAGCGCACCCTTAAGCCGGCCGCTTCTCTTGAACAGAAGCATGACGAAGGGAAAGGCCGCATAGAACTGCATTTCGAGGCCTATGCTCCAGTCCGGCAGCGGAGTCCGGTAGGCATAGTCGGGCGAGAGGCCGAAAAGAAAGCTCAAATGCATCAGCCCGTTCGTCAGTCCGTTGTCGAGGTAGCGTGCGGGCGATTGCGGCGTTCTATCGAGGAAGGTGTCGATCACCATTCGCGATTCGAACAGCCATGGGCCGAGCATGAAGGCGACGGCCAGAAGAAGGTAGTAGAGCGGCGCGATCCTGAGAAATCGCCGGATCCAGAAGTTGCGCCAGGTCGAGGTCAGTTCCCAAGGTTCCTGGGCGGCGCGCAGCCGATAGTGGAACACCATCAGGAAGCCGGAAAGCATGATGAAAAGATCGACACCGAGATCAGGTTCCGACAACACCGGCAGCCGCCAGCCCGTCAGCAACAGAGCATGACCGATCATCACCCAGAGGGATGCCAGGCCTCGAAGCCCATCCAAACAATCGATCCGGCTTCCGCGGGAAGTGTGCTCAGCCATAAGCAATCACTCCTTGTTAGCAGCCAAGGGTGACTGCCTTCGTGTTATGTTGCGATGCACAAGGGACCGCCTTAGAGGCTGACTAAGGCGAGAGTAAGTAACCTGCGGCACGTGGAAACGCGAGGCTGGTGGAACCGGCTGGATCCGCGGGCGTGGAGCGGCTGCAGCGAGGGGCTTAGGCCAGGATGATTACCGAGCCTCCGGCGCGACTTCAAAAATGCGCTCAGGCGCGGCTCGCCCGCCCGTCCAAGCTGAAGGCACCGATCACGCCAGAGAATGTTTGAGGGGCGGTGCGATCGACAAGGGCGCCGGTCGGGGATTCAATCTGCGGACCGATCAGCGGCTCGCCTAACCAGCAGCCTTGGCGCGCGAAGGGAGCGACGTCCGTCGACCCTCTTACAATTGTAGATTACGTCACAACCAGTGCTTGCGAGGTCGAAAACAGGAGAGTATCCGTCAACTTGGATCTAGCACCGCAGAGCGGGACAGGAACCGAGTACGAGTGCAAGCGAGAACGATTGTGCGGCCTCGCACCACCAGAATAAGAGCCACGCAACTTTCGCAACAGCCTTTTCACGATTGCCAAGGGAAATCCATGTGCCCAAGACGCCTCGCCTTCACTCTAGTCGCTACGTTGGTGGCAGGAGCGGCCCAAGCAGCCGAGTGCCCGACTGCAGCCACTGCCGAAAAGGGTTTCATGCTGCTGCAGGTCGATGCACAAAGCGAGTTCCGCAAGCACTATGGACCGATCGTCAAGATCACAAACAGGTATGGTTCACCCACCGGACAAACCGTGTTTTCGTATCGAGGGCTGATCGATTTGTCGCGCATGGGCGCAGGTTCGCAGCAGGCGCTTTACGCCTTGTCCGATCTGAAGAACCTTTTTCCCCTCAAGAAGGGTGCACGGCATGAGATCTCGTTCGTCCCTCTAAATCCTGACGAGCCGGCCAATACGCAATGGTCATTCGAGCTTGACGTAACGGGACAGGAAACCTTCAAGCTGGAGAATTGCAAGTACAAGGTCTGAAAGGTTCGGCAGACGACCAAGAAGGGTGACGAGCAGGTGGACGTGTGGAGCGCACTCTATTCGCCCGATCTCGAGGCGACGCTCGCCAAGATCTACGACGAAGGCACCGCCAACGAATACATCGTTCGCTACGAACGCATCCGAGGACTTCAGCAGTAACGTTTTCAGCGCCACGACACGTCAACCGCTGTAAGGGCACGAAATTCTCACCAACCCAAGTGGACGAAAAGACCATGCGGCTTTGTCTTGTTCTTTCAATCGGGGTATGGTCCCTCGCCACGCCTGCATTTGCAGAAGATCTGGGGTGTAAACCCATTCACACGCTCATTCGCGACCTAAATGCCGCCAAGCAAGCACGGCTTATCAACCATTGGATCAATGACGGCTCCAACAACTTTGGAACCCAGGAGGTCATCCTCGTCGATTGGTCGGAATACTCTCGTTGGGAGGAAGGCCCGTGGAGCATTAACCAGCGTGAGTTCACACCCGATGCTGTCTCGAATTGCCATAAGCTTCGTGATGAGATTGTGAACGGTGTTTCGACGTTGCTCTATATCTATGATCTACGCGACTACGGTTCCAAGCTGCAGGTCAGGACGTGGATAAACAAGGACACGGGGCTTCCGCTCCAATCGCAGTTCATTACGGTGGATCCGAAGAACTTCGAGGAACGTCTCACGACTTATTCGTTCGACACGGACATCCGTGCGCCAATGTGAGCAATGCGCGGTCGGAAGTCCATTTGGCCTCGCCGCCGTGTGGTCCCATAGCGCGGATCACGATTCGCTGTTTATCGCTTGCTCGTGGGCCAATGTGAGGCCATTCTCAGGTCGGATCCTGGCTGCACGGTTAGACGAGAGGTCAGACCTTGCAACGCTTAGTCTCGGCCTCGAAGCATTTGTCGTGCTGCCTTTTCTCGATCGATCCCTGAAGCGAGGAGGGTTGTCCATGTCTACGCTTCATGTTGACCATCCGTTACAACCGGGCGACCGGGTCCCGAACCTTGTGCTGGATGCGATCTCACGCGACGGCAAGATCGCGCTTGACGATTTTCGCGGCCGCAGCCCGTTGTTGATCGGTTTGTTTCGCGGTCTGATGTGTCCCTTCTGCCGGCGCCATGTCGCGGCAATGGCGCAGCTCAACCCGTTCCTACGTGAGAAAGGCATCGAATCTCTCGCGGTAGTAAACACCCCGGTCGAACGCGCGCGACTCTATTTTTGTTATCATCCAATACCCGGTCTCCTTGCCGCATCCGACCCGGGGCGAGCTTCGCATCGCGCCTTCGGCTTACCCCTCCTCGAGTTCACGGAAAATGAGACCGACTGGCCGTACAAGGTCGGAATGGACGTGGTCAAGACAATGCGGGTCGACCGGCCGGGGGAGCTGCCTGAACCGATGGATCCGGCCACAGCGGCCGACCTTCTCAACGAGAAGGATGGATACGAATTAACCGAAGCCGATCAGCAGGTGAGGATACCCGGCCATATGCAGCTTGTCGGCCATTTCCTGCTCGATCGAGAAGGTGTGGTGCGCTGGAGCTTCACAGAAGTTGAAGAGGAAGCCTGGAATGTGTGCCAGGCGCTCGATCCCGAAGAATTGATGTCGGCAGCTTCACAAGTCGCACATTGACGGCGAAAAGCTCGCGCAACGACCGCTGTCGCGTGCGATTTGTGGGTTCCCCGCAGAGCGCGCTACTGCGCTGCGACGTCGGTCGCTGCCGGCGAGCCTTCAGTCGCTCCCGCTTTGACAAGCCCTTCGCGGAGATGTTCCACGTCGGACTCCTGAGCGTAGTGCAGCGTGGCGAGGAAGGATTCGATGCCGAATTCAGGGGCGAGCGCTCTCACCTTCTCCATATGGGCAGAAGCAGCAATGGCGTCACCGAGCCAGCCGTAGCAGGCCGCGACGAACGCGTGCTGGACGTGGTCCATGGCGGTCAGGTGCATGAATGCCTCGATCGCCTCACCGTATTGTCGCGCGGCGAAATGCGCCTTTCCGAGGTGGCTCCAAAATCTTTCGGGGTGATGGGGATTGAGCCGCATCGCCTTGCGGATCCACTCGATCCCCTCTTCCGGCCGCCCAAGCCACGTCAGAAGCTCGCCCTGCTGAACCACGACCAAGTCGTAATTCGGGTTCAGGGCAAGGGCACGCTCCTGGTGATAACGTGCCGTCGTCAGCGCATTGTTGTTCACGTGGACCGCGGCGAGGATGCGGTGCACGTCGGCATCGTTGTCGTCGAGCGCCAGTGCCCGCTCCAACTCGGCAATGATTTCGGCCCAGACCGCGTCCTTGTCCTCACACCAGCCGTGGACCCACGCTTGCCCGAGGATGCAGGCCCGCCAGGCATGGGCATGGGCATAACCGGGGTCGAGCGCGACCGCCCGATCTATCAGGAACTGGGCCTGCTCATTATCCGCAGCGGTGCTGCGGTGGTGCAGCACCTTGGCTGCAAGCGCGCACTCGTATGCGGCCATGTTTGCCGGTTTCGTGCGGCCGAGATGATCTCGCTGGGCCGCTTCGACGCGCCCCGGGAGAGTGGCCGCTATAGCCGCTGTCACCTCGTCCTGGATGGCGAAAATATCGTCCAATCGCCGGTCGAATTTATCGGCCCAGACATGAGCATCGTTGATCGCGTCGATGAGCTGGACCGTCACGCGGACCCGGTCGCCACTCTTTCGGACGCTGCCCTCCACCAGGTATTGGGCGCCGAGCTTCTCGGCCACTTCACGTACGTTCACGGGCCGGTTCTTGTAGACGAAACTGGAGTTGCGGGAGATGACGAAGAGCTCATGGCGACGGGACAGCTCAGTGATGATGTCTTCGGTCAGACCATCCGCGAAAAACTCCTGGTCGGGATCACCGCTCATGTTGTCGAACGGCAGCACCACGATCGATGGTTTGGCGACCGTTCGCTTCGAGTCCGCCTCTTCCGATGAAGGCGGCAGGACGGAGCCCTCGATCCCGACGCGAAAAAGATGCACAGGACGGCTGATGTTCTTCAGCGTCTTTTCGCCCAAGTCCTCGATGAAGACTTCGAGACGGTCGGCAATTTGCGTCGCCACCGCAGCCGTGACGCAGATACCGCCGACGTCGGCCAGTTGCTCTATGCGAGCGGCGACATTCACGCCGTCGCCAAAGATGTCGTCGTCGTCAAAGATGATGTCGCCGAGATTGATGCCGATCCTGAATTCGATCCGCCGATCCTGAGGCACATCCGCATTGCGCCGCTTCATACGCTGCTGAATTTCCACAGCGCACTTCACCGCGTCGGTCACGCTCTGGAACTCAACAAGCATGCCGTCGCCCGTAGTCTTGATGATCCGGCCCTTGTTTTTTGCAATGGCGGGATCGATCAATTCAATCCGATGCGTTCTGAGGCGGGCGATGGTGCCTGCTTCGTCGGCCTCCATCAGCCGACTAAAGCCTGCCATATCGGCCGCCAGGACTGCGGCTAGTCTCTGTTCCATTGATTTACCAACATGGGTACCGCCCTCTTCGAGAGTGGGAGATCCAACGGCCCGGACCAACTTTATCGCACACCAATGCAATCGCCTATCTAAATTAGCATTCTCTTCCTAAAGCGGCGCGACGCTGCACGATGGAGAGAGGCGGGCGCCGCAGTTCCGGCGAGCGGAGGATCCGTGATGTTTTTCCTCGTTTGAAACAGAAATTGAACGGTGCCGAAACGCGCGAGCGGAAGCCCCGAAAGCCTTGGATGTCCGGGCCGCAATGTCCCTCGGCAGGGCTCTCCCGCCGTCCCCGACCGCCATCCGGCGAGGCGCCCGGAAGGGAGTTGTTAACCTTCATTTCCTATTCGCTAGAGACAGCCCCTTCGATGATGAATTTCGAGTTTCAAGGCCATGCGTATTCCCCGGACAAATTTCTCGACGGCAGTTTTGCATGAGGCAAACCAAGCGGATGACTTCGAGGATCCGCATCCGGTTACGCCGGCGGCCGCGCATGCGCAGGCAACGCATGCTGCCGGTCACGACCACCTGTTCGAGGCGCCGGAAGCGCCGCGGCGAGCCGCCATCCCGCAGGCCGATGACGCGGGCTATGTGGGACGCGCCGCCCGCCTTTACGGCCACGGCTCGGCCTATGCGCCGGCTCAGGTCGTTGCGTCCACGCGCGATCCGCTTCCGACCCTTGCCGAGATCACCGGCCAAGGCGACGGACCGAGCTGGGAGAGCCACTTCTTCCTGTCGCCCAATGTCCGCTTCACCCGCACGCCCGAGCGCGAATTCATGAAGCGCCGTGCGCCTTCGGTGGACGAGAGTGAGACGGAGTCCGAGGAGATGGAAGCTCCCGCGCAGGAGATGGTCGAGCCGATTGTAGCCGAAGCGGCTCCGACCGAAGCGGCGCCTGTTGTCGAGCAAGAAGTCTCGTCCTACAGCCCCTCCGAGCTCCTGCGTGTCTTGGTGCAGCAGCTCCCGAGCTGGAGTGCTGCACAAAGCCGCGATCCCAATTCCGAGCCCGCCATTGCATCCGCGCCGATCGTATTGAAGGACGAGCCGGTCATCGGACCGCCCCCGGCGCCCGTGATGGACGGCGAGGCGGCCGTGCAACTGCTGCCCGAGGTCCTGGCCACAACCGCCGATGCCGTTTCCGATATCGGTGCGGATGATCGGGCGGACGCCCGGCTCTCTTACCTTTCCGACTATGCCTTCTTCGAATTCATGCCGCTCCACGTGGCCACTCCTCCAGCGCCTGCTGCCACGCCCGCCGCATCCGAGAACGGGATGCCTGCTACGGTAGTCGTGAAAGCCCCGGTGCCGGTGGCGCCCGCGCCGAAACCCGTCGCTCAAAAGCCGATCGAAATCCCCGCGCTGCCGCCGACGGCAATCACATCGCTTTTCCGGGTGGTAGAGTGCCGCCGCGCCGCGCCGGCCGCCGTCGCGCCTGCTGTCGCCCCGTCGCAAGAGGTTGCCACAGAGGCCGTTGCGCCTATGGAGGCGCCGGCTGCAATGCCGGTCGAGCCTGTTCAGCCCGTCGTCGCGCCCGCAAATGAGCGGCCTCCCGAAGCGCCGGTGACGAAGGCGGCGATCACCATGCCCGCCGTCGTGCAACGCTCCGCCTCGGCTCTCCCGCCCATCGGAACGACCGAGAAGCGCCAGCCAGCCGACACCTATGAGTTCCCCGCCAAGGAGCTGTTGCAGGAGCCGCCGCAGGGCCAAGGCTTCTTCATGACGCAGGAGCAGCTCGAGCAGAATGCCGGGCTTCTCGAGAGCGTGCTCGAAGATTTCGGCGTCAAAGGCGAGATCATCCATGTCCGTCCTGGCCCGGTCGTGACACTCTACGAATTCGAGCCGGCGCCCGGCGTCAAATCCTCCCGTGTCATCGGTCTTGCCGACGACATTGCCCGGTCGATGTCGGCGCTCTCCGCCCGCGTCGCGGTGGTGCCTGGCCGAAACGTCATCGGCATCGAGCTGCCGAACGCGACGCGCGAAACCGTCTATTTCCGCGAGCTGATCGAATCCGACGATTTCCTGAAGACCGGCTGCAAGCTAGCGCTCTGCCTCGGCAAGACGATCGGCGGCGAGCCGGTGATCGCCGAGCTTGCGAAGATGCCGCATCTGCTTGTTGCCGGCACCACCGGCTCGGGCAAGTCGGTGGCGATCAACACCATGATTCTGTCGCTCCTCTACCGGCTAAAGCCGGAAGAATGCCGGCTGATCATGGTCGATCCGAAGATGCTCGAGCTCTCCGTCTATGACGGCATCCCGCATCTCCTGACGCCGGTGGTTACCGATCCGAAGAAGGCGGTGATGGCGCTCAAATGGGCAGTGCGCGAGATGGAGGACCGCTACCGCAAGATGTCGCGGCTCGGCGTCCGCAACATCGACGGTTACAATCAGCGGGCCGCAGCCGCGCGCGAGAAGGGCGAGCCGATCCTGGCAACGGTGCAGACGGGCTTCGAGAAGGGCACCGGCGAGCCGCTGTTCGAGCAGCAGGAAATGGATCTCTCGCCGATGCCCTATATCGTCGTCATTGTCGACGAGATGGCCGACCTGATGATGGTCGCCGGCAAGGAGATCGAAGGGGCGATTCAGCGGCTAGCGCAGATGGCGCGCGCCGCCGGCATCCACCTGATCATGGCGACGCAGCGTCCGTCGGTCGACGTCATCACCGGCACGATCAAGGCGAACTTCCCGACCCGCATCTCCTTCCAGGTGACGTCGAAGATCGACAGCCGCACCATCCTCGGCGAACAGGGTGCGGAACAGCTTCTCGGGCAGGGCGACATGCTGCACATGGCCGGTGGCGGTCGCATCGCCCGCGTTCATGGGCCCTTCGTCTCCGATCTGGAGGTCGAGCATGTGGTCGCGCATCTGAAGACTCAAGGCCGGCCGGAATATCTCGAAACCGTAACGGCCGACGAGGAGGAAGAAGAGGCGGAAGAGGATCAGGGTGCCGTCTTCGACAAGGGCGCGATCGCCGCGGAAGACGGGAACGAGCTCTACGAGCAGGCGGTGAAGGTGGTGCTGCGCGACAAGAAGTGCTCGACCTCCTATATCCAGCGGCGCCTGGGCATCGGCTACAACCGCGCCGCCTCGCTCGTCGAGCGGATGGAGAAGGAAGGCCTCGTCGGCCCGGCCAACCACGTCGGCAAGCGCGAGATCGTCTATGGTAATCGCGACAATGCGGCGAAGCCGGACGGTGATGATGTGGATTGATCTGCCGGTCGCACGGGCAGGCAATCGCCTATAGACGCAGTCAAGTCGCAGAGCGGGGGGTAGAGTCTCCGCCTTCTGCCTGCTTTTGCGTCATTGCCACCAAGCCTCCAATCCTGATGAAAAAATAAGCACGTGGCCATTCGATCGCCATTGACGCCGGCGACGTCGACGCAAGCCATTGATAAACATCGGGTGACGATATTGGCACAAGGCTTGCTTACTCATCTTGTATGCAAGATTTGTCGCCACCAAAGAACGTTCAGACCAGCATCGACGAGGCCGTCGTCTCCGGCATCCTCTCCGCACGCATCCGCCCCGGCACGCGGCTGAGCGAGAACGAGGTCGCGCGCCTCTTCAACGTCTCGCGCACTCGGGTGCGCGAGGCGATGATGCGGCTCGAGCAGCGCGGCATCGTCAAGGTAAGCCCGAGGCGCGGCTGGTTCGTGGTGGAGCCCTCGGCCGAGGAGGCGGTCAGCGTCTACGCCGCCCGCCGCGTCGTCGAGGCGGGGTTGTTGCGCAGCATGGAGCGCCTGACAGAGGCGGGCCGGGACAAGCTTCATGCACATCTTGCCGAGGAAAAGGCAGCGATCGCGGCGGGCGACCGGCAGCGGCTCACCTGCCTGATGGGCGACTTCCACATCCGTATCGCCGAGCTCTCCGGCAATTTCATCCTGGTCGAGATCCTGCGCGACCTGACGGCGCGCACGATCCTGATCTCACTCATCTACCAGTCCGAGTTCCATGCCATGCAGTCGCATCTCGGCCATTGCCGCATCGTCGCGGCAATGGAGGAGGGCGACTTCCTGAAGGCGGCGGAGCTTGCCATCGAGCATCTGGACGAGGTGGAAACCGGGCTCGATCTGACGAGACGCCCCGATCCGCTCGCCGATCTCCGGCACTCGCTTTCGCTGCCGCCGGCCTCGAATGCACCCCGTAGACCCAAGACACAAACCAACAGAGGAGAATGACCCAATGCTTTCAAGAAGATTGTTCGTTGCCATGGCGGCAATGGCCGCCGCGATCGGCTTCGGCTCCGTGGCAAACGCCGATGCGCTCGGCGATATCACGGCCCGCGGCACGCTGCGCGTCGCCGTACCGCAGGATTTCCCGCCCTTCGGCAGCGTCGGCCCCGACATGGCGCCGGTCGGCTACGATATCGACATGGCGAATCTCATTGCCGAGAAGCTCGGCGTAAAGGTCGAGCTCGTGCCGGTCACCAGTGCCAACCGCATTCCCTACCTGCAGACGAACAAGGTCGATCTCGTTATCTCGAGCCTCGGCAAGAACCCGGACCGGGAAAAGGTCATCGATTTCTCCACCGCCTATGCGCCCTTCTACAACGGCGTCTTCGCACCGGCGGATTTTGCGGCGACAAAGCCGGAAGAGCTTGCCGGCAAGACCATCGGCGTCACCCGCGGCGCCGTCGAGGACCTGGAACTGACGAAGGTCGCGCCGGCCGACACCGTCATCAAGCGCTATGAGGACAACAACGGCACGATCTCGGCGTTCCTCTCGGGTCAGGTCGAGGCGGTGGCGACCGGCAACGTCGTCGCCGCTGCGATCCTCGCCAAGAACCCGCCGAAGCGTCCGGAACTGAAGTTCCTCATCAAGAACTCGCCCTGCTACATCGGCCTTTCCAAGGAACAGCCGGCCCTGCTCGAAAAGGTCAATGGCATCATCGCAGCCGCCAAGGTTGATGGCAGCCTGAACGCCATTGCCCAGAAGTGGCTCGGTACGGACCTGCCGGCCGAACTCTGATCGCATGACGCCGTCCCGCAGAGGCGGGATGGCGTCACCGACGCTTGCCAACAGGAGTGTGCCATTGAATTACCAATTCGAATTCGGCTGGCTCTTCGAATATTATCCGACGATCGTCAAAGGGATCGGCATCACGATCCAACTGATCGCCGTCGGCGCCGTGGCCGGCATCTCGCTCGGCATCATTTGCGCCTGGGTGCGCGCACTCGGCCCCGTCTGGCTGAGGCCGGTGGTCGCCGCCTATGTGGAGCTCATCCGCAACACGCCCTTCCTGATCCAGCTCTTCTTCATCTTCTTCGGCCTGCCGTCGCTGGGCCTGCAGCTCAGCGAACTGCAGGCCGCCAATCTGGCCATGGTTGTCAATCTCGGCGCCTATAGCTCAGAGATCATCCGCGCCGGCATCCAGGCGACGCCCGGGGGTCAATTCGAGGCGGGCGCGAGCCTCGCCATGACGCCGTTCGAAACCTTCCGGCATGTGGTGCTAGTGCCGTCGCTTCAGCGCATCTGGCCGGCGCTGTCCTCGCAGGTCGTCATCGTCATGCTCGGTTCCGCCGTCGTGTCACAGATTGCCGCCGAGGACCTGACCTTCGCCGCCAATTTCATCCAGTCGCGCACCTTCCGCGCCTTCGAGGCCTATTTCGTCTCGACCGCCGTCTATCTGCTGCTAGCCATCCTGCTCCGCCAGGTGCTCGGCGGGGTCGGCTGGCTCATCTTCCCGAGGAGAGCGGCGCGATGATCGAGTTCACGATCTGGGACATCCTGCGCAACCTGTTGCTTGCCACCCGCTGGACGATCGTGCTTTCGCTCGTCTCCTTCGTCGGCGGCGGCATGGTCGGGCTGGCCTTGCTCTTCCTTCGCACCAGCAAGCGCAAATGGCTGCGGGGGTTTGCGAAATATTATATCGAGCTCTTCCAGGGCACGCCGCTCTTGATGCAGCTTTTCATCGCCTTCTTCGGCCTCGGCCTCTTCGGCATCGACGTTCCGGCCTGGCTTGCGGCGGGGCTGGCGCTCATCCTCTGGTCCGCCGCCTTCCTCGGCGAGATCTGGCGCGGCTGCGTCGAGGCGATCGCCAAGGGACAATGGGAGGCCTCCGCCAGCCTCGGCATGGCGCGTCTGCAGCAGATGCGTTTCGTGATCCTGCCGCAGGCGATGCGGATCGCCGTGCCGCCGACAGTCGGCTTCTCGGTCCAGGTTATCAAGGGCACGGCGCTGACTTCGATCATCGGCTTCGTCGAACTTTCGAAGGCCGGCACGGTCGTCACCAACGCCACCTTCCAGCCCTTCACCGTCTACGGTCTCGTGGCGCTTATCTACTTCGCGCTCTGCTGGCCGCTCTCGAAGAGCAGCCAGATCCTCGAAAGGAAACTCAATGTCGCTCATCGAAATCACTGACGTCCGCAAAAGCTACGGGACGAACGAGGTCTTGAAGGGCATCAATCTCGATGTCGAGCCTGGCGAGGTGATCGCCATCATCGGCAAGAGCGGTTCGGGGAAATCGACGCTCTTGCGCTGCATCAACGGCCTCGAAACGATCAGCGAGGGATCGATCTCGGTTGCGGGCGCCCAGCTCATGAACGACGAAGTGCATCTGAAGGCGCTGAGACTGAAGGTCGGGATGATCTTCCAGCAGTTCAACCTGTTTCCGCACCTGACGGTTGGCGGCAACGTGATGCTGTCGCAGATCGTCGTGAAGAAGACGCCGAAGCCGGAGGCCGAGGCGATGGCGCGCAAGATGCTGGAGCGCGTCGGCCTCAGCGAGAAATTCGACGCCTATCCGGACGAGCTCTCGGGCGGTCAGCAGCAGCGCGTCGCGATCGCCCGCGCGCTCGCAATGCAGCCCATCGCGCTTCTCTGCGACGAGATCACCTCGGCGCTTGACCCGGAACTGGTGGCGGAGGTGCTCGCCGTGGTGCGCGAGCTTGCCGCCGAGGGCATGACGCTCTTGATGGTGACGCATGAGATGAAGTTTGCCCGCGACGTCTGCTCGCGCGTCGTCTTCATGCATCAGGGCCGCGTCCATGAAATCGGTCCGCCGGAAGAGGTCTTTTCCCATCCGCAGACGCCGGAGCTGAAACAGTTCCTTGGTCTGCATTGAGGAAATGGATTGCGGCCGGCGGGAGTAAGTCCGCCGGCTGCCACCGGATCACGGCCGCACGGTAATGCGCCCCTTCATATTGGGGTGGTAGCGGCAGATATAATCGAAGCTGCCCGGCTCCTGCAGAAGAAGGCGTCCTGACTTCTTCGCCGGGAGGTTCACCTCCCAGCCCCCTTTCACCGTCGCGGTGTGGACGAGCCCGTCCTTGTTGATCCACTCGATCTCATCGCCGACTTTGGCGTCGACTTCCGCTGGCGTGTAGACGAGACGATCAACCGTGACCTGGATGGTTTCTGCCTGAGCGGCAACGGCAATGGCGGCCGCTCCAAGCAACGAAGGGAAGAAAACCATAGAACGCATTGCGGGCTCACTTCAGTTCGGCTGCGACACGCTCGGCATGCTGCTGATGGCCTTGGAACAGTTTCAGCCCGGTTTCCAGCAGGCTCTTGAGCTCGGCGTTCTGGGCCGCCGGGATGAGCTGCGTTTCGACCGCGCTGTTGACCTGCTTATGGTAGGCGATCTCGTGGTCGATATAGGCCTTGTCGAACTCGGCGCCGGTAAGCTTGCCCAGTTCCTGCCGCTTTGCCTCGGCCTCCTTCGACAGGGTCTTGCTGGTGTCGTTGTCTTCCGGCGTGACGTTGAGCTTCTTGACGAGGTCGAGCGCCTGCTTGTTCACCGCCTCATGGTCGCGCACCATGCTCTCGGCGAATTCGACGATGGTCGGGTTCTTGGACATGGCGATGGCCTGCTTTGCCGCCTCGATGTCGATCACGCCTGCGGTATAGGCGATGTGTGCAATCTGTGGATCGGTCGGTTTGTCGGCGGCGGGCGCCCCGCCGGCTGCGAATAGCAGGGCGATGACCGTGGCGGCGCTCTTAAGTCGGATCGTCATGAGATGTTCCTTTCCTTCGAAGATCAAAGCGTGGATGGACACGCTTTGGATGCTTCGTGGCGAGAAACGTTCCCGATTATCCTCCTGGCCGTCGCGCGAGCCGGGCGAGCACCGCTTCGGTGAGGCGCTGGCACCGTTTGCCTGCGAAGGGGAAGGCGTCGAGCAGGATGGGGCCGATCTGCCGTTCCAATTCCTCTTTGAGGAGGTGCCGCGCCCGGTGCAATCTGGTGCGGACGGTTTCGGCGCGCAGGCCAAGCAGAGTTGCGGTTTCCTCGTTATTGAGCCCCTCGATGACGCGCAGCACGAACACGGTGCGGTAGGTTTCCGGAAGTTGGTCGGTCGCCTTCTCGACGAGATCGAGGATTTGTCGCTGTGCCATCGTCTTTTCCGGATCGCTGCTGCCTGAATTCGGCGGGAATGTGATGATCTCCGCCTGATGCGACTGCCGCACAGCCTCGGAGAGCTTCATCTGCCGTCGCCTTTTGCGCAGGCGGCCGAGGGATTCGTTGATGACGATGCGGGCAAGCCAGGTCGAGAGCGTGGAGTCGCCGCGAAAATCCTCAAGATGCGTGAAGGCGCGGACATAGGCCTCCTGCAGCACGTCTTCCGCGTCGCTGTTGTTGCCGACGATGCTCCGGGCAATGCGATAGAGCTTGCGGTTGTGCGCCTGCATGATCGCGCGGAAGCGTTCGAGATGCTCCGATAAGGGCTGATGCTCGAGGAAATCACGGGTTTCTGCGATGGGCATGATCGCCTCCTTTCGCGGATTGGATGCCGCATTTCTCGAAACGTTCCCATGCCGGCTGCCGACACCTGCCGAAATCTTATCGCGTTGCGCCGGGCGGCGGTAGTTTGGCCGTCGATTGCAGATGTCTGGCGGGGAGGGGGCGATCGAAAAAGAGAAAGCCCGGCGTGGGAGGAGGTACGCCGGGCTTTCGATCCTGATCGGCAACTGGGAGGAGGAGGGTTGCCGATCCCACGATAGAGCTGGGAGGAGGAGTGCTCTATCGATAAGTCATACAATAATGCTGCAACGCAGCAATTGCAAGCCCAAAAACCAGAAAATTTATTGGGTGGACAAATAACGCGTAATTGGGACGAGGATTGGGCCGCGGCACAGCGGGCGGTGATCTTGCCGCGCGCGCTTGCTTTCATGGTCATATGCGCCAGATTCGAAGGAGCGGATATTGGAGACGGCGATGGCGGAGGATCGTAGAGCGGTTTTGGTCCGGATCACCGGAAGAGTGCAGGGCGTGTGCTTCCGCGCCTGGACACGCGACGAGGCCGAACGGCTCGGCCTCGACGGCTGGGTCCGCAATGAGAGCGACGGCTCCGTGACCGCCTTGATCGCCGGAGCGGACGCCGCCGTCAGCACGATGCTGAACCGCCTCTGGAAGGGTCCGCCAGGGGCCTCCGTCTCCAATGTCGCGAGCGAAGAGGCGGCTTCGATTCACGCGCCGGCGGGTTTTCGGATTACGCGTTAGCCCACGATGATTTTCGGTCGAGTGGACAGGCGCTTCCTGATGGCGGGAGCGCTATCTACCGTTGCTTAAAGAGACGCAGGCGGCACTGCGGCCGCTGGTGCAGTAGCATTCCGGCTTTTGGTCTGCCGCTTGAACGATTTCGCCGAGGCGCAATGGTTCGAGCAGCACCGCATTTTCGCCGGTGACGATTGTGACGCCGCCCATCGGTCTTCTCCTCGAGGAAGAGCGTCATGGTGCCCGGCATGATGCGGGTCGAGACGGTCGGAAGCGCACCGATGCGGAGCGACGGGCCGCCGCCAGAACGCTCCTGCACCCTTTGGTCCTCCGTTATCTCCGAACCCGCGCCATTTTCATTAATCTTCTTCGACCCTTTTCGCCGGGCTCGCCGGTATCGGTTTGACAGGCGCGCCGGGAAAGATCTTTTGCAGGTTCCCGGCAATCACCTGATCGCCTTCCGAAACACCGGATGACAGCCCGACGAGGCCCTCAATGCTCGGGCCGAGGGAGACCAGCCGGTGCTCGACGACGTTGCCCTTGCCGACGAGATAGACATATTTTCCGAGTTGGCTCGATCCGAGGGCCGTCTCTGGCACCATCAGCACGTTCGGTTCGTCCCTGATGTGCAGGCGGACGCGGACGTATTGACCGGGCAGCAATGTGAGATCGGTGTTGTCGATCGTCGCGCGCGCCACGACCGTGCCGGTACTGCGCTCGACCGCATTGTTAATGAAGCTGAGATCGCCACGGTACCGCGGCTTGGTATCGCCCGGCAGGAACACTTCGGCCTGAACCGGCCCAGCTGCCCGCGCCTTCTGGATGTCAGCGAGCTCAGCTTCGCTCGGATTGAACTCGACATAGAGCGGCGAAAGTTGCACGAGGTTGTTGATTGGCGTGCCGGCAGTGTCACTGACTAGCGTTCCCTCCGGAGCCAGGTTTCGCCCGAGCCGCCCTGCAAAGGGCGCACGGATTTCCGTGTAATCGAGCTTGATCTCGGCGGTGCGCACCGCCGCCCGCGACATCGCGAGAGCCGCCTCCGCCTGTCGCACGGCGCTCTCGCGCTGGTCGAAAGTGTCCTTCGCCAAGTAGCCGGTCGTGGCAAGTTCGTTGCCACGCGTGAGATTGGAGCGAAGATAGGCAAGCGAAGCTTCGTCGCGTTGCACCTGGGCTTTCGCCTGATCGAGCTCGGCCTCGTAGTCGCGCGCGTCGATCCGGTAGAGGAGGTCGCCCTGCTTGACGTCGGCGCCATCCGGAATTTCCTGCGACCGCAGATAACCGGAGACCTTGGCCCGCAGCGTCACGTTGCGGATCGACTCCGTGCGCGCGGAATATTCGAGGTAGATGGGGATCGTCTTCTTGACCACCGCGGCGACAGGGACGGGCATGGCAGGCGGTGCTGCAGCAACCGCAGCCCCGGCGTCGCCGCCGTCGAACTCAATCTTGCCGCCGGTGTATGAATAGGCCGCAGCTAGAGCGACGATCGCGACCGCTGCGGCAAAGCCAAGTTTCAAACCGCGCATTTCAAGCTCCAGTCCCTATTCCGCCGCCTCGGGCTTCCGCCGTTCCTCAGCCCCGTTCACCGCGAGCCCCTCCCGCCACTGCTCTATGACAGCATAGAAGACCGGGACGAAAACAAGCGTCAGGATGGTTGCCATGAGCATGCCACCAAACACCGTCGTGCCGATCGACTGTCGGCTGGCGGCGCCGGCGCCCGTCGCGTACATCAGCGGGACGACGCCGAGAATGAAGGCGAATGCCGTCATCAAAATCGGGCGTAGCCGCAGGCGGGCCGCCTCGGCGGCAGCGCCGATGATGTCCAAGCCCTCCTGTCGCCGCCGCTTGGCGAACTCGACGATCAGAATGGCGTTTTTTGCTGCAAGCCCAACCAGCATCACGAAGCCGATCTGCGAATAGACGTCGATCTGCATGGCGCGCAGCCATAACGCGAGCAGCGCGCCCAGGAGAGCGAGCGGCACCGAAAGCAGCACCATGAACGGCATCGACCAGCTTTCATACTGCGCCGCAAGGATCAGGAAGCAGAAGACGATTGCCAGTGCGAAGACGAGTGCGGCGATCGATCCCGCCCTGATTTCCTGATAGGTGATGCCCGTCCATTCGAAGCTGAAGTCACGCGGCAGACTGGCCGCGGCGGCGCGCTCCATCGCCGCCACCGCCTGGCTCGAACTGTAGCCCGGGGCCGCCGCGCCGTTTACGAGCGCCGAGGGATAGTTGTTGTAGTGGGTAATGGTTTCGGGGCCGACGGTTGGTTTCAGGGAGCCGAGCGTGTCGAGCGGAACCATGTCGCCTGCCGAATTGCGCACGTAGAGCCGGGAAATGTCATTAGGATTGGCGCGAGCGCCTTGATCGGCCTGCAATGTGACGCGGAAAGTGCGGCCGAACAGGTTGAAGTCGTTGACATAGAGCGAACCGAAATAGATCTGCAGGGTATTGAATATATCCGGCAGGTTGAGACCCAAGAGCTTTGCCTTGTCACGGTCGAGATCATAGTTGAATTGCGGGCTCGACGTGCTGAACGTAGTGAAGAGTTGGTGCGGGTTTATCTCCGGCCGCTTTCGCGCCTCGGCTATCAAGGCTTGCGTGGCGTCGTTCAGCGCCACGCTGCCGTGACCGCCCAGGTCCTCGAGCTGGAATTCGAAGCCGCCCGTCGCCCCGAGCCCTTGTATCGACGGCGGATCGAAGGCGAGCACGAGGGCGTCGGGAATCTGCAGCAGGAGTGGCTGCACCGCTTCGCGCAGCGCCGACGCCCCCTGCTCAGGGGGCCGCTCATCCCACGGCTTCAGGACCGCGAACTGAACAGCGGAATTCGACTGACTCGCGAAACTCAGGAAATTGAAGCCGACCACCGAGCCGACGAAGTCCACGCCGGCCGTGCCGCGGAGTATTTCCTCCGACTGCCTCGCGACCGCTTCGGTCCGTTCTACCGATGCGCCGTCCGGGAGCTGGATGACCACGAAAAAATATCCCTGGTCTTCGACGGGCAGGAATGTGGAGGGAATGCGCTGCCACAAGGCGTAGGTAGAGCCGATGGCGGCCAAGAAGAGCCCGAAGAGGGCCCAACGCCACCGAACGAGCCCGGCAATGCTCCGTGCGTAACTGTGCGCGAGCCAGTGAAAACCGGTGTTGAACCAACGGAACAGCACGAATTTCGGCGCGCCGCGATGACGCAGGAAAGCGGCGCTGAGCGCCGGACTGAGCGTCAGCGAATTGAATGCCGAGAACGCAACCGATATCGCGACCGTCAGCGCGAACTGATTGTAAAGGCTGCCGGCGACGCCCGGAATGAAGGCGACCGGCACGAAAACGGCCAGAAGCACGGCCGTCGTCGCGATGATTGGTCCGGTCACCTCCTGCATCGCTTTGCGCGTCGCCGCGAGGGGGGCCAGGCCGGACTCAAGCTGCCGTTCGACGTTCTCGACGACGACGATGGCATCGTCGACCACCAGGCCGATGGCGAGCACCATTCCGAGCAGGCTCAGCATGTTCAGCGAGAAGCCGAGCAGGTACATGACGACAAGCGTCGCGATCAATGACACCGGAATGGCGATCGTCGGGATAATCGTCGTGCGCACGTTCTGGAGGAAGATGAAGACAACGGCAATGACGAGAGCCAGCGCCTCGACCAGCGTGATCACGACATCCTGCATCGCCGCGGACACGAAGCGCGTGGTGTCATAGAACATATGGTAGGCGATGCCCTTCGGAAAGCGCTGCGACAGCTCGTCCATCTTTGCCTTGACCCGGCTCTGAAGATCGAGCGCATTCGAACCGGGTGCCTGGAACACCGCCAAAACGACGCTTTGCTTGCCGTTGAAGCTGACGGAAGACGAATAGAGCAGCGCGCCCAGTTCGACGCGGGCCACGTCGCGCAGCCTGATCGCCGCACCGGTCTCCGGGTCGGCGCGCAGCACTATATCGGCAAATTGCCGGGGGTCGCTCAAGCGTCCGACCGCATTGATCTGCATCTCGAAGGGCGTGCCCGCCGGCGCCGGAGATTGCCCGATCTTTCCGCCGGCGACTTGGACGTTCTGCTCGGCGATGACGTTCTGCACGTCGACGGCGGTGATGCCCAGATTGGCCATGCGGTCTGGATCGAGCCATACGCGCATAGAATAACGCCGTTCGCCAAAGAGCTGGACATCACCGACCCCCGGCAGGCGCTTGAGAGGGTCGAGGATCTGCAGATAGGCATAGTTGCTGACGGAAGCGAAATCGACGGAATCGTCGGGAGAATCCAAGCTCACCAGCACGGTGAAATTCGGTATTTGCTTGGCGATCGTGACCCCGCTCTGATTGACGAGGGCCGGAAGCGAGGACGCTGCTTGCGAAACGCGGTTCTGCACATCAAGCGCCGCGACGTCGATGGGGTAGCCGACATCGAAGGAGATGATGATCCTCGAGGAGCCGTCATTGGAGCTCGTGGACGACATGTAGAGCATGCCCGGCACGCCATTGATCTGCTGTTCGAGCGGCGTGGTTACCGTATCGGCGACCACCTGAGCGCCGGCACCCGGATAGTTGGCGGCGACGACAATCTGTGGCGGGGTAATGTCCGGAAATTGGGAGACCGGAAGCAGGAAATAGCAAATGCCGCCCGCAAGCGTCATGACGATGGCGATCGCTGAGGCGAAAATCGGCCGGAGAATGAAGAACTCGATCATGGCCGGATCGATCCTTGTACGACACCGGAACTGCCGCGATCCTCGCCGATCGATAATGTCTGATGGACATCGCTCAATGGCCTGCGGTCCGACCGGTCATCGACCGGGGTAAACGCATTAGAGATATGTGCAGGAGAAGAGGCGGGCGGCCCCAAGGCATCGAAATCGACTTTGTCCGCGGTCACCGACACTCGGACCATCCGGTCAAGAAGCTTTCCCGCCGTCAGCCTGTCCAGCTTGCCCATCGTAAGCCTCCAGCACCAGCAAATCGCGATTTGCACCGTCGTTAATTAGACGTTTGACGATCGTGCCAACCGACATTGTGACATTCGTGCTAGAAATATTTCTTGCGGTTACCGTCGCGCCCGGAAGCGTTCGAGAAGATCGGCCGCTCCTTGATCTCCCGCCGCCGAGATGTTACAGATCGGTAACATTGGCGCATGTTACAGAACGGTTACAAAGCGTCAAGGGGCAACCGCCTTCGATACCAATTCGGCCGGCCGAACCTGATGACAACTGACAGCCAATCGCGTCGCTCCCCGCGTGATCGCATTGTCGATGCTGCCCGCGGATTGTTCCGCAAGCATGGTGTCCGGGGCGTTGGCGTCGATGCCATCGTCGACGCTGCCAACAGCAACAAGATGACGCTTTATCGCCATTTCAGCTCTAAGGACGACCTCATCGTCGAATGCCTCCGGCACGCGGGAATGGAGATGGATACTTACTGGCGGGAACTCGAGGAAGCGCACCCCGGCGACGGTTTGGCGCAGCTCAGGGATTGGGTCCGCCGGATCGCCGATCATCTCGGTGCCAACGACTGCAATTGCGAACTGATGAGCGCCGCCGTCCAACTCACGGACGAGGATCATCCTGCCCGGTCCGTTATCAAGAAGTTCAAGGATTCACAGCGCGATCATGTATTGGAGCTTTGCCGCAAGGCACGTGTCGCAAACGCCGAGTTGCTTTGCGACACGCTGCTGCTTTTGATCGAAGGTGCGCGGCTCCACCAGCAAAGCAGCGGCCACGAAGGTCCAAGCGCTCGATTTGCCGAAATCGCCGACGCGGCGATCCTTTCCTTTGCCGAGAGCAGCTCCGTCGCGGAATAGGCGCTGAAGCAGCGATCGAGTGTCTCTTCCTATTGCGTTGGCTGGTATCGCCCATCGCGGGTTTTCACTTGTCGCCCTCTCGGAGCGGTCGATGACCGCTTGTGGCTTGTGCTTCAGACTTGGCTTTACCGGGAGACTTGTCCGGGACATCGAAATGCATCCGGCGTCCACGACGCCAAAAAATCATTGATCCATCAGCCGGCGGGCGTCTGCTCTCACTCAGCCTCTGTAGCCCTCGGGCGAGGGTTAGAAACGAAGCTCCAGCGGAAAGTCAGTGCCTCGGCTGCGCACCGAAGCAGGGGCGGGCCTCGCCCAGTTCGAAGACTTGTGAGCTGACGAAGGCACCATTTATGAGAACCGAACTGACCCGCATGGGAACAAAGACTCAAAGCGCGTCGCGTGGCCCGAATTGAATGCGACGCGCTTTAGATGGCACTCACTGGCAAGCCGGGGAGCAGCTTGTCCAAGGTGATCGGGAATTCGCGCACGCGCACACCGGTCGCGTTGTAGATGGCGTTGGCGATCGCCGCCCCGGCGCCGCAGACGCCGAGTTCGCCGAGTCCCTTGGCGCCGAGCGGATTGGCTTTGTCGTCGTATTCCTCGAGAAAGACGACCTCCATGTCTGCAACGTCACCGTTGACGGGGACATGATACTCGGCGAGGTCGCCGTTGACGAAGTGGCCGTAGCGGGGATCGAGCACGGTTTCCTCCATCAGTGCAGCACCAATGCCCCAGGTCATGCCGCCGAGGATCTGCGAGCGGGCGGTCTTGGGGTTGAGGATGCGGCCCGCACCGATCACCGACAGCATGCGGCGCATGCGGATCTCGCCCGTGTCGCTGTCGACCGCGACTTCCGCGAAGTGCGCTCCATAGGAGTGCTGGGAGTAGGCTCTGTAGCTTTCCGTGTCGCGACCGGCGGCGACCGAACCGGTGCCCTCCATGCCGTCGGGAGCAATTCTGCCGATGAAATCGGCCAAACTCACAGAACGGTCGCCGACCCGGATCTCTCCGCCGACGAAGATCGGTGCGACGTCGTTCGCACCCCGAAGTGGGGAGCGGTCGCTGGATCGGGCCGCCTCCATGATTCTCTCCTTAAGCGCGTTGCAGGCGTGATGCAGTGCCGAACCCGCGCTCGCCGCCCCCCAGGAACCGCCGGAACCGGCCGTGCGCGGGAAGCGGCTGTCACCGAGTTCGACCTTGACCGCGGCGATCGGCACCCCGAGGCTTTCCGCCGCGATCTGGGTGAGGATGGTGTAGGTGCCGGTTCCGATATCGGTCATGTCGAGACGAGCCGTGACGCGG
The DNA here is from genome assembly GCF_000513895.2 of Ensifer sp. WSM1721. GTDB lineage: Bacteria > Pseudomonadota > Alphaproteobacteria > Rhizobiales > Rhizobiaceae > Sinorhizobium. Next base: position 28,971 of record NZ_CP165783.1, read on the forward strand.
CCGGTCGCATCGATTGCCACCCTGGCCGTCCCCGCGCCGATATAATTCGGCCGAATGGCGGCCGCCATGCCGTAACCGATCAGCTTGCGGCCTTCGCGGATGCGTCCTGGCGTCGGCTTGCGGCGTTCCCAGCCGAAGCGGCGCGCGCCTTCCTGCATGCAGGCGACGAGGTTACGCGTTGAAAACGGCACGCCCTGTTCCGGATCCACGGTCGGCTCGTTGCGGATCCTCAGTTCGATCGGATCGAGACCGAGTTTTTCGGCGAGCTCATCCATCGCCGATTCAAAGGCGAGCATGCCCGGCGCCTCGCCGGGCGAGCGCATCCATTCGCCCCGATTGAGGTCGACCGGGACGAGCCGGTGGCGGGTCAACCGATTCGGCGCGGCATAAAGCGAGCGGGTGAAGACCGCGGTCTGCTCACAGAATTCCTCGAAGCCGGAGGTCGCCGACCAGACATCATGGCCGATCGACGTCAGCCGCCCATCGCGGTCCGCGCCGAGGCGCACCTGCTGGATCATCTCCGCCCGATAACCGGCATTGGCAAACATCTGCTGCCGCGTCAGCGCGACCTTGACGGGGCGGCGCAGCACCCTTGCGGCGAGCGCGGCGAGCACGCCGTCGGCATGGACGATCAACTTGGAGCCGAAACCACCGCCGATAAACGGGCTGACGATGCGGACACGCTCTCGCGGAATACCGAGCGTGCTGGCGAGGCCGGCCTGAAAGTTGGCAAGCGTCTGTGCGCACGTGTAGATCGTCACCTCGTCGCCCGACCAGACGGCGAGCGTCGCATGCGGCTCCATCGGGTTGTGATGCTCGTAAGGCGTCCGGTAGGTCGCGTCGACTTTGACCGGAGCGGCCGCGAAAGCGCCTTCGAAGTCGCCGATCGCGCTATCCGTCTCAAAGCCGGCATTGGTGCGCCGGGGCGTGTAGGCGTCGGCGAGACGCGCCGACAGATCGAAGGCCCCGCGCTCCTCTTCATAGCGCACCCTGATGAGCCCCGCGGCGGCTCGCGCCGCCTCGAATGTTTCCGCCACGACGAGCGCGACTGGCTCGTCGTAGAAGCGAACGCGGTTGCTGTTGAGCATGGGCCTGGCGCGGGTGAAGACCTCGGGCACCGTGGGTGTTACCGCCGGGCCGAATACCGGTTGGGCCGGTGCGTTCCGATGGGTCATGATGTGCAGCACGCCCGGCATCTTCTCGGCCTCCGCACTGTCGATCTCGACGATACGACCCTTGGCGATGGCCGCGCCGAGGATGTAGCCGTACGCGGCCCCATTCACGGCATGTTCATAGGCGTAGGTCGCACGGCCGGTGACTTTGAGCGGCCCGTCAACGCGCGCGAGCGGCTGACCGACAACGCCATTGCCGGTCTCGGAGGTACGGTTTTCACGTATTATGGTCTCTGTCATCATCGCACCTCATGCACCTTCGATAGCCGCGGCGAGCGTCTGCCGTATCGTGCGCTTTGCCAGCGGGATCTTGAAATCATTACCGCCACGCCCCACCGCTCCGGCGAGCGCGCTTTCGGCAGCATCGGAAAAGGCGGAGTCGGAGGCTGCTGCTTCGGCGAGGACGTATTCCGCTTCCGTCGCGCGCCACGGCTTCGGTGCGACGCCGCCCAACGCGATGCGGGCACTCCGTATGCGGTAGCCGCTCGTTTCGACAACGGTCGCGACCGAGACGAGCGCAAAGGCGTAGGAAGCGCGGTCTCGCACCTTGCGGTAAAGCTGCCGGCCAGGAGGCGGGGGCGGTAGGATCACGGCGGTGATCATCTCGCCGTGGCCGAGAGCCGTCTCGACATGCGGCGTCGAGCCCGGCAACCGGGAGAGATCGCCGACGGGAATGGTACGTTGCGTGCCGTCGGGCAGGGTGGTCTCGACCGCGGCGTCGAGTGCGGCCATGGCGACGGCCATATCCGAAGGATGCACGGCGATGCAGGCGTCGCTGGCGCCGAGCACAGCGTGCATCCGGTTGAAGCCCCGGAGGGCCGCGCAGCCCGATCCGGGCGCGCGCTTGTTGCAAGGCATGTTGCGGTCATAGAAATAGGGGCAGCGCGTGCGCTGGAGGAGATTGCCGGCGGTCGAAGCCTTGTTGCGGATCTGACCGGACGCGCCGGCGAGAAGCGCTTGGCTGAGGATCGGATAGCGCGATCGCACCCGCGCATCGGCGGCGAGATCGCTGTTGCGGACCTGTGCGCCGATGCGAAGGCCGCCCTCCGGCGTCTCCTCGATCCGGTCGAGCGGCAAGCGGCTGATATCGACGAGGTGTGTCGGCCGCTCGACCTCCAGCTTCATCAGGTCGAGAAGATTAGTGCCGCCGCTGATGAACTTCGCTTCGGGCTCGGCCGCCACCGCGGCGGCCGCCTCGTTTACGCTATTGGCGCGCACGTAGGTAAAGGGCTGCATGGGCTCACACCTCTTCGGCTGCGTCGCGGATGGCGGCGACAATGTTGGGATAGGCGGCACAACGGCAGATGTTGCCGCTCATGCGCTCGCGGATCTCTGCTTCGGTAAGCGCCGTCGGGCCGGATGCCAGATCGGCACTTGCGTGGCTCGGCCAGCCGGCCCTGACTTCCTCGAGCATTCCCACCGCCGAACAGATCTGCCCTGGCGTGCAATAACCGCATTGAAAGCCATCGTGGGCGACAAAGGCGGCCTGAACAGGGTGCAGTCGGTCACCGTCGGCGAGCCCTTCGATCGTCGTGATCTCGTCGCCTTCATGCTGGGCTGCGAGCGAGAGGCAGGAATTGATCCGTCGGCCGTTTACGAGGACTGTGCAGGCGCCGCACTGACCGTGGTCGCAGCCTTTTTTCGAACCGGTGAGGCCGAGGTCGTTTCGCAAGGCGTCAAGCAGAGTCGTGCGCGGGTCAAGCTCCAGTGCATGTTCGACTGCGTTGATCCTGAAGGTCATCGGTATTCGCGATATCGGTGCAGTAGCAAGCCCGGCCGTCATCGCAGCGCCAGCGTTCTCAGCACCGACGGGTAAGCCCGATGCCAGAAAGAGGCAGGTCGCTGCTCCGCCTTCCAAAACCGCCCGGCGCGTGATCCTGTAGTCCGTTTCGGCCATGAATGATCTCCCGGTCGCAACGGCACGGGCCAGGAGGGGTTTTCCATCCTGCCGCGAGCCGCCGAATTTCCTGTCTTCGACGTGCGGAACTTGGGTGCGCGGGGGGACGCTTTCTTTCAGAAAAGCGGAGGCGCTGTCAGGATTCCGGAGAAAAGTGCAGCCGGTAGGTGCGCGGCGTGATGCCCTTGAGGCGACGGAACGTCGTGGTGAAATGGCTCTGGCTGGAGAAGCCGAGGCGGAATGCAATCGCGCCTATTGCCAAACCGGTATCTCTGAGCAGCAGCTCCGCCCGCCTTACACGCTCCTCCAGGATATAGGCGTAGGGCGGGCGTCCGGTCGTCTCCTTGAAACGCCGTGCGAAGGTGTCTAGCGGCATGCCGGCAATGGCCGCCACCTCGCTCAGCGAGATATCGGAGGCGATATGGGCGTCGATATAATCGCGGACACGCTCGAACGTCCGGCGGCCAAGGCGGCCCTGGCTCGCGACCGGAAACAGGTTGCCTTCCAGGCCGGCCATGCGCAACGCGACGAGGGCAACCAGATGCTCGACATAGACGGTGTCCGGCACGTGGCCGAGCGACATCTCGGTGCAAAGCGATCGCAGAAGCGTGCCGATGACCGCGTCGCTCCTGTTCACCAGAACCGGCGTGTCGCGCAGCCGCTCCAATCCCGGAAGCACAAGCGCGGGATCAATCCACAAGGCAGAATAGGAGAGATCCACGTCGCGGTAAAAGCCAACGCGTTCTGCGCCGGCGGGAACGAAAGTGAGGACTCCGGGCCGGTCCTGCCCGTCATAAAGGGTCTTGCCCTCGGTCCGGATCGATGTCCGGGACGTACTTCCCCCATCTGTCAGCACGATCAGATGATGAGGTGCCGTCCAACGGAGTTCGGCCTCTTGGCATGCCCAGCGCCGACTGTCGAATATGACTGAAGAGTCAAGCCAGGACGCAGTTTGCAGCGGTGCTGATACTTCTTCGCGGGTCCGGATACGTCCATCGCCAAGCAATGGTTTGAATGACATCGCAAGACTCCATCAGTTCACCTCGGGAGCCCCGGCGGGCTGCGCCACAAAGCATGGGTGTATCGGTGAGGCTCCCTCACCGATACAGGGGAGAGTCATAGGAACAACAGTCCGGCCTTGATAGACCCGAGTTGTTCAAGGATGTTCAATGATTGGTGACCACCCGGGTTTTGTGCTTCCAAAGTCGCATTATGTATCGACTGGAATCGCGCGGGCAGGCGCGATCTACTCCCATGCGCTTAATGGCACGGGCACGAGCTTTCTGATTGGTGGATCCTTCCATTGTTTGAGCGGCTGCGCCTTTACGGAAATCGCGAACGCAGCCGTTCACACGATTGCGATGTGACTGCATATTAGCTATATTGCAGTCATTGAAGGCGAATACGAAGGTTTGACTATGGCTATCCTGACAGTACGGAATGTGCCCGATGAGGTGCATCGCGCTTTGCGCGTGCGCGCGGCGATGCACGGCCGCAGCACCGAGGCCGAAGTGCGTGACATTCTGGAAAGTGTGGTGAAGCCCGAGCAGCGCGTTCGCATGGGGGATGCCTTGGCTGCGGTCGGCCGGCGGCTGGGACTGACCAATGATGATTTCGCAGTGTTTGATGAGGTACGTGACAAGTCGCCGGCAGAGCCAATGAGGTTTGAATGATCGTCTTGGATACGAATGTCGTCTCCGAGGCGATGAAACCAGCCCCCAATCCGGCTGTGCACTCCTGGCTGAACGAACAGGTCGCTGAGACCCTGTACCTGTCCAGTGTGACGTTGGCCGAACTGCTGTTTGGCATCGGTGCTTTGCCGGATGGTCGGCGCAAGAAGGTTCTGACCGAAACGCTTGACGGCGTGCTCGAACTGTTTGGCGATCGCGTGTTGCCGTTCGACATCGGAGCTGCTCGGCATTATGCCGACTTAGCCGTGAAGGCCCGAGCGGCCGGCAAGGGCTTCCCGACGCCCGACGGATATATTGCCGCCATTGCCGCCTCCAAAGGATTCATCATAGCGACGCGTGATATGAGCCCCTTTGAAGCGGCAGGACTTACCGTCGTAAATCCCTGGAGCTACCAAGAAATCTAAAGCGTTAATTCACTGGTCTCTGGTTCGATTTCCTATCAAGGCGACGGATACCTTGTCCACTTCCCAAAAGCCGCGGTCGATCGTCTCGAATTTGGCAAGCCGAAGTTCGGCCGCCGCTTGCCTCACGTCTGGTTCGCGCCGCATGAGCGGACATTCGGCGATAGCTCAAGCTCGTGCACCAAGTCTCGCGCGAGTTCGAGCAAACCCGACTGGTTATTGTCGCAGGATTTTCTCCATCGCTTTCCCTTTCGCGAGTTCGTCGATCAGTTTGTCCAGGTAGCGGATTTCCCGCATAGTCGTTTCTTGGATTTCTTCCACACGGACGCCGCAGATCACTCCTGTAATCAACGATCGGGAGGGATTCATCTGAGGCGCTTGCGCAAAGAAATTCTCGAACGTGGTGTTCTTCGCCAACTGATCGTCCAGGGTCTGTTGGCTATACCCCGTCAGCCAACAGATGATTTCATCGACCTCTCCCTTCGTGCGCCCCTTCTTCTCCGCCTTGGCGACATAGTGGGGATAGACGCTCGCCACGCTGACTGAATAGATGCGATGCTTCGTCATCCGCCCTCCTGAACGTTCCAGATATTTTTCGGCTCAAGAGAGCTGACTTCAAGACCTCACCAAGTACAAAATGAACATCCTCCGCTACGCGGGGCTCAGGGCCCGAGCGCGGAAGGAGCGTTAAGTTCGCCAAGGCGAAACCGCGCCATTCATCGCGCCGGATGCCGATAACGCATGGGGTTCGATCTTTTGCTTCCCTTAGAGCACGCAACGTGTCGAGAGGAGTCGTCCCTACGCGAGCGCCAATGCGGAAGACGTTCGCGTTCGCACAGGCGCCTACGTGTTACCTCCGGAACTGCCGCAGTGGCACAGCCCGGGTATTCAGCAAAAGACCGATGGCGCGTGCGGGCTGAACGAAACTCCGCCACCACACGATGACAACAACCGTTTGAATTCGTCGCCAACGAATCTGGCGTGTGTAGTACCGACAGCTGGACACTTAGACCGGGAAGGGAAGCACCATGTCTAAGACCTCGTTCAATATTGAGCCTTCAGCCTTTCTGCCGGCGGCACGAAGCGCAGCCTTCTTGATCTACGCAGCACAGCTTACCGAGAGAATCCGCCAACGGAGGCGGATCAGCCGTGCACGCGGCTCCGCCCTCCATGAGATGCCGGATCACATCCTCAAGGACATCGGCGTGACGCGTTTCGAAATCGACCACCTTTGCTTCGGAAGAGTCGGCAACCGGCGCAAGGGCGCGTGATGCGGTCGGATGCCATTGTTTCCTCCGATCGAGAAATTAGATGAGGATGACCATGAAAACGCAACTTCTCTCCAGTGCCCTGTCGGCAGCGATCCTGATCGCCGCTGCTCCGGCACTTGGCCACGATGCGAAGTACCACGTGGCGAAGAACACTGAACTGAAACAGTTCGGTGGCAACCAAGTTCCGGCGCGATCTTTCGGCGGTGCACGAGTTCCTCTTTGGCCAAGCCTTACCGGTTCTCGCTCCGCCGCTTCGATGGCGAGCGAAGAAGCACAGGCTTATATCGATCAGGGGATGATGCTGAGTTTCGGGTTCAACCATGCCGAGGCTGCACGCAGCTTCAAGCAAGCACAGAAGCTTGATCCGTCTTGCGCGATCTGTTTCTGGGGCGAGGCGCTGGTGCTCGGCCCGAACATCAACGCACCGATGGATCCCGATGCGAATGCTGCGGCATTGGCGGCGGTGGCGAAAGCCATGACGCTTGCGCCCAATGCATCTCCGCGTGAGCAAGCGTTGATCGCCGCCCTGGCCCGTCGCTACGCGCCAGGCACCGAACGAGCAGTTCTTGACCAAGCCTATGCAGATGCCATGGCCGAAGTCGCCGGTAAGTTTCCGGATGACGACGATATTGCCGTTCTTTATGCAGAGGCGTTGATGGATCTCAGCCCCTGGGACTACTGGACCGACGCCGGCGCAAAACCGAAGGGAAAGACTGCGGAGATCATCTCGACGCTTGAGCGGGTGCTGGCGCGCAACCCGGAGCACGTTGGTGCGATCCATCTCTACATCCATGCTGTCGAGGCTTCGACGACGCCCGAGCGGGCGGAGCCGCACGCCGATCGCCTGGCGAAGATGGAGATCGATGCCGGTCATCTCGTTCACATGCCCTCCCACATCTACTACCGCGTCGGACGCTATGCCGATTCGCTTGCCGTCAACCGCCGGGCGGTCGCAGCTGACGAGTCGTTCTTTGAAACCGTGGCGCCTGAGGGGCTCTATGCAGGCGGGTACTATCCGCACAATATCCACTTCCTGCTGGTTTCGGCGCAAATGGCCGGCGACGGACCGACTGCAATCGAAGCTGCGCAGAAGCTCTCTAGGGTAGTCTCGGACGAGCTCGCGCGCGCCGCACCTGCCTTCGTTCAGCCGATAAAGGCTGCCCCCCTGTTTGCGCATGCCCAGTTCAGCGATCCTGAAACGATTCTGGGGGTCGCGCGTCCCACCGGCGCCTTCCCGTTTGTTGATGCGGCTTGGCACTATATGCGCGGGGTGGCCCAGGCTGCCCGCGGTGATGTCGACGCTGCTCGGGTCGAAAGGGCGGCGATCGCAGAGATCGCACGATCTTCCGACTTAAGCGGGCTCGAGGCAGGCGGAATGCCTGCTGCTGACGTACTGGCTATCGCCAGGCACGTCCTCACGGCTCGTATTGCCCAGGCCCGCGAAGATTGGCCGGCTGCCGCTCGCGCCTTCGCAGATGCCAAGAAAGTTGAGGATCAACTCTCATATATGGAACCGCGCCACTGGTATTACCCGGTTGGACAGTCACTTGGGGCGGCGCTGCTCCGCGTTGGCGATATTGATGGCGCGGAGAAGGCCTTTCTTGAGAGCCTCGATCTTGCTCCGAACAATGGCTGGGCACTGTTCGGCCTGAGCGAGGTCTACCGTGCACGCGGCGACGAAGTTTTGGTGGAAAAAACAACACGTCAATGGCGCGATGCTTGGGTCGGCAACACCTCGATGCTGCGGCTCGAACGACTTTAGGGCGGAGGCGCAGCAATTGGCGGCTCGAATTGGTGCGATCGGTCCAAGTTCCAGCCGGCCGGGCAGCGCGCGTTCGGTGGGATGGTGAAGGGCACTGCGCCGCCGCTACACCCGCTCCAGCGCGACCGCGATGCCCTGGCCGACGCCGATGCACATGGTGGAGAGCGAGTAGCGTCCGCCCGTCTCGACGAGCTCGAGTGCCGCCGTGCCGGTGATGCGCGCGCCGGACATGCCGAGCGGGTGGCCGAGCGCGATCGCGCCGCCATTGCGGTTGACGCGGGGATCGTCGTCGGCGATCCCGAGCTCGCGCAGCACCGCCAGGCCCTGGCTCGCGAAAGCCTCGTTGAGCTCGATGACGTCGAACTGGTCCTGCGTCATGCCGAGCCGCGCCATCAGCTTTTGCGAGGCGGGGAGAGGGCCGATTCCCATGATGCGTGGCGGCACGCCGGCGGTCGCGCCGCCAAGGATGCGGGCAATGGGTCTGAGCCCGTGTTTCTTCGCCGCCTCTTGCGATGCGATGATCAGCGCCGCCGCGCCGTCGTTGACGCCGGAGGCGTTGCCGGCGGTGACGGTACCGCCTTCGCGGAACGGCGCCTTCAGCTTGGCGAGCGCCTCGATCGTCGTTGCGCGCGGATGTTCGTCGCGGTCAACTGTGAGCGGCTCGCCCCTCTTTTGCGGAATGGTGACCGCAACGATCTCCTTGGCGAGACGGCCGTTCGCCTGGGCGGCCGCGGCCTTCGCTTGGCTGCGCACGGCAAAGGCGTCCTGATCCCCACGCGAGACATCATACGCCTCGGCGACGTTCTCGCCGGTCTCCGGCATCGAATCGACGCCGTATTGCGCCTTCATCAGCGGATTGATGAAGCGCCAGCCGATCGTCGTGTCGTGGATTTCGGCATGGCGCGAGAAGGCGCTCTCGGCCTTGGGCAGGACGAAGGGCGCCCGCGACATGGATTCGACGCCGCCGCCGATCATCAGCTCCGCCTCGCCGGATCTGATCGCGCGGGCCGCGGTGATCACCGCATCCATGCCGGAGCCGCAGAGCCGGTTGATCGTCGTGCCGGGGACGGAGACGGGCAGGCCCGCGAGCAACAGCGACATGCGCGCGACATTGCGGTTGTCCTCGCCCGCCTGGTTGGCACAGCCGAAGATCACGTCGTCGACCGCACCCCAGTCGACGGAGCCATTGCGCTCCATTAGCGCCTTCAGCGGGATGGCGCCAAGATCGTCGGCGCGCACGGCGGCAAGCGCGCCGCCGAAGCGGCCGATCGGCGTGCGGATATAGTCGCAGATGTAAGCTTCGCGCATCAGGCGGCCTCCTTCGCCGTACCGGTGCCCGCATGGGCCTTCCTGGTGCGGGCATTGATGTCGCGCAGCACCGAAAGCTCCGTTTCCGTCGGTGCCGGCGTCTCGATGACGATCTCGGCGAATTTAATCGGCCAGCCGCAATTCTCGATGATTTGCTCGCGGCTGACGCCGGGGTGGGTGGAGACGACGGTCAGTTCCTTGGTCTCCGGGGCCGGCTCGAGAATGCAGAGATCGGTGATGACGCGGGTCGGCCCGTTTGTCTTCAGGCCGAGCCTCTCGCGGTGGTTGCCGCCTTCGCCGTGCCCCATCGAGGTGACGAAGGGCAGCTTCTCGACGAAGCCGCGCTTCGTCAGCGCCATGGTGATGAAGATGCGGCCGCAATTGGAGGCGATCTCCGGCGCGCCGCCGCCGCCCGGCAGGCGGACCTTGGGATGGTCGTAAGGGCCGACGACGGTCGTGTTCAGGTTGGCGAATTTGTCGATCTGCGCGCCGCCGAGGAAGCCCGTCGTGATGCGGCCGCCCTGTAGCCAGTAGCGGAACATTTCCGGCACCGAGACGGTGAAGAGCGCCGTGTCGCAGAGCTCGCCGTCGCCGATCGAGAGCGGCAGGACGTCCGGCTTGGTGCCGACGGTGCCGCTCTCATAGATCAGCGTGATGTCCGGCGCATGCGTCAGCCGCGCGACGTTGCAGGCGGCAGAGGGCGCGCCGATGCCGACGAAGCAGACGTCGTCGTTGGAAAGTTCGCGGGCCGCGGCGATCGTCATCATTTCGTTTGCGGTGAAATCCGTCATCGTCGACTCCTCAGGCAACCTTGGCTGAGATTTTTGCGGCATGGCCGGCAAAGTCTTCCGGCGTCGCATCAAGCACGTTCTCCTTGATCCAGGCGGCGAAGGTCTCCCGGTCACGGGAAATCTCGTCCCAGCGGATGTAGAAGGCGTTGTTGCGCGGATAATAGCCATGCGCATAGGAGGGGAAGGCACCGCCCGGCACGTGGGCGACCGCGGTCACCGCCCAGCTTGGCAGCACGACGGAATTGGGCGAGGGCGGCGAGAGTTCGTCGACGATCTCCTCGACCGTGACGAGCGAGCGCCTGGCGGCCAGCACCGCCTCTTTCTGCACGCCGACGATGCCTTCGATCAGCACATTGCCTTTGCGGTCGGCGCGCTGCGCGTGGATGATCGTCACGTCAGGCCGGATCGCCGGCACGGCCGCGAGCACCTCGCCGGTGAAGGGACAGGTAACGCTTCTGATGTTGGCGTTCACCTTCGGCAGGTCGGCGCCGATATAGCCGCGCAACGTTGCGAAGGGCAGGTTCGCAGCGCCCGCCTCGTAGGCGTTCGCCATCGCCGCATGCGAATGCTCCTCGATTTGAAGCGGTCGCGGCCATTGATTTTCCACCGCGTCGCGGAAGCGGTGCAGCGAGCCGACGCCGGGATTGCCGCCCCAGGAGAATTTCATCCCGCGCGCCGCGCCGACGCCGATCAGCTGGTCATAGAGAATATCCGGCGTCATGCGCACGAGGAACAGGTCTCTCCTGCCCTGGCGGATCACCTCATGGCCGGCGGCATAGGGGATCAGATGGGTGAACCCTTCCATGGCGACGGTATCGCCATCCCTGACGTTCTCCGCCACCGCTTCGGCGAGCGACACGATACGAGCCATTAAAACCCTCCCTTCGTTTTTATTGCCGGCCTGCCGCTGGCCTTTTACGGCGGCATTCGGCAGCGGCTGCTGGTAATAAGCGCGCAGTTTCGAAGGCCGTCAAACATTTTGTGCGATATTTGACTTTTGTTCGTATATCGCACAATCTAGAGGTGAAACGGCAGGAGATGTCATGCGGGAAACGGATTTCGTCAGCGGCTTTGCCCGCGGGTTGCGGGTGATCGAAGCCTTCGGCGAGGCGCAGCCGCGTCTTTCGATCGCGGACGCCGCGAAGATCACCGGACTCGACCGGGCGACGGTCCGGCGGTCGCTGCTGACGCTGTCGGAACTGGGTTATGCCGACTATGACGGCAAGTTTTTCACGCTCACTCCGAGGATCCTGAGGCTCGGGCACGCCTATCTTTCGGCGACGCCGCTGCCGACGATCGTCCAGCCCTATCTCGACCAGCTTTCGGAAAAGGCGGGCCAGAGCGCCTCCGCCTCAGTGCTGGACGGCACCGAGATCGTCTATGTGGCACGCGCCTCGCAGCGCCGGGTGATGTCCATCAACCTGACGCCGGGCTCGCGCCTTCCCGCCTATTGCGCCTCGATGGGCCGCGTCCTGCTCGCCGCGCTTCCCGAGCCGGAGGCGCGCGCCATCCTCGCCCGCTCGGAGCTGAGGGCCAATACGCCGAAAACGAAGACCGATCCGGAGGAACTGATGGCGGAGCTCAGCCGGGTTCGCGCGCAAGGCTATGCAATCATCGATCAGGAACTCGAGCTCGGGCTATGCTCGATCGCGGTGCCGCTGATGAACGCGCGCAACCAGGTCATTGCCGCGCTCAATATCGGCGCTCCCGCGGCTCACGTCGCGGCCGCTGAACTGGCGGAGCGCTACCTGCTGTTGCTCAAGGAGACGCAGGCGGCACTGCGGCCGCTGGTACAGTAGCCGAGTCTCTGTTCCGAAAAATCCGCATTCGGCACCTGAGACCCGGCTTCGCTTTCGGTGGAGAGAGCGAACGTTGGCGTGGCCGTCAGCCGCGCCGAGCCGCCTCGATCGCGGCGACGTCGATCTTCCCCATATCCAGCATCGCAACAAACGCGCGTTTTGCTTCATCGCCGCCCGCAGCCAGCCCCTCGGTCAGCACGCGCGGCGTGATTTGCCACGAGACGCCCCATTTGTCCTTGCACCAACCGCACGCACTTTCCTGACCGCCATTGCTGACGATGGCGTTCCAATAGCGGTCGGTCTCTTCTTGATCGTCAGTGGCGATCTGGAATGAGAAGGCTTCGCTATGTTTGAACATGGGCCCACCATTGAGGCCGATACACGGGATGCCGGCGACGGTGAATTCGACCGTCAGCACGTCGCCCGCCTTGCCGGACGGGTAGTCGCTGGGAGCTCGGAAGATGGCACCGATCGAGCTGTTCGGAAAAGTCTCGGCGTAGAAGCGGGCTGCAGCCTCGGCATCCTTGTCATACCATAGGCAGATCGTGTTCTTGGCGATGGCCATTGCTTGTCCCTTTCGCTTTGAGCCAGTTCAGGATTTCCGGCGCACTCGCAGGCGGTTCACAGTCAGGCTGAACGCCCCACCAGCAGCAGAGAATGCGCACAGCCATCCGACGTTCCGCCGGCAATGCCCGAAAGGTTATAGCAGTTTCGCCAGGGCTGCCGCTCTCAAGACCAGATGCGGCCATTCATCCATTGAGTCTGGTCCGGCGTAGGACGACGTTTTCTCCGTCTTCGAATGCGAAGTCAGGACGCGCCTGCAGGAACTCGTCTGTCGCCGTTCGGCATCCTTCGTAGTCATGGTAGTCATCGATCAGGATGACCCCGCGCGGACTTATCCGGTCTGCCAGCCCATTCAGGCAATAGCTGACGGGATCATACCAGTCGCAGTCGATGTGAGCGAAGGCGATCTTCTCTATGCCGGCCGCCGGGAGGGTGTTCTCGAATAGTCCCTTATGGAGGTTGACCATCGGCCCATCGATGGCGAGGCCATACTTCGTGAAGGACCGGCAGACTTCATCGAAAAGGTTGTCGCGGTAGCCATAGTAAAACTCGCCGCCGAGTCCTTTTGATTCCCCGCTCGCGATCGTCTTGTAACGGTCCCTTGCTTTCTGGCCGTCCTTCGCCGATTGAGGTGGGGGGATCATTCCAAAAACATCGAAGCCGTGAAAGCGGCGTCGATGGCGGTTTGCTTTCTTGGACAGGATGATGGCGCTTCCGCCCAGGGCAATGCCGAATTCGGCTATGTCGCCAGGCACATTCTCTTTCAGAACTTCCTTCAGCGCTGTCTCGAGACGTCTCAGCTTCCGAGGCGAGAGGTAGGTAAGGCGCTCTCGCCGCACCGACCGCGCCGTGGCACTCAACCGGGAAGTTTCGAGCATGTGGCGCGCACGCCAAAGCCGACAGCGACAAGCGCTTTGATCTGGCGCTAGGCCAGTTACTGGGAAAAGCGGCAAAGCCGACCGCGAAAACATGGAAGCCACGAGAGGGAAAAGCGCTGACGGGCAGCATCAAGGCTGACGGAAAGACGTACACGTTGGCGCTCAAAGCCGACGAAGCGCCCGCCTTCGGGGAGTTTCTTACAAATAAGCTCGATGAGCTTTACGCAGAATTCAAACGTACAGGAGACTGAGCCGCAAAAGAAAAAGGCCCCCAAACGTTGCCGTCGTGGAAGCCCTTCTCTGTGTTGTAGCGAACCGAGAATCGCATTTCCCCGAATCCCAGTCAAGAGTCCTTGGCACCGTTTTTGGTGAGCAGGTTTCTTTTGCCTTTTTGAAAGGTGAAGGAAATGCAGGTTGGAAGTGTGACGACGCCCTTTGGGCGGCGGCCGATCTCGCTTGCCCAAATCAAAGGGCAGCTGCGGACGGCCGAAATCAAACCCGGCAAGACCGCCGACAAATGGAAGGTGTTCCGTGACGCCTGCGAGGCGAGGGCGGTGCTCGGCATTCAGGACCGCGCCCTTGCGGTGCTCGATGCTCTGCTGACGTTTTACCCGGACAACGAGCTTTGCGAAGACCGCGGTCTCGTCGTATTTCCGTCAAATGATCAGCTCTCGGTACGCGCGCACGGTATTGCAGGCACGACCTTGCGCCGGCATCTCGCCGCGCTGGTGGACGCAGGATTGATCCAGCGGAAGGACAGCGCCAACGGCAAGCGTTACGCCCGCAAGGATGATAGCGGGGCGATCGAGGAGGCTTTCGGCTTCAGCCTGGCGCCGCTGCTGGCCCGTGCCGAGGAGCTCGCCCACGCCGCACAAGAGGTTGCCGCAGAGCGTAAGCGCTTCCGCATCACCAAGGAGGCGCTGTCGATCTGCCGGCGCGATGTGCGCAAGCTGATCAGCGCTGCGATGGAGGAGGGGGCTGCCGGAGATTGGGGGCGCATCGAGGAGGTGTTCCTCGGTCTGACCGGGCGCATCCCCCGCACACCTACGATCGCCGATATCGACACAATCCTCGAAGAGATGAAGATGCTGCGCGAGGAAATCATCAACCGGCTCGAAACTCAGGAAGATTCCGAAAATACGGCCAGCAATGCTGTTCAAAACGAACGCCACATACAGAATTCAAATACCGAATCCAGCAATGAACTTGAACCTAGCTCTCGAGAAGAGCAGGGCGCGAAGCCGAGCCAGAAAACGGGGTCGATGCGTGTGCCGATAAAGGCATTTCCGCTGGGTATGGTGCTGAAGGCCTGCCCAGAGATCAACGATTATGGGCCGGGGGGCGCGGTGGGAAGCTGGCGCGACCTGATGTCGGCGGCGGTCGTCGTTCGATCGATGCTGGGGGTCAGCCCGTCGGCCTACGAGGATGCCTGCGAGGTCATGGGGCCGGAAAACGCGGCGGTTGCTGTTGCCTGCATTCTCGGAAGGGCGGGGCACATCAACAATGCCGGCGGTTACCTCAGGGATCTGACCGCCAAGGCGCGGCGAGGGGAATTCTCCCTCGGCCCAATGCTGATGGCACTGATGCGGGCACGTGGGGTGCATGTGCGCATGGTCTCGTGAATGACACGGTGATAAGCTGCAGGGCGATGGTTCAGGGAGCCGGCGTGGGCTCAGCCGTCGTTTATTTGCAATGCTATTGAGACTAAGTCGGCATGCCGGCTTTGGGGCGTGAATACGTTGCAGGGGCAGCATACTCGCGAGTGGCGAAGCGGCATCTCCCGCGTAGGGCATTCTGTCATATCGGAGGATACTCATTTCCGATTCCGCCATTCTAATCGATCCCCAACGAGGAATTCCAAGGAGGGATCGTGGAAATCAGCGACAGTGACCGCGAGCTTATTACCGTGATGAGACGGTATTTTGCGGCGAAAGCCGAACTGGCGAGCTTGAAAGAACAATTGGAGGCGGCACGGCAGGCAGCCGGCGAGGCGATAGGCGCGTTCTACGATCCCCGCCTGAACACCGAGCACGCCGCGGAGCTGCAGCGCTGGCATCGCTTGAAACGTGAGATGGTTGCGCTGATGCAGCGCGCTGAAGCGTGGGGGAGGGCGGCATCGGAGGCTGACCGGCGCGACAGTTCGGAGTCGGAAGAATGGCAGTCGTTCGAGAGGCGAGCCGATGCACTCTTCGGCCGCGAGTGACGCTTAGACGATCAGCCGGGCCGCTCGTCCATTCTTTCGTTCAGCGTTGTTGTAGTAGCTCGACGCCTGCGTCACCGATTTGTGCAGTGACTGCTGCATCGCTTCTAGCAGCGGAATGCCGCGGTTGGCCGCCTCGGTGAGATAGCCGGATCTTAAGCCATGCGCTGAAAACAGCGCCGGATCGAGGCTGGCCTGCTTGCAGCGGCTTTTCAGCATCAGGGTGACCGATTGCGGCGTCAGCGCCCGCCGGTCGACATTGCCCCACTGGTCGATGCGCCGAAACACCGGCCCTTCCTTGATTTGCGCCTCCGTGAGCCAGCTTTTCAAGGCGGTTACCGGCCGGCCGATCAGAATGACGTGCGCGTCATCATCGGCGCTCGTCGTCTTGGTACGGCCGAGGCGGATCGACAGGCAGGGCAGGGGAGGGGAGGTCTTGTCGCTCGGATCGGCGCGCACCGGCTCCTCGTCATGAAGATCCTCGACGCGCAGTCCCGCCACTTCCGAACGTCGGCGGCCGCCGGAGGCAAAAGCGAGGAGCAGCAGCGCCCGGTCGCGCCGATCGACCAGCCGATCGCCGGCACAGGTGGCGAGCAATTGGACGAGAACATCGACTGTCACCGCTTGTCTGCTCTTCCTCTGCCGCGGCCGGTTGCTGGCTTTGACCGCCAGCCTAAGCGCGCTCTTCAGCGATGGTGCGCCGAAAGCGCCGGTCAGACCCTGCCAGCGGGTGAGGATCGACCAGGAGGTCAGCCGCCGCCGCACCGTGCCTGGCGCATGCGGGCCGGACGCCCTGAGCAGGCGCTCGGCGCGCAGTCCCGCCTCGACCTCCGCCGGCATGCCGTGGGTTGGATCCTCGGCGCGCTTCACCGGATCCCAGAGGTGGTGGGCGACGAACTTTAAGAGCAGCCCCTCGGGCGCCGGCCAGGGGAGGGGGGCACCGGTCGCGAGTTGGCACCAGGCCTCGAGGTAGCCGAGATCGGAGGCGAGCGCCCGTAGCGTGTTTTCGCCCATGCCCTCACTGGCGAGGTGTTTCAGCGTTGCGACGTCGTCGTCGGTGAGCAGAACGGCGAGCTGGTCGCGCCGGTCGAACGGCAGGATGGCGTCGAGCGCATCGAGTTCCTCGACGCGGCTGGCAATCGATGTCGATGGCACGATACTCATCGCGGCAGCCCGTCTTCGTCATAGAGATCATCGTGCGCCGACGTCATATCCTGTTCCCTCTCCGGCCTGCCTTCCGCAGCGAGCATCCACACCCGGTCGACCGAAGAGACTTTTCCACCCTCGACCGGCTTGCCGCCCGCGGCGGTCGGCCCCGCGTCAGGACGAGTCTCTGCGAATTCGGCGGAGCGGGAATCATCCTTCGTCCCTAGAAGGAGGTGAGCTGAACTACAGGCCGTCCGCGCCGGCACACATAGATTTCGTCCTGCCGAAACGCCAGATCGATCAGCTCTTCCAGCCGTTCTGCCGCCTCGTCGACCTCGATCAATATCTTCATCGGCTTGCCTACCAAACCCGCTCATGCAGCACCCCATCGAAAGCGCTGTCGAGCGAAACAAACGTGCAATGTTCCAGTCGCGTCTGGGCGGCAAGCAGGCGGTCCCATGGGTCGCGGTGGTCCCAGTCGAAGCTTGCGGCCAGTTCGGCATGCAGATCGGAGATGGCAAGGGTCTGCAAACCGCTGGCTGTGACGGCGGCGCGCAACTCCTGTGGCTTGAGATCGAGCTTCTTCAGCCGCATCTTGTTGTCGAGCTCGTAAAAGGAGACGGCGCTGACGAGGATCGTGTTGGCCTTGTCCTCGATCAGCGATCGTGCCCTCGTGGAGAGGCGATCGCTGCCGATCGTCCACCAGTAGACGGCGTGGCTGTCGAGCAGGACCTTCATTTGGAGGGTTCGCGCTCGTTGGATTGGCCCTGCCAGACGCCGACATCGTCGTTCCAGTCGCCGGCGTCGATCGCCGCCTGTTCGGCGTCGACCGCGTCGAACAGGTCGTCCGGCAGGCCACGCTGGCGTAAGAGACCGAACGGGCGCTTGCCGCCGTCGGCCGGGCCGATGCGCGCATAGACTTCGTTGCCGCGCATGATGATGATTTCCTCGCCGTGGTTGGCGCGGTCGAGCACCTCGGCGAAATGCTTGCGGGCTTCGCTGATCTTGTAGGTGGTCTGGGGCATCGCAACCTCCGGTACTCGGTTCGTGAAGGCATCCTACCATCGCTTTCGTGCCCGTACAATCGCGATGTACATATCACTATCGATACGTGGTCCTCATGGCTTCACGTGCGTATGGCTTTAAACAAGCGGGGGTTCACACTAATGAAGGCATATCAGAGGGCGGTCCTGAAGGCCGCTTTGGATGACATCGATAATCTGGCTGCCCCGCGAAACGTTGACGGAGTTTGCCGAGTACTCTCGGTCGATTTCGTGGAATTCGTAAAATTGGGCCGAGTTGGAATGAGAGCTGTCGTCCTGAAAGCCCTGGAAAGTGTTGATATAGAGCCAACGTTGCCACCTGCAGAAACGCTGGCGCCCGACGCGGCTTCTCCGTCGCGCCGCAAAACCTCCATTGTACGTCGGACATCCCCGCCGCTGCCGGCAGCTGGTTGATAGTGGTGGTTAGCCGCGCAGTCCGGGACAACACCGCTGTCTCGGAGATTCGAGGCGGCTCTTGCTAACCTAGGTGATCGGAATGATCGCTCTCTTGACCTCGCGTCTGCGCGCACATCCGCGCAAGGTATGCCTTGAGATTTGGACAGCCACGGCGCTGCTGGCCGGTCGAAGCAGTTTTTGATACATTCTGCCTCTAAGGGAAAAATCGGGGATGTTTGCCATGGCCTATGTTGATTGGGCGATCAAGGGCCCCAAGATCGCATCGTGCAGTTGCGACTACGGCTGCCCGTGCGAATTCAACGGCAAGCCGACCGAGGGCCTGTGCGAAGGCCTCGAATGCATGCTTATCGAAGAGGGATGGTTCGGCGACCTGCGGCTCGATGGGCTGAAGGTTGCTGCCGTCTATCGCTGGCCTGGTCCCGTGCATGAGGGCGGCGGCGTCGTCCGCGGGTTCTTCGATGCCAATGCGAACGAGGCGCAGATCGATGCCCTGTTCACCATCCTCGGCGGCAAGGAACAGGAGCCGACGACTGTCTTCAATATTTATGGCTCCACGATCTCCGAAGAGCTCGAGCCAATTTTCGCCCCGATCGAGTTTCACAGCGACATTGAGAAACGTACAGGCGGCTTCCGCATATACGGCCATCTCGAACTCGAACTCGAACCGATCAGGAATCCTGTGACCGGCGCGCCCCATCGCGCGCGCATCGTCCTGCCGGAAGGTTTTGAGTTCCGTGAGGCGGAGATCGCAAGCGGTACGTTTAACGCCAACGGCGAAATCGCAATGGGGCGGCAGAAGCGTTACGGCGCACTTTGGCGCGCCGCCTACGGGCCGTACGGCATCATCGAAGAGTGAGCCACGCGCACGCTGCAACGCACCACAGTCGGATCGCCCCTTCTGTTGAGCACGACGGACTCGCCATCGAGGATCACGGCCTCATGCCTGAGCTGGTGCGCTTCGGCCGCGATCGCGGCGAAGCGGCAGGTCGCCACGCGTGATAACGCGTACCCAGGTTTCAGCAGGGTTGCCTGAACAGGAAGGATCCAACCGCCGACCGTGACGACGGCGTCGATCTCGCCGATCCCTGGCGCGGCCGGGGATTAGGGTGCGGACCGGAAAGCCCGGATCGCAACGATCCGGGCTTATTTCTGCCGGGTGGTAGATTGCGCCGAGTTGTCGGCTACTCCGAGCAAATGGACGCGATGAAGGAATAGCGGGCGCATCGAGCCACCTCAAGCCGATCTGATAAGCGCGGAAGCGAAAAGAAAAAAGGGGCCGACGGAAAACCGCGGCCCATGAGTTTTGAAGGTGTGAACCTCCAGAGGGGAACAGTTGTTGCAGCGGAACTGGGAGGAAAACCGCCATGTGCATCAACTGAATGCAACATGATCGTTTTTTGATCATTTGGGAAACGTATTTTGTGCAATGCAGCTATGCAAATGCCGGTGCTGTGTGCAAGTGGCGACAGCCCCCGCGGTCGGTCGTTTGATCGCCAACGGACGTCTGCGTCGTGACGTTGCTTGCGTCATCCGGCTCGGTCGAAATCCGGCCATGGGTAGAATGGGCGAGCTTGAGTGCCTGCTGAGCAGGCAGGGGGTTTCGGTTAAGTAAAATGACATTGTCGACGAAAACCATAACCCATGGATTATATGAACAGCGCTCGATTAGCGTATTGATGGCTGATGCGGCCAACGGCATTCTGGCGTCCTGTCGGTCGACACCGGCGACACCACCGGCCTGTGGGCCCGATGGTCACGGCCAATGCGCAGCCTTCGCTGCCGGTGTCGCTGCTGATGCAGTCCATCCGCGAGGCCGCGAGCGAGTTGCTCGATCCGAAATCCGAGGCTGCTACTCAGTAGGGAAGCCCGACATAGTTTTCCCCAAGAGCGGTGGAGGCGGCGCGTGATTGCACGAGGTAGTCCAGTTCGGCTTCCTGAATACGCTGGCCGAAATCGCCCGTATCAGGAAAACGATGCATCATCGTCGTCATCCACCAGGAAAAGCGCACCGCCTTCCAGACGCGGGAAAGCGCCCTCCGCGAATAGGCGTCGATGCCGGCCACAGACCTCTCGCGATAAAACTCGATCAGCGCCTCGCTCAGAAAATGCACATCGCTGGCGGCGAGGTTGAGGCCCTTGGCGCCGGTGGGTGGGACGATATGTGCGGCGTCGCCGGCCAGGAACAGGCGGCCGAACCGCATCGGTTCACAGACGAAAGACCTGAGCGGCGCTATGGATTTCTCGAACGACGGGCCGGTGACCATGGCATCCGCATGGCTGTCCGGCAGGCGGCGGCGGATTTCATCCCAGAAGCGCTCGTCGCTCCAGTCCTCTGGCCGGTCATCCAGCGAACATTGAATGTAATACCGGCTGCGCGTGTGTGAGCGCATGGAGCAGAGCGCAAAACCGCGCGGGTGGTTGGCATAAATGAGTTCATGGTTGACCGGCGGCACATCGGCAAGAATGCCGAGCCAGCCGAAAGGATAGACCTTCTCGAATTCCTTGATCGCCCCCTGAGGCACGGATTTGCGGCTCACCCCGTGGAAACCGTCGCAACCGGCGATGAAATCGCAATCGACCCGGTGGCTTATGCCGTCTTTCTGATAGGTGACATAGGGGTTCACGCCTTCGAAATCATGCGGCTCGACATTGGCGGCGTCGTAGATGGTGACGAGGCCCGCGGCCTCGCGGGCATCCATCAGGTCATGGGTCACCTCGGTCTGGCCATAGACCATGACGCGCTTGCCGCCGGTGAGATCGAAGAGGTCGATGCGGTGATCGCGTCCACCAAAGGTCAGCGAAAAGCCGTCATGCGGCAGGCCTTCCCGGTGCAGACGTTTATCCGCACCGACCTTTTCCATGAGCCGCACCGTGCCTTCTTCCAGAACGCCGGCGCGGACACGGCCGAGGATGTAATCCTTGCTGACCCGGTCGAGAATGACGGTCTCGACGCCTTGTTTCGCAAGAAGCTGACCAAGCAGAAGCCCCGATGGGCCGGAGCCGATGATGACGACCTGTGTGCGCATTGTTTCCTCCCGGAACTGCCTCCCGTCAAGAAATTGACCAAGGCGGCCACGAGCTCAATGGACTTTCTGGTCTGCAAATTGCACAATCCGACCATGACATGGAGGAGTGGAGCCAGATGCGGGATGCTGCGACTGAGGGATTGTATGGCGAAGACGCGGCGCACGGCACTGGTTTTCGCTTCCATTGCGAGACACTTTTTTCCAGAAGCAGCCTGCACCGTTTCGAAATCGGTCTGCATCGCCACTCCGCCTTTCTACAAATCTTGTACATTTCCAGCGGCGAGGGCGATGCGTTGTTGTATGGCCGTGTCGAGCCTATCCGCCCCCCGGTCGCGGTCATCGTGCCGCCGGGGTTCGAACACGGCTTCCGCTTCTCGCGTGATATAGGCGGCGTGATAGTGACTGTGCTGCCGGGTGCGCTGAGCGCGTCGGTGCAGGCATTGTTGCTGCGCATTTTCCAGCAACCGGTGCTTCTGCCATTGCAGGAGTTTGGTGAAGGGGAATGCCTGCGCAGCGGTTTCGAACGGATTTCTACCGAATACCAAACCCGTGAGATCGGTCGGGACGCCATGATTGAAGGCCAGCTTGCCACTGTGGTCACGCTTCTGACGCGGGCGGCGCGGCCGCTTTTGGAAACGAGAGGCGAAGGCCTTGCGGCGCAGCGTTTCGAACGATTGCTGGCGCTGATCGCCCGGCATATCCGCGAGCCGCAGAAGGCGGAGTTTTATGCAAACAAGCTCGGTCTTTCGGAAACTCATCTCAACCGGCTCGTACGCTCGGTTTCCGGCCTCAGCCTGCAGCGGTTGATCGCCAGGCGTCAGATCGAAATCGCCCAGCAGGAGCTAATCTTCACGGCATCCACGGTGCAGATGATCGCCGATGGTCTGGGCTTTGCCGATCCGGCCTATTTCAACCGCTTCTTCAAGCGGGAAACCGGATTGACGCCACGGGCATGGCGGCTGGCGGAACAGCGCAAAATGGGCGATTCCGGCGCGCGGCAGAAAGAGCTTCAGACCAGCATTCTTGCCAGTTCTCCTTGAACTGAAAGAAGGGCGGGCAAGTAACGCTCCACGCGAAGAGACGTTTGGTCCGGTGGCGCCGCTCTTCAAGTTCGAGACCGAGGAACAGGTGATCGAGATGGCCAACAACACCGAATTCGGCCTCGCCTCCTATTTCTACTCGAAGGATGTCTCGAAGAGGGCGTGTCGCAAACCGTTGAGAGGGTCGCACTCGCCCCGTGATCGGCAGCCCTTTCATGCTTTGTTAACCTTTTGAAGTCCGAAGATGCGCGCGAGCAGATCGTTCTGATCGTTGACGGTCCAATCGCCGGTGAAGCCGAACCCCTTCTTCAGCCAGAGCATCGCTTCGAAACCAGCAATGGTTCGGCGTGCCGTCTTGAAGAATTGAAAGCCGCCGATCTTAGGCGCGTTTGAGGCCTGATTGGGTGCGCTCGATCAGCAAATCTCGCTCGAACTGCGCTACGGCATTGAGCACGTTCATGGTCATCGTGCCGGTCGAACTGGTGAGGTCGGCGCCGCCGGCCGTGCCGCTCGGCTTCGGCAACGGCCGCCCGACAATCGACCATTGCTCATCCGCCACCTTCGATGCGTATTGCCAACTGATCATCCCAACCTCCCTTCATCCGAAGGCAAGGGGTCATCGCAATCCTCAATTTCCAAACACCCTCTCAGCCAATCAGGCCGAGCTTCCGCAACCGGTAATCCAGCTTGGCACGGGTCAGTCCGAGGCCTCGCGCGGCAGCCGAGACATTGCCCCCGGCGATGTGTAGCGCCTTTTGGTAAAGGGCGCTCTCGGCGATGGCGAGATCCGCGGACGACGAAATCTGCTCCGGGATCGAAGCGGTATCGGTCGACTTCGAAAGGGGGACCCTGACGGTGATCTTTCCATCCCGACTGAGCGACTGCGGCAAGACGGGCGAGACCTCGCCACCGGTGAAGAGATGCTGGATGTCGATTTGCCCGTCGGGCTCGGCAAAGATGACGCCGCGCTCGATCAAGTTCTGCAGTTCGCGGATGTTACCGGGAAAGTCATAGGCGAGGAGGGCGTCCATCGCCCGGCGGGACAGACCGACGACATCCCTGCGGTGGCGTTCACGAAAAAGGCGAAGGAAGTGATCGACGAGCAACGGGATATCGTCGCGCCGCTCCTTCAGTGGCGGTACGACGATCGGGAAAACGCAGAGACGGAAATAGAGGTCCTGACGGAAGCGACCGGCACGCACCTCCTCGGCTAGGTCGACATTGGACGCCGCGACCACGCGCACATCGGCGGGGATGGTGCGCGTGCCGCCCACTCTTTCGATCTGGCGCTCCTGGATGGCGCGCAGGAGCTTGGCCTGGGCGGCATAGGCAAGCGAGGCGATTTCATCGAGAAAGATGGTGCCGCCAGCGGCTCGCTCGAAATAGCCCGGACGCGAGACGAGCGCTCCGGTGAATGCCCCTTTCTCAACGCCAAAGAGCTCCGACTCCACCAGCCCGTCCGGGATCGCGGCACAGTTGATTGGCACGAAGGGTCCGTTGGCGCGGACGCTGAGGCGATGGAGTTGTTGCGAAAAAAGCTCCTTGCCGACACCGGATTCGCCGATCAGCAGCACCGTCGCCTCGGTGTCGGCAACCTTCTCGACCATCAGCCTGGCGCGCAGGAAGCTGGCAGAGACGCCGACGACCTGATCCTTGGCGGCCGGTGGTGCTTCCGGTCCTGCCTTGGAGGGTTCTACAGCCGGCAGCCTCGCTTCGGGTTTCTGTCGCTGGGGATGACGCGTCCTTTTCCATTCGAGCCCGAGATAGCCCCGCTCCGGCGCATCCTCCCCCCACTCCTCGGCATTCCGACCGATCACCAGGCAGCGCGGCGCGCCCATGGCGACGCAGTCAATCTCCCGGAAAATGACCGGACGCCCGAACAAGGTGCTGGTATAGCCGGTCGGATAACCGGCCTGCATCCAGCACACCGGTTCGCTCGCAAGACCATGATGGGCGATGTGCTCGGCGGCCTCAGAAGAATCGTCCCAGTAGAATTCGCCGAAATAGGTACCTTTAACACTGTCGAATTCGAAGTGTTTGGTCGTTACCTTGACGAAACCCTCGAGGGTATGGACGCGCGGTCCGGCCGCCAGGGCATGTGTTAGATCCTGTTGCGGGAAACGTTTCTGGATCAGTTCGGCGTCGCGCACGCCCTGCATATAGCCGACACGCATGAAGATGCCCTTGGCCGTCTCGACGCCGAATGCTTCGATGATCTCGTGCCTGAGGCGACCGAGCACGCGGGATTGCATCAGCACCATACGCTGGTCATTGAGCCAGATGCGGCCGTCGCCCAGTGCGAAATGCAGCGCCTCGGTGAGCTCGACCAACGTGGGCGAGGCCCCTTTGTCGAGTTCGCTGAAGGCACCCTTCGAGAGCATCTTGCCGGTCGCCCTCGACGCATCGGCGAGTGAGATGAGTTGAGAAGGAGGATCGCCGTCAGACATCGGCAAGCTTTCATGAAATGCTGAAATTCATGAAACAATCCATGATTTTCTGAACAGATGCAAGTCGAACAGCACCGGCTTCCTGTTGCCGCTGAAATACGAAAACGTAAGTGATCTCAGCGACATCGCCGACGAAGGACTGCCATATCTGCAACTGGCACACGCCTTGCGAGACTGCCGGTAGGCCGCTGGAGGAAGCGGCCTGGAGGATTGCACCGACGGCACACCGGAACCGTTTCCACGCGCGTCGCGGGGAGGGTGAGGCCATGCCTTCTTCCCACCAACCGAAAGCCGAGGAGGGCTTTAGCATGACCAAGCATAACCAGAACTTTCTCGACGCGGAGCGCTGGACCGGCCGCGCCTTCATCTCTGATTGGGAACTAACGGGCGGCGGGACGATCGACGTCATCGATCCCGCCAATGACACTGTGCTCGCCTCGGTCGGCTACGGCGGCCCGCAGGATATCGCCCGGGCGGCGGCCAAAGCCCGTTCCGCCCAGATGAACTGGGCAAAAACGCTTCCGGCCGAGCGCGCCAGGATTCTCAACAAGGCAGCCGATCTGCTCGAGGAAAACGGCGCCGAACTGGTGCAATGGATTATGAAGGAGTCCGGCTCAATCCACGCGAAAGCGATGATTGAGATCGAGCACGGTGCCCTCTTCATCCGCCATGCCGCAACACTCGCCACGTCGCCGACCGGCATGTTCCTGCCGAGCATGGACGGCCGTACCAACTATGCGCGTCGGGTGCCGCACGGTGTCGTCGGCGTGATCTCGCCATTCAATTTTCCGCTGGTGCTCTCGGTGCGATCGATCGCGGCAGCGTTGGCGCTCGGCAACGCCGTCGTCCACAAGCCCGACCCGCGCACGCCGATCTCCGGCGGGATCATCATTGCTCGCATTTTCGAGGAAGCCGGCCTGCCGGTGGGCGCGCTCCACGTCGTTCCCGGCGGCGCCGATGCCGGCGAGGCGCTGTGCAGCGACCCTAATGTGGCGATGATCTCGTTTACCGGTTCTGCTCGCGGCGGCGCGAGAGTCGGCGAGGTCTGCGGCCGTCACCTGAAGCGTGTCCAGCTCGAACTTGGAGGCAAGAACGCGCTGATCATACTTGATGATGCCGATCTCGACATTGCCGCCTCCAACGCCGCCTGGGGCGCATTCCTGCACCAGGGCCAGATCTGCATGGCGACCGGCCTGGTTCTTGTCGACGAAAAGATCGAGCAGGCGCTCACGGAGCGGCTGGTGTCGAAGGCACAGCATTTGCCGGCGGGCGATCCTTCGACCAACCGGGTCGCGCTCGGCCCAATCATCGCCGATTCCCAGGTCGCAAGCATCCAGACGATCGTCGACGATGCCGTCGCCAAGGGAGCCCGACTGCTCGCCGGCGGAACACATGACGGCCGCTACTATCCAGCGACCGTTCTTGGCGGCGTCAAGCCGGGCATGCTCGCCTTCGACGAGGAAATCTTCGGTCCGGTCGCGTGCATCGTCGCATTCAAGACCGACGAGGAGGCGATAGAACTTGCCAACCGCTCCGAATACGGACTCGCCGCAGGCGTGATCTCTGCCGATCTGCGCCGCGCCATTTCCGTTGGCGACCAGCTGAACGTCGGCCAGTTGCACATCAACGACCAGACCGTGAATGGCGGGCCCTACGCTCCCTTCGGTGGCCGGGGAAAGTCCGGTAACGGCACGCGTGTCGGCGGCCCAGCGGACATCGAGGAATTCACCCAATGGCAGTGGGTGTCGGTGAAGGACGCCGCGACGTCCTATCCGTTCTGAAACCAGCGGCGAACCAGGCGGCGGCAAGGGCCCGTTGGCCCGCTCGCGGCAAGAATTCATTCTGACCAAGACAGGAACGAGACATGACCCTCAATGGAAAGACCATTGTCATCACCGGCGCATCTTCAGGCATCGGCGGCGAAGTCGCCCGCCTCGCCCGCTTCCACGGCGCCCACGTCGTCGGCGTCGACCGCAACGAGGCGACGCTAACCCTCGACGGTTTCGTCAAGGCCGACCTCAGCGATCCGGCAGCAATCGACGCGGCCGTGACCCAACTGCCGGATCGGATCGACGCTCTCATCAATGCCGCAGGCGTTCCGGGGACCGTCGACCGCGATATCGTCGCCAGGGTCAACTATCTCGGCGTGCGCCACCTGACGGAACTCGTGGTCGACCGCATGCCGCAGGGCGGCTCGATCGTCAATTTCGCCTCCATCCTGGGCGCCGAATGGCCGAGACGCGTCGAGGCCCACAGGGCCCTGGCCGCCAGCGCCAGCTTCGCCGAAGGCCTAGCGTGGCTCGAGGAGAACCCGGTCCGGCAGGAGACCTGCTATCAGTATCTCAAGGAGGCGCTGATCGTCTGGTCGCACAAGCGCAGCTTCGAGCTCTTCATGCGGCACGACATTCGCATGAACTCGGTGGCCCCCGGGCCGGTCTTCACCCCGATCCTTGGGGACTTCATCAACATGCTCGGCCCAGAGCGCGTCGAACACGACGCGACCCGAATGAAGCGCCCGGCCTTCGCCGACGAGATCGCCGGCCCAGTCCTCTTCCTCTGCTCGGACGCCGCCCGTTGGGTCGTGGGCATTAACCTGCCGATCGATGGCGGGCTCGCTGCCGCCTATATTTGAATTGAAGCCCCGCTGACACAAATGACATGCGGGGAGGCCGCCGCGGGCGGTCTCCCCGTCGATTCTGCGGCACGCTCCCGCGTCAGGCCGCCTGCAAGGCGCGCTCCCGACGCACCAGCAGCAGGACGGTGGTCAGCCCAGCCAGAAGCGTGATCGGAACGAGCGCGAAGATCACGTCAGACGGGCTGCTGCCGCCGGCGACGAGAAAACCCGCCAGCAATGGCCCCGCGATGGAACCAAGCCGGCCGACGGACACTGCCACACCGACACCGGTGCCACGGATTTCGAAGGGATAGCATTGGGGCGCCACGCCGTAGAGGATCGCCTGCACGCAAAGGATAGCACCGCCCACCAGCGCTCCAGCCATGAGGGTGAGCCCGAGATGTGCGGGCAGCAGGCTGAGCATGAGCAAAGCTGCGGCCGCCGCCGCGAAGCCGAGCGCGACCGGCATGACCGGGTTCTTCTGGTCGAGCATCCGACCGCCGACCAGGCTACCTGCCGCGCCGCCGAGATTGAACAGTATCTGGACGAACGATGCCTCCTCACGCGCCAAGCCGCGGGAGACGAGAAGCTGCGGCATCCAGTTCAAGAGCAGATAGACGACGAGCAGCCCGAGAAAAAACGAGAGCCAGAGCGCCACCGTGGAAAGCAGCGTCTGCGGCGCCAGAATGCTCGAAAGAGCGCCCGAAGTGGATTTGGCGTCGCTCTTCACCACGCGGAGCGGCGGCAGCAGGATATGGATGGCCGGCGCGAGCAGCAACGGCATGATGCCGCCGACGAGGAAGATCGAGTGCCAGTCGCCGCCGTGCAGGCCGAGCATTGCGACGCCGCTTGCCACGGCACCGCCCAACGGCACGCCGGCATACATGATTGAGACAGCGCGCCCCCGGCGGCCCGGATCG
This sequence comes from Ensifer sp. WSM1721, assembly GCF_000513895.2. Lineage (GTDB taxonomy): Bacteria > Pseudomonadota > Alphaproteobacteria > Rhizobiales > Rhizobiaceae > Sinorhizobium. The sequence continues at coordinate 57,358 of NZ_CP165783.1, forward strand.
GCCGATTCCGCGGCGATGTTGACGAGATTCGGCAAAGCGCCACCGAGGCCGACCCCGGTCAGGAAGCGCATGATGACGAGTTGTTCGAAGCTGGTGACATAGGCGGTGGCGGCCGAGAATATACCGAAAGTCACGAGCGCAAGCACGAGCCCGGAGCGCCTTCCCCAGGCATCGGCGATCCGTCCCCCGGCGAGCGCCCCGAAGATCAGGCCGATCGTGGCCGAAGAGAAGAAGAGGCCGATCTGTTGAGGCGTCAGCCCGAAAGCCGGTGCAAGCTTGGGCACTGCGACGCCGGCTGCCTGAAGGTCGAAGCCTTCAATGACGGCTGCCATGAAGGCGAGCGCGAGCGCTCGCCGCCCGCCGGAGCGGTGGTCGATGGTGGTCTGCATTTCGTCCTCCCAGAAAGCGGGTTCCTACCTCCCCGCTGGTTGCAGGCCTAGCCCTGCTTCGGCCCATCCTCCTGCCAGATCTTCGCCAACAGCCGGCGAAGCTCTGTCTGTTCCGCCGCCGTCAGGCGACGAAGCATGCTGCGTTCGTGCTCGGCGACGAGCGCCAGCCACTCGGTCGCCGCCTCCTCGCCCCGCCGGGTCGGGAAGAGCCGCTGTACCCGCTGGTCGGACTCATCCGCCTCGCGTAGAAAAAGCCCCCGTTCTTCGAGCTCCGCGAGGATCGGCACGATGTTTGCCCTCTGCATGCCGAGCGCACGGCAGATCTCCGCCGAGCTGATGCCGGGCGTCTCGATTATGGTCAGCAATACGCTCATCGGCACCGGCCGTGTGTTCGCCCGTTCGAGCGCCGACCCTGCTCCCTGCAGGTCGAAAATCGACGCACGGCGGAGATGATAGCCCACCAGGTCGTCTAGCCGGCCAAACTTTGCGTCTTTGGGATCCTGCTCGGGCTGCGTCTTTTCCAAAGGCATGTCGGCGTCTCCCGCATTGGCTCTTGCATTATTCATAATGCTATGTCACATAACAGTCAATCGCTATATGACATAGCGGTTCTTCGCCGGCAGCTCTCAAGCTTCGCCGGCCGTCTTTGGGAGGAGACAGATGGCTTTCGTGTCGATGCGCATTGGTGGGGCGGAACATGCCGCCTCGACCGGCCGCACATTCCGCCGGCAGAATCCGGTAACCGGCGAGGTGGCGAGCGAAGCAGCCGCGGCGAGCGTTGCCGATGCCGCCGCCGCGGTCGAAGCGGCGGCAGCCGCCTTCCCCGCTTGGGCCGCGCTCGGCCCCAATGCGCGCCGCGCAGTACTTCTGAAAGCAGCCGACGCGCTGGCCGCGAAAGGCGATGCCTTCGTCGCCGCCATGGCCTCCGAGATCGGCGCAACGGAGGCGTGGGCGCGCTTCAACGTCATGCTCGCCTCGTCCATGCTGCGCGAGGCGGCCGCGCTGACGACGCAGGTCTCCGGCGAAGTGATTCCCTCCGACAAGCCCGGCTGCCTCGCAATGGCGATCCGCGAGCCCGCCGGCGTGGTGCTCGGCATTGCCCCCTGGAACGCGCCGGTCATTCTCGGCGTGCGAGCGCTTGCGACGCCGCTTGCATGCGGCAATGGCGTCGTCTTCAAGGGGTCGGAGATCTGCCCTCGCACCCACGCGCTGATTGTCGAGGCCCTCGAGGAGGGCGGTTTGCCTGGCGGGGTGGTCAGCCTCGTGCTCAACGCGCCGGAGGATGCCGGTGACATCGTCGGCGCGCTGATCGACCATCCGGCCATCCGGCGCGTCAACTTCACCGGCTCCACCAATGTCGGCCGGATCATCGCCGAACGTGCGGCCCGGCAGTTGAAGCCGGTCCTCTTGGAACTCGGCGGCAAGGCCCCGCTCTTGGTGCTGAAGGACGCCGACGTCGACGAGGCGGTCAAGGCCGCGATCTTCGGCGCCTTCTTCAACCAGGGCCAGATCTGCATGTCGACCGAGCGGATCATCGTCGTGCCGGAGGTAGCCGAGGAATTCGTGGCAAAGTTCACCGCGCGCGCCCAGGCCCTGAAGGCGGGCGACCCGCGCGAGGGGGCGGCCCCGCTCGGCGCCGTCGTCGATGTCCGCACAGTAGAGAAGGTCGAGGCTCTGATCGCGGACGCCGCGGCCAAGGGCGCGACCGTGACCGGTGCGGGTGCCGTGGAAGGCGTGCTCCTGCCCGCCCAGGTGGTCGACAAGGTCACTTTCGATATGCGCCTCTATTCCGAGGAAAGCTTCGGCCCGGTCGTCGCCATCCTGCGCGCGAAGGACGAGGAGGACGCCATCCGTCTCGCCAACGACAGTGAGTATGGCCTGTCCGCGGCGGTGTTCAGCCGCGACACGGCCCGGGGCCTGTCGGTCGCGCGCCGCATCCGTTCCGGCATCTGCCACGTCAATGGCCCGACAGTGCACGACGAGGCACAGATGCCCTTTGGGGGCACCAAGGCGTCCGGATATGGCCGCTTCGGCGGCAAGGCCGGCATCGCCGAGTTCACCGAACTGCGCTGGATCACCATCGAGACCGAGCCCGGACGCTTCCCGCTTTGACAGGCTGAGCTGATACTTAACCCCTTCCGGCCGATTGGCCGAAGCTGATGCACATGCAAGGAGGGCCCTATGGCCAACGATATAGACACCGTCGCCTATGATGTCGTCGACGGCATCGCCTGGGTGCGTTTCAACCGGCCCGACAAGCGCAATGCAATGAGCCCGACGCTCAATCGCGCCATGATGGAGGTGCTCGATGAACTCGAGTTCCGGGAAGATGTGGGCGTGCTGGTGCTGACTGGCGAAGGCGCGGCCTGGACCGCTGGCATGGACCTCAAGGAATATTTCCGCGAGACGGAAGCGGAGGGCCTCAAGGGCGTCCGCAAATCGCAGCGCGAGAGCTACGGCTGGTGGCGCCGCCTGCGCTGGTATCAGAAGCCGACCATCGCCATGGTCAACGGCTGGTGCTTCGGCGGCGGCTACGGTCCGCTCTTTGCCTGTGACCTCGCCTTCGCGGCGGACGAGGCAAAGTTCGGCCTTTCGGAGATCAACTGGGGTATCCTGCCGGGCGGCGGCGCGACCAAGGTCGCCGTCGAACTCCTGCCCTTCCGCAAGGCGATGTATCATGCGTTGCTGGGCGAACCGATCGACGGCAAGACCGCCGCAGAGTGGGGCCTCGTCAACGAGAGCTTGCCGCTCGCTGGGCTCAAGGACCGGGTAATCGAAGTTGCCAAGGTCCTGCTCGAGAAGAATCCGGTGGCGCTGAAAGCCACCAAGGACGCCGTGCGCCGTGTCGGCATCATGTCCTACGATGAGGCGGAAGATTACCTCGTCCGCGCTCAGGAGGCGGCCAACTCGTTCGACAATGACGGCCGCAAGGAGGGCATTCGCCAGTTCATCGACGAGAAGTCCTACAGACCGGGTCTCGGCGCCTACGACAAGGATCGGCAGATCCGCTGAAGCCCTGGAGGAGGGAAGGAGGAGGAGAACGATGCAGGAGTTTTTTTGTCCCGATCCGGTGGCGCTGCATGCGCGCCTTCGGCCAGATTCGCTTGCCTGCGTTGATCTGGCAAGCGACCGCTGCTGGACCTACTGCGAACTCGATACGGACATTCAGCGCGCAGTCGCCCTGTTGCACCACGAGGGCATCGATAAGGGCGACCGGATTGCCGTCCTTGCTCGCAACAGCGTCTACCAGATCATCCTGCAACAGGCGCTGATGCGGCTCGGCGCGATTTTCGTGCCACTGAACTGGCGCCTGTCCCAGCAGGAGTTGCCGCATCTGCTGAAGGACTGCGCTCCCACTATCCTGTATACGGACAATGAAGTTTCCGACCTGCCGCCGGGCTGCCGCAGCCACAGCTTCGCGAGCTTTGCCTCTGAGTTGGCCGCCCTTGATCCGGCACCGCGTTGCCTTCCGCATTCGAGCAGCGACACCTGCATCATCCTCTACACCTCCGGTACGTCAGGGGGTCCGAAAGGCGCGCTGCTCACCGCCCAGTTTCTTCTGGCGACCGCGGTGAACTTCAACGTGCTCGGGGAGGTCGACACCGGCTGCATATTCCTGTGCGACACCCCGATGTTCCATGTCATCGGCATCGTCACACAGATCTGGCCGCCCATGCTGCGCGGCGGGACCTTCATCGTCTCGCCCGGCTTCGATGCGGAGAAGACCAACGACCGGCTCAGCGATCCCGATTTTGGCATCACACACTATTTCTGCGTGCCGCAGATGGCCGAGGCCCTGCGTCAAGCGCCGAACTTCGAACCGGAGGGTTGGACAAAGCTCAAGGCGCTGTTCACCGGCGGCGCACCCAATCCCGCGGCACACATCCGCTGGTGGCTCGACCGGGGCGTGCGGATGGTCGACGGCTACGGTATGACCGAAACCGGCACGACGCTCGGCATGCCCCTATCGCGCGAGCTGCTGCACAGCAAGGCGGGAGCCGCGGGAATCCCGGGACCGCTGACGGCTGTGCGACTGGTAGACGAGGAGGACCAGGACGTGCCTGATGGTACGCCGGGCGAGATCCTGGTCTTCGGACTGAACGTGATCGCCGGCTATTGGAACCGGCCGGACGAGTGCAAAAATAGTTTCACCGAGGACGGCTGGATCCGTACCGGCGACATCGGACGCCGCGACGAGGACGGCTACATCACGATCGTCGACCGCCGCAAGGACATGTTCATCTCGGGCGGAGAGAACGTTTATCCGGTAGAGATCGAGGCAGTGCTTTTGGAACATCCCGGTGTGAGCGAGGTTGCCGTGATCGGCGTTCCCGACGAACGATGGGGCGAAGTCGGTCGCGCCTACGTTGTCGCCGCACCGGGCCAGGCGCTCGGCCATGACGAACTCGCCCGTCACTGCCAGTCGTTGATTGCACGTTACAAAACTCCGAAAGAGTTCCGCCTTGTCGATAAGCTTCCGCGAACCGCGTCCGGAAAGGTGATCAAACATGTCCTACGCAAGGAGGCGTTGGACGAACGCTGGACCGAGGGCAACTAGACTTGTGCCTTCGCCTGGACGGTTCGCCGAAGTGCTGGGAAACACCGGCTGCCGCATGACGTTCGAGGATGTCGCAATGTTGTTTGCAGCCGGCGTGATCGCCAGCTGGCGGGCGAGCCGCCTAGCCAAGCCATGGCTTCCGTGGGCCCAGCTTTGGGCGATCGCCTGGAGACTTTCGGCGTCACCCGGGTAACGGCCCGCCGGCCCAGCAAGAACAAGGTTGAAACCATCCGGGAACCCGGCCTTCGAAAGAAGGGTTTTTGCCTCTTCGTAGTTGGGCGCCTCGGGCAGGAGTTTCGCCGAGGTGCCCGGCAGGCTGTTGGGAAAGACCTGAGCAGCAGCCGTGCCATAGCCCGCGAGGATCTTGTCGACGAGAATGCCCCGGTCCGTAGCCAACGCAAGCGCCCGGCGGACCAGCGGGTTCTTGAAGGGATTGGCGATCGGTTCACCCGATTTGTCGGTCACGCCCGGAAGCGTCTCACGCGCAACGTCGAACTGTACGAAGTTAACACGTGCAGCACCCACGCTCGCGATTTTGGCGCCGCGCTGCTCCAAGGAGGCGACGTCGCGGGCCGGGATTGCGTCGGCCACATCGACCTCTCCCGTGCTGAGCGCCGCCACGCGCGCTGCCGGGTTCTCGATGACCCGGAAGGTAACCTTGGACCAGACAGGCTCGCCGCCCCAGTAGTCGTCGTTCCGGGCAAGCCTCAGGCTCTCGCCGGAACTCCACCTCTCGAATCTGTAAGGGCCAGTACCGACAGGCGGGCGTCCGGCGTTGAGGTCCTCGGTCGTCACGAACCCCTCAGAGGGCCGGTTCATCACAAAAATGGAGGAGAAAGAGAGGGGCAGATTGGGGACTGCGCCGTTCGTCTCGATAAGGACGGTAAGGGGATCGGGTGCCGAGACCGACTTGATGCCGCTCACATAGGAGCGAAAGCCGCCGCTCGGCGGTTTCAGGACGTCCCGGATGCGCTCGATCGTGTAGACGACATCGTCTGCGTCAAAGGCCGAGCCGTCATGGAACCGAACATTTTCGCGGAGCTTGAACTCCCATTGGGTATCGGACAGAGGCCGCCAGGAGGTGGCGAGGCCAGGCTTCAACTCGAGATTCTCATCCTGATAGACGAGATGACGACCAATATCGAAGGGAAAGTCGTTCTGATCACCGGCGGCGGCACCGGAGACCAGGAAGCCGGCCGACGAGACGACGAAGCCCCAGCCGAAGCCGGAGATGATTGCGTCGAGAACCACCTTGGAGATCGAGGACAGGCTTTCAGGGAAGACCGTTCCCCAGCCGACAAATCCCAGGATGATGAACATGGCCGGCCAGAATACGGCCGGATCGATATGACTAGGTCGTGATGGCTCCATTTTTTGCTCCTCCCAATAAACCTCTTGGCCGCCGCTGCTCCGGGCAGCCAAGCCAATCATGCGACCCTGTCCGGCGGATCGCGGCCGTCGAAAAAGGCAGTGATATTCTCGACCACCTTCATCCCCATTGCCGTGCGTGTCTCGGCCGTCGCGCTGCCGAGATGCGGCAGAAGCACGACGTTTTCCAGAGCCGTGAGGCCGGCGGGCACCGACGGCTCACCCTCATACACATCGAGACCGGCGCCGGCGATGGGCCCTGATCTCAGCGCCTCGACGAGGGCTGTCGTATCGACGACATCACCCCGGGCCGTGTTGATCAGGAAGGCGCCCGGCTTCATCACTGCGAGCCGCCGTGCATCCACGAGATGCCGGTTCTCGGCGCTGCCGGGGCAGTGAAGCGACACGAAGTCGCTCGCTGCCAGCACCTCGTCGATCGTCTTCATCCGCAAAGCATTCATGGCGCGCGTCTCATCGTCGTCGACCGCCGAGCGATTGAAAAACACGATCTTCATGCCGAAGCCGAAATGGGCGCGGCGGGCGGTGGCCTTGCCGATCCGCCCCATGCCGACGATGCCAAGCGTCTTGCCGGTCAATTGGCTGCCCATCAAGTGCGTCGGGCACCAGCCCTTCCATTCACCTGCCCTGAGCTGCCGCTCGCCTTCGCCCGCACGGCGGGCGGCCATCAGCATCAGCGTGAGCGCGATGTCGGCGGTGCAATCGGTCAGCACGCCCGGCGTGTTGGTGACGACGATGCCGGCCGCTTGCGCGGCCTTGACGTCGATGTGGTTGAACCCGACGCCGAAATTGCCGAGGATCTTCGTGCGCATCGCTGGCTGGCCGAAGATCGCCGACGGCGCGCGGTCGCTGACCGTCGGCAGGACGGCGTCGAAGTTGATGAGCGCCGCCGCGAGCTCCGCTTCGGTCAGAGGCTGGTCGTCCTCGTTCAATGTGGTGTTGAATCGCGCGGCAAGCACGCGCTCCACTTCTGCCGGCCAGCGCCGGGTCACGAGCACGCGAGGCTTTTCCATTCACGCCGCCTTTGTCATGGCCGACAGCACTTCCGCCACCGTCTCGCCGAAGGACGAGGGCGTCGGCACGATGGTGACCCCGGCGCTCTTCAGGATCTCGACCTTTTCCTGCGCCGATTCCCCGAAAGCGGAGATGATCGCGCCGGCATGGCCCATGCGGCGGCCCTTCGGCGCCGAAAGGCCTGCGATATAGGCGATCAGCGGCTTCTTCATGTTGTCGCACGCCCAGAGAGCGGCCTCCGCCTCCTGCGGGCCGCCGATCTCGCCGATCATCAGCACTGCGTCCGTGCCGGGATCTTTCTCGAACAGCTCCAGCATGTCCTTGAATGACGAACCGTTGACCGGGTCGCCGCCGATACCGACCGACGTCGACACGCCGATGCCGAGCGCCTTCATCTGGCTCGCCGCCTCATAGCCGAGCGTGCCGGACCGGCCCACAATGCCGATGCGGCCGGGGAGATAGATCGACCCCGGCATGATGCCCATCATCGCCTCTCCGGGCGTGATCATCCCCGCGCAGTTCGGGCCGATCAGAGTCATGCGATCCTCGAAGCGGTAGCGCCGCATGTATCGCTTGACCCTGATCATATCCTGGGAGGGGATGCCGTCGGTGATGCAGACGCAGAGCCGGATGCCGGCATCCGCCGCCTCCATGATCGAGTCTGCCGCAAAGGGCGGCGGCACGAAGATGATAGAGGCATCGGCGCCGGTTTCTTGCACGGCGCCTTTCACCGTGTTGAAGACCGGCATGCCGAGATGGGTCTGGCCGCCCTTGCCGGGGGTGACCCCGCCAACCACGTTGGTGCCGTAGCGCTTCATATCCTGGGCATGAAAGCTGCCGATCTTTCCTGTGAAGCCCTGGACGATGACGCGCGTGTTCTTGTCGAGCAGGATGGACATGTCTTAGGCCTCCTCAAGCAGCCTTGCCAGCGGTGAAGGAACGCCATGCGGCGACTGCCTTCTCGGCAGCTTCGGCCAGCGTTTCCGCGACGATGATGTTCTCGCCGGATTCGGCGAGGATGCGCCGCCCCTCTTCCATGTTGGTGCCGGAGAGCCGGACGACGAGCGGAACCGGCACACCGACTTCGCGCAATGCTTTGATCACGCCCTCGGCCACCCAGTCGCAGCGGTTGATCCCGGCGAAGATATTGACGAGAATCGTCTCGACCTGTCTGTCCGTGAGTACCGCACGGAACGATTTCGCCACGCGATCAGGCGAGGCGCCGCCGCCGATGTCGAGGAAGTTCGCAGGCTCGCCGCCGGCGATCTTGATCATGTCCATGGTTGCCATGGCCAAACCCGCACCGTTGATGATGCAGCCGATATTGCCGTCGAGGCCGACATAGGAGAGGCCGCGGTCGGATGCATATGTCTCGCGCGGATCCTCCTGGCTCTTGTCGCGCATCTCGGAGATATGCGGACGGCGGAAGAGCGCGTTCTCGTCGAAGCTCATTTTGGCGTCGAGGGCCACGAGGTCACCCCGGCGGGTCACCACCAGCGGATTGATCTCCAGCATCGAGGCGTCATAGTCGACGAAGGCGCGATAGCAGCCGAGCAGGGTCTGGGTCGCGCGGCCGATCAGGGCGTTGTCGATGCCCAGCCCGAAGGCGATTTCGCGGGCCTGGAAGTCCTGCATGCCGACGCCCGGATCGACGGTGGCGCGGATGATCGAGTCGGGCTCGGTCTCGGCGATCTCCTCGATCTCCATGCCGCCCGAAGACGAGGCGACGATCATGATGCGCTCGGATTTGCGGTCGAGCACGAAGCCGATATAGATCTCGCGCGCGATATCCATCGCCTCTTCGACATAGAGGCGGCTGACCAGTTTTCCCTGCGGCCCGGTCTGGTGCGTCACGAGCGTGCGACCGAGCATGGAGTCGGCCGCCTCCACGATCTCGTGGTCGGATGAGCAGAGCTTGATGCCACCCGCCTTGCCGCGCGCACCGGAATGGATCTGCGCCTTGACCACCCAGCGGTCGCCGCCGATCTCCCGGGCACGATAGGCCGCCTGCTCGGGACTATAGGCGAGGCCGCCGCGCGGGATATCGATCTCGTAGCGGGAGAGAAGTTCCTTGGCCTGATATTCGTGAATGTCCATGGTGTCCTCCCCTTCAGCGGCGGCCGGCGGTGATTGCGTCACGGGTGGCGAGCACGTTGCGCGCCATGCGTTCCGAGGCGGCGTCGATCATCTTGCCGTCGAGCGACGCCGCACCCTTGCCCTGGCTCTCAGCGAGCTTCAGCGCATCGATGATGCGGCGGGCGCGGTCGACCTCCTTCTCGGGAGGCGAGAAGATCTCGTTGGCGAGCGCAATCTGGCTCGGATGGATCGCCCACTTGCCTTCGATGCCGAGGGCCGCAGCACGGCGTGCAGCCGCCTCGTAGCCCTCGGGATCGGAGAAATCGCCGAAGGGGCCATCGATCGCGCGCAGACCGTAGGCGCGGCAGGCGACCGTCATCCGCGACAGGCCGAAGTGCCACTGGTCGCCCGGATAGTCCGGGTTGAGACCGCCGATGTTGACGGTGCGGGCTTTCAGGCTCGCGGCGTAGTCGGCCACGCCGAAATGCAGCGCTTCAAGCCGTCCGCCGAAGGACGCGATGGCTTCGACATTGGCCATGCCGAGCGCCGTCTCGATCAGCGCCTCGAGACCGACGCGCGTCTTGTAGCTCTTGGCGATCTCGATCTGATTGACCATCGCCTCGACCATGTAGAGGTCGGCCGGAACGCCGACCTTCGGCACGAGCAGCGTGTCGATGCGATCGCCCGCCTGCTCCATGAGGTCGACGACGTCGCGGTACATGTAATGGGTGTCGAGGCCGTTGATGCGAACCGAGATCGTCTTGCCCCTGCCGCGCCAGTCGATCTGGTTGAGCGCGGCGACGATATTGGCGCGGGCGCGTTCCTTGTCCGGCGGGGCAACGGCGTCCTCGATATCGAGGAAGATGTAGTCGGCGTCGGAATTGGCGGCCTTCTCGATCATCTCGGGGTTAGAGCCCGGGACGGCGAGTTCACTGCGCTGCAGGCGCAGCCGGCGGAGATGGTTTATCGTATGGCTCATAGATTCCTCTCCTTCCTTTTCAGGCCGCCTTGGCGGTTGACGTCCTGGTGACGGAGCGGAACTGCTTGACAGCAGCCCCAACACCCGAGCCCGGCTCGATCTTCACGCCGCAATCGAGCAGCGTGAGTTCGGCGGCACCGAGTGCACCGAGCACCATGACCTCATTGAGCGAGCCGAGATGGCCGATGCGGAACACCTTGCCGGCAATTTTGGAGAGGCCGCTGCCGAGCGAGGTATTGTAGGTGCGGTAGGCGTGGCGGATGACCTCGACACCATCGACGCCTTCGGGCAGACGGATCGCCGAGACGGTGTCCGAATGCCATTTCGGCTCGGTCGCGCAAAGCTTGAGGCCCCAGGCGGAAACCGCGGCGCGGACGCCGTTCGCAAGGTGGTGGTGGCGGGCGAAGATATTTTCGAGGCCTTCCGCGAACATCAAGTCCAGCGCTGCACGGAGGCCCCGCAGCAACTGCGTCGGCGGGGTGTAGGGGAAATAGCCCGTGTCGTTGGTCTTGATCATGTCGTCGAAGGAGAAGTAGCAGCGCATGTGGCGCGCGGTCTTGGCGGCTTCGAGCGCCTTCTCGCTGACCGAGAGGAAGCCGAGGCCGGCGGGCAGCATGAAGCCCTTCTGCGAGCCCGAGACGGCGCAATCGACGCCCCATTCGTCCTGGCGAAAATCGATCGATCCGATCGAGGAGACGCCGTCGACGAAGAGCAGCGCCGGATGGCCGCAGGCGTCGAGCGCCGCGCGCGCCGCGGCAACGTCCGAAGTGACGCCGGTCGCGGTTTCATTGTGCGTCACGAACACCGCCTTGATCCTGTGTGCCTTGTCGGCAGCGAGACGCTCGGCATAGAGTTCGACCGGCACGCCCGTACCCCATTCCATATCGAGGCAATCGACCTCAAACCCGAGGCGTTCGGCCATGTCGACCCAGAGGTGCGAAAACTGGCCGAACCGGCTCATCAGCACGCGATCGCCGGGGGAGAGTACATTGGTCATCGCCGCTTCCCAGGCGCCGGTGCCGGACGAGGGATAGATGAATACGCGGCCGTTCCGGTTCTTGAAGACCTTCTTGACGTCGGCGAAGAGCGGCAATGTAAGCTCCGGGTACTGCGGGGAGCGCATGTCTTCCATCGGCAGGTTCATCGCCTGGCGAACCTGTTCGGGAATGTTGGTGGGGCCCGGAATGAAGAGATGATTGTAGCCTGACATCGTTCCTCCAATGGCTGCGTCCGCGGACGGCGTTTCCTCGGGTCCAAAGCTGCCTTTCGGGTGATCTCCGCACAACACTCGCTCAGGCAGAAAAGAATGCCCGACGGGCAGCGCAGGAGCGGCCCTGACGGGTGGTCGCTTGGGAAGGATGGGTAGGAAAAGACTACCCCACAGGTAGTCACTCCGGGTTGCGCCGGCGCTCCTTGGTGTAAAGGGCGACCGCCATGGCGCGGTTGCGCACCTCGAGCTTGTCGTACAGATTTTTGAGGTGGTATTTCACGGTATTCTCGGAAATGCCTGTTCTGGCGGCGATTTGAATGTTGGTCCAACCATTGGCCAGCATGCCGAGCAGCTCGCTTTCGCGAGAGGTAAGCTGTTGGAACGGCGTGTTCGAGATTTTCGAGAGTACCGTGTAGGGAATGCAGATCCGGCCCTTCATCACGGCGGTAAGCGTCGCGAACAGGATTTCAGGATCTTCGAACTGATAGCAGAGACCATTGACACCGAAGCGGATCGCCTCATTGACGACCGAAGGAATGTCGGTGTCGGCAAAGAGAACGACCCGAGGCTCGAGCCCGAACCTGCCGAGGTCGGCCAGTACCTCGGGCGCCTCGGCATCGTCGAGCTGCCAGCTGAGCAGCACGCAGTCCGTCTCGACGGAGGCAAGCTTCTCGCAGAGTTCGGCCGAGGTCCGCGCCGTATCGACTATGGAAAACCTGGCATTTTCGGAAAAAAGTCCGCGGAGAGCTGCGATCACCAAGGGGTTGCGCTCCGCGACCAAAACCCGGCCTCCACCCTCCTGCGACATGTGCCTCCCTGCGTCTTATGCCGTGACATGCACCCATCAGCGATGGCCGGAACAATAACATCACAAATCGCGCAGATTGCACCGCCGAGCGACGAAACGTGTCCTAAAACGTCTCCCTTCCCCTAAAATCCGGACGAACGAAGCAAATGCCCCTCAGCCGGCGGCTTGGGCGCGCAGTTGAGGCTGGAGCGAAAACGACCGATGTCTACGACGGCAATGGGTTGGTCGTGAAACCTTTCGATCCTTGGATAGAGTTCAAGACCTTGCTGATCACTCCCCCGAACAGGCCGCCGTCCCGCGTCGTCTCGGAACTGATTGCTGCGCTCCAAAAGGTGAAGGCTTAAGAGCTGTTTCGTCCGAACGGACGGCCGCTTGGCACGAAGCAGCGATAGCCCTGATGCTGCATTGCGGCAGAAGCGCGCTTCCCGAACTTGGCATGGGCATTGCTCTCCGGAACAGAATGGATGTCGTTAACAGGTCTTGAGCCTAGGTCATCGGCAGTCCTGCAGCGTGAAGGGCCGCAATATCGGCCTCAAGTCGGGCCGTATCAGCGCGAAACTGGGTCTTTGCCCAGGAGACGACAGTGAAGTCCCGGCGGACGGACAAAAGCTGCCGTGCGGTTTCTCGCGCTGTTTCTGGTTGATCACTCTGCTGATAGGTAATCACCAGGTCGGATAGGCCAAATCCGGGACTGCGGGCATTGTAGGCCTCGAAGGCGGCTATTGCCTCCTTGATCCTTCCTGCCAGCCGGTAAGCATTTCCCAGATGCCCAAAATAGAAAGCAGGAGGGTGCGGGCTGAGGTTCATTGCCTTTTCGCCATGCTCGACCGCCTCTTCAGGGTATCCTGCGAAGGCGAGAACGAAGCACGCAAAGGTGGCTACATCGGCCGATCCCGGCGCGAGCCGTGTTGCTCTGCGGGCATCGGCGGCCGCTTCGTCGTACCGCGCTTGTAGCAGCAGGGCACAGCTTGAAACTGTGTTGGCGTCGGGATGCTCAGGATCGAGACCAAGTGCCCGCTCAGCATAATAGAGTGCCTTGTTGCTGGCGATCTGCCTTTCGTCCCACCATGCGAAGCGTGCATCGAGATAGTGGATGAAGCCGACCATCGCGTTGAGGGCAGCAGATTCAGGTTCAAGGGCGAGCGCTCGCCGCCAGCACGACAACGCCGCGGCCATGTTTTCCTTGGTGACCGCCTTGCGAAAATGGTGCAGGCCCTTCACCCATTGTGTCCAGGCCTCGATATTGCTCGTCGTCGTATAATGGAGCCGCGCTTGCTCGCCGTCAGTTAGGTTGACTTGCATCTCGGTTGCGAGCACCAGGGTGATTTCATCTTGGACGGCGAAAATGTCGCCGATTGACCGGTCATATCGTTCGGCCCAGAGGTGCGACCCGCTGTTTGCATCGATGAGCTGTGCGCTTATGCGAATGCGGTCGGCGCTCTTGCGAATGCTGCCCTCCAAGACATACTGCACGCCGAGCCGCTTCGCCGCGTCGCGGACGTCGATGGCATGCCCCTTGTAGACAAAGCTGGAAGTGCGGGCGATGACACGCATGCCGGCCAGTTTCGAGAGCGTTGTGATGATGTCGTCAACCAGGCCATCGGCAAATAAATCCTGCTCTGGCTCACCAGACATGTTGGTGAACGGCAACACTGCGATCGAAGGGATGTCGGCGAACGCCATCGGCGCCTTGGCAGGCTCCCGAGCCGATGAGCCATCGCCGCTCCAGTACCAGGCCCGGACCGGCGCCTCGATATTCTTCAGAGACAGTTCGCCTGCATCTCCAAACGCGACGCTGACCTTACCTTTGATTTGAGCGTGCACCGCCCTGACACGAGAATACCGGCCTTGGGTGCCTGCGCCTCGAGGCGGACCGCCACATTGACCCCTTCGCCAAAAATGTCGTCGCCATCGATGATAATATCTCCGAGGTTCACGCCAATGCGCAGTTCGATCGGTTCTCGCTCCGGCTGCGAACTGTTGCGGCCCGCCATTTTTCTTTGAATCGCCAGCGCGCATTCGACGGCGTCTACGGCGCTGGCGAACTCCACCAATGCACCGTCTCCCATCATCTTGACGATGCGGCCGCGGTATTCCGCAACTGTCGGATTGAAGCGCGTGTCCCAGATGTCGCGCATTGCCGCGAGCGTGCCTGCTTCGTCGGCTCCGATGAAGCGCGAATAGCCAACAACGTCGGCGGCGAGGATAGCGGTGAGGCGGCGCTGGGGTCTTTCTTCGGCCATCGCTGAAATCGCTTTCGAGGGCAGAATGTGAATTTTATGTCATTGCTGCAGCAAGTGCATCCGATTCCCATCATGCTGCAGTGCGGCAAATATCGCGCGATCGGCCATGAATTCACCAAAACTTCGCGACAGAACCTGTTGCGGATTGTCCATGGGATGCGACAGCACCTCTCGCAAGCGGCGAGCCGGCGGCATTCCTCTGATGTCTGCCGGCTTTACACACGGGGATGACGGAACATGAAAGTTGTGGTCGAGAATACCGTTTGCTTGAACACCGGCGATGCGGCAATTCTGCTCGCGATCAGGCACATCCTGAGATCGGTAGTTCAGGAAAAGCTGGAATTCCTGGTGTTCGACAGCCAGCCGGAGGTCGCCGCGCGACTCTATCCGAAAGAGCAATATCCCGACATCGAGCTGCGAAAGCTCCCGTCGGAATCGATCTTCAAGTACAAATACGACGACAACACCGTCAAGAATGCGCTGAAGCAGGTGTACAATCAGGCCGTGTTCCAGGCTTTGCGTCATCTCGGTAGCGGCAACTATCTCGACAGGCGCTTCTTCACCGACGAGGACCGCAAGAGCCTGGCGATGTACAAGGACGCCGACATGGTGATCACCACCGGCGGCACGTATCTCGTCGAAAACTATTCCCTGGAACGCCGCATCAACCAGTTCAAGCTTGCGGAGATGCTGGGCAAGAAGACGATCTTCTTCACGCAGTCGCTCGGACCTTTCGCAAAGCCCTACAACCGCCGGAACTTGCCCCCTATCTTTGCCCGCAGTCCGCTGATCCTCCTGCGCGACGTTCGTTCGCGCGACCATATTCTCGATCTCGTCGACGATCCCTCAAAGTGCCACGTCGTCGCGGATTCGGTTTTTGCGCTTGCTGACGTGGAGCGGATCAAGGCGCTGCTGACGATCGGCCGCCCCCCAGCGGCGACGGGCCGCGTCGGTATTTCCGTGCGGCACTGGCACTACGTCCAGGGCGGCCAGGGCGGCATGGACCGCTACATCGACTCGGTGCGCGCCATGGCGACGAAGCTCGTGCGCGACTACGGCAAAAAGATCACCTTCATTTCCACCTGCCAGGGCGTACCGGAATATGCGCATGACGACTCGAAAACGGCGAATGCGATCGTCTCCGGCCTGGAGCCCGAAATCGCAAGCCAAGTGACCGTCGACGCATCATTCCACACGCCGGAACAGTTGATGGCGGTCGTCAAGGATTTCGATTTTGTCGTGTCGACGCGGATGCACATGATGATCATGTCCCTCTGCGTGGGCACGCCCGTACTGCCAATCGCCTACGAGTTCAAGACGAAGGAAGTCGCCAAGCGCATTGGCGTCGACGATGTCCTGCTCGATATCGACACGGTCACACCCGACGAGGCGCTCGGCAAGCTCGACCGTTTCGTTGGCAATCTCGATCATTACCGCGCGGTGAGCCTCAAGGCCGTGCTCGAGGAGCATGCCTCGGCGATGTCGGCGGCGGATCTCATCCGCCCCCTGCTTCCAAGCTCAGCGGCCGATCGCTCCCATTCCCTTCGACAGGATATCGAGCAAGACCTGGCGCGGCTGGCGTAACAGCAGCGCGAGCAGCAAAGCAAGGCCGTAGTTGAGGCAGATCGCCGAAGCGAGGGCGATGAAGGGCGAGTTCCCGGTCAGCATGTCCGGGAGCAGGCGATAGCAGACCCACGCCGCCAGGGCCGACAGAAGAAAGAGGCCCTGGACGAGCATGAAATCGACCGACGAGACAGGGCCGAGCCGCCCGAGCAGCCAGGCAAGCACCGGAAGGCGCAGGACGTAGCCGCTGATTGCATAGGCGGCCGCGACTCCGACGGCGCCCCATTGCAGACCGACGAAGAAGGAAAGTACGGTCGTCAGCGACGAATAGATGCCCCAGCGAAACATCGTCCTGGTCTCGCCCTGGCAGATGAAAAGCCAGCCGGTTGTGCTCGAAACCGGCTGCATCAGGCTCGCGATCCCGAGCCAAGCGAAAATCGGTGCGACCGGCAGCCATTGCTCGCCGAAGAGGATGCTGACGGTCGGCTGGGCGGCCAAGGTCAGCGCCGCGATGCCGGGCATGGTGACCATTGCGAGCAACCAGTTCGTCCGCATGTAGATGTCGCGGAAGCGTGCCTTATCCTCCTGGATGCGGCTCATCAGCGGAATCATCACGCGCGACAAGGGTTGCGTGATGTTCTGCAGCGGGAAGAGCAGGAGCTTGTAGGCACGGTCGTAATAGCCAAGCTCGACTGGGCCCGAGAACTTGCCGATCAGGATGTTGTCGAGGTTGCGCGAGAAAAAATTGACGAGATTGAAGCCGGTAAGATTGGCGCCAAAGGAGATGATGTCGCGATCGATCGTGAACTGCGGTCGGCCCGGCATCCACCGTGTGGCCCACCATGCCGCCAGCAGCGCGACGGCAGCAGAGGCCGCGGGCCCGATGACCAGCGACCAGTAGCCCATGCCGAAATAGGCGGCCGCGGCGGTGACAAGGAGCCCCACGACAGCCGCATAGACATCGTTCAAAGCCAATTGGCCGAACTTCAGGTGCCGGTTCAAAAGGGCGAGTGGCAGTGCCGCGAGGCTTCCGAGCAGCAAGGGGGCAGCCGCAGCAATCGTGATCGCCGTCATGCGCGGATCGTTGTAGAAAACGGCAACGGCGGGTGAAAGTGCGACGACGACGAGGGTGCAGATGAGCCCGACGAGCGTGCTGATCCAGAACACCTGATTGAGCTGCGTCTCGGCAATTTCCTTGCGCTGGATTACGGCCTGCTGCAGCCCAAGATTCTGGAAGAGCCCGACGAAAGCGACGATCGGACTTACAGAGGCGACGAGGCCGAAATCCTCCGGCACCAGCAGGCGGGCAAGGACGATAACTGAGATGAACTGGATCAGCATGCGCACGGCCTGCGCGCCGCCTGTCACCAGACCGCCGCGCAGGGCGGTGCGGCCGAGTTGGATCTTCTCTGCGCTCAAGCGACCTGCCTCGATTCTGCCAACCGGCTGAGGATGGCGGCGAAATCGTCGTCGAGCCGCTCCATGTTGAATTCGGCCTCGACCTTCCTTCTTGCTGCGAGGGCTATGCTCTCGCATTCGTCCGGATGTTCGGCGATGAAGCGCAGCCGGTTCGCAAGCGTATCGACATCCCGTTCGGCCGCAAGGAAGCCAGTCTTGCGGTCCTCGATCAGCTCCGGAATTCCGGAATGGTAGGAACTGACCACTGTCAATCCGGCCGCCATCGCCTCCATCAGCGCCACCGGTATGCCTTCGACATCGCCGTTCTCGGCGGTGACACTCGGTAGGACGAAGGCGTGCGAGCGGTGCAGCCATTGCTTGACCGCCTGGTGAGGAAGACCACCCAGAAAGGAGACCTGCTCGGCAATGTCGACTTCGGATGCAAGCGCCTCGAGCCTTTGCCGCAAGGGGCCGTCGCCGATGATGGTGTAGTGCCAGGAGAGCCCCGGGGCGGCGGCACGCAGTTTCCCGAGCGCGCGCAGCGCGAACTCCACGCCCTTCTTTTCGGCCAACCTGCACACGGAGATCAATTGCAGCGGCGTGTCGCGCCAGGATTTCCACTCGTAGGGAATTTTCTTGAGGTCGATTCCCATATGGTGGACGGCGACCTTCTCAGCGGGTGCCCCGGCCTTCACCAGAACGTCACGAAAATGGTCGTTCACGGTGAGGCTCAGCGCACCGTGCTGGAACAGATCGTTATAGCGCCCGAGGCCACGCTCGTGCAGGGGAACGCCGACGTCATAACCGTGGAAGATCGTGACGATCGGCGGCTTCAGCCGCTTCCATTTCTTCAGCCGCGCCGCGCGGGCGCCGTTGTGTCCGAAATGCGCGACGATGACCTCGCATCGATTGAGGCTTGCGGCTGACGAGATGTCGAGCGCGGTGGAGACTTTGTCGCGCAGTTTCGCCGGCAGTCGCTCTATGGACGCCCGGAGGTGCGCCGCCGCGCCCCACCAGTCGCGCGTGCGCGCAAGAAGGATTGCGAGCGGCTCCTGATGCCGATCCGCGAAGTCATAATCCGTGATCCCGTTGCACACGACATCGACCTCGAAACCACGGCGCAGCAGGCCGGCCATCTGGCCGATGACGAAAGTTTCCGAGAGCTGCGGAAACTGACCGACGACAAAACCGATGCGCATGCCGTCTCAGGATGCCTTGAGTGCTGCGGGGCGGCTCTGCGCGGCGCGCTCCAGAACCTCGAGAAAGGCCGCGAACTGTCGCGCGGGCTGCATCAGAGGGCGCTCGGCAAATTTCGATGCGGCCGCCGACAGCCGCTGGTACTCTGCGTCGTCGCTCCAGAGCCTGCGGACGGCGCCGGTCCATTCTTCGAGCGGTGCATCATAGTCGATAACGATGCCGCCTTCGCCGATCGCTTCCGGCAATCCGCCGCGCCTTGAGCCTACAACCGGAATGCCGCTGCAATGAGCCTCGGAGGCTACCCGTCCCCAGGCCTCTTCCCATTTGCTGGGGGCCAGCAGGATCTTCGTCCGGCCGTAGACCGTTTTCATGTCGTTGGTACGGCCCTCCAGCCGTACGTTCTTCAACGGCGCGATGATCTTCTCGATTTCTGCCCGTTGATCGTCGGAGAGCGTCCAGCTTTCCACGAATAGGAATGGAATGTCCGGGCATTGCTCGGCGATACGAACCGCCAATTCGAATCCCTTCTCCTTGTGGGGATTGATGAACGTCACATATTGGCGTGTCGTGGATGTCTTGTAGGTTGCGGGATTGATCGTCGGCGGGATGACGACCGAGTCGATGCCGTATTTCTGCTTGTAGCTACGGGCGGTAAATTCTGAATTCGCAATGTAGTGCACGGACGTCAATTCCCGCAGATCGCCGGCGAGCTCGTGATACTCGACGTTTCTATGGTAAATGACTAGCGGCACATTATGCGCCTGCAGCGCCTTTCCGATCGGCACGGATTTGTGGCCCTGCACAACCGCCACGTCGGGCTGGAGCTTCCTGACGGCAACAGCCGCCGCTTCCCACGGAAACCAGGCGCGAACGACGGGATAGCCGGGAAGGCTGTCCGTGACACTGCCCTGCCCGGACAACTTCAACTTGACGCGCGCCTTGAACCCAAAGAAGCCCTCGCCGCACAAGGCGGCAAGGACCCCCACCTCGTTACCGCGGTCACGCAATTGCTGAACGAGGTGGTGCGTGCTTGACTGAAGACCGCCGCTGATTTCGGGGTAATATCCGTGTCCACCGGCAAAAAGTACCTTCATACTGCTGCTCCTTCTTCAGAGAGACGTTCCATTGAATTCCGGGCCTTCACCCAAAGCGGGGCGACGCGGAAAGCACCAACTCCAGAATGACGGCATTTGTTGGATAGGTCGGTGCAACCTTTAGAATAGAGCCGAGGCTGAGCCGCGACGGACATGCTTTCAACAAAGCGCGAGAGCATTCGGACACGTGTACATCCAGCCGCGAGAGGTCATCCATCATCGAGCAGGGAAATAGTACGAGCGAGGGGCGCAGCATTGCTGCACTGCAGCATAGTGTCACGGCAGGAGGGCACCGTCAACCGGGCTTCACCGGCCGAGCTGATTGAAAAGGCTTAGAGTCCGTTTGAGAACGTCAGTGGCTGATACGTCGGAGCAGAAGACCGCCCATGGCGACATGGATCATGGCGTCTGACACGTCGATGCAGGCAGAGAACGCGGCCGACCGTGGAGGCATGGCCCTCGAACAAGCGGGTCGGCCTCGGACGCGGTCGCTGACGTTGGTCACTCTGCCATTTGTCTTCGTATTGAGCTCAGCTGAGTTCTTGGGCGAGTCCGATGAGAAGCCCTTCAGGCCCACGGATGTAGCAGAGCCGATACGCGTCCTTATACTGGACTACTTCGCCTACGAGCTCAGCGCCGCACGTGCGGAGTCTTTCAAGCGTCCCGTCGATGTCGTCCACGGCGAACATGACGCGCAGGTAGCCTAGGGCGTTGACCGGGGCGTTCCGGTGATCTGCGACGATAGGCGGCGTGAGGAAGCGGGAGAGCTCGAGCCGATTGTGGCCGTCCGGTGTGCGCATCATGGCAATCTCGACACGCTGATCGCCCAGTCCAGTGACACGTCCGGCCCATTCTCCTTCGATCGTGGCGCGCCCTTCGAGCTCGAGGCCGAGTTCGCGAAAGAAATCAATCGCCCCTCCGAGGTCTTCGACGACGATTCCTACGTTGTCCATCCGCTTGAGCGCCATGTTCCACTCTCCAAAGTGTCGTTCCAATCTAGAAGGTGTCGCCTAGTCTAACAAGGACGCTTGAGGCACCCCCAACGCCGGCGGCCATCCGGGCCCAATTCGCTGCTGTCCACATCAGAAGCTTGAATCATGGACCGCCTCAAACCGCCACCCCGTTTTCAAACGGTCTCTTAGCGCCTTACGTGACCGAACCGCTTGCTTGACGCGGCGGCTCTCCAAGGTCACGTTCAGCTATTTAAAACAAACCGACGGGTGCATCATGGCCGAGGACGAACAGGCGCCGGAAACCAAGTTGACCTCTACCAAGCGGCGCTGGGCGGCAGCGGGCAAGTTCCTGACTGGCCGCATTGCGCGTCCCGAAACGGACCGGCTTCCGCCCGGGCAGCATCTCGTCAGGGACTGGCCGGTCCTGGATCTGGGACAACAGCCGCACCTCACTCTGGAGAACTGGCGGCTCGACGTGACGGGCCTCGTCGAGAATTCGCTCTCGCTGGATTGGAGCGCCTTCCAGGCGCTGCCGCAGAGCGACAGCCTCTCGGACATCCACTGCGTGACGACCTGGTCGCGCTATGACAACCGGTGGCGCGGCGTCGCCACCCGCGATCTCCTCGATCGCGCGATGCCGAAGCCGGAGGCGGAATATGTGATGCTGACGAGCTATGACGGCTACACCACCAACCTGCCGCTTGCCGACTTCGCCGCCGAGGATGCGATTCTTGCGACCACCTGGGAGGGTGAGCCGATCACGCGTGCCCATGGCGGGCCGATGCGCCTCGTCGTGCCGCATCTCTATTTCTGGAAGAGCGCCAAATGGCTGAGGCGTATCGATCTGCGCGCCGCCGACGCCGCAGGCTTCTGGGAGCGGAACGGCTATCACATGCGCGGCGATCCCTGGAGCGAAGAGCGCTATTCCGGCGATTGAGACCTCGCACCTTGACTGCGAGCCGCTTTCCTTGATGCTACAGTTCATGGTTGAAGACCTCCTTCATTGAAGCGCGGCAGCCTCCGTTCCGCGCAAGTCCGGGAGAAGAGCATGCGCCATCTCGCCTTGAAAAGCCTGTCCTTTGCCCTGTTGTTCGCGTTCGGTGCGGTTTCGCCGCAATTGGGAAGGGCGGCCTCGCCGGAGCCGGTCAAGGCCGAGCACGGCATGGTCGTCACCGCCCAGCATCTCGCCTCCGATATCGGCGTCGAGATCCTGAAGAAGGGTGGCAACGCGGTCGATGCCGCAGTCGCCGTGGGCTACGCGCTCGCCGTTACTTATCCGACCGCCGGCAATATCGGCGGCGGCGGCTTCATGACCATTCGCTTCAAGGACGGCAAGACGACCTTTCTCGATTTTCGTGAACGCGCGCCGCTCGCTGCCACGAAGACCATGTACCTCGACGACCAAGGCAATCTCGTCAAAGGCCTGAGCACGGACGGTTACCTTGCCGTCGGCGTGCCCGGCCCGGTGGCCGGCTTCGAATTCGCCCGCAGCCGCTACGGCACGCGACCGCTGAAGGAGCTCATCGAGCCGGCGATCACGCTGGCGCGGGAAGGTTTTGAATTAAAGCAGGGCGACGTCGATTCCTTCGCCGGCAGAACCGAGCGGCTGGCCAAGGATCCGGCCGCCGCGGCAATCTTCCTGAAGCCGGACGGAAAGCCGTTCGAGGTCGGCGATAAGCTGGTCCAGGCTGATCTTGCCGCATCGCTTTCGAGCATTGCCGAGAAGGGGCCCGACGCCTTCTACAAGGGCGCCATCGCCGATGCGATCGTAAAAGCGAGTGCGGAAAAGGGCGGCATCCTCGCCAAGAAGGACTTCGAGCAGTACAAGGTACGCGAACTCGACCCTATCGAATGCAATTATCGCGGCTATGACATCGTCTCATCGCCGCCGCCGTCTTCGGGCGGCGTCATCATCTGCGAGATCCTCAACATCCTCGAGGGCTATCCGCTTTCCTATCTCGGCTACGGTTCGGCCGAGACGGTGCATGCGATGATCGAGGCGATGCGCCACGCCTATGTCGATCGCAACACGGCGCTCGGCGATCCGGCCTTCGTCGAGAACCCCGTCGCGAAGCTGGTCGACAAGACTTATGCCGAGGAGATCCGCGAAAAGATCGACCCCTTCAAGGCCGGTGTCTCCGAGGCGCTGATGCCCAAGGGCTTCGGCGAGAGCACGGAGACGACCCACTATTCGATCATCGACGACGAAGGCAACGCCGTCGCCGTCACCTATACGTTGAACGGCTCCTTCGGCGCCGGCGTCGTCGCGCCCGGTACCGGCATCCTGCTCAACAACGAGATGGACGATTTCACCGCCAAGCCCGGCGCGCCCAATCTCTACGGCCTCGTGCAGGGAGAGGCGAATGCGATCGCGCCCGGCAAGACGCCGCTTTCCTCGATGAGCCCGACGATCATCTCCAAAGACGGCAAGCCCTTCATGGTGATCGGCAGCCCCGGCGGCGCGCGCATCATCACCATCACGCTGGAGGCGATCATCAACGTGATCGATCACGGCATGAACGTCCAGGAGGCGGTCGACGCCCCGCGCGTCCATCACCAATGGCTGCCGGACAAGGTGTTCATGGAGCCCTATGCGCTTTCGCCCGACACGCTGAAGCTTCTCTCGGCGATGGGCCATGATGTCCAGATCGACGAGAACTGGACGATCTGGGGCCAGGCGACGGGCATACTCGTCGGCGGCGAAAGCTTGAGCGAGATCGAAGAAGGCGGCGGCGCCCGCTATAACGGTGCCGTCGACAGCCGCATCGGCGCCGGCGCGGCGAGGGGGTACTAGGACGCTCCGTTTGGACGGGCCCCATGTCCTCAGAGCGGAAAAAACTTAGCGGGCTGCCGTTTTGATCCCATGGGCGGGTAAGCCCGCCCCGCCGATCATGCCTTCGCCACCACCGCCTCCGCCGCCTCGCGGATCGTCTGCATCAGGATCGAGAGCGGCAGGGAGGGGATTGCGTCGGTGCGCATTGTGAGGCCCACCGGCCCCTTGGTTTCGCTGGTGTCGAGGGGCAGGGTCGAAAACAGGCCGTCCTCGATGTCGGTGGCGACGACGCCGCTGGAGATGATCCAGATGGCATCGCTCGAGCGGACGAAAGCGCGGCCGAAGGAGTCGGAGACGGTTTCGATCTGGTTCGGCAGGCCGGCAATGCCGTTGGTGATCAGGAAGCGCTCGACGAAGGGGCGGATGATCGAAGCGCGCGTCGGCATCAGCACCGGATAGTCGCCGAGATGCGCAAAGACCGATTGCTTGCCGGAAAGCAGCGGATGACCGGCGCGAACGGCAAAGACGACCTGCTCGGAATAGAGGTGTTCGAAGGAGAAGCCGGTCATCCTGTCGGGGGCGGCGAGCCTCCCGACGACGAGGTCGAGGTCGCCGACGCGCAATTGTTCCAGCAGCACTGCATTTTCGCCGGTCACGATCTTGACGCGGGCGCCGGTCTTCTCCTTGAGGAAGAGCGCGATGGCGCCAGGCATGATGCGGGTCGAGACGGTCGGTAGCGCACCGATGCGGAGCGGCGGGCCGTCGCCAGAACGCTCCTGCGAGACGGAATCGAGGCCCTGGCGAAGCGCGGTCAGCGCAGCGCCGGCATGCCGCAGGAAGACCTCGCCGTAGCGCGTGATCCTGATGCCGCGCCCGTCGCGCTCGAAGACGGCAACGCCCAGCACCTCCTCCAGCTCGCGGATCGTCTTGGTAACCGCCGGTTGGCTGACACGCAGGAGTTCAGCCGCCTTTACCACGCTCTTCTGGCGTGCAACCTCGACAAATGTCTGCAGATGGCGAAACTTCACGCGGGCGTCGATCATTATCTATAACCTTCAGGTTAATGAAAAGCCATGAAATATCATTTTACCTAACCGGATGAAACAGCCAATTTGGTGAGGAGGAGGAGGAGAGCCGTGCAGTTCGCCCGTATCAACGACATCACGACCCACTATCGGCTGGTTGGCGCCGTCGCGGGAAAGCCCGTGCTCGTCCTCATCAATTCGCTCGGCACGGACTTTCGCATCTGGCGCGACGTCGTCGTGCGGCTGGCCGCCGATTTTGCGATCGTCCTTTACGACAAACGCGGCCACGGCCTTTCGGAGATCGGCCAGGTTCCCTATTCGATCGAGGACCATGCGACCGATCTCGCCGGCCTTCTCGACCGGCTCGCCGTGAAGCGGGCGATCGTCTGCGGCCTCTCCGTCGGCGGCCTCATTGCACAGTCGCTCTACCAGCGCCGACCCGATCTGGTGCGCGCGCTCGTGCTTTGCGATACCGCGCACAAGATCGGCACGGCGGAGATGTGGGATGCCCGCATCGCCGCGATCGAGGCGCATGGGCTCGAGGCGATCGCCGACGGCGTGCTCGAGCGCTGGTTCACGCCGGCTTTCCGCCGGCCCGAGAACGCCGCCTTCGTCGGCTACCGCAACATGCTGATCCGTCAGCCGGTTGCGGGTTACCTCGGCACCTGCGCCGCCATCCGGAACGCCGATTACACCGACGCTGCCGGCAAGATCGCCGTACCGGTGCTCTGCGTCGTCGGCGACCAGGACGGCTCGACGCCGCCGGACGTGGTGCGCTCGACGGCCGCTCTCATTCCCGGCGCGCGCTTCGAAGTGATCCGCGATGCCGGGCATATTCCCTGTGTCGAGCAGCCGGAGGCCCTGACCCGGACGCTCGGCAGCTTTTTCAGATCCTTGCTGGAGACAAACCATGAGTGACGCTTTCGCGCCCTCCGACCGCTATCGCCAAGGGATGGCGACCCGCCGTGCCGTCCTCGGTGACAATCACGTCGACCGCGCTCAGTCCGCCTTGACCGATTTCGATCGACCCTTCCAGGAACTGATCACGGAAGCCGCCTGGGGGCATGTCTGGGCGCGTCCCGCCTGGACGAAGCGCGAGCGGTCGATCGTCACCATCGCGCTGCTTGCGGCCCTCGGCCAGGACGAGGAGGTGGCGATGCATGTCCGAGCGACGGCCAATACGGGAGCCACCCCGGAGGACATCTCAGAGGCGCTCCTGCATGTGGCGATCTATGCCGGGGTGCCCGCGGCCAACCACGCCATCAAGATCGCCAAGCGGGTTCTCGGCGAGATGGACGCCGGCAAGTCAGCCTGAGAAGGGAGAGAGCGAACATGTCCAATCATGACAATGGTCGGCCGGAAACCGGCGCCTTTTTCCCGCGCGACCGGAGCTGGCACCCGCCGGCCTTGACACCCGGCTACAAGACCTCGGTGCTACGCTCGCCACGAAAGGCCCTGCTGTCGCTCGACGGCACGATCTCGGAGATCACCGGTCCCGTCTTCGGCCATTCGATGCTCGGCGAACTCGACAACGACCTGATCCATAATTTCGCAAAGCCTGGTGAGAGCGCGATCGGTGAGCGCATCATCGTGCATGGGCGGGTGCTGGACGAACGGGCCCGGCCGGTTGCGGGCGCGCTGGTCGAATTCTGGCAGGCGAATGCCGGCGGCCGCTACCGCCATAAGAAAGAAAGCTATCTGGCGCCGCTCGATCCGAATTTCGGCGGCTGCGGCCGGACGATCACCGACGAGAACGGCGATTATTACTTCCGCACGATCAAACCAGGCCCCTATCCCTGGCCGAACGGCGTCAACGACTGGCGGCCGGCACATATCCACTTCTCGGTCTTCGGCCACGGCTTTGCCCAGCGGCTGATCACGCAGATGTATTTCGAGGGCGACCCGATGATCTGGAAATGCCCGATCGTCGGGACAATTCCCGATCGCCGGGCGATCGAGCAGCTGATCGCGGCGCTCGACTGGGGGAACACGGTCCCGATGGATGCGCGCGCCTACAAGTTCGATATCGTTCTGCGCGGCCGCCGTTCGACGCTCTTCGAGAACCGGCCGGAAGGGAACTAGGAGGAATCGATGGTTCAGGACCTGGGTTATCTCAAGGAAACCGCCTCGCAAACTGCAGGGCCTTACGTCCATATCGGGCTCACGCCGAACTTTTGCGGAATTTCCGGCATTTATGAAACTGATCTCGGATCGTCGATGGTCAACGACAGGACACTCGGGCAGCGCATCACCGTCACGGGCCGCGTGATCGACGGCGCCGGAATGCCGCTCAAGGACGCCCTCGTCGAAATCTGGCAGGCGGATGCCGCAGGGCTTTATCATTCGCCTTCGGAAACGCGCGGCTCGGCGGATCCGAATTTTGCTGGCTGGGGCCGCTGCCCGACGAGCGCCGAGGACGGCGTTTTCGTGTTTGAGACGGTGAAGCCGGGTCGCGTGCCTTTCCGCGACGGCCGCCTGATGGCGCCGCACATCACCTTCTGGATCGTTGCCCGCGGCATCAATATCGGACTGCACACGCGCATGTACTTCCCGGACGAGGCGACCGCCAATGGCGAGGACCCGCTCCTTGCCAAAATCGAACATCGCGATAGGGTCGAAACGCTTGTCGCGGCCGGAGAGTCGCCCGTCTACGTCTTCGACATTCATCTCCAGGGCGAAAAGGAAACGGCCTTCCTGGACATCTGATCGGTCGGCAGCCGTTCTGCCTTGCCGCATGCTTTTTGACGCTCGGTTCAACGCCACGCAGATTTCCGCAATCCACCAGGCGCTCGTTCATGCGCAGGAACGCTCGGGCTCCGCCTGGACGCTGGAATGGCTGATCCTGCCGCAGATGGTCGACGCGACGGCAGCGGCATTGAGGCTCGCCGCCGAGCTCGCGGGCAATATCCGGCGATGGGCACTGCGTAAGCTGTCGTCCACGTCATGGTGCTTGAGCCGGTCCGATCGGAGCGGTGCTGATTGATGTCGGCAGCTTTTTTCGTCGACATCCGAAACCTGCATCCGCATTCTGCCGCAAGCACGGACAGGAGGAGTCGCCCGAGTCCGGTCCTGGAGGAGACATGCTGACCTTGCGTCAAATCGAAGTGATTCGCGCCATCATGGTGACAGGCACGATTGCCGGTGCGGCAAAACTGCTAGGCGTGGCGGCACCCGGCGTGAGCCGGCTGATGAAATATACGGAAGACAGTCTCAGGATCAGACTCTTCAACCGCAGCCAGGGGCGATATGTACCCACTCCCGAGGCTCGCCACATCTTTGGATTGCTCGACACCGTCTATCGACAGGTCGAAGATCTGCAGTTCGCGGTCCAGCGACTGGAAAAGGGTGACGGGCTTGAGCTGAGTGTCGGCTCCGTTCCGAGCATCGCCAATGTGATGGTGCCGCGGGCAATTGCAAAGCTCAGGGAGCAATATCCGGCGCTCTACGTCGACATCAACATTCTGAAGATCGAGGAGGCGATCGATTATTTGCTCGTTGGACGGGGTGAGGTCGTTGCAATCAGTTCTTATCTCGAGCACTCGATCATTCATTTCGAACCGCTCGCGACCGGGCGGCTGCTTTGCATCGTCCCGCAAGAGAGCGAGCTCGCCGAGAAGGAAACGATTGCACCGGCGGAGATCGTCCGTCACACCTTGATCGGCATTGATCCGAACGATCCCTATGGACGCGTGATGACGGAGATTTTCCGCCGCCAGCACCTGGCTTACGATATGAAGATAAAGGCGCGTTTCGGCACGACCGTCTGCGCGTTGGTCGGCGCTGATCTCGGCATCGCCATCATCGACGAGTTCACCGTCGCGGGGGGAAAGGTGCCGGGAATCAAATGCCTGGAGATCGAAGCCGACACGACATTTTCGACCTATGTCGCCTATCGTCGCGACGTGCCACTGTCGATCTTTTCGGAGCGCTTCATCGAGACGCTGCGTAGCGAAATGAACCGAGCGAAAAGATAACATGATGTTATGGACCTCTCATTCATTGGTATTTGCCGTTACGTTAGAGTTCGGACATTATGGCGCAACTGGGCGGGGGGAGGTTCGCCGCCCATCGAATGAAATGAGGAGGAGAACATGAAAAAGAGAGCTATTGCGGCGATCGCAATCGCCGTGGCGCTGTCGGCTGGATTGCCGAGTATGTCCTGGGCAGACACGATAAAGATTGCGAACGTAATCGAGCTTTCCGGGGCCGGCGCGACGGTCGGGAGCAATTGGCGTGATGCGTTGAAGCTCGCTTTCGAGGAAATCAACGCCGCCGGCGGCAACAGGTCGAGGTAACCGACTACGACACGCAGACCGACCCGACCATTTCGCGCGCCATGGTGCAGAAGGCAATCGACGACGGCGCTTATGTCATCATGGGTCCGATCTATTCCGGCTCGGTCAAGGTCAACATGATGGTCGCCCAGCAGAACGGCGTGCCGCAACTGACCGGCGCCGAAGCTCCGTTCATCACCGACATGGGCAACCCCTATATCTTCCGGACCTCGTTCGGCGCGCAGCAGTCGATGCCGAAGCTCGTCAAATATCTTGCCGATGAAATGAAGGTGAAATCGGTCGCCATTGCATGGGTCAACGACGACTTCGGCAAGGGCGGTCGGGATTCCTTCGTCGCCGAGCTCGAGAAGCACGGCATCACGGTCACCGCCGACGTCTCCAGCGAAGTGGGTCAGGCGGATTTTGCCGCCGACGTCATCAAGCTCAAGTCGAGCAATGCCGATGCCATTTTCGCTTATCTCCACGAAGAGGAGAGCGCGCGGCTTCTCAAGGAAATCCGTAAGCAGGGCGTGACGCAGCCGATCTTCGGCGAGACGACGCTGATGAACCAGAAGGTCGTCGATCTTGCCGGCGAGGCCGTCAATGGGGTGCGCGGCCATGTCGGCCTTACCGCCAGCGCGCCGATCCCGGGCATCGAAGAGTTCGCGAAGAAATTCGAGGCGAAGTACAACTACAAGCCCGATCACAATGCCATCAAGGCCTATATGGGGGCCTATGTAGTGAAATATGTCACTACCAAGAACGGCAAGGTCGATCCCCAGGCCTTTGCCGATGCATTGCACGGGTTGACGATCACGCCGGCCGACGAACCCGGAATACTGATGGAGACCAGTTGGGACGACAAGGGCGAGATCAACCGCGACAGCTTCCTGGTCGAGGTCAAGGACGGCAAGCAGACGGTCGTGACCACGCTGCCGAAACTCTAAAACGGGCAGGCTTCGGGCCCGCTGAGGGCCAGAAGCCCCCTTCTTGGGACATCTTCAATGGATACGTTCTTTCAGTTGTTCGTCTCCGGACTGGCAACGGGGTCGATCTATGCGCTCGCGGCGATCGGCTTCACCCTTCTCTGGCAAGCGTCGCAGACGATCAACTTCGCCCAGGGCGAGTTCATCATGCTACCGGCCTTCTTCGTTCTCGCCGGAACGCAGTTTCTTGGCCTGAGCTTCCCGGTGGCGATGGCGATTGCCCTTGCTCTTTCGCTGTTGCTTCTCGGCTTCGGCTTCAAGCGCATCATCATCGATCCCTTGCTGCCACATGGCGTCCTGCCGATCGTCATTGCGACGATCGCGCTTGGCATCCTGGCGAAGGAAAGCGTCAAACAATTCTACACTGCCGAGGCGCTACCCTTCCCGGCACTCTTTTCCGACCGCACGCTCAACATTCTCGGCGCCGCCATTTCCGTGCAGGACATCGCCGTTCTCTTGATTGCGCTTGGCGCGGTGGCACTGCTGCAGCTCTTTCTGAATGGGACGAAGATCGGCCGTTGCATGCAGGCGACGGCGCAAAATCCGCAGGTCGCCGAAATCCTTGGCGTGCCCGTTAAGCGCATGATTCTCTACACTTTCCTGATCAACGGGGCACTCGCCTTTCTCGCCTCGATCCTCATCTCGCCAATCTATCTGGCGAAGTTCTCGAACGGCGAGACGCTTGGTCTGATCGCCTTCATCGCGGCCATCGTCGGCGGCTTCAATCAGATCCGCGGCGCGCTTGCCGGCGGTCTTCTGATCGGCGTCATCGACAATCTTTCGGCGGCCTATATTTCCGCGTCTTACCGCTCCGCGGTGCCGTTGATCCTTCTTATCATCATCATCCTCGTGCGGCCGCAGGGCCTGCTCGGAAAGGCGGAAGGACGCACCGTATGAGCAAGCACACTCTCCTTACATTGGTCGCGGGCCTGGCGATCCTGATCCTGCTGCCCTTCACGCAGTCCAATTACGGCGTCTTCGTGCTGTCGTCGTGGCTGGTCTATTCGATCTCCGCGATGGGGCTGAATCTGACCCTCGGCTATGCTGGCCAGGTATCGCTCGCCCAGGCCTCCTTCATGGGCATCGGCGCTTATATGACGGCCCTCATGACCATGGCCGGCGTGCCATGGCCGGTCGCCATGATCGCTGCAATGGTGCTCTGTTTCGTCATCGGTTTCCTGCTCGGTTACCCGGCGCTGCGCGTCCAGCATCACTTCCTCGCCTTTATCACGTTGGCCTTCAACGCCCTCGTTGTGCTTGCTATGCGTAACGAGGAATGGCTGACCGGCGGCACCTACGGCATCGTCGGCATCCCGCGGCCGGAGATCCTCGGCTTGCCCACCCAGAAGCCGCTTGCCTTCTATTTCTTCGTGCTTGCGCTGTTCGTGCTGATGGCGGCCGCCCTCTATGGCATCATCCGCTCGCCCTGGGGCCGCGCCTTCAAGGCGCTGCGCGAGAACCCGATCCGCGCCAACAGCCTAGGCGTCGACATCCGCAAGACGACGCTTCTCGCCTTCGCCATCGGCTCCTCCTATGGCGGGCTCGCCGGCAGCCTCCTTGCACAGCTCACGCAGTTCATCGATCCGCATTCCTTCGGCCTGACGATCTCGCTCAAGGTCCTGCTCATGGTGATCGTCGGCGGCGCAGGTTTCTTCTTCGGCCCGATACTGGGCGCACTGCTGATTGTCCTCGCGCCGGAATTCCTGCGCTTCACCGAGGGATATTACCTGATGATCTACGCAACGCTGGTTATCGTGCTGATGGTATTCTGCCCGACCGGCTTGCTCGGCCTGGTAGAGCGCGCCCGCACGGCGCTGAAGATCCGGCAGAACCCGAATGCCACTACCTGGGAGGCAGGACGATGACGCCGGTCCTTTCCGTACGCAATGTCAGCAAATCCTTCGGCGGCTTGAGAGCCGTGGACAACGTGTCGTTCGACGTCCACCAGGGCGAGATCCTAGGCTTGATCGGCCCGAACGGCAGCGGCAAGTCGACCCTCTTCAACTGCGTCCTCGGCCAGTTGCCGGCTTCGACGGGAAGCGTGCTCGTCGACGGGCAGGATGTCGCCGGCAAGCGGCCCTGCGACCTCAACAAGCTCGGAGTCGGCCGCACCTTTCAGATGTTGCAGGTCTTTCCGGATATGACGGTACTCGACAACATCATCCTGGCCGGGCAGGAGCACAAGGGCACGATGCTCTCGCGTCTCTTCGGCAAGCCGGATGCGGGCCTGACCGCCGAGGCCTTGAGAATGATCGACTTCTTCCGTCTCGGGCACCAGACCTACGAGAAGGCCGGGTCGCTTTCCTATGGCCAGCAGAAGCTGCTCGACGCCGCCATGGCGTTCATGGCGGGACCGAAGCTGGTGATGCTCGACGAGCCGGCCGGCGGCGTCAATCTCACCATGCTCGCCGATCTCAAGGAGCGGCTGAAGGCCTTCAACCAGGAACGCGGAGCGACTTTCGTCGTCATCGAACACAACATGGAATTCGTGATGTCGCTCTGCACGCGCATCATCGTTCTGGCGAACGGCAGGATCATTGCCGAAGGCGATCCGGAAACGGTGCGCAACGATTCGACCGTCATCGAAGCCTATCTCGGAGGTTGAGCCATGCTGGAACTCAAGCAGGTCTATGGCGGCTACGGCAAAATGACGATCCTGAACGGCACCTCCTTCAAGATCGACAAGGGCACGATCACCACAGTGATCGGCCCAAACGGGGCAGGCAAATCGACGGTCTTCAAGGCGATCTTCGGGCTCCTGAAAATCCGCTCGGGCAACGTGTCGTTGAACGGCGAGGACGTCACCGCACTGCCGCCGGCGAAAATGCTGGCCAAGGGAGTCACCTATGTGCCCCAGGGGCGCAATCTCTTCCCAATGCTGTCGGTGCGCCACAATCTCGAGATCGGCGGCATATCGTCCACCGACCAGGCGCAGATCGCCAGGCGGATCGACGAGGTGATGGAGCAGTTCCCCATCCTCAAGGAAAAAGCGAAGGAGCAGGCAATCACGCTCTCGGGCGGCCAGCAGAAACAGTTGGAGATCGCCCGCGCCCTTTTGCTCAATCCCTCGCTCATCCTCATCGACGAGCCGTCGATCGGGCTCTCCCCACAGATGATCAACGAGACCTTCCGCACGCTGCTCCGGCTGCGCGACGAAGGCGTGACGATCCTGATGGTCGAGCAGAATGCGAAGGCGGCACTCGCCATGTCGGACTTCGGCCTCGTGCTCGAACAGGGCCGGACCCGAATGTACGACAGGGCCGACAAGCTTCTCGCCGATCCGCGCGTGGGCCAGCTCTTCCTCGGCGCCCATCTCGAGGAGGCGTAAATGCGGCCGGTGACGACCATTAGCGGCAAAACGGTTTTCATCCCACTCATCGGTCACCCGGTCGAGCAGGTAAAATCGCCGGGGCCGATGAACGAGTGGTTTTCTGAGAACGACGTCGCCGCGGTTCTGATCCCGATCGATATCCTTCCCGAGAAGGTCGGAGCGTTTTTCGACGCCATGCGCGATACGCTGAATTGCGCCGGTTTGTCGGTGACGATGCCGCACAAACAGGCGGCCTTTGCCAGCGTCGACGAACTGACCGACCGGGCCCGCCGAGCCGGGGCCGTCAACATCGTCCGAAGAAATGCGGACGGGACGCTGGTCGGAGACATGGTGGACGGCGAGGCGATGGTTGCGGCGCTTGCGAAGAACCGTGTGAGCGTTCGAGGCAAGACGGCACTGGTCGTCGGCGCTGGCGGCGCGGGGGCGGCCATCGTCTATGCGCTTGCGGAGGCGGGTGCGGCAACCCTCATCGTCATCGAGCGCGATCAGGCGAAGGCGGACCGCCTGATCGCGCATCTGCGCCGCGACTACCCGCAAGTTCAAGCGCACGATGATTTGCCGGACGACGTCGCCGTGGATATAGCCATCAATGCCTCGCCGGCAGGCATGAACGAGGCCGATCCTCACCCCTTTCCGCTCGAACGGCTGACGCGCGCGGAAATCATCGCCGATGCGGTGACGAAGCCGCCGGTGACGCCCTGGCTCGAAGAGGCTCGGCGCCGCGGCTTCGCGATCCAGACCGGCGCGGAGATGACGCTCGCGCAATTGCCGACGCAGATCGCCTTTTGGGGACTCGACAAGGACAGCGAGGACGGAGGTGTCGTGAGATGAAGACTTCGATCGCAACCGTCTCGATCAGCGGCGAATTGCCTGACAAGCTCGCGGCGATAGCGGCGGCCGGCTTCGACGGTGTCGAGATCTTCGAGAATGATTTCCTCGCCTTCGACGGCAGCCCGGCTGATGTCGGAAAAATGGTGCGCGACCACGGTCTGGAGATCACGCTTTTCCAGCCGTTCCGGGATTTCGAAGGCATGCCTGAGCCGCACCGCACGCGCACCTTCGACAGGGCAGAACGCAAATTCGACATCATGCAGCAGCTCGGCACCGATCTGCTGCTCGTCTGTTCCAACATATCGCCGATATCACTCGGCGGCGTCGATCGGGCGGCGGCGGATTTTCACGAGCTCGGCGAGCGAGCGGCGAAGCGCGGGTTGAAAGTGGGCTATGAGGCGCTTGCCTGGGGCAGGCATATCTCGGACCATCGCGATGCCTGGGAGATCGTGCGCCGAGCCGATCACCCGAACATCGGCCTGATCCTCGACAGCTTCCATACGCTGTCTCGCAAGATCGACATCAATTCGATCCGCTCGATCCCCAAGGAAAAGATCTTCATCGTTCAGCTCGCCGATGCGCCGCTAATCGACATGGATCTGCTCTATTGGAGTCGCCACTTCCGCAACATGCCAGGGGAGGGCGACCTGCCTGTCGCCGAGTTCACCCGGGCCATCGCGGAGACCGGCTATGACGGCTATTTTTCGCTGGAGATATTCAACGACCAGTTTCGCGGCGGCGCGGCCAAGCCGATCGCCGCCGACGGCCATCGCTCGCTGATCTATCTGGGCGACCAGGTGCGGCGTCATCCTGGCGCCGGCGCGCTCACCGTGGCGCCGATGCCCGAGCGCGCCGAAGTCAACGAGGTCGGTTTCATCGAGTTCTCCGCTGCCGACGAAGAGGCCGCGGAACTTATAGCCATGCTGAAGACACTCGGATTTCGCAAGGCGGCCACCCACCGATCAAAGCAGGTCGAGCTGTACCGACAGGGCGATATCCGCGTACTGGTGAACACGGATCAAGGCGGCTTTGCCGGTGCCTCTTACGCCGTTCATGGCAGCTCGGCCTATGCTGTGGCGCTGATGGTGGATGACGCGCAAAAAGCGATGGAGCGCGCCGTCGCGCTCAATGCCGAGCCATTCAGCCAGCCCGTGGCGCCTGGCGAAGTCGAAGTGCCTGCCATCCGCGGCGTGGGCGGCGGGATCGTCTATCTACTTGATGACAAGACCGATCTCGGCCGCATCTGGGAGATCGACTTCGTGTCGGCCGCGGAGGATAGCAGCGTGGAAGGCGCTGGCCTTCGGCACATCGACCATATCGCTCAGACGGTATCCTATGAAGAGATGCTCACCTGGGTTCTGTTCTACACGTCGATCTTCGAAGCCGGGAAGACGCCGGTGGTCGACATCATCGATCCGGCCGGAGTCGTCCGCAGCCAGGTGGTAGAGAACGCGTCCGGCACTCTCCGAATAACACTCAATGGTGCGGAGAACCGCAGGACGCTCGCGGGGCATTTCATCGCCGAGACTTTCGGCTCGGGCGTCCAGCATCTCGCCTTCGATACCGACGACATCTTCGCAACGGCGGCGGCATTGCGCAGGAATGGCTTCCGGGCGCTGCACATCTCGCCGAACTATTATGACGACGTCGAGGCGCGATTTGGTCTCGATCCGCAGCTGACAGAGCGGCTGAGGGCGGAGAATATTCTTTACGATCGCGACGAGCACGGGGAGTTCTTCCAGCTCTACAGCCCGACCTATGGTGAGGGCTTCTTCTTCGAAATCGTCGAGCGGCGCGGTTATCGCGGCTACGGTGCCGCCAACGCCATATTTCGCATCGCGGCCCTCAAGAAGCATCTGCGGCCCGAGGGGCTGCCCAAAATTACCGGCTGAAGCCCAGCTTCGCCGAGGCTTCGCCAAATCAATCGCCTGAAGACAATCAAGCGTGCAATATGGCAGAGCTGGCCCGGAGCTGCTCAGGGCACGCATGCTGCCGCTTGACCAATCGCCACCATACAAAGTGAGGAAGAACCTAATTAAATGCCAAGCGACACTTCTCCTTGAGGAAGAGCGTCATGGCGCCAGGCATGATGCGGGTCGAGACGGTCGGTAGCGCGCCGATGCGGATCGGCGGGCCGTCGCCAGAACGCTCCTGCGAGACGGAGTCGAGGCCCTGCCTCAGCGCTGTCAGCGCAGCGCCGGCATGGCGCAGGGAGACCTCGCCGTAACGCGTGATCCTGATGCCGCGCCCGTGGCGCTCGAAAACGGCAACGCCCAGCACCTCCTCCAGCTCGCGGATCGTTTTGGTGACGGCCGGTTGGCTGACACGCAGGAGTTCAGCCGCCTTCACCACGCTCTTCTGGCGTGCAACCTCGACAAATGTCTGCAGATGGCGAAACTTGACGCGGGCGTTGATCATTATCCATAACCTTCAGGTTAATGAAAAGCCATGAAATATCATTTTACCTAACCGGATGAAATAGCCGATTTGGTGAGGAGGAGGAGAGCCGTGCAATTCGCCCGTATCAACGACATCACGATCCACTATCGGCTGGTTGGCGCCGCCGCGGGAAAGCCCGTGCTCGTCCTCATCAATTCGCTCGGCACGGACTTTCGCATCTGGCGCGACGTCGTCGTGCGGCTGGCCGCCGATTTTGCGATCGTCCTTTACGACAAACGCGGCCACGGCCTTTCGGAGATCGGCCAGGTTCCCTATTCGATCGAGGACCATGCGACCGATCTCGCCGGCCTTCTCGACCGGCTCGCCGTGAAGCGGGCGATCGTCTGCGGCCTCTCCGTCGGCGGCCTCATTGCACAGTCGCTCTACCAGCGCCGACCCGATCTGGTGCGCGCGCTCGTGCTTTGCGATACCGCGCACAAGATCGGCACGGCGGAGATGTGGGATGCCCGCATCGCCGCGATCGAGGCGCATGGGCTCGAGGCGATCGCCGACGGCGTGCTCGAGCGCTGGTTCACGCCGGCTTTCCGCCGGCCCGAGAACGCCGCCTTCGTCGGCTACCGCAACATGCTGATCCGTCAGCCGGTTGCGGGTTACCTCGGCACCTGCGCCGCCATCCGGAACGCCGATTACACCGACGCTGCCGGCAAGATCGCCGTACCGGTGCTCTGCGTCGTCGGCGACCAGGACGGCTCGACGCCGCCGGACGTGGTGCGCTCGACGGCCGCTCTCATTCCCGGCGCGCGCTTCGAAGTGATCCGCGATGCCGGGCATATTCCCTGTGTCGAGCAGCCGGAGGCCCTGACCCGGACGCTCGGCAGCTTTTTCAGATCCTTGCCTGCAGACAAGCCATGAGTGATGCTTCGCGCCCTCCGATCGCTACCGCAAGGGGGTGGCGGCGCGCCGCGCCGTCCTTGCCGACGATTACGTCGGCCGCGCGCATGTCACCGCGTCGAGGTGCTTGTCGCGGGCGGCGAGCCGCCTAATTATGTTTCCGACATTTACCTCCAGGGCGAGAAGAAAACTGTCTTCCTGGACATCTGATCGTTCGGCAGCCGATCCCCGCGTTGCCGCGTGCTTGTGAGACTTTCCCGATCCTAGGGAAGCGAGACGCTGGAGATGCGGCATGACCTATTCGGCCTTTGATCACCCCTATCTTTCCGGCCTTCTCGGCGACGAGGCGGTAGCGGCGGAGTTTTCCGTCGCCGCCGATATCCGCGCCATGCTCGCTTTCGAAGCCGCGCTTGCGCGCGCCGAGGCGCGTCACGGCGTCATTCCGGACGCGGCGGCCGACCGTATCACTGCGGCTTGCCGTGCCTTTTCCCCTGATGTCGCGGCCTTGCGCCGCGCCACTGCGGCCGACGGCGTCGTCGTGCCAGAGCTCGTCCGGCAATTGCGCGCCGCCGCCGGCGAGGAAGCGGCGGAGTATGTGCATTTCGGCGCCACCAGCCAGGATGTCGTCGACACCAGCCTCATGCTGCGGCTGAAGGCGATCGCCGAGCTGTTCTCCGGCCGCCTTGGGGGGCTGGTCGCGGCGCTAGAGGACTGCGATCGGCAATGGGGCGAGCGTCCGCTGACCGGACATACCCGCATGCAGGCGGCAATCCCGATCACGGTTGGCGATCGTCTGCGCAGCTGGATCGAGCCGCTGCTCGACCACCAGGACCGGCTCGACGCCATCGAAGGCGATCTTTTCGCAGTACAGTTCGGTGGGGCGGCCGGCACGCTGGACAAGCTCGGCGACAAGGCGGACGCCGTGCGCGAAACGCTGGCGGAGGAACTCGCGCTTATCGACTGGCCGCAATGGCACAACCAACGCTCCGCCATAGCCGATTTCGCCCATCTGCTGTCATTGATCACCGGGAGCCTCGGCAAATTCGGCCAGGACGTGGCCTTGATGGCCCAGGTGGGCGAGGAGATCGTTCTTGCCGGCGGCGGCTCCTCCTCGGCCATGCCGCACAAGCAAAATCCGGTGGCGGCGGAGGTGCTCGTCACGCTCGCTCGGTTCAATGCCACGCAGATCTCCGCAATCCACCAGGCGCTCGTTCATGAGCAGGAACGCTCGGGCTCCGCCTGGACGCTGGAATGGCTGATCCTGCCGCAGATGGTCGGTGCCACGGCAGCGGCATTGAGGCTCGCCAGCGAGCTTGCCGGCAACGTCCGGCGGCTGGGGCGCGTTTGACGCCGGGGAGGATCCGCGATCACGCCTCGACGAGAAAGGCGACGGGGAAGTCGCGAAGGATGTCCGCAACGGCGACAAGGGGGCGAGACTCGGTGACGTCGTCCGTCACAAGATTTCGCAGTGGCTTGAGATCGCAGTCCTCGGGCCACACCAGAAATGTATTCCGCCAAAGTTCGGGTCGGACGGAGAGTCCGTCGCCATCCGTCTGCCCAAACACGAGCCGCGGAACCACCGTGACCGAAAACGCGTCCTTGCTGCGGCGCATGAAAGCGGCTGCGTGGCGGGAGCCGGGGCCTTCCACGTGTAGCGGCTGATACGCACCTCTCGCAAACAGGTCCGCGCCACCTTCCCTTCGATAGGTCAGGCATATCCCGATCAGCGCCTGCTTGCAGACCTCGAAATCGCCGGTCAACGGCGCTTTCGGCAGTTTTGGAGGCGCGGGGCGTGGGGAAAAACCGCGCCGGTTGTCGGGATCGACCAAGGAAAGATCGAGACGCTCGCTGCCCTGATAGATGTCCGGAATGCCGGGCGCGGTCAGCTTCATCAGCGTCTGCGACAGGCTGTTGACGAGGCCCGCCCGGACGAAGGGACGGACCGCCCGCTCGAAGTCGTCGAGAAATACGTTGTTCCGCCCATCGAGGAGATCGCCGAGAAACGCCGTGATCACCGCTTCATATCGCTCGTCCGGATCATCCCAGCTCGTCCTTAGTTTTGCCTCCCGGAGCGCCTTCACGGCAAAACCCACCATGCGCTCACGCAGGGAAGACAG
This sequence comes from Ensifer sp. WSM1721, assembly GCF_000513895.2. Classification (GTDB taxonomy): domain Bacteria; phylum Pseudomonadota; class Alphaproteobacteria; order Rhizobiales; family Rhizobiaceae; genus Sinorhizobium. Next base: position 96,854 of record NZ_CP165783.1, read on the forward strand.
TTCCTCCTCGCTGACAAGCGGCTCGACGGGCCAGGTGCCGACGAGGCTCTGATAGAGGAATTGTTCGACGGACGTCTCCGGCGCATCGCCATCCGAGAGCCGGCGGATTCGCTCCACGTTCATCTCGTGCCAGCGTGCGACCGCGGCCGCCCAGACGTCCGGTGCCTCGCTGATGACGTAGAGCCGGGCGCGAGCATCCTCGCCGCGCTTTGTGTCATGCGTAGCCGTCGCTGACAGGCCGTTCGGCATTTCTTCCGCACGATGCCGCATCACCTCATGGAAGCGGTCGATGCCGCCCGGCCGCCAGCACGGATCTGCACCGACCTCGTTTGCCGCGAGATAGTCGCCCCTTCGATAGAAGAAGGTATCCTCGACCCCCTTGGCCATGGCGGCGCCGCTCAATTGCTGGAAGCGTGTGCGGAACTCGGACTGCAGTTGCCGGTCCGCCAAACCTGGCTTCGATTTCACCGCGGCGGTCACAAGCGCTATCTCGGTGCTGACAGCAGGCGCGGCAGCCGATGCTTTCGCTGCGATCTCTTCGAGGATACGACTGTCGCGCGGGCTTGCACCACGATCGCTCACATAGGTTCGATAGACAGGCAGCGCCGCAATCAGATGGCGAATGGCCTCGGCAATGCGGTGGCGATCCTCGTCCCTCCCGAGGCGAGCGGCAAGTTCGGCGAGCCGCCCCACTTCCGCGTTGAGGTTATGGCCGAGCACCAGCAATTTGCATTCGGCGACCGCTTTTTCCGCAGCGCATCGCTGCGCCTCGTCCCAAAGACCGGACGGGGGTGCCTCCTCGGTCAGCAGTTCCGCCAGGGCCGATATGAACTCGTAGCCTGTGGTCCCGTCGACAGGCCAATTCGCCGGCAGCGCTTCATTCGGCTGCATTATCTTCTCGACGACGATGTAGGTCCGGTTGCCGGTCTCGTGCCGTAGACGGCGGAGATAGGCTTCAGCGTCGGCAAGGCCATCGATGTGGTCGATCCGCAACCCATCGACCAGGCCCTCCTTGACGAGGTCGAGCACAAGCCGGTGGGTATCGGCGAAGACGGCGCGGTCTTCGATGCGCATGCCGACGAGACCGGTGATCTCGAAGAACCGCCGGTAGCTGAGATGGTCCCGCGCGGTCCTCCAGTCCTTAAGCCGCCACGGCTGCATCTCGTGCAGCCTGCAGAGGTGCTGCCTGTCGACGGAGAGCCGCCGCAGATGGTCGTTGAGCTCGGAGGCGACCGAAGGCGTACCGATGGCCGCGGCGATCTCGGAGTGGAGACGTTCGGCATCGCTGGAGTCGACTGCACCGGCGATGGCGGCAATTCGGTCAAGGGCGGGGTGAGGCTCTTTGAGAATTGACGAATAGGAAGCCGGAGCGAGCGGATACAAGGCGTCGCAGTAGTTGAGCGCAAGGCAACTGCGGTTGCGGTCGAATGCCAGGAACAGCCTGCCAGCAGCCACCTCTTGCTCGAAAGGCTTGCCCAGGAAGGGGAGGGTGAGGGGTTCTCGCCAGTCGATGTCAAAATGATGAGCGAATTCGCTAGAGCGGCCCCACTCGACGACGCTGTGCCACCAGTCGTTCTCGAGGTGGGCCGCCATATGGTTCGGAACGATGTCGAGGATGATACCGAGGCCGTGGGCCTTCAGTGCGCGCACCAGACTCTGATAGCCCTCGCGCCCCCCCAGGGCCTGGTCGATTTCGTTGAAGTCGGTGACATCGTAGCCATGCGTCGAGCCACGCACCGCGGTGAAGATGGGAGAGGCGTAGAGATGAGATATGCCGAGCTGGATCAGATGCGGGATCAACTCGATCGCTCGTTCGAAGTCCATCCCGTTTCGGAACTGTAGCCGGTAGGTTGCGGTGGGCAGGTGCATGGCGGGTTTGGTTTGACAATCTCGATCCGGCCCAACACCACTGGCCGCGCTTTGTTCCGTGCGGGAAGCGGCCGATCTGCCTTCATGTAAGGAGCCGGTCGATGCCGGCACCGGTGGTGAAACCGTGCCTCCCGCAGTGCGGAATCGAGTGGGTTGACTCGGCCCACCGCGCAGTGCGAACCGCCCGGGATGAACATTTGCAGCGATGAAACGTTTTCTTTCATCCTCGCAATGACTTGGAGGAAGTCACCGTGCGTCGCGATATGCAACGCTATTTGATGATCGAACTTATTGCCCTCATCGCGGCACTCGCTGTGGTGTCTGCAATAATGATCATGACCCTGCTTCCCGGCTGAGACCGCGGTGGCAGCGACAGAATATTCGCGGCCGGGCAGAACGGTATCGAGTAGGAGGCAGCGCGCAAGTCGTCGCCCATGAACGAATTGGAAAGAGAGTTCACCCCGGCAACGCAGTATGACGCCAAGCGGTTGCCGTTCGCCAAGCGCTTGGAGGATCTCCTGCCGGGCGAGTGCATCTGGCCCATCAACAGCGGCGGCCCTTACCTTTTTTGCGCGGCCAAGACAAATGGGAAATACTGCCCGCACCACAAGGCGAGATTGCTGCAGAAGAAAGCCACGCGCGACTGATCGCCATAGAGCGCCGGTTCAGACCAGCGATTGTCGGACCCGAATGAAGAGAACGGAGATTTGCAGTAGGACGCGGAATAGGATCCGAAGACGCAGTTGCCCCTGCACAAGCCATCATCTTATTTTTAGTCTGGAATGAGCTATCCTATAAATTAGCTCTTCGGCGGCGTCTGACGAACGGTCGATCCTGGCCAACTCCTCTAAGATCACGGAGAGAGCATCAATGTCCAGATCTCTGGACTTTAGCCAAGTGCCGATATCCCCTCCTGGCACGTGCTCAAGGAAGGATTTGACGGTCTCGGCGAGCGCATGAACGGGAACCGGCCCCCGAGTGGCACGGTCAAGTACCAGCGCAGTTGCACCCGCAGCCACGGATGCGGATGACAAGCCTACGATCGTATCGGCACTCAACTGAATAAGCGCGCGGGCAACATGGCTTCCGAGCGGCAGTCCTGCCGCGTTGCAAAGTACAAGTTGAGTGAAGGCATCCGTGAAGACGAATCCGAAGCCCGAACGCCCGCATTCACCTGACGGCTTCTGCAAATCGGCGGTCGCCCGAGAAATGCAAGCCTCCGCATCGATGTGCTTCTGGTCCCGCCTGCCACCCGGCAGCCAGCTTGCCAGCCTCTCCGCCTGAACGCGGTCCGCCTGGTTGTCCAGTTCGCCGAGCAGCCGACCGAAGCTGCGCTCCGGGTAGAACATGGCTTTAGCCCGATTGAGCAGGGTTTCGGCAAAGTCTTCGTCAACGATTGCTGCGTCGATAGCGAACGACAGCGTCGATCGCATGTTCACGAGAGGCTCTGAAAGCGGCTCATAATGGAGTTCCGCTGGTCCATGGACCAAGGCGACCTCATCGTCGCGCTCGAGTTCCCCAGACTCGAAGGATTCGTAGATCCTTCCCACGCCGATCATACCAAACCGGCTCAACTCCGTGGCCCTGAGAGCCCCGATAGAAGACGCCCCATACACAGGGATGCCCTGGTCAAGTGCCCATAAGATCTCCTTGTGGTGCACGGCGGGCACGTGCTCGAAATAGCCGTCAATCAAGACAATGGCTTTCGGAAATTCAACTGCAGCCGCTAGAACGTCTCCCTGGGAGGCAGGCGGCCGGTAGTCGACCTCGATCCCTGGGTAAGTGGGACGATCACGTCCGAGCGACGGGCCTACAAAGGCAGTGAGCTTGTCAGCCATGTTCGCCCTCGCCGTCTCGCCGGGCCAGCCGCCTGGCACGCGTGCCCGCTTTATAGCCCGGCGTATCACATGAGCCTTCAAGCCCAGGTGCGATAACGCGCACTACGGCGGCAGGTATGCCATCATGCGATAGGTCAACGATGAGAGGTTCACCGGTGCCGGCAGTGCTCAGTCTGTACAAGAGGTTCTCGAGCGCATCGTCGATGCTGGGAAAATCAAGCGCGCTGGGAATGTCAGTGAAGGCCTTGTCCCGATAGGTGTTTGGAGCAAGTGGCGGGCGTGGAGTGGCGCGCACAAACATTTCGCGCGTCAGGTCATCACGCGTTCCGGAAATCATCGTCAATCTGCTTTGGACCGCCTCGAGCACAGCTTTTCCCAGCGCAATTCCGCTCGACGGGTGACACGCGCTGCCGGCGGCAGGACCGACGTTCCGGAACGTGGAAGAGCCATCGGAGGATATCTCGCAAAAGAAAGCTGGTACCCCGAGATCACTCGTCATGTCCCAGACCGCTGTTCTCACGCCGGACCGACTGAGCGTGCTCAGAATTTCGCTACACCAGGGATCATTGACCGATTCCAAATTGATGATCGTTTCGTTGACGTCGGAGCCCTTGGCTCGCCACAGGGTGAGCGCATCCCTTTCGATAAGCTCGCTGATCGCGTGGACCGCTGCTTCCCTTATCGTATTGCCGGATGCCAGTCCGCCCGAACCCACCAGCAGGCACCCAAGATTTGTCGGCAGAGGAAGGGCATAATCCAAGTGAACTGTTTCGAACGGGACCCATACGGTGCCGCCCGTCGACATGCCTTTTGCCGGGGCCCACAGACTGCGGCGGGATTTGCACGGCGGCGCTTCGCCAATTCTGGGCAGCATATCCAAGTCGACCACTCGACCTTCGCCGAGCAGTTCATCGTAAGACGCATATCGCAAAGGGATCTTGGGGTTCTCGGCGCAGTGGCGTTCTAGTGCCTCCATGACCGCCGAAGCTTTCGCCTCGGTCAGGGTAAGACCCTTACCGTGACAGGTCGCGAGTGATCGAGCATTCGGCCTATAGGCAACCGCGACCGGCAGTCCGATGGAATCGAGTCCACTGATGTCGGCAATGCGCGAAACGCCAATTTCGCGCATGAATGGGATCATCCTGGCCAGTGTCTCGGCCGGGCTCGTCTCTCGACTGAATCGAGCCCAGGACTCGACCTGCTCACTTTCCACCGGCACCGACGTGGAACTTCGTAGACTTTTTCAGGCCTTCTATGTTCACGAGCCAGCAGGTGCCAAGGGGCCTCGGTTTGTCTGGCGGAAGCGTGGGAGGAACGGCTGCGAGCATCACGCCACACTGCAGAAGCTCGCGAACGACCTTCCAGTCGTCGGAGTGATACGCGTTTATGTCCACGCGGTAGGCATCCCGGTCCCAGACATCGCGGGGGATGTGGAGAATGGTTCCATCGTCACTGGCGATTATGAGATCGTGACGAAAGTCGTCGCTGTTGCCATCCTGGGGCATGGCTTCCCTCCCTCCGGTTGAAAACTTCTAAAATAGCACCTCGATGTCGATCTTAATTTAGGCGTCCCCTTGCGCGACCACCGGACCGACGAGAGTCTTTTAGGCCGCAAGTCATAGTAGGTTCCGCCTTCTGCACGCAGAAATCAATACCTGAAGTATAGAGGGCTGGCTTGTAGTTGAACTCGCCGCAAGTCTCTCTATCGTTGCGCGTATAGTTTTTGGCAAGTCCTGCTGAGTGCTGCTCAAGAGGCGGCTACATAGTCGTTGTATTTGGTCGGAATTTTGGTGGTCAGTCGCCAATAGGACCAACAACGCCGTCCACTCGAACGGGTAGGCGATTTTCGACTTGTCGAACTCCGCGAGGGCCTGTTCGGCTTCGGAACGGGCGTCCACTAGGCGACCTCTCCTCCAGTGGCCCCATGCAAGGTTTGCGCTCGTCAGTCCGACATACTCTGACATCGCCTCGACTCTGGCAATTTCCGCGGCCTCCTTTGCTGTTCCGATGGTCGCCTCGACTTCTCCCTGCAGCCGGTACACCAAACTTAGATACACGCGACAGCGAAGTTCGATCGCCTTGTGGCCGGATCGCTGGGCCGTTTGCATCCCGCTCAACAGAGCGCGCTCGGCTTTTCGCAACCTGCCGCTGTGCAGATACGTGAATCCGAGAATGAACCGGGAAGACGAGATGGTAGCTAGGTTGTTGGTCCGTTTGGCAGCCTTTACGTATTCACGCGCGTGCTCGATGGTCGCTGAAGAGGCACGATAGCGTTGAAGCCTCAGATCTCTGAGGACACACTGGTTGAAGAATTCTGCCAGCTGCTCGGGGGAGCAGACGTCTAGATGAGGGACGATCCGTTCCAGCAGAATCCTCATCTCATCGCCATTGCCGCTCCAATAGTTGGCGTTGCATCTCGAGAGCTGAATCTCAATCCATTCGCCGAGTACTTCCTTGCTCGAAGTATCCTGGACCTTCTTGAGCACCTGCTCGGCTTCGTCGAGGACCTGCAGCGAGCGGTCCCGGTCTTGTTGAAGTGCGACGCCCAGTTTCCGGAGCAGCCGGGCACGCTGGAGTGGCTCATTGGGGGCGAGCTCCATTGCCTCGCGCAAGGCCGATTCCGCTTTATCGATATTGTGCGAAAGGAACTGCACCTCGCTCAGTTGTTCAAGCAGGGAAGTCTTCAGCCTGGCTGCGGAAGGATCCGATTCGTCCAGCGCCAGGCACAAATGGTACAGAGACGCTCGGAAGTAAGCGATTGCCTCCTTGTTTGCAAAATTCGCCTTGGCCAGGGCGGCCGCGCTCGAATAGTACTCGAACGCCTTGATGTCGTTTCCTCCGGAAGCCCAGTGATTTGCAAGGATGTGGGGCGACCTGTCTGCGGAATGTGTGTTCTCCAGAGCGATGGCAATCTGGCAATGCACGGCTTTTCGCGCCTTCGACAGCATGCTTTCGTAAATTGCGTCGCGCATAAGAGAGTGCTTAAAAATGAAATGGCCTGGCCGCCCCGGATCGGCCTTCACGACCTGGGCACTGATCAAGCGACGTAATGCGTTCTCCACCTCGGACCCTCGATATCCGAGCGCGGTTTTCAACACGTGAGAAGAGAATTCCCGGCCGATCGCCGCCGCTGTCTGCGGTATCTCCATCTTTATCGCAAGGCGATCTATTCTCGCGATGAGTGAATCATGCAAGGTCATCGGGACGGATGTCACATTGAAATCACGTTCCGGCCTTGCCTTGGGCAGGTGATCTCCGTCCAATACCGATTTCACGAGTTCTTCAACATAGAGAGGAACGCCGTCGGAACGGTCCGCGATAGCGGCCCGGACGCGCCGGGGTAGTTTTGCATCGCCGGCGAGCGCTTCCATCAGTTGGTTCACTTCGCCAGATGAAAGGCGGGGCACGTCGATGATCTCATCGAAGCGCATTTCCGGCAGTTGCGACGTAGCTTCGCTGCGACAAGTAAACACTGCGAGTGTGTTTCGTCTTGCCGGATCGTGAACGAACCGCTGGAAAAACTCGATCGTGCTCGGGTCCGCCCAATGGAGGTCTTCCACGACGATCAGGAGTGTGTGAAACATCGAAATGGTATCGAGCACTGATTGGATCGCACCGAACGTTTTGGCCTTCCGTCCCCGCGCGGTCAGCCCGGCGAATTTACCGTCGGGATCGCCCGACAGCAGTGCAATGAGGAGTTGGGCGGCGTCGCTGCGTTCCTGGCTTGTCTCGGATACCAGCGCCTGGAACGGAGCCGATGGGCCAGGAGATTCCTGCGGAGTGAATAAGCGCCGGAGTTGGTCAAGCACTGGAAAAAGCGGCTCGTGGCTGTGAAACGGCGAGCAATGAAACTCCAACAGCACCGAGTCCCGACCCGGCTCCGCGTGCGTTAGCACCTCGGAGACCAAACGCGACTTGCCAATGCCAGGATCCCCTTGAACCAGAACGGAGCGCATTGCACCACTCTTTGCCTCGCTCCACAGCCTCATCAAGGCATCCAGCTGCCCAACGCGCCCAAAAATCGGTGTTTCCCAGTGGGCATGGTGCTTCGCCGATCCGCGCAATCTTAATCCGTCGACCCGCCACAGCCTTACCGACTCCGCAATTCCCTTCATCCTACGAAGGCCAAGATCACTATAGATGAACTCCTCGCCAGCCAGGGCGCGGGTGTCGCTCGTAACGACGATGGTGTCGGCCTCGGCTTCCGATTGCAGCCGGGCTGCAAGGTTTGGTGTCCGGCCCACGACTTGGTCCTTGAGCCTAAGGTTCTCGCTTTCGACATCACCAACCACGACGGGGCCGGTGGCAATTCCGATGCGGCACGAAAGCCCTATTTCTCGGACCGACCTGCCGAGCTCGAGCGCCGCCCGGACGGCGCTTTCCGAGTTGTTTTCTCTTGCACTGGGCCAGCCGAAATACGCCAGTACGCCGTCCCCCATAAACTGGCCTATTCGCCCGCCGTATTTCTTTACGACTCGAACCGCAGTGGATTGATAGCGGGTCACGATGTCGCGTAACTCTTCGGCGTCCAGTTGCTCCGACATCCTTGTTGAGCCCACCAGGTCGCAGAAGAGGACGGCGAGGTTCCGCCGCTCCGCGCCTCCGATAGGGCTTCGGAATGCTTCTGGATAACCCTTGCGATGCGATCGACCGGGAGCCTCAGACGACTCGGTGCGGAACTGCTTTGCTGCCGCGATCAATCGTCTTCGATCGCCGACCGCTTTGATCCCGATTTCCCGAAGGTCACTGCTCGTCAGATGGCTGAGCACCCCAAAATCGATGTTGTTTTCCTCAAACCGGTCTGCATATTCCAGCAAGCCTATTTGCTTGAGCCATTGTCGGACGGTCAGCGACATGGGCATCTCCCTCCGGGAATGCTGGAGCCTGCGGTCCTAACATACGTATCAAGCATAGTATGGAATCGATCACGCTCGTCACAGAATCTGCTTGACCCGCGATGGCCGGCCGACCAATCTGCCATCGGCACGGCCATCGCTGCGGGGGCTCCCATGTCCGCCTCAACCTTGACACTCCTGATCGTGGGTACAGGCAATGTTGGACGTGCCCTGGCGAAACGGTTTGCGAAGACTTCGCATCGCGTTTTCCTGGGATCCCGAGACGATGATACAGGCCGGCGCGCGGCGAAGGAGCTCGGCGTGCGAGGCGGGGCGGCAACGTCTTTTGTCGCCGAAGCAGATGTGATTTTCCTCGCAGTTCCTTTTGTCAATTTGTCCGAGACATTGGACGGACTGGGAAACATTGATGGCAAAACCATTGTCGATTGCACCAATCCATTGACCTCAGACTACATGCAACTCACCGTCGGACATTCCGACTCTGCAGGTGAGACATGCCAGAGGCTTGCGCCGCGCTCGAAGGTTGTGAAGGCGTTCAATGCCATTTTCGCGGAAGTGGTGTCTGCCGAAATGTCGTTTGGAGCGATGGCCCCTCAGGTCTTTTTGGCCGGAGACGACGCCGAGTCCAAACTTCGGGTGGCGAGCTTGGTCCGCGACATCGGATACGATGCCGTGGACACCGGCGGGATGGAATGCGCTCGATACTTAGAGCCCTTGGCTGAGCTGATTATTCAGCTCGCGTATGTCCAGGGTCAAGGCACTGTAATCACACCGGTAATCCTGACTGCAAGCAGCCCTCCGCCCAGCAGTCATTGAGGCCCACGGCTCGATCCCTCAATCAACCGTCAGCCGCTCGCGGTCGCGTTCGTAGTAGCGCTCGAGTGCGGGCAGTTCCTTTTTAAGCTCATCGAAGAGGCCGTCATCGACAGTGATGGCGCCATGATATTTCGCCTCGATATAGGCGCGGTGCCGGGCGAGCGCGGCCTCCGAGGCCCCCTCGGCAACGGTGAAGACGGGCGAGACCGTGCTCCGGCCCTTGACGGTGATCCGGTCGAGCTCGGCGATCGGAAATTTCGCGGAGGCAAGCGCTGCCGTCCGTTCGCCGAGAAGCAGGGGGACGCCGTAGTCCTTCGATGCACCCTCCAGCCTGGAGGCGAGGTTGACCGCATCGCCGAGCGCCGAATAGTCGAAGCGGCGGGCCGAGCCCATGTTGCCGACGATGCATTCGCCCGTGTTGATGCCGATGCCGATACGCAGCGACTTCGGCGGGCGGCCCGCCGCCTTGGCTTCCGCTGCCAGTTCCTTGTTGAGACGGACGAGCTCCGTCAGCATCCCGCGTGCCGCCCGGACGGCGTGAATGGCATGGTCGGGATCGTCGAGGGGCGCGTTCCAGAAGGCCATCAGGCAGTCGCCAATATATTTGTCGATCGTGCCACCCTCGTTCAAAACCGCCTCCGACAGCGGCGTCAGCAGCCGGTTGACAAGCGTCGTCAAGCCCTCGGGGTCGTCCTTCATGTCTTCCGCGATGGTCGTGAAGCCGCGAATATCGCAGAAGAGGATCGTCAGCGTTCGCCGCTCACCGCCGAGCTTTAGCTGCGAGGGGTCCTGCGCCAGCCGCTCGACCAGTGTCGGGGAGAGATATTGCGAGAAGGCACGCGTGATCTCGCGGCGTTGCCGTCGCTCCTCGGCATAGTCGAGGCCCGCCTGCCCGACCGCGACGCCCAAAAAGGCAAGCGCCGGGCCGAGCGGCGAGACGAAAAGAAGGCCGAGGCGCATCAGGCTATAGCTGGCAAGAAGGATGAGGGCGAGGGCGAAGGCGCCGTAGCCGAGCGTCCTCCAGCTCGTGGATTTGAAAACGGCAAAAGCCGCCGCGAAGGCAGCGAGGATTATGGCCGGTATGACGGCGGCGGGGCCTGCTCTCCTGATGAACAGCCCGTGCACGACATTGTCGTAAATGGTCGCCTGGATCTCGGCGCCGGCGACGAGGCCGCGCGAATAGACGGTGTCGGAGGTGGCGAACGCGTCCACTCCGCCAGCGTCGATCGAGGGGGCGTTCTGTAGGCTCAAGCCCACGATCACGACGCGATCGCGGAAGGTGCCGTCCGGCAGGAAGTTTTCGGGGTCGAGCGCCTGGTAATAGGAGACCGTCGGATAGGTGCGCGCGGCCCCGAAGGTCTGCAGCAAGGAATTGCGCGGCGGTATGGCAGGGTTCGCACCGGCGGTTTTCGCCAGCGTCACGGCGAAACCGTCCGAAAGGGAGGGCACCTGGCGCAAGGTGCCGTCTTCGCTGAGATCGACAGACGCAATTCCGACCGCCGCGCCCTTGGCGGTGAAGGCGGGCAGCGGCTCAGTGCGGACGAATTGTTGCGCCTGCGGCGTCTCGATCACCGTCTGGTCGCCGGCCAAGACGATATCCGGCCCGCTTGCTTCGGCGAGCGCCGCGTCGTTTGCGGGATCGGCCGCCGGCTCGGCGAAGATGACGTCGAAGGCGATCGCTCGAGCACCAGCCGTTCTGAGCGCTTCGATGAGGCGGGCGTGGAGCGCGCGCGGCCATGGCCACTGGCTGCCGATTTCGGCCATCGACGGTTCGTCGATGGCGACGATAATGGGGCCGTCCTCCGGAAGCTTAGGACGGCCGACGATCGAGAGATAGTCATAGGCACGCAGGTCGGCGAGCGACCAGGAGCCGGTGAGCGATACAAGCGAAACGAAAACGGCGACGAAGGCCGTCAGGGCCGCAAGCTTCACTCGCCGCGGAAAAGAGCGGATTCGACGGACTGCCGCGGCAAGGCCCGGACGAGCAAGTGCGGGGCGAGGAGCACTCATCAGAACCGCACTTTGACCGTGCCCTTGACGGTGGGACCCCAGCCGGGAAGGCCGCTTCGGACCTCAAACTCCTCGTCAAGCAGGTTGAACCCGGCGAGTTCGACTTCGATCCGCTTATCGAATGGCTCCCATTGCAGAGCGGCGTCGAGGGTCCAGAAGTCGTCGAGCGTGGTGGTGCCCTCCGTCCGCTCGCCAATGTAGTTCGCCATCACCGTCGTCTTGATGTTAGCAGTATTCACCCAAGTCAGCCCCACTTGGCCCGAGTTCTCAGGAAGCAACGGGAGGTCGCCCCCGGTCGAGAGGTCCTCGCTTTTGGTTCGCGCCACCGTCGCCGACAAACCCAAACCATGGCCGAGTGCCACGTTTGCAGTCAATGCGACGCGATCGACTCTGCCTCTATCGAAAGCTAAGTCGTCCGGCGCGAGCGGAATAGTAAAGGGAAAATCAATGGAACCGTTGTGGATTTCCTGATGCTGATAGTCGACAGCGGTGAAGAGCCAGTCGTTCCATTCGGCGTCCCACCGGAGCGCAAGCGTGTCGGCGTAGCCTTCGGTGCCGATCAGAAACTGATTGGGCTGCAGCCCGACGATGCCGACGGGCGCGAGAGTGGCCGCGCCGAAATTATAGCCTTCGCGCTGTGCGGCTGCGCGCAGCCAATGGCCCTCGATGGGCGCCCAGGCGATACCGAGCTTCGGTTCGAGGCGGATATTGTTGTCGTTGACGTTCTCAATGTAACGGGCAAACAGCGCGCCTTCGACTTTCAAGTCGGGGGTGATTTCGTAAAGACTATCAACGTAAGCCTTCATGACGGCTGCCGTATCGGAGGAACGTGTGGAACGAAAGGGCGTTGGAGCGATCAGGTCGTAATACTCGGCCTTCGCCCTTGATGTCACCGCACCGGCCTCAATGCCGTAGCGCCACGTTACATCACCGTCTCCGTAAAGATGATTCAGGGCTCCGATATAGCTCGTTTCGTGCTGTTCGCTCCTGAGGTACACAATGTCGGGGAACGGAATGTCCGAAAAAACCGTTCGCGAGGTCTCAACGATCTCCTTATCGCTAACGAAGAACGCGGCACTGGCGATGTTCTTATACCCGAAAGTGTGGCTCCAGGCGGCGCCGGAGATGAGATTCGATGCGTTGTTGTCATTCAGGGAGTCGCCGGCAAACGGGAACAATCTCGGATCCGGGATGTCGAAAATATTCCGGCTGTCGTCCACCTCTGCCATGCTCAGGAAGGTGACGACCCTGTCGTCAGGAGTCGGCGTGGCGGTCAGATAACCGCTGCCGCTGATCAGGCGTGATTCACGATCGATATCGAGGCCGCTTCCGATGTCGACCGTATCGTGCGGCTGTTCCCATTGGAGGGTGCCGAAGACGCTGATTGGAAACGGTGAAACCGTATAGCCTCGCACTGCCGCTTCGCCGATCCACCCGGCGTCATCGCCGCTCGCCACGATTCCGCCGCCGAGGTCCACTTCGAAGAAGGGATACCGGAAGAGGCTTACCGTGCGAGCGCGTTCCGCCAGGATGTGCGGATCGATCAGAAGCCCTTGGAAAAAGGCTGAAAAGCTCGACGGGTTCAATGAATTCGCAACCGGGCTATCGTCGAAATCATATCGGTTGAACAGGGGATTGACGCTGCCGCGAACCGCCTGGTCGAAATAACCCGCGCCGGAAAACGGGTCGAAGACGGCATCGCCGTAATATTGGCCCCATGCGTCGAGGCCTTGCAGACGAAAGGCATTGTTGAGCGTTGATCCCGCTTCCTGATTAGCGCTAAGCGCTGCGGTGTCTCCGCCATGCGCGCGTGTTCTGCGCATTACCTCCTGTGCGTAGCGGATAGCCGCGTCAGCGTCATAGGCGTCAATGGCGACCGCGGTGCGAACCTGCGCGACCACCGGCTCGTTGGGATCGAGCCTGTCAGCATTGTCCAGCGCCTGGGCTGCCGGCAGTTTGTCACCCTTTTCGTAATAGGTGGCGGCCAGCAGCAACTGTCCGCCGGCGTAACCCGGATTGGCCGTGGACGCCGCCAGCAGATCCTCAAGCGCCTTGTCCAGATCGCCAGTCTGCATATGGTAACGGCCGCGCGCGAGGAGCATGAGATCGAGGGACGGGTCTGCCGCAATGGCAGCATCAATCTCACGCTTTGCTTCGACAAGCCGCGACTCGTCCAAGTACTGGATGGCGAGGTTGGCATGATAAATGGGGTCTACCGGATCGAGTTCGACCGCCCTCTTGAGCGCCTTTTCGGCGGCGCGATTGTCGCCGCGGTCGCCTTGAAGCAAACCGAGCGTGTTCCAAATCCCCGGCGAACCCGGAGCGGTTTTCAGGGCACGATCGAGATCGGCGAGCGCCCCCTCGAGGTCGTTGTCGACGTTGGCGCGGAAAATGGCGCGCGCCTCGAGCGCGGTAGGATCGTCGGGATCAATCGCGAGAGCACGTTCGATGCCGTCGCGCGCCTCGTCGCGCTCGCCCAGCATCATTGCGAAGTGAGCTCGCGCGGCAGGCAGTGTCGGATCGTCCGGATGCTGCCGTTCCGCCTTCTTGATCGTGTTGATGGCCGCTCGAATATCGGTGCGGAAGCCCGCGGTCCAAGCCTCGGCCAGCGCGCCGTAGACGCCTGCTGCTTGGCGGGGAGGGTTTTCGACCCGTTCAGGATTGGCGAGCGCACGGGCAAAGTATCCGCCATAGACGGCGACGGAACGACGGTTGGCGTCCAGCCCGTTTTCCGCTTGGGCGAAGAGCTTCGCCGCATCGGCGTAGCGATTCTCGGAACCGGCGATAAGCGCCTCGATGAGAGCTGCGCGCGCAGCCTGAGATCGGTTAAGACCCTTTAGCCGGGCCTGGTCAAGCGCCGCCAGCGCCTTTTGGCGACCGTCGAGTGGCAGGTAGATTTCGGCCAGCGTCAGCCAGTCTTCGGCCGAGCGCAAAGCTTCCGGCTGTGCCTCGATCCGCTCACGCTCGCGCCGCATGTCACGTATCTTGAGCGGCGTCGGCGGCATCCAGACGAAGGCGTCGCGCAGCGACAGATGGATGAGCATCTGTTCGCGATCTTTTGGCGTGACAATGATGATCTTGGTGGGCGCGCTGCCGATCGCGGCCACGGCACCTTCGCCCTGCTTCACCGTCACGCTGCCATAGGCATTGCTGAGCTCGACTACGCCTTCGAGCACGGTCAGCGAGGTCTTGCCGTCGGCGCCAACGGTCATCGTCCAGTCGGTGCCGCGGATGGCGGCGGTTGCGGCCGGCGTGTCGATCACCAGGCCTTCGCCGCCACGTTCGGCCCGAGCCCAGATCGACCCCGCTTGGAGTTCGAGGTTCGTGTCGCCTCCGCCGATCTGTTTGACGCGCAGGGCGGTGTTACGCCCGAGCCGGATCTGCGTGTGGTCCCGGAAAAGCACTGCAAGGGCGCCGGTGGCATTAGTGCGCAACACGTCGCCCGCAAGCAGGTCCTGGGCAAGATCGACGAACCGCCAGTTGGAGACGTCGACGAAGCGCACCTCCTCGCCGGACTTGCGAGCAATGACGGAGCCGGCTGCGGGCTGATGCCGCGGCACCGGCTCCGCAAGCGCCGGCCATGGCGCAGAGAGCGCCATTGCGATCAGCAATGCCCCCGCTTTTCTTTGCCGCATCTGTGCAACTGCCCCTCGTTACACGGAATCCAGTGGATTTTTGGGGAGGAAAAGTCAAGCGCCCAGTTTTGGGCATATATTGTTGTCGCTCCGGTGTAATAAAGAGGAGACAAGAACCAAGGGGGCGCGCATGGATTCAGCGGGAAGCCTGTACAAGCTCGAAACTTTCAGTGAAGAAGGCGGGCGGGAAGTCGCGTCGAGCGCCTATTACGATCACATTCAGAAAATAAATGACGTGTTTTCTGATCAGATAAAGATGTCCGACCAGAAAGCCGCCTACATCTTCACCTTCATGTTTGCTTTTTTGGTTTCGTCCGAAGAGGGGCGAGGGGTGTTTACTTGGCAGCGCTATATGGAGGGCGGAATCCTGCCAACGATACTTTCGGCCGTCATGGCGCTGGCCTCAATATTCTCATTGCTCTCCGCAATCCTCGTGGTTCTGCCGAGGAAAGGTGCTACGTCCACGACGCTCTTCTGGGGCGCGTGGCGTGCCCATCGTGACGAATTCCTCAAGGCGGCAGAACGAGGTGATTCGTCCTATCTGTTTCGCCAGTACATACACAATGCCGACGTGCTCTCGGCGATCGCCTGCAGCAAATACCGCTTCGTGATCGCCGCTTTCCGCGCCCTTCTGGTCACGGTGCTAGCCTATGTGCTGCTCCTTTCACTGAAATAGATGAGGCGCGACAGATCCTATCGAAGGCACCTCCGGCGCGGTGAAGTTATCTAAAATGCCTGCTTGAACAGAGCGAATTTGGCAACGCTTTCTCCTGTAATGGTTGTGCTCGCCCTAGTTGACGCGCGTGTTTCGTCAGCTTTGGGCAGCAGCAGCAATTTCAAAAGGAGCAAATCATGATCAATGGTATCGCAAAGGCGCTGAGTTCGGCATCGCTGTCCAAAGCGGCCAATGTCGCCGGGTTACTCTCGAAGTCCAATTTGTCGCTCAAGCTGCCAAACAATATGTTGGGTGGATTGAAAGGACAGGTGGGGGCAGATTTCCTGGCCAAGTTGACCGCCACCTTGGATGCAACCGGAAACAAAACTCTCGCGGCAAACCCGGCGATTCGCGATGCTATTCTCGCCCTGCAGAAACAGACCGGGGCAGGAAACGCCAAGGCCGTTACGAACGCCTATTCGAAGTTCTGATCAAGGGCGCGCATCACAGGATGAGCCCCGTATCGCGGGGCTCTCAATTATTGAAGAGCTGCAGCGCCAGCCTACACCGCGTCGCGCACCCGTTCCCAGGCATTCATCAGATGCCGTCCCAGCACTTTGGATAGCTTTTCCTTGTCGCGGGCTTCGAGCGCCGCGATCATCTCCTCGTGCTCGGCGACGGCGGCGGCCCATTTTTCGGGGCCTTCATGGCCGATGAAGCGGATGCGCTTCAGCCGCGTCTGCAGCATGCCGTGCATGTCGGCGAGTGCGGCATTGCCGGAAAGCTGGGCGATCGCCGTGTGGATCTGCTGGTTGAGCTTGTAATATTGCAGCCGGTCGCCCGCCTTGTAGCGGCGTACCATCTCGTCGTGCAGCGCCCGCACTTCCGCAATTCCGGCATCGCTCGCAGCTTCGCAGGCGAGCCGGCCGGCAAGCTCTTCGAGTGACTGCAGCACGGTCAGCATGTCCCTGACGTCCTTGGCGCTGAAGCGCTTGACGACGGCGCCGCGGCTTGGCACGAGTTCCACCAGACCTTCGCTTGCCAGATATTTGATTGCCTCGCGCAGCGGCGTGCGCGACACGCCGAGCTGTTCGCCGAGCTGACCTTCGTGCAGGCGCGTACCTGGCGGCAGGTCGCCTTCGATGATCATGTCGCGCAGATGGCTCACCAGCGTGTCGTGCAATGCCGTCCGCCGGATCGGTCCCGGGCCGCCCTCCCGCCGCTCTAATGATGTGATTTCGTTCATTTTTCTCGTTCTGCGCTCGTGACCGCCACGCGGTCCTCTTCCCTTATGCCGCGCGATTGAATCAGCGCTATCTCATTCAAGCATGGAGACTGCCTCACCTATCGTCAACAGAAAATGCTGCATACAGAATACAAAAGACTTGATGCAGAATTTTGAATAACGTATGACGGATGCAGCATGAGGCGGAGGACATCTCAATGACGACCAATGGTGCGGCCGGAACGAAGGAACAGCGTCCTGTCATAGCGCTCGCCATGGGCGATCCTGCGGGGATCAGCCCAGAGCTGACGGCGCGGCTGCTCGCGCTCGCCGACATTCGCGACGCCGCGCACATCATCGCCATCGGCGACCGCCGCATTCTCAACGAGGGGGCGAAGGTTGCCGACGTAATGCTCGATCTGGAGCCTGCGTCCCTCGAGGCGCTCGATGAGGCCGGGACGTCGCGCCATGTCTTTGTCGATCTCGGCCATCTCGACCCTGCCGATGTGGCGCGCGGCGAGGCGACGCTTGCCGGCGGCTCGTTCGCCACCCGCAACTTCCGCACGGCGCTCGAACTTGCCCATGCCGGCAATGCCGATGCCGTCTGCTTCACGCCCTTCAACAAGAAGGCGATGCGCTTTGCCTATCCCGGCTATGACGACGAGATCCGCTTCGTCGCCGACGTGCTCTCCTTCACCGGCAAGGTCCGCGAGTTCAACGTGCTCGAAAAGGTCTGGAACGCGCGGGTGACCTCGCATATCCCGCTCAAGGACGTGGCCTCGAACCTTTCCGTCGAGGCTCTTCTTGCCGAACTCGAACTGACGCGGGCCTGCCTCAAGGACGCCGGCTATGACGAGGCGAAGATCGCGGTTGCTGGGCTCAATCCGCATGCCGGCGATGGCGGCAGCTTCGGCATGGAGGAGATCGATATCATCGAGCCGGCCGTGGAGAAGGCCAGGGCGCTCGGCTTCAATGTCGAGGGGCCATTCCCGGCCGATACGGTCTTCGTGCGGGCGCTGAAGGAAGGCTTCAACGCGGTGCTGACCATGTATCACGACCAGGGCCAGATCGCGATGAAGCTCATGGGCTTCGACAAGGGCGTGACGATGATGGGCGGTCTGCCGTTCCCGCT
Source organism: Ensifer sp. WSM1721 (assembly GCF_000513895.2). Classification (GTDB taxonomy): domain Bacteria; phylum Pseudomonadota; class Alphaproteobacteria; order Rhizobiales; family Rhizobiaceae; genus Sinorhizobium. The sequence goes on from NZ_CP165783.1 coordinate 114,890, forward strand.
CTGCACGCCCGCCCACGGCACCGCTTATGACATCGCCGGCAAGGGCATTGCCGATGTGGGCGCGAGCCGCGAGGCGATCCTGCTCGCGGCCCGCATGGCCAAGAAAAAGAGAGCGCTTTCAGCCGCTGCCTGAATTCGCGCGCTTTCCAAGAATACCGGCGTCAGGGGAGGTCTTGCGCCGGATCCAGCTCAACGGGAGGACCAGATAATGAAGAAATCCGTCTCAATTGCCTGCATCGTGGCGGCCGCTCTCGGCCTTGCCGCACCGGCCGCAGCCTTCGAGCCGAATCGTCCGGTCGAATTTGTCGTCACTGCCGGCCCGGGCGGCGGCACCGACATTTTCGCGCGCACCATTCAGGCGATCATCGCCAAGTACGAGCTGATGAAGGCTCCGGTGGTCGTGACCAACAAGGGCAGCGCCGGCGGCGCCGAGGGTTTCGTCTATACTGCAGGCTACAAGGGCGATGCCTACAAGCTCGCCTTCGGCACCAACAATGCCTATCTGCTGCCGGTTCGCGCCAAGGTTCCCTATAAGGCGGAAGACCTGACGCCGGTCGCGGCGCTTGCTTCCGACGAATTCGTGCTCTGGGTCAACGGCAAGGCGGACTACGCGACCGCTGCCGATTTCGTCGCCAAGGCGAAGGAGGGAGGATTGAAGATCGGCGGCAGTCAGTCGAAGGATGTCGACCAGATCCTGACCTCGATGATCAACGACGCGACCGGCGCCAAGATCAACTACATTCCGTTCAAGAGCGGCGGCGAGGCGGCCGTCCAGCTTGCCGGCGAGCACATCGACGCCAATGTCAACAATCCGAGCGAGAATGCCGGTCAATGGCAGGCTGGCATGGTCAAGCCGCTCTGCGTCTTCAAGAGCGTGAAGCTTACGAGCGAGGCGAAGGTCGCCGGCGACAAGGGCTGGAGCGACATCCCGACCTGCAAGGAAGCGGGAATCCCGATCGACAGTTATTCGATGCCGCGCACCGTGTGGCTGCCGGCCGGCGTGGAACCGGATGTCGTCCAGTTCTATGCGGATGTCCTGCGCAAGGTTTCCGAGACGCCGGAATGGGCGAAGTATCTGGCGGATACCTCGCAGTCTCCTGCCTATCTCGCCGGCGACGAATTCCAGGCGGCGGTCAAGACGGATGGTGCTGCGGTCAGCGAAGTGCTGAAGCGCGAAGGCTGGCTCGCCAACTGAGCCACATTGAAGCGGGCGCTTGAAGCAAGAGCGAGAGCGGATGCGGTCGGAAGCCGCTTTTCCTCGAGCCGCTTCAAGCGCCGGTCTTCCGCTCGGAAAGGTCATGATCATGAGTGAGAACAGTGCGCATGGGGTCTCCCGCTTCGTAGTCGAGCTTGGCGTTGCCGCGCTGACCGGCGCCTTCGGCGTCGCTATCTGTTACGGCTCCCTCGACATCGGCGCCGGCTGGACGGACACGGGGCCGGACGCGGGCTATTTCCCCTTCTATATCGGCCTGCTCATCGTCTTCGGCAGTCTCGTGAACATCGTGAACGCCTTCATCAAGCACCGCGGAACGGGTGAGGTCTTCCTCGACGGCGCCCGCGCCCGGGTGGTCGCCTCCTTCCTGCTGCCGCTGGTGGCCTTCGCTGCCCTCTCGGTCTGGCTCGGCCTCTATGTCGGAACGGCGCTCTATATCGCCGCGACCATGCTCCTCCAGGGGCGCTACAAATGGTGGATCGCGCTGCCCGCGGGCTTGGGCGTTTCGGGCTTCTTCTTCATCGTTTTCGAGATCGGCTTCCAGGTTCCGCTACTGAAGGGACCGGTCGAGGCCTGGTTCGGGATCTACTGACGCGGGCGATGCGCCGCTTGCGGGAGGAATGACATGGAAAACATTGGTCTCCTGATGGATGGCTTCGGCCACATCCTCAGCTGGAACCACATCCTGTTGATGATGATCGGCGTGACGCTCGGCATCCTCGTTGGCGTGCTGCCGGGGCTCGGCGCACCGAACGGTGTGTCGCTGCTTTTGCCGCTCACCTTCTCGATGGATCCGATCTCGGCGATCATCCTCTTGTCCTGCATGTATTGGGGGGCGCTCTTCGGCGGCTCGACCACGTCGATCCTCTTCAACATCCCCGGCGAGCCGTCGTCGGTCGCAACCACCTTCGACGGCTATCCGATGGCAAAGGCCGGTCAGGCGAGCCGTGCGCTGACGCTCGCCTTCGTTTCGGCCGGCCTCGGGGCGCTTGCCGGCGTCATCATGATCACACTGCTTTCGGGCTGGGTGGCGAACTTCGCGCTCCGGTTCTCCTCGCCCGAATATTTCGCCGTCTACTTCCTCGCCTTTGCGAGCTTCATCTCCATGGGCGCGCAATCGCCCTTCAAGACGCTCGTCTCGATGATGCTCGGCTTCGCGCTCGCCTCGATCGGCATGGATACGATCTCCGGAAATTTGAGGCTCACCTTCGACATTCCCGAGCTCATCAAGGGCGTGAGCTTCCTCATCGCAGTCATGGGCCTCTTCGGCATCGGCGAACTCCTGCTCACGACCGAAGAAGGCTTACGCTTCGAAGGCATCAAGGCGCGCGTCAAGCTTGCAGAGATCGGCCGCACGCTGATCGAGATCCCCCGTTACTGGCTGACGATCGGCCGTTCGACGATCATCGGCATCTGGATGGGGATCACACCCGCCGGTCCGACCGCCGCCTCTTTCATGAGCTATGGCGTTGCCAGGCGGTCGGCCCGCGACAAGTCGAAATTCGGCAAAGGCGATCCGCGCGGCGTTGTCGCACCCGAGACGGCCGACCATTCCGCCGGCACCTCGGCTCTCTTGCCGATGCTGGCGCTCGGTGTACCGGGTTCGGCGACGGCTGCGGTGATGATGGGCGGCCTGATGATCTGGGGCTTGACACCCGGCCCAATGCTCTTCACCGACCGGCCGGATTTCGTCTGGGGCCTGATTGCCTCCATGTATCTCGGCAACGTCGTTGCCGTCTTCCTGGTGATTGCAACGGTACCGCTCTATGCCTCGATCCTGCGCGTGCCCTTCTCGATCATCGGGCCGGTCATCGTGGCGGTGATCTTCTCGGGCGCTTATCAGGTCGCGAACTCCGTCTCGGATATCTTCCTGGTCATCGGCTTCGGTCTCATCGGCTATGTTTTCAAGAAGCTCGACTATCCGCTGGCGCCGTTGGTTCTCGCCATGGTGCTCGGCGACAAGGCGGAGGACGCCTTCCGCCAGTCCATGCTGATGTCCGGCGGCAGCCTCAACATCTTCTGGTCGAACGGTCTCGTCTCCGCCCTGATGGGGCTGGGTCTGACGCTCCTTCTCTCGCCGCTCGTCTTCTGGATTATCGGCAGCTTGCGCGGGCGCAAGCATGACATCGCCGCGCCGCACGGTGACGGCAACGCGGCGGCCTGATCAGGACGCCGCAGATTCCCCCTGAACCAATTTCTCCAATCCTCAAGGAGTCCGCCATGGCGCCACGCAAATGGAACCGTGATAATTGGCCGATCGCGGCCGCGATGATCCAGTACCCGAATGTGTTACCGGACGGCCGCTCGGTGCAGGACCAGTCCGTGGAGGAGTGGGCGGCGACGCTCGCCGACGTGGTGGATGCCGGCTTTACCGAGCTCGACCCGACCGATAGCTGGATTAGGCTCGCCGATCTCACGCAGGATCGTCTCGACGACTTCGTTGGGCTGACCCGCTCGCTCGGCCTGACGATCCCGGCGATCTCCACGTCGCGGCGCAGTGTCATCGATCCGGAGCATGGCGACGAATATCTCGCCTATGGTCATAGAGTGATCGAGACTGCCGCGGCCGTAGGCGCAATTTCGGTCTCCTTCGGCTTCTTCGGTCCGCTGACGGAGGCGCAGAAGAAAGTGCTCTGGTTCTGGACCGTCGACGGCGTTAAGAATCCCGACGATCCGGCGACATGGCGGAAGGCCGTCGGCCGCATCCGCGAGCTCGGCCGGCACGCGGAAGAGCTCGGCATCGAGCTGTCGCTGGAGATGTACGAAGACACCTATCTCGGCACGGCGGAAAGCTCGGTCCGTTTCGTCGAGGAGGTCGGCCTAGCCAATGTCGGCATCAATGCCGACCTCGGCAATTTGATCCGCCTGCACCGGCCCGTCGAACATTGGGAGGAAATGATGGCGAAGGTTGCGCGCTTCGCCAAATACTGGCACGTCAAGAACTACAACCGCATGGAGGATGCGGCATCGGGAGTGATCGTCACCCATCCGGCCCCGCTCGAATTCGGCGTCATCAACTATCGGGCGGCGATCCGCATGGCGCTGGCGCACGGCTTCGAGAGCCCCTTCCTCTGCGAGCATTACGGCGGCGACGGTCTTTCCGTCAGCGCCGCCAACCGCGACTATCTGAGGCGCATCCTGCCTCGCCAAGAAGGACATTGAAGAGGGACATTGAAGCGATGACCACGATCTTTGACGCTCCGGAAGATTTCGCCACCACGGCGCTCGCCGGTTTCGCAGCGATCTATGCGCGCAACGTACGCCTCGTGAAGGGCGGCGTGGTGCGCTCGACCAAGGTGCCGAAGGGCAAGGTCGCTGTCGTCATCGGCGGCGGTTCCGGGCATTATCCTGCCTTCGCCGGCTATGTCGGGCCGGGGCTGGCAGATGCAGCCGTTGCCGGAGACGTCTTCGCCTCTCCCTCGACGGCCGCAGTCGCCCGTGTCTGCCGCCATGCGGAGCAGGGGGGCGGCGTGCTGCTCGGCTTCGGCAATTATGCCGGCGACGTTCTCAACTTCGGGGTCGCTGCCGAACGCCTTCGCGCCGAGGGCATCGACGTGCGCGTGCTGCCGGTGACCGACGACGTGGCGAGCGCTCCGGCGGAGACGCCGGCCAAACGCCGCGGCATTGCCGGCGATCTCGTCGTCTTCAAGATAGCGGGTGCGGCGGCCGAGGCCGGCAAATCGCTCGACGAGGTGGAACGGCTCGCCCGCCTTGCCAACGACCGTACCGTATCCTTCGGCGTCGCCTTCGGCGGCTGCACGCTGCCGGGTGCGGCCGGTCCGCTCTTCACCGTGCCGAAGGGCCAGATGGCGCTCGGGCTCGGCATCCATGGCGAACCCGGCGTCAGCGAGGAGAAGATCGCAACTGCAACCGATCTTGCGAAGCTTCTCACCGGCAAACTCCTGGCGGAGCGCCCGGCGGGTGCGAAGAAGGCCGCAGCCGTGCTGAACGGCCTCGGCTCGACCAAGTATGAGGAGCTCTTTGTGCTCTGGACGGTGGTGGCCAAGGAATTGGCAGGGGCGGGGCTCGAAATCGTCGATCCCGAATGCGGCGAATTCGTTACCAGCCTCGACATGCAGGGCTGCTCGCTCACGCTTCTCTGGCTCGACGAAGAGCTGGAAGAGCTCTGGAGCGCGCCTTCGGATGCGCCGGTCATGCGCAAGGGCACGATCATCCCTGCCGAACCCGCCACCGACGAGATTGTCGATGCAGAAGGCCCTCAATCTTTCGGTGCGGCTTCCGAAGCTTCGAAGGAGAGCGGCAAGTGTATCGCCCTGCTGATCGGCAACATCGCCGATGCGCTGAAGGAAGCGGAAGAGGAACTCGGCCGCATCGACGCCTTTGCCGGCGATGGCGATCATGGGCAGGGCATGCGCCGCGGCTCGGCTGCCGCGCTCGAGGCGGCGAACGCCGCGGTTGTCGCGGGTGCGGGGGCGGCGGGCGTACTTGCCGCTGCGGGGGACGCCTGGGCGGACCGCGCCGGCGGCACCTCGGGTGCGATCTGGGGTCTGGCGCTCCGCTCCTGGAGCAATGCCTTCAGCGACGAGGAGAAGGTGAGCGATGCGGCGATCGTGAAAGGTGCGCGCCTGGCGCTCGAAGGCGTCACGCGCCTCGGCCGGGCACGAGTGGGCGACAAGACGCTGGTCGACGCGCTGGTGCCATTCGTGGAGACGCTGGAGGGTCAGTCCGCCGCGGGCAAGTCGCTCGTCGAGGCCTGGAATGTGGCGGCAAAGGCGGCACAGGATGCGGCAGACGCCACGTCTGCCCTGACACCGAAGCTCGGCCGCGCGCGGCCGCTCGCCGAAAAGAGCATCGGCCATCCCGACGCCGGCGCGACCTCGCTTGCTCTGACGGCGAGAGTGGCGGGCGAGTTCTTGAGGGCGCCGAACGAAGTTTAAAAAAGACCCGTCCCCAACTGAACTGACCCCCCACAGGTGGGAGGGCTCACCTTGCCGCACCGTTTCTGCGTCCATCTCGACCTTTGCGCCTGATAAGACGCGCGGCTCTGTCGCGGTGGCCGAAGCGGGCAGTATTCAAAAGGAAGAAAGGCGTGGGGCGTTACTGCCTTACCCACTCAGCACCTCCATCAGTGACCACGGCTCAGGTCCATATGCCGAGGGTGCCGCAGGGAAGCCCCTCCCACCTGTGGGGAGGGGTTGGGGAGGGGCCTTGCGCGCGGGACTGCGGCGAGGCGGTCGTCACCCATGCCGCATGACAAACTCCTCCGCCGTCAGCTCTCGGAAATCGTCGAGCGCACGGCGCAGCTTGGCGTGGTCCCAGTCCCACCAGGCGAGCCGATCCATGGCCTCGCCGATCGCCGCCGTAAAGCGCTCGCGGATGAGCCTGGCGGGCACGCCGCCGACGATCGTGTAGGGGGCGACGTCCTTCGAGACGACGGCGCCGGCGCCGATCACTGCGCCGTTGCCGACCTTCACACCCGGCAGGATCGTCGCGCCGTGGCCGATCCACACGTCATGACCGATCGTCACCCGATTCTGGCGGCGCCAGGCGAAGAGATCGTGGTCGGGCTGCGCATCGTCCCAGTACATGGGCGCGCGGTAGGTGAAGTGATGGAGCGTCGCCCGCCACGTCGGATGGTTGGTGGCGTTGATGCGCACGGCTGCGGCGATGTTGACGAATTTGCCGATTGTCGCGCACCAGATCGAGCCGTCCTGCATGATGTAGGAATAGTCGCCGAACTCAACCTCGTCGAGGCGCGAGCGCTCCTGGACCTCGGTGTAGCGGCCAAGTGTCGAGTTCACGACGCTCGCTGTTGCATGGATGAAGGGTTCGAGACCGAGCTTCTGGCTCATGCGGCATGCTTCCTCGGCGAGAACTCGGAGACGTCGATGATGCGGTCGGCGACCGCCTCGCGCACCTCCTCATCATGGAAGATGCCGATCAGCGCCGTGCCGGCCGACTTCTTCTCGGCGATCATCTCGACCACCACGGCGCGGTTCCTCGCGTCGAGCGAGGCGGTCGGCTCATCGAGGAGCAGGATCTTATGGTCGGTGATGAAGCCGCGGGCGATGTTGACGCGCTGTTGTTCACCGCCGGAGAAGGTGGCGGGCGGCAGGGCCCAGAGCTCTTTCGGCAGGTTGAGTTGCGCGAGCAGTTCCGCGGCGCGGTCGCGCGCTTCTGCGGGCGTCACGCCGCGAGCCTGCAGAGGCTCGGCGACGATATCGAGCGCGGAGACGCGCGGTACGACGCGCAGGAATTGGCTGACATAGCCAAGCGTGGTGCGGCGCACTTCCAGCACCATGCGCGGCTCGGCGGTGGCGAGGTTCACGAGACGGCCGTCATGCTCCATCAGGATCTGGCCTTCGTCGACGCCGTAATTGCCGTAGAGCATCTTGAGGATCGAGCTCTTGCCGACGCCGGAGGGCCCGCCGAGAACGACGCATTCGCCAGCCTTCACCGAGAAGGAGACGTTGGCGACGACCGGCAGGCGCACGCCGTCGCGAAGGTGCATGGTGAAGCTCTTGGCGACTTCTGAAACGACAAGGGGTGTAGCCATAGGTTCTTACTTTCCTTTGAGCATGATCTGATCCGAAAACCGAATTCCGCTTTTCGGGATCATGCGTCACACCTGCAGAATGGAGGAAACGAGAAGCTGCGTGTAAGGCTCGCGCGGGTCGTCGAGCACGCGATCGGTAAGCCCCTGCTCGATGACCGTACCGTCCTTCATCACCATCATGCGATGAGACAGAAGGCGCGCCACGGCGAGGTCGTGGGTGACGATGATCGCCGCGAGGCCAAGGTCATGGACGAGGCCGCGCACGAGATCGAGCAGGCGCGCCTGCACCGAGACGTCGAGGCCGCCGGTCGGCTCGTCCATGAAGACGAGGCGAGGTGAGGTGACGAGATTGCGGGCAATCTGCAGGCGCTGGCGCATACCGCCGGAGAAGGCGCGCGGCTGGTCGTCGATCCGGTCCTCGCCGATTTCGACACGCTTCAGCCAGTCGCTGGCGGCGGCGCGAATATTGCCGTAGTGCCGATCGCCCACCGCCATCAGCCGCTCGCCGACATTGGCGCCGGCCGAAACCGTCATCCGGAGCCCGTCGGCCGGGTTCTGGTGGACGAAGCCCCAGTCGGTCCGCATCAGGAAGCGGCGCTCGGCCTCGCTCATGCGCGCGAGATCCCGATACTGCCCGTCGCGCATGTGGTATTCGACGATGCCGGAGGTGGGCATCAGCCGCGTCGAGAGGCAGGAGAGCAGGGTCGTCTTGCCGGAGCCGGATTCGCCGACGACGGCGAGCACCTCGCCCGGATACAGTTCGAAGGAGACATTGCGGCAGCCGATGCGGCTTCCGTAGAACTTTGAGACATCATTGACTTTCAGAAGCGGGATGGCGCTCATTCGGCGGCCTCCTGACTTTCCTGTGTGGGGCGGGCGAGCAAGGCGCCGGCATGGCCATGCGCCCGCCGGTCTTCGCAGTGGTCGGTGTCGGAGCAGACGAACATGCGTCCGCCCTTGTCGTCGAGCACCACCTCGTCGAGATAGACGTTCTCGGCGCCGCAGAGCGCGCAGGGCTTGTCGAATTTCTGGATCTCGAATGGGTGATCCTCGAAATCGAGGCTGACGGCTTGCGTGTAGGGCGGCACGGCGTAGATGCGCTTCTCGCGGCCGGCGCCGAAGAGCTGCAGCGCCTCCGACATGTGCATCTTCGGATTGTCGAATTTCGGCGTCGGCGACGGGTCCATGACATAGCGGCCTTCAACCTTGACCGGATAGGCATAGGTCGTGGCGATATGGCCGTTGCGGGCGATGTCCTCGTAGAGCTTCACGTGCATGAGACCGTATTCCTCGAGCGCATGCATCTTGCGCGTCTCGGTCTCGCGCGGCTCGAGGAAGCGCAAGGGCTCCGGGATCGGCACTTGGTAAACGAGCGTCTGGCCTTCCTTCAGCGGCTCCTCGGGGATGCGGTGGCGCGTCTGGATGATCGTCGCTTCTTTCGTTTTCGTCGTCACGGCGACATTGGCGACCTTCTGGAAGAAGGCGCGGATCGATACGGCGTTGGTGGTGTCGTCGGCCCCCTGGTCGATCACCTTGAGCACGTCGTCGGGTCCGAGGATCGAGGCGGTGACCTGTACGCCGCCGGTGCCCCAGCCATAGGGCATCGGCATTTCGCGCGACGCGAAAGGCACCTGATAGCCGGGGATGGCGATAGCCTTCAGGATCGCCCGGCGGATCATCCGCTTCGTCTGCTCGTCGAGATAGGCGAAGTTGTAGGTGGCAAGGTCGTTCATCTTTGAATACCTTGAGAAGAGTCGACTAGCGACGGAGCTGGTGGGAAATGTTCTTCTGGGTCGCTATTGTCATCATCGCGACTTGTATCGTCGTCGGCCTGTTCGTCGCCAGCCGCCGGCGCCGGAAAGCCACGAGCGCCGGCAATGACGGCGGAGACGCCAGTTTCGTCTTCGCGGGAGACAGCAGCGGCGATTGCGGTGGTGGCGACGGTGGTGGCGGGGATTGAAGTCGTCACCGGCTCTGCGGACTGGGTCGTCATTCCGCCGCCTCCCTACTCTCATCCGCCGTGAGCTGTTCAGGAGCATGCGTGGCCTCGTAGTCGCGGCGCATACGCCTGACGAGGTCGAGCTCCGCCTGGAAGTCGACATAGTGCGGCAGCTTGAGATGCTCGACGAAGCCGGTCGCCTGGACGTTGTCGGCATGTGAAATGACGAATTCCTCGTCCTGTGCGGGGGCGACGATATCCTCGCCGAACTCGTCGGTGCGGAGCGCCCGATCGACGAGCGACATCGACATCGCTTTGCGCTCGCTCTGTCCGAAGACGAGGCCGTAGCCGCGGGTGAACTGCGGGGGCTGCTTGGACGACCCCTTGAACTGGTTGACCATCTGGCATTCGGTGACGCGGATCATGCCGAGCGAGACCGAAAAGCCGAGCTCCGGCAGCTCCAGTTCGACCTCGACCTCGCCGATCCTGACCTCGCCGACGAAGGGGTGGGTGCGGCCGTAGCCGCGCTGGGTGGAATAGGCGAGCGCCAGCAGGAAACCCTCGTCGCCGCGGGCAAGCGCCTGCAGACGCAGGTCGCGCGCCATCGGGAACTCCATCGGCTCACGTGTGAGGTCGCCTGCGATGTGGCCCTCCGGCATCTCGCCATCGCCTTCGATCAGGCCCTCGCCGTCAAGGATGTCGGAGACGCGCATGACGGGTTCGCCGGGCTCCTTCACAGCCGGCTCGGCGACCGGTTCGTCGCTGATGAGCGAGGGGTCGAGCAGCCGGTGCGTGTAATCGAAGGTGGGACCGAGGAGCTGGCCGCCGGGCAAGTCCTTGTAGGTCGCCGAAACGCGCCGCTCGATTTTCATCTTTGCCGTGTCGATCGGCTCGGAATAGCCGAAGCGGGGCAGGGTGGTGCGGTAGGCGCGCAGGATGAAGATCGCCTCGATCATGTCGCCGCGCGCCTGGCGCACGGCAAGGGCCGCAAGCGAGCGGTCGTAGAGGGAGGCCTCGGCCATCACCCGATCGACGGCGAGACCGAGCTGTTCGACGACCTGCTCGATGGTGATCGACGGAAGCGACCGCTCGCCGCGACGGCGATCGGCAAGCAGGCGGTGGGCATTGGCGATGGCGGCTTCCCCGCCCTTGACGGCTACATACATGCGCTCACTCCTGGATCGCCAGTCTTGTGGTGCGGGGCAGGCAGAGCACCGAGTCTTGTGCCGTCAGCACCAGATCGACGCCGCGGGGGAAAATCGCCCGGTTGGCCGTCCAGAAGTCGAGAAACACATCGGGCAAGCCCTTGGGAGCGACCACGATCTCGTTCTTGATCCCCGGCCCCCGAGCGACAAAGGGCTGACCGCCCTGGAGCGCTTCGACCCCGATCACCAGGGTCGTCGAGCGGTCCGGATATTCCTGCGTGCCGAGGGCGAACTGGTCGAAACCCGGCACAGTACCGCCCGTCTCGACGAAGCCGAAGCGGGCCTCGTCCTTGGCTTCCGCCATGCCGGCGCCGGTGTGGAAGGTGATCCATTGCGGCACGGCGGATTTGGAAAGCGCCGGCGAAAGCCAGAGGGGCGTGTCATGGTCGCAGAGGGTCAATGCGACGGCGCCGCTCGCTCTGCCGAGAGGGGAGGGCGGAGAGGCTGCGCGGGCGAGGCGGCCGATGGTGCCCGGACGGGCAAAGCAGTCCATCAGAGTGCGGAAAACGGATTGCGCCTCGAAAACCGGATCGGCGAAGGCACCGGCATAGACTTGCGATTGGCTCATCAATCCTCTCCTCGGACCATGGTGAAGAAATTGACCCGGGTTGCGGCAGTTTCCTCGGCCCTGCGCCGGTCTTCCGCCTCGATGCGTGCGGCTACCTGCTGGTTCAGCGCTTCGGCCGCCGGACGGTAGGCATCGTTCTGGAAGAGCGCATCGAAGATCGCGGCAAGGCGCGCGCGCTCCTTGTCGGTGCCGAGCAACTGCCCGTGGCCGATTTCACCGGTAGAGAGCCGAACCGTAGCGCGCGACACCGTAGCCTCGCCAAGATTGAAGGGGTCGCCGCCACCGCCGACGCGGCCGCGCACCATGACAAGTCCAGTTTCCGGGCCGCGTACCGGCGCGACCTCCGGCTTGCCGGCGATCGCCTCCCAGGCGGCAGAAAGCTCGGCGAGGGTGGCGCGGGCAAGAAGCCGCATGCCCTCCCTGCGTTCGGCGGCGGGCGCCACGGGCGCTTGTTCTGGCGTTGCGTCCATCATTCACCTCTAGTCGTCTATTGATCTAGACAAGTATACATCTTATATCCTTCTTTAGCGTTGGCAAATGACAGGCTTGTGACATCGATGGGGAAAATGGCGGCAAGGAGGGCGATCGAGCGACAGACCGGCGTGGCGCTCTGGCGGCAGATCGCCGATCGCATACGGCTGGCGATCAGCAACGGCGACTATGACGCCACCGGCATGGTGCCGCCGGAGACGGCTTTGGCGGCCGAATTCGGCGTGAACCGTCACACGGTGCGCAGCGCGCTCGCTGCCCTCGCCGAGGAAGGGTTGGTGCGCGCGGTGCAGGGGCGCGGCACGATGATCGAGCGGAAGGAGCGGGTGAGCTACCCGATTTCCCGCCGTACTCGTTTCTCACAAGGACTTGCCCGGCAGGTGAAGGAAATCGGAACCAAGCTCCTGGGGCACCGTCAGGTGCCGGCGAGCGGCGAAGTCGCCGCGGCGCTCGGCCTTGCGCCAGGCTCCCCGCTCGTCGAGTTGCGCACTGTCAGCAGCGGCGACGGGCGGCCGCTTTCGGCATCCTTCAGTTATTTTCCGTCCGAGCGCTTTCCGGAGATGGCGGAGCATTATGCGCGTCTCGGTTCCGTGACCAAAGCCTTTGCCGCGCAAGGGCTCGACGATTACGTTCGCGCCTGGACGGAGATCGTCGCCCGGCACGCCGATGCGGAGGAACTCACACTCCTGAAGCTTTCGCCCGGCGCAATCGTCATGGAGGCGCAATCGGTCAATGCCGATCTCGATGGCCGGCCGGTTGAATATTCGCGCACGCGCTTCGCCGCTGACCGGATGAAGTTGAGAATCGAGACTTAGACGTGAAAATCCTGACAATCGCCCCTATCAGCGTCGCAACGGCGCCTGTAACATGGAGTGACCAATTTCGCTCGAGGGGTCGAAGCGAGGGCGCGCGAGCTCAGAACGCAACCCCGGCTTTGTCGGTCGCTGGGGCGGTCCATTCCTTTCGTGTGGGCAAGGCTCCACTATATCGGCGGTGCCGAAACCGTGGGCGTCGGGCGGGTAGAACAATGAATGACTCAAAACCTGGAAGGCTTCATCTAACCCTCTCCGAGTTGATCAGTCAGCAGATAGAGGAGCGTCATGCCACCGAGCTGCGAGCCGTGCTCTCAACTGGTAACGAGATCACCATGCACGGAACGTTCACAGTGGGCAGTGATTTCATCATCTATAGAACGGCGAAAGATGCTGGCGGCAAATGGGCAATGACGCCATTCGCGCATATCGTGCAGCTAATCATCTGATTTCAGATCCTGCGTGTCGACAGGTGCCAGTGAGCACGGCGCCGTCGTTAGCCACCGGAGTGTTGCTCGATGGCGTCTCCGCCCTTTTTGATCATACTTGCTCCGGAGTCGATAGTGGCCGGTGAGGAGCGGGCCTAAACAGCATTCAGTTCCATCTCCCAAAGCTCCGGATAAAGGCTGACAAAGCCGCTCGGCGCGATCTGAAGCGTCGCTCGGTAGGGACCTTGTGGCGATTCATAGTCGTAGGCATGCTCAGAAACGCGGCGGTAGACCTGCGGCAACGGCTCCAGCTTCTCGGAGTCCGCATCCATCCATGCGACGGTAATACGCTCAGATTGCCCCCTCCGCAGCGCCATGCGGCGCAACTGCGGGAGGTTCGTCGCCGGCGTGAATCCGAAGTCGAGGTCTACGAGATCCTCAACCCGGCTTTGCCTAGCCCCGTTGAGAGTCCAGCCCTGTGCATCGCGCTGAATCCGGCTGCAAACGGCTCTGCCGCCAATGAAACCTTCGATTGATCCGCTCCGCGTGGACCAGTCAGGCCCTAGCTCCAGGGCGTAGCGAACACAGGACGGCTCTCCGTCCCTTAAATAGACGGCTGTCCCTTCGAGCCGCCATCCCGACTCTGCCTGAAACAGCCGAGCGGCATCATGGCCTGGGGTGTAGAGGGTTCTCCAGAGCGCGACTTTGGTCATCTCGCCTCTTCCACAGCTAGTACGTCTTGCCTTCCCAAGAGCACCTGGGAAGGCGATAGAGACATCGCGTTGGCGGCCGACGGGACTTGGACCCAAAACCCGTGTTGCATCCCGCCCACGGCTTTCGCGAAAAACCTATGGCCGAAGGCGTCTTCGTCAATGCCATTCGCGCAGTGAAGGAAACTCTCACCTCGAGAGGGGGGAAGGCTGTGGTGCAAGCGCGTGGGATGCCACTAAAGGCACGGTGGAGGAGGCGCGAGGGAGCGGAGCGCTTGACTGGCCGCAGAGGGTGGACTGCGGAAGTTCGTTTTGCTCATGGAAACGAGCAGGTTACGCGAAGACCGGTCGTTGAGCCTGTCGCGAAAGCGCCTTGTTCTGCGGCGCGAAAGTCGGTCCCCAACATAGCTTTAATAGGCCTCATCACACGAAAGCGTCGAATCTGTCCGACATTGTGGGGTAAACAGGGAACATAGGTCCGAAAGCTCATTGAACTCGGACGAATGGAGGGCCCTCATTTCGTGACGCCTCTATTGAGCTGTTCTTGCTATAAAGCAATCGACCGGGTCGATCCTCACAGGTTAAGGATTACGCGGAGCTGCATTTCGTCGTCCGGTATGCTCGCTAGGGACGAGCCGCCGCTTGAGGTTCCTGTGCTGACGATCAAAGACCTGACAAAAACCGCGAAGATGGACGGAACGTCGTGCGGGTTGGGCTGCAATCCGGGCAATGTCAGTCGCATGTGCACAGAGCTTCCGAGGCCTTGTCATTCCAGCGGCTGCCGACATACGTGTAGCTCCTGTTGGACCTGAAACGCGCGCCCGACTCGTTGATGTGCTCCCATAAGGTCAGAGTACAACCACGGGTCACCCTGAACGACGACACGTGGTCGTTCCAGGAAGCTTCGTAGGTCGTGGACGGACAATCGGAATCTCCATGGGAAACGGAGCAACCAATACTGTCACCGTTCACCATGATCATTCTCTCGAGATTGTCGAGAGTATAACTGGCACCACCGTAGTCACGATGCTCAAAGAGGCGGCATTCGGCAAATGCAATGGCTGGAAGCGATGCAAAAGATGCGGCCACGAACGCGTATCCCGTCAGATTATAAAGAACAGACATTTCTAGTCCTCCTGATAGTCTAGCGACAGACAATGGAACCTTCTCGAATGTCGTATTTTCCGGATATTGAGGCTGGCTAGCTGTGATCGTATAGGTTGGCTTCATCCAGTCGTTCACGCTTTGACTTGTCCTCGAACAACCTTTCACACGCTTGATTGTCAGGTACGTGGGCCTGGATATGTTATCCTCCGCCTCGCCACGAACAGGCGAGTTGCATGCAGTAGTAACGATCAAATTTATTTCACACGTTCGGCACTGGCGCATCGGACGTTCGTCCTATATCTTTCACGCCTCGGTTGCAGATCGTTAGATTGGTTCCGCGAGAACTGAGGCGGCGGGCGGCGATGGCAAGAGCAGATGCGATTCTTGCGGCAGTGCAGCGCATCCATGAGGCGTCGCTAACGTCCGACGGCTGGGCGCGTGCGTTGCCGTGGATCGCCGGCGCCTTGCGCAGCGAGCGCGGCATCCTGCTGGTTCAGAACGCGAGCCGAAAGGCCGAGTACGCGGTGAGCTTCGAGATGACTTCGGAGCAGACGGTGGGCTTCGCTGCTATGGCAGGCGTGTCCAAGTTTTGGGAGACCATCCGGGCGCTGCCGGCCGGGGCCGTGGCGCCGACCTCTGCGCTTCTACCCGACAGCGAGTACGCTCGCACACGCTTCTACAACGAGGGAGTCAAGCCATTGGGTGCCTTCCACGGCCTGGTAGCTTCGCCGCTCAGCACGCCGCAGTGGTTCGTCCACCTTTCCACCGGCCGCCTGCTGGGCCGGCCTGATTATGACGCCAAGGACGTCGCGGCAATGCGGATGCTGGTGCCGCATCTCGTGACCGCGCTGAACGTCGCCCACCGGTTGGCTGCCGCCGATCTGCGCACGACGGGTGCAGGGGACGCGCTCGATCGATTGGACACCGGCGTCATCCTGGTCGATGTAGCTGCGAGAATCCTGTTCGCGAACCGGACCGCAGAAGCGATCTTCGCCAGCAATGATGGCCTCCGCATCGATCGGGACAGCGTCTGCGCTTGTAGTCACGGCGCAACCCGAATTCTGCGTCGGCTGATCGCGAGTTGCGCGGACTTAACGATATTCAACGGCGGACCCGGCGGCCGGATGGAGGTTCCGCGTGCGGATGGGCGCCACGCCTTGCGCGTTATGGTCGCGCCGTTTCGAGCGGACGAGGCACAGATCGGTACGCCTTGGCTTGGCACTGTGCGGCCAGCAGCGATCCTCATGGTCACCGGTCCCGAACGAGAACAGCGTTTACGAAAGGACAACCTGCGTCGTCGTTTCGGGCTCACCCCGGCGGAGGCCGACGTCGCGTTGGAGATCGCCAGGGGCGATGGGCGCGACGCTTCTGCTGCCCGGCTTGCTATTTCGGCCACAACGGTCAGGGCGCATCTCAGCCGCATCTTCGAAAAGACCGGCGTGCGCAGGCAGGCCGAACTCGTTCGGCTGCTGATGCTGGACGAGCGTGACGAGCGCTGATGGCTGACTAAAGCTTGGTGCAGTCGTACGTCGCGCTTACAGCTAAGCCGACTTTCGCGGCATATCTGCCGCCTGTCTGCAATGGGTCGAAAGCAGGAGCACCTCTGCCAGCCGTTATTATGGGGGCTCTCGGCGCAGGCAGATGTTCTCGTCATATGTCCCGAAGGTCGCATGATCTCTCGACAGGAATATCGTCGCGCAGAAAATCTCGCTTCTTATCGTCGAGGTACTGTGACCTTGCCCTTCGGCCTGACGAGGTGTGACAGTATTGCAGGGTAGTAGCCGGTGCCGGTGCTTCCCCGTCCGTGGAACCCAATTGGTTGATCGCCCCAGCTTGAAGAGTCGGATTCCCGAATAATAATCCTGAGCGCGTTCAGCTCCGAGTATTCCGGGGCCCTCCAGCGCAGGTCATTCGGGAGCCCCGCCATGCGATAGCCCTCCACGATATGCCGCCGCACATCCTCGGCGGGGAACGGCTGTGAGGCCGACCAATGCCGGATCGTGAAGTGCGGATTGCTTATCATAAACATTTTCGCCTCCCAGCGCGCCTCCTCTGAACGGCCAAGTTGCGCAAGGCTTGCGGCAAGCAGGCGTCGTGAAGTCGTGCGATAAGTTTCGGGCCTGCGCAGCGTTTGGGCCGCGGATTCGTAGTCGCCGATGGCATATTGGGCCTGGCCCAACATCCAGTAATACCAACCGGGCGGGTGAGGATTGAGCCGGAGTGCCTTCCGCACCTGCTCTATGGCTTCGGCAGGCCGGCCTTTTTCCGTCGTCAGTTCAGCCTGCATTGCCCATGCATCCGCGTGGTTGGGGTCCAGTTTGTGGGCGGCGTCGAATTCGGAATCCGATTCCGCCCAGCGGCTCTCATGGCCCAATATGACACCCAATACCCAGCGATTCCCGGCATCGTTCGGGTCGAGTTCGACCGCGCGCTGCGCTTCGGCAAGCGCTGTTGCGCGGTTGGGATCCATCGGTTCGTCCCAGAACTCCCAGCCCAGCCAGAGGTTGAGCGCCAGCCAACGGTGCGCCTCCGCATATTCCGGATCGAGCTCGATTGCACGGTTCAGCAGGAAAATGGCTTCTTTCGCGGTAACCGCCGTTTGCAGGCCCAAGGCCCGTGCACGCACACAGAGATCATAAGCCTCCAGGTTGCTCGGTCTGTTGCGCGCCGGAGCGGTAGTCAGGCGACCCACCAGAGCCTCGACGATCTTGCCGGTCACCTCGCTTGCGGGCCAAGTTCGTCGAAACCGCATTCAAGCTTCCGCTTGACCTGGTCGTAGACACTGCCGGAGACACAGATATCCCCTGGCCCGGCTATTGCCTGAAGTCGCACCGCGACGACTACGCCGTCGCCGTACAGATCGCCGTCCTCGACAACGACATCACCCAGATTGATGCCGATATGCAGGTTAATTTGCCGGTCGACAGCCAAACCCTCGTTCGCGGCCACCATCCGCTTCTGAAGTTCCACGGCACATGACACAGCGTTCACGGCGCTTCCGAACTCGACCAGAACGCCATCACCCATCACTTTTACAATACGGCCGTCGCAGTCGCGGACCAGTGGTTCCAGGATCTCCTTCCGTCGGCCCCTTAACGCGGCCAACGTTCCTTGCTCATCTAGGTCCAGAAGTCGACTGTAGCCCACCACGTCGGCGGCCAATATGGCGGCAAGTCGGCGCTGGGCGCGTACTTCGGCCATTTCGCGTTGCTTTCATTGAAAGCAGAAAATCGAATTGTATGACGCCCATTTCAAAAGTCTATCAGGCTGACTTCGAAGTTCGATGCAAAGCAGTACGTGGTCAGGGATGACCAACACGCACCCGCGTAATGACAGGGTCTTCGGTTCAGATTCCTCCAAGGAGCATGGCGACGGGCGTCGCCAGCCCCGCAGGATCGCTGCCGACTGCCCGCCTCTCGTCGCTTTGGCAGATGGGGTGGGTTGCCGTCCTCCTGACAGTTGGCTCCGCGAGTGCTCGTAAACGCTGGCGCTGGAGATCATCCCTTGGCGACCATCTCCTGCCCCGGAGAAAGATGAGCAGCTGATCGGCGTGCCGGCGAGCGTGATCCCATCGACAGACGGATGACGCAGACGGGCTCAAGGCGCGCGATCGGTGAGGGCGTCGGCGCCTTCCTGCTCGGCGCAATGCGCACAGCAGTAAATGGTGTCGCCCTGCTCGACACCGTGCCCGATAATCCGGACGCCGCAATGCGGGCAGGTCGGAGCGAGCCTCTGGATCGCGCACTCGAAACTATCGAATGTGTAGGTTTCGTCTCCCAGTTTCACCTGGAAAGCCTTATCGTAGTCGTTTCCGCACTGGTCGCATTTGGCCATGGCTGTATCCTCCCGTTCAGTCCGATCAACCTCGCGACGAGCGATAGGTTCCGTCGTCACTTCCGGCTCAAGCGTCGTGCGCGATCAAGTGGACTATTCCTCGATGCCGCGGGGTTGGATACCCAGTTCTTCCAGGCCCGGCAGATCGCTTGCCGCGACGTTGTCGCGACGCATGAGATCGACCTGGTTGCGAGTCAGAGGCGCAGCGGGAAGAAACTCCGCAGCAGTCGCCAATATGTGCCAAAGCGCGAATGGCACGGGCACCAACCTGACGCGCGCGTTGAGTTGAGTGGCGATCTCCCGGACGAGATCCCGATACGAATAAATGCGCGGGCCGGCGCACTCGAAGATCGACGCGTCTGCGGCACTCTGCCCCGAGACCAGGCGGCTCACGGCTTCCGCCACCTCCCCGACATGAACCGGCTGCAACCGAGTGTCGCCTTCGCCGAACAGCGGATAGATCGGGAGGAGGCGTACCAGCCTTACGATCGTTGTAATGAACGCGTCGTCTGGGCCCGCCATGACAGCGGGACGGACGATCACCGCGCCCGGAAACGCCGCCTTCACCGCCTCCTCGCCGCGACCCCGGGCCCGGATGTAATCCGAACGGGAGTTCGGATCCGATCCGATGCCGGAGATATGGACGAACCTCTCGACGCCGGCTTTCCGCGAAGCGGTCGCCAGATCGGCCGCGGCTTCTACATGGACACGCTTGAAGGTCTGCTCACCGCGCTCGACATAAAGGCTGACCGCATTCACGGCGGCGCGAGATCCAGCCAAGGCAGCGGCGATCGAGGATCGATCCAGTATGTCCGCCTCGATCGGCTGAAAGGGCCTCTTACCGGACGCATTCTCCAACGTCTGGTGTGGATGGCGCGAGGCGGCACGAATATCGACACCCTTGTCCAGAAGCCTGCTCACGATCCGCCTGCCGAGGAAGCCGGTTCCGCCGAACACTGTCACGATGTTCTCGCTGGCCACATCATTTCGACCATGTTGGTTCGTCATTGTCTAACGCCCTTCTGACTTTACGACGCATCGTTGGTCGCGTTCTGCGCGTTAGGAATACCCGCACCAGCCTTTTGGTCCGCTCGGCGGGATGAGCTTTTTTTTGCTGCGAGACCCGACAGTAGGGCCGAGAGGTATACTAACACCGCACTGCGGTGCGACCAATTCTGCTTTCGCAAGCGGTCAGCCGTGCTCCTGCGCATGTTTTGCGGCGGCAGGTGGGACTGCACCGACGCGTTGACCCACAGGGCAGCACAGCTCGGGAACATCGGCGCGTTTCTTGTGGTTCGGCCGTCATCACATGAAAATGCACGAGGGTACCATGAGCGCTTCCGGCGTTGCCGTCTTCGACAAGACACTTCAGATCACCAATGTCTGGCTCGATGAAATCATGGCGCATCAGGGACCGGACCGTCAGCGTGCATGGCATATTCTGAGTGCCGTTCTTCACACGCGCGCGCTCGCCTGCCCGCCGATCTTTCAGCTCACCTTTCGGCACAGTTGCCCCTGCTCGTGCGGGGTGCCTACTACGATCAATATGAGCCTTCCAAACAGCCGGCGCAGGCGCGGGGCTTGGATGATTTCCTTGGCCAGGTGAAGACCGAACTCGCCTCCACCCCCGTCAAGACGTAGGTCCTGGTTACAGGACGCTACTACCATCGCTCCGGCGCCGGTCGTGAGGCGCCGCATTAGGTCCTTTGTCAACAGCGAGGTATGGCCGACCGGATCTGTCAGCTTATTGCCGATGGATTAGGCATGCATGATTTTGCTTCATTTTTGGGCAAAAGCGCATTATACGACAGTTATGCGATGCGGTTCCTCCCAAGCGCATCGCCGGGTATCGCGTCCGATATAGCCTGTCGCTGATGCATCGGCGCCGGGCTTTCTTTTCAACATAAGGGCGCAAACGGACTTCGAAGAAGCGCAGCGGGCCGTGTCCCTCACATTTCATTCGGCCGCTTCGTCGCTTACGTTCCGAGGCTGCGGGCGTGATCGCTACTCAATGGTCGGCGATTGGGCCCAAAGCCGCCCCACGTCCCGACGAGCCTGAAGGACCGCAGTGGGTCGATTTTTCACGGCGCTGCAGAAGAGTCGGGGGATCCAGAACGTTTATTCCGCCTTCGCGTGCAGGCTTAGAGATGGTCGACTCACCCTGATGCGGCGACGGAGGGCAGCCGATGAGAAAGATAGTCGCGCATCTGGCGAAGTGCATCTTCACGTGTCAGGCCCTCCGACTGCAGACCTAGTCGCAGCCACAGCCCGTCGATTAGCGCGGTAATACCAAGAACGGCGGCGTCGCAATCGTCCTCTGGCAGAAGATGAACCAGTGCCGACATGAGATTTGATCGCATCCGCGCATGAATTACTTTTTGGATGCGCGCTAGCTGCGGTTCCCGCGGCACCTCGGCGCAGAGCGATAGCCAGGCATGGCAGATGGACGGCTGGAAGAAGCGGTCCTCGAAGTTGCCTTCAATGATCGCTTCCAGTCGCTCTAACAGGGTGGTGGCCCGGTTCAAGCGCGCCACCACGGCATCCTTCAGCGCCGCATTGGCCTCGCGCATCGCATGCTCAAACAGCTCCTGCTTGTTGGCGAAGTAGTGCAGGACGATGCCCTTTGATGCGCCTGCGTGAGCGGCGACCTTCTCCAGCGTTGCCCCCGCCATGCCTTCGCGCTGCAGGACCTCGAACGCCGCCCGTCTGAGTTCACGTTTTCGGATATCGCTAATTTTGGTCAGTCTCATTTGCGCGCCCTCACTTTCGTCCACATTTGACAAACTTTCCGGAAAGATCAATAATTGACCTATGGGACAATAAAATGACCAATGGGATAAAAGTGGAATACGATGAAACGATCTTTGAAAGCGACAGCGGACTGATCGCGCGAAAGCTCGGGCAGAGCCGGCGTGTGGTATGCGCCGCTCCCTCTTACCTCGAGCGCAAAGGAAGACCCGCAACGCCGGCGGACCTAGATCGTCATGACTGTCTGACCCTTAACTTCCGTCGCGAACGTCCGTCCTGGCCCTTCCTGTGGGAGGGCCGGGAAGTCGCCCAGCCGGTCACCGGAAGCCTGGTCGTCAACAATGGCGAGACGATGAAGCAGATGGTGCTTGCCGGAGCCGGCATTGCCCGGCTGGGGCTCTTCTATGTCGCCGCCGATATCGCCGCCGGAAGGCTCATGCCTCTGCTTGAGGATTGCAATCCGGGCGACCTCGAATTGACCCACGCCATCTATGTCGGCGGCGGGCCACTGCCGCATCGGGTTCGAGCCTTCATTGAGTACATGATCGAGACGCTGGAGCAATCGCCGCTCCTGAAGGGGTATCCTAACGCAGCGTAATGGCGACTCCGATAGAAGTCGTCAGTAGCGCTCGAACCGCTAGGCCACGCAAAGGAGACCGGCAAGAGTGTGCTGCAGGTTAGCGCTCAATTTGCTCATCCAATGTCCGACCGTCTCCCTTATCATTGGCGCGCAACGACGGGCGCGGATAGGACCTACGTGTGCGATCTGGTCGTCGATCGCGCGTGGCCCGCAAATAATCAAGGAGCAAGCGCCGTCGGTCCCACCTTGATCAGTTTGTGCGGATGCCGTGAGCTGTAAACAGGTGGACCCTTCTGATATCGGGAGCGAGCGTGATCGGCTGGCCGGGCTGAAGATCGATCCGGTCGCGGAGCACGAGGTTCACGTCCGCCGGACCAAGCTTCGCCAGCACGTGGGTTTCGGAGCCGGTCGGCTCGACCACGACGACGGTGGCCGCTACACCTTTGTCGGCGATCGTCAGATGTTCCGGACGGACGCCGTAGACCGCCGCCGTCGCGCCTTGATAGCCCTCAGGCATTGGAAGCGCCACCCCGCCATCGGTGACGAACTGCCCATTGACGATCGCCCCCTCGAACAGGTTCATCGCCGGTGAGCCGATGAAGGTCGCAACGAAGGTATTGGCCGGCCGGTCGTAGAGCTCGAGCGGCTTGCCGATCTGCTCGACGTTGCCGCCGCGCATGACGACGATCCGGTCGGCCATCGTCATAGCCTCGATCTGGTCGTGGGTGACGTAGACGGTGGTCGTCTTCAGCCGCTGATGCAGGTCCTTGATTTCGGCGCGCATCGTGACGCGCAGCTTGGCGTCGAGGTTCGAGAGCGGCTCGTCAAATAGGTAGACCTGCGGCTGACGCACGATCGCCCGTCCCATTGCCACCCGCTGGCGCTGGCCGCCGGAAAGCTGTTTCGGCAGCCGATCGAGCAGAGGTCCGAGCGCCAGGATGTCGGCCGCTTCGCGCACGCTCTTTTCAATCGTCGCTCTGTCCTGGCCCTTCAGCTTCAGCACGAAGCCCATGTTTTCCGCGACGGTCATATGCGGATAGAGGGCATAGCTCTGGAAGACCATGGCGATGTCGCGCTCTTTCGGCGCGACATCGTTGACGACGCGACCACCGATGCGGATCTCGCCGCCGCTGATGTCCTCGAGCCCGGCCAGCATGCGCAGCAGGGTCGACTTGCCGCAGCCGGAGGGGCCGACGAGGGTGACGAACTCGCCATCTTCGATGTTCATGGAGATGTCATGAATCACCGGAACGGCGCCGTATTGTTTGCGAACCTGATCGATCGAGACGGATGCCATGAAATTCCTCCCTTGCTTGCCTGTTAGAGCTTGAGCTGCCAGATGCTGGCCGCGGCGACGTTGTCTTTGGGTGCCGTGAGGCGAGCGGAACGCACACTCGCAAATCCGGGCAAGCGCTTGGTTCCGGTCCATCGGCCGTTGTCGGCAAAGACCTCGATCGAGCCGACGTCGAGGAATATGCGCAGCGTCGAGGCCCTCGCCCCGGCCGCGATGTAGCGGGGCAGCAATTTGCCGTCCGGAACGTCGTAGAGGATGCTCAGGCCCTCAGCATCGAGCCGGACGCCGAGCTCGACGTCGGGATGGTCGAATTCGAGATCGAAGCTGGCGCCGGGCGCGGTGAGATCGATGACGATCTCGACGGCTCCGTTGGTGAGCTCGACCTTGTCTCCGGCGAGCAGCCGGCGCTCGTCGACCAACTCCTGGCGCAAGCTATCGACGGCATCGACCGGCGGCGTCAGCAACACACCGTCCCCAAGCAGTACCCGGCGCGGGAGCGTCATGGCGGTTGGAAAGTCGACCTTCTTCGAAATCTCCGTCCAGTTCGCCAGCCACGCAATGCCCACGGGGCCGGAATGGTCGACGAAAGCCTGGAAGGCATAGGCATCGGTTGCGAAGTCGAGTTCCTGCTCGAATTCCTTGACGAAGGTACGGCCGTCAAAGCGGCCGACCGTTGCAAGGGTAATATTGCGTCGCGCCGTTGCCGGATCGCGGCTGGTAAGCAGCCCGAAGATCAGCGCCCAACGGGTTTGCGGATCGTCGGCGGGACCACCGAGCGGCACGATGCAGGGGCATTCGGCGGCCGTCATGCCGAAGCGGTTCTCGCGATGAAGAATGCCGACGAAACTCCAACCCCCAGCGGCATCCGGATCGGCGGTCTCGTAGAGCAAGATGACGCCGCCCGCGTGATCGCGGCTGCCGACGAGCATCTTCCAGCGGCCGTCCGGGCCTTTGATTACGTAGGGGTCACGGAAGTCGAGCGTCAGGTCGAGGCCGGTCGGCCGTTCCGGCAGGATGATCTCCGCCGGGCCGGCGCTGATCTGGTCACGGCTGACGGCGGTCAACTGGATCTGCTCTTCCGGCTTGCGGTCCTTGACCTGTTCGGTGAAGAAGACACGGATCCCCTCTCCAGCAAGCGGGATTGCCGAGCCGGAGAAGGCGCCGCCGCGGCTGTCGGCGTGAGCGGAGAGTTCCGCCGACGGAAACAGGAACATCGGCAGGTGCTTCCAGCGGAGATAGTCGTCGGAGACCGCATGGCCCCAATGCATGGTGTTCCAACGGAGACTATGGGGATAGTGCTGGTAGAAGAGATGAACCTTGTCGCCGAAACGGCCGAAACCGTTCGGGTCGTTCATCCATCCGAAAGGTGGGCGGAAATGATAGCTGCCAGGCACGGCGGGTGTTGAATTGGCCTCGCCGCTGTAAAGAACAACGATGCCCTTGTCCAGAACGTCCGCCTCCGAAAAGGCATAGACGACGGAGAGGATCGTGATCGCGGCGTCGTAGCTAAAAGAAGTTTCGCCGGCTGTTTCGATCAGCAGCGGCCGGAACTCGAACTCCTCGGTGTTTCCCGCCGTCAGGCGGCCGATTTCCTGTCCGTCCTGGTTCGCTATCAGCTCGGCCGGCGCAATCGGATCGACCGGCTTCAGCCAAACGTGGAGCGTAGTCCCGGCCGGCAGAGCGGCACTGAGCGTCTTCAGGCTGCCGCCGAGGGGCGAGGAGAGGATTGCATGGCTTGTCATTGATCAACCTTTCATGGCGGAGCCAACAAAGGAACTTACGAACCAGCGCTGGAAGGCGAGATAGAGGGCGAGGATCGGGATCATCATCAGGACGGAGGCTGCCATGGCGCGGTCCCAATAGATGCTGTCCTGGCCGAAGAAGGTGGCGATGGCGACGGCAATTGGCCGGGCATAGTCGGTCTGCGTCACCAGGATCGGCCAGAGATACTGGTTCCAACTCTCGATCCCCATCAGAATCGAGACGGTGGCGAGCGCCGGCAGGCTCAACGGCAGGAAGATCGAACGATAGATTCGGAACACCGACGCACCATCCATCTCGGCCGCTTCGAAGAGTTCCTTCGGAAGTTGGGCGAAGAATTGGTAGAACAGGAAGATATAAAGCGGACTTGCAATCCAGGGCACGATCTGCACCGCGAACGTGTCGGTCATCCCGGCGCGCGACACCATGATGACGAGCGGCATAATGATGCTTTCCTGGGGGATGACGTAGAGGGCGATGACCAGCGACAGGACCAGGGCGCGACCGCGCAAAGTACCCCAGGCGAGCACGAAGCCGGCCATCGAGTTGACGATCAGACCGGCGCCGACGGTGCAGCCAAGAATGAACAGCGAGTTCAGAAGGTAGCGGCCAAAGGCGAGCTCGCCGGAGAGATTGCTCACCTCTGCGAAGTTCGAAAGCGTCGGGTTGGAGACCCAGAAGGCGCGGAAACTACCCATATCGGCCAGAATCTGGAAGCGGTCGTCCTTCAGGCTTGCGATCAGCAGCATGAACAGCGGCGATACGATCACCAGGGCGATGACGAGGACGCAGGCGGTCTGGACAAGGCGCAGCGAACCGATGGCGGAGCGCTCGCGCTGTGCCTTGGTCTGCAGTGTGGGGATGGCGAGATCAGACATCGAAACGCCTCAGGAGTTGGCGCTGAACGAGCGCGATGACGAGAACGATGAGGAAGAGAATGACCGAGACGGCCGAGGCATATCCAAGCTTCTGCTCTTCGAAGCCGGCGCGCACCATATAGTGCACGACGGTCTCGGTGCTGCTCCTCGGGCCGCCCTGCGTCAGGATCGCAACCTGGGTATAGAGCTTGAAGGCCTGGATGGTGGTGATCACCAGCACGAAGACATGCGTCGGTCTGAGACCCGGCATGGTCACGTGCCAGAAGCGTTGGAAGGCATTGGCGCCATCAATCCTGGCCGCGTCATAGAGCTCATCGGGAATGCCCTGCAGGCCGGCGAGATAGACGATCATCTGAAAGCCATAGGCTTGCCAGGCCGAGAGCAGGACGATCGAGAACATCGCCCAGTTCGGGTCGCCGAGCCAGTCGATCGGCTGGATGCGGCCGCCGGAAAGAAAGCCGATCACCTGGTTAAATGGCCCCGTCGGATATTGGAACAGCGTTCCCCAGATGACGCAGACGACGACCATCGAGGTGATTGCCGGCAGGAAGAACATGCCGCGGAAGAAATTGCGGAGCGGCAGCTTCTGGTGGAGCAGCAGTGCGGTGGCGAAGGCAAGGCCGCATTGCACCGGCAGGATCCAGAAGGTGAAGCGCGAGACGTTCCAGAGCGACGTCCAGAACAGATCGTCCTTGAAGATGCGCAGGAAATTGGTGAGCCCGATGAAACGGACCGGCGTCGGTCGCGGCACCAGTGGCTGGTTGGTCATCGCCGTCCAGAACGACAGGAGGAACGGCACGACGAGGAAGATCGTCAGCAGCGCCACGGCTGGCGCAAGCATGCCGATCTCCTGGTACAGGCGGGTCCTGTCTCTTCGCCGGGCGGGGCGCGTCGCGACAGCCGTCGCCGGCAGCGCCGGTTGCTGCAGGGTCATGATCTCCTCCTCATTTGAAAATAGTCGCCCCCTATCGGCTGCCGCGGCCGCGCGGCATTGGTGCCGCGCGGCCGCAAGCGGGCTATTGCTGTTCGTCGAAGGGCGGGTAGCCGTCGTTTTCTTCGATGTCCTCGTCGATCTTCTCGGCCGCGGTGGTCAGCGCCGCCTTGACGTCGCCGCCATTGAAGATCTCGTCGACTGCTCCCATGAAGGCCGAGGTGATGATCGGATAGGCCGGATGCGGTGGCCGTGCGATCGCCGTCTTCGATGCCTGCTCGAAGGCGACGGCCATCGGACCGCCGTTAGCGTAAAGCGGCGAATCGGCGGCGAAGCTCTTCAAACCAGGATAGGCGGAATCCTCCTTCGCATAGTCGCGGAGTGCCTTGTCCTTGAGCATGAAGCTGACGAACTTGCCGGCGATCTCCGGATGCTCGGACGCCGTGGTGATGCCCCAGATCCAGGTGCCGTTGGGGCTTGCGCCCTTCGGCCCAAACTTCGGCAGCGGCATGACGACGATTTCGTTCTTCATCGTGGCGGCAGCCTCCGCATAGATCCAGTGGCCCCCGAGCGCGAGCGCCGCGGGATGGCCTTCGGCGAAGAACTGGTTGGTGCCGGAGGATTGCGGCACGACCCAGCCGTTCTTCACCCATTTCTGCATCATCGTCAGCGCATCGACGCAAGCATCGCTGTCGAGCGTGCCCACGGATTTCCAAGCCTTGCGGTCGATGAGGTCGCAGCCCGCCGATTGCAGGATGGGGCCGTAGGCATAGGTGATCCACTCGGTCTTGATGCCGTAGCCACGGAACGTGTCGATCGGCCATTTGACGCCCTCGAGCTTCGAGAGCTTTTCGAGGTAATCCTCGAATTCCTCCCGCGTCCAGGCGTCGTCCACGCCCTTCGGGATGCGGGCGCCGATCGCTTCGAGATATTTCCTGTTGCCGTAGAGCACGACCGAGGAGTCGGTGAGGCCGACGGCGTAGAGTTCCTTGTCGATCGGATAGGTGCCCTGCGCGACGTTGGACTCCGTCATGTCGTCAAGGATGTCCTTGTCGATTAGCGGCTTGATCGGCTGCAGGTAGCCCGACCAGACGTAGTTTGCGAGGAACGGCGCGTCGAGTTCCATGACGTCCGGCAACTGCTTTGACATGACGGCGGCGCTGAACTTCTCGTTATAGGCGTCGTGGGGAGCATAGATGAGCTCGATGTCAACATCCGGGTTGGCGGCCTCGAAGCGCTTGGCGACTTCGCCATAGGTCGAGACCCAGCCAGGGTCTCCCTGGTGCATCACATGAATGACGGTTTTTGCTTCGGCCAGACCTCCGAGCGCGACCGATGCCATTAGGAACGAAAGTAAACGATTACCCATTACTGTTTCTCCTCCTCTAACGGGTTTTACGTGGCTACTGATTTATACGGATGACCGCTCCACCAATTGGAACGGAAGCTTGTGCAACTCGCCCGGTGTCGTATCGCCGCCAAGCAGGATGTCGGCGGCCAGCCGGCCCATCGCCCGATGCGGCAGGGCCATGGTCGTCAAGGGCGGATCGAGACGCGAGGCGATATCGACCTGGTTGTCGAAGCTGGCGACGGCGACGTCGTCGGGGATCTGCGCGCCAACGCGACGCAGCGCCGCATAGGCTTCCATCGCCACACGGTCGTTGCCGCACAGGATCGCGTCCGGACGGTCCGGTCCACTCATCAGTTCGGTAATGTGGGAAAGAACGAGGCTGTGCGCTCTGTCGCTATAAATCGCTCTGCGAACGGCCGGCAACACGCGGGCGCCGGCGCCATCAAGGCCCGCCTCGGTGATCGCCTGTCGGAAACCGGCCTCGCGCAATTCGCCGGCGAGCAGGCCGGGCAGGTTGATGAAGGCGATATTCTTTCGTCCGGCCTCGACCAGATAGCTGGTGATGTCACGGGCGGCGCCAAACTCATCCGGTACCAGTGAGGTCACCCGGTCATTCGCTTCGCGGCAATTGATCATCACGCCGACTGTCTCAGCAAACTCCTCCGGCAGCGCGACCGTCTTGTGGTACATGGCGGCATAGGCGATCGCCCGCGGTCGAAAGCGGCGCACTTCCTCGATCACCGCGCTAACGTCGCGGCTGCCGTTCAGCGTCATCGCAAAGACGGCCATGTCAGAGGCGCGCGCCGCACCATCGAGCCCGCGGATGATTTCCGTCGCGAAGGGCGAGGTGATCAACTCGTCGGCAACGACGCCGATCAGCGGCATCCAGCCCTGCCGCATGCTGCGGGCGGCGAGATTGGTGACGTAGCCGAGTTCCTCGGCGATCTCCTTGATGCGCTGCCTGGTCGTCTCAGCCATACGGGCCGAGCCGCCATGCAGCGCACCGGAAACCGTCTTGACGGAGACGCCCGCACGTTCGGCAATGTCGTTGAGGGAGACAGTCACGGCTTCACCTAGGGTTATCGATTACCCACTTGTAGCATTAGCGGAGGCTTAAGTCAAATACCTGCCAGCACCAGATCGTTCCGGTCAAGGATTCCGCCGTCAAGTCTGCCCGGCTGATCAATGGCGCCAAAGACATCTACTATCCCGGCGCGCCGCACGGCATTACCGCCACGCATCAGGACCAGGTCAACGCCGACCTGCTCGCCTTCCTCAAGGCCTGACCCCCACGGGATGCGGAGCAGACCGCCGTGCTCCGCATCCCGTCCGCACTTGGCGCGGCAAGTCGAGGATGCCACGCCCTTGCGGCTCTTGGACTGAGACAGGAACCATCCAAGCGGATGTCGGATATTATTGAGGATTCACAGTTTTCCACCAGGGCGGCCAAGCGACGGCATCGCCGCCAATACATGGATTTCCATAAGTTGCGGCCGTGTAGTGGCGCGAATAGGGTACGACTCGGGATCGCTGACGCTGCTATCGAGACTAGCCATTCGATATGCTGGCGCCGCCCAAGCTTTGTTTTCCCTGCAGGAGCCGCCGATGACGCGCGTCTGGTCGTACCGCCCCCAACTCCTGCACCTGGGTCTGTTTTTTGCGGCCTATGTCCTGGGTTGCGGCTTCGCACAGGCACTTGCAATCGTACCCGGAACAGGCATTTCCATATGGCCTCCGAGTGGGCTTTTCATTGCAACCCTTATCCTCGCACCCAAGCAGAGCTGGCCGTGGTGGGTGTTGGTCGGCTGCCTCGGCGAGCTATTCGGCAATGCCTTGTGGTTCCATAGCCCGCTGCCCGCCGCCGTTCTGATTTATGCCGGCAACGCGCTCGAAGCCATGGTCGGTGCGTGGCTCGTAAATCGGACTTTGGGTCGGCCGGTTCGGCTGGAAACCCTGCGGGAAGTTCTTGTATTCGTCGTATTAGGCGCTGGAGCTGCCCCAGTGGTCAGCGCGACGGTCGGAAGTGCGACGCTTGCCTGGTTCGGCATACTTTCGCAAACTTTCTTGGGGGCCTGGCCTCTCTGGTGGATCGGGGACGCCACTGGGGTTCTGATCGTCGCGCCGCTCGCGCTGGTCGTGATCCAGAACTGGAACGGCAAGGCCGAGCTATCGGCTGCACGATGGATAGAAGCGTGTGCCGTGGGACTTATCCTTCTCGGCGTCGCGGCCCTTTCGCTCGGCGGCTACCTGCCCTTCGCCTATATCATCATGCCGCCGCTGCTTTGGGCCGCGGTGCGCTTTGAGTTCAAGGGGGCTGCCGTTACTCTCGCCCTCCTCGCGCTAATAACCGCGATCTTCACGATATCTGGCGCCAGCCAGTTCGCCGGAAATGCCGAGAATCAGCGCCACAATCAGATCATGCTGCAACTCTTCCTGGCGATCTCGGCATTTTCGGCCTTGGTCGTGGCCGCCATATCCCGGCAGCACCAGCTCGCGTTGCTGACATTACGCCAGAGTGTGGGGGCCCTGCGCGACCGAGAGCGAGAGCTCTCGCAGATCGTGGACATGGTCCCAGTCCACATCAGACGGCTGACGCCCGAAGGCGAACCGACCTTCTTCAACAAGCGCCTGGTGGATTTTTTTGGGTTTGACCTGCAACAGTTAAACAGGCCGGGCACAAGCCAGCTAGTGGCAAACATTGAGACTCTTGTCCATCCAGATGATGCGCCTGGTCTATTGCAGGCGGTGCGCCATGCCGTCGCCACAGGCGAACCATACTCGATGAAATATCGCATGCGCCGTGCGGACGGCGTGTACCGCTGGGTTGATGGCCGGGCGGAACCACTGCGAGACGAGGGCGGGAAGATCTTGCAATGGTACGCAATCTCCATCGACATCGATGATGAGGTGCGCGCGCAGGAGGCCTTGCGCGACCGGGAGCGGGAACTCTCGCAGCTCGTCGACGCCTTGCCAGTCCACATCTGGAGCTGGACGCCTGCTGGCGAACTGGCCTACGTCAACAAGCGATCTTTGGAGGATCTCGGTCTTTCCAAGGCGAACTTCGAAGATACCGTCCGGGTGGCGCAAAAGCTGGTTCATCCCGAAGATGCCCCCGAGGTGCTGCGAGCGTCAGCCAACTGCCTTAAAACTGGCGACGCCTTCATGATGCGGTATCGCCGGCGTTGGAAAGATGGCAACTATCGCTGGATAGAGGCGCGCGCGCAGCCTCTACGCGATCAAGATGGAGCGATCGTTCACTGGTATCAGGTGTCCATCGACATCGACGATCAGGTGCAGGCCGAGGAAGGGCTGAAGAGCAGCAAGCGGCAATTGGAACAAATGATCGACGCCATGCCTTTCAATATCCTGAGCTTCACCGCTTCAGGCAAGATGACCTACACCAGCAAGCGATATCTCGAGGACGTTGGTTCGCCGACGGCGGACATTAAGGACTTCGATGCGCTGGCCCGATACGTGGCTCACCCCGACGACTTTCCAACAATGTTTCAGAGGGCATCGGATGGCTTTGCGACCGGTCAGCCTTTCGTGAACCGATTTCGCCGGCGCAACAAGCAGGGAGTCTATCGCTGGATAGAGGCGCGCGCGCAACCGTTGCGCGATGCAGATGGCACAATCGTGCAATGGTACGTTGCTTCGATCGACATTGAGGACGAGATGCGCGCGCAGGCGGCATTGCGCGAGAGAGAACGCTTCCTTTGGCAACTGGTGGAAACACTGCCGGCGATGATCGATTGTGCTGCGCCGAACGGCGAACCAGTCTATCGCAGCCAGCAACTGCGCGAGTTCCTTGGCTATGAGCTGGAGGAATTGGATGGGAAGGCCAAATCGCGGCTGAACGGCACGCTCGATGCCGGGGTCCATCCCGACGATGTCGCGGGCGTCAAGGAGCAATATGCCCATTGCCTGGCGACCGGCGAACCCTATCTCAGAAAGCACCGTCTACGGCGCTTCGACGGCGAATATATCTGGGTCGAAACGCGCGCAGCGCCGATGCGCAAGGACGACGGTACCATCGTGCAATGGAACGTCATCTGCCTGGATATCGATGGCGAGGTGCGGATGCAGGAAGAGTTGCGCCTGGCGCAGGAGCGGCTTGCGCGCGCCAGCCAAGCCGCGAGCCTCGCGGAGCTGTCGGCCTCCATCGCCCATGAGGTGAATCAGCCCTTGGCGGCGATCGTCGCCAATTCGCATGCGTGCTACCGCTGGCTATCGGCTGAGCCCGTCAATGTCGGACGCGCCAAGATCACGACCGAACGGGTCATCCGCGACGCCAACTCGGCGGCGGAAGTCGTCGGCCGTATCCGGGCGCTGTTCAAGCAATCCGTGGAGAATAGGATCAGCCTGTCGCTCTCGGGTGTCATCGCCGAGGCGTGTAACCTGGTGGCAGGGGAGGCTTTGCGCCGTCGCATCCGGATCAACATCGACGTCGAAGGCAGGCTTCCGCCGATCACGGTCGACCGCATCCAGATCCAGCAGGTCCTGGTCAATGTCATCCGCAATGGCATGGAGGCAATGGAGACTGTCGCAGGGGAAAAAGCTCTCGACGTGCGCGCCCATCGCGTGGGCAGCGAGGTGCAGACCGAAATAGGTGACCGGGGAAACGGCATCGAGTTCCCGGATCAGATCTTTGAACCCTTCTTCACGACGAAAGAAAATGGAATGGGCATGGGTCTCGCCATCTGCCGTTCGATCGTCGAGGCGCATGGCGGGCGTTTATGGGCCGAGAAAAATGAACCGCATGGCGCGCGGTTCATTTTCACCTTACCAATCGTGGGGAAAGCGGCGCCATGACAACGGATGACCATGTTGTTTTCATCGTCGACGATGACGAACGCATCAGGGAGGCGCTCGGCGAGCTCCTGGAGACCCACGGCATGCACGCCATCGCGTTCGGTTCGGCGGGCGACTATGTGGACGCCGAGAAACAGGATCTACCTGCCTGCCTGATACTCGACGTTGAATTGCCCGATATCAACGGCCTCGACCTGCAACGGCAGATCGCCGAGGGCGATCATCCGCCGATCGTCTTCATCACCGGCCATGGCGACATCCCCTCCTCGGTGCGGGCGATCAAGCACGGTGCGGTGGACTTCCTCACCAAACCGTTCAGCGACGCGGACCTTATGGCTGCGGTGCACACTGCGATTTCCGAGGATCGGAAAAAGCGATCGGAACGGGCTGAACTGAGCCTGTTAAGACAACGTTATCTCGAACTGACGCCACGCGAACGCGATGTGCTGCCGCTCGTGGTCAGCGGCCTGCTCAACAAGCAGGCGGCATCGGAACTCGGAATCAGCGAAGTGACGCTGCAAATCCATCGGAGGAATGTGATGCAGAAAATGGCGGCGGCATCGCTCGCCGACCTCGTGCGCATAGCAGAGCGATTGGGGATACCGATCACCCATTCGCGCCGGGTGGGAGGAAATTGAGCATGGAGAAAACAAGACCGATCGTCGCGGTAGTTGATGACGATCCGCGGCTACTGGAGTCGTTGGAGGAGCTACTGGAATCCGCTGGATATGCGGCCTGCTGTCTCCGCTCGGCCGAACACCTGCTCGCCCGCGGCCTGTCGGACCTGGATCTGCTGATCACCGACATCGGCATGCCGGGCATGAACGGCTTTGAACTCCGTGACATTGTCAACAAGGCGCGTCCGGAACTACCGGTATTCCTGGTCACCGGCCGCCACGAGATCGCCGACCAGGGCCGCGCGCGGGGCATCAGCGGCTTTTTCCGCAAGCCTTTCGATGCGCCTGCCTTGCTCATTGCGATAGGGGAAGCTTTGCAGAAATCGAGAAATGGAGGGTGATATGCGAATTGACCAGCCGCTCCGGAGATCGGCACCGCTGTCGCGGCAGAAGAAGAATGACGCAAGTGAGCCCATCGTCGTCATCGTCGATGACGATGCAGCCGTTCGCGAGGCCTTGTCGGAGCTGATCCTCTCGGCGGGCCTGCAGCCCATGAGCTTCGCCTCGACCCGTGAAGTGCTCGACGCCGACATACTGGACCGCCCCGGCTGCCTGATCCTTGACGTGCGCATGCCTGGAGCGAGCGGCCTTCACCTGCAGCATCATCTGGCGGAGAGCGGCAATGCAAAGCCGATCATCTTTCTAACCGGGCACGGCGATATTCCGATGACCGTGCAGGCGATGAAGGCGGGCGCGGTCGACTTTCTCACCAAGCCGGTGCGCGACCAGACGCTGCTCGATGCGGTGATTGCCGGTATTGAACTGGACGCGGCCCGACGGGCCAACGCCTTGGTCGTCAGGCGCAATATCGAACGCCTGGAGACGCTGACGCACCGCGAGCGCGAGATCCTGGGCGAAGTGGCGCGGGGGCGGCTCAACAAGCAGATTGCCTTCGATCTCGGGATAAGCGAGGTCACGGTCAAGCTGCACCGCGCCAATGTTATGCGCAAGATGGAGGCCGGGTCGATCGGCGAGTTGATCAGGGCTTGGGAGACGCTGCCCATGGCGATGCGCGAGGTCGACGGCGCCTGGTTCTGACGGGATCGATCCTGCCCCAGGGATACCGATGTCGCCGATGGTACGTTGACTCACATCGCTTCGATGGCTCTCGCCTCACGGGCTATGAAGTCGCAGAACAGTTTGACGCGCAAGGGCACGGTGCGGCCGAAGGCGTGCAGCGCATTGAATGGCAGGCTCGGAAGCGCGATCTCCGATGCGAACGTGACAAGCGCACCGGCTTGCAACTCCTTCGCCACCAGACACCGCAGCAGATAGGCGGCGCCCAACCCAGCGAACGCCGCCTGGATGAGCGCGGCGCCTGAATCGCAATCTACGCGACCGGCGGGAACAAAGCTGCTGCCGTCCGCCAGACGTACAGGCTGGATTAAGCCGCCGAGCACGTAACGGGCAAAGGGCACGGCCGCCAGATGTTCGACAGGCAGCGGATTGCCCAAAGTCTCAAGAAAAGCCGGAGATGCGACGATCGCCATCGGCAGGTCGGCCAGATGGCGGACGATCAAATCGCCTTGCGTCGGATTGCCAGCGCGCAACACGACGTCATAATCCTCCCGGATCAGATCGACGAATCGGTCGGTAAGGCCGATATCGAGATGTAAGTTGGGATTGTCGGCCGCAAAGCCTGTAAACAGCCGCGGCAGCAGCAGGGGCGCCAGCTCGCTTGGCATGCTGACGCGCAGGCGGCCGGAGAGTGCGGCATCGGACCCGATCCCCTCGTCGCTCGAATCCAGATCCCGCAAGAGCGGTGCGACGCGCTCGAAGAAAATCTGGCCGTCCTGTGTCAACGTCAGGGCCCGGGTGGAGCGCAGGAAGAGACGCGCGCCGATCTTCTTTTCAAGCCTCGCCACGCTCTTCGACACCGCCGATGGCGTAGTATCGAGATTGCGTGCCGCGGCGCTGAAGGAACCGGCCTCCACCGTTCGCACAAAGGCCATCAATCCAGAAGTCTCGTTCAGCAGGTTCGGCATTTGCAACTCCGCGGCACAGATCATGTGCCTGCCCATGATCTAATGGATGAGAGTGCCGCCGTTTATCTCAAGCTCAGTTGAAAGGAGATAAACAATGCAATGTCTCAAAGACAAGGTCGCCGTTATCACCGGTGGCAATAGCGGCATCGGCAGGGCGACCGCCAAGCTTTTCGCCGAGGAAGGCGCGCGGGTCATCATCACCGGCCGGCGGCAGGATGTCGTCGACCAAGCGGTGCGCGATATCGGTCATCATGCCATTGGCATCGTGGGCGACGTCGCCGACCTCGAACATCACCACGAGGTGGTGGACATGGTGGAGAACCATTTTGGTGGCCTCGATATCTATATTGCCAATGCCGGCGTCATCAATCTCACTGCGTCCCACAATGTGACACCGGAAGTTTACGACCGGCATTTCGCCATCAACACGCGCGGCGTGTTCTTCGGCGTCCAGACGATCGCGCCTCTAATCCGCAATGGCGGCAGCATTATCGTTACGAGTTCGCTAGCGGCGACAAAGGTATTGCCGGACCACGCGGTTTATGCCGGCTCGAAGGCCGCCGTCGCCGCCTTCGCTAAGAATTGGGCGATCGAATTCAAGGCACGGCGCATCCGCGTCAACATCCTTAGCCCGGGGCCGGTCGAGACGGAAATCCTCGGTAAGCTCGGCGTATCGGAGGCCGAACGACCTGCGTTCGAGGATCACATGGCGTCGCTCATCCCGGCAGGGCGGATGGGACGACCGGAGGAGCTGGCGCGCGCCGCGCTCTTCCTCGCCTCCGACGCGGGCAGCTTCGTAAACGGGGTGGAACTTCATGCCGACGGTGGCATGACCTTGGCTTGAAAGGCTCGGAAGATGCCAACGATCTGGTCATCATGGCTCCTGCTGCGGACGCTTCAGCCCGACACTGGGACCGCTGTGTTCTTCTGTCGGGTTAGTCGGACATCCGCACGAGTCGCGGTAGGTCTATGGAGGCTTCTGACCGACGATGCGGCCGGAGTTCCAACTGGACTAGCTTTCCTCCCGAAAGCTACTCTCCACAGCCGCAGCGCTTAACCTCAAGCGGGCCGATGATAATCTTCTTAGAAGTGATACCGGGGGGGAAGCCGTCGCTCGATCGGGTTCGTTTTCCGGGCAGGCATCCGCAAAAGCGGACCTTGATATTGGAAGCCCCAAAACTGCCACGAGCTGTCACGCTCCGACCGGACGCGCTGGTCCAGCGGGTCCACTCAAGTGTGATGCCCCTTGCTTTCAATGAGCCCCGAACACTTTAAAACCGCGCCGACCGAACCTCGCTCGACGAGGCGACAAGGCAGCATGACGTGCTTTGGCTCGAGGTCTTCGCCTTCGAGAAGGCGCTCCAGCAGATCGGCTCCGCAATATCCCAGGTCGTAGTAGGGCAGGGCGGCAGTGGTAAGCTCGGGCTTCACCGCATGCGATACCGTGCGGAAATCGTCGAAGCCGACGATGCTGACATCGTTTGGGATGCTCAGTCCCAGACCGAGTGCCGCAATATAGACCTGCAGGGCCATCTCGTCGTTTCCGCACATGATCGCCGTCGGCCGGTCCGGTTGAATGAGGATCTCGCGGGCAGCGGCAAAAACATAGTTGTTCTCCTCGCCGATCACGCCGTCCATTCCCAACCGAACATCGATATCGTTTTCGGACAGTCCGGCTTCCCGGATGGTCCCACGGAATGCCTCGTATCGGAGCTCGGCTCCGAGCAGACGAGGGTTGAGGCGGATATAGCCGATGCGCCGATGCCCCCGCTCGAGCAAATGCCGCGTCAGGTCGCGGGAGCCTTGAAGGTCATCCGGCTCGATCGATACGTAAGGCTTCTTCGATCCGGGGCGGCAGTTCACCAAGATGGTCGGGATATCAACCTCATCAGGCTCAGGATCGATGACCCGATGGTACATCGTCACATAGAGCACGCCTTCGATACGATGGGACTGGAACGTTCTCCAGGTCTCCCGCTCCCGCTCTAGGTTGCCGTTGGTGTTGGCAAGGAAAACGGTGCGTCCATTCGCATTGGCCCAATCCTGTATTCCGCGCACGATGTCGCCTGAATACGGGGTCGTTGAGATGAAATCGGTTATGATGCCGAACGTGCGGGATCGGTTCGAGCGAATGAGGCGCGCGGCCATATTCGGAACGTAGCCCAACGAGGCGATTGCCGCCTCGACTCTCTGAAGCGTGTCTGCGTGGACATTTGGCTCCTTGTTGACCACGCGCGAAACCGTCTTGTCGGAGACGCCGGCCATTCGCGCCACGTCCTTGATGCTGACCATGATTGCCGTTCCTCACCAGTTGTCCTGAACATATGAAGATAGCGCTTTCCATGCAAGTGACAACGTCGACATTATTCATGACAACGTCGTCATCTACGATTGACAACGTCGACATTCTTCCGTTAGCCTCTGCCGCAAGGGTTGGAAAAAGCGAGCCTTTTGGGAGGAGCCGCGATGAAAAAAATGCTTGCAACAAGTGCGATCGCATTGGTGATTTCAGCAGCCGCCGCGGACGCCGAGACTTTGAATATTCTCGTCGAGGGCGGCGGTGAAATGCTCCAGAAGGCCGTTGCTGCGCGGTTCACCAAAGAGACCGGCATCGAGGTCAAGTTCACGGTGGTCCCCTATCAGGGAGTCTTTGACAAGCTCTCGGCCGAGATCGCTTCGGGGCAGTCGAATTTCGATGTCGCCTCGATCGATGTCGTCTGGAATGCTAAGTTTGCGCGGCATCTGGAAAGCCTCGACGATCTTTTCACGCCCGAGTTTGCGGCAGATTTTTCCCCGGCGCTGCTGGCAGACGCGAAGCTTGGCGGACACTATATCGGCGTCCCGGCCTGGGCGAACGCAGAGGTCGTGCTCTATCGCAAGGACCTGTTTGAGAGCCCGGACGAAAAGGCGGCGTTCAAGGCCAAATACGGCTATGAGCTCGCCCCTCCGGCCAATTGGCAAGAGTGGCGGGATATCGCCAAGTTCTTCACGCGCGACACCGACGGCGACGGCAAGACCGACTTCTGGGGCACCGACACGATCGGCGCCTATTCAGAAGAATGGATGGCGCATGTGTTGCAAGCAGGCTCGCCCGGCGTAGTCCTCGATGCCGAAAACAATGTCATCATCGACAACGCCGCTCACAAGGAGGCGCTCGAGTTCTATGTCGCTCCCCTTTGCCAGGACAAATCCGTTCCGGAAAACGTCGCTGAGATCGGCTGGGGCGAGGCCCAGAACCTCTTTTATCAGGGCAAGACGGCGATGATGAAATTCTGGGCGCATGCCTACAGGATGACGCCGGCGGACTCCAAGGTTAACGGCAAGGTCGGCGTCGCTTCGATGATTGCCGGAAAAGCGGGGATCGCCGGCATCCCCGGTACCTGGTACAACGTCATTCCTTCGACTGCCGCCAACAAGGAGGCCGCGAAGAAGTTCATCGCCTACGCGGTCAAGCACAACGCGATGGGCATCGAAGCTCCGCTCGGCCTTGCTGCGACGAACTCCGCCTACCAGAGTTACGCCGGCAAGCAGGGATATGAACACTTCGAGCCGCTTTTGAAGACGTTAGCGGCAGCCGCGACGCGGGGCCGTCCGATGCATGAGCACTATCAGGAGATCGTTGATGAGGCGGTGCTGCCTGCCGTGCAGAAGGCTCTTTCCTGCGAAGATGACATCGGTGAGGTCCTATCCGAAGCCAAGGAGACGATTGAGGATATCTTGAACTGATCCTCCCAAGCGGGTCGGCCAGTTGGTCGCCCCGCCGCCTCACCGCGTTTCCTGATACCGGAGTTGGATATGACCGAGAACCGGTTTGTCCTCGCTATGATCGCGCCGGCAGCAATCTTCCTGGGCTTGCTGGTCGCCTATCCAGTTGCTCTGCTGGTCTACAATTCCTTCTTCAAGGTCGAGCTCATTGCACCGGACGTTCGCACGTGGGCGGGATTGCAGAATTACATCGAGGCTCTGACGTCATCGCGAGTCCGTGAAAGCGCACTGCGCACCGTTCAGTACACGTGCTTCGCGCTGTTGTTCGAGTTCGTTTTCGGCTTCTGCGCGGCATTGCTGTTCAACGCGATCGCCGACAGCTCCCGCTGGCACCGGACGATTTTCGCCTTGCCGCTCATGGTGCCGCCTATCGTTGCCGGTCTACTGTGGCGATTCCTGCTGATCGGCGACATCGGTATTCTCAACCACGGACTGGTCGGCCTCGGCCTGATCGACAGTCCCGACGCTATCCGTTGGCTCTCTGACGAGGACGTCGTCATATATGCGGTTTCCTTCGCAGACATCTGGCTGACGACCTCCTTCGTTGCGCTCGTCAGCTATGCGGGACTGACAAACATTCCCCGCGAACTGCTCGAGGCCGCGCGGATCGACGGCGCCAGTGCCCTGAAGAGGTTTTGGCACGTCACACTGCCGATGATGCGTCCGGTTCTCGCGGTCGTCGTGATCGTTCGCGGCGTCGATGCTGCCAAGACATTCGACCTCATTTGGATCCAGACGCAGGGCGGCCCGCGCCATCAGTCCGAAGTCATTTCCATGAACATCTACCAGAGGATGGTGCGCTACGGCGACCTCGGCGAGGCATCCGCTTCCGCAACGCTCTTCCTCATCGCCATGATCCTTCTCGCTGTCGTCGCCTACTGGAAGATCTGGAGGCCCGCCAATGATTGAGCGCAAGAAACGAGACGTCGGCGGGGCGGTCATCAACATCTTCGCCTCGCTGCTGGTGCTGTCCTATGCGGTTCCGTACGTCTATCTGCTGATGACGGCGCTCAAACCCGCCGCCGATGTGCAGCAGATTCCGCCGTCGTTCTTCCCGAACCGCATCACGCTTGAGAACTTCAGCACGGTTCTTGCCACCCCGAGCCTGCCCGCCGCCTTTGCGAACTCGCTGATGGTGGCAGTGCTGACGACGGTCCTCTCGCTGGTTCTGGCCGTGCCCGCCGCCTACGTTGCGACACAGTATCGTCGGTCCTTCACGACGTTCTTCCTGCTGTTTGCACTCGTCACCCGCATGGTGCCGGCCGTGTCGCTCGGCGTGCCGCTGTTCACCCTGCTCAAATCCTTAGGGCTTCTCGACACGACGTTGGGGCTGGTGCTCGCCCACACATCGACCGCCGTTCCGCTAGCATTGCTGCTCATGTCGGCCTTCTTCGAGGGGCTTCCCAAGGAGCTTGAAGAAGCGGCTCGAATGGATGGATGCACGCGGTTTCAGGCTTTCGTGAAGATCATCCTTCCGGTGATGCGCAGTGGCATCGCGGTCACCGCCCTCTTCTCGTTCATCGCCAGTTGGAACGAGTTTCTCTACGCGCTTCTGCTGACTTCGGAAAAAGGCAAGACCGCTCCCATCGTCATCGCGGAATACAACTCCGTCTACGGGCTGG
The DNA here is from genome assembly GCF_000513895.2 of Ensifer sp. WSM1721. Lineage (GTDB taxonomy): Bacteria > Pseudomonadota > Alphaproteobacteria > Rhizobiales > Rhizobiaceae > Sinorhizobium. The sequence continues at coordinate 156,116 of NZ_CP165783.1, forward strand.
CTTGGGGGCCGATGACCGCGGCTGCAGTGCTCTATTCGCTGCCCGTCATCCTCATCACCCTCATTCTTCAGAAACAGATCATCGGCGGCCTGACCTTCGGCGCTGTCAAAGGCTAATGGAGACGAGAAATGGCCGAGATTTGCCTGAGCAATATCAACAAGGTTTATGGCGACAGCTTCCATGCGATCCGCAATCTGACATTCGACATTAAGGACGGCGAGTTCCTGGTCTTCGTCGGCCCGTCCGGCTGCGGCAAGTCCACGGCACTGCGGATGATCGCCGGGCTCGAGAGCATTTCGAGCGGGGAATTGCGTATCGGCGACAGGCTCGTGAATCACGTCGATCCGAAGGACCGCGACATTGCGATGGTGTTCCAGTCCTATGCGCTCTACCCGCACAAGACCGTCCGGGAAAACATCGCGTTTCCTCTGCGCATGGCGAAGCTGCCGAAGCCGGAGATCGATCGCCGCGTCGAGGAGGCCGCCCGCGTCCTGGAACTCACGCCGCATCTCGACCGCAAGCCGGGCAGGCTCTCCGGCGGCCAGCGGCAGCGCGTGGCGATGGGAAGGGCCATCGTGCGCAAGCCGGCGGCCTTCCTCATGGACGAGCCGCTTTCGAACCTCGACGCCAAGCTCCGCGTGCAGATGCGGGCGGAGATCTCGCGCCTGCAGAAGGAACTCGGTGTCACCACGATCTACGTCACCCACGACCAGGTCGAGGCGATGACGATGGGAGACCGTGTTGCCGTCTTGAAGGGCGGTGTACTCCAGCAAATCGACACGCCGAAGAATCTCTATGATCGACCCGTCAACGCCTTCGTTGCCGCCTTCATCGGCTCGCCCTCGATGAACCTTTACGAAGCGTCCCTGTCGGGGGACGACTTGAGACTCGGCTCGCAGTTCATCCGACTGCCCAGTGAGGTTTTTGCGGCGCGTCCTACCCTCCGCACAGAAAACGGGCGAACCGTCGTTGTCGGCATCCGCCCGGAGGACATGGATGACGCTTCGATCGCGCCCTCAAGCGCAGAAATCCAGGCGACTGTCACCCTCGTCGAGGGGCTCGGTGCTGAGACGATGGTCCATCTCGCGATCGAGGCGCCTTGGGTGGACGCCGGCGACCCAGACGCCGTCGCGGAGATCGGTCACCAGCGCTCCGCAGTCGGCCGCTTCTCACCAAAAACCGAGGTTCGGATCGGCGACCGTGCCCGCGTCGCGCTGACCCCTACAAACCTGCATTTCTTTGATCCCGAAACCCGCACCAGCATCTGGTGACGGCCACACACATAGGAGACTGTGACATGACATTGCCGTTCATCCCCACGAGTCCACTCGCGGGGCTCCCCCTCGTGCGCCCTGGCGTCCGCTCAAAGCGGCAGTCGAGCTATGACGCGACCGGCGGCAACAAGGACTTCAAGATCGTGCCCGCCGGTCAAACGCAGGTGATGGCCGACATCGACGGAGCCGGCTGCATCAAGCACATGTGGATCACTACGCGCTGCTACGATCCTCAATATCTGCGCAAGCTTGTCCTGGAGATGTACTGGGACGGCAGTTCGGAGCCGTCGGTGCGCGCCCCGCTTGGCGACTTCTTCGGCGTCGGCCATGCGACGGGAGCACACTGGTGGTCCCTGCCGATGAACACGACGTTCGGCGACCGCCGCGGGCCGAAAGGGCCGTTTTCGCCGGCGATGAACAGCTATTGGCCGATGCCTTTCGAAACAGGAGCCCGAGTTCAGATCGTCAATGAAGCGGACGAGCCGATCCAGAACCTGTTCTACTACATCGATTACGAGCTCTATGCCGATGCGCTTCCCGCAAATATGGGGCGGTTCCACGCAACATGGAACCGCGAGAACCCGACGACTGCGATCCCGACCGTGCAGCCCTACGCGAACCCGGCACCATGGGACCTCGGCGGAGAGAATACCACGGGCGAAGATAACTATGTCGCTCTCGACATCGAGGGCGAGGGCCACTACGTCGGCTGTGTGCTCAACATCGATAACTTCAATGCCTCCAACCAGGAATACACCTGGCCCGGCGAAGGCGACGACATGATCTTCATCGATGGTGAGGCCTGGCCGCCTTCGCTGCATGGCACCGGCACGGAGGATTATTTCGGCTGCTCCTGGGGGTTCCCGGCAGGACAGCACTCGACGCCCTATCACGGCATTTCACTCGGCGCGGACGTGCAGGAGCATTTCGGCAAGTGGTCGCTCTATCGCTTCCACATCGAGGATCCGGTGCACTTTTCGAAGTCCATCCGCGTGACCTTCGAGCACGGCCACGCCAACGATCAGTCGAACGACTATTCCTCGGTCGCATACTGGTATGCGCTCAAGCCCACTGCCGCCAAGCCCCTGCCGCCGGTCAAGGACCGGCTCGTCCGGCGCTGGCCGGAACATGGGCTGTGGGACAGGTAATCTCCTCCCAAGAGCAACTTGGGCCGGTCTTTGCGCCGGCCGCCTTTTCTATGAGCAAGCGACCACTGCTGAAACCGGGGGGATAGATGAGTTCTGGAAAGACGAGCCGGGCGACCTTCAATGTTGCGCCACAATCGAACAGGATGAATGATCCGAAAGGACTGTTCCATGTCGACGCGTCCGGCGGCAACGGGTCTGACCTGTTAAGCTGGGCCGAGCACGACGTCACGCTGCTGCCCCATGGCACCAAGCAGCAGACGGACAGCCCGAACGCCGGCGCGGGCCCCGACGGAGCGAACGGCCGACCCGATGATGAGGAGCACGCGCCCCCCGGCGGGCAGGACGGAGACGCCACCGGGGCCTCCTCAGACGACACCACAGGTGATTCCAATGACCGCTGACCACTCGCAAAGTAACGGCCTTCCGGACTCGGGCTTCGATTCGTCCCTCGGATCTGAAAACGCATCCGGCGCGGCATGGTCGCGCGGGAAACCGAGTTCTACAAATCGTACGACTTGAAGAACTGGTCCTATATGTCGAGCTTCGGCCCGGCCAACGCCGTTGGTGGTGTGTGGGAGGTGCCGGATCTCATTAAATCACGGTGGAGAACACCGGCGAGACCAAGTACCTGCTGGTGCAGAACATCAATCCGGGCGGCATCGCCGGTGGATCGGCGGCACAATACTTCGTCGGCGACTGGGGGCACATCCTCGTCGACCCGATGGAGCTGAACGACACGTCGATCCTCAACCTGCCGCCCACGAACGCGACGGTTTCGCGGACTGGGAGGTTATCGGCCTGCCACTCGGCCGGACCGCCAGTGGCGACTTCGCGAACGGCTTCTCCACCGCGATCGGCGCTCAGTTCGGGCAACAGACAGTGACCGGCTTCCAGGGCTCAAGGCTCGTCAACACCTTCTGGGAGGAGAACCCAGGTTCGGGACTGAACGGTGACTTCGCCACGGGCACTCTCACTTCAGACGCCTTCACGGTCTCGAAAGACTGGATTCGCGGCGGAAACGCACGATGGTCTTCGCGATCGTACAGTGATCAGTGACTTCAAAGTCGGCATCGATGCAATCGACCTGGGAGGCGAGGCACTCTGCGCGCGAGCCGCGCGCACCGAACTCTCTGCATCATTCGGGAAACCGCCGAGCGCGCCTGGTCACTGCGACAGGGGCGCCACGCGGCGCGCCACGAGGGTGTGCGGAAACGAACACAGGCTGTCGAGCGTCGGACCTATTCCAGACGCACAACCGAGCCGCGACGGATGAGCTCGCAGCGGTATTTGACGTGATTTTCAGCCGGCGGGCGGCCGGCGATCAGCTCGGTCAGCATACGCACGGCCAGAGCGCCCATATCGCGATAAGGCAAGGCCATCGTCGTCAGAGGCGGGTGAATACCGGTCGAGACGACCTGGAAATCGTCGAAACCGACGACTGAGACGTCCTCCGGCACCCGCAATCCCAGGTCCGAGGCAGCGCAGTAGACTTGCAGCGCGGTTTCGTCATTTCCGCAGACGACTGCCGTCGGCCGGTCGGGGCTGCTTAGAATACGTCGGGCATTCTCAAAAGCCACGAAGCGATCAGCGAAAATCGCACCTACGCGTCCGGGTACTACCCATTCCTTTCGCACTTCGATGCCCGCCGCAGCCAATCCGTCGAAGAATGCCCGGCCGCGAAGGTCCGCCGCCAGGAGCAACTCGTTCAGCATGACATAAGCGATCTTTCGATGTCCCTGCTCGACAAGGTAACGGACAACGTCCAGCCCGCCTTGATAGTCGTCCGGCACTACGGAGGGTAGAGCGCGTTCGGGAGCACTGCAATTTACCAGCACCGTCGGTGTGTTCGGAAACTCTACATCGGGCGGAACATGGCGATGAAACATCGTCACGTAGAAGACGCCGCCGATGCCATGCTCGCGGAAGATCTGCCAGGCGCGCAGCTCTTTCGCCGGATCGGCGGAGGTGTTCACCGTCAGCAGCGTGTAAGGCGTGTCGTCAAGGGCATCCTGAATACCGCGCACGATGTCGGTCGAAAACGGCGTGGTCGACACGACGTCGGTTATCAATCCCAGCACGCTGGAACGGCTGGTGCGCATCAATCTTGCCGCCTGGTTCGGAACGTAGCCTAGCGCCTCGATCGCCTTCTGAACCTTTTTCTTGGTTTTTGGGCGAATCAGACCTTCGCCGTTGACGACGCGCGACACGGTTCGATCCGACACGCCGGCAAGTGCTGCAACGTCCTTAATGCTGACCATTGTCTTCCCCTGAGCGCACAAACCGCTTCACCGGTGCCTCGATAGCATTGTGATCATGCCCATAGCCATCGCTCCACCTGATCAATCACAAACAAGTCACCCTTTCACACCGGCCCGCACGAAGGAGTCGATGATCCAACGCTGCGCCACCAGGAAGACCACCAAAACCGGCAAGATCGACAGCGAAACCGCCGCGATGACCTCCGAAGTCGCCGACGAGTTCCCGACGGGGTCACGGATCGACATGATCCCGACCGGCAGCACCATCTGGTCGACCGAATTGAGGAAGATCAGCGGCATGAAGTAGTCGTTCCAGGTCATGGTGAAGATGATGACGGATAGCGCTGCGATCTGCGGGCCTGCCAGTGGCACGGCAATCGACCAGAAGGTACGGAAATGGCCTGCATTGTCGACACGCGCTGCCTCGAACAGCTCCTTGGGAAGGGTCAGGAAGAACTGGCGCATCAGGAAGATGCCAAAAACGCCCGACATGCCGGGCGCGAAGGCACCGGTGAGGCCCGGAACGATAATTGACCACTGGCTGTCAACCAGACCGAGCCAGCGCATCAGGAGGAACAACGGCACCAGCGTCGTCTGAATCGGGACCATCAGCGAGACCAGCAGCAGCGCAAAGAGCACGTTCTTGAACGGGAAGCGGAGCCGCGCGAAGGCGTACCCGGCGATCGTGGTAGTTGCGACGTACCCGAGAGTGACTGTGGTCGCAAGCACAGTCGAGTTCCAGAAGAAACGGCCGATCGGGACATCCGAGGCAAGCAGCCGGCGGTAGCTTTCCAGGCTGGAATCCAGTCCCGGGAGCCAGCGTGGCGGAAGCGTGAAGGCTTCAGCCACGGGCCGGAAGCTGGTGGTGAACATCCACAGGAACGGCGCCACCATCACCAGTGCGCCAAGCCCGAGCACCACATAGACGAGCGCGGTGCGCAGCCGCGAAATCATTACCCGTGTTTCCGGAGAGAGACGACGCGCCGACAGGCGGGCCGGCGTCATATCCCATGAGATGTGCATTGGCTTATTCATAGAAAGCCCACCGCTTGGAAAGGGCGAACTGGATCGCCGTGACAATGACGGTAATCGTGAGCAGCAGCAGCGAGATCGCCGATGCGTAGCCCATGTTGAAGGACTTGAAACCCTGCTCGTAGATGTACATGACCAGGCTGCGGGAGGAATCGCCCGGTCCGCCATTGGTGAGCACGACGATCGATTCGAACACCTTGAAGGCGCCGATCGTGTTCATGGTGAGCAGGAAAAGGATCGTCGGAGAGAGGAGCGGCATGGTAATCTGCCAGAAAGTCCGCAGGCTGCTTGAGCCATCGACGCGCGCGGCATCGTAATAGTCCTTCGAGATGCTCTGCAGCCCTGCCGTTGCGATCAGCATCGCGAAGCCAACATTCTTCCAGATGTCGAGGACGATCACGGACCAGAGCGCGTTGCGAGCGCTTGAAAGCCAGCGCACGGGCTCGACGGCGACAAGGCCGAGGTAGTGGTTGATCACCCCGATATCGCGTTGGAAAAGGAATTGCCAGATCACGGCAACGAAGATCAGGCCTACCAGGGAGGGGAAGAAAAAGGCCGCGCGGTACGCATATTGAACCGTCTTCGACATGTTTCGGTTGAGTAGGACTGCCAGCACCACGCCGAGGCCGACATTGCCGGCCACGGCAAAGACCGCGAAGAAGGCGGTATTGCCGAGGACCTTCCAAAGCCGTCGATCCTCCAGCATCGCTTCGAAATTGGAGAGCCCGACGAAGCTCGGGCTGCTGAACAGATCGTACTTCATCAGGCTGAAAACCATTGTGGCGATCATCGGCCCCGCGACGAAGACTGCGAAGCCGATCAGGGCCGGCGCAATGAACAGAAGACCGGCAGTGGTCTCCTTGCGATTTTGCGGCGAGAACCAACCCGCCGCCGCATCGTTGGCGATGTTGGCCATGGTCACCCTCGCTGGATCTCGGCTTCGAGCTCCTCATGGGCCGCGGCCAGCGCTTCCTCCGCTGTCAGCTCTTCGGTGATGATCTGATCGAAGGTGCGGCCGAGGATGCGGTCAAGGGCGTTGAAGAAGGCGGGCGCCGCCACGGGCTTCGCCGTCTTCAAGGCATCGAAGAAGACCGGTGCGCTCTTCGGCGCGGAAAGGAAGCTCTCCTTTCTCGCCGCTTCCTCGTAGATGGGGATTTGCTGGCCGATCTCCATCAGCGCCGTCACGGTCTCGAGCGAGATCAACTGCTTGATCGCCTGGAAGGCGAGCTCCGGATTCTTCGATTGGGGGCTGATGCCCCAGCCGCCGCACCCGAACACAGTTTCGGCGCTTTCCTTGCGCGGCCAGGGTACGATGTCGAAATCGGTGAAGCCGTTCGCAACCCAGCCGGTCACCGGCCAGCGGCCAGCACCGACCATGGCGAAACGGCCGGCAGCAAACTGGTCATAGACATTGAGCCCGATTGGGTCGGGCGAGACGCCGTGCTCATAAACGAGAGCGTGTATGAACTCGGCGACCTCGAGAATCGTCGGATCGTTCAGGTTTGAATGCTTGAAATCCGCGGTAACCGGATATGTGCCGTTGGTGAGGTACCAAGGGTGAATGGCGAAATTGAACCAGGGCAAGCCATAGCCGTAGATCTTCTTGTCGCCTTCGCCGGTCGTCAGTTTCTTGGCGATCGCGACGAAGTCGTCCCAGGTCCAATCCGGCTTTGGCGGCTCGACGCCCGCCTCCTTGAAGATGCGGGTGTTGTAGTGGATGACCATCGTCTGGCCGCCGTTCGGAATTTCGTAGAGCTTGCCATCGACGGTAAGCGCGTCCTTCAACTTGGCCGGTATCTTGTCCACCAAGTCCTTGGCTTCCGGATCGGCAGCGATCAGCTCGTCGAGTGGCATCAGCAATTGCTTGTCGACGGCGAGCCGCACCCCCTCGACCGCAATGTTGATGATGTCGGGGGGATTTCCGCCGGCGATCTGGGTCACCAGCTTGTCTGCATAGTCCGACCATGAGGAGATCGGAGCGATATTGTCCTGCACGGTGACGTTTGGGTAGATCTTGCTGAACCGTTCAAAGGCCTCGCCATAGGCCTTCGCCTCGGAGGGATTGCCCCAGTTGTAGGTTGTGAGCCGAGCGGTGGTGTCTTTCGCCGGTGCGGCTGCCTGCGCCCTTGCCGGGAACATAGCTGGCGTCAGGACACCGGCTGCGGCCAACGCCGTCGCCCTGGTCAGAAAGTCTCGTCTGTTCATGCTCATTTCCCTTCTCCTCCTCAGGACGAGCGCGCCTACGCGTTGCTTCAGGTCCTTTTCGCTACATTCGACGCCGAACGGCGCCGGGTGGTCTCCAACTTCTTTTCAATTTCGATGTTGCGCAGTTCCGCATAGGCGCGGAAACGCTCGTCGGCAGCATCGATCTGTCTGGCCTGTTCGGGGCTAAGGCGATCACGGGCGACCCTCTCCGGCGCGCGGTCGCCGGGTGGCGTTGGCAGCCTTTGCTCGACGGGCAGGATGGTCAGCTTCGGCGAGGGAAGCGTCTGGTACCAGTAGGCGGTGGAGGCCCAGTCGTCGCTCAGATGATTGGCATGGCCATGCTCGATCGTCACGCGGATGCGGTTCTTGAACCGGACGGGATCGGTGAGATGGAAGCGGTAGGAGACCTGATAGCCGGGCACGATGCTCTCGTGGATTACCGAGCCGTTCGTCAGGAAGGCGTTGTTCTGCATTCCCCAGGCGTGATTGAAATAGTCCTCGGTGCCCGTGCCGTGAATCGACGGCGGCCAGGTGTCTTCGTCGACGAAGATCATCTCGTCGCCTTCGCCCCACCAGGAGCCTTGGAAGTGCGCCACCGAAAGGTTGCAGCCGACATATTGCCCGCGTCCTTCGGTTTCGAGGATGACGTAGTTCTCCTGGCCATCGAGATTGGGAATGTTGGTTTCAGGGCTGTTGGTCTGCAGATTCGGGCCCCAGCCACCGCACGGGTTCTCTCGCCGCCAAGAGGCGTGGAAATAAGCGATATCGTCGGCCAGCGGTGACTCGTAACGCTCGAAGTCGATGTAGAAGTACTGGCCGTACGGGACGTCGTTCTGGTTCTCGATCTCGACAATGGCGCGCTTGCCGAAGGGCATTTGGAAATAGCTGTTGAATGCGGCACTCCCGCCGAAGCGATAGCGCTCCTCCGGCTTGCTCGACACGGAGATCGGCAGGGACGAGAAGTTGCCCGGCATTGAATGACCGGTGCAGAAGAAGTCGCCAAGCGGCACCAGGACCGACGGCGTATCCTGGTCGTCCCAATAGATCTTCAGCAGTACCTTGCGGTAGTAATGCGGATCGGCGACCTCCCAGTTGAGACCGAGGGCGTTGTGGATCTCGAATACCGGCGCGACGTAATTGCCGGCGGTCGGATCGATCAGCCCGGCGCCAAGAACGCGTCGGCAAAATTGCGTCATCCAGATATGCGTGATGCAGCCCGGACCCTCGATATCGGCGAGGCGGACGGTGGAGTTGGCCGGGATCAGCCAATAGTCCTGGTTCTTGCCCTCCTGGTCCCAACTGGAAAGGCGTCCGGTCCGTGCGTCCTTGACGCGCGCGAGGTCGGCAAGCATCGAATGTCCTGGATGGCTGCTCGTCATCAATGTGTTCCCTTGGTTGAATGGCTGAGACGATTTCCGTCCGGCCCGAAGAAGTGCGCGCTCTCTGGCGCAAAGCGGAAATGAAGCACGGAGCCCTCGGCCAGCGGTGGCCCGTCTGGTTCCTTGGCGATCAGGTCGATGCCGTCGCTGGTTTTCGCGTAGATCAGCCGATGCTCGCCAAGATGCTCCTCGAACTGCAGCAGCGCGCTGAGAAAAGCCCGATCTGGTTCACACAGAACGAGGTTTTCCGGCCGCACGCCCATCGTTGCACGGCCTGTCGGACCGACGGGCGCCGGGATGGCCATCCCGAGCTGGCCGCGCGCCAGCCCCTCGCGTTCAAGGGTTACCGGAAGGAAATTCATCTTGGGGCTGCCGATGAAGCTGGCGACGAACAGGTTTGCCGGCGTTCGGTAAAGTTCGAGCGGCGTGCCGACTTGCTCGATCCTGCCCTGATTGAGCACCACGATACGGTCGGCGAGCGTCATCGCCTCGACCTGGTCGTGGGTCACGTAGATCATCGTCGCATCCACGATCTTGTGGAGCTTCGCGATTTCGATGCGCGTCTGGACCCTGAGCGCCGCGTCCAGGTTCGACAGCGGTTCGTCGAACAGGAAGAGGTGCGGCTCGCGCACGATCGAACGCCCAATGGCAACACGTTGGCGCTGACCCCCGGACATGTCCTTGGGGATCCGCTGCAGCAGCTCCTCGATCTGCAGCATCTTGGCGGCGCGGGTGACCCGCTGGTCGATCTCGCTTTTGTCCAGTCCGGCAATTTTCAGGCCGAAGGCCATGTTCTTGTAGGCGGTCATATGCGGGTAGAGTGCGTAGGACTGGAACACCATCGCTACGCCGCGTTCGGCGGGCTCAAGCAGGTTTGCCACGGTTCCGCCGATCCGGATCACGCCTCCGGAAATCGGTTCCAAGCCGGCGATCATCCGCAGCAGCGTCGACTTCCCGCAGCCGGATGGTCCGACGAAAACGACGAATTCGCCGAATGGTATCTGAAGATCAATTCCGCGGATCACCGTGGCGGCACCATACGACTTGGTGACGCCCTCAAGGTGTAAATCAGCCATTTTCTCCTCCCTCGAGCTGGCGCCGTGATGCCACTCCAGCGATAACGGCTTGCCAAATGTCGACGTCGAAATTAAATATCGACGTCGACATTTGTCAAGCTTGAAAGTTTCAGGCGCTGTGCGGCGCAGGGGAGGAGCAATGAGCAATATCGTGGAATTGGACGCGACGCGTGGAACGCGCTTCGAGTTTTGGGCCCGCCGAAAGGAGAAACCAGAGGCGGAGCGTACCGGTGGCGAGGTATTTACTCTCCGTGCTGGCGAGCGGATTGTCTACCGGATCGCGGCGCTGCCGCCTAGCTTTCAGTTCTACGCCTATACCCACCATGCGGGCGGCCCGCTCACCTTGGAGTGGGACGAGAACATCATCGAGATGTCGCTGTTCTACCGCTTCGATCCGGCACAGGTGGCTGAGGAAGGGGTGACGTTCCTGGAACTGCAGGGCGGCCGCCTTGTCGCTCGACCGAAAGAGACCTGGCGGGCATGGTACGAGAGCGATCCCGACCGGCCCCAGCTACGGTTCTCGCCGTTTCAGGCGTGGATGAACGATCCAAACGGCCTGTGTTTCGTCGACGGCCGCTATCACCTGTTTTACCAGTTCCATCCGGTCGACGCTGAATGGGGACCAATGCACTGGGGTCATGCAGTGAGCGACGATCTTTACCGCTGGACGCATCTTCCGGTGTTCCTTCAGCCGGAGCAGAATCTCTGGTCGCTGCGCGCGACCGGTGGCGCATTCTCCGGAAGCGCGTTTGTCGGTCCGGACGGCGGTTTGAACTTCTACTACACGGAACGCCTGCCAGCCTACGACCTCTTCAAGGACTACAAGGAAGTTCAGAAGCGGGTTGTCCCATCGAAGGACCTGCTCCGTCCAGAGGCCAACCGCCTGGTGCTCATCGATGGCCCTCCCGGCAGCGCCCATGATTTCCGCGATCCCAAGGTCTGGTACGATGCGGCGCGAGGGGTCTACCGTATGGTGCTCGGAGCCGCGATCGACGGGGACCCATCGGTACTGCTCTACGGCTCCGAGGATGGAGTGGACTGGAAATATCTATCGGTTCTTTACCGCGCTCCGGAACACTATCGTCAGCACGGCGCGCGTTGTGTCGAGTGCCCGGACTTCTTTGAACTCGAGGGCCGCTTCGTGATCGTCATGGGGTTCGTCGGCTACACCGACCCGGAAACTGGCCGTCACAATCTGCTATATGCACAGGTGGGAGAATTCGAGGACGACCGCTTCACACCCCTGACCCCTGCATTGCAGGAATTGGACTTCGGCACTGATTTCTACGCGATGCAGAGTTTCCGGGCAAAGGAGCGCCAGATCGCCGTTGCCTGGCTCTTCAATTGGGAATTCAGGAAGCCGGCAGGATCGCCCTACAGCGGCGAGCTGTCCCTCCCGCGTGTGCTTGGCCTCGACGCTCAACTGCGTCTGACGATGTTGCCGGAGGAGGGCTATCGAGCTCTGCGCTCCCATGCATTGACGCAGGCGACCCGCGGCCATTTTGTCTGCGAACCCGGACAACCGATCGAATTGTCGTTGGCAGGCACTCTCGATGGAATTCGAATTGTCGGACGCGGTGGTGACGGAGAAAGCTTTACGATCGCACACGTCTCGGGACGGCTACAGGTCAGAGTCGCGGAAGATACCGGGGAAATCGAGTACCGCTCGACTCCGTTGGTGCTCGAAAATCTGACGCTGTTCTTTGATCGGGGAGTACTAGAAATCTTCGCCAATGATGGCGTGGTCTGCGGCACTCGCCGCACCTACAAGATCGCAACACTGACCTCGCTGGAATTGGCATCCTCCGACATCGAGTCCTGCGAAGCCTGGAGCTATAACTCCGTCTGGCGAGACTAACATTTGCGTCATGTCGGGCACTGGAAGAACCATGCGGCGGGCGTCACTACGACGCTCGCCGCAGCAAGACATTGCTTTCGGCGAATGGGGTGAGAGGCGCGACAGCGACACGCACGACTGACCGCTTTTCGCGCGAAATCGTCACCTCCGCCGTCTCTGTCACGGGCGACCGCAACGGGTCGAGAATTCGCCTTCGTCAGCGTCGCGGCTGCGTGGTTTCCCGTCATACACCCCGCCGATCGGAACTAGCAGAGAGCGCCAATGTCGGTCGTAGAGATCAGCTTTGCCGCTCCTGAAAGCAGTAGTTGGCGAACGCCCCGCTCCGCCGTTAATCGGAATCGCTTGGAGCACTCGCAAACGTCCCCTATTGTCATACCATGGGGTCTTTTCGAAGTTGAGCGTTGGGCCCTCGTCACCGAGGGGGTCAATCAGACATGAGGCTCGTCCTCATCGCTCTCGCTGTCGCCCATAACTGGTATTCCGGCCACCATGATCCGGTTACCGGCTACGAATGCTGCGACAACAAGGACTGCCGGGTCATCAGCCCGAGCTATGTCGAGCCGCTGCCGGGTGGCAACTTCAACATCCGCACCGGCTCCAAGACAAGATACTTCATCCCCAAGAACCGGGTTTTGGAGAGCGAAGACAGCCAGTATCACGTCTGCACGTCCGCCCCGCATATGACGATCCGCTGCTTCTTCGCCCCACACACTGAGGCAAAAGCGATGGGCGGCGTTGCGGGCTCACTTGAGAGGTAGAGCCTCCGGCCGGACACGGCGTGCATCCGCGAGCTGAATGACCTCTTCCGCCCTAAGCTGACGAGCAGGAACGCCTCATGTCGCCATAGAGGCTGCCCCTTATCACCGACCGAAGCGGACATCACGGACTGCAAGCTGTAGGTCGGCATTCGCCAAAGTCAGCGATTTCATCACGCCGGACGCCACTGGCTGCAACGGGTCGATCCTTCCGGTTCCCGGAGGCGGCCGCACTGGGTGGACTGCGGAAGTTCGAGCGAACGAGCGAATCGGCCGCTAAGCGGGACCTTTCGGCCATTCGTGCCGGCCCGTACTAGGACGAATTTTAGCTGCCGTCTTGTTGCTTGCGTCGAAGCTCTTCCTGGCTTGACAAGCTGACGGCGGTTGCGGGAGTAGCGATCGTCCAGGAAAGAGACTTTCGCGATGCGATCGGCACGGAAAGGACGATAGTCCTAACGCAGTCGTACCACCCGGCAATAAACCGCCAACCGGCTTCCGCCACCTGATGATGCTCACCCAGTCGGTCGCGATCGCGCTCGCAGTTTTCCTGGCGGTCATGGTGCTGGGAAGGAGCGCCGATCTGGGCCATTCTCGCGGTGGCGGCGGGGCGTGGCCGACGTGCGGGCACATCCACACGGTCGTCAGGACGCCGATGGCAACGACTACGGCAAGGACTTGCTGCGCCAGCACCACGAAGCACACGCCCATGATCCAGTGCACGGCCACCGCTCGACATCGTACGCTAAGGCTCAACGAAACATGAACTTCCGAGTCGGAACGCTTGAGAGAGAAGAGGATTCCATTGACTATTCGGGAGTTAACGTGTCGCGTCCCCTCGACCTGGCTCCCTCGCATGTGCCGCCAACTGCTTCAATTGCTCGGCTTACCCGCACTGCAATGCTGCTGGATGAAGTCCGACAGGAAGGTTGAAGCGTGAACGCACCTCCGATGCACAGCGATCGCCTGAGGCACTTTCGAGAATGTCCCCTCAACAACGCGGAAACCTGGATTCTCTTCGCAGAAACGTGACAGGGACTCGGTCAGGCCCGCAGCCGCATCGCACTGGGAGGATACAAGCATGTCCAGGGCGGAGGCCGGATTTTCGGTATGGAGGAGGATTGCATTTCTGACCTGTCGCTCAAGCTGCTTTGTATACGCAGCGGTTCTGGCGGCGGCAATGCGCACCCCTTCGACGTCAACATGCCCCACGCTACCCAGCGGGCTACTGTCTGGCACCAGAAAGCTGGCGGTCACCGTGGTATAGGGTGGCGAGAAGGAGAACCTGTCGGCACGTGACGGATCGGAAGCAATGAATGCAACGTCCCACTCGTTGCCTTCGGCAGCCGCAAGAATGTCAGCGGCCGATCCGTATCGAACCAGCGACAAACTGCAGTCGAGTTCTGCCGCAAGCGCGATCGCGATCTGCGCGCTCGGCCCTGTTAGAACGCCTGTCACTGGATCGAGTTGGACAAGTGCGGCATTCGACATGTTGACCGCCGCTCTGATGACTCCCATCGGTGCGATTTCATTGAGGAGTTCATCACGTTCCGGCATCGCGGTACTCTCCTTGCGATGCAAATCGTGCCGCGAGTGCTTCCGATCCCCTTGCCAGAACAGCGACATCGACACCAACGGCAGTAAATAGTGTTCCCAGTGAGATGCACCGTGCCGCGAACTTCTCATCCGGGGTAAGAATGCCCGCAGGCTTGCCGAGCGCTTTCAGGCGTTCAATCGCGTCGACAATTGCATCGACCACCTCCGGGTGGCTCGGTTGGCCCCTGTGTCCGAAACTCGCTGCCAGGTCTGCCGGTCCTACGAATACGCCGTCCACTCCCTCTACCGACGCAATCGACTCGAGGTTGCCAAGCGCTTCCCGCGTCTCAACTTGCAGCAACAGGCAGATTTCCCGTTCCGCATTTTGCGCATAGTTTGTAACTCGGCCGAAACGAGTGGCGCGCGTCAGGGCAGAAACACCACGAATCCCATCCGGAGGATATCGCACCGCCGCGACTGCGGCTTTCGCCTCTTCTGCGCTCTGAACGTAGGGAACGAGCAGTGTCTGAACGCCAATATCCAGGAAACGTTTGATGAGAACGGGGTCGTTGATGGCCGGGCGGACGACTGGAGAAACGTCGTATGGTGCGACCGCTTGCAATTGCGGCAGGACGGTCAGAACGTCACCCGGGGAATGTTCCGTGTCGAACAGGAGCCAATCGAAACCTGAAGGCGCGACGATTTCCGCGGCGTAGTTTCCCGGCAGGCCACACCACAGGCCGATCTGACTTTGACCAGCAAGAAGCTTCTGCTTGAACCGATTGACAGGATGTTCCATCTAGCACCTCACACGAACGACACGCCGATGGAGCCAACAGGGCCATAGTCGGCCTGAATGACATCACCTTTCGCGATATCGACAGGACGCGTGAAGGAGCCGGCCAGGACGATTTGTCCCTTCTTCAGGCCACCGCCCACAGCATGAAGTTTGTTGACCAGCCACGCGATGCCGGCTGCCGGATGTCCCATGATCGCCGCCGACACGCCCGACTCCTCGATGATGCCGTTCTTGGAAAGAGTCGCTCCGACCCAACGGATATCAATGTCCATCGGGCGAATTATACGGCCGCCAACGACGAGGGCGCCGAAAGCCGCATTGTCCGCAATGGTATCGGTGATCGCTCGAGGGACTTCGGTCCGGTAGTCGATAATCTCGAGCGCCGGGACAACGAACTCGGTCGCACGCATGACGTCATAGATCCTGGTGCCGGGCCCGAGGAGATCCTCACCCATAACAAAGGCCAGCTCGACCTCGAGGCGCGGCTTGATAAACAAGTCAGCCCTGATCTGCGCTCCATCGTTGTAAAGCGCATCGTCAAGAATGCAGCCGTAGTCGGGCTCCGTCATCTTCGAAGCCATCTGCATTGCGCGTGACGTCAGGCCAATCTTATGCCCGACGATCCGTGCGCCCTTGGCTACCCTCGCCTCCGCCCACAAAGCCTGAATTCGGTAGGCGTCCTCGAGTTCGAGGTTCGGGTAGGTCTCGCTAGGCTGTATGATCGGCTTGCGCTCGATTTCAGCTTTGAGCAGCGCGTCTGCCGCGGCCCGGCGTTCTTCTTCGGTGATCATATCGTTTGCTCTGCTGATCATGATTTATTTGATCGGGGGACGCGGCAAAACGGCTTCGCCGGGCTCCATGACATAGGTGTAGTCGAGCGAGAACCACGGACCGGGAATATCCGCTTCGGTCGGATGGGGCTCCTCATGACGAATGAAGTCGCCGGTCAGCGCTGCAGTGACACCGAACTGAACATCGGAGTCGATGTTCGGGTCGCTGGGGTCGAAGACCTGGGAAATCAGCGTCTTGTATCCGTGCTTGAAGATCAGTGCGTGCAGGTGCGCTGGTCGGTACGGATGGCGTCCCTGAGCTTTGAGCAGGCGTCCGACCACGCCATCGACCGGTATCGGATACCCGACCATCTTGACGGTCCTGAACCAGAACCGACCTTGCTCGTCGGTCATGAGTTTGCCGCGCAAGTTCATCTCGGCCTGGTCCGGGTCCTGGTTTTCATAAAGACCGACGGGAGATGCATGCCACACATCCACTTCGGCGCCGGCAATTGGCTTACCGTCGCGGTCAACGACCTTGGCATGCACGAACAAGGGAGTGCCCGGCGTCTCGGATCGGATAATCGTCCCGCCATTTTCGACTCGCGGAGAGTTGAGGCGCCAGAATGGGCCCAACAGCGACTGGGAGGTCTCAGTCTGTCCCCTGTCGCCATTGTTCAGCAGGCAGACAAGTGAAGACACGCCAAGAGAACCGGCCATCAGCACAAACTCGTTGTGGTGATCAGTATGCAGCTTCCCGATCTCATTCAGCATGGCTGTCGCCTCCCGAAACTCGACCTCCGTCAGTCGAACCTCGCGCACGAAGGCATGAAGATGCTTGACCATCGCCACGAGGATTTCTCGCAGGCGGGGGTCTTCAGTGCGATTCATCACAGCAAGGACGGCTGGCGTCAGATCGCTTTCCGTTTTGATCACCATGTGGGGCTACCTCCCGATTTCCCCGACTATCCAAATAATCGATTATCTGTCAAGGGCCGCCGTACATCCTCGGGGCGCCAATTAGCCAAAAGAAGCAGGATGTCGGCATGCAACAGATTGATTTCGTTATATATCACTTGTGAAAGAGAGCTAAGGCTCGACTTTTCTGCAGATTCAGCGCACTCACGTTGACAGGAATAATCGTTTATTGTATCGATCATCGACAATTAGTTCGGGGAGCCTCGGGAGGAACAATGGTACCGGATGACGACGGCGCATTTGCTCCGACGACAGAAGATGCTCCATCGTCTTCTGGCTTTCTTGACGACGGCAAAAACACAATTGGGAGCCAGCTTGCATCCCGTCTTCGTGAGGCGATCATCTCCGGCGAGCTTCAGGCTGGCAGCAAGATCAATCTCGACAAGGCGCGCAAGACGTTCAACGTAAGCCTCAGTCCGCTGCGTGAAGGGTTGGCGCGGCTGATATCGGACGGTCTAGTGGAGTTCGAGGATAATCGCGGCTACCGCGTTTCATCAATTTCCTTGGCCAATCTGGAAGAGATCACCACCCTGCGCGAAGAGTTTGAAGTCTTTGCGCTTCGCGAGTCCATGCGGCTCGGCGATGTGGAGTGGGAGGGCAACGTCATGCGCGCGCTGCATCGCCTGAACCGCACCGAGCGTGACGCGGCTCGGCCAGAGACACTGGAGCGCTGGGAAGAGCTCCACCGCGAATTTCATCTGACACTCATATCTGGCTGCGGGAAGCCGATCCTGCTCCATTTCTGTAGATTGCTTCTTAATCTCAACGACCGCTATCGCCGGGTGTTTCTGACCCGCACGTCGGGTGACCGCAACGTCAGCCAGGAGCACAGTGAGATTGCTCAGGGAGCCGTCGCGCGGGATCTGGACTATTCGTGCGATAAGTTGCGTCAGCATATCCACCGCACGGGAACCAATCTGCGCAATCACCTCGCGACAAAGGGGGTATTGTGATGACCGTCGCGACGCCAAGACCGGGCCTTGAACTGGGCGTGGCGCATTTTTCATCCATCGCGCTGCCGCCCAAGGAATTCGCCGTGATAGCTGCTCGGGCGGGTTTTGCGTCGATAGGTCTGCGTCTGCACCCTGCCTTTCCCGGAGCCCCTTTCTACGAGTTGCCGGTGGGCAGCCACAGTGCCCAGGAGTTCAAGACAGTTGCCGATGGCGAGGGCATCAAGGTGTTCGATATCGAGTTCTTCGTGATCAACGAGAACTTCGTTGCGGCCTCCCACGAGGCGACCGTGGCAGCCGCCGCGAACATAGGGGCGCGCCGGCTGAGTGTTTGCGGCGATGATCGAGACGGCGGCCGTCTTGCCGCAAACTTTTCTGAGTTTTGCGCCCTCGCAGGGCGATATGACATGTCAGTCGACATCGAAAACATGGGCTGGCGGACGGTAAGAACCTTTCGCGACAGTGTAGCGGTCGTGAATTCCTGTGGAGTAGAGAACGCCGGTGCCCTCGTTGACGGGATTCACTTCTTCCGAAACGGCGCCTCGATCGACGAGCTTCGCGGAAATGCAGAGAAGGTAAAACACGTCCAGCTTTGCGACGTCCGCGGGCCTGCTCCCAAAACATCGGACGCAATGATCGCCGAGGCGAGAAGCGGCAGGCTCGCTCCTGGAGAAGGCGAATTGCCATTGAAGGACCTCTGGGCGGCAACCGAATACGGCGCTGCTATCTCGGTTGAAGTGCCACTCGTCGGGACGGTGGACCCGGAGGCACATCTAAAACATCTGCATGACAGCGCACTGGAGATTTTGAAACCGGATCATTGATCCGGCGCCGACGCGGCGTAAGCCAGTCGGAGGGAGGAAGTCTTACATGACTTATACGTTTGATTTCGGTGCGGTCCTCGACCGCGCCCCGGAATTGCTATGGGGCTCGCTTGGAACGCTTGGCCTTGCGTTGGCTGGGATGCTCCTCGCACTCGTCATCGGAATCCTGGGCGTTGTTGCAAGGACTTCCAAGAGCGAGATCACGCGGACTCCCGTGATCGTCTTCGTCGAGGTCGTGCGTAATACGCCATTCCTCGTGCAGATCTTCTTCATATATTTTGCCCTTCCTCTCATGGGCATCCGCCTCAATCCGACCGCCACTGCGATCATTGCCCTCGGGATCAATGGCGGGGCGTACGCAATCGAGATCATCCGAGGCGGGGTCGAGAGCGTGTCGCGCGGCCAGATCGAGGCAGGTTTCGCACTTGGTCTGCACAAGGCGGACGTCTTCCGGCTCATCGTGCTCAAGCCGGCACTGCGGGCGATTTATCCCTCGCTCACAAGCCAGTTCATCATGCTGACACTGACAACGTCTGTCTGCACGTCAATCGCCGCCTACGAACTGACCTCGGCCGCTCAGCGCATTGAGTCTGACACCTTCCGCAGCTTCGAAGTCTATTTCACGGTGACCGCTATCTACCTGGTTATCTCGACACTGATGATGGGCTTCTTTGCCCTCATTTCTCGCCACTACTTCAACTACCCGACGCGATAGGAGGCAGCCATGGGTCCCATCGGCGAAAATGAATTCTTCTTTTTGATGCAGGGTTTGAAGTGGACCGTGCTGCTCGCGATCGTGGGCTTCATCGGTGGGGGGATATTCGGAATCCTGATCGCGCTGCTACGCACCTCGAAGACGAAAGTCGCCCGCACGATCACCGCAGGCTATATCGGCGTCTTCCAGGGCACGCCCCTTCTGATGCAGCTCTTCGTTGTCTATTACGGCGTTGCGCTGTTGGGCATCGAGGTCAACGCGTGGATCGCGGTCGCAATCGCCTTCACGCTCCATGCCAGTGCTTTCCTGGGAGAGATCTGGCGCGGCTCCATCGAGGCTGTGCCGAAGGGCCAGACGGAGGCCGCCAACGCCCTCGGTCTGCATTATGTCTCGCGGATGAAAGACGTCATCTTGCCGCAGGCCCTGAAAATCTCGATGCCGGCCACGATCGGCTTCCTGGTCCAGCTCATCAAGGGCACGTCGCTGGCAGCAATCGTCGGCTTCATTGAACTGACTCGCGCCGGGCAGATCATTTCAAACCAGACCTATCGTCCGCTGCTCGTCTTCGGGATCGTCGGCGCAATCTACTTCATCATTTGCTGGCCGCTCTCCCATGCCGGAAGTGGCCTCGAAAAACGGATGGCGAAAGCTGCCCGCTAACCGCTTCGCTCGAAGCAAAACTCTTGAGGAGGAGAATAAGCATGCATAACAATCGTAGGAGTTTTCTCGGACTTGCACTGGCAGCCGTTGCCTTCGCAACCGTTGGCGCTGCCACCGCCTCTGCGGCAAGTGTGGAGGAAATCAAGGCAAAGGGCACGCTTGTGGTCGGCATCCAGGGTGACAATGCGCCATGGGGGTTCGTCAACACAAGCGGCGTGCAGGACGGCTTCGACGCTGACGTCGCCAACCTTTTTGCCAAGGAATTAGGCGTGAAGGTTCAATTCCAGCCGCTCGCCGTTGCCAACCGAATTCCGGCGCTTACGACCGGCAAAGTCGACATCCTGTTCGCAACGATGGCGATGACGGAAGAACGGGCGAAATCAATTCAATACAGCAAGCCCTACGCCGCTAACACGATCTCGCTTTTTGCCGCGAAGTCCGACACGATTACGAAGCCTGAAGACGTCGCGGGATGGGAGATCGGCGTTCCGAAGTCCAGTTCGCAGGATAAGGCAGTAACGGACGCCGTCGGATCCACCGCAACGGTTCGCCGCTTTGATGACGACGCCGCAACCATCCAGGCTCTCATCTCCGGACAGGTAAAGGCGGTTGGCGGCAACCAGTTCTATGGTCAGCGTCTGGATGCGGCGAGTCCCGGCACTTATGAGCGCAAGATTGACTTTCTGACGACCTACAACGGCGTCGGGACCCGTCTCGGCGAGAAGGACTGGAACGAAGCCGTCAACGCCTTCATCAACAAGATCAAGGCCAATGGTGAGCTTGCCGCCATCACGAAGAAGTGGATGGCGATCGATCTACCGCAGTTCCCGGAATCCATTCCGAACATCCCGTTCACCGTCAATTAAAGGCCAAATGGAGGGTTCCGTGCTCAATTCCGCAAAAGATCAACCGACGCTGATTTCCCTTGAGGACGTGCAGAAGTGGTACGGCGCTTTCCATGCCTTGAAATCCATCAGTCTGGCGGTCCGCAAAGGCGAAAAAATCGTCCTCTGCGGGCCGTCAGGCTCCGGAAAATCAACGTTAATCCGCTGCATCAATGCCCTCGAAATGATCGACGACGGCAAGATCGTCGTCGAGGGTCAGGTACTGGACGGAAGCACCAAATCCGTCGATGCGATACGTCGCGAAGTGGGAATGGTATTCCAGAGCTTCAATCTCTTCCCCCACATGACCGTACTTCAGAACTGTACACTCGCCCCGATGCGTGTTCGAGGCACAAGCCACACTGACGCAGAGCGACTGGCTCGAAAATATCTCGAGCGCGTTCGAATCCTTGACCAGGCGGAAAAGTACCCTGCGCAGCTATCCGGCGGACAACAACAACGCGTTGCCATCGCTCGCGCGCTCTGTATGGAGCCGAAGGTCATGCTCTTCGACGAACCGACCTCTGCCCTCGATCCTGAAATGGTGAAGGAGGTGCTCGACACCATGATCGGGCTCGCCCGTGACGGCATGACGATGATCTGTGTCACGCACGAAATGGGGTTTGCCCGTCAGGTCGCTGATCGCGTCATCTTCATGGCCTCCGGAGAAATCGTCGAAGAGGCCGAACCGGAGGTCTTCTTCAAGTCTCCCAAGCACCAACGCACGAAAACCTTCCTCGGCGAAATCCTGGCCCACCACTGACGTTCGAAAGCGATGCCAATGCACGACAAGAAATTCCTCGTGGGACTGATCGGTGCCGACATCCAAATGTCAAAGTCCCCGGCCCTCCACGAAACGGAGGCTCGACACCAGGGCCTCGATTACCGTTACGAGCTTCTCGACTTCGCCGAGCGAGGGCTTCCCGCCTCCGCGCTGCCAGATCTCCTAGACGAGGAAGAGCAGCGCGGTTTTGCCGGGAGCAACATTACACATCCGTGCAAGCAGACGGTGATCGCCCACCTCAATCGCCTTTCCGAGGATGCAGAGATGCTCGGTGCGGTCAACACCGTGGTCTTTCGCAACGGCGAGAGGATCGGCCACAACACTGATTGGTACGGTTTCTACGAGAACTTCCAGCGCGGCCTTCCGGACGTCGCGAAGTCGCATGCCGTCCTGCTTGGCGCCGGCGGCGCCGGTGTCGCCGTGGCGCATGCCGCAATCAAGCTCGGTATTGAGAGATTATCGATCTTTGACCAGGATTCGAAACGGGCGGAAACCTTGGCTGGGCAGTTGAACGATCGGTTCTCGAGGGAGTGTGCTCGTGCCACGGCGGATGTCGGCAGCGCCCTGCGCTCCGCGGACGGCCTCATCCACGCGACGCCGACGGGTATGAAGAGCCATCCTGGTTTGCCGATCGAGGCGGAATGGCTTCTGCCACGGCATTGGGCAGCCGACATCGTCTATATGCCGCTCGTCACAGAGCTCCTTGCTCTCGCCGAAAGAAAAGGCTGCCGGACCCTTCGTGGCGGCGGCATGACCGTCTACCAGGCAGCAGCGGCTTTCGAATTGTTCACCGGGATAGCACCCGACGCAGAGCGCATGTCCCGTCACTTTATGGACTTGTGCCGCCTGTCGGCTTGATGGGGAGATCCCAAATGCCGCATATCATCATCGATTATAGCCAGGGCGCAGGCGAGCATGTAGCCATGGACCGGCTGACGCTGACCGTGCATCGCTGTGTTCGCGATGGCGGCCTTGTGAAACCTTCCGCCGTGCGCACGCTTGCGCGGGAGGCGACATACTCCTGCGTGGGCGATGAGCATGTCGATAATCATTTCATCCAAATCATCGTGCGGATGGCACCGGGTCGTACTGCAGAGACCAAGCAAAAACTTCTCACTGCCGTTCTCGACGCCGCGCGGGCGATCGCCGCGCCTGCACTCGAAGCTGGGAGGCTCGGCTTGCGTGCCGATCTCTACGAGTCGGACCCTGATTTTGCTGTTCAAGCAATCGCGTTTGTCTGACCAGGATGACGTGCTCAAGAAGGACGCTATGCTATGAGCCTGATCTACGTTCTCAATGGACCAAACCTCAACCTGCTTGGCAAACGCCAGCCGCACATCTACGGGCATGAAACGCTCGCAGACGTAGAGGCGGACTGCCGCAAGCTGGCAGCCGAACTCGGCCATGAAATCCGCTTTCATCAGAGCAACCGGGAATACGAGATCATCGATTGGATTCATGAGGCGCGCGAGGACGGTGCGGGCATCGTCATCAATCCGGCGGCCTTCACCCATACCTCACTCGCCATCCTTGACGCTCTGAACACATTTGAAGGGCCTGTGATCGAGATCCACATCTCCAATGTGCACAAGCGCGAAAGCTTCCGACACCATTCGTTCGTTTCGCACCGCGCGGACGGCGTGATCTGCGGCCTTGGAACAGAAGGATACCAGCTTGGCATCCGGCGCGCGGCGACAATGATCAAGGCGGCGAGCAAGGGCTGAGGTGACCATGACCAAACGGGTTAAGCTGGCCGTACTTGGCGCAGGCCTCATCGGTAAGCGCCATATTCAGCACGTCCTGGCCGAGCCCTCGGCGCAACTCAGTGCCGTGGTCGATCCCGCGCCGGTTGGCGAGACCATTGCCAAGGAAGTCAGCGTGAAGTGGTTTCCAAGCTTCGCGGACATGATTGCCGCAGACCGACCTGATGGGATCATCGTGGCTACGCCCAACCCAGCTCACGTCCACAACGGGTTGGAAGCCGTTGAAGCCGGCATTCCCGCACTCATCGAGAAGCCTATCGCCGACGACATCATATCCGGGGAAAAGCTGATCACAGCGGCTGAGGCAAAAGGTGTTGCTCTTTTGACCGGCCATCACCGCCGACACAATCCGGTGATGCATAAGGCAAAGGAAATCATCGAAAGCGGGAAGCTCGGCCGCGTTCTTGTTGTCAATGCGATGTTCTGGCTATTCAAGCCCGACGACTACTTCGACATCTCGTGGCGTCGTGAGCGCGGTGCGGGGCCGGTTTTCCTCAATCTCATCCACGATGTCGATAATCTGCGCTACCTTTTCGGCGATGTGGCCGCGGTTCAGGCACGCGAGTCCAACGCAGTGCGCGGCAACGCAGTTGAGGAAACGGCTGTGATCCTGATCGAGTTCAAGAATGGAGTTTTGGGAACTGCGACAGTCTCGGACTCGGTGGTCGCACCGTGGAGCTGGGAGATGACAAGCGGAGAGAATCCGGCTTACCCCAAAACCGAGCAATCCTGTTACATGATCGGAGGAACGCACGGGTCGCTGGCTGTTCCGTCGCTCGAGGTCTGGCGCAATCCTGGTAAACGGAGTTGGTGGGAACCATTTGACCAAAAGCGTATCGAGGTCGACGACGAGGACCCGCTCGTTCTGCAGATCAGGCAATTCTGCAAGGTGATCCGCGGAGACGAACCGCCGCTTGTCAGCGGGCGTGAGGGGCTTGAAACCTTGAGGGTAGCCGATGCGGTAAAACGCTCAGCGGCAACGGGAGAGCGTATTGAGTTGAACTGACGCCGAGTAATGTAACCGCCTGCTCGCCCTTCGCGTCTCCTTGCATCCGATGCGATGAGAACGCCGGTTCAACACCGACGTTAGGCATCGCGCTTCTGGCGGAGGAAATCGTCGCCGCCGCTCTGTCTCCGCCGCCATCGAAACGCGCCTGCTTCGGCAACCACGCAACGCTTCATCGAATTTCTGGTGACTGCGCCCGCCCTCTCGATAATCGGTATTAAAGCCACGATGTCGTACGGCTGCAGCGCCAGTTCCAGGCAAAGATCGATCTGTCCGGATGCAAGCATCGCGAACGCATAGCATTCGCCGCCGTAACGCGTCATCTGAACGCTATTGCGCATCCCGCCATTACCCATACCTATGACGTCACCTGCAAAGGGGTCCGAGGTTGCCGAACTCGACCACACGGCGGCTGCTGTGTCGACGTATGGTTCATCGGCCAAGCCTATTTCTAACTCAGTCGGTTCCTTGGATGTCAATTATCGGGAAGTAGTAGTCTCTGTCGGGACTTCCACGAATGCACGAAGTCCAGGGGGAACATGGCGACGTCCAGGATAGTAGAGGCACAACCCATCAATCTGCGGGGCACCAATCGTCAAGCACAGTCCGCAGTGAGCCGAGAGCCGAGGCGTCAGCGACACTCACAAGTGGCACGTAGGCGAAGCCTATCCATTGTCCGACCGCTGCTATCATCATTGGAATATTGTCCAGCGTGAGCGGACCCGGGACGTCAATGATCAGCTGTTCTCCATGCTTTTCAAACTCCCAGCGATATAGCTTGCCGGTGGGCAGCCTGTGACGGATACAGCGATGATGGAGAAGATCTTGTGGTGCTTCCGGTATTCTCACCGAAGCAAGATAATCTTGTGAGGCTACCACAACGAACTTTGTCGGCCCGCCGAACGGAACCGCGATCATATCTTGTGGAACCGGTTTGGTCAGCCGCACGCCGCTGCGCGTCCGCTCGAAAAGCGACATACCGAGATTATCCTCGAGCCCTGATCGCCGGGCTTATACTAGCTCGGGCCTTTCTGAGACGGAAACGGCTCCGGGTCCGCGTAGCCCTGTCCGTCGGTGCGGCAGCATCTCTGCCGCCCGGGGCCGTCATATTAGTCCGGGCACCCCGGCTCGCCGGGTTCGCAGGCACGTCGCTGCGGTCTGCGGCGGTCACTGTCTCCACCCCTACGGTCACGATTGTCGTCGCCGCGGCGGATGAGGCGATCGCCATCATCGCCCCCACGTTCGACGTTCCGGCGGCTGCGATCGCCGCGGGGCAGATCACGGTCAAAGTCCGGCTGCCTGTCGACATCAGGCCTGCGGTTGGGCGCGCGACCGAAATCCGGAAGGCGCTCCGGGCGATCGTCAAGGTCCCGGCGTCTTTCAGGGGGACGGCTAAAATCGGGCCTCCGCTTCAATCTCCCGTCGAATTCCGGGGGCGGAGCTGGCCCCGGCTCGAAATCAGGTCCGCGGCTGGGCGGCCGGTAAGGTTCCGCACGGCGATCCGGGCCGCGATAGAAGTCGGCTCCGCGGCGCCAGCGATCGCGGTCGCGATAAAAGTCACGGTCGCGGTAGTGACGATCCCAATAGCTGCCGAAGCTGAAGACAACGACGGGAATACCGAGCCGGCGATAATATTGCGGTCCGACATAAACGCGGCGCTGTTGATAAAGTGCCTGGATATATCGGCCGTGCACCCAGCCACGGCCGTCGTAGAACTCCACGTCGCACCATGGCACGTCGGCAAGGCAACCGTAGATCTCGATGGATTCGCCGGCCGGAATCACCGTGATCGCCGGATACGCGGTGCTTGGGCCTGCGCGCATATTGACGTTTGCCGTCGCGAAGCCTGCTGCCGCCTGAGCGACCGCCGGGGCAAGCAAGAGCATACCGGTCGTGGCAATTTTCAAAAGGGTGCGTTTCACGATCAACTCCCTGGCGGGGGCAGGCGTCATGGCAAATCGGAATTACCCCGGCTTCCTCCGGTTCCCGGTCATAGTTGGGGGCGCCCGCCAGCGTGTGTCAGGCGGCCAACATCGTCTTGTCTTTCAATGGTTTATAGCGCGTTTTGCATGAACGCAGCTTGAACGGAAGAATGCGTCCAGTGGCGCAGTCACGGGCGCAGTGATCGTGGGCAACATTCCCGACCGGCGTCTTGAGCGGCTCCACGAATTCACGAGAGCTGGTGGTCCCAAGGATTGATGATGGCAATTCCGGTACCTTCGAAGTCCGCGACATTGCGCGTCGCCAGGGCTGCGCCGCATGAACGAGCGATCGCGGCAATCTGTGCGTCGAACTGGCTGATAGGGCGGCCGGCCTTGCGCCGCTCCACGGCCAGCGTGGCATAGGCGTCCGCTGCCTCGCTGTCGAATGGCAAAATGCGCCCGGCAAAATCCTCGCGGAAGATCGGCACGATCGCCGCCTCGAGGTCGCGCCGACGGCGTCCATCCGGCAGCAGCCGCAGTCCGTAAAGGATCTCCGCTTCGGTGACGTTCGTGGTGAACACCGACGTCGGCGGCTGCTCGGCGAGCCACGCCTCGACGGCGACCGACGGCGCCGGTGTCAGCAATTCCGACAGCACGTTGGTGTCGAGGATGATCACCGGGAAAAGTCCGGCGCTTCGCGGATCGCCTCGCGTGGGGGTACTTCGAGAGTGATGCCGCCGGTCGACGCGATGCGGGCGCGAATGGCGGCGGCGAGATTGCCTGGTTGCCGTTCACTCGTCGATAGCGCCACGCGCAGAATATCGCGGGCCTCGTCTTCCATGGACCGTCCGTGCGCGGCGGCGCGCAGCCTGAGCCGCTGCTTGAGGCTATCATCGAGATTGCGGATCGTCATGCTAGCCATCGGAAGGCCTCCGTTCATCATTGATTGCAATTTAATCATTGATTGCAGCTGTTGCAATGCTCGTCCGTCAGGAGCGCCGTTGCAAATGCCCAACCCTCGGGCTCGCCTTGCCGCCTTCAGCGACTCGAGAAAGCTTGCTATCGATACTGGGTCGCCATCAATAGTGGGAAAGTCCAGACATCTTGAATAGTCACAATTGATGTTGCGAATAGTGCCGAGTTCCCGGACGCTTCGAGGAAGATCGTGCGGAACGATCCAGTCCCAGTGGAGCAGGGCGGAGGCTTTACATTGAGGCGCTGACGGCAGATTGCGCAAGGATGTCACGATGAAGGCACCGACGATGTTCCTGTTCTGTGCTCAAACGATCGCATAATATCCTGGAAGAGGCTGTCTTGCGGAGCACAGAGCGCGCTGTACCATGACGGGCAACTACAAGTTCTGATGCAAAGCAGACATTTGCCAATGACCCGCGCGCCTCCTCTGGCGATCGCTAGCCGCCGCACGGTGCGCCCGCTAGCCGCGCAGGGCTTTCAGGCGGTCGGGTTCACTCGCGAACGGTTGCGATCTGGAACAGAGCCTTGCTGATCGTATCGATCCGACAACCCTGCGAGTAAGGCCGGGGCGACAAGATAAAGGATGATGGCGATCGCCACGACGCCTGTGAACCCGACATGCATCGCAAGCAGTGCGGCGACGATCGCGCTCAGCACCGACGCACAGCCATTGATCCCCCACGCCCAGGGAATAAACTCGTCCGAGCGTGCACCGACGTGGCCGAGGCCGAGGGGGAACGGCATGCCCATAAAGACCGCGAGCGGCGCGATCAGGAGGAGTGTGATCGCGATCTTCGCGGCATCTGGCAGTGCCATGAACCGTTCGAATATCAAGGGCAGTGCGAGCAGGTAGGTGGCAGCCAGGAGTGCAATCCCCACGACGGCGAAGGCAATGCCGCGCACCGGCGATCCGCGTCCGACAGCAGCCATCCACCGTGCGGCTACGGCGCTACCGAGACCGGCGAAGGCAAGGAAGCCCGCAAGCACGACAGCGACAGCGTAGAGCGGATGGCCGAGGAACAGCACGAAGCGCTGGATGAAGGCGATCTCGATGAAGAGGAAGGCCAAGCCCAAGGCAAGGAAATAGAGTCCGAAGCGCAGCCGGTGTCCGGCTCTCCCGAGTGCGTGCCGGCGAAGCCAGAGCGGCAGGAGGATCAGGACGGCGCTGAGGATCGCGGCCTGACCGAGCGTCGTCACCAGGATCAGGTAGCCCCAGTCGAGCATCGCTGCCCCACCTTGGGTGCGCAGCGTCACGAGTTCGGGCAGAGCGCGCCACCGGAAGAAGTCGAAGAAATAGGGCCGATTGTCAGTCGCCGGTGCAATATCGAACTTGTAGCGCTCGATGAAGTCGGCGCGCCCAGGACCGAGGAGAGCGAGGGCTCCCGCGTAGAGATATTCCTGGTCGAGCTGGTTATAGCGGTTCACGTCGCTCGCGGAGATGCCTGGCGCCCAGGAGACATCAAAGAAATTCTCGGCGGCGAAGCGGCGGATGGCGGCGATGTCTTCGCCGGTGAACGGCGATTTGGCGACGAGCAGGGTTGCCGTATTCCAACTCCGGATCAGCACCAGGTGCCGGCCTGGCTGGGACACCCCATCCGCTTCAAGCGCAACGGTAGCAGTGGCAAACAGCTTGAGGATGTCGCGCGGCGGCATCCGCAGCCATCGCGTGATCGCCACGATCCCGTCTGCTCTCAACACCGCTAGGTAATCCCGCATTGCCTCCACGGTGTAGGTATAGTTCTCATGCATGCTCTGCACTCCGGCCGCGGCCGCGCCGAAGGAGTCGAGGAGCGGCATCTGGATCAGGTCATAACGCTCGCCAGTGGTCGCAACGAAGGCGCGTGCCTCGGCTAGATGCAGATGCACGTTCGGTCGGCTGAAGATGCCGCCGACGAATTCCGCGAAGCGATTCCGAGCGAGGTCGATCATCTGTGGGTTGACCTCTACGGCATCCACGATTTCGGCTCCGGCGCGTAGCGCCAGCAGCACCTGCTCGCCGCCGCCGGCGCCGAGGATTAGCACTCGCGGCCGCTCAAGGATGCGGTACGGGAGCGCCGCCGTTGTCCGGTCGAGATAGGCGACCGTCGCCGGATCGCCGCCATAGGTGGTGATCGCCGTTATACTGTCGCCATCGGTATAGACGGCGAGTTGCGCGGGCGGCTCTTGGGTGTTGGCGAGGCTGAGGCCCGGCGCGTACCGGAATGGGATGGTCGGGCTCTCGACAACCGTCAACAGTCCGAGCGGGCTTGATCGCTCCTCGACTACCCGCGCGTTCGGCACTTCGAGAGCGATGCGGAGACCCTTGTACTCAGACATGTGCAGGCCGGGGGCCGTCCAGGACGGTGGTAGCCGCACCGTGATGACCGCGGCTGCAAGCCCGAGGATGCCCGCGGCGAACCACCGATGGCGAGCCATGCCCGTCGCGGCGAGGGCAGCCGCCGCGAATCCCAGCGCTGCGACGAAGCGCAACGCTTCGGAGGGAAAGACCAGGAACAAGAGTCCGACGATACCGAGCGCACCGATCCCTGCGCCGACGAGGTCAAAGGCATAGACGCGCCCGGTCTGAACGGGATGGCGGCTAAAGGCAAGGCCGATACAGGTTGCACCGAAAAAGAAGGGCAAGATCAGGAGAGCATAGATGGCCGCAAGCCAACCGAGCTGCCGCGGATTCCAGACGATCTCGAGCGGGTTGAACGGCAGGCGCTCGGCACAGGCGAAGCTGGCAACCGCAGTAATTCCGAACAGAGCCGCCGACGCTGCGAAGGCGGCCGGGTACCGTTCCACCAGGGGGCGGCGAGCCAACGCAAGGAATGTACCGCTCGCGCCAAAGCCCAGGAGCGCGATGCTTATCATCATATAGGCAAAATGATGCCACTGAATGATCGAAAACAGCCTTATCAGCAGCACTTCGTAGGCAAGGGTCGCCGCCGATATGAGACCAATCGGCAGCAGGCGCCCCGCTCTCATGGGGCGCCACCTCCACGCAGCGGCACAAAGCTTACTGGGAGCAGCTGCCGCGTCGTGATGCTTCCATCCCGTCGCTTCTCGACCAGCATGAGAAACTGGGTCGCGAAGGGACCTCCCACGGGGACGACCATCCGGCCCCCTCTTGCGAGCTGCTCAACCAGCGGCGGCGGGATGTGGCTGGCAGCGGCGGTCACCACGATGCCGTCGAAAGGCGCGCGCGCGGGCCAACCATAGTAACCGTCGTCTACCTTCACCTCGACATTGTTGTAGCGGAGCTCCGCGAGGCGGGCGGCCGCCCTTTCGCCCAGTTGCGGTATGATCTCAATCGAATAGACCTTCGCTGCGAGCGGCGACAAAACGGCTGCCTGATAGCCCGAGCCAGTACCGATCTCGAGGACAGAGTCGCCAGCCCCGACATTGATCAGGTCGGTCATCAGCGCGACGATGAAGGGCTGTGAGATGGTCTGACCGTATCCGATCGGCAACGGCCGATCTCGATAGGCCGCGCCGCGCTGCTCCTCGGGCACGAAAAGGTGGCGCGGCACCTTCCCCATCGTTGTCAGAACTGCGGGATCGATGCCCCGCCCCTCGACCGCGGACGGCGCTGAGCGGGCGTGCCCTTTGATCGTTTCGATCATCGCCGTACGCTCGGCGGAGCGATCCTGAGCGGGTGCGGATGTCGA
The DNA here is from genome assembly GCF_000513895.2 of Ensifer sp. WSM1721. Classification (GTDB taxonomy): domain Bacteria; phylum Pseudomonadota; class Alphaproteobacteria; order Rhizobiales; family Rhizobiaceae; genus Sinorhizobium. The sequence continues at coordinate 187,314 of NZ_CP165783.1, forward strand.
TGCCATGGGGGCAGCGCTCGCGAGAACCACGACCAGCAACGTTTGGCACTGAGCGAGTCGACGCATGAACCCTCTCCCGGCTGGACCGACGAGTATAGTGGCGGTAGCGGCAATTTTGAACAAAACTCGCTCGTCTCTGCGGCGTTCCAGCTTATTGCTCCGGAAAAGAGCGAATGGCCCCGGGCCGGAGGAGGCATCGGCGGCCTTTAAACTTGATCGAGGGGAGGTGGGTTGAACGAGCCATCGAGCACTGTGAGGACGAGGGCGCTTTCGCTATAGATAGAGACCACGAAAAGGCGTCTACGCCTCCTCAGCGTCTCCACCTTTCGAGAGAACTTGTACCAGGCGGTCGCAATCGGCGTTATTGCCGGGCAGCAGGCTTACCGGATCGACGACACCCACACCGACGCCTATGGCATTTGCGGCCGCCCATGCCCAATCTTCCTGCGCGCGCTGAAGAAGCCTCGGAGCCTCCGTGGCAATGCACGCGCGTCCTGCCTGAAGGATCTCGGCTGATGGCACGCCCTGCAGGCGCTCTGACACCTCCGCCTGCAGTGGGCCCACGACAAGGATGGCGAACAGATAGCTGAGGAATTCCGACATTACGTGCTCCTGGTTAGTTGCGGCGTCAGATATAAGGATCGGTGCAGGCGAGGACCAGAGTACCTGCGCCGACTGCGACGACGAACCTGCAGGGTCAGAGTTCGGTGGCCGTTCTCAGTCTTAAAAAATCATAAAACGTCAATGGTTTAATTCCACAAGTGGGCGTTATGTGATCCGATTGCAGTCGAGCCTTTGTGCTAGGGGCGTCAGCTCCATTATGGCGATGCAGCGCCACCAACCCGCGCGCGCACCAGAATTGAGACGCACAGATAAGTCACCACACGACCGACTTGATCGATCACCGGGCGGTCCGGTGGTTGGTTTGTCGAATATGGACGTGTTGAATGCCGCGCTCCTCAAGCGGAAGTCGCCCTCGCCGCAGCGAGGGGATCCGACCTCAGGACGTGTAGGGCGAGAGTCTAGCTAGGACGAACTAGCCCGGAAAGCTGCATTGCGTTTTTAGCGGTCCTTACGGATGCGATAGCCCGCCCTGGGTCCCGACCTTCGCGGGCAGCCTTTCACCCGCGGATCAGGCGCCCAAGCTATTGTTCTTCAAGGGGAGCTTACGGATTCGCTTGCCCGTAGCCGCGAAAACAGCATTCAGGACCGCAGGTCCAGCAACGGCGATCGTCGGCTCACCAACACCCCCCCAGAAATCGCCCGACGGCATCAAGATCGTTTCGACGGCCGGCATTTGGTCCATACGCATGACCTCATAGGTATCGAAATTCTCCTGTTCGACCCGGCCGCCACTGATCGTACACTCGCCGAACAGGCACGCCGAAAGGCCGTAGACGAACGAGCCTTCGACCTGCCGCTCCGCTTGGGCGGGGTTGACGACGTGGCCCGGGTTGGTTGCGGCAACGATCCGATGGATCTTCACTTGGCCGTCAGTCACGGAGACCTCTGCAGCGGCCGCCACATAGCTGCCGAACCCCATGATCTGGGCGAGACCGCGATGGATCCCAGTGTCGGCCGGTTTTTCCCAGCCGACTCGTTCGGCGACGGCCTCGAGCACGGCAAGATGTTTCGGATGATTGACGAGTAGCTTCCGGCGGAAATCGAGCGGGTCGATCCTCGCTTCGTGTGCAAGCTCATCGATGAAGCATTCCAGATAAAGGGCGTTTTGATTGAGGTTGACGCCGCGCCAGAACCCCGGGGGCACAGGGGGGTTGCGCATGGCGTGGTCGATCAGCAGGTTTGGAATGGTGTAGCCGAAAGCGCCCTCGGTACCGCCATCGTTCAAACCTTGGAAGACCGCCGGATCGCGGCCGGTCTCACGTACCTCGGCACGCAGAGGCCAGAGGATTGATTGTCCGCTGATGCGCATGTGGAGCGCCGTCACATTGCCGGTTGAATCAAGCGCCGCTTTGAACCGACACTGGGTCACCGGATGATAGGCGCCGTGAAGCATATCCTCTTCACGCGACCAGATGAGCTTGACCGGCAGCCCCGGAAATTCCTTCGCAAGCGTAACCGCCTGTCGCACATATTCCTGATAGTTGCCGCGTCTGCCGAAGCCGCCGCCAAGATGCAGCTTATGAACCTCACAATCTTCGATCGGCAGACCGGAGGCTTGCGCAGTAGCGGCAAGGCTGGCCTCGCCATTCTGCGTTGGCACCCATACTTCGCACTTGTCCGCAGTGTAGAGTGCCGTCGCATTCATCGGCTCCATGGTGGCATGGGCCTGATACGGGAACGAGTATGTGGCCGAGACAATCTTGGCGTTGCCGGAAAGCGCGGACCGCGCATCGCCTATGGAAGTGCCGAGCACCGCTTCTTCAGCGTCCAGACCTTCCTCCAGCATCGCGGCAATTGAATCGCTGTTAACGCCGGTATTTGGACCCTCATCCCAGACGATCGGCAATGCGCTGAGCGCCGAGTGCGCTTGCCACCACGTGTCGGCGACGACGGCAACTGACGTTTCGTCGACCTGAACGACCTTACGAACGCCGGGCATGGTGGAAATGGCTGCGGCGTCAAAACGTCTAATCTTTCCGCCAAAAACCGGACACGCCTTGATCGAGGCGTTCAGCATGCTGGCGATTGGTACCGGCGCGGAGTTGCGCGAGTCGTTGGGCGTCGCGGTGGTCGGCGGGCTGTTGGTGAGTCAGGTGCTTACCCTGTTCTCCACGCCGGTCGTCTATGTAGTGCTTAAACGCTTTTTTGAACGGCAAAGGACATCCCTGGCGGCTAGTCGAGCTTGACGCGATCGAAGTGACCACTCACCGGCCCGCAGGGATGCTCGTTCTCTGCCTCTGTTGAACAAGGCAGATACGCGACCTGCGATACGAGCTGATGCAACCGGCGGCAGCCGACACATGCTTTCAAGCACTGTGCTGTTGCACAACCTCTACCAGGACGCGCTTACCTTGATAGCCCGACGAGTTTAGAATTGGTCTTCCGGGCGGCTTGGGGCCTATCAAGGGAGGAAACCATGACGCGGATCGATCCCGACATATGGCGTACCTGGCATAAGTCAGTTCTCGGTGCGGCCGTGCTCGGCATAGGTGTGCTGCTGGAGGGAACCAGCGCTGGAGCCGGCTCTATGGACGAGACCCCATTCGGAAACACTCAGGACGGCAAAGCCGTCAATCTCTACACGCTCACCAACGACAGAGGCGCGTCCGTCAAGTTCATCGCCTATGGCGGCATCATCACGGCGATCAACGTGCCCGACCGCTGGGGCAAGCTCGACAACATCGTCCTCGGTTTCAAGGAACTTGCCGACTACGAATCCAAGAATCCCTATTTCGGCGCACTGATCGGGCGCTACGGCAATCGCATTGGTGGCGCGAAGTTCATGCTCGACGGCACGCAGTACCAGCTCGCCGCCAATAACGGGCCGAACAGCCTGCATGGCGGCACGAAAGGCTTCGACAAGGTTGTCTGGGCGGTCGAGCCGGTAGGCGGCGCGAGCGGCGCAGCAGCGCGCCTCAGCTACACGAGCAAGGATGGCGAGGAGGGCTATCCCGGCACGCTCACGGTCCGGGTCGTCTATACCCTCACCAACGACAACGAACTGCGCATCGACTACGAAGCGACGACGGACAAACCGACCGTCGTTAACCTCACTAGCCATTCCTACTTCAATCTCGCAGGCGACGGCACGGGCGGGATCGACGATCACATCCTCACGATCAACGCCGATCGCTACACGCCGGTCGATGCCACCTTGATCCCGACCGGGCAGCTCGCCTCGGTGACCGGCACGCCGTTCGACTTCCGCCAAGGAATGCCGATCGGCGCACGCATCCGCTCGAACGACCCGCAGCTGGTCCATGGTCGCGGATACGATCACAACTACGTGCTGAACCGGTCGGGCAGTGGGCTTTCGCTCGCCGCGCGCGTCTACGAACCGCGCTCGGGCCGGATCATGGAGATCTCGACCACCGAGCCCGGCGTCCAGTTCTACAGCGGCAACTTCCTCGATTCGACGCTCGTCGGCCCGGCCGGTCAGCAATACCGCCAGACCGACGGCTTCTGCCTCGAGACGCAGCGCTTTCCGGATTCGCCGAACAAGCCGTCTTTTCCGACGACGGTGTTGAAACCGGGCGAAACGCTGAAATCGACTACGATACACAAGTTCTCCACCGATGCCTCGTAGCTAGAGGTGCATCCTTTCCTGGTTGCTGAACTGACGGGTCACTCATCGGAGATTATGGGCGACGAGCGTTCGATCGAGGCGACGCTGAAGCTTCAGCCGCCGTTATGGGAGGTAAAGCAGCGGTTCCGGGGCCTTAGCTTTTTTGTGCTGGCGCTCTGTCCTGCACGGCCCGGCGCTACACGCGGCGTCTCCCGACAAAACGCGCGAACGCCTGCTGCTTTCCATCCGCAAAGTGCGTTGACCCCAACTAACCAGACCTTCAGGCAGATCGCCGTGTAGGTCCGAAAGGGGTCGATTTTTCACGTTCCCCGAAAGACGCAGAAGGGTGGAAAGTGAGCTTTCAGCTAACGCATTATGGGTGTCGATTGGTCCACTCTCGCGACCATCAGTATCTGTAGGTCTCACCCTTCCATGCATTTGGTCCCCGCTGCAAAGGCCCGAAAGAGGACCAAGCCGCTTGGCCAGTCCGCAAGCCCGCTGCGGCTGTTGATGTGTCCGAGTGCGCCGACCTCGACAATGCCGCTGCCCCACTGTGCCGCCCTTGTCCTGGCATACTCGATCTCGCCATAGGGATCATCGGAGCTTGCGACGATCAGCGAGGGAAAACGGAACCTGCCCTCGGGCACAGCGGCGAATGCGGCCCCCGCTGCCGGAAAGGCCTCGGATTGCGGATCGGGCACGGAGACGAGAAACGCCCCTGCCACAGCAAGAGAAGAGGCGCGCTGCCAATGGCCCACCAGAAGGCAGGCGAGACTATGCGCAACCAGCAGCGGCGGTTCGTCTGCGGCGGCGACGGCGCGGTCCAGCGCTTCGATCCAGTCGACCAAGTCCGGCTGATCCCAGCTCTCGGGTTGAAAACGCCGTGCGCGTGGATTTGCACGCTCCCAAAAAGTCTGCCAATGCGTCTCTCCCGAGCCGCCGATGCCGGGCAGGACAATGATTTCGGCCATGCGTTCACTCCTATTCTATTGGGTAGATCGAAAGATGGCAGCTTCCATCGCCGCACCGAATGGGGAATTATCGGAAAACGTGGCTGAATCCCGATAGATTAAAGGTCAAATGCCTTGCTCACTCGACATAATCATTCCCCTCTGGATCCGACCGACATTGCAATCATCGAGGCGCTGCAGGAGAGCGGCCGAATTGCGATCTCCGAGCTCGGGCGCAAAATCGGCCTGTCGCAGCCAGCAACGTCGGAAAGGGTGAAGCGCCTCGAGGAGAGGGGAATCATTGTCGGCTACAGCGCCCGGATCGATCCCGCCACCCTTGGATTAGGAATGATGGCGGTCGTCCGGCTGCGCACAACTCATGAACACATTCGCGCGTGCCTGAAACAATTTTCCGAAATGCCGCAGGTCATCGAGGTGTTGCGGCTGACGGGTGAGGACTGCTTTCTACTGAAGGTGCTGGTCCCGTCACCGGGAGAGCTGGAGACGATCGTCGATTCCATTGCGCGCTTCGGTGCGGTCACCACATCTCTCGTGCTGCGGAGCGAGCCGCCCAAATTGATCGGACGCGAGCTTGTCCAGCGGCTCTAACCCTCAGAGCATGCCTCAGTCAACGAGCAGAGCCTAGCCCGGAGGCAAGCTGTGACCGCTGCTCAAACGGCAGCAATGGGTCGAGAGTACGCCTTCATCAGCGTCACGAGAGGGTGGAGTCCGGAAGTTGCTGTGTAAAGCGCCGAATGGCAGCAATGCGGAAATCTTGCCTTTCGCTCCGGCTGCTGGAGCGGCTTTATCGCGCCAACTGCAAGCATATGGTCCACTCAGCAATTCGCGCGCCGAGGCAGTTTCAACGGCGTGAAGCGATCCATCCCGCCGCCGCCGCGGTCAGCGAGCGGGTCGCTCGCTACGCTCCCGCTACTGGCTCGATTTCCCCCCCCATTGTGAGGCCGCAGTCCGATCTTGGTCCGCGCTAAACCCAGGCCGAACCAAAGTGTCCACAGCGACATCACCAGTGATGCCGCCACCCAGATGAAGCTGCCCAGGGTGACTCCGAACCACATACCCAGGGGCCAGCCGAGGAAGGCTCCAATTCCGGCGACGACTGCGATGTACGATGCCCAGGCCGGCGTGGTTCGGTAGCGGTCTGCGCCTCTTTGCCGGCGATCACGGCAACGGCCAACGCCAGAAACATGAAGCCGTTGGCCTTTCCCGCGGAAAATGCCCACCAGGCCTCGAAAGTTGCCGTGTCCCCGGCAGCAGCAGCGGCGGAGACGTCTGTACAATCGGAAAGGGTCGATTTTTCACGTTAGCGGCGCTGCAGAAGAGTCGGGGGGATCCAGAACGTTTATTCCGCCTTCGCGTGCAGGCTTAGAGATGGTCGACTCACCCTGATGCGGCGACGGAGGGCAGCCGATGAGAAAGATAGTCGCGCATCTGGCGAAGTGCATCTTCACGTGTCAGGCCCTCCGACTGCAGACCTAGTCGCAGCCACAGCCCGTCGATTAGCGCGGTAATACCAAGAACGGCGGCGTCGCAATCGTCCTCTGGCAGAAGATGAACCAGTGCCGACATGAGATTTGATCGCATCCGCGCATGAATTACTTTTTGGATGCGCGCTAGCTGCGGTTCCCGCGGCACCTCGGCGCAGAGCGATAGCCAGGCATGGCAGATGGACGGCTGGAAGAAGCGGTCCTCGAAGTTGCCTTCAATGATCGCTTCCAGTCGCTCTAACAGGGTGGTGGCCCGGTTCAAGCGCGCCACCACGGCATCCTTCAGCGCCGCATTGGCCTCGCGCATCGCATGCTCAAACAGCTCCTGCTTGTTGGCGAAGTAGTGCAGGACGATGCCCTTTGATGCGCCTGCGTGAGCGGCGACCTTCTCCAGCGTTGCCCCCGCCATGCCTTCGCGCTGCAGGACCTCGAACGCCGCCCGTCTGAGTTCACGTTTTCGGATATCGCTAATTTTGGTCAGTCTCATTTGCGCGCCCTCACTTTCGTCCACATTTGACAACTTTCCGGAAAGATCAATAATTGACCCATGGGATAATAAAATGACCGATGGGATAAAAGGGGAATACGATGAAACGATCTTTGAAAGCGGGGACTGCGGCGCTTGCCCTCCTTGCCATTGCCGCCCCTGTGTTTGCGGCAGAGCCGGAAAGCTGCAAAACCGTGCGCATGGCCGAGCCGGGGTGGAATGATCTTGCCTTTACAACCGGGGTGGGTCTGATCTTGCTGAAGGCGCTGGGTTACGAGGCCAAGAGCCAGCTTCTTGGTATCGACGTCATCTACACGAGCCTGAAGAGCAAGGACCTCGACGTGTTTCTCGGCTACTGGGACCCTGCCATGGTCGCCTACTACAAGCCGTACAAAGAGGATGGGTCGGTCGAGACGGTTCGGACCAATCTTGAGGGTGCGAAATACACCTTCGCCGTTCCCACTTACGTCTGGGAAGCGGGCGTCAGGGATTTTTCCGACCTACGAAAGTTTGCCGATAAATTCGAACGGAAGCTCTACGGCATCGAGCCCGGCTCGAACCAACTGATGCTCGACGCGATCAAGGACCCGGCCCTCGGCCTTGAGGAGTGGGAAGTGGTGGAGTCGAGCGAGCAGGGCATGCTTTCGGAAGTGACCCGCCGGACACGCGACAAGTCGTTCATCGTTTTCCAGGGTTGGGCCCCGCACCCGATGAACACCGTCTTCGACATGAAGTATCTGACCGGCGGCGACAAGTTCTATGGTCCGAATTTCGGTGCGGCAACGGTATCCACCCAAGTGCGCCAGGGCTACCTACAGGAGTGCCCCAACGTCGCGAAGCTCTTGAACAACCTCGTTTTCGATGTCGAGTACGAGAACCGCGGCATGTCCTACATCATGAACGATGGACTGGAACCGGAAGAGGCCGCTCTGAAATCGATAAAAGACGAGCCAAAGCGGCTGGAAACCTGGCTGGCCCGGGTGTCGACTTTCGACGGCCAAGCGGGCCTCGCCGCGGTGAAGACCGCGCTCGGCCTATGATGTGTAGCCTTGAGAACGATTGGCATCGCCGCAAGCGGCGCGTCGAATTGCCGGGAGGAAGGCCGATCGCTTTCGTCGACAGCGGTGGAAGCGGCCCTACGCTTCTGCTGCTGCACGGCTTTTCTGACACCAGTCGCAGCTTTTGCGCGCTTGAGCCCTTTCTTGCCGGCTACCGTCTGATCATTCCCGATCTTCCCGGACACGGTGCCTCCGCTATGGGCGACGCCATGCGCGTCAGTGATTTTGCCGCGAGCATTGATCGGTTTCTGGCGTTCTTGGGCCTCTCGCAGCTTGCTGTGATCGGCCATTCCATGGGCGCCATGACAGCGATCGAGCTTGCCGCTCGGCGTCGGAATGACGTGAGCGCGCTCGTGCTTCTGTCTGCAAGCCTGAGGCCGGATTTTGGCAGCAGCCCACTTTCGCGCGAAATCTGCGCACTTCGCGATCCGATAGACCCCTCAGGGCAATTTCTCCGTGACTGGTATTCCTGCAGCCGACCTGTGGACCCCGAATTTCTGTCGAAGATGAGGATGGACGCAGCGGGGATGCCGGCGGCCGTCTGGCATGGCATCCTGGATGGCTTCGCTGACACCGATCTCCGGCGCAGCGCCATGCGGGTCCCCGCGCCGGTGCTTTGTATCGGTGGCTCGACGGATCCGCTCTTTGACGGCTCGCATCGTGAGGCACTTGCCCGGGCATTCCCCTCTGTGCGATCCGTCACACTCGACGGGTATGGACATAATCCGCATTGGGAAGACCCGCAGAGAGTTTCAGCGCTTATGCTGCCGTTTCTCGCGGAAGCAAGAATAGTCTAGCCGCGGCCATCAGATCTCCGGCACAAAGCGCAACGGGTGCAATGCTCAGGTGCTATCGTCGGACGTCTGCAGAGCGTACTTTTTTGTCGTTCGGCACGTGAAGCCCGATTTCTGCAATGGGTCGAAACCGGTACTTCGGCTCCGACATCAACTTTTCACAACGAGGCGAAAAAGGGCTTCAAAGTTTCATCACCCAGCATTAACCGCCCAGGATCAGGTGAATCCGGATGGTTTCACCGGCCGCAAGTTTCTCCAGTCGCCGAACCTCCGCCTTTACCGGTAGGAGAAACGAGCCCGAGGCCTTGTCCGGGAAGATCGAGGTTGTCCATTGGGTCTTGCCGGTGCGCGCGATGACCGGCTCGCTCCCCCAGCCGCGCGTTTTCGGTTCGGCTGTGACCCTGATCTGCCGGGCGATATCCGGGGGCACGGTGACGAAGTGCCAGCCGCCCTTTCCCGGATAGAGCCACAGCTCTGCATCGAACTCGAATCCCGTCACCTGGTCCTCGCTTTGCGACCTTTGGAACAAGGCAAAACCGCCCCATTTCCGACGACTTTTTGCCGCATCTGTTAATCCTGCATCAGGATCCACGCATTGTATCCCGAGGGGGTATAGAAATGGCGACGTGGCGACCCGATCCCTCCTTCTATCCATCTCCGCGAATGGCTGCAAAGGCTCCGAAAGAGACCCTTGCCTATGTCGCCGCCTTCGACCCGGACCGGACGAGGCCCGACGCAATCGCCGTCGTCGATGTCGATCCCGCATCTTCGACCTATTCGCAGATCGTCGGGCAGGTGGACATGCCGAATGTCGGTGACGAGCTGCATCACTTCGGCTGGAACGCCTGTTCGTCATGCCTGTGTCCGAATGCGCCGCATCCGCATGTCGAGCGCCGCTATCTCGTGGTGCCGGGGCTCAGATCGTCGCGGCTGCACATCATCGATACGAAGCCGGACCCGAGGAAACCGCAGATCGTCCGTGTCATCGAGCCGTCGGAAATAGCCGAAAAGGCCAATTATTCGCGGCTGCACACGACTCATTGCGGGCCCGAGGGGATTTACGTCAACGCCCTTGCCGATCGTGACGGCAAGGCGCCCGGCGGCATCTTCCTGCTCGACCACGACAGTTTTGACGTGCTTGGCCAATGGGAGATGGACCGCGGCCCGCAGAAACTCGCCTATGATTTCTGGTGGCATCTTGGCCACGACACGATGATTACCAGCGAATGGGGCACACCGGATACGTTCGAGAACGGCCTCGTTCCCGAAGTGCTTCTCGGCTCGAAATATGGCCGCAGGCTGCATTTCTGGGATCTGCACAAGCGCAAGCACGTGCAAGAGATCGATTTCGGCGAGGAGCATCAGCTCGTCTTCGAACTGCGGCCGGCCCATGATCCCACGAAGGCCTATGGTTTCGTCGGCTGCGTCATCAGCCTCAAGGATCTATCGGCATCGATCTGGACCTGGTATCGCGAAGGCGACAGTTGGGCGGTCAAGAAGGTGGTCGAGATCCCGGCGGAGCCTGCCGACCCGGACCTCCTGCCACCGTTGCTCAAGGGCTTCAAAGCCGTTCCTCCGCTGGTGACCGATATCGATCTCTCGATGGACGATCGCTTTCTCTACGTCTCCTGCTGGGGGACCGGCGACATGATCCAGTACGACGTCTCCGATCCCCTGGCGCCAAGGGAGGCGGGTCGCGTGCGGGTCGGCGGGATCGTCTCGCGTGCGAGCCACCCGAAGGCAGCGAACGGCGCGCTCAATGGCGGGCCGCAGATGGTGGAAATCAGCCGCGACGGCAAACGGGTCTATTTCACCAATTCGCTTTACGGCGCGATCGACCCGCAATTTTATCCGGAGGGTATCGACGGCTGGATGGTGAAGCTCGACGTCGGCGACGATGGCGGAATTGCCTTCGACGAGAACTTTTTCGTCGATTGGCCGAAGGGTCACCGCCCGCATCAGGTGCGGCTCGAAGGCGGCGACTGCTCGTCCGATTCCTATTGCTATCCTTAAGGGAGCGGGTCCGTGCGGACGCAAGGAAACGGATGACCAGCATCTGGCCCTGGCTCTCGCTCGCCGGCCTCGGCGCGTTCCATGGTGCCAACCCGGCGATGGGCTGGCTCTTCGCGGTGGCGCTCGGGCTTCACGGGCAAAGCGCGCGGCTCGTCTGGCTGTCCCTCGTGCCGATCGCCGCCGGTCACGCGGCTTCCATTACGCTTGTCTTGGCCGCGGTCGTTGTGTTCGGAACGGTCATGGATTTGCGTAGCCTGCAACTCGCGGCTGCCGTGTTCATTCTCGCGCTTGCCGGCTATTACGGGCTTTACGGACACCGCCATCGCGTGACCGTCGGCATGCGAACCGGCATGGCGGGACTCGCGCTCTGGTCCTTTCTGATGTCGACGAGCCACGGGGCGGGGCTGATGCTCGTGCCGGCGGTCCTGAGCCTCTGCCTCGCCGATCAGAGCGCTGCCGCCGGAACGACCAGCTCCCTTTCGGTATCGCTTGCCGCAGTGGCCGTCCATACCGCCGCGATGCTCGCCGTGATCGCGGCGATTGCGCTCGTCATCTACGCATGGCTCGGTCTTGCCGTGTTGCGCTCCACATGGTTCAATTTCGATCGGCTCTGGACGCTGGCGCTCGGCGCGACCGGCCTCATTCTCCTAGCTTCGTGACCCACCGCGGTCTTGCTCATGCGATCCCCGTCAGCTCCTCCTGCCTCTGGGCCCTCACATAGTCGATATAGCCGCGCACGTCGGCGGCGGGTTCGGAATAGGCGCTGCCCAGGGACCTTTCCATCGTCTCCATGTAGGTGGTTGCCCAGGCGGGCAGCGGATAATCGATCACCTCGAGAAACTCGAGGGTCGCGGCAAGACGGATATCGGCGATCGACGGCTTGTCGCCGCCGATGAACGGTTTTCCGGACATATAGAACGTGTGGAAGACCTCGAGCGGTTCGGCGAGCGCGTCTGCAGCAGCCTTGCGCGCCTGCTCCTTGGCGTCATGGTCGGCCTCGCTGTAGCCGACTTCGCCTGGATATTGCGGGAACCTAAGGATGGGATAGGTGGCGCGGGCGAGGTGCGGATAGAAAGTCCCGATCAGGTAGAACATGGCGCTGTCGATCATCGCGCGCTTTTCGGGATTCTTCGGATAGAAGTCGTCGAGCCCGTGCTTGTTGCAGAGATACTGCATGATCGCGCAGCTCTCCCACAGCGCTCCCCTGGGCAGATCGCTCATTTCGATCATCGGCGTCAGATGCGAGGGGCAACGCGCCAGATATTCGGCCGAGCGTGTCTGGCCGTAGACATCGTGCTCGATGAAGTCGAGATTTGCCGCCCGCAAGAACACGCGAACGGTCATATTGTTGACGCTCGGCTTGATCACGTTGAGTTTTATCGGGGCCATTTCTGCTCTCCCTTCTTCCGTTGCAATCGCCATGAAACCGAACGAACTGGACTCATGGCGATCCATATGGGTCCTTCGGCGACCGATCGGCCGACAGCGTCAGTCGCGAGCGCTCGATCAGCGCCTCGATCGCATCGGCGAGATGCACTTCGGCGATTGCGTAGTCGCCGCGGGCGAGGCGGATCTTGTGCGCCTCCATCAGCACCTCGGCATGGCTGTGGCCGGCCGGCGGCTCGAATCGATAGGAGGCGAGCTCGATCAGGAGGCCGAGCGGGTCTTCGAAATAGATCGAATCCATGAAGCCGCGATCCTTGACGCCGCTATGCTTGATCTCCCGCTCGGTCAAACGCTCGACCGCCTGTTGGAACGTGGCGCGCGAGACGGCGAAGGCGATGTGATGCACGCAACCGATGTCCGTCGAGGTGCGTTTCGGGTCGGGTTTGCGGTTCTCGTCGGTGAAGACGGTGATCAGCCGCCCGTCGCCCGGATCGAAATAGAGATGGCTTTCCGACGCTCTGTCGAGATTCGGCTGCTCGAAGACGAAGGGCATGCCGAGAATGCCCTCCCAGAAGTCGATCGATGTCTGGCGGTCCGCGCCCACCAAGGTGATGTGATGGACTCCCTGCGATTGCAGCTTCCGCATTGCCGTCCTCCCGGATTTGATCTCCCACGCAGGATCCGTCGCAGTCACCCGTGGCCTTCTCCGGTCCGTCCGTGGCGTGCGGCTCTCTCCAATTCTCTCCCCTGCGCGAGAGAAGGCAAGCGCCAATGCGGGGTTCAGACGTTCCGCCGCTTGCCTTCGATGAGGTCGAGCACCGCGCGGGCGGCATCGAGCACATGGGTGCCGGGCCCGAAGATGACGGAGACGCCGTTATCCATCAGATACTGATAATCTTGCCGCGGAATGACGCCGCCGCAGACGACGATGATGTCCTCGCCGCCGCGCTTCTTCAGCGCTTGCGCCAGTTGCGGCATCAGCGTCTTGTGGCCGGCGGCGAGCGAAGAGACGCCGACGACGGTCACCTCTTCGGCGAGCGCCAGGTCGGCCGCTTCTTCCGGCGTCTGGAACAGAGGGCCGGCGACGACATCGAAGCCGATATCGCTGAAGGCCGATGCGATCACCTTGGCGCCGCGGTCGTGACCGTCCTGGCCGAGCTTCGCCACCATGACCTTCGGCTTGTGACCGAGCCGCTTCGTTACCTCGCCGAGCCGCTCGGAGAGCACGCCAATCTCCGGGTCGCCTTCATAGGCCTTGCCGTAAATGTCGGTGACGACTTCCGGGACGGCGGTGTAGTCGCCGAAGGCCTCACGCATCGCATCGGAGATTTCGCCGACGGTCGCACGCGCCCGTGCCGCCTCGATCGCCGCAGCAAGCAGATTGCCCTTGCCACTTCTCGCCACTTCTGTGAGTGCCCTCAGTGTCTCCGTAGCCTTCTGCGAGTCGCGGCGACGTTTGGTCTCCTCGATGCGCTTGATCTGTGCGGTTCGGACTGCGCCATTGTCGATCTGGAGAATGTCGATCGGGTGCTCGTTTTCGAGCCGATACTTGTTGACGCCGACGATGACCTCCTCGCCACGGTCGACCGCCGCCTGACGCCGCGTCGCCGCCTCCTCGATCAACCGCTTCGGCAGGCCGGCATTGACCGCCTTGGTCATGCCGCCGAGCGCTTCCACTTCCTCGATCAGCGCCCAGGCTTTTTCAGCAAGTTCGTTCGTCAGGCTTTCGACGTAATAGGAGCCGGCGAGCGGATCGACGACCTTCGTCACCCCGGTCTCATGCTGCAGGATCAGTTGCGTGTTGCGGGCGATGCGGGCGGAGAAGTCCGTCGGCAGCGCGATCGCCTCGTCGAAGGAATTGGTGTGAAGCGACTGCGTGCCGCCGAGCACCGCCGACATCGCCTCGAAGGCGGTGCGGATGATGTTGTTGTAGGGATCCTGCTCGGCAAGCGAGACACCCGAGGTCTGGCAATGGGTCCGGAGCATCAGCGAGGACGCCTTCTCGGGTTTGAACTCCTTCATGATCCGCGTCCAGAGGAGCCGCGCGGCGCGCAGCTTCGCCGCCTCCATGAAGAAGTTCATGCCGATTGCGAAGAAGAAGGAGAGCCGCCCGGCAAAATCATCGACGTTCAAGCCTTTGGCGAGCGCCGCGCGCACATATTCGCGCCCGTCGGCAAGGGTGAAGGCAAGCTCCTGTATGAGCGTCGCACCGGCCTCCTGCATGTGATAGCCGGAGATCGAGATCGAATTGAACTTCGGCATCTCCTTCGCCGTATATTCGATGATGTCGGCGACGATCCGCATCGAGGGTTCCGGCGGGTAGATATAGGTGTTGCGGACCATGAACTCCTTGAGGATGTCGTTCTGGATGGTCCCGGAAAGTTTTTCGCGCGGGACACCCTGTTCCTCGCCGGCGACGATGAAGGAGGCGAGGATCGGGATCACCGCGCCGTTCATGGTCATCGAGACGGAGATTTTTTCGAGCGGGATGCCGTCGAAGAGGATTTTCATGTCCTCGACCGAGTCGATCGCGACCCCCGCCTTGCCGACGTCGCCCTCGACGCGCGGGTGATCGCTGTCATAGCCGCGGTGGGTGGCGAGGTCGAAGGCGACGGAGACACCCTGCTGACCGGCGCCAAGGTTTCGGCGGTAGAAGGCGTTCGAGGCCTCCGCCGTCGAGAAGCCGGCATATTGACGGATCGTCCAGGGGCGGCCCGCATACATGGTCGCGCGTGGGCCGCGCACGAAGGGTTCGAAGCCGGGCAGCGAGCCGAGATCGCCAATGCCGGCAAGGTCGTCCTGCGTGTAGAGCGGCCTCACGTCGATGCCTTCCGGCGTGTGCCAGACGAGGTTTTCGGGGGAGGCTTTCAACTCCCTCTCGGCGAGGGCCTCCCAATCTTTGATGGTTTTGTCGGTCATCGGTCCACTCCGAATAAATTCCAGTCGCGGCAGGTTGAGCCCCTCATCCGGCTGCCGCCACCTTCTCCCTGCGCGCGGGGAGAAGGGATATGCCGCCCAAGTCCCCTCTCCCTGCTCGCGTGGAGAGGGCTAGGGTGAGGGGCAAGCCGCAAAGATGAGGGGCCCGGCTTGCGCCATCACTCGAACTCCATGATCAGTTCATCCACCGCGAGGCTCGCGCCGGCATTGATCGCCACGCGTTTCACCGTCGCGCGCCTTTCCGCCCTTAGGATGTTTTCCATCTTCATTGCCTCGACGACGGCGATCGCCTGTCCTGCCTCGACGGTGTCGCCCGCCTTGACCGCGATCGAGGTAACGACGCCCGGCATCGGGCAAAGCAGCATCTTCGACGTGTCCGGCGGCGATTTCTTCGGCATCAGCCGGGCGAGCTCGGCGACCCGCGGGTTTCTCACCCGCGCCATGACGTCGATCCCGCGCCAGCGCAGCCGGATTCCGGTTCCGACGAGATCGACCTTCACGGCCATTTGATGATTGTCGATGTTGAAGGTGGCGAGCGTGCGGCCCGGCACCCAATCGGTCGCGGCCGAAATGGTGCCGCCGCCCGCGAAACGGATGTAGGTGCCATCGGCCGAGGCTTCGACCGTCAGCTCGAATTCGCGTTCGCCGAGGCGGGCCACCCATTCGTGGCCGACAATGCGGCGATGGTTGCCGATCGTACCGGAGATCCGGCTGGCGCGTTCCTGTAGCGCCTGGTTGATGATCCCCGCCACTGCGGCGAGCTTTCTCGCCGATACCTCATCCGGTTCCACGTTGCGGAAGCCGTCGGCAAATTCCTCCGCGATATAGGCGGTGGTTAGCCGCCCCTCGCGGAAACGCTCCTGCTGCATTACGGCGGAAAGGAAGGGCAGGTTGTGGCCGATGCCCTCGACCTCGAAAGCGTCGAGCGCATCCGCCATCGCCTCGACCGCCGTCGTCCGGTCCGGCCCCCAGGTGCAGAGTTTGGCGATCATCGGATCGTAGTACATCGAGATCTCGCCGCCTTCGAAGACGCCGGTGTCGTTGCGGATGACGGTGCCATCCTGCTGACGTCCTTCCTCCGGCGGCCGGTAGCGCGTCAGCCGGCCGATCGACGGCAGGAAATTGCGGTAGGGGTCTTCGGCGTAGAGCCGGCTTTCGATCGCCCAGCCGTCGAGCTTCACGTCCTTCTGGCCGAAAGAGAGTTTCTCGCCGGCGGCGACGCGGATCATCTGTTCGACCAGATCGAGGCCGGTGACGAGCTCCGTCACCGGATGCTCTACCTGCAGCCGGGTGTTCATTTCGAGGAAGTAGAAATTGCGCTTCGCGTCGACGATGAATTCGACCGTGCCGGCCGAGTGATAGCCGACGGCCTTGGCAAGTGCCACCGCCTGCTCCCCCATGGCACGGCGCGTCTTCTCGTCGAGGAAGGGTGAGGGCGCCTCCTCGATGACCTTCTGGTTCCGCCGCTGGATCGAGCATTCCCGCTCGCCGAGATAGAGGACATTGCCATGCTTGTCGCCGAGCACCTGAATCTCGATATGGCGCGGCTCGGTCACGAATTTCTCGATGAAGATGCGGTCGTCGCCGAAGGAGCTCTTCGCCTCGTTCTTCGACGACTGGAAGCCCTCGCGCGCCTCGCGCTCGTTCCAGGCAATCCGCATGCCCTTGCCGCCGCCGCCGGCCGACGCCTTGATCATCACGGGGAAGCCGATCGAGGAGGCAATCCGCACCGCCTCGTCGGCGTCCTCGATCAGGCCCATATGGCCGGGAACGGTGGAGACGCCGGCTTTCGCTGCCAGCTTCTTCGAGGTGATCTTGTCGCCCATCGCCTCGATTGCCTTGACCGGCGGGCCGATGAAGGTGACGCCCTCCTTCTCCAGCGCCTTGGCGAAGGCGGCGTTTTCGGAAAGGAAGCCATAGCCCGGATGGACGGCATCCGCGCCGGTATTGCGCACCGCATCAAGGATCTTGTCGATGACGATATAGGACTGGCTGGAGGGCGAGGGGCCGATATGGACGGCCTCGTCCGCCATGCGCACATGCATGGCGTCGCGGTCGGCATCCGAATAGACGGCGACGGTCGGAACTCCGAGCTTCTTGGCGGTGCGGATCACGCGGCAGGCGATCTCGCCGCGATTGGCGATGAGGATTTTATTGAACATACGTTTCTCTTTGAATCCTTTCCGTCGCGTCAGCGCCTGAATTTCCGCCGGTAGGGCAGCAAGGCAATCGATGAGGCTGCCGCCGCGCCGCCAAAAACAAGCGCGAAAGGGACAAGCACCGTGGCTGTAGCCAGCAGGGGATCGGTTGAACGTGCGATCAGTGTGCCGACCGTGCCGATGTCGAGCCAGATCAGCGCGCCAGCGGTGGCCACACCGACGAGCACGCCGTAAAGGCAGTTGAGGGCCATGTAGCGCAGCATCCGCCCATGATCGCGGCGGGCTTCAGGCGTCATCTTTGTTTTCGGCTCCGGTCTCATGGCGCGCTCCGTCAGAGCGGAATCGTGTCGTGCTTGCGCCAGCGGGTCTCGACTTGCTTGTTGCGCAGCGAAGCGAAGGCGCGGGCGATACGGCGGCGCGAGGAGTGCGGCATGATCACCTCGTCGATGAAGCCGCGTTCGGCGGCGACGAAGGGGTTGGCGAAGCGCGCCTCGTATTCCTTCGTCCGCGCGGCGATTTTGTCGGGGTCGTCGAGTTCGGAGCGGTAAAGGATCTCGGTTGCGCCCTTGGCGCCCATCACCGCAATCTCGGCCGTCGGCCAGGCATAGTTGACGTCGGCGCCGATGTGCTTCGAAGCCATGACGTCATAGGCGCCGCCATAGGCTTTCCGCGTGATCAGCGTCACCATGGGCACGGTCGCCTGGCTATAGGCGAAGAGCAGCTTGGCGCCGTGCTTGATGACGCCGCCATATTCCTGCGCCGTGCCCGGCAGGAAGCCAGGTACATCGACGAGCGTCAGGATCGGAATCGAGAAGGCGTCGCAGAAGCGCACGAAGCGGGCCGCTTTCCGCGACGAATCGATGTCGAGGCAACCGGCGAGCACCATCGGCTGATTGGCGACGACGCCGACCGACTGGCCCTCGATGCGGATGAAGCCGACGATGATGTTGCGGGCGAAGCTCGCCTGCAGCTCGAAGAAGTCGCCCTCGTCGGCAATAGCGAGGATCAGTTCCTTCATGTCGTAGGGCTTGGCGGCACTGTCCGGGATCAGGCTGTCGAGTCGCATCTCTATGCGCGCGGGATCGTCGTGGAAGGGCCGGACCGGCGGCTTCTCGCGGTTGTTCAAGGGCAGGAAATCGAAGAGCAGCCGCACGTGCTCGAGCGCTTCGATGTCGTTCTCGTAGGCGCCGTCGGCGACAGAGGATTTCGTCGTGTGCGTACGCGCGCCGCCGAGCTCCTCCGCCGTTACGATCTCGTTCGTCACCGTCTTCACGACATCCGGTCCGGTCACGAACATGTAGGACGAATCGCGCACCATGAAGATGAAGTCGGTCATGGCTGGCGAATAGACCGCGCCGCCGGCGCACGGCCCCATGATCACCGAGATCTGTGGGATGACGCCGGAGACCTCGGCGTTGCGGCGGAAGACCTCGGCATAACCGGCAAGCGATGCGACGCCCTCTTGAATGCGGGCGCCGCCGGAGTCGTTAAGACCGATGACCGGCGCGCCGTTGCGCGCCGCCATGTCCATGATCTTGCAGATTTTCTGGGCATGCGTCTCGGAGAGCGAGCCGCCGAGCACGGTAAAGTCCTGAGAAAAGACATAGACCTGCCGGCCGTTGATCGTGCCCCAGCCGGTGACGACGCCGTCGCCAGCGATCTTCTGGTTCTCCATGCCGAAGTCGACGCAGCGGTGCGTGACATACATGTCGTATTCTTCGAAGGAGCCCTCGTCGAGCAGCACGTCGATGCGCTCGCGGGCCGTCAGCTTGCCCTTGCCGTGCTGTGCGGCGATACGGCGCTCGCCGCCGCCGACCCGAGCCTCGGCCCGGCGGGCCTCAACCTGTTCCAGTATCGCGCGCATCGGTCTCCTCCCGTTTTATTTGATTGTGCAGAGGCTTGTCGGCCTTCGCAATAGCGCCGAAGACTGGATGGCAAAACAGCCGATGATGTGCAAATGTGGAATGTACAAAAATGTGAAATGTAAATTGCGAAGTTGCGAACATGGCGATCGGCAAGCTCTATATCGGCCGCAAAGTCAGAGACCTCCGGGAAGCGAAGCGGATGACGCAGGGGCAGTTCGCCGAGCGGATTGGCATCTCGACGAGCTACCTGAACCAGATCGAGAACAACCAGCGGCCGGTCTCCGCGGCAGTGCTGCTGGCGCTCGCGGAGAAGTTTCAGATCGACATTGCCGAGCTCTCGTCCGGTGAAAGCGACCGGTTGCTGTCGGCGCTTTCGGAGGCCTTGAGCGACCCCTTGTTCGAGACCTATTCGCCGAGCCTGCAGGAACTGAAGCTCGTCGCCCAGAACGCGCCGGGGCTGGCGCATGCGCTGATTGCCTGCCATCAGGCCTATCGGCGCAACAGCGAACAGCTCGCGAGCATCGACGATACCATCGGCCGCGGCGCCTCCTTTGTCGAGACGACCCCTTACGAGGAGGTGCGCGACTTCTTCCATTTCGTCGACAACTACATCCACGAGATCGACACCGTGGCCGAAGCGCTTGCAGGCGAGCTGGGCCTCGGCGATGGCGACAACCACGCGGCACTTGCGAGCTATCTCGAGGAGCGGCATGGCGTGCGCGTCGTGCGGGGCGCGGCCGGCGACGAGGCGATCCGCCGCTTCGATCCGCGCGCCCGCATCCTGACCCTGAACCCCTATGCCCCAGCGGCGACGCGCGACTTCCAGCTGGCGCTGCAGATTGCCCAGCTTCACGCCCGCGAGGAGATCGACCGGGTGGCGGGAAGCGCCGGCTTTCGCACGGAAGAGGCCTACGAGATCTGCCGCATCGGCCTGCAGAACTATTTCGCCGGCGCGTTGGTCCTGCCCTATCAACCGTTCCTGAAAGCCGCGCGCGAATTGCGCCACGATATCGAGCTGCTTGCCGGCCGTTTCGGCGCGTCGCTGGAGCAGGTCTGCCACCGCCTTTCGACGCTGCAGCGGCCGGGGCAGAAGGGCATACCGATCTTCTTCGCGCGCATCGACCGGGCGGGTAACATCACCAAGCGCCACAGCGCCGCCAAGCTGCAATTCGCTCGTTTCGGCGCAGCCTGCCCGCTCTGGAACGTGCATCAGGCCTTCGAAACACCGGGCCGGATCATCCGCCAGCTCGCCGAGACGCCGGACGGGGTGCGCTACCTCTGTCTCGCCACCCAGATCACCAAGGGTGGTGGCGGCTACCGCGCCGCCCATCCACGCTACGCGCTCGCGCTTGGCTGCGAGATCTCCTATGCCGATGCCTTCGTCTATGCCGACGACATGGACCTCGGCAACCGCGCCGCCTTCGATCCAATCGGCATCTCCTGTCGCATCTGCGAGCGCACCAAATGTGCAAGCCGCGCCGTGCCGCCATTGAAGCGTAAGCTGATTGTCGATCATGACATGCGGGGCGCTCTGCCGTATCGTTTGAGCGAGAGGTGAGCCGCCTCGTTCTCTCGATCTGTTCGTTTTTGAACAGATACTGTGAGAATTTGCGTCTGTGCCTGTGCGATGTTTGATGTAACTACAGCGCCACAGCATCAATATGCCGGTCAGGGAGGACAGCATATGGATTTTCGCCTGTCGGAGGAGCAGCAAGCCATCCGCGCGGTGGCGTTCGATTTCGCGCGGGATGAGCTCGCGCCCCATGCGATCGATTGGGATCAGGAGAAGCATTTTCCGGTAGAGACTTTGCGGGCCGCCGCAGCGCTCGGAATGGCCGGCATCTATGTCCGCGACGACATCGGCGGCACGGGCTTGGCGCGCCTCGACGCCGCGATGATCATCGAGGCGCTTGCAACCGGCTGCCCATCGATCGCTTCCTTCGTTTCGATCCACAATATGTGCGCCGGCATGATCGATCGCTATGGCACGGAGGAGCAGCGCCAGCGGCTTCTTCCGCCGCTCTTAACGATGGAGACGCTCGCGAGCTACTGCCTGACGGAGCCCGGTTCCGGCTCGGACGCGGCAGCGCTCAAGACCAAGGCGGTGAGGGACGGTGACGCCTATCTCCTGACCGGTCAGAAGCAGTTCATTTCCGGCGCAGGCGAATCTGGTCTCTACATCGTCATGGCGCGCACCGGCGAGGAGGGGCCAAAGGGCATTTCCGCCTTCGTCGTCGAGAAGGATGTGCCGGGCCTCACTTTCGGTGCCAACGAGAAGAAGATGGGCTGGCACGCCCAGCCGACCCGTGCAGTGATGCTCGACAATGTCCGCGTGCCGGCGGAGAACCGGCTGGGAGCGGAGGGCGAAGGCTTCAAGATCGCCATGGCCGGCCTCGATGGTGGCCGGCTCAACATCGCCGCCGCCTCGCTCGGCGGCGCGCAGGCTGCGTTCGACAAGGCGCTCGCTTATGTCCAGGAGCGGCGTGCCTTTGGGCGTGCCATCGGCGAATTCCAGGCGCTGCAGTTCCGTCTCGCCGACATGGCGACGGACCTCGAAATCGCCCGCACCTTCCTCTGGCGGGCGGCCGCCGCGCTCGACGCCGGAGATCCGGAGGCGACCAAGCTCTGCGCCATGGCCAAACGCTTCGTCACAGATCGCTGCTTTGCCGTTGCCAACGACGCGCTGCAATTGCATGGCGGCTACGGCTATCTCGCCGACTATGGCATCGAGAAGATTGTCAGGGACCTGCGGGTGCACCAGATACTCGAAGGCACCAACGAGATCATGCGGCTGATCGTGTCGCGCGCCATCATGGGACGGAAATAGGAAGGATTTTCCATGGAGATGCAGACCACGCTTCCGGAGGTCATCGTCGAGCGGCAAGGCGCGATCGGCAGGCTGCGGCTCAATCGGCCGCGCGCGCTGAACAGTCTCAACCTGGCGATGATCCGGGCAATTGCCGCGGCGCTCACCGAATTCGAGCGTGACCCGACGATCGCGGCAGTGCTCATTACCGGCGAGGGCGAGCGTGGGCTCTGCGCCGGCGGCGATATCCGCATGATCTATGAGAGCGGCCGCGAACGTCCCGAGGAGGGAGCGCAATTCTGGCGCGAGGAGTTCATCGTCAACAGCCGTATTTCCGGCTATGCCAAGCCCTATATTGCGATCATGGACGGCATCGTCATGGGCGGCGGGGTCGGCGTTTCCTCCCATGGCAGCCACCGGATCGTCACGGAGAGGACGCGGCTCGCCATGCCGGAGACGGGGATCGGTTACTTCACCGATATCGGCGCCACCTGGCTCCTGCCGCATGCGCCCGGCGAATTCGGCACCTATCTCGGATTGACCGGACGCGATATCGGCGCTGCGGCGGCCATCCATGCTCGGCTCGCCGACAGCTTCGTTCCCTCGCATAGGTTGGGCGAACTCATTGCGGCCCTTGGCTCGCTGTCCGCCTCGGCCACGGCGGAGGATATCTCGGAGACGATCCATGCTGTCTCCAGCGAAGCGCCGGCTTCGCTGCTCCTCGACCATGTTGCGCTCATCGATCGCTGCTTCGCCTTCGACACGGTCGAGGAGATTCTCGGCGCGCTGGAGAAGGATGGTTCGGACTTCGCGTTCGAGACGCTTGAGCTCTTGAGGAGCCGCTCCGCGATCAGCCTCAAACTGACGCTCTCGTTGCTGAGAGCCGGGCGCGCGAGCCGGGCGCTCGATGAGTGCCTCGAGCGGGAATATGCGGCGACGCTTGGCATGCTCTCCAATCCGGATTTCTACGAGGGCGTGCGCGCCGCCGTGATCGACAAGGACCGCAATCCCAAATGGTCGGTCGGCCTGTCGGAAGTGACGGCGGAGATGCTCGCGCGGTTCGGCAGGAATGACGGAGCGCCGCTCTTTGGCGGGGGGCGGGGACAGGCGCGGCAGACGGGCGCTTGTGACATGATTTGAGGTGAGGAGGAGAGGCATATGACGAAGATCGCCTTTATCGGGCTTGGCAATATGGGCGGACCGATGGCCGCCAATCTGGTGAAGGCGGGCCACGCGGTCACCGGCTTCGACCTGTCGGAAGCCTCGCGCAATGCTGCCGCGAAGACGGGCGTTTCGATAGCCGGCTCGATCGCTCAAGTCGTGCGCGAGACCGAATGCGTCGTCACCATGCTGCCGGCAAGCTCGCATGTTCTCTATGTCTGGGATGAGCTGCTCGGCTTCGTCGATCCGGGAACGCTTTTGATCGATAGCTCGACCATCGATGTCGAAAGCGCGCGCAAGGTCCACGGATTCGCCGACAAGGCGGGCTGCCCCTCGCTCGATGCGCCGGTTTCCGGCGGCACCGCGGGAGCGGCGGCGGGCACGCTCACCTTCATGGTCGGCGGCAGCGACGGCGCCTTTTCTCGCGGTAAGCACATTCTCGAAGCCATGGGCAAGAAGATCGTCCATTGCGGCGATGCCGGTGCCGGCCAGGCGGCGAAGATATGCAACAACATGATCCTCGGCGTCTCCATGGCCGCTGTGTGCGAGGCCTTTGTCCTCGCCGAACGGCTCGGTCTTTCCCATCAGGCGCTTTTCGACGTCGCCTCGACTTCGTCCGGCCAGTGCTGGTCCCTCACGAGCTATTGCCCGGTTCCCGGCCCGGTGCCGACTTCGCCCGCCAATAACGACTACAAGCCCGGCTTCACCGCGAGCCTGATGCTGAAGGACCTGAAGCTGTCGCAGCAAGCCGCCAGCGCGAGCGGCGCTGCGACGCCGATGGGCGCGCAGGCGGCGCAGCTCTATAGCCTCTTCGAGAAGCTCGGCCACGGCGGCGAGGATTTTTCCGCTCTCATCCACATGCTGCGCGGCAACGAGGAGGCGAAAGCGGGATAGCGCCTGCGGCGTCGCTACGAGGCGGTTGCGCTCCTTCGCTGCGGCGAGGCAGAGCCAGCTTGGTCTCGCTTCCTTCGAGCATGTAACTGTCACTCAGAGCAGCGACTGGCCAAGCCAAGCGGCGGCAACACGCAGCTGATCACGAATTCGGATCACCCGAGATCATGAACGTGATTGATTCTAAAGAGTTGTTGGGATGCGGGCGGAAAACCGCCTAGACTTTCCTCGTCCCGCTCCAGCGACCGGCTGCCGACGTAATACGGTCTTTGGTCCTTCACGTTACCTCATCAAGCCAAACAATCTGCGCATTCAGAGGACGCGTTCGCTCCCTCTCTTTGCGCCACGCAACTTAATGCCGGGAACATTGCGCGAGATTGTGCATTTGAGAGAATACTAATTTAGGGAGAACAAAAATGCGCACTCTAGAGGCACTTCTCACGACTTCCAGCCTGACATTGATGTCAGCCGCTTTGCTTGCGTCGGCGGCTCCCGCGAAAGCCCAAGAGGTCGAGCGGCCAGTGCTGACGGCTGCGCAGTGCAGTCCCCTTACGGAGAGCAATTATGAGCTTTGCTGCATTGCGTTGAACCGTGCCGAGATTCTCTCGGCAACAGAAATCGGGCAATGCCCACCGTTGACCACTGCGCTGATCGCGCCGACGTTAAGCGACGAACGGGGCGACGACCGCGACGACGGCAACGGCGGCGGCAACCCCGGCGGCGGCAACCCCGGCGGCGGTAACCCTGGCGGTGGCAACCCCGGTGGCGGCAACCCCGGCGGCGGCGATGACGATGACGACGACAACGGCGGCGGCGATGACGACGACGACGACAATGGCGGCGGCGGCGATGACGACGATGACGACAATGGCGGCGGCGATGACGACGACGACAACGGCGGCGACCATGACGACGACGACAATGGCGGCGGCGATGACGACGACGACAACGGCGGCGACCATGACGACGACGACAACGGCGGCGGCGACCATGACGACAACGGCGGCAGCGACAACGACCGTAGCGACGACCGCTAAGCTCTTGCACCGAGTGATCCGCGGGTGTCCAGCCTCTGCTCCGCAGAGGGACACCCGTCACCCTCGCGACAAACTAACACGCGCAGTCGCGTCAGCTCCGGCTGGCGCGACTTGCTTATTCATTCTCTCAAAAGCGCGGAGGGTCGGAGCAAGGTTCCGGATTGGGGCCGGCACCGGTTTCACATCTGCACGGTCATCCCGCCGTCGACGGTGAGCGTGATGCCGTTGACGAAGCTTGCCGCTGGCGAGGCTAGGAAAACGGCGGCCGGGGCGATCTCCTCAGGCCGGCCCCAGCGCTTCAGCGGAATGCGGACGTCGACGAAGGCGTTAAGCGCCGGGTCGGCTGCGAGATGCGCATTGGTCTCGGTCGCAAACCAGCCAGGCGCGATCGCGTTGACCGTCAGATTGTCGGCGCCAAGCTCCACAGCCAGTGAACGCGTCAAGGCTGAAAGCCCCCCTTTCGCCGCAGTATAGGCGGGGTCGCCGGCTCGCGCAGCGAAGGCGGCAATCGAGGTCACGAAGATCAGGCGGCCGGCCGAAGAGCGTCTGAGATAGGGAAGGGCGGCTCTCGCCACCGCGTAGGCCGCCGTCAGATCGGTGTTCAGCAGTGCCGCGAATGCGTGCGGCTCCATGGCCTCGGTACCGCGGCGATCCCGCTCGCCGACCGCATGAATAAGGATGTCGAGCTGCCCGGTCTTCTCCGTCGCTTGCTCAAGAATGGTTTCGATGTCGCGCGTGATGTCACCCGGCGCGATCCCGACGGCAATATCCTCGCCGGCAACGCGCCTCTGCGCGCCTTCGAGACTTTGCCGGCTGCGACCATTGATCACCGTCCAGGCTCCTGCCCGTGCCAGGGCCTTGGCCATTTCAAGCCCGAGTCCGCGTCCGCCGCCTGTCACCAACGCGGTCCTGCCGTTGAGATCGAACATCCTGTCCTCGTTGCTGCTTGAATCATCGCAAGAGGACATTTGCAGCGAAAGGCACCATTTTCAACAGGCGGACAGGCGAGCGACGGCCGGAACGGGACCACCCCGGCGAGCGACAGGCGCCGAGGCGGTACGGTTGATGGGCTGATCAGCTGGAACTCAGCACATAGCGGCGGTTGGCGGAAAGCGCCGGCCGGGCGTTCATCGAATAGAGCGCAGTGAATTTCTTGATGTCGGCGGGATCGACCTCGACCGGTTCCATCGCCACCATCCAGTCCACTATCTCGCTGCAGGGCGGGGTCGTGAGCGATCCTTCATAGGCCCAATATTTGAGCGAGGAGGGCAGGAGGCCTTTCGCATCGATGGAGTCGAACGCGGCTTCCTCGCCAGCCTCTCGCGGGAACTTCGCGGCAAGGCTTGCGAAGGCCGGGTTGCTGGCGCCGGGGACCAGAAACACGCCGAGCACGCCGAGCGCACCCGTTTCGGGGTGCTTGTGGACGAAATGCACCTCCATCGGGAAGCTCTTGCCCTCCACCAGATGTTCGCTCGGGGCGTGGAAGTGGTATTGCACCAGATCGTAGGTCTTGTCGCCGCGCTTGAGCGTGCCGCCGGGGGCAGCCTTTACCTGGATCGTGTGGCCGTTGTTGAGGATCGTGCCGCCGCTCTTCCAGTCCGTCGCGAGGTCCGGGATATCGGCCTTGATGGCGCCAGTGATGTCGATGGGGGATTGCTGCGAGCCGGCCGAGCAGGCACCGTTCTCCTCGCCCAAGGAACCCCAGTGCTCGGGACCCTCTTCGCCCTCGTAGCTCCAGTGCACGCGTTCTGCGGCGAATGCCGTCTTGACGCAGAGCGGGCACGCGGCAAGAAGAGCCAAACCCCTGAGGAAATTACGTCTTTCCATTCCTATTCCCTTTCGAATGAGCACGAGCCGAGAGCGCCCGTGGGGGCGGGATGTTGTGCGTGCAAACCTGTCGAACAACTGTCAGAAGAACGCGGTTGAAAAAAGCTTGCGCAAAATGGATAGCGCTAGCGGCAGAGGTCTTTTGCCGGAGAAGGAACGCCGCCCTCATTTGTAACACTTTTCGCCATTTACTTGCGCCGGATCTGCGCAGAGAATAGCGCATGGGAGGAAGCGTTCGGCGCCCTCTCGACAAAAGCGCTCGAACGGCTTTCGCCCGCTAAATAATGGAGCGGGAGGAGGCGGAGTGTCCGCGGTTTTCCACCCGATCCCACTCTATCCAACGGGAAGCGATCACGTGAGGTTCTGGATTTTCCAGCCGGAGTCACGGTGATCCGAGGGAGGAAAGCAATGAGGCGAATTTTGCTCTGCGCGGTTTCGGCCGCGGCGTTATCACTCGGCGTTTCATCTGCACTGGCGCAATCGGGCAGCGTTGAGAAAGCCGTCGGGGGCTATAGCTTCGACGAGGCGGCCAAGGAAGCTCCGGAAACCAAGGATTTCCATTCGGCTGACGGTCACCTGACGTTTGCGATCGTGACGCACACGGCCGGCAACGGCTTCTTCGATCCGGTCTATGTCGGGGCGAAGGTGGCCGGCAACATGATCGGCGCCACGATCCTGTTGCTCGGTTCGGAATCGCCCGTGGACGATCCGGCCCGCGAGATCGAAATTCTGAACCAGATCGTCCGTGATCCGACCATAGACGGCATCATCATGACGACACCACAGGTCGGCGCCTACAACGACATCGTCAAGGCGGCGGAGGCGGCCGGCATTCCGGTCGCCACGACGAATTCCTTTGACGGCACGCTGCTGAACCGCAACGGCATCAGCCATACCGGCCAGGATGCTTCGGCCGCCGCGATCGGCGGCGAGGCGCTTGCCAAATGCGTGCTCGACAGCGGCAAGACCAGCGGTACGATCGTCCTGCCCTCGTCGACCGCAATGGGCAACATTGAGGTGAACAACCGCGTCACCGCCGCCTTCAATGCCATCGTCAAGACTCTGAAGGATGCCGGCAAGCTCGATGCCTTCAAGGTCGATGCAGGTCCGGAAAATGTCGGCATCGATACCAACCCCAACGATCCGGTCAACGCGCTCGTTTCGCTCTTCGAGTCGCGCGGCGACGTGGTCGGGGCGTTCACGGCCAACAACGTCTTCACGCCGCCGCTCGTCAAAGCGGTGGAACAGATGGGATGGACGAACAAGTTCTGCGCTTACGGCTTCGATCTCGGCCCGGCGCAGCAGGAGGGCATCGCCGCCGGCAATCTCACCGGTTCCCTAGGGCAGCAGCCCTTCCTGCAGGGCTTCTGGCCGGTCATGCAGCTTTACCTGCAGATCGACCGCGGCATCTCGGCCGCCAATCTCGACACGCGCGCTCAGTTGGTGACCAAGGAGACGGTCGGAAAGGTCGGCAAGCGCTTCGAGAATTGAACGGACCCGAAACTCCGGAGCGGCGACAGCGAAGGCGGCGCTCACCGCTCCGGTAGTGAGGCAGCAAGCGGAAGACACCATGGTGACGGCCAAGACGACTTCGCTCGGACGCCCGCCGCCGCAACTGGCCGGCGGCTGGGAGATCGGGCTCCTCCTGTTCCTCGTGCTGATCTACCTCGGTGGAGCTGTCGTCAATCCGACTTTCTTCGGGTCGACCGAGGCCCTTCACGCGCTGTTGCGCGATACCTCAAGGGTCGGCATCATTGCCGTCGGCATGACCTTCGTCATCGCCAATAAGGACCTCGACCTCTCGGTCGGTTC
Organism: Ensifer sp. WSM1721; assembly: GCF_000513895.2. Taxonomy (GTDB): domain Bacteria; phylum Pseudomonadota; class Alphaproteobacteria; order Rhizobiales; family Rhizobiaceae; genus Sinorhizobium. The sequence goes on from NZ_CP165783.1 coordinate 216,191, forward strand.
CACCTACGGACTGATCGCGGTCGTCTTCGCGAGGCTCTTCGCCTCCAGCTTCCTCGACCTCGGCATCGTCACGACCGTCGTCCTTTGCCTGCTTCTCGGGGCTGCGATCGGCCTCCTCAACGGCGTGCTCGTCACGCTCCTTAAAGTGCCAGCTTTCATTGCGACGCTGACGATGCTCTTCATAGGTCGCGGATTCGTGCTGGCGCTGACGCACGGCCAGGCGATCTATTATTCCGGCAAGGCCAGGGATTACCCGCTCTTCTTTCACTTCGGCGAGACGAATATCTTCGGTTTCAACAACCAGATCGCCATCTTTTTCGTCGTCGCGATCATTGGCGCCTATGTGCTCGCCAAGACCCGCTGGGGTTACGAGACCTTTGCGACAGGGGGTAACGAGCAGGCGGCGGTTTATGCCGGCATCCCGACCAACTGGGTGCGCGTGCGCGCCTATCTGATCTCGTCGCTTTCGGCCACCCTCGCCGCGCTGATGGCGGCGGCGCAGGATAAGGGAGTGACGCCCCTCTACGGCGTGAGCTGGGAGCTCACCGTCATCGCGTCCGTCATCATCGGCGGTGCCTCGATCCTTGGCGGCCGCGGGAAGGTCATCGGCTCGTGCCTCGGCGCCGCACTCGTCGTGCTCATCGACAAGGTGCTGCGAGAGGGCTGGCCCATCACCCGCAGCGTCGTCATCGAAGGCGAGGTCATCGAGGTCAGCGCCAGATACACCCTGCCGGCCGGTGCAGTGTTGGTTTTCCTCGGCCTCCTTCTCGTACTCGCCGTCCTCATCGAACCTTACCTCATACGGCGGCAATGGGCCGGCCGTTTCTGGGCTTGGCTGCGTCGACGCCCGCCGCCGCCCGCGCTCGAAACGGGCGGAGTGGCGCTGGAGGCTGTCCAGACCAAGGGGGCGATGGCGGCCGACATGGAGTTTTCGGCCAAGGGGCTCGGCACATTCCTCGCCCGTCGCGATGCGCTCGCCATTATTCTGACCGCCGTGCTCTGGCTTACGGGGCTTGCGCTCCGTCCGGACTACTGGTGGACGCTCTCGAACACCTTCGCCATTCTGCTCAACTATACCGAGCTGGCGCTGATCGCGGTCGGCCTGACCTATGTGATCGCAGGCGGCGACATCGATCTGTCGGTCGGGGCCGTGCTTGCGCTTGCCGGTAGCACGGCGGCCTATTTCCTGAAGGTGCTGGGCGCCGATCCCATGACGGCGATCGCGATGGGCCTTACGGCGGGGATGATCGCCGGGCTCGTCAACGCCATGCTCACGATCGGGTTCAAGCTGCCCTCCTTCATCGCTACGCTCGGCATGTTCTACATCGCCCGCGGTCTCGCCGCCTGGCTCGTTGCCGGCCGGCAACTGACCGGCTGGAGCGAGACGTACAATCTCATCGGGCGCAAGGTGAACGACGTTCTCCTCTATTTCGGCATGTCGCTGCCGCCAGGGCTTCTCCGCGCGATCGCCGAGGTCGTCAGCGTCCAGACCCTCTGGATGTTCCTTGTCGCCGTCGTTGCCGGCATCGTGCTCGCCTATACGCCCTTCGGGCTCAAGGTCTGCGCTACTGGCGGAAACTTGCGCGCCGCGGCCTACGCCGGCATCAACACCAACCGCGTGCGCTTCCTATCGCTCATGCTGGCGGCGCTCTGCGCGACAATGGCCGGCATCATCAACATCGCCTATTTCCGCAGCTTCAACCCGGTCGCCGGCCAGTTCCGCGAACTCGATGCGATCGCCTCGGTGATCATCGGCGGCGGCTCTATCTTCGGCGGCCACGGCAGCATGATCGGTTCGCTTGCGGGCGCGGCCGTCATCACGCTCGTCCGGGCGCTGCTGCAGTTGAACGTACAGGGCTTCAGCATGCCGCAGCACTGGATCAACGTCTTCATCGGGGTCATCCTCATCGTCGCGGTGCTCATCGACATCTGGGTGCGCCAGGCGAACATATTCGGCAGGCTTAGAGCGCGGATCGCAAAACGCGCACCAACGGGAGCAGGCACGCATGGTTGAGGCGACATCCGAGCCGATCGTCGAAATGCGAGGCATCGAGAAGGCTTTCGGCGCCGTGCAGGCGCTGCGCAACGTCGATCTCGTCCTTTATCCAGGCGAGATCCTCGGCCTTGTCGGCGACAATTCGGCCGGCAAATCGACGCTGATGAAAATCTTGACGGGTGCCTACCAGCGCGATGCCGGCGAGATCCTCGTCGCGGGCGCGCCGGTGCAGTTCAAGAGCCCGCATGAGAGCCGCGACGCCGGCATCGAGATGATCTACCAGGATTTCGCGCTCTGCGGGAACATGGATGTCGGCCAGAACATCTTCCTCGGCCGCTGGCCGCTCAAAGGTCCCTTCGTCGATCGGCGGGCGATGTATCAGGAGGCGGATCGCGTGCTGAAGCGGCTGAAGGTGGACGTGAACTCCGTCTATCAGAAGGTCGAGAGCCTGTCGGGTGGGCGCCAGCAATCCGTTGCGATCGCCCGCGCCATTTCCTTCGAGCCGCGTGTCGTGATCCTCGATGAGCCGACCGCCAATCTTTCCGCCATGGCGACGGAGCGGCTGCTCGAAACCATGCTCGAACTCAAGCGCCAGGGGGTCGCCCAGATCATCATCTCGCACCGGCTGGTCGACATCTTCGCCGTGGGTGATCGTGTGATGGTGCTCAAACGCGGCGAATATGTCGGCGACCGCTACATCAGGAACACCGACGAACACGAGGTGCTGGAGATCATCGTTTCCGGCACCCGCGAGACGGCGCTGACCGCCGACGAGGCAAGGCAGAGTCGGGCGTGAGCGTGGCTTGAACGCCAGGCAGCGCGTTCATATCTCCTTCCTGGAAGACGGTGATGCCAGTCGGGTCTTAAGCTACCCGGCCAGCCATCATGAAAGTGCCTGCGCAGCCGGTGACCGTCACCTTCGCACGCTGCTGCACCTTCCATGCACACAAGTTCGGAGGGATAGGTCATGGGCTACATTGACAAGAACATTCACGCAGCATCCGATGCCGACCTCCTCGACGCCTATTCGCGGACGGTGACGGATGTCGTCGATCGCGTCGGACCGGCGGTGAGCCGGATCGAACGGATCGGCGGGCGCGGAGGGCAGGGATCCGGCTTCGCGATTTCGCCGGACGGGCTGATCGTCACCAACAACCACGTGGTCGAAGGCGCGCGCGGCATTCGCCTCAAGATGCCGGACGGCTATGTCGGCGAGGGGCGGATTCTCGGGCGCGACCCGGACACGGACCTGGCGCTGATCAGAGCGGATGCGAGCCTCAGCGCCTCGGCGCCGCTCGGCGATTCGAAGAACCTGAGGCGAGGGCAGATCGCCATCGCCATAGGCAATCCTCTCGGCTTCGAGTGGACGGTAACGGCCGGTGTCGTCTCGGCGCTCGGTCGGTCCGTCCGGGCGGCGACCGGACGCCTGATCGACGACGTGATCCAGACCGATGCGGCGCTCAACCCGGGTAATTCCGGCGGTCCCCTCGTGTCCTCGGCCGGTGAGGTAGTGGGCGTCAACACGGCTGTGATCCAAGGTGCGCAGGGCATTGCCTTCGCCGTCGCCGCGAACACCGCCAACTTCGTCATCTCGGAAATCCTGCGGTTCGGGCGCGTGCGTCGGGCCTTCATCGGGGTCGCCGTCGACACGATCGCCTTGCCGCGGCGCGCGGCGCTACGCGCCGGTGTCAGCGCGGAAACCTCGGTCAGGCTGCGCCGGGTGGAGGCCGGCGGCCCGGCCGATCAAGCCGGTCTCCGCGAAGGCGACTTCGTGCTTCAGATCGACGGGAGCCCGGTTCTCGGCGTCGACGATATGGTCCGGCTGCTGGATGGCGAACGTATCGGACGGGCGACCGAGTTTCTGATCTATTCGGTGGCGAACGAAGTTGAACGCAAGACCGTGCTGCCGGTCGCGCGAAGCTCATGACGGGTTCGTCTCGGCCCGTCTTCCTTGGAGAGATTCGCCCGTCACGCGTAGTCGCGAAGAGTCGCTGCTGCCCCCTTCTCGAAGAGCCTCGTCAGAGCGTTGATGAGCGCGAGCCGGAACGGAGCACTTTCTGAAAGATCCGTGCCGAAGACGTCCGTCATCGTCAGGAAGGCCGCGACGATTCCTTCCGGATCGCCCATCCCCTGCGTAAGCTCGGCGATGCGGGCGGCATGGGGATCCCGTACGTCGATCGGTTGGCCCACCTCGTCCAATCCGCGCGCATAGCGCATCCAGGCGGCAACGCCGAGCGCCAGGCGGTCGTAGCCAGCTCCCGCTTTCAGCCGGTCGCGGATCGTACCGAGAAGCCGCTGCGGCAGCTTCTGCGAACCGTCCATGGCGATCTGCCATGTGCGGTGGCGCAGCGCCGGATTGCGAAAACGCTGGAGGAGCTCGGCACGGTAGGCCGCAAGGTCGAAACCCGGCAGCGGCGGTAGCGTCGGGCTCACCTCTTCACGCATCAGCCCTTCGACCAGCGCTTCCATGCCCGGAAGCGCCATGGCGTCGGCGACCGTTTCGGCGCCGGCGAGATAGCCGAGATAGGCGAGCGTCGAATGGCTGCCGTTCAGGAGGCGGAGCTTCATCATCTCGAAGACGGCGACGTCGTCGGCAAAGAGCGCCCCGGCCTTCTCCCAGGCGGGCCGGCCGAGCGGAAAATCATCCTCGATCACCCATTGCCGGAAGGGCTCGGTCATCACGGGCCAGGCATCCTCGACGCCGAGCGCCGCCGCGATCGCACTCCGGTCGCTGTCCGTCGTTGCCGGGACGATCCGGTCCACCATGGTGGAGGGCGAGGCGATGCTCCGGACAAGAGCGGCAAGCGCGGGATCGCGGAGCTCCGCGAAGCGCGTGACGACACGTTTCAGCACGTGCCCGTTGGACGGGAGATTGTCGCAGGTGAGCAGTGTGAACGGTTCGTTCCCGGCGCTCTTTCGGCGGGCCAGCGCCTCGACGATGAAGCCGATTGCCGAACGGGGCATGCCGGGATTGTCGAGATCATGAACGATGTCGGGATGATCTTCGTCGAGAGTGCCTGTTGCCGGATTGTGACAATAGCCTTTTTCGGTGATCGTCAACGACACGATGCGGGTGGAGGGATCGGCCATGCGGCGAAGGACGGCTTCGGGGTTCTCCGGCGCGCAGAGCAGCTCGACGACGCTGCCGATCACCTGCAGTTCTTCGCCGTCGCCGTCCTGGACCTTGAGCGTGTAGAGCCCGTCCTGTGGGGCAAGAGCGTCCCGGGTTTCGGGGCTCCTGAGCGAAACGCCGCAAATGCCCCAGAAGGGATCCTGTGCGAGCACCGCGTCGGTGAAGGCGGCCTGGTGTGCCCGATGAAACGCGCCGATGCCGAGATGGACGATGCCGACGGTCACCCGTGCGGGGTCGTAGTTCGGCCTGCCAACGTCCTTGGGTAGCTGGCCGAGCGTCTGTCTTGAGAGCCGTGTCATGAGGTCCGCCTTTCGCGGGAGGTCGCCCGCCCGGCGATCGGTTGGCTGATAGGCATCTTGCTCCTCCCCGCGTTTTCTCGAAACAGCCAAGAGTTGATAGGCCAGTCGTCGAGATCGAGTCAATCGCCGCCGCCGACGCTGGGGCCGAAGTGGACCGGACGGACGAGGTCATGCAAATGCCATAATGGCTGAAGACGTTCTCGTACATAGATCGACCACGATCTTCGCCGCCCGCTTCGCCTTGGAGGCTCTTTCGCCGCATTTGCGGTTTTCAGAGCGGGCAAAATCTCCCAGGACCTGATGAGAAGGTTCGCCGCGACCAAAGCAGAATTGCGAGGTTCAATGCGATGCATTCCATCCAAGACCATCTTCCAGTCTCAATCATCATTGCGAACTACAACTATGCGCGTTTCCTGCCGCGGGCTATCGAGAGCGCGCTGGACCAAAGCCACAGTGACGTCGAGGTCATCGTCGTAGACGACGCATCGATTGACGATTCGGCCGATGTGATCGCCTCGTATGGAGGGAGGATCAAAGCCCGCATGCGCGAGGCGAATGGAGGCCATGGCGCAGCCTTCAACACGGGATTTGCGGCGAGCCGGGGAGCGATCGTGCTCTTCCTCGACGCCGACGATTACCTTTACCCCAACGCCGTCTCCGAGATAGTGGCCCGTTGGCAGGGCGATACGGCCCAGATGCAGTTCAGGCTGCACATCGTCGACGAATGCGAGCACGTCAACGATGTATTCCCTCCGCCGGAGGTGCCGTTCGATTCGGGCGACGTCACCCCGCAATTGTTGCGCCGGGGGCGGTATCAGACGACGGTTACCAGCGGGCTCGCCTTTGCCCGCTCGGCGCTCGAAACCATCATGCCGATGCCGGAAAGTGAATTCCGGCAAGGCGCCGACGGCTATCTCGTGACGCTCGCGCCGCTTTACGGAAAGGTGACATCGCTCGACATCTGCCTCGGAGCCTATCGCATGCACGGAGGCAATCATTCGATTTTCGCCGAAAAGCTTGGACAGCGAGCGCGTTGGCGAGTGGAGCACGACTTTCACCGCCTGCATGCGCTGGCAGCTCAGGCCGAAGACGTCGGGCTGGTGGTGTCGCACGACGCCAATCTCCGCGATCCGATGCATCTGGAAGAACGGTTGGCTTCCCTGTGCGTCGACAGTCAGCGCCATCCAGTCGCTGACGATTCCAGGATAGCGCTCGGTACTGCCGGTGCCGTCGCAAGCTTGGAGATGAACGTCTCCCTGCGCCGTCGCGCTATGCTGGCGGCCTGGTTCCTGTCCGTTGGACTCCTTCCGCGCCGCATGGCAACAGCGGTGTTGTCCTGGAAGCTCGTCGCCTCTTCAAGGCCGGCCTTTCTTGCGCGGCTCTCGAAGACCATCCGCCATGTGACGGGGTAGGCTCGGGGCCTACTCGAAGTAACTACTAATGCAGCCCTCTCTAAATAAATCCTGATGTGATAGATTGGCCTCGGGAGCAACGTCGGCTTGTGGAGAGCCCGATGACGGTCCGGCCCGTGGGTCCGACATCATCGACGTTGCATCAGCGTCTCCGTCAAGCCGGATCGGGTGGGGCCTCGATGAGGTGGTCCCGCGCTGGAGCTCGGATTGGGAGGTGTATAATGGTGCGCAAACTGTGTCTCGCCCTCGCTGTCGCAGCATCCGCATTCGCGATCAGCGCGTCGGCCTGGGCCGATATTACGATCCTCGTCCCCTCGGGGAGTGAAGGCGACGGCCTGAGAGCGGCTGCCGACGACTACTCCAAGATGAAGGGATCCAAAGTCGAAATCGTACAAGCACCCTACGCGAATGTCTTTGAGAAAGCAGCCAATGCCGGCCAGACCAAGTCGGGTGCTTTTGACATCGTTCTGATGGACGACCCCTGGATCCCGTTCTTTGCCGAGAATGGCCATCTCGAGAATCTCGATCCGTATTTCGCCAAGACAGGCGTGCCGGCACCCGACAACGACTTTCTTGCGAAATCTCTGGCTGTCTGCCGTAACCCGTACAATACCGGCCCGTTCGTCTGCATTCCTTACGTCGGGAACGCGCAAATGTTCTTCTATGACGGTGCGAAGTTCAAGGAAGCTGGCGTCTCCGGTGTGCCGGCCACGTGGGATGACGTCTACAAGGCAGCGAAGGCGATTACTGACGCCGGCGGAGGACGTTTCTACGGTTACGTGTTCCGCGGCGGGCAAGGCAACAATGTTGTCGCCGATTTCATGCCGCTGCTATGGTCGTATGGCGCCGACCTCTTCAATGCCGACCGCACCAAAGTTACCCTCGATACTCCCGAAGCCAAGAACGCCATGAAGATGTTCATGACGCTGAAAGAGATCTCGCCCAAGGGTGTCGAGAGTTTCGCTCCGGAGGATGTCGGGCGCGCAATGACGTCTGGCATCGCGGCCTCGTCGATCAACTGGCCGAACTGGGTGGCTACCTTTGAGGACCCGAGTCAGAGCCAGGTCGTCGGCAAGATCTCCTACGCGCCAATGCCGGCAGGCACGCACGCCGGCTCATCGGAGATCGGCCATTGGACCATGGGGATCATGTCGGCTTCGAAGAACAAGCAGGAAGCCTACGACTTCATGGTTTGGGCGACCTCGCCGGAGCAGATCAAGATTTCCGCCACGCGCGGCAATCCGCCGGTCCGCTTCTCCGTGTTCACGGATCCCGAACTGACCTCGCAACCGCAATTCCGGCATTATCCGACACTGATGCAGGCGATCAATTTTTCGACGCCTCGGCCGCGCCATCCCAAGTGGCCCGAAATCGAGAATGCGCTCGGCATTGAGCTTTCGAAGGCGGTGGCCGGCACTGAGGACCCGGATAAGGCGTTGGCCAATGCACAGGCGGCGATTCAAAAGATCGCCGGCATCAGCCAATAGCGGGCCGGCTGGTTCCGCATCAACAAGGGCAAGCGGGGCGAGCCCTCCACTTCCCGCGCTGATCGGCGACGCGTTGCCGCGATGCTTGGTGCAACAAGGAATCGGAAATGCAAGACCGGATGTCTGATCTGGCCGAGACTGGGGGATGGGGAGGCGCTGGCGGAGCCTTCGAGCGCTGGCGCGAACGGCATCTGCGCGTTCTGATGCTTGCACCGGCCCTGTCGATCCTTGCTGGGCTGACGCTCTTCCCAACCGTCTACATGTTCACGGCGGCAGTACAGAAGGTGAGCCCCGACCCGGATGTGCCTCGCGAGTTCGTCGGCCTCGGCAACTTCGCGAGGATGCTAACGGATCCGGAGCTCCACCTTTCCGTGAGGAATACGGTTCTGTTCGTCGTCGTGGCTGTCACGCTCGAGTTTTTGCTCGGCCTCGGCCTCGCCTTGCTGTTCGACAAATATCTTCGCAGATTAAACTTCCTGAAGACGATCCTGCTGATCCCCATGATGATTCCGCCGATCGCGGTCGCGCTGACGTGGAAATTGATCTATCAGCCGCAATTCGGTGTCCTTAACGAGCTGATGTTCCGTCTGGGGCTACCCTCTCAGGCCTGGGCCGGCGATGTCAATCTCGCCATGGCGACGATCATCGCGGCAGACGTTTGGGAGTGGACGCCATTCATCTTTCTGTTAATGCTGGCCGGGCTCGCGAGTCTGCCGTCGGAGCCCTATGAGGCGGCAGAGGTCGACGGGGCGTCCGCCTGGCGCCAGTTCTGGGACCTGACGATCCCCTTTCTCAAGCCGGTGATCGCAATTGCCTTGCTTCTGCGCATCATGGATGCGCTCAGGCTGTTCGATCTCGTCTTCATTCTGACCGTGGGCGGTCCTGCCGGGGCAACCGAAACGCTGAGCCTCTATATATTCAAGGTCGCGTTCACGTTCGTTGACATCGGTTACGCCGCGGCCGTGTCGCTGGCGGTGCTGCTTGTGACGGTCGGCTTCAGCACCTGGTTTATCAAGCGGATGCGATTGGCGGATTGAGGAGGCACCCGATGGCTACGCGTGCATGGCATCGCCCTACCGACGTGCTCCTGCGAATCCTGGCCTACTTTGCGATGGCGGTCGCCCTGTTCATCACCGTCTTCCCCGTCTATTGGCTGGCGGTAAATTCGTTCAAGCTCGACATCGACATCTTCGCGGTGCCGCCGGTCTGGTTCGACTTTTCCCCGACTCTCAAGCACTACGAAGCGGCCTTCATAGGCCAGCCATTCCTCATCTACGCCTTTAACAGTCTGGTGATCGCAGTCGCGACAACGGTCATTTCGCTGATCTTCGGGACCATGGCCGGCTACGCCCTGGCCCGCTTCCACTATCCGGGCAGATGGCGCTACCAGATCTCGTTCTGGATACTGTCGACACGCATGATGCCACCGATCGTCACGATCATCCCTTTGTTCATTTTCTTCAACTTCTTCGACCTGTTGAATACCACCCTTGCCGTCGTCGTCGCCTACACCGCCTTCAACCTTCCCTTCGTAACCTGGATGATGAAGAGCTATTTCCAGGACCTTCCGCCAGAGCTCGAGGAAGCTGCAATGGTCGATGGCGACACGCGCTGGGGTGCCTTTATCCGGATCGCCCTTCCGCTGGCACGGCCGGGCATAGCGGCGACGGCGATCTTCAGTCTTATCCTGGCGTGGAATGAGTTTCTGCTGGCGCTGATCCTTACCCAGACGGACCGCTCGATGACGCTCCCGGTTGGAATTTCCGGCCGGGTTACGCAATACACCACCCATTGGGGAGAAATCAGCGCCGCCGGCTTTCTCGCCAGCGTCCCCATCATCATTTTCGCGTTGATCGTGCAGCGCCATCTCGTTCGAGGCATCTCCTTCGGCGCGGTAAAGGGGTGATGCATGGCTTCCGTAACCTTCAAGAATGTCACCAAGAAGTTCGGCGAGTTCGTCGCTGTTCACGACTTCAATCTCGAAATCCGCGACAAGGAGTTCCTCGTGCTGCTCGGGCCTTCCGGCTGCGGCAAGACGACGACGATGCGAATGGTCGCCGGTCTCGAGGAGGCCACGTCCGGCCACATCTATATCGACGCCGATCGTGTAAACGATGTTCTGCCGAAATATCGTGATGTCGCGATGGTCTTCCAATCCTACGCGCTCTATCCGCATCTGACCGTTGAAGACAACATCGGCTATCCCCTGAAGATCCGCAAAGTGCCGCCCGAGGAATATAAGCGGCGCGTCGCCGAGGTGGCGCGGCGGGTAGAGCTCGAAACCATGCTCAAGCGCCTGCCGAAGGAGCTTTCGGGTGGCCAGCGCCAGCGGGTCGCGCTCGCCCGCGCCATCGTGCGCACACCCCGCGTCTTCCTGATGGACGAGCCGCTGTCGAACCTTGACGCAAAGCTGCGCACCCAAATGCGGGCGGAGCTGAAGCACCTGCAGCACGAATTGCAGGTGACGACGATCTATGTCACGCACGACCAGATCGAGGCGATGACGCTTGCCCATCGGGTCGCGGTGATGAACAAGGGCGTGATCGAGCAACTCGGAACGCCGCGAGACATCTATAATGATCCGCGGACGCTCTTCGTCGCCGGTTTTATTGGCTCCCCGTCCATGAATCTCATCCCGGGCGAGATGAAGGACGGCATCTTCGCGAGCGCCGACCTTCGGGTCGGCGGTGCGGGCCACGCCAATATCCCGCACGCCGTGCTCGGGGTGCGCCCCGAAGATATACATGTGGCAAGCGCCGAAGATCCCGACGCCAATCTCGTGGCGCCGATCTATTCGGTGGAGCTTACCGGCGAGAACACGCTCGTAAGCCTGCAGCTCGGCGGTCGGCTCATGACGCTGCGCGCAGACAAGAATTTTTCCGGCCAGATTGACCAGAAAGTCGGCGTGAAGATCGCCAGGGATCGCATGTTCCTTTTCGATGCGGAGACGGAGCGACGTGTCGATTTCCAGTCCAATAGCTGAGCTGCCGGGCGCGGGCGGGCGTAACGAGGCGGTCGACACCCAGCTCTGCCTTGCCGGGCAGGGCAGAGCTGGGTGTGCAGCGGCAGCGGCAATCGCTCTCTTCATCGCGTCCGGCGCGTTCGCCGTAGATGCGGGCCCAATCGCCGGCAATCCGCTCATCGAGATACCGGCAGGCCCCTTCGTCTTCGGCCGCGATGACGGTCCCGAGAATGAGCGCCCGCGCCGGGTGGTGGAGGGACGGGCTTTCCGGATCAACCGCACCGAGATCACCAACCGGCAATATGCCCGCTTTGTCGAAGCGACCGGCCATCGGCCCGGCTTCTATGCCGGCCATCTGATCCTAGGACTGGACGATCGGCCGGTGGTCGGCGTCAGTTGGGTGGATGCCGACGCCTTCTGCCGCCATCACCAGCTTACTCTGCCGTCGGAGCGGCAATATGAGCGGGCGGCACGGGGCGCTACGGGCCTCCCATTTCCCTGGGGTACGGCTCCGCCGGACGAAACGCGCGCGAATGCCGGGGCCGAGAACTGCTGCGCCGCCGATGCGCGCGACGGCTATCCGATGACCGCGCCGGCGGATTCTTTCGAAAGCGGCGCAAGCGCCGAGGGTGTGCTCCATCTCATCGGCAATGTCTGGGAATGGACGAGTGATGTCTACGCGCCTTATGAAGCGAATGGGGGAGGCACGCAGCCGGGCGCCGGAACATTCCGCGTGCTGCGCGGCGGATCGTGGAACAGCGACCCGAGCCATCTGACGACGACCTACCGGCTCGCCTATGACCCCGAATTCCGTTTCTCGGCAAATGGTGGTTTCCGATGCGTGCGCTCGGAGCCCTGATCGCCGCGGCGGTGCTGGTGCTTCCAGCGGCAGCGATCGCCGCCGAGCCCCCCGCTCCGCAGGGCTACCGCCTCGAAACCGTCCGCGTGCCGGGAGCCAAGTTCGCCGGTCTTGCGCGCGACGGCGACGCACTGCTGGTGAGCGATCTTGCAAGCGGCCGGCTTTTTCGCCGCGGGCCGGATGGCAGGCTCGTCGCCTTCGGCCCGGTCTTTCCGCATGGCGTCGACGTGATCGGCGACCCGACCGGACCCTATCGCGTCGCCCGAGTCGGAGATAGGCTGGTCGTCGCCCAAGGCTGGACGCCGGTCGATAGGCGCGAGGGGCCGCTCGACCACGCGATCATCGCCCTCGACGATGCCGGCAAAACACGCGTCATCAGCAATGACTTCTGGAACCCGTTCGATTTCGCCGCGGCGGCCGACGGGCTTTACGTCGTCGACGCCGCACGCAACAGCGTCGAACACCTGCAACCGGATGGCCGCAGGAATACGATCGTCACCTTCCGGCGGCTGGAACAAGCAGGGGAGGCGCTGCAAGGCTTGTCTCCGACGGAATTCGCGAAGGGCGAAACCTATCCAGTCGACGCGGTGCCGACCGGCGTCGCGCGAAGCAACGGGCGGCTTTACATCACGCTCTTCGGCGGCTTTCCCTTCCTGGCAGGCGCCGGCAAGGTGGTTTCGGTCCTCGAGGCCGGTGGCCCGTCTCAGCCGAGGATCGAGGCCGAGGGGCTGAACGCGCCGGTGGCCGTCGCCTTCGACCGCGATGGGGCGATGCTCGTCCTCGAACATGGAACCTACGACCAGAGCCAGGGATTCGCAAAAGGCAGTGGCCGGCTGCTCCAATTCGGGGGGAAGGGTGACCGCAAGGCGATCCTGGATGGGCTGACGCGGCCGGTATCGCTCCTCGTATGGGACGGGCGGCAGCTCGTCGTTTCCGGTCTCGACGGCAATCTCCATTTTCTACGACGCCCCGCGTCTGATCCGACGCGCAAGTAGGGTTCACAAAGAGAAAGTGCAGCTACAGCGCCTGTTCGCGTGCGAAGCCTGCACCATATTCCCGCGGGTGACGACATCATCAAGCAGGAGAAAAACTATGCGCATTGAACCGGTCTTCCTGTTCGACCTCGACGGCACCCTCGTCGACAGCGTCTATCAGCATGTACTTGCCTGGAAGGAAGCGCTCGACGGCGAGGGCATCGACCTTTCGGTATGGCGCATTCATCGCAAGATCGGCATGAGCGGCGGCCTCTTCACCAATCAGCTCCTGCGCGAAACGAACATGGAGATCAACGAGGAGCGGGTGACTCGCCTGCGCCGGCGCCATGCCGAGGCCTATAAGCGGCAGGCAGACAGCATCCGGCCACTGCCCGGCGCACGCGAGCTGCTAAGCTGGCTCACGGATGCGAAGATATCCTACGCGATCGCGACGAGCGGGCGGATGGAAACGGCGGCCGTGAACCTCGCTGCGCTCGGCGTCGATCCGGCAGTCATCCCGGTCGTCACACGGGACCTCGTCAAATATGCCAAGCCCGACCCGGACCTCTTTCTCGCCGCCGCCGAGCAGCTCGGTGCGCCCATCGAAACGGCGGTGGTTGTCGGCGACAGCATCTGGGACATGCTGGCGGCGGTGCGCTGCCGGGCTTTGGGCGTTGGCCTGTTGAGTGGTGGTTACGGGCACGAGGAACTGCGGCACGCGGGAGCGTATCGCATCTTCGAAGATCCCGCCGACATGCTGAACCATATCGACGAGCTTGGCGGGCGGCGGTGACAGAAGCCGCGTTCTGGTCGCCCGCGCGCCTGGGGGCGAGCCTCAATGCGTGGTCTTGGTTTCTTCGCGGACCGCTTCTTCGTGATACCAGCAGCCGTCAACCGCAGCCGCACACACATCCGAGGAAGCAATTTCCCCCTTCCGCTGGATTTCGGAGCGCCGCTCCTCGGCCTTCCGTGAAATCCGCGTCGGAAACTTCAGGATCGTCGCAGACTTGCCGTGAAAACTCGTGGCCATGCTCTGGTCTCCCGTGAGTTCTGTCCGGAAAGATAGTACGTGGGAGGCGAAATTGCACATCATTTGCGCGAAATGCTGAAAATTCGTTCAAAAGGATGCTGGAATCGCAAGCACTCTCCCGCGTTTCCGTGCCACGGAGGCTGTCGGTGCGATTTTTTAGGCAGTCGCACCCGTCTGACCCTTTTTGGGGCAGGGTTCCGTTCGCAGGCTGTGGCCGGTTCCCGCAGCGGGTGGCGGGGCCGCGTGGGATGCGTAGCAAAATCAATGCGGTGATGGGAATCCGAGGGCTGGTATAGGTCGAAATGCCGGGTCGCTGAGATCGTCCCGGTCGTCCGCGCCGCCGCGACGAGTCCGGGACGGATTCCCAGTCTTGCCAAAAAAAGAATCACGCGTGCCGGTGAGTTGGCACGCTTGATGCTTCAAAAGGATCGATCCCTGGCAGCCGAGCACGTTATCCGTGTGAAGCCGTGTCAGGAATTGTTCAAACCTCGCAGCACCACGTTAGAGAGATTCGCTGATGACAAAGTATAAGCTCGAGTACATCTGGCTCGATGGCTACACGCCCGTACCAAATCTCCGCGGCAAGACGCAGATCAAGGAATTCGACGCGTTTCCGACGCTCGAGCAGCTTCCGCTTTGGGGCTTCGACGGCAGCTCGACGATGCAGGCCGAAGGCCGCAGCTCCGATTGCGTGCTGAAGCCGGTTGCCGTCTATCCGGACCCGGTCCGCACCAACGGCGTGCTCGTCATGTGCGAAGTCATGATGCCGGACGGCAAGACGCCGCATCCGTCGAACAGCCGGGCGACGATCCTCGACGACGAAGGCGCCTGGTTCGGTTTCGAGCAGGAATACTTCTTCTACAAGAACGGCCGTCCGCTGGGCTTCCCGGAGCAGGGCTATCCGGCACCGCAGGGCCCGTACTACACCGGCGTCGGTTACAGCAACGTCGGGGACGTCGCACGTCAGATCGTCGAAGAACACCTCGACATCTGCCTGGCTGCCGGCATCAACCACGAAGGCATCAACGCCGAAGTCGCCAAGGGCCAGTGGGAATTCCAGGTATTCGGCAAGGGCTCCAAGAAAGCCGCCGACGAAGTCTGGATGGCGCGTTACCTGCTGCAGCGCCTGACGGAAAAGTACGGCATCGACATCGAGTGGCACTGCAAGCCGCTCGGCGACACCGACTGGAACGGCTCCGGCATGCACTGCAACTTCTCGACCGCCTATATGCGCGAAGTCGGCGGCAAGGATTATTTCGAAGCGCTGATGGCCGCCTTCGAGAAGAACCTGCACGAGCATATCGCCGTCTACGGTCCGGACAACCACCTGCGCCTGACCGGCAAGCACGAGACGGCACCGTGGAACAAATTCAGCTACGGCGTTGCCGACCGAGGCGCATCGATCCGCGTTCCGCACAGCTTCGTCAACAACGGCTACCGCGGCTATCTCGAAGATCGCCGCCCGAACTCCCAGGGCGACCCCTACCAGATCGCTTCCCGCGTTCTGAAGACGATTTCCAGCGTTCCGACGACGGTTTCGAAGGTAGCGTAATACTCCCAAGACTTCATGGCGCCGACCTCAGGTCGGCGCCATGCTTTTTCAAATATTGGTCCTGCTACTTCGTTCATTCGGTTTCGCTGCGCTTTGCAAGGATCCAGTCGATCGCAGCCGAGATGTCATCAGCAGTCGCCGTCGGCGCAGGCTCGAAACGCGTCTCATCACCGGCTCGATACTTGCCCGTCCGCACCAGTAATGCGTGACCAATTCCGGCCCTGAGCGCGCCGGCAACGTCAGTTTCCGCGTCGTCGCCGACCATCACGGCTTCCGCCTCCGCGCACGGGATGGTGGCAAGCGCGGAGCGGAAGAAGTCGGGCGCCGGCTTGCCGAGGACGATCGCCGTTGTTTGGCTTGCAAACTCCAATGCGGCAACGAAGGCCCCGGCATCGAGGCTCAATTTTCCGTCGACATCCTTGAAGGTTCGGTTCGGCGCGAGCGCCAGCAACTCCGCACCGTCGACCAGCTCGCGGAACGCCGCATTCAGCGCGCGGTAGTCGAAGGCATCACCCGCGTCGCCGACAACGACGGCCTTGGGTTCTTGGCCTGTCAGGTTGGGGAATTCGGCAATCAAATTGGGATGGACGAGCAGGTGCGGCGATCGGGCATGCTCGCGAAGCCAGCTGCAGGCCGCCTCGGCTGGGGTGAAAAGCTCGTCGCTGCAGACTGACAGCCCCAGCCTTGCCAGCCGATCCAGAACGGCTCGCTTTGTCGAGCGCGTGGTGTTGCTGACGAAACGGATCGGGATGCCGGCTGCACGCAAGCGGCCGACAGCCTCGGTTGCGCCGGGCACGGCGCTCTCGCCATCATAGACGACGCCGGCGAGATCCAGAAGTACAGCGCTGATCATCGGGTGAGGATGACACGCCAATGCTGTCGGTCAAGTTTCGCGCTGAGGTGAGGCGCTTCATTGCGAGCGCCGTTTTCTCGCGCCGCACCGGGCGGCGCCCTATGCCGCGGCGGTTCTGCCGCCGCGTTTGTACAAGCTGAAGCCGTCGTTACAACGCCGGCATTTAGCCGCGGCGGGTATCCGGGAAGTTAGCCGGATCGATGCCGAGGGTGTGCAGATCCCGTGCGTTCGGACGGCGGTGACCTTCGACGGCGGCGGCTGCTGCGGTTGCGGCGCCAAGTACGGCGAAGGCGCGTCCGATGAAGCCCATGCGGTTCTTGCTAGTCATCTCTTTGCTCGCTTTCGTTCTCTATTCGATGAGCAAAAGATGGGCCCGGCGAGGTCCTTTTGCAACGCACAAAAGCTCAGCCCAGCCATGCAACGAAAGCAGGCCCGGCGGGCGTTACCCGCCGGGCCTGAATCGGAGCGGAACGAGGCTGCCCCTCCTCGTCCCGCTCCTCGATACGCCTTGGGAGGCGGAAGGGGTCAGTCTTCGCTAGCGGCGAGCTGCGCGAGAACTTCGCCGCGGCCGCGTGCCCTGAGGATGAGCGGCACGATCAGGGCGAGAGCGGCGATCACCAGAAGCACCGCCGCGATCGGCGAGGTGAAGAGCACGGTGATGTCACCCTGGCTGATCGAAAGCGCGCGGCGGAGCTGCTGTTCGGCAAGCGGCCCGAGGATCAGGCCGACGACAACCGGCGCGATCGGGTAGCCGAAGACCCGCATGACGTAGCCGAGCAGGCCGAAGGCGAGCAGCATGCCGAGCTCGAAAACCGACGGGTTGGCGCCGATGGTGCCGAGCGTCGCGAACAACAGGATGCCGGCATAGAGCCAGGGCTTCGGGATCGTCAGAAGTTTCACCCAGAGTCCGATCAGCGGCAGGTTCAGGACGAGCAGCATGAAGTTGGCGATGAGCAGGCTGGCGATCAGGCCCCAGACGAGTTGCGGGTTGGTGGCGAAAAGCAGCGGCCCCGGCTGAAGGCCGTATTGCTGAAAGCCGGCGAGCATGATCGCCGCTGTCGCCGTCGTCGGCAGGCCAAGGGTCAGGAGCGGCACGAGCGTACCGGCGGCGGATGCGTTGTTGGCGGCCTCGGGACCGGCCACGCCTTCGATTGCGCCATTGCCGAATTCTTCCGGATGTTTGGTGAGGCGCTTTTCGGCGGCATAGGAGAGGAAGGTGCCGATCTCGGCGCCGCCGGCCGGCATGGCGCCGATCGGGAAGCCGATGAAGGTGCCGCGCAGCCAGGCCTTCCAGGAGCGCGCCCAATCCGTGGCACTCATCCAGATCGACCCCTTCACCGTCTCGACCGTTTCCGGGCCGCGATCGCCTTGCGCGGCGATGAACAGCGTCTCGCCGATCGCGAACATGGCAACTGCGAGCGTCGTCACTTCGATGCCGTCGAGAAGGTCCGGCACGCCGAAGGATAGCCGCGTCTGGCCCGTCAATTGGTCGATGCCGATGCAGGCTAGCGTCAGGCCGACGAAGAGCGAGGTGAGCCCGCGCAGCGTCGAATCCCCGAAAGCGGAGGATACGGTGACGAAGGCGAGTACCATCAGTGCGAAATATTCGCGAGGGCCGAAGACAAGCGCCAGCTTCACGATGTAGGGCGCAATGAAAGCGAGGCCGAGAGTGGCGACGAGGCCGGCGACGAAGGAGCCGATCGCCGCCGTCGCGAGGGCAGGACCTCCGCGACCGGCGCGGGCCATCTTGTTGCCCTCGAGAGCGGTCACGATCGATGCGCTTTCGCCCGGCGTGTTGAGGAGGATCGACGTGGTCGAGCCCCCATACATGCCGCCATAGTATATGCCGGCGAACATGATAAGCGAACCGGCCGGGTCGAGCTTGTAAGTGACCGGCAAGAGCAGTGCGACAGTCAATGCGGGGCCGATGCCGGGCAGCACGCCGACGGCAGTGCCAAGTGTCACGCCGATGAGCGCGTAGAGCAGGTTCATCGGCTGAGCAGCGACCAACAGCCCCTGCAAGAGGAAATCGAAAGTACCCATGGTCGTCGGCCTCTTTAGAAGAACAGGCGTTCAAGCGGCCCTGCGGGCAGCGACAATTGCAGGAGCTTGGCGAAGATCACCCAGACGAAGAAGCTGAACGCGATGCCGACCGGCACGGTCAGCCATAGTTTGCGTTTGCCGAAGCCGCGAGCCGTCAGCGCGAAGAGAATGCCCGTTGCAATCGAGAAGCCGACGGCGTTCAGCAACAGCATCTGCGCTGCAAGTCCGGCGACGATCCAGACGACCGGACCCACTTGTTGATGCTCGCGTTCGGGGAAGTCGCCGCGCCACGCCTCCGCGGCGGTCCAGATAGCAAGCGCGATCAGACAGCAGGCGATCGCATAGGGCACCGTGGTCGGCCCGATCTGTGAATAACCGGCAAGCCCCGTCAACCGCGAAACGTCCCAGAAGATCAGGCCGGCTATTGCAGCCAGGACGACGGCGATGATGAGCGCCGCCCGGTCGGGGCGGCGCGTCGTTACGGAAGGGTCGTTCCCCTTGCTCATTTCACCAGTCCGATGTCCTTGAGGACGGCTTCCGTTGCGGAAATGTCCTTCTCAAGCTGAGCTTCGAAGGCGTCGCCGGCGAGGTAAGAGTCCTGCCAGCCTTTGGTCTTCAGCACTTCCTGCCAGCCCGCGGACTTGGCGAGTTTCTCGATATCGGCCGAGACGGCGGCCTTCTGCTCTTCGGTCAGGCCCGGAGCGGCGGCGACCATGCGCCAGTTTTCAACGGCAACGTCGACACCGGATTCCTTCAGCGTCGGCGCATCGATCCCCGGGATGCGCTCGGGGCTCGATACCGCAAGCAGCCGCAGCGTTCCCGCCTTGACCTGGGATTCGAATTCGCCATAGCCGGAGATGCCGGCCGTCACTTGGCTGCCGAGGATCGCGGCGAGCGCCTCGCCACCGCCGGAATAGGCGATGTAGTTGATCTTCGTCGGATCGACGCCGGCGGCCTTGGCAATGAGGCCGACCGCGATGTGATCGGTGCCGCCGGCCGAACCGCCGGCCCAGGAGACCGAGCCTGGGTCCTTCTTGAGTGCCTCGACGAGTTCACCCATTGTCTTGATCTCGGAAGCGGCAGGAACGACGATCGCTTCGTATTCGCCGGTGAGGCGCGCGATCGGCGTGACATCCTTGAGCGTTACCGGCGAGTTGTTGGTAAGGATCGCGCCGACCATCACGTAGCCGCCGACGAGAAGCGCGTTCGGATTACCCTTCTGCTGGCTCGCGAACTGGGCAAGGCCAATCGTGCCGCCGGCGCCGGGAACGTTCTGTACCTGCACGTTGCCGGAAATGCCTTCCTTCTGCATGACCTCCTGCAGCGAGCGGGCAGTCTGGTCCCAGCCGCCGCCGGGGTTTGCCGGCGCGATGATCGTGTAGTCGGCAGCGTAGGCCGGCAGCGCCAAGGCGCCGGCGAGAATGGATGCAAGGAAGAAATGTTTCAAGGTCGGTCCTCCGTGAGGCGCGCTTCGTTGCGCGCGCGTTGATTATCGTCGCGAACGGGAGAAGCGGGTGGTCGACCTAAAGAACGGCGACCTCCGACCGGATTGGTGATGTCCTCCCGATACGCTGCCGGCGATCCGCCTCCACGGCCCGCCAGTGACCTAAAGCCACCATAGAAAGCTGACATTAACCTGACATCAAGTCCGCTTCGCGTAAATGGCCTGTTTGCTTGGCGAAATTTTCACTGCAGCCGCAGCATCTCATTCCAGCGGGCAATCAGCCGCGCGCGCTTGACCTGGTCGAGATAGACCATCAGCCCGGGACTGACCGGCACAGGCTTCAGCTGCGCGCCGAGCATCTCCTGCATCGTATTGGCCGTATTCTCGCCGGCAACGTCCGGGCTCACGGCCGGGATCTGCAGTTCCCGCGCCATGATCGTCTGACCTTCCTTCGACATGAAGAATTCGAGATAGCGGCGACCGAGCTCGGGTGCCGCGGCCGCCTGCGGCACGAGGCCGATGCGCGACATCACCACGGTATAGTCTCGCGGCAGAACGATGCCGACGTCCGGATGCCGCGAGGCCCAGTCGGCGGCATAGGAGCCCAGAATATTGTAGCCGAGGACGAAACGTCCGTCGGAAACCCGCTCCAGGATCGCCTGACTGGTCGAATAGAGTTTCACGCCGGCCGCACCCATCGCGCGGATGACGGTCCAGATATCGCCGAACTGTTCCTGATCGCGCGCCATGAAGAGAAAGCCGACGCCGGAGCGTTCGATATCATAGGTGCCGATGCGGCCGAAGATGGCGCTTCCGTTGCGCTTGAGGTAATCGACGAATTCGGCACGCGTCGCCGGTGGCCGTTCGTCCTTGAAGCTCGGCTTGTGGTAGACGAAGACGGCCGGCTCGAAGGTCAGCGCATAGGCCGTGTTGCGCCAGTTCGCCCAGGCCGGCCAGCGACCGCTCATCGGCAGGTCGCTCGGCTGCGCATAGCCGTCATTGCTGAGCTTGACCTGCAGGTCCATGGCCGACGAAAAGGCGAAATCGGCCGTCTTTTGGCCAGCGTCCGTCTCCTTGACGATCCGGTCGTAGATCTCGCCGGTCAGCATGTCCTCGTAGCGCACGGCCACATCCGGATTGGCCTCCTGGAAACCAACGATCATCGGCCGCGCAAGCGGCTCGTCGAGCGAGGAATAGACGGTCAGGACCGGTGCGCCGGCATCGCCGGAAACCGCCGGAAAAAATACCGGAGCCGCATGCGCCAACGCGGAGGACAGCGTCAAAAAAGCGAGAGAAATCAAGAACCGCATAAATCCACAATGCCTGAGCGGAGCGCCGTTCACAAGCAAGCTTGTGACCGATAAAGTGATCTCGGGGAGAAGCGATACTTTGCGAATTTTGCTTGTTGAAGACAACCGGGCCCTGGCGGAGGGCCTTTCGACGCTCCTGCGCGGCAGCGGCTATGCCGTCGATGTCGTCGGCGACGGTGCCTCCGCTCATGCGGTGGCGGCGGCGGAAACCTTCGATCTGGTAATCCTTGATCTCAACCTGCCGGAAATGGACGGGCTCGAGGTGCTGCGTGCCATGCGTGCCCGGCAGAATCGTGCCGCCGTCCTCATCCTGACGGCGCGCGGCACGCCGGAGGAGCGGGTCAAAGGCCTCGACCTCGGCGCCGACGACTACCTGATCAAGCCGTTCGACATCGGTGAGTTCGAGGCGCGCGTGCGGGTTCTCCTCCGCCGCCAGGCGGGCCTACGCGCCTCCGTCGTCAGTTATGGCGATGTTTCGCTGGACCTTACAGCGCGCAGCTTTTCCGCAGGCGGGGTGCCGATTGAAATTCCCGCGCGCGAGCTCGGCCTGCTCGAGCTTCTGTTCATGCGCGCCGGCAAGGTGGTCGCCAAGGAGGCGATCGTGCAATCGTTGACGGGGCTCGACGATGATCTGAGCGCCAACGCCATCGAGCAATATGTGAGCCGGCTCCGCAAGCGCCTTGCCCCTTACGGCCTGACCGTGCGCACTGCCCGCGGCATCGGTTACTACCTCGACAAGACGGCCAGTTCCGAATGAAGACCGCGGTTTACTCGCTGCGACGCAGATTGCTCGCCTGGCTGCTTATCGCAACCGCCGTCATCGGCGTCGTTGCCTTGGTTGATACTTACCGCGAGGCCGTCAAGACGGCGAATGCCGTCTCCGACCGGGTGCTCGCCGGTTCGGCGCTAGCGATCGCCGAGCGGGTGGTCGTTGCCGAGGACGGCTCGCTCCAGGTCGATATCCCCTATGTGGCGCTGGAGATGCTGACATCGGCCGCGCAGGACCGGGTCTTCTATCGGGTGGACGGTCCGCCGGGTGAGTTCATCACCGGCTACCAGACCCTGCCTTCGCTTCCCGAGAGCGCCGGCCAGCCGACGAGTTTTGCCGACGCGGTCTTCCGCGGCGAGCCGATCCGCGTCGCGGCGCTTAGGCGCTCCGCTTCGACCGGCGTCAACTCCGTTCCTTTCGTCGTCACCGTTGCCGAGACGACGATCGCGCGGCGTCAATTGGCGGAGACCATTCTCCTCCGCTCGGCCATGCGTCTCGGGCTGATGATCGCCGGCGCGGCGGTGATCGTCTGGGTTGCAGTCACTTTTTCCTTGCGGCCGCTCTATCGCCTAGGCGATGCGATTGCCGAGCGCAACCCCGACGATCTGCACCCGATCCGCGAGCGCGTGCCGAGCGAGGTCCAGGGGCTCGTCGACACGGTCAATTCCTTCATGGTGCGGTTGCAATCGGCGCTCGATGCGCTGCGCCACTTTACCGGCAATGCCAGTCATCAGCTCAGAACGCCGCTCGCCATCATCCGCACGCAGCTTGCGCTGGCGCAGCGGGCGACGACGATCGAGGAAACGCGCGCCTCCGCGCAGAAGGCGGACGAGGCCGTTGCCAACGCCGAACGCATTCTCGCGCAGCTCCTGCTGATGGCCAAGATCGACGCGGCGGGGCGGGACGAGGCGCGGGGCTCCGAGCGCATCGAACTCGTCGGGCTTGCCCGCGCCATCACCGCCGATCATGTGCCGGCCGCAAGCGAGGCCGGCATCGATCTCGGCTTCGCGGGGGAGGGGGAGCATTGGATCCGGGCCGAGCCGCTGCTTGTCGGCGAACTCCTGAGGAACCTCATCGGCAATGCCCTCCTCTACGCGGGGCGCGGCGCGGAGGTCACAGTTCGCGTCGAAGGGCGCGAAGAGGCCGTCGCGCTGGAGGTCGAGGACAACGGCCCCGGCATTCGGCCGGAGCTGCGCGAGGCGGTGCTCAAGCGTTTCCGCCGCGGCGGCGACGAGGCGCCCGGCACCGGGCTCGGCCTGCCGATCGTCGAGGAAATCGCCGCGCTTTACGGCGGGACGATGCGGCTTGAGGAAGGCGAGGGCGGTCGCGGGTTGAAGGTGGTGGTGGCGTTTCCGCCCGGGTGAGGGCGGGAGAGGACAGCCGGTAAGTGGTAGTCTTCGAGCTGCTCAGGGAGGCATCCCCTCTGCCTGTCGGGCATTTCCCTCACAAGGGGGGAGGTTGGCCAGAAGCGAAGCCCTGCCCCGGCAGCGAACTCGCAAGCGCCGAAGCCTCTCCCAATTCTATGCGGCGCGAACAGAGCCAATGATTGAGCGGGAGATTGCCGCTTGCTGTTCTCCCCCCTTGTGGTGAAGATGCCCGGCAGGGCAGAGGGGTATCAACACCGTCTTCCAATTTCCCCCTAACCAAAATGGCCTGCCCGACAACGCGCGGGTAGGCCGAATTTGCACTATCACCGATGCGCTCGATCAGAACGGCGAGTCGGGGAAGTAGAAGTCTTTCGCATTGTCCTTGGTGACGAGCGTCGCGTCGATCGTGTAGGTGCCGCGAACCGGAACCTGTCCGTAGAAGTTGGCTACGGTCATTTCGAGCGCGGTGCCCACCATAGCCGGCGGGTAGAGCACGTCGACCGGGATCATCTTGTCGCCATCCATGACCTTCTTGATCATTTCCTTCGAGCCGGCGCCGGCGACCACATATTGGATGTCCGTGCGCTTCGCCTGCTCGATCGCCTGCAGCACGCCGACGGCCATGTCGTCGTCCTGGCACCAGACGACGTCGATCTGCGGATACTTGGTCAAGTAGTCCTGCATCACCTTGAAGGCGTCGTCGCGGTTCCAGTTGCCGTATTGGCGGTCGAGGATTTCCACCTTCGAGCCGGCGATGCCCTGGTCGAAGCCGTCCTGGCGCTGCTGGTCGATCGGGATCGGCAGGCCGCGAATGACGACGACCTTGGCCTCCGGCGTCGTTGCCTTGATATATTCGCCGGCGACCTGGCCGAGCGCCGGATTGTTGCCGGCGACATAGAGGTCACGCACGCTGTTGTCGTTGACGGAGGGCGCACGGTCGACGAGTGCCACGAACTTGCCGTTACCCTTGACCTCCTTGATGGCGTTGACCAGCGGATCGGGATCGGTCGGCAGGATCACCAGCGCATCGATGCCCTGGGTTTCAAGATCCTGCACGGCGTTGGCCTGGCTCGCCGGATCCGGCGAGGTCTTGACGATGACATTGAGGCCCGGGTGCTGCTCCATGAGCTGCTTGGCGACGCGCTCCGCGTGGAATACGACGCCGGCGGTCCAGCCATGGTCGGCCGCCGGGATCGACACGCCGATCGTGACCTTATTCTCCTCCGCGTGGGCCACGCTCGTCAGTGCCATCATCGCGACGGCAGCAATGCCCATTAATCCCTTTCGCATGTTGTCTTTCCTCCCAATGTGTCAGGGTCTTCGCCGATAGGGCCGGATCGCACAGGATCCGGCGGTGTCACGATTTGCGTACCAGCGAGCGCTGGACGAGCATCGCGATAATGATGATCGCACCCTGCATCGCGCCGATCAGGTATTCGCTGATGAAGTTCGACAGGAGCATGATGTTGCCGACCAATTCGAGGATGAAGGCACCGCAGATGGTCCCCCAGACGCGGCCCGCGCCGCCCTTGAGCGCCGTGCCGCCGACGACCACGGCGGTGATGGCCTGCAGTTCCCAGAGGATGCCGGTCGTCGCCGAGGTCGAGCCGAGACGAGGCACATAGAGCAGCACGGCAATCGCCACGCAGAGGCCCTGGATCACGAAGGCGATAGTGCGCACCCGGTTGACCGCGATGCCGGAATAGCGGGCAACGTCGCTGTTGGAGCCTACGGCGACCACGTGCCTGCCATAGCGCGTACGATAGAGAATGAAGGCTGCGACGGCGGTGACGGCCAGGATGATCGCGATCGGCACCGGCACGCCGAGAATGCTGCCGAAATAGGCCGGCCGATAGAGCTCCTGGATCTCCGGCTCGCGAAGCGTGATCGCGCCGCCCTGCGAAAGCCAGGTGGTGAGGCCGCGATAGATGCCCATCGTGCCGAGTGTCGCGATGAAAGGCTCGATCCTGCCGACGGTGGTGATCAGACCGTTGGCGAGGCCGCAGGCCGCCCCCGCCGCGACCGCGAAGGCGATCGCGGCGGTCAACATCAAGGCCGGGTCGGCGATGACGCCGGAATTCATAAACAGGATCATCAAGCTCGCGACGAAGGCGACCATCGAACCGACGGAAAGGTCGAGGTCGCCCGCCGAGATGACGAAGGTCGCGCCCACGGCAATAATCGCGATGAAGGCGCTACGGGTGGCGACGTTGGCGAGATTGTTGATGCTGATAAAGTTCGGGTTGACGATCGCGCCGACGATCAACAGCAGTGCAAGCGCAGCAAACGGCGCCACGGCCCTCAGATCGACGTCCCGCCAGGTACGGCGGTGACTTGTTGTTTGAAGGCTTTCCTCATTCACACTCATGTCCAAACCAACCTCCCGCCCCGAAGCTCGGGGGAATCCATTTCCTGTGACGGCCTGATTTCGCCGGCCCGTACCTCAGGCTGCAGCCATCCTCTTCAGTCCCGCTGCGTAGCGCATGATCTCCTGCTCGGAGATCTCGTCGCCTTCGAGCATGCCGACGATGCGTCCCTCGCGCATGACGGCAACCCGCGTGCAGAGCCCGATGACTTCCGGCATTTCGGAGGAGACGACGATGATCGAGCGGCCGTCACGCGCCAGCGCCGAAATGAAGTGATAGATCTGCTGCTTGGTGCCGACGTCGATGCCGCGTGTTGGCTCGTCGATGATGATGATCTCGGGCTCCGTCTCCATCACCTTGGCGAGCAGCAGCTTTTGCTGGTTGCCGCCCGACATGCGCCTCGCCGCGATGTCGCCGTCGCGCACGCGGATGTCGAAGCGGCGACGGGCCCTTTCGAGCGCCGCGGCCTCGCTCGTGGGATCGAGATAGCCGAGGCGGGTATGCTGATCGAGCGATTGCAGGGTCAGGTTCGCCGTCATGCCGGAATTCAGCAGCAGGCCCTTCGCCTTGCGGTCCTTGGTCATATAGGCGAGGCCGCGCCGGTTGGCCGCATGCACGTCTCCGGAAGGCACGGCTTCGCCCCGGATTGTCACTTCTCCCGACAGGCGCGGTCGTAGACCCGCAATCGCCTCCATCAATTCGGTCCTTCCGGAGCCTATCATGCCTGAAAAGCCGAGGATCTCGCCCTTGCGTAGCTCGAAACTGGCGTCCTTGACATAGTCGGTCGAGACGGAGGCCACGCGCAGCACGAGCTGCTCGTCGACATCCGGCTCGCTCTTGGTGGGATAGAGGCTCGACATTTCGCGGCCGACCATGAGCTGGGCGATCGATTCACCATCGAGCATCGAGGTGGGGGCGGTCTTGACCCATTGCCCGTCACGCAGCACCGTCACCCGATCGGTGAGCTCGATGACCTCGTCGAGCTTGTGCGAAACGAAGACGAAGCTCGTGCCCTGGTCACGCAGCTTGCGCACCTGGCGGAAGAGGAAATTGGTTTCTTCGCGAGAGAGAACGGCCGTGGGCTCGTCCATGAAGACGACGCGCGCGTCGCGGCTGATGGCCTTGGCAATCTCCACCATCTGCTTTTCGGCGATCGACAGACTGCTGATCAACGCGTTCGCGTCGACGCGACAGCCGAGGAGATCGAGCACCCGACGCGTCTCCGCACGCATATATTTGCGATCGAGCACGCCGAAACGTGTCACCTCGCGGCCGAGAAAGAGGCTTTCCGCAACCGTCAGATGTTCGGCGAGATTGAATTCCTGGTGAATGATGACGATGCCCAGCGCTTCCGCCGCACCGTTCGCCGGCAGCTTCACCGGCTTGCCGTCGAGCAGGATTTCGCCCGAGGACGGCTCCTCGAAACCCGACAGGATCTTGACGAGCGTCGACTTGCCGGCGCCATTCTCGCCCATAAGGGCATGGATCTCGCCGGCGCGAAGCTCGAAGTTGACGCTGAACAGCACCTGCACGCCGCTGAACGACTTGCTGATGCGACGTGCCTCCAGCACGGCGCGCGTGGCGTCGATCATGTCCGGATTCATTGGTTCCCCCTTTGCGGCTCCCACCCGCTTTTGAGGCTTGTGTAAACCTTTACACTGTCGATGTAAAGGTTTACATAGGCGGTTACACAGAAATTTCTGCAGCAACCTTTGACGTTGTCTGCAGTGTGTGTAGTGTCCCGCGCAGACGAGACGCAAGGCAGAGCGAGAGTGTCGGATTCTACGCCCGCAACCATCGAAGACGTCGCCAGGATCGCCGAAGTTTCGATCGCGACGGTGTCGCGGGCGATCCACACGCCGGAGAAGGTCGCGAAGTCGACGCGGTTGAAGGTCAACCAGGCGATTGCGATTACCGGCTACACGACCAACGCCATGGCGCGCAGCCTGAGGCTCGGCCGGTCCAACATGATCCTGGTCGTTGCGCCGGATATCGGCGACCCCAACTTCTCCAGCATTCTCGTCGGCCTGGAAAACGAGGCGCGATCGCATGGCTATGGGGTGCTGATCGGTCATACCCAGAACGACGCCCAGCGCGCGCTCGAATATCTGAAGTTCCTGAATTCCAACCAGGCGGCGGGCCTCATCCTCTTCACCGGCATCCTGCCGTTCGGCCACGAGACGATGACGGCGCGTCTGCCGCCGAGCGTCGGTATCTTCGAGCCGGTCTTCAACGGCGGCATACCCTATGTCGGCGTCGACGATATGGAGGGGGCCCGCAAGGTGGTCGACCTCTTGATCGCCGAGGGCCATCGTAAGATCGCCTTTATCGGCGATTCCCGCACACGCCTCGCTTATATGAGGCGACGGGCCGGTTACGACGCCGGCCTCGACGCGTCGCGCGTTCCCGCAGAGCTTCGACTAGTCCAGGAGGGCGACGGCACGCTCGAAAGCGGCAGGGCCGCTGTCGAGCGGCTCTTCGTGCGTGACACGTTGCCCACCGCTTTCATGTGCGTCAACGACCAGACGGCGCTCGGGGTGATGATCGGGCTCAAGACGCGCGGCTATGACATACCGGGTGATTTCTCGGTGACGGGCTTCGACGACGTGCCGCAGGCGACCTTCATGACGCCGGCGCTGACCACGATCCGCCAACCGCGAACGCTGATCGGCAAACATGCCATGACGCTTCTGCTCGAGCTCCTCTCGGACAGGCGCCCTGCCGAGACCGAAATCCTTCTGAGACCGGATCTGGTCGTCCGCAATTCGGTCTCCGCACCGTCGCCGCGCTGGACGCGGTAAGTCATCCCTCCCCACAGCTGGGAGGCGCTTCCTCCTCGTTCCGCGCTAGGCCACTCGCCTCCGTGCCTGCCGATATTCCTGCACCTGGAAGCGGCCGGCGATGCGGTCGAGCTCCTGGACCTCGTCGCTGAGCTCGCGGCAGGCCGCATTGGTCTCTTCGACCATGGCCGCGTTCTGCTGCGTCACCTGATCCATGCGATGGAGGGCAGCATTGATTTCGGACAAAGCGACCGTCTGTTCGGTCGCCGCGGTTACGATCACGCCAATCAGCCCTGCCACCTGCTGCACATGTTGCTCGATCCCGGTCAAAGCCTCGCCCGTGCGGTTGACGAGCTCCACGCCGCCGGCGACTTCCACCGTCGACGCCTCGATAAGCGTCTTGATCTCCCTGGCAGCATTTGCGGAGCGGCCTGCCAGCTCCCGTACCTCCTGGGCGACGACGGCAAATCCCTGGCCCGCTTCGCCCGCGCGCGCGGCTTCGACGCCGGCATTGAGCGCCAGGAGATTGGTCTGAAAGGCAATCTGATCGATGACATTGATGATCTGCCGGATCTGCGTCGAAGACCCCGCGATGCGCTCCATCGCGGCGACCGCGTCCTGCACGACCACGGCGGAAGTGTCCGCGCTGTTCTTGGCCGCCGCCATGACCTGACTTGCCTCCCGTGCACGTTCCGAGGAGTTGTGCACGGTCGCCGTGATCTCGTCGAAGGGCGAGGCCGTCTGCTCAAGCGAGGCCGCTTGCTGCTCGGTCCGCTTGGCGAGATCGTCGGTCGCCCCGGCAATCTCCGAGGAGCTCATGCGCAGCTTAGCGGTGGCATGCAGGACACCGGAAATGGTCTCCGCCAGCCGTTCGACGCTCGTGTTGAATTCGGTTCGGAGCTCCTCGTATGCTTCCGAGAAGCTTTCGTCGATGCGGACGGAGAGATCGCCGGCGGACAGCCGTTCGAGGCCGCGGGTCAGATGCTCGATGACCTGGAGTCTTTCTTGCTCCTCGATCGCCTTCCGTAGTTTCTGCGCAGTCTCCTGTTCGTCCCGAAGACGACGCTCCTCGTCGGTTCGCTCGCGTGCATTGCGACGCTCGATTGCCGCTTCCCGGAACACCGCGACTGATCTCGCGACCGTGCCGATCTCATCCGAACGCCCGGCATAGGGAACATCGCGGCCGTAATCGCCGGCCGCGAGAATCTCCATGCAGGATGACATGGTGGCGAGAGGCTTCACGGCGCGATGGCGGAAGAACCAGAGGCCGGCGAGCAGCAGAAGGACGGAGATCGCCGAGCTGATATCTGCTGCCCATGAAAGAGTGGCGGTCTCCACCGCGGCGCCCGCTTCCTGCTGCTTGAGGAAGCCGTCCGCCATCGTAACCAGCTCGTTGACCGCCGCTTCATGGTAATGGAAGCTCGCCTTCAGCTCTCCGAGCGCTTGCGCGGCAGAACCCGCATCGGCGCTCCGAAATGGAGCGAGAAACTTGTTCTCCATCGTCGCCCAATAGACTTCGGCCCTGCCGAGGACGTCATTCTCCAGCTTTGCCTTCAACGTTTCGGGGGCGGTCGATGCTTTCCAGTAGGCGCGGCGGTCGTCATAGGCCTGCTTCAGCGTTTCTATCTTGTCGAGATTGGCCTTGGCGAGCTCGGGATTGGATACCGCCTCCATCGCCAGCATATAGGACTCGACCGTGTATAGCGGCGGCGGCAGGATGTCGGCGATTAGGTCCTTTCCCTAGACCACCTGGGTGTAGACGGGTCCGTTCACCCGCAGCTTGTCGAAGGCATAGGTCTTGATGCCGATGGAAACCATCAGACCGGCGGTGACGACGATCCCGAAGATCGCGAGGCCGCGCGCAATGGATATTTTCATGCAATCTCTCCCACGGAAAAGCCGCGACGTCGGACGTGTCCCGCGTGCGCGGAAACACTTTGAGAGCTCGCAGCCAGCAATAGGTCATGAAAAGATTCCGGACCGACCCGGTGCAGAACGTCCGGCATCATGCGCAAGCTTGCCGTTGAGGGGAAAACTTGGAAACGTTCTCGTATAACGAGTAGAATTATATGATAATTATTACTGCCTAATTAAGCGGAGCCGCTGCGGCTCTCGTCGCGCGAGACGGTGCGAAGCTTCACCCGCCGGCGGGGAGCCGGCAGGCGGATGAAGGGCTTACGCGGTTTTCCCATCCCGTTCTGGCGGGGGTGTCAGCGTTCGCGGGACATGAAGAGGGAAGCGGTTTCGCGGGTCTGGACCCGGAGTATAGCGTTCCAGAGCTCGAAGAGGAAACGCGGCCCGGACTGCTTCGCAGGCTTGCGCTGCGACGACATGATAAGTCTCCGATGGTTTTGGATGCCACTCACATAATGTACCGCGAACATAATCGCCAGGGCAGAGTCAAAGGGGCTGCCTTGCAAGCAAAGCATATGTCAAGCGGCGAAAATATTGCTGCAGGCCGATAATATCAGAAAAGAAAATGCCGGAATGACTTTCGTCATTCCGGCCAGTCACTTCACTGGGAGGGCAGTCTTTTCACGTCTTTTTTCGGCCTTTCTGGCGATAGACGTCGACGACGACAGCGGCAACGATGATGACGCCCTTGACGATTTCCTGATAGTAGGCGTCGACCCTCAGGAAGGTGAAGCCCGAGGTCATCACGCCGAGGATCACGGTGCCAATCACCGTCCCGGTGACGCGTCCGACGCCGCCGGTGAGGGACGTGCCGCCGATAACCGTCGCGGCGATCGCATCGAGTTCGTACATGACGCCCATACCCGCCTGCGCGGTCTGGGCGCGCGCTGCGGTCACGACGCCTGCGAGGCCTGCCAGCATGCCGGCAATCGCATAGACCTTGACGAGATGCGCTTCGACATTAATGCCGGAGACGCGCGCCGCCTGAACGTTTGCGCCGATCGCGTAGGTGAACTTGCCGTAGCGCGTGTAGCGCAGCGCGATATGAAAGATCAGTGCGACGGCGAGGAAGACGATGACCGGCCAGATGCCCGTGCCGATGAAGTTGAACTGCTCGGTGAGGCCGGAGACCGGCTGGCCCTTGGTATACCACTTGGAGATGCCGCGTGCAGACACCATCATGCCGAGGGTGGCGATGAAGGGCGGGATCTTGGTCTTGGCAATGAGTTGGCCGTTGATGTAGCCGGCGACGAGGCCGATGCCGACGCCCAGGCCGATCGGCACGATCGCCGGCAGGTCGGTGAGCGAGGGATAAAGGGCCCGCGGCCAGGTGGACGCCTGCGCCACGCTCGCGGAGATCATCGCCGTCATGCCGACGACGGAGCCCGATGACAGGTCGATGCCGCCGGTGATGATGACCTGAGTGACGCCGACGGCGATGATGCCGATCACCGACACCTGCAGGATCATGATTGTCAGGCGCTGCGGGTTCATCAGGAAGCTCTGGCCGACCAGGAGCCAGCCGAGGACCTCATAGACGAGCGCGATGCCGATCAGCACCAGAAAGATGTTGAACTCGGGCGGCAGACGCCGTCTCGACCTGGCGAGGGTCGAACCCGTGCCATGTGCAGCGATATTGGTATCCATTGTCGTTCCTCCCTGCGGTCGGCAATTCGCGCCTAGCGCGCGGCAAGTTCCATGACCTTGATTTGGGTGGCTTCAGCCCTGTCGAGGAAGCCCGTGACACGGCCCTCATGCATGACCATGATCCGGTCGCTCATGCCGAGTACCTCGGGCATTTCCGACGAGATCATGATGACGGCGACGCCGTTTCTGGCGAGCTCGGTCACAAGGCGGTGGATTTCCGCCTTGGCGCCGACGTCGATGCCGCGCGTCGGTTCATCCAGGATGAGGATGCGCGGATTGGTGAGCAGCCAGCGGCCGATCAGCACCTTCTGCTGGTTGCCGCCCGAGAGATTCTCGATCCGCTCCTGCAGGTTCGGCGTCTTGACCCGGAGCTTGCGGCTCATCTCCTCGCAGGCGGCAGTGACGTCCTTCTCGCTGACGAAACCGCTTTTGACGAACTTGTCCTGGAGCACGGCGATCTGCATGTTCTCGAGAATGTCGAGGATGAGCAGGCAGCCGGTATCCTTGCGGTCCTCGGTCAGGAACGCCATGCGATGGCGGATGGCGGTGGTGGGAGTGTCGATGACGACCTCTTTGCCGTCGATCGAGATCGTCCCCGAACTTGCCGGTGTGACGCCGAAGAGCGCCTCGGCTACGTTGGAGCGGCCGGAGCCGACGAGCCCGGCGACACCGAGGATCTCGCCGGCGCGCACGTCGAAGGAGACGTCGTGGAAGACGCCGTTGAGCGTCAGGTTCTTGACCGACAGAACAACGTCGCCGATCGGCACCTCTTCCTTCGGGAACATTTGGGTGATCTCGCGGCCGACCATCATGCGGATGATGTCGTCGCGGGTGACCTCGCTCGAGGCGTGCGTGCCGATGTACTTGCCGTCGCGGAAGACGGAGAATTCGTCGGCGATCTCGAACAGTTCGTTCATCTTATGGGTGATGTAGACGATGCCGATGCCTTGCGAGCGCAGGTCGCGGATGATTTCGAAGAGATGCGCGACCTCGCGTTCCGTGAGGGCTGACGTCGGTTCGTCCATGATCAGCACGTCGGATTCGTAGGAGACCGCCTTGGCGATTTCCACCATCTGCCGGTTGGCGACCGAGAGATGGCGCACTTCGATTTCGGGATCGATGTTGATCTTCAGCCGCTCGAAAAGCTTCGCCGTCATGCGGCGCATCTCGGCATGGTCGACGAAGCCGAAGCGGTTCTTGGGTTCGCGGCGGATCCAGATGTTTTCGGCGACCGTCATGAAAGGCATCAGGTTCAGTTCCTGATGGATCATCGCGATCCCGTTTTCGAGCGCGTCGAGGGGCGACTTCAGCCGGATGTCGACGCCCCTGAGCCTCACCTCGCCCTGGTCGGGGTGATAGATGCCGGCGAGAATCTTCATCAGGGTCGACTTGCCGGCGCCGTTCTCGCCCATCAGCGCGTGCACTGTGCCGCGCTTCAATCTGAACTGAACGTCGTCGAGCGCGACGACGCCTGGAAATTCCTTGCGCACGCCTTCGGCGGTCAGAAGGTATTCGGCATTGGGTATGGCGCCACTGGCGCGCACGGCTGCCATCGTTGTGGGACTGAGTGTCATTCTCATTGCCTCCCCATTTTCCGGGCATTGGCCGGAGGTCCACACGGCGGGCGGAGCATGCCTTCTTGTCGGCCGGCGAGGGCCACGCGCGGACTGTTCAACAGGGAGCGCGGCTTGACCCGCGCTCCCAAGGCGAAGGGTCAGTTCTTTGCCTGGTACTTGTCGAGATTTTCCTTCGTTACGAGTTCGAAGGGGATGTAGACCTTCTTCTCGACCGGTTCGCCCTTGGCGAGCTTCAGAGCGGCATCGACGGAGCCCTTGCCCTGGCCGGCGGCGTTCTGGAAAACGGTCACGTCGAGGTCGCCGGCAGCCATCGCCGCAAGCGCGTCCTGGGTGGCATCGACGCCGCCGATGACGACCGAGTCCATCGAGCGGCCGGCAGCCTTCAGCGCCTGGATGGCGCCGATCGCCATTTCGTCGTTGTTGGCGATAACGGCGTCGAACTCAACACCGGCCGAGAGCCAGTTGGTCATGAGGTCGGACCCTTGCGTGCGAGACCAGTTGGCGGTCTGCTCTTCGACGATCTCAATGCCCTTGCATGCATCGGTGGCGAGAACATCGTGGATGTCCTTGGTGCGCATGCGCGCTGCCTGGTTGGAGAGCTCGCCCATCATCACGACGGCCTTGCCCTTGCCGCCGAGCAGTTTGCAGACTTCCTGCGTCTCCAGCGTGCCGGATTCAACTTCGTTCGACGCGACGAAGGCCTGCTTCTCCGGGAGCGAGTCGATGTTTACGGGCTCGCGGTTGACATAGACGAGCGGGATGCCGGCGTCCGCCGCGATCTTCGACATGGCGGCGGTCGCATCGGTGTCGACCGGGTTGACGATGATCGCGTCGACGCCCGCGGCGATGAAGTTCTGGATCTGGCTCTGCTGCTTTGAAACGTCGTTCTGCGCGTCTTCGATCTGCAGTTCCACGCCGTCGAGCGTCTTGGCGTAATCCTGCATGCCATTGCGCAGAACAGTCAGGAAGTTGTCATCGAAGAGCGCCATCGAAACGCCGATGGTTTCCGCATGCGCGGCCGTCGACATGAGGACGGCCATCGCAGTGCCCAAGACAAATTTCTTCATTTCTTCTCCTCCACATTGGTGCCGGCGACACCTTCTCCAGCCGGAAACGCGATCCTCTCGAGATCGAGTTCGTACCGGAAGCGGCACTCCCGCTGCGCCTCCGGTGAAAACGGAACAAACAAACCAGTGGTTTGCTATTACGGAATATGTATTCCATTTTATGCGGGCATCGTCAAGAGCGTCTTACGGCGCCCGCGCGGAGTTGCGCTCTTTCCTGCATCGATTGATCAGGTCCGCGACCGCAGATAGTCCATGCTTTCGCGGAGCGCTGCCGCGGGATCGCGGAGTTCGTGTACGGAGGGAGCGAAGGGTTCGAAGGAAAAGGGTCCTTCGTAGCCTTCGGCCCGCAGGCGGCGGATTTGGCCGGCATTGTCGAGCCGGTCCTCGGAATCGACCAGGACCCGGTGCGGATCGCGCATGTCGGCCACCGTCACCTCCGTGTCGCTGACGCCGGAAATATGCACGAGGCCGGTCAGGTCCGCGAAGATTTGCTCTTCGCCGGCAAGGTGATGATGGAAGGTGTCGTGCACCAGACGGAAGCTCGTCTTGCCGGTTTCGCGGATCGCCTCGGCCGCTTCGGCCTTGGAGCGAAGCGAGCAGATCTCGAAGCCGAGCGGCTCGACGAGGCCGATGATGCCGGCGGCGTCCAGCAACGGCTTCAGCGCCTTCAAGGCCTGACGCAGATTCGTTTGCCGGGTGCCGTCCCCCCTGCCGCTGCCGTCGTTGGCGGGCACCAGGACCAGCGCCTTCGCGCCGCAATCGCTGGCGTAGGAGATAAGCTCGCGCGCTTCTGCTGCCCGTGCCTCGTTCCACTCGTTGAAGCGTTGCAGGGCGTTGATCGAGATGATTGTCAGCCCGTGCTTCTCCGCAAGGGCCTTCACCTCATTGGGGCTTGTCCCATCGAGAATAGCATTGCCGGCAAGGTCGTTGCGGATTTCGACGGCGGAAATGCCGAGCGACTTGGCGAGCGCGAAGAAGGCATCGAGCGGCAGGCCCGGTGCGGCCATATGGTTGAGGGCGAAGGGAAGGGCGGTCATCGCGGGTGTCCTCCAGGAACATTTGGATTGGCTGTCGCGGCAAATCGGAACATTTGTTCCATTTCCGGTCGACACATTCGCGAGTCTGGAGGCATCAGTCAAAGATCGAGGCGGGAGCGACTATTTCATTCCTGCAAGATTGTATTCCGGCGATGATGGAATCCTGTCATCGCCGGAATGAGCATCGAGTTCGTCGAACGACGGTCACTTGATTCCATTCGCCTCGGCCACGAAGTCCGACAGCATCGGCACGTAGTCCTCGCCCCGACCCGCACCGACCGCCTGAGCGAAGGAATTCCGGACGGCGGCACCCATCGGGTTCGCTGCGCCGCAGGCATTGGCGAAGGCAGCCAGATAGCTCATGTCTTTGAAGCCGTTGCGGATCGCGAATTTGTGCGCGTTCCGATCGCGCTCCAGCACCCAGCGGAAGAAGGTCTGGTAGAAGGGGCAGTCCATACGGCCGCCGCGGATGACGCTGTCGAAAACCTCTGGCGTGAGCCCGGCCTTTCGGCCGAGCATCAGCGCTTCGGAATAAAGCGCCGCATAGCCCATCGACACGAAGTTATTGAGCAGCTTCATCGTGTGGCCCGTGCCGGTCGGGCCGGTGTGGACGATGCGGCCGGCAAAACATTCGAGCAACGGCCAGACCCGACGCACGTCCTCCTCCGCGCCGCCGACCATGACGTCGAGCGTGCCGGCGGCGGCGTCGGCGGGCGTGCGGCTGAGCGGCGCGTCGATGAGAGTGATCCCCTTCTCGGCAAGATCCTTGGCAAGTTTGGTCGTGACGGAGGGATCGGAGGTCGAGCAGTCGACGATGGTAACCGTCTTGCCGGCGCTCGCGATGCCGTCCGGGCCTTCCACGACCGACAGCACTTCCGGGGAGCCGGTGACGCAGAGGACGATAATGTCGCATTGCCCGGCCATCTCACGGGGGCTGCTTGCCTCCTTCGCACCACCAGAGACAAGCGCATCGACGGGTGCGCGATTGCGATGTGCCATCACGAAGAGCGGCCAGCCCTTCTTCAGGATGTTCGCCGCCATGCCCTGGCCCATCAGCCCAAGCCCGATGAAGCCCACATTCGATTTCGTCATTGGTCGTCTCCCTCTGATTGGCCTGACAGTGTTCCTCAACGTGATCGATTCTAAGTAGTTCGCACGGGATGCGGGGAAACCGCGCATATTTTCCCCGAGCTAGAATTTGCGGCTGACGAAGGGCGAGTTGGCAAGCCCGAAACGCCAGGGATGGTCGACGGCCTTGGTGATCCCGACGCGAAGCCCGGAGGAGATCGGCGGCCGCTTCACCGGCAGGCTGAGAAGAAACGGCTTTTCATAAAGCGGCAGACCGTCCTGCTCCCTGTTGATCGCGAGCGCCTGGCCGACGCGTCCCGGCCCGGAGCACAGCAGCCTCTCTTCCCGAACGCCCCTTCGCGCCTGCATCGTCTCTATACCCCATTTGGGCTCGATCGCGCGGATCAGCACGGCGCTGCCCGGCAGGCAGACGAAGTTCAGGCACCAATGAAGGCCATAGGACAGATAGACATAGGCGTGCGCCGGCGGGCCGAACATCGCGCGGTTCCGAGGCGTGGCGCCGGCGAAGCTGTGCGACGCGGCATCATCGGGCAGGTAGGCCTCGGTTTCGGCAATGATGCCGCCGACGCCCGAGACCGTGAATTCGGCGCCGATCAGGTCCGCCGCCACTTCGACAGCGCCGCGCGCGAAAAAGCTGACATCCGACGTCAATCGATACACCAGTCGCTTCCAGTCGTCCTCATCCTATGCAAGACGTGCTGACAATGCCACCCCCATGACCAATGCTGCGGCTTTCGCACGCATGAAGCGCTTCCGGCACCAATGCGAGCCGTGTTAGCTTACCCGTCGAGAAGTCAACGGAAGAAATCATGGCGCAAAGGGCAGGCAAAGCGGATCTTCCGCTGCATGGCGGGCGAGTCCCGCGGTGGCTGGGTGACCGCATGACGCGGCTCGGCGCGCTGATCACCGAGTCGATCGTCCAGCACTACGGACGCGACGAGTTCCTAAGGCGTCTGGCGCATCCGTTCTGGTTCCAGTCCTTTGGCGCCGTCATGGGCATGGACTGGCATTCGTCCGGCATCACCACCAGCGTCATCGGGGCGCTGAAGCGTGGACTGACACCGCGTGCCGGCGAGCTCGGCATTCATGTCTGCGGCGGTCGCGGCCAGCATTCCCGCAAGACGCCTGGCGAACTCGTATCGGTCGGCGATCGCGTCGGCTTCGACGGCAGTGCGCTTGCCGAAGCGAGCCGGCTCGTCGCCAAGGTCGACAGCGCCGCCGTTCAGGACGGCTTCGACCTCTATCTGCACGGCTTCATCGTCACCGACGACGCCAAATGGGTCGTCGTTCAGCAGGGCATGAACGGTGACCGGCGCCAGGCGCGGCGCTATCACTGGCTCTCGGAAGGGCTCGAAAGCTTCGTCGATTCGCCGCACGCCGCCATCGAAGGAAGAGGACAGGGCGAGATCGTCAATCTCGCCGACCGACGCGCCGCCCCATCGCGGGCGGCACAGCTCGATCTTCTCCAGTCACTCGGGCCCGACGGACTCCTGCGCGAAATCGCCTCGATCGAATCGCGTGCCGAGCGTCCGGCGGCTGCGGAGCAACCATTCCTGCCGCACCTCGTCATGCCTGCCCACCACGAGGTGCTTGAAAGCGACGTCAATCTCCGACGCCTGCACGGCAATTTCGCCGCCGCCGCCGATCGCGGACCGAAGGATTTCGAACACCTGCTTCTGGTGCCGGGCGTCGGCGCCCGGACGGTCAAGGCGCTCGCGATGGTTGCCGAGGTGGTTCACGGCGCGCCGTGCCGCTTCTCCGATCCCGCCCGCTTCTCGCTCGCCCATGGCGGCAAGGACCGGCATCCGTTTCCCGTGCCGTTGAAGGTCTATGACGAGACGATCCGCGTCATGAAATCGGCGGTCATGAACGGCCGACTCGGACGGGAGGAGGAACTCGCAGCGCTGAAGCGGCTCGACGATCAATCGCGCCGGCTTGAGCGCTACGTCACCGGTCCGGACCTCAAGGAGATCGTCGCGGGTGAGTTCCGCGACTCGGCGCGTTTCGGCGGGCGCAGCGTGTTCGGTTGGGAGCGGGATAGTGGCGAGGCCGAGGCAAACCTGCCTCGATCGGGCGACCGCCTCCGGCGCTAAGGGGCCGCGGGAACAATCATTGCAGCGATCGATTTAGAGATCAGAGCCGGAATGGGGCACTTTCTGTGCGTCCCACTTTCTGCCTGTAAAGATCGCCCTCCGGATTGGAGCGATCCGGAACCGTTGCGATCGCCCAGTTCATGGAGCTTCCGATGACCGCTGCGATGACTACTGTTGACCACGACACGATCCGCAATTGGGTAGAGGCCCGCAAAGGCCGGCCGGCGCGCGTGAAGGACGCAACCGAGGGCGGTGGTGGTCTCCTTCGCATTGATTTCGGCAAACCCGAAGACACGCTGGAGAAGATCTCCTGGGATGAGTTCTTCAAGATCTTCGACGAGGAGAACCTGGCCTTCCTTCATCAGGATATGACCGACGACGGGCAAACAAGCCGCTTCTGCAAGTTCATCCATCGCCACTGAACGGAAGTGAGCTTTTTGCTGGAGGTAACGCAATTCCGGACGGAAAACCGTTACCGCCTTTTCCTGGAATTGCTTCAGGCAGCCAGCGCCTTCGCGGCTGCGTCCAGGAGTTCCTGTTGGCTGGCCGGCTTGTACACCAAGATCGCACTGCCGCATTTCTTTCGCATTCCGGCGGGCAACTTCTGGCCACTGTAGAACAGGAAGGGGATGCCTCGTCTCACGAGCAGATCGGTGACATCCTCGGTCGTCACGTGACCGAGGCGGATATCAAGGATGGCCAAGGAAAGGGACTCGCTCTTGGCTGCCTCCAGGGCGTCGGAGAGCGTCATGCACGGGCCTACGATAACGGCGCCCGCATCCCGAAATGTTGCTTCGATGTCGAGCGCTATCAGAATCTCGTCTTCCGCCACCAGAATTCTGGCGCCGCGGAAGGACTGGTTCTCCTCAGAACTCCGATCCATTGTCCGGAATCTCCGGCAGCTCGATCTCCATCGTGCAAACGACGCCTTCGCGCTCGAAATCACGTTGGGCAGCTGCGCCCGGCAGACCCTTTTCGATCAGAACACCACCGAAGCCTTGTTTGGCCGGGGGCTCGACTGGTGGCCCGCCGCGTTCTTTCCAGACAACGGTCAGCCGACGGCCGTTGTTCCCTTGGTTGAGCTTCCAGCTTAGCGTTACACGTCCCTGCGGTGTCGAAAGAGCGCCGTATTTCGCGGCGTTCGCAGCGAGTTCGTGGAGGACAAGACCGAAGGGGGTGGCAATTTCCGGCGCCAGCGTCACCGAGTCCCCCTTGATTTTCAGCCGGCGCGGATCGCCACCTGCATAAGCCTCGAGCTGACTGAGGGCCAGAGCGGCCAATTCGGCACCGGCCCATTCGGAATCGACGAGAAGCTTATGAGAGCTTGCAAGTGCCGAGAGCCGCCCGTCGAAGCGTTCGACGAAGTCCTCGTGCGAATCGGCGGTGCGCAGCGTCTGGCGCGCCAGCGATTGCACAACCGCGAGCGTGTTCTTCACGCGGTGGCTCATTTCACCGAGCAGGAGCTGTCGCCGCCGCTCCCAACGCTTCTGATCGGTGATGTCGCGCGTGCTCTCAAGAACGAGGCGGCGATCGCCGAGAGGCATGAGCTCGAGATGGCTTTCAACGGTCAGAACACGACCATCTTTCGTGGTGTGACGCAACTCGCCGCTCCAGCGACCCTTTTCGAGAAGGGACTGCCTGAGCGCCTCGAATGACGCGCCGGGGACAATCGTCTTGAGCAACTTCTCCTTTCTTTTCCCGAGGGCCTCCTCTTTCGTGTAGCCGTAGAGCTCCTCGCTGCCGCGGTTCCACTGCGTGACTCCCCCGTCGTATTCCCAGACGAATATGGGTGAGCGTGAGAGTTCGACGAGCCGCATCTCCTGATCGAGGCGTTGTGCGCTCTGCCTCACCGCCTCCTCGGCGTGGCGACGCTCAGTGATGTCGACAAAGGTCACCACGACGCCATCGATCTTGTCTTCGATGGTCCGGTAGGGCCGCATCCGCACAAGATACCAGCCGTTGTTGCGGCTCTTCACCTCATGTTCGATCGGGGCGAGTTTCTCCAGCACGGAACGTGCGTCATCGGCCAATTGGTCATATTGAAGATGATGGGTAAAGTCGGTGATCGGCCGTCCTTCGTCACTCGCAGTTACACTGAATATCTCCATCAGACGCGGCGTGAAACGCTGGATACGGAGTGACGGGCTGAGGAAAAGCGTAGCAATGTCGGTGGCCGCCATCAGATTCTGCAGGTCGCTGTGAGCCCGCGATACACTTTCCAACTTGAGTTTGAGCTCGTTGTTGACCGTTTGCAGCTCTTCGTTGATGGATTGGAGTTCTTCCTTGCTCGTCTCGAGTTCCTCCGCCGTTGAACGATATTCCTCGTTCATCGATTGAAGCTCTTCGTTGGCCGCCCGCAAGTCCTCGGTGGCAGTGTCGGACTCCTGTCTCATCGCGCGAAGCCGGTTGTGGGCGAGTTGCAATTCCTCCCGCAATTGGCGGATCGTCTGATTGATGGTCGCGCGCCCATCGAGCGTCTCCAGAACGACTTCCTCCGTTTTGTCGATCGTCTCGCCTTCGATGAACAGCACCAGGGCATACCGCGTGCGATCGGCTCCTTGAACGACGGGCTTCACTTGCAGGTAGACGCGGTGCTGCTCCCGGTCGAGCTCGGCGAGGATCGGCATGCTCAAAGTGGCCTCGTTACGCTCGAAGGCACGATGCAGGGCCGCCCTCAGATCGAAACGAAACTCCTCGCGCACGAGATCCGTGGCATCGGTACTGACAGGCCCACCCGACGGTCGGAGAAATCGGCCGGCATTTTCGGAAAGATGAACGGCGTGATGACTTTCATCCACCAGCATGCTCGGCGGCGCGATCTTTTCCAGCATCTGGCGATGCACGGCCGCGTCGCCTATGTGGCCTCCCTGCGCCTGTGGGCGCGCGATCGTCGGTGCCCTTTCCGGCTGATGGGTGGCAAGCAGTACCGGCAGAACCGGGCGGCGATCACCGTTGCCTGCCACAGCCCGGTAGATGCGTGACTCGCGATCGACCGTGCGGTAGAGCCCTCCCGGGTGCTCAGCACTTTCCGACGATCCAAGGAAGAGGAAACCGCCGGGGTTGAGGGCATAATGAAACGTGCTGCACACCTGTTGTTGAAGCTGCCGATCGAGATAGATCAGAAGGTTCCGACAGGAAATCATGTCGAGATGGGAGAAGGGCGGGTCTCTAAGCAGGCTGTGGTTGGCGAAGAGGACGACCTCCCGCAGCTCACGGCGTATCCGGTACTGATTGCCTTCCCGCTGAAAGAACCGGCGCAATCGTTCCTCAGTCAGATCGCCTTCGATTGTCGCGGGGTATCGCCCTTCGCGCGCAATTCCAAGAGCCCGGGTATCGAGGTCGGAGCCGAAGACCTGGATTTCCGGCGAGAAGCCTCGGCGTGCCGCCTCCTCGAGCAGAAGGATGCCGATCGTGTAGGCTTCCTCGCCGCTGGCGCAGCCCGCGACCCAGACCCGGATACTGTCGCCGGCCTCCTTTCCGTCAAACAGTTGCGGAACGACGTTTTCCGCCAGCGACTTGAACGCCGCCGGATCGCGGAAAAACGTCGTGACCGAAATCAGGAAGTCGTTGAATAGAGCCTGCGCCTCCTCGGGGTTCTCGCGCATATAGCTGAAGTAGTCGTCAAGAGATTCCTTTCTGGTGACCTGCGCCCGCCGGGAGATGCGACGCAGTATGGTCGCGCGTTTGTACTGGGAGAAATCGTGTCCGGTTCGGCCGCGCACATGCGCCAGAATCCGCGCGATCAGATCATGCTCGTCGGAGCGCACACGGCCGGAGGGAAGATGTTCGCGACTGGCGAGCAGTTCGGCCAGCCGCTCGGGCAGCTCGCGAACGGGCAGCACGACATCCGCGACCTCCGTGGCGATGGCACTCCGAGGCATTGAGGCGTATTCCGCCTCGTTGGGATCCTGCACGAGCACGATGCCGCCTGCTTCCTTGATGGCCTTGACGCCGACTGTCCCATCGGCCCCGGCGCCGGTCAGTACAACGGCAAATCCAGTTCCGTGTTCCTCGGCCAGCGATCGAAAGAAAAGATCGATTGGAGCGCGCGCGGAACGCGCTTCTTCTTGGAACGGGAGCGCGGCGATAGTGCCATCGGCGATTTTCAGCCGTCGGTTCGGTGGTATCACGTAGACATGGTTGCTTTCGAGGCGAGCCCGGTCCTCGACCTGTGTGACTGGCATTTGCGTGCGTGATGCCAGGATGCTCGCCAGCTCGCTTCTGGTGTTGGGATCGAGGTGGACAATTACGACAAAGGCCGCATTCGTGTCGGATGGCATGAGGTCGAAGAAAGTCTGCAGAGCCTGGACACCACCTGCCGAAGCTCCGATCCCGACGATCGGCGGGTCCAATTCCTGGTCCATATTACTTCTCCCGGACATGTCTTCTCGAAGCCGCAACTTCCGTTCGCCATGGCTTCGTCGGGCGAAGGCCTGGTGTCTCTCGATTCCAAAGCAAACGAATATTTATACCGCACGAAAGCTTGCGGCACGACCTTCTTATAGCAGTCTACGGGGCCAAGAGAACGGCGCCGGCAAAACTGAGGATGAGCTCCGCCCGGACTCGTTGAATGTGTTGCGAAAGCAACGGGCAAGGTGGGAGCGGTGGATGTGCGCCCATAAGTGGCTGAAGGGAACCCTTTCCGCCGACAGACGGTTACCCCCGGCAGGAAAGGATTTCGCTATGCTTGCAATCAGAAGGGCGAACGCCGAAGCCGAGCATGAAGAGCGCCGCCGGCCGACCGCTGCTGATCCTAAGGCGACGCCCGTGAAATTCAGGAAGCTCGTCGACGGCGACGATGGCGAGGACCTCGACGACCCGAACTCGCTCTTTTGGCGCGGCGTTTGGATGAC
This sequence comes from Ensifer sp. WSM1721, assembly GCF_000513895.2. Taxonomy (GTDB): domain Bacteria; phylum Pseudomonadota; class Alphaproteobacteria; order Rhizobiales; family Rhizobiaceae; genus Sinorhizobium. The sequence continues at coordinate 260,104 of NZ_CP165783.1, forward strand.
CGTGTTTTGACGGGATGAGGGCTGCGCCTGTATCCGCCTATTTCCCCAGCATCCGTTCAATTTCCTGTAGCCGGGACGTCAAGCGCTGTATCTCGCTGCGCTTGTCGGCGACCACGTCTCTCGCTGTCTCGAGCCTGTCGGCGCCGGGCAGGGTACCGACGGCTGTATGAGCCTCCGTCGCAATCGCATCGATCTCCGCCTCGAGCCGGTCTATGCGCTCGCGCAAATCGTCGAGCTCCTTGCGGATTTCCGGCTGCGAGCTTCTTGGCTTCCGCTCCCACGCATCGATCGGTTCATCGATACTGGCGGGATCGAGTGGACGCGCGGCCGATGATCGTGGGCTTTCGTACTTGTTCCTGCTCATGGCTGACCTCCCAGAACTGTTTCCAACTCCGGAACGGGGCCGTTAGTTCCGCGCGATGCTCGTTGCGATGACCGCCTTCTCAAGGTCCTGACCGCCTTCTCAGGGTCCGATGAATGCAAGCCTTTCCGATCTAAACGGCAATTGGAACTTCCCGCCGAGATCGTCGTTTCTCCGCATCATCTGGGGAGTGGTCCATGCATTTCGAAGAAACCCTTGAGCTTCATTTCGACTTGTTGAGCCATAAGGCCCTCCTCTGTTGCGGCGCCAGGGATTATGTGCTGCCGGATATCTATCTGACGAAGGAGATGGCGCGGATTGCCGCGCAAAAATTCGCGTGGGAAACGCTCGGCTTGAAAGAGCGGGTACCGGGCTGCCGGCAGGCCTCGGATCTGCCCGTCTGGCTGCGCTGAAAGGCTTCAGGCTCAGGCGCGCACGGCGCGCCGCCAGACCGTGACGGCGGGACCATCAGCACCGAGCACGGGATCGAGGCGCGGCAGCGGCACCGAAGCGATTGCCTCGCGGTCGGCCTCCGTTGTGGGAGGGCGCTGAATGTCTCCCCGTTGTCCGGGTGGATAGCCGCCGACGACCAAGAAATCATTGCTCGCCATGAGCCGACGATGGCCGGTTCCCGCGGGGAGGACGATGACATCGCCGGCGGCGACCTCCAACTCCCGACCCGCCGGGCCGCCGATCAGAAGCCTTGCGCTGCCGGTGGCAATGCCTAGAACCTCGTGCGCTTGAGAATGATAATGCTGGTAGCCGAAGACGCCGTTGCGCCAGAGGGCGCCCCAGTCGTTGGCGTGAAAGCGCATCTCGAAGTCCCGCGCGGCGTCGCCCGAGACGTCGATCGCGCGATTGTAGACGAGGACCGGCAGGCGCGGGTTGTTCGGCACGCCGTCGCTCTCGGCAAACATCAACTCATCGATCTTCATCGGAACTTCTCCTCGGACGGAACGAATTCCGCAGGCTTCAGTTGAAGATAGGTCGAAGCGCTCTGATGGAAACCATGGAAGAACGACGATGAGCAAAAAGCATGAGAAGAAAAACAAATGGTCGCAGGAGGTGACCGAGCATAGCGACGCGCTGGACCTTGAGCCCGGAGTTTTCAAATTGGAGGATCCCAAGGAGATCGCGCATTCCTTGAAACGCTCGGCGGAAGAGAGCGATCGCCGCAAATCAAGCCCATTCCGCTCTGCCATGTCGATGCTGACGTTCTATGTCAACAGGGCAGGTGCGGGATTGAGCCGCAAGCAGAAGGGTGTGCTCGAAAAGGCGAAGAACGAGCTCAGAAAGGATTTCGGCCGCGAGCCCAAATGAAATATCACAGACGGGGACTCTCCATGGCTTACAAACTCTATTACTGGGATGGCATTCCCGGCCGCGGCGAATTCGTACGCCTGGCGCTCGAAGAGGCCGGCGCGGATTACGTCGATGTTGCGCGCGAGCCCGGCGGCACGACGGCAATGTTGAAACTGATGAAAGACGCAGGCGGCGCGACGGTGCCCCTCGCGCCGCCGTTCCTGATGGACGGCGACCGCATCATATCTCATGTCGCCAACATCCTGCTCTATCTCGGCCCGCGGCTCGGCCTTGCCCCCGAGGAGGAGGACCTCAGATACGCCGCCAACGGCCTGCAACTGACGATCACCGATTTCGTTGCGGAAATCCACGACACGCACCACCCCATCGGTGTCTCGCTCTATTACGAGGAGCAGAAACCGGAGGCGCTGCGGCGATCGGCCAACTTTCTCTCGGAGCGTCTACCGATGTTCCTTGGCTATTTTGAACGTGTGCTCGTCCAGAATCCGACGGGGCACAAACACATCGTCGGCAACCGGCTGAGCTATGTCGATCTTTCGCTCTTCCAGGTGATAGAAGGCCTGCGCTACGCGTTTCCCAAAGCAATGGGCGGCTTTGAGGTCAACATTCCCGCGCTGATCGCCTTGCACGACGCCGTTGCGGCGCGGCCGAGGATTGGCAGCTATCTAGCCTCGGATCGGCGGTTGTCCTTCAACGAGTCCTGCGTCTTTCGCCACTATCCAAAGCTCGACCGGCAATCCTGATATCCCGGCTTTGGGAGAGACGCACTGGATCACGATGGTCCCTAGCCGATCCGGGCTGCGACTTTGGCAAGGTCTTTCACGAAGCGTGCCCGTTCCGCGGCGGCGTCGCCACCGTCGCGAATTCTCAGGAGATAGGACGGGTGAATCGTGACGAGCACTGGGTAGCCGTCGGGCGTTCCGATGACTTCCCCGCGGTTGCGGGTGACCCCGACGCTGCGCCCAAGCAGCGAGAACAGCGCCGTCGCGCCAAGGGCGACGACGATTTCCGGGTGAATTCGATCAAGTTCCGCGCCGAGCCACCAGGCGCAACGTTGGATCTCGCCTGCATTGGGGCGCGAATGGAGCCGGCGCTTGCCGCGCTGCTCGAACTTGAAATGCTTGACGGCATTGGTGACGTAGCAGTCCGAGCGATCGACGCCCGCCTCGTGGAGGCATTCGTCGAGAACGCGGCCCGCCGGTCCGACGAAAGGATGCCCGGCAAGATCCTCGCGATCGCCGGGCTGCTCGCCGACGAGCACGACACGCGCATCTGCCGGGCCCTCGCCGAAGACGAGTTGCGTTGCATTCTTGTAGAGGTCGCAGCGCTCGCAGCCCTCCGCCTGCCGCCTCAAGGCGACGATCGTAGATGCGTCCGCGTGCTCGCCGGAAAGTGCCGGACCGAGTTTCACAGTTTCTTTCGGCATCCCTTTTCGAGGATCGTTCCTCCCTCCTCGTTGTTGTTCATACTAACCACGAGGTATAGGGGCTGTTCCCACGATGCTGATCTAGCGCGCCACGGCCACGATAATGCCCGGACCGCTCAACTCGTTCCCGCTCGCAGTGCTGCTCTCGGGTGCTTCACTCGCGAAGATCGGTTGGCCGCGGATCGCGGGAATTATCCTCGTTTCCTCCGAAAGATTGACGCGCAGTTCAAGCAAGGCCTCCTCGAACTGCCACTCGATGGCAATCACGCCCTCCTCCGTCGGAAATGTCCGGTACTGCGGCAAGGCGGTGCCGGCGAGCAAAGGCACGACATGGCGCTCACGGATCTCGGCGAGCTCGCGTGTGAAAGCGAGCTGCCGCTTGCCGGCCGGGCTCGCGGCGCGGCTCCAGCGCAGCTTCGATTCGGCAAACTGCTGCGCGTCGAGCGGATCGGGCAAATCCTCGACAGTCCTGCCCGGCGGGAGGCCGCCGAAATTCTCAGCTTCCCCCCGGCGGCCCAGCCGAATGGCCTCGGCGATTTCGCCTTCATAGTCCGTGAAGAAATAAAACGGCTGGGTTTCGCCGTACTCCTCGCCCATGAAAAGCAGGGGAATCTGCGGCACGAGCATCAGCATCGCCGTCATCACGCGCAGCCGCTCCTCCTTGACGAGCGATACCAGGCGTTCGCCGAAGGCGCGATTGCCGATCTGGTCATGGTTCTGCAGAAAATTCACGCTCGCCTGCGGCGGCACCCCCGCGTCAGCCCGCAAGGGTGATAAGTCATCTTCCTTCGCCCGTAGGGCGACGCCTTCGGTCATGGCGGCCAGAAGGTCGCCCCATGGGTCTTCGGCGAAGCGCCGATAGTGGCCGTTGGTCTCTCCGGTCGCGATGACATGGAGAGCGTTGTGGAGGTCATCGTTCCATGCCGCATCGAAGAGAGGGCGCACGCCGTTCGCATCCCGCGCCACGAGGCTTCTGCGGCGATGGGCGTCCTCGACGACGAGATGGATCTCGCGCCCGGCAAAGGTCTGCCGGAGCTCGTGAGCCAGTGCGACCAGGAAATGCGGCTTGCTCGTGTCGCGGATCTGATCGGTCGCATCGAGGCGCAGCCCGTCGAAGCGGAAGTCGCCGAGCCAGTAGAGCGCGTTCTCGATGAAATAGCGCCGGACAGCGTCTTCTTCGAAGGCGATCGAGGCGCCCCAGGGGGTGGGGCGATCCTTGTTGAAGAAGTGTGAGGCATAGCGGGCGAGGTGGTTCTGCTCGGGTCCGAAGTGGTTGTAGACGACGTCGAGGAGGACCATGAGGCCGAGCGAGTGTGCCGCATCCACGAGGCCCTTGAGATCATCCGGCGTGCCATAGGCATTGTGCGGCGCGTAGTGCAGGACGCCGTCGTAGCCCCAGCCGCGGGCGCCGGGAAACTGCGCGACGGGCATGATCTCGACGGCGGTAAACCCGGCCTGGGCCAGATCCGGAAGACGCTCGATCGCCGCGCGAAAAGTGCCTTCCCCTGTGAAGCAGCCGATATGCAGCTCAGAGATGATCGTCTCCTCCCAAGGCCGACCGCGCCAGGAGGTGCTTTGCCACTTATAGGCCGAGTGATCGACGAGGATCGAAGCGCCGGAGGCCTCGCCCTCCTGGGCCGAGGACGCCGGATCGGCGACGGCCGTGCCGTCAGAAAGCTGAAACCAGTAACGGTTGCCCGCGCGTGCTTTCGCCGAGATTTCGAACCATCCGCCATGAAGCCGCCGCATCTCGTGGGTGATACCGTCGAGCACGAGGTCGACAGCGGCCTCGTCAGGCGCCCACAGGCTGAACCTTGCAACATCGTCTTTGATGAAATTGGCGCCCCAGCTTTTCCTGAAAGCCATCGGCGCAGTTGTTTCTCGCATCGGATCTCGCCCCCTGTTTGAGAGACGAGGAACTGCCACGCCGGGAGAAAGTTCCGGGGTTGCCTTCGGCGTCGAGCGTCCGGTTGGACGCGCACAAGGCATGTTACACGGCGAGCCACCCCGAGTGCCGGCAGGAACAAACATCACCCTTCGGCGTTGCCCCATGGCTTTCAGCATGGCCATAGGGGGCACGACGACAAGATGAATGTTGCGTTCTCGGAACTGGATTTCATCAAACCCGAGCTCGGTGCCGAATATACCGGGCAAGGCACGCATTTCGCCGTTTTCTCCGCGCATGCTGAAAAGATCGAGCTCTGCCTGTTTTCCGAAGACGGCAGGGAAACGGCGCGGCTGCCGCTGCCGAAGCGTGAGGGCGATATCTGGTCCGGCTATATCGAGGGGATCGGCCCGGGCACCCTCTACGGCTATCGCGCCCACGGCCCCTATGATCCGCACAACGGTCATCGCTTCAATCCGAACAAGCTGCTCATCGACCCCTATGCCAAACAGGTCGCCGGGGAATTCGTCTGGGACGACGCGCTCTTCGGCTACACCATCGGCAGCGCGGACGGCGATCTTTCTTTCGATGAGCGCGATAGCGCCCCTTTCATGGTCAAGGGCGTCGTCCAGGATCCGGATTTCGACTGGGCGGGTGAAGAAGCAATCCGCCGTCCGTGGACGGAAACGATCATCTACGAGGCCCATGTTCGCGGCATGACCATGACCCATCCCATGGTCCCCGACGAGCTGCGCGGCACGTTCCTCGGCATGGCCAGCGACCCGATCGTCGAGCATCTGTTGAAGCTCGGGATCTCGGCGGTCGAACTGATGCCGGCGCAGTATTTTCTCGACGACAGGTACCTGGTCGAGCGGGGGCTCACGAACTACTGGGGATATCAGCCGCTCGGCTTCTTCGCGCCGCATCCGCGTTATCTCAAAGGCGGCCGCATCACCGAATTCAAGACGATGGTCAAGAAATTCCATGCCGCCGGCATCGAAGTGCTGATGGACGTCGTCTACAACCATACCGCCGAAGGATCGGAACGAGGTCCGACCTTGAGTTTCCGCGGGCTCGACAACTTGAGCTATTATCGCCAGTCGCCCGAGAAGCTGCGGCACACTTACGACACGACGGGGACTGGCAACACGCTCAACGTCGCTCATCCCCTGGTCCTGCGCATGGTGCTCGACAGCCTGCGCTACTGGGTCGGCGCCATGCATATCGACGGGTTCCGTTTCGACCTCGCGAGCACGCTCGGTCGTGAATACATGGAGTTCGATCGAGAGGGCGGCTTCTTCGATGCCATCAGGCAGGACCCGATGCTTGCGGGCGTCAAGCTCATCGCGGAACCCTGGGATATCGGGGAGGGCGGATATCAGCTCGGCGGCTTTCCGCCCCCATTTCGCGAGTGGAACGACCGGTTCCGCGATGATGTCCGGCGCTTCTGGAAGGGCGATGCAGGAATGATACCGGCGCTCGCCCAACGCCTACTCGGTTCGCCGGTCGAGTTCCGCCACTCGGACCGCGCCGCGACCTCGTCGATCAACCTCGTAAGCGCGCATGACGGCTTCACGCTGCTGGATACGGTTTCCTACGGCGAGAAGCACAACGAGGCGAACGGCGAGGAAAACCGCGACGGCCATCCGGAGAACCACTCGGACAATATGGGGGCCGAAGGCGCGACGGAGGACCCGGCGATCAATGCGGCCCGCAGGCGGCGACGCCTCGCCATGCTGGCAACGCTGATGGTCAGCCAGGGTGTCCCGATGATGCTCGGCGGCGACGAGTTGGCAAACAGCCAGCGAGGCAACAACAATGCCTATTGCCAGGACAACGAGATCGGCTGGCTCGACTGGCAGGCGGCGGACGAGGACTTTCTGGACCTCTGTCGCAAGCTCATTTCCTTCCGCAAGGAGCATCCCGTCCTGCGTCAGGAACGATTTCTCGATGGTGAACCCGACGAAAACGGCCGCGTCGAAATAGCGTGGTACAAGGCCGACGCCAGCCCGATGGACGAGGGGGCGTGGCAGAACGGCGAGTTGCGCCTGATCGGCGCCTGGCTGCGTCGCGCGGCCACCGCGGAAGCTGCCCCGGCGGGCGAGATGTTCCTTGTCCTCAACGCCGGCCCCGATTGCGAGATCGCACTCCCTCGAGCGCAGCACGCCGAGGGGTGGCGGCGCGTGCTCTGCACCGCCGCCGACGACGTCCGTGGCACGCACGGCGCCGCGGATCGGGAGGTCATTCCGGCGCAGAGCATCGCTGCTTTCGTTCCGCATGCGACCGGATCGACGGCGCCGGCTTGAAGCGAAAAGGCGGGCGAGCCGCACAGCCGTATCCACCTCGGAAGCCGTCAGGCTCTTGCGGGAACAATCTCCGCCGATCGGGATTGTCCAATGAAAGAGGCGTGTTCTCGCGCATTCGGTTCAATGGAAATGGAGATGAAAATGCCAAATCCGCGTCAGCCGGAGCGGTTCCCCGAGCAACCACCACAGGAGCCACCGTGGATTCCGGAGCCGCCCATCGAGGAGCCCGAACCCGACCGTCTACCGGATGAAGTGCCGCTTCCCAACCCCGATGAAAATCCCGAGCCGCCAAGGCACTGAGGGCGTCATAGCCGATGGAACAAATGCACGGTCGTGCCGTTTCAGTTCTGCCATTAGCGCAGTCCAGCCGCGAGAGGTGAGGGACATGGACAACAACAGGGACATGGATACCAACAGGGAAGAGCTCATCAGGCGCAGGGCCTATGCGATCTGGGAGCAGGAGGGCCGACCGGAAGGCCAGCACGAAAGACATTGGGAGCAAGCGTCGCGAGAAATGCAGGGCGTCCCGCCAGACGGCGGGGGTGAGAAACGCGAAGGCGGGGAAGCAACGGGCGCTTCCCCTACACCGTCGGCGCCCGAAGGAATTCCGACGAAGTCGAATCGCAAGAACAACGGAGGCTGACATCAGCCAAGCAGCTTGCGCGGCGGCCCGGCCGCGACGCCCCTCGGCGTCGCGGTGTAAGAGCTGCCGCCCATAGAAGGAGCAGAACAATGCATGTATCGGAAATCATGACCAGAGACGTCGTACTGGCCGACCCCAACGACACGATCGCCTCCGTCGCGCGGCAGATGGCGGACAACGACATCGGCTTCATGCCCGTCGGAGACCATGACCGCCTGGTCGGCATGATAACAGATAGAGACATCGTCGTTCGCGGTGTGGCGGATGGTCTCGACCCGCAGGCGCGCGTCGCAGACGTCATGAGCACAGACGTCAAATATTGCTTCGAGGACGACGAGGTGGACGATGTCGCGCGCAATATGGGCGATATCCAGGTCCGCCGCCTGCCGGTTGTCAATCGCGACAAACGGTTGGTGGGGATCGTCTCGCTTGCCGACGCCGCCCGCGAACAGCCGTCGGTCGCCGGCTCGGGCCTTAAGGGAGTAACGACTCCCGGTGGCTCGCACAATCAGACCGAACGGGGCGGCTGACGCGCTCGCTGGCTTTTAGCGCGGTGAGGTGATGTGAGAGGCGCAAAAACGCCTCTCCGCGACGCGCGCAGGAGTTCGAGATGCCACATAAACAGGAAAAGGACCGAAGCCGCGGCGATCTCGCCGATCGCGCAGTGGGGCCTGAGGATCACGTTGCCGATGCATCCGACGCGGGCAGCTGGGGTTCAACCCTTGCCAACGACGGGGCGCAGCCCGATCCGCCGCAACCGCCGCCCCATGATTTCAGCGGTAGCGATGAGCGGGTCCGTCGCGCACACGCGCTCAGAGCCGAGCCGGAAACGGCGGAAAGCGTGGGAGGCGCGGATGACGCAACGGGAGGCGAATCCTGGAACCGCGTGCTCGGCGACAACACCAATGCCGGCACCCTGCGGTTGTTGGCGGCCATAGGCCTCTTTATCTTGGTATCAGCATCGCTGTTCTGGCTTATCGCCGGCTGACCAAAAACAAGCAGCGATTCAATGTCTTCAGCACCCGTGCGTCTGACAAGACGCACGGGTGCTGAAGGGGTGCTTTACTGCTGCGACGGCGCGGGCGTCTGAAGCTTTTCCTGGACTTTCTTGGCCAGCGCCGGGTCGTTCTGCGCGGCCTTCAAGATTGTAGTATATTCCTCGACCGACATGTTCGGCGAGGCTTCGACTGCCTTGACCATCTGCTGGCTCGCTTCGGCTTCGAGCTTTGCCTTGGCGTTCGCGTCCGTGGTCGCTCCGATCTTGGCGGAATATTCCTGCCTGACCTTGTCTACCTGAAGATAGGCAACGGCAAAGGCTTCGATCTTCTGCTCGCTGATGGGGGTGTTCGCGCCGCTCGCGTCGGGCTGCGCCTGCGCCGGCTGTTGCGCCTGCGCGACCTCCAGCGCCGAAGCCGGTCCGATAGCCGTAAGCGTGGAGGCTGCAACGGCCAGCGATGCGACGAGTGCGTAACGAGTGATCATGTTCGGTTCTCCGTAACGTGCATGACGTGATCGGCAGCGATACCGCCTTGTTCATTCGCTTGGCCCGGACATGGGACACAAGCGATTCATCGAGCATGCCGGCCTCGGAAGTGCTCGGTGCGGCGAGGGCGGGGCAATTTGCTGACCATTAAGCGGCAGCTTTGTGGCCCTAGCGCGCGATGAGGAAAGGTGTGCGCGGTTTTCCGCCCATGTTCATGATTTTAGGTCGGTCCGACCTAAAATCATCGTGATCTAGGGACAGCCGCATCCCGGAGGCTGCGGAATCGAAAAGGGCGCTCGACCCTTTCGGGGAGCGCCCTTTGACCCGGAAAACGCGAGCGCGGCGGACCAACATCCGCGCGCCTGGTTCTCGATGACGGGTAGTGGCGGAGAGATGGAGAATGACGCCGCCGATTTCAAGAGGCAGAACGATCAATGAGAATGGAAGCTGAGGCGATCCCGACACTCCGCGTGTTTTCAGACGCACGAGGGGTCGCATAGCAGCTTGAATTGCTTCAGGTTCTTGTGCGGAAGTCTGTTCCGATCAGAGGGCACGCGGTGCGCCGCTCGCTGCGCGTGCAGCACATAGCAGGCTTGCAAAGAACCGTCTGATGGTTTGCGCGTGCCTGTCGTATAGTCCATTTCGTCGAAGCGATGCACCTCCTCCCGCATGGCCTCGACGTTGTGGGCGCCTTCTCCTCCTCCCGAGGTTGCCCGCGGGATCGGCAACCCTCCTCCTCCCATGTTGCTGATCGGTTCTTACCGAAGAGCCTGCCGCCCTCCTCCCGCGGCAGGCTCTTTTCTTGGCTATGCATCGCGGCGTCGCGCCGCCCTCGGATCAGGCGGCTTCCTTCGGCTTGCTTGCGGCAATCGCATAGCGATGCTGGCTTCTGCGGGCGAGCCCCTTGAAAAAATTGCAGTTCTTTGCCTGCGTCCGGTGTATGTCGTGGAGATCGGTGTCGACCTCTATGTCGACGAAACCGGCCGCTCGAAGCAGGTCGATCACGGCGTCGGCGCGTGCTCCATGCGAAAAGTGGACGCGGGAAAGAATACTGCGGTGCGTGTTCATCATCTCGTGCGAAAGCGACGGTGCGTCGGGCTTGAGAAGGCCGAGACGCTGGCCCCAGGTATTGAGTGCCGAGAAGAACCGTTCCAGCCGGTTCGTATTGACGAAATCGCCATCGACGATCAGCAGCCTGCCGCCGGGCTTGAGCACGCGTAGCCATTCCTTGAAAGCCGCGGCCGGGGCGACGAGCGTCCAGACCAGGTGCCGGTTGACCACGACATCGTAGTGGCCGTCCGGCTCCATCGTGTTCTCCGCGTCGCCGATGCGGAAGGAGATATTGCGCCCACGCGCCTTTGCCTTGCGCCGCGCGAGTTCGAGCATCGGCTCGGCCCAGTCGAGGCCGGTGACCCTGAAGCCGAGATCGTCAAGCAGGTGCGAGACGACCCCGGTTCCACTTGCAAGATCGAGCGCCGAGCGTCCAGCGCCCTCGCCGAGATGACGCAAGAAGAGCCGATGCCAGGCGGCGCGTTCTTCCTCCGAGAAGATCTCGTGCCCCGGCGAAAGATCGAAAGTGGTGGCACGCGCGGACCAATAGGCTTTGATTTCGTCACGAAGATCGTAGTTCGGCCGCGTTGCCACGTCGCTCATTTTTATTCGGGCCCCTGCTGTTTGGAAGCGTTCTAAAAGATATATGTTGACTGGTAAAGTCAGGAAATATTAGAAGGCACCGATTTTAATGGAGCAGGGAACAATGAGGCTTTTCAACAAGGTGGCTGCTGCTGCCGCGGGTCTTTGCGTGCTTATTTCGACGACGGCGCTCGCCGACACCGTGAAGGTGAAAGACGTCACCGGTCGCGAGGTCGAGGTCGACGTGCCGGTGAAGCATGTGATCCTCGGCGAGGGCCGCCAGATCTATTTCGTCGGTGCCCTGGATAAAGACGAGCCTTTCAAGCGCGTCGTCGGCTGGCGCGACGATCTCGCAAAGGCAGACCCCGAAACCTACGCCGCCTACCTCGCCGAATTTCCCGAGATTGCCAAGCTGCCGACCTTTGGCGGCATGAAGGACGGGACCTTCGATATCGAGCAGGCCGTGGCGCTGAAGCCCGACGTCATGCTGATGAACATCGACGCCAAGACGGCGACGGAAGAAGCGGGCTACATCGAGAAGCTCGAGAAGGTCGGCATTCCGCTCGTCTATGTCGACTTTCGCGAAAAGCCGATGGAGAACACCGAACCGAGCATGCGCCTCATAGGCAAGCTCTTCGGCAAGGAGGAAAAGGCGGAGGAATTCATCAAATTCCGCGCCGACAGCATCGCCAAAGTGACCGACGTGCTGGCGAAAGCCAATCCGAAGAAGCCGCTCGTCTTCGTCGAGCGCGCCGGCGGCTATTCTGACGATTGCTGCATGTCCTTCGGCAACGAGAATTTCGGCAAGATGGTCGAGTTTGCCGGCGGCGCGAACATGGCGAAGGGCATCATTCCGGGCACCTTCGGCACGGTTAATCCGGAGCAGATCATTGCTTCCAATCCCGACCAGATCATCGTGACCGGCGGCAACTGGGAAGGTTATGTCCCGGGCGGAAACTGGGTCGGTGTCGGCTATGGCGCGGATGAGAAGGAAGCGCTGCGCAAGCTCGAAAACCTGACCAAGCGCCCGGCTTTCACCGGTGTGAAGGCCGTCAAGGAAGGCAACGTCCACGCCATCTGGCACCAGTTCTACAACAACCCCTACCAGTTCGTGGCCATCCAGCAGATCGCCAAATGGCTGCATCCCGATCTCTTCAAGGATCTCGAGCCGGAGACAACGTTCAAGGAACTGCACGAGCGCTTCCTGCCGCTGCCTTACAAGAGCGGTTACTTCGTTTCGTTGAATGTGGGCCAATAAGCACCGTATCGGAGGGCGAAAGCCCTCCGCTCGCCTGTTTCGAGGTTTTGGAATGCCGATCCTCAAGACCGTCCTTTTGGCACTCGCTGCCGCGGCCATGGCCGCGGCTTCGGCGTTTGCGGCGGAAATCACCGATGTCACCGGCCGCAAGGTGGAGCTTGAGCTGCCCGCCAAGCGGATATTGCTCGGCGAGGCGCGTCAGATTCATGTCGCCGCGGCGCTCAAGGGCGAACATGTCTTCGACACGATCGTCGGCTGGCGCGACGATCTGATCAAGAAGGATCCGGATTCCTATGCCGGTTACTTGGAGCGGTTTCCCGCGGTCAAGAAGCTGCCGCGCTTCGGCTACATCCCGAGCGGCGATTTCAGCCTGGAAGCGGCGATCGCGCTCAAACCCGACGTGCTGACGTTGAACCTCGAAGCTCAGAAGGCTGTCGAGGAAGCAGGTTTCATCGAGAAGGCGGGAGCCGCAGGCATCGCCGTCGTCTATCTCGACTTCCGTGTGGATCCCGCGAAGAACAGCGAGAAATCCATCGAGATACTCGGACAGCTCTTCGGCGCCGAGACGCGGGCGAAGGAGTTCATCGACTATCGGCGCGCCCAAATCGCGCTCGTGACCGACCGGCTCGCCAAAGCCGGTGCGATCGAGCGGCCGAAGGTCTTCATCGAGCGCTCGCCCGGCATCACCGGCGAAACGGCCTGCTGCCGGACCTTCGGCCCGGCGAATTTCAGCGACATGGTGGAAAAGGCTGGCGGCCACAATATCGGCTCCGACGTGATCACAGCGACGTTCGGTGATCTCAATCCCGAACAGCTCGTGGTCGCCAATCCGGATCATGTCATCGTGACAGGCAGCAACTGGTCGGCCGAATCCGATCTCAATCAGTTCGTAGCAGTCGGCCGCGGCGCCGATCCCACGGCGGCCCGGGAGAAATTGAGAGGCTTGATGCAGCGTCCGGCCTTTGCCAGCCTCGATGCGGTGAAGGCGGGCAGGGTCCACGCCGCCTGGCATCAGTTCTATGGCGCACCCTACGAGTTCGTTCCGATCCAGCAGTTCGCCAAGTGGTTCCACCCGGACCTCTTCGCCGATATTGATCCGGACCGGACCTTCCGCGAATTCCATGAGAAATTCCTCCCGGTCGCCTATCGGCCCGGCTATTTCGTCTCGCTTTCGGATGGGGGTGAATGATGGTGGCGATCTCAGATGGAGTCGCCGGTCTCGAAGGACGCGGACGCTACCGCGCGCTCGTTGCGCGCCGCGTGCTCCTGCTCTCCGGCCTTCTCGTGGCACTGTTTCTTTCCGTCGCCGTCGACATGGCACTCGGACCTGCCAACTATCCGCTCTCAGACGTGCTGACGGCGTTGTTTCGGGCCGAGAGCGTCGGCGATCAGCTTCGCGTCGTTATCTGGGATATCCGCATGCCGATCGCGCTGATGGCGGTGACCGTCGGCGCGTCGCTCTCTGTCGCGGGCGCGCAGATGCAGACGATCCTCGCCAACCCGCTCGCAAGCCCCTTCACGCTCGGCATTTCGGCCGCTGCCGGCTTCGGCGCGGCACTCGGCCTCGTTGCGGGCGTGGCGGTCTTTCCGGTGGCGGTTCAATACATGGTGCCGCTCAACGCCTTCCTGATGGCGATGGTCGCGGCGCTCTTCATCCATTTCGCCTCGACGATGCGCGGCGTTACCGTGGAGACGATCGTGCTTCTCGGCATTGCGCTTGTCTTCACCTTCAACGCGGCGCTGTCGCTGCTCGAATACCTCGCCTCCGAGCAGGCGCTCGCGGCGGTGGTGTTCTGGACCATGGGCAGCCTCACCAAGGCGACCTGGCCGAAGCTCTGGATAACCGGGGCAGTGCTCGTCGTCGCCGTGCCGCTTTTCGCGCGGCATGCCTGGGCTCTGACGGCGCTCCGGCTCGGTGACGACAAGGCGGCGAGCTTTGGCATCAATGTCCGCCGGCTGCGGCTCGAAACCATGCTGACGGTCAGCCTGCTCTCGGCGATCCCCGTCTCCTTCGTAGGCACGATCGGCTTCGTCGGTCTCGTCGGGCCGCACATCGCCCGCATGCTGGTGGGCGAAGACCAGCGCTTCTTCCTACCGGCCTCCGTCCTCTGCGGTGCGCTCCTGCTCTCGGTCACCTCCGTCGTCAGCAAGATGCTCATTCCGGGGGCGGTGCTGCCGATCGGCATTATCACGGCGCTCGTCGGCGTCCCCTTCTTCTTCGTGCTGATTTTCACCAACAGGAGGCGCTCATGGTAGGCCTCGCACTCAAGGATGTCGGCGCGACCTATGGCCGCCGCATCGTGCTGTCCGACATCAATACGGGCACATTGAGCGGCGGTCGCTTGACTGCCGTCATCGGCCCCAATGCAGCCGGAAAATCGACGCTCTTCAAACGTATCGCCGGCCTCGCCGCCGGTCCCGGCCTCGTCCATCTTTCCGATACAGCGAAAGGGCAGGAAGCGATCTGCTACATGCCGCAGGATACCGGCGCCAATGCCGTCTTGACGGTCTACGAGTCGGTCCTGCTCTCGGCAAAGCAGGGCTCCGGGTGGAAGGTGAAGGACGGGGAGCTCGCCGAGATCGATCGGGTGCTCGCGGCGCTCAGGATCAATGATCTCGCCTTCCGCGGGCTCGGCGAGCTTTCCGGCGGGCAGCGCCAGCTCGTGTCGATCGCCCAGGCGCTGGTGCGCAAGCCGGAAGTCCTCCTCATGGACGAGCCGACCTCGGCGCTGGACCTCTTCCGCCAGATCGAGGTCCTCAGCTTCATGAAGCGCCTCGCAGCACAATCCGGCATGGCCGTGCTGATCGCGCTCCACGACCTCAATCACGCACTCCGCTATTGCGACGACACGATCGTGATCAGCAACGGTTCAGTGATCGCAAGCGGGCCGACGCACAGCGTGATCACCGCGGAGATGCTGAAATCCGTCTACCGCGTCGAAGCGCGCGTCGAGGCCTGCTCGCTCGGCCGTCCGGTCATCATCGTCGACGATTCCATCTCACTCGGGTGAGAGGCGTCACGGTTGCCGCCACCGCGGCCTCGATTAAACGTGAAAATTCCGCGCCGACTCGTGGGTGACCGTTGCCGGCGGTGACATCTTTTAAGTAAATCTATCTGAGAACTGAATTGATTTCTTGCCGCTGAAATGCGGCTGATTTATAACTGAAAGCAATACGCAAGCCGGGCCCTACGGGCCGGCGGGGTGGCGCTCGACGGCACCGGATCAGGGTGATTCCGGCGCGAGTCCGGATCAGACGTGGTCGATTCTCCAGTGTTTCAGTCGTGGATGCGGGCGGAAAGCGCGCGCTTTTCCATCCCGCGTCCTCGATGGTCTCGAAAGCAATGTCTCATGCTGACAAAAAAAGGAAAATACGGTCTGAAGGCGATGGTGGACCTCGCCCAGCTTCAGCCGGGCGAAACGGCCTTCATCACCGATATCGCCGTTCGCAACAACTTGCCGAAAAAGTTCCTCGACACGATCATGCTGGAACTTAGAAATGCCGGCTTTCTTCGCTCGAAAAAAGGGCCCGGTGGTGGCTATTCGCTGGCGCGACCCGCATCGGAGATCCGCGTCGGCCAGGTGATCCGCACACTGGACGGCCCGCTGGCTCCGATCCGCTGCGCGAGCCGCACGGCCTATGAAGTCTGCGACGACTGTTCGGATCCGCAAACCTGTCATGTGCGCCGGTCGATGATCGTGGTGCGCGATGCCATGGCCGGCATTCTCGACAACATGACGCTCGAGCAGTTCGCGGCAAGCGAGCAAGAGAATGTCGTCGCACCGCTTCTCAGCGAAGCGGGTTAGGCGTTCCCGGCTGGAGAGGGCCGTTATCAAGTTCGGGGAGGTCCCCGGTCATAGCGCCCCGTTGCGCGGCGGCTTGGTACCGTTGACGTGGTAATTACCGACGGCGTGGTATTTCCAACGAAGCGGGTCATGCAGCGTGTGGGTGCGGGCGTTGCGCCAATAGCGGTCGAGATTGAGCGCGACCCTGGTCGCGGCGGTGCCGGCCAGTTCGAAGAGCGTGTTGGCGGCCTCCAGTGCGACTTCGCTCGTGACCACCTTGGCGGCGGCAACCGCGAGGCTGGCTGCGACCGCGTGCTCCTCCGTCGGATCGACCTGGGCGGCGTCGACCTTCCGGCCGGCATGCTCGATCAAGGCGGTTGCCGCCTCCAGGCGGATGGCGATCTTGCCGAGCTCGGTGATCGCCAACGGATCTTCCGTTGCCTGCTCCGCACCGCTCCCTGGCGAGGGGCGCGCGTGGTAGCGGACGAAGTGGATGGTCTCGCGGAAGGCGGCTCGGGCGATGCCGAGATCGACGCCCGCGTGGATGATCTGGCCGACGGCGTCGATGGTCGTCGGCCGCTCGGGGTGGTGCCGGATGACGGCGTCCGCATTCACATGGACGTTCTGCAGGACCGCGGTGCCGGTACCGGTGACGCGCTGTCCGAAACTATCCCAGTCGTCGATGATCTGGATGCCTTCCGTCACGCAAGGAACGATGGACAAGGCGATCCGGCCGGCCGCGTCGAGCGCGAAGACGGCGATCCAATCGGCAAAGAGAACGCCGGTCGAATGTTCCTTGCGGCCATTGATGCGGTAGCCGGCGCCATCTTCTGTGATGCGGGTCTCGTAGTGACCGGCTGCACTGGTCTCGGTCTCCGAAAGCGCACAGCAGAAGCGGTCGCCGGCGAGCGCCCGGCCAAAGAAGAACTGTTTCTGTTCCTCGCTCCCATGCTGGCGTAACGCTTCCAGGATGTAGAAGTGCTCTTGCGGGATCAGCCCGATCGAACTGTCCGCCTCGGCCAGGATCGCCGTCACTTCGGCAAGCACAGCGTTCGAGACGTCGATGCCGTCGTGTTCCGAAGGAATACTGATCGCCAGCAGTCCCGATTGCGCAAGCCGGTCGAGTTCCTCATAGGGAAGGACCCGCTCGAGGTCGCGCTCGCTGGCGCCCTCGGCGAGCTCCGCCGCCAGATCCTTTGCAATCGAGAGGGCCTCTTCCTCGCTCTCGATCCGGTGCGCCGGCGGCCTGGCTTTCTCGGCGAACTGCGAGATCGTTCCCATCTTGTCCCTCCATGCGCCCTCGACGCCGCGCTCGCGCGTCTGCGGCTTGAAGCGAGTTCCGGGCGGAAAAGCCGCTCGCGCCAATCGCCGATCCCGCTCAGGCCTTTGGCCATATCCCTGAACGATTGCAGGACAACTCGTAAGAAAGCTGGTTCTATAGATTTTGTGGATATTGAACTTTCTTTGCGGTTTCCTGTCGCACCGCCCCTTTTAGTATGGCGCATGGACGGATTTCTTCCACTGTCGAGCCGCTCGAAATGCGCGCGCCGCGATAACGGCCGCGTGGGTGTTAACTGTGTCGCACCTAAAGGGCACGAGATTATCCTGTGAATTCAGTGTCTTACGCGTGTAGCGGAACGTGGTCAGGCACCCGGTCGCGGCCCGTGTCACAAAAATGCCTTGCCGATTGGAAGCTTTGTCATAAAATACTAAGTTGATAGACTATGCCGTATAAGGATGACCATGAGCCAAAGCGCCAGGCCAGCCGGAGAAGCGCAGATGTCTCGCTCGACGCGGGATGGTGAAGGCACGGAGCGATCCCCCGCCGGCACTGTTCCCGCGATCCCGACGAGCGAGCGGCATAGGATCCAATATCCCTGAAAATCCCAACTCTTTGTGTGTCTCGAAGTCCTGCGTACGGGATTGCCCGGAATGAGGAGCGACGGCCAGTCGCAAAGGAGCTCACATGACCGTTCTCGGACTGTTTGCGGCGAAGCCGGTGACGCCCGGCTCGACCTCGAAACCGGAGATCGCCATTATCGGCCGCGGATTTTCCGGCATCATGATGGCGATCGCGCTGATGAAGTCAATGCGCATGCCCTTCCATCTCACGATGTACGACCCGCATCCGGCGATCAGCGGGGGGCAGGCGCTTTCTTCGGCGCAGCGCTGCGAGATTTTGAACAGCCGTGTGCGGGATCTCTCGGTTGCGCCCGGCCAGCCCGACGATTTCAACGACTGGCTCTGCGCCAACGACGAGTTCCGCTCCGCGGTTCCGGCGGCGATACCGGGTTTCCGGCAGATTTTTGTGCCGAAAGGTATATTTAGCGACTATGTCCATCAGCGCTTTTCCGAGGCGCTCGCGCGGCGTTCCGATATCACGGTGAAGTTCTCGCACGAGCCGATCCTCGGTCTGCGCAAGCTTGCGAACGGTCGCTTCACCCTCGTCCGCGTAGGCGCGAACGATACCTGCGATATCGTCGTGCTCGCGACGGGTTTTGGCGTACGACCGTGCGATGTCGAGGTTGCGCCGGACGAGAAGCCATTCGTCAGGACGCGGCGGCTCGTCGATCCGCGCCATGCGGTGCTGCTCGGCAGCGGCGTTCGCGTGGTCGACCGACTTTTCCAGCTGCGTGACAACGGCTATGCGGGCAAGATCACGCTGCTTTCGCGTCGCGGCTTCCTGCCACAGACGCACACGCTGCTTGCAGCCGCGCCGAGCTTCCCCGTCGATCCGATGCCCTCCGGCCTGCGTCAGATCGTGCGCTTCGTCCGCCAGGCCTGCGCCGAGGCGGAGGCAAGGGGGCAGGGTTGGCAGGCGGCGATGAACGGTCTGCGCCGCCGGGCGCGCTCGCTCTGGCAATCCCTCTCGGCGCAGGAGAAGCGACAGTTCAATCGCCACCTGCGCGCCATCTACGACAGTCATCGAAACCGGTTGCCGGCGGCGGTGCACGCCCGGCTGCAGCAGGAGTTCGCCGGCGGGCGAACCGTACTTCGCCGCGGCTGGGCGGGGCGGCGCGTTCCGGAAGGGATCATGGTGCGCTGGGCAGGCCAGGAGCTCGAGGAATTGCTGCGCGCCGACCAGGTGATCGACTGCCGTTGCTCCGCGCCGGATCTTGGTGCCCCTCTGTTTCAAAGCCTCTTTTCCGGCGGCCTTGCTCGGACCGATGAACTTGGTCTCGGTCTCGCCGTCAGCCCGATGGGCGAAGTTCTGGGGGCCGGCGGCCGCACGCAGAACCTATTCGCGATCGGTCCGTTGGGGCTCGGAAGCCTGCCGGACATAGACCTGGTGCCGGAGATCGTCACGCAGACCTATGCGGCTGCACGGCTAGTCGCAACGGGAAAGCGTCTGGCGCTGAAGGCAGGATGAACCCTCCGGCTTCCGCCCAAACAAAGCAGCGCGTCGGCCGGCGCAACGCCGCCCTCGCGTTCGCAAGCAGAGGTAGCCCAAGCGGTCGATGAGGCGTATCGTTTCGGCAA
The DNA here is from genome assembly GCF_000513895.2 of Ensifer sp. WSM1721. GTDB lineage: Bacteria > Pseudomonadota > Alphaproteobacteria > Rhizobiales > Rhizobiaceae > Sinorhizobium. Next base: position 279,686 of record NZ_CP165783.1, read on the forward strand.
GACCATCGCCCGCGGTGACAGGCAAATGCTCGAGGTGTCGCACCCATGACCGGCCCGCACTCTTCTGTCGTCATCATCGGTGGTGGTTTCACCGGCGCCGTGGTCGCGGCTAGCCTGGCGCGCAACCGCGACATGGACGGCTGGCGGATCGCGGTTTTCGAGCCACGCGAAAGGCTCGGCTGCGGCCTTGCCTATGATACGGCGGATCCTGCGCATCGCGTCAACGTTCCGGCTGCGCGCATGAGCATAGATCCGGACGATGACGACCATTTCATGCACTGGCTCGCCTCGCGCAGCGAGCTGCGCGACGACGCCGAAGCACTCGCCTCGGACGGTCACCTCTACCCGCGCCGCCGGCTCTTCGGCCTCTATGTGGCGGAGTCCGTCGCTCCGTTCCTCAAGACGGGGCGCGTCACGCATTTGCGGGAAAAGGTCGTAGGCGTTGAGCGCAAGGGCGCCTTATGGGAAGTCCGCGGCGAGGGCGGCTCCGGGATCCGCGCCGACGTGCTGATCGTCGCGACGACGCATCCCGCCCCCGAGGCACCGGGCGGCATCGCTGCGGCGTTGCGCGGGCACCCCCGCTACGTGGCGGACACGACCGTGTCAGGCGCGCTCGAGGCCATCCGCACAAACGACCGTGTCCTGATCATCGGCACCGGCTTGACCTCCGCCGACGTTATCGCGTCCTTGCGCACAAGCGGGCACAGGGGACCGATCACCGCTTTCTCCCGCCGCGGTCTTCGCTCGCGCGGACATGCGGGCCGGGCGCAGGAGCCCTATGGCGACTTCACCGCCAAAGCCGCCACAACGGCGAGCGAACTCCTTCTCCGCGTCCGCCAGGAGATCGCGAATGCCGCGGCGGAGGGCTTTAGCTGGCACGCCGTCTTCGATGCCCTGCGGGCCCAGGGCGGGGAGATCTGGCGCAATCTGTCGGTTGCGGAGCGGCGGCGGCTCGTGCGCCATCTTCGCCCCTTCTGGGATGTCCACCGCTTTCGCGTCGCCCCGCAGATCGATGCGATCATCCATGCCGGGCTCAGCGCCGGCGACATCCGTGTTCTGGCGGGTTCGATCGCAGATATTGAAACAAACAGCGGCGACATAGCCGTCACCTTCCGGCAACGCTGGTCGGGCGGAACGGAGCAGTGGACTGGCGATGCGGTGGTGGTCACCACAGGCCCCGCGCACAAGAACATCCTGAAAAGCCAAGGCTGGCTCGAAGCGCTTGGCGGCTCCGGTCACCTGCATGCGGACGCGGTCGGCCTCGGCCTTGCCTGTGGCGAGACCAGTAGGGCGCTCGATAACGAGGGCCGGGAGCAGGATGACCTTTTTATCGCCGGGCCGCTCGCTCGCGGGACCTTCGGGGAACTGATGGGGCTGCCGCAGGTCAACGACCACGCCATCTTCGTCGCGGCGCAAGTGGCCGGGCTGGCTCGGGCGCGAAGAGCGCGAGCGCCCGCGCTCTCGCAACGGGCATCGGAGCACACAAGCGTCAGTTAATGCGCATTCCCCACGCGGACGGCGACCCTCATCGGTTGCGGTGAGGTAAGCAGCAACGGCATCACGCGGCGTCTTTTCGATGCAACTTCCGCGTCAGCGGCCGGCGGTGATATCTTACGCTTTTCGCGGTTCTGACATATATTAGGAAGCGATTAGTTTCGACGAAAAGTAGTGCGGGAGGCGATGCGGCCGTTCGCATGCCTCCTGCCTCTTCGTAACGAACCACGAGGCGTTGACGGCGAATGTCCCGAATCCTCATCCTGGTGTTTGTCCTCCTGTCGGCGTTCGCCTTTCCAGTGCCCCTTGCGTCCGGTGCCGAGCGCGTAGCGATTGTCCTGCATGTGAATGGCGCGATCAGTCCCGCCGCGGCGGAATATGTGACACGCGGCCTCGCGCGAGCCAGCGATCGCGGCGCGATGCTGGTGATCTTGCGGATGGACACGCCCGGCGGCCTCGACACGTCGATGCGCGACATCATCCGTGCCATCCTCGATTCTTCGGTTCCTGTCGCGAGTTTCGTGGCGCCGAGCGGCGCGAGGGCGGCAAGCGCCGGCACCTATATCCTCTATGCGAGCCATATCGCGGCGATGGCGCCGGGCACCAATCTGGGTGCGGCAACGCCGATCGCGATCGGCGGCGGGTTGTTCGGCGACGATGAGCCGCGCGACAAGGACACGCCGGTCGAGCCGGGCAAGCCGCCTGGCGACAAGCGGCCCACCAATCCCGGCGAGGCAAAGCTGATCAATGACGCGGTGGCCTATATTCGCGGGCTCGCGGAGCTCAGGGATCGCAATGCCGACTGGGCGGAGCGCGCCGTGCGCGAGGCGGCGAGCCTCTCCTCGGCCGCGGCGGCGCGCGAGAAGGTCATCGATTTCACCGCCGCCACCATTGAGGACCTCCTGAAGCAGGCCCATGGCCGCACGGTTCGCGTCGGCCAGGCCGACGTCCGGCTCGATACGGCGGGGCTTGCCGTCGAGGACGTTCTGCCGGATTGGCGCACCCGCCTGCTTTCGGTGATCACCGATCCGAACGTCGCGCTTCTCCTGATGATCGTCGGCATTTACGGGCTGATCTTCGAGTTCCTGACGCCTGGGACGGTGGTGCCCGGGACGATTGGCGGCATCAGCCTTCTGCTCGGCCTCTATGCCTTGGCGGTGCTGCCCGTCAGCTATGCCGGTATTGGCCTGATCCTGCTCGGTGTTGCGCTGCTTGTGGCCGAGGCGCATGCGCCGTCCTTTGGTGCCCTTGGGCTCGGCGGCGGGGTCGCCATCGTGCTGGGTGCCGCCATCCTGTTCGATACCGACGTGCCGGGGCTGCAGGTCTCCTGGCCGGTTCTCGGCGGCGTGGCGATCGCAAGCCTTACTTTCAGCCTCCTTGTCGCTCGTCTCGCACTCCTGTCGCGCCGGCACAAGGTCGCCACCGGAGCCGAGCAGATGATCGGCATTTCCGGGAAGGTCGACAGCTGGGCGGGAGCCGCCGGTTACGTGATCGCGCATGGGGAGCGCTGGAGGGCGGTGAGCGGTGAGCCGCTCGGCCCCGGCGAGGACGTGATGGTCGTTGGCAGGGATGGCTTGACGCTCGAAGTCAAGCGCCGAGCAAAACGGAGCTGATTTAATGCATGTTTCCTTAAGTCGCAGCCGATTTGAGGTAAAACAAGCAGCAATTCAAAGTGCCGCAGCGAGCTTCGCGCGTCTGAAAAGACGCGCCGCGCAGTAGTAGGAGAGGAAATTGATGCCCCTGTTTGGAAGTCTTGTTCCGCTCGCCGCGGCACTGTTTCTCCTGCTCATCGTCATCGCCTATGCGATCCGGATCCTCAGGGAATACGAGCGCGGCGTGGTCTTCACGTTGGGCCGCTTTACCGGCGTCAAGGGACCGGGTCTTATCCTGCTCCTTCCCTACGTGCAGCAGATGGTGCGGGTCGACCTCAGAACCCGCGTGCTCGACGTCCCGAGCCAGGACGTCATCTCGCATGACAACGTCTCCGTCCGCGTGAGCGCGGTGATCTATTTCCGAGTCATCGACGCCGAAAAATCGACCATCCAGGTCGAAGACTTCATGATGGCGACGAGCCAGCTCGCCCAGACCACGCTGCGCTCGGTGCTCGGCAAGCACGACCTCGACGAGATGCTGGCGGAGCGCGACAGGCTCAACGAGGATATCCAGAAGATCCTCGACGTCCAGACGGACGCCTGGGGCATCAAAGTGGCGACCGTCGAGATCAAGCATGTCGACATCAACGAGTCGATGATCCGTGCGATCGCCCGTCAGGCGGAAGCCGAACGCGAGCGGCGCGCCAAGGTCATCAACGCCGAAGGCGAGCAGCAGGCGGCGGCCAAGCTGCTGGAGGCCGCGGAAATCCTCGCGAAGAGGCCCCAGGCCATGCAATTGCGCTACCTGAGCACATTGAACGTCATCGCCGCCGAAAAGAGTTCAACGATCATCTTTCCCTTCCCGATGGAGATCGCCGATATGCTGGCGGCGAAGACGAAAGGTTCCTCGAGCTAGAGCAATTCCAGAAAAAGTGTGGAGCGGTTTTTCGTCCGGAATTGCGTATTTTCAAGTGATCTAAGCCTTTATGGCCCGCCGAGGGACCTGACGAGCGGAGCAGAACGCAGGATCCGGTTACATGACCATCTGCGTTGCTACCTCGTCGGTCAGGATCTCCTGTTCCTTGCAGACGCTTCTCGCCGTCCGGGCGGCAAGAAGCGTGGCAATTCGCGCAAGACGGTCGGCCTCGTCCGAGTAGTCCAGGAACGTATCCCGCCAGAACCGGCAATAGAGATCGAAGCCGTCACGGGCGTAGTCCGATGCAAGCACGTCCTCCCAGAGCTGCAGGTGCTGGTCGGCGCGCCTTTGCATGAATGCCGAAATCTCTATCTGCTGGCGCAACAATGTCTGCAATATCGCCGCCTGCAACCGCCCTGCTGACAAGAGCGGCAGTCGCGCGTCGACGCCGATGGGCCACCAGGGTAGGGGCGATACCAGAGGGTCTGTCGTCTTATCGAGCATGAAAGCAACTCCTCCCTTCCACGGGTTCAATATCGTTTCGCTGGAGCATTTTGGCAGCCAGATGGAATCGTCCGAAAAGACGCCGTTTAGGCGCAATCGGCGATCGCCGTTCAGTGCATCATCAGCACGGGCACGACGGCCGCATCGATCATCGATTTCGTGACGCCGCCAAAGATCCGCTCGCGCATCCGCGAATGGCCGTAGGCGCCCATGACGATCAGGTCGGCCGCGATATCAAGCGCATGGCTGTTGAGCACTTCGTCCACGCGCCGGCCCGCGCCTGGCAGCCGATCGATCGTGACCTTGATGCCGTGGCGGGCGAGATAGGCCGCGACGTCGGCTCCAGGCTCCTCGCCGCTGGGCGGCGCCGCTGGGTCGACCATCGTGACGTGGACGAGCTCTGCACCGGCCATTATCTCCAACGCCTCGCGCGCCGCTCGTGCTGCTTCGATATGCGAATTCCAAGCAAGCAGAACCCTCTTGGGCGCAAGGCTCGCGCGCCGGCCCTTCGGCACCAGCAGAACGGGCCGTGCGGAATTGAAGAGGGCGCCATCGATCGCGCGGGACCGCAAGTCGGGGCTGGCCGACAGGCTGGGGCCGATCAATGTCATATCGGCGTAGCGTGCGCGTCCGCCTATGTCATTGTCGGCGCCTGCGAACTCCGAATATCTGCCGTCGACCTGAAACGAGATGCCCGTCCCCGACAGCAAGGCCCTGGCCGCTTCGACACTCGCGTTGAGCTCGGCGATATCGTTTTCCCTTGCCTCGACCCAGTCGACGGAAAACGTAGCGCCGTAGTCGCCGATGGGCGGTAGCGCCGCCAATTTAACGACAAGAACCGACAAATGCGCGTTGCCCGCCGTGCAGATGTCGGCCGCCGCTTTGAGGTCGTCATCGAAACGGTCGACGCCGACCACGGTGAGAATGGTCTTGTATCTCATGTGGGAGTTCCTTTCGAAAGTCCGATCCACGTTCATCGACGTTAGGCAGGCGCCAGTCGCTGGCATTAATTCTCGTCAATAAGTTTGACCATTCGATGCCCCCGCTGGTGAGGAGCCATCGAGGCGGGTCTGTCTGGGCACAAGCACGGCGGCGCCGTTGAAGTTGCCTGCGCGGAGGTCGGCAATCGCGGCGTTGGCATCCTCGAGAGGATAAACGGTCGTGTGGGTGCGGACTCCGGTCTCCGCGGCGATCGCAAGGAACTCGTGCGCGTCCTCGCGCGTGAGATTCGCGACAGAGACGAGTTCGCGCTCGCCCCACAGCAAGGCGTAGGGCATAGCAGGAATGTCGCTCATGTGGATGCCGCCGCAGACGACGCGCCCGCCTTTGCGCACAGCCTTGAGCGCCGCGGGGACGAGGGTTCCGACGGGAGCGAAGATGATGGCGGCGTCGAGCGGCTCCGGCGGCACCTCGTCCGAGCCACCGGCCCAGATCGCTCCGAGGTCCAGCGCAAAGCGCTGCCCGGCCGCGTCTTCCGCGCGAGTGAAGGCATAGACCTGCCGTCCCTGGCGGGCGCAGATCTGGGTAATGATGTGTGCGGCCGCTCCGAAGCCATAGAGCCCGATCCTGCGGCCGTCGCCGGCGCGCTTCAGCGAGCGCCAGCCGATGAGACCCGCGCAAAGCAGAGGCGCTAGCGAGACGGGATCGCCGAAAGGGTCGAGATCGAAGGCATAGTCCTGATCCGCGACAACATGGGTGGCGAAACCGCCATCGCGGGTATAGCCGGTGAACAAGGGGGCGTCGCAGAGGTTTTCCGCGTTCGAGCGGCAATAGAAGCAGGTCCGGCATGTATGGCCGAGCCAAGGCACGCCGACACGCCAGCCGATCCTGCCCGGGTCCACACCCGTCCCGACCGCCTCGACGACGCCGACGATCTCGTGGCCGGGCACGAGCGGCAGCTTCGGACGAGGCAGGTCGCCGTCGACCACATGCAGGTCCGTGCGACAGACGGCACAGGCCTCCACTCTGAGCCGGAGTTCGCCTGCGAGCGGCTCCGGTAGGGGGCGTTCGACGGCGACTAATGGCTTTCCGATCTCTTCAAGAACCATCGCCAGCATGGCTATCGTCCCTGTCGCGCTCGAGGCGGCTTCCCGCCGAGGGCTCTTGAATATAGCGTATCGGTTCCAGAATGGCGCGCTATCCGCCGGGGGTGCAATTCGATCCGCCCCATTCCTCAATGCGCTGCCGAAGCCGAAGGAATGGGTTCATGGCGAAGAGAAGCGCAGGCATCCTGCTTTACAAATATGAAGGCGGCTCGCTCCTGGTCCTGCTCGTTCACCCCGGCGGCCCCTTCTGGACCAATCGTGACGCCGGCGCCTGGTCGATCCCGAAGGGCGAATACGAACCCGGCGAAGAGCCGGAGGCGGCGGCACGGCGGGAATTCCTCGAGGAGACCGGCGTTGCGGTGACCTGCCCCCTGGAGTTTCTCGGCGAAGAGCGCCAGAAGAGCGGCAAGCTGGTCACGGCCTATGCCGGCGAAAGTGACCTCGACATTGCGAAGCTCAGAAGCAATGTTTTCGAGATCGAATGGCCGCCGCGCAGCGGCCGCATGCAATCCTTTCCCGAAGTGGATCGTGCCGGATGGTTCACGGTTCCCGTCGCGCGGGAAAAGATAAACCCGGCGCAGCGGCCCTTCCTCGATCGTCTCGAAGCGGCTCGCGCCACGGACCGCAGCGCGGGGTCGACCGTCTGATTTCGTCGCGTTCACGCTGCCTTGATGTTGATCTTCTTCTCGTTGCTGGCGGCTTCGGCCGTCTTCGGCAGCCGCACGGTCAGGACGCCCTTCGCGAAGGTTGCTTCGATCTTGTCCGCATCGACGCCGGGTGGCAGCCGGAAACTGCGCTGGAATGCGCCATAGCGCCGTTCCGACAGGAAGCGATCCTTTTCGCGTTCCTCCTTCTCCTCTTTCTTTTCGCCGCTGATCGACAGCATGTCGTTCACGATTTTCACTTCGACCTCGTTGGCGTCCATGCCCGGCATCTCAGCGGCGATCTTGTATTCCTTCTCCGATTCGATGACGTCGACTACAGGAGACATTCGCCAGGTGCTCCTTTCGGACCACGGCCGGTCGAATTCGCGCATGCGCGCCGGGAAGGACCGCCAGCCAAGCGGATTGAAATCTTCGAAAAGCTGATCGATTTCCCGGCGGAGGCTCTCGAACATCGAAACTGGTTCGCGCTTTTCAGGAGCGGATGTTTCGACCTTGACGGGTTGCTTTTGGGCCATGACTGAACTCCCTTTGAGACAGGTTGCATCCTGCGGGAGGGGCCGAATGGGGAGAGAACCGCGACCCGCTCGCGCAGGGCCTGATAAAGTCACTGCTTTAAGATAGCGCATCGGCGCCGATCAAGAAAGGCTGCGGCACGAAATGGAATAGCGAGGCGGCGTCAAAGATTGGCTGCGCGTGTAGTTCCCCCCGCTGCGGCCGGATCTGCCGGGCAGGTCTCCCCACTAGCGGCCGCAGCGGTAGCTGGCGCACGATGCGCCGCATCGACACCCGGTACAAGCTCTACGGCAATGCCGAGCTTGCCCAGTCTCGACACCTCCTCATGCGTGGCGGCGGCGCCCACCGGGTTGCCTGGCTGCAGGCGCACTACCCGTTTGCCTGTCTTGGCGAGAGCCATCACCATTCCGTCGCCGCGCTGATTGCTGACGAGGATGCGCTTTGCTTCACGCCGCGCGAGCTCAAGGATGTCGTTGGAAATTTGCTCGTCGTAGAGGATGACGTCGGCCGCCTGCAGGGCGCGGACGGCCTTCAAGGTGAGGAGTTCCGCATCGCCCGGACCCGCGCCGACGATGGTGACGCGGCCGATAGCGGACCGTGGTGCCGCAAGGCGCTCCAGCTCCGCCATCAGCCGCGTCTCCACACCCTCCTCCGGTGTATCGAGGAAAGCCCGATCGACGAAACGCTCCCAAAAGCTGCGGCGCACGGCACCCGGCTGCAGGCGTGCGTTCACGCGCTCACGAATTGCCTGCGCGATCGTCGCCCAGCTTTTGATTGCCGGCGGCAGCAGGGTCTCGATCCGCCGGCGTATCGCCTGCGCGAGGATCGGCGCTGCCCCATCGGTGGAAATTGCAACGACGACGGGCGAGCGATTGACGATCGATCCGAATTGGAATTGGCAGAAGGCAGGCTTGTCAATGACGTTCACGGGCACGCCGGCGGCGCGCGCGGTGTTGAAGAAGGCTTCCGCCTCGACGTCCTCATCGCAATCGGCAATGGCGATTGCCGCGCCTTGAAAGATGTCGGGGTGCCACATTACGCCGTGATGAACGAAGCGGCCGCATTCATGCGCCGCACCCCGGGCGATGAGGTCGCGAAAGATCTCGCCGAGTTCCGTGTGCGGGGCATAGACATGGACTTCCGCACCGCAGGCCGCTAGGAGTTCGGCCTTCCAGGCGGCGGCGTCGCTGCCGCCTGCCACCACGACACGCTTGCGCTTCAGGCTCCAGAAGAGCGGCAGCGTCGCGAGCGCGGCGACGCGCTGCGGCCTCATATCATTCTGCAGCGGCGGCAAGGCACGCATGGATGATCCCCCTGATCTCTGCGCGGCAGGAGCCGCAATTGGTGCCGGCGCTCAGCTTCGCTCCGACCGCCTCGACGCTGTGGCAGCCCTCGCGGATGGCGGAGGTGATCTGGTTGACGCCGACACTGAAGCAGGAACAGACGGTCGCGCCGGGATCCGGCTGGTCGGCGCCGGGACGGCCAGCGGTCACCGCAAAGCGCCTGCCGAGGTTGTCGTGCGAAGCACCAAGTTGCGAGACCGCCCAACTGCGCGCGACGGCGGCCGGCCGGGGCGAAAGGAACAGCGCGGCAAGCAGGCGGTCGCCCTCGAAGAAGGCGAGGCGAAGCTCGCCGGACGTGCGATCGGTATAGCCGATCGGTTCAATGTCGGCAGCGATGGAGAAAGCTCCGCGGCACCAGTCGATCCAATCCTTGTCCCCATCAGCGAAGGCAAGCTCCATCCGCCAGCCGCCTTCGGCCTTGGCGATGGCCCAATAGGCGGCGTCGAGATTTTGGGGCTTTGAGGCCGAAACGGCGAAGCCGTAGGTTTTCGCCGCGAAGCGGCTCGCCCGAACGGCCACGTTTTTCGAGGCAGGCTGGCCGGAGACGGGATCGGTGACCGGGGCGACGAGCGCATCGATGCGCGCTTTCGAGGCGAACTGGTCGTTCCAGTGCATCGGCACGAAGAGATTGCGTTCGGCCTGACGCTCGGTGACGAGCGCCCGCACGGCCACAGCGCCGTAGGGGCTTTCGACCGCAACGAGATCAGCGTCGCCGACGCCGATCTTCTGCGCGTCACGCGGATGGATTTCGACGAAGGGCTCGGCGAGATGGCCGGAGAGACGGGCGCTCTTGCCGGTGCGGGTCATGGTGTGCCAGTGGTCGCGCACTCGGCCCGTATTGAGGGTGAAGGGGAACGCGTCGTTGCCGGGCCTTGCCTTCGGCGCGTGGACGGGCACGAAGCGGGCGCGGCCATCCGAATGATAGAAGCCGCCGTCGGCAAAGAAGCGTCTCTCCTGCGGCGCGGTTCCCTTCGGCTGCGGCCACTGAAAGGGGTCAAGAGCGTCGTAGCTCGCCCGGTCGATCTCGGCAAGGGCGCTGATGTCGAAGTCGCGGCGTCCGTCATTCTCAAAGCCGGACAGGGCGGCATGTTCGGCGAAGATCTCGGCCGGTGACGCGTGGCCGAAGGCTTCCGCAAAGCCCATGCGCCGGCCGACTTCGGCGAGTTGCCACCAGTCGGCGCGCGCCTCTCCGGGCGCTTCGAGGAAGGCGCGCTGCCGCGATATCCGTCGCTCGGAATTGGTGACGATACCGTCCTTCTCGCCCCAGCCGAGCGAGGGCAACAGCACATGGGCATGGCGCGCCGTATCGGTCTCTTTCAGAATGTCGGAAACGACAACGAAGGGGCAGGCCCTGATCGCCGCTTCGACGGCATCGGCATCGGGCAGGGATACGACCGGATTCGTCGCCATGATCCAGAGCGCCTTGATGCGTCCGTCGGCCACGGCTCGGAACATGTCGACCGCCTTGAGGCCCTGCTTGGCCGCGATCGTCGGAGCGCCCCAGAAGCGCTGCACCAGGTCGCGATCGAGCGGCTTGTCGATATCCATGTGGGCGGCAAGCATGTTGGCGAGACCGCCGACCTCGCGCCCGCCCATGGCATTGGGCTGACCGGTCAGCGAGAAGGGGCCCATGCCCGGCCGGCCGATACGCCCTGTAGCAAGATGACAGTTGATGATGGCATTGACCTTGTCGGTACCGGCCGCCGACTGGTTCACGCCTTGGCTGTAGCAGGTCACGACCTTTTCGGTCGTTTCGAACAGGCGGTAGAAATCGAGCAGCGCGGCCTGTGTGAGGCCGGTCGTGTTCGCCAGCGCCGGCAAATCGAGGGCGGAAGCGGCGGCGAAGGCTTCCGGAAAACCGGCAGTATGCGCCGAGATGTAGTTCTGGTCGACGGCGCCGCTCGTCACGAGATGGGCGAACAGACCGTTAAAAAGCGCCGTGTCGCCGTCGGGGGCGATCGCGAGATGCATGTCGGCGATGTCTGCCGTCATCGTCCGGCGCGGATCGATGACCACGACCTTCATTTCCGGGCGGGCTGCCTTCGCCGCGACCAGGCGCTGGTAGAGGACCGGATGGCACCAGGCGAGGTTGGAGCCCGTCAGCACGACGAGATCGGCAAGTTCCAGGTCCTCATACGTACCCGGCACGGTGTCCGAGCCGAAAGCGCGGCGGTGGCCGGCAACGGAGGACGACATGCAGAGGCGCGAGTTCGTGTCGATATTCGCCGAACCGATGAAACCCTTCATCAACTTGTTGGCGATGTAATAGTCTTCCGTCAGCAATTGTCCCGAGACGTAGAAGGCAACCGAATCGGGACCGTGCTCGGCGATACTCTGCGAAAACCGTTCGGCAACGAGGTCGAGCGCTTCGCCCCAACTCGCGCGGCGGCCGCCGATCTCTGGATAGAGGAGGCGGCCGTCGAGATCGAGGGTTTCGGCAAGTGCCGAGCCCTTTGAGCAGAGCCGGCCGAAATTGGCCGGATGCTCGGGATCGCCCTTGACGCTGACCGCTCCGTCATCCCCCACGCGCGCGATGACGCCGCAGCCGACGCCGCAATAGGGACAGGTGGTCTTGACCTCGCACGCCATCTCTACTCCGCCGCCGCCAATGCCAGGTTTTCGAGCGCGATGAAGAGCGCTCCGTTGTCGTTCTTCACCGGCACCGTGCGCACCGCGCCCTCGTCGGCGCCGAGCGCCTTGCCGGTTTCGAGCGAGATCACCCAATTGTGCAGCGGGCAGGTGACGGCGGTGCCATGCACAATGCCCTGGGAGAGCGGCCCGCCCTTGTGCGGGCAATGATCCTCTATGGCGAAGACCTCGTTCTCGGCGGTGCGGAAGACGGCGATCTTGCCGACCGGCGTCTTCACGCAGCGCGCGCCGCGCAGCGGAATGTCGCTGATGTCGCCAATAGCAATCCAGTTCATCATCATCATCTCACTCTGCTGCCTGGTTGAACCCGACCGTTGCCATCGGCCGGAACTCGTGCTTGTCCTTGCCTGAGACGCGCTCCGACCAAGGATCGACCTGGGCGAACTTCTGGCTGAAGACGAAGCGGTCGAAATAGGCCTTGCGCTTTTCCGCATCGTCCATGATCTGCCGGCGGATCTCGTCGAGGCCGATGCGTTTCGCCCACTTGTAGATGCGTTCCAGGTATCGGGCCTGTTCGCGATACATTTGCGTCAGCGCGACGATGTGCTCGAGCGCCTCGTCCTCGGTCTTGACGAGGCCCAGCACCTCGGTGCCCTTGATGTCGAGGCCGGCGGCACCGGCGAAGTGGATCTCGAAGCCGGAGTCGACGCAGATCACGCCGACGTCCTTGCAGGTCGCTTCCGCGCAGTTACGTGGGCAGCCGGAGACGGCCATCTTCACCTTGGCGGGCGTCCACGAGCCCCACATGAACTTCTCGATACGGATGCCGAGCCCGGTGGAATCCTGGGTGCCGAAGCGGCACCATTCGGAGCCGACGCAGGTCTTTACCGTTCTCAGACCCTTGGCATAGGCCTGGCCGGAGACGAAGCCGGCCTTGCCGAGATCGGCCCATACGGCCGGCAGATCTTCCTTCTCGATGCCGAGCAGGTCGATGCGCTGGCCGCCGGTCACCTTGACCATCGGCACGTTGAACTTGTCGACGACGTCGGCGATTGCGCGGAGTTCCTTCGAACTGGTGACCCCGCCCCACATGCGCGGCACCACGGAATAAGTACCGTCCTTCTGGATATTGGCGTGGACACGCTCGTTGATGAAGCGCGACTGGTAATCGTCGGCATATTCGTCCGGCCAGTCGCAGACGAGATAGTAGTTGAGGGCAGGGCGACATTTGGCGCAGCCGCAGGACGTCTTCCACTCGAGTTCCTGCATGACGGCGGGAATGGTCTTGAGCCCCTTCGCCTTAATGAGGCGGCGAACGTCGTCATGGCCGAGGTCGGTGCAGTTGCACATCGGCTGCACCGCGGCCGGATTGTAGTTGTCGCCCAGGGTCAGCGACATGAGCTGCTCGACAAGGCCAGTGCAGGAGCCGCAGGAAGCGGAAGCCTTGGTATGCGCGCGCACCTCGTCGAGCGACGTCAGGCCCTTGCCGGTGATTGTCGAAACGATCTTGCCTTTACAGACGCCGTTGCAGCCGCAGATTTCCGCATCATCCGGCAAGGCTGCAACGGCCGCCGTAGGGTCCAGCGGGGACCCTCCCTGATAGGCCTGGCCGAAAATCAGGGTGTCGCGCATCTCAGAGATTTCGGTGCCGCGCTTCAACAAATCGTTGAACCAGGCGCCGTCTGTAGTGTCGCCGTAGAGCACCGTTCCGATGATGCGATTGTCCTTGAGCACCAGCCGCTTGTAGATGCCGGCGGTGGCATCGCGCAGCACGATCTCCTCGCGCCCGTCGCCATCGGCGAAATCACCGACCGAATAGAGGTTGATGCCGGTCACCTTCAGCTTGGTCGGTGTATCGGAATGCACGAAGGCGGCCTTGCGGTCTCCGGCAAGATGGGAAGCGGCAACGCGCGCCATCTCGTAGAGCGGCGCGACGAGGCCGTAAACCATGCCGCCGACCTCGGCGCATTCGCCGAGCGCCATGATGTCGCCATCGGAGGTCTGCATGCCGGCATCGACGACGATGCCGCGGTTGACAGCAAGCCCCGTATCCTTGGCAAGCCCGGCATTCGGCCGGATGCCGACGGCCATCACCACCAGCGTTGCCGGAATGATCCGGCCGTCGTCGAGCTCGATGCCCTCGACCTTGGTCTCGCCAAGGATCCGCTTGGTGTTCGCTTTTGTGAGGACCTTGATGCCGCGCTGTTCGACCGCCTTTTGCAACAGATAACCGGCGGCCGGGTCGAGCTGGCGCTCCATCAGCGTCGGCATGACGTGCAGCACGGTGACGTCCATGCCGCGCGCCTGGAGGCCGGCTGCCGCTTCGAGGCCGAGCAGGCCGCCGCCGATGACGACCGCCTTCTCGCGCGACTGAGCCGCGAGCAGCATCGCCTGCACGTCGTCGAGATCGCGATAGGTGATGACGCCCTGCAGCTCCTTGCCGGGCACCGGAATGATGAAGGGCACCGAACCGGTGGCGATCACCAGCTTGTCATAGCTTTCCGTGACGCCGTGATCGGAGGTGACCGTCTTGGCAGCGCGGTCGATCGCAATGATCTTGTGGCCCTTGTACAGCGTGATGCCGTGCTTGATGTACCAGCCGTCGCCGTGGATGATGATCTCTTCGTAGTCCTTTTCGCCGGAAAGCACCGGCGAGAGCATGATGCGGTCGTAATTGACGCGCGGCTCGGCGTTGAAGATCGTCACGTCATAGCGCCCGGGCGCCTTTTCGAAGAGCTCTTCCAGCATGCGGCCCGGCGCCATGCCGTTGCCGACGATCACGAGTTTCTCGGGGGTGCGTTCAGCCATTGGGGTTCACTCCGCAACTTCGACGAAGCCGGCGCGCTCGCGGAGGGACTCGAGCGCCGCTTCGCGGCATTTCAGATAGGTTCGGTCGAAGGCAAGCTCGGTGCGCCGGGCGAGCGGCACATGGAGCTTTGCGCGAATTCGTTCGGGCGCGGTCATCATCACGACGCCGTGGAGGGACATTGCGTCTTCAGCGCGCCGGCGATGCCGGCGGTCTTTAGCGGGCTGCGGCGGGCGAAGCCGCCGGTCGACGTTTGTGGCATGCGCAGTTTCCCTCGGTTGTGGCCGGTCAAAACCGACAAAAAAACGCCGCTCGGAAATCGCGCTCCGGGACTGGGGGTATCCCTTCGGAGGCAAAGTCCTTGCGACGTCGGTGTCTTCGGCAAGCGCCCTGTGGCGCTTGATCTCGCTCGATCGCCGTTGATCGAAGCAAAACTAGAAAAGCAAGTGGCGTGCCAGTCTTGGTCCGCCGGGGTTATGTTGTTGAAATGAGCACGAAAATCGCAGCACGCCAGAGGCGCCTAAAAAATGGCCTCTGATGGCCGGTGATGAATTATTGTGCTGTGCGGTAAATACTGACCCTGCTGTGTTGCTTAAAGAAGCAGCAGGATCCGGTTCAACCGTCCTCGATCGGGAGCTGCGACCGGCCTGTCGCTCTGATCGCAAAGGACTCGATATAGTCTTCCATCCTGCTTGGATCGAAGACGTGTCCATCCAGGAAGCGGTCATCGGGCGTTGTGCCTTTAGGTCCCCTATCCGCGTCGGCCGGCAGGGCGTCCGCTCCGAGCGCGCGGCGGTAGAGATCCGGGCGATAGGCCAATACGCTTGCCGCCAGCCCTTCTTCAGATAAAGGCGCCTGTCCCCAGCGCACCATCTGGCTATAGGTCCAGAGCGCCTGGCTCGGGCGCGGGACGTTGGCAAAGCCAGAGTGGAAGACGAAATAATCGTCGATGACGCGTCGATTGCCTTCCGGATCGATGGTGAATTCGCCTGCGAGCACCCGGCGGATGATGCCGACGGGGGCGGCGACATAGCGCTCGTCGGCAAGAATGTCCGCGAGTGTGTCGCGGTTCTCCGGCGCGTCCGCCCAGCGGGCGGCGCGGTCGAGCGCGACGACCAGACGTGAAACCGTCTCGGGATTGGTCGCGGCCCATTCAGGCCGCATGCCGACGACCTTTTCCGGTGCGGAGGGCCAGATGTCCTGTTTGGTGGCGACGATGCGGCCGACGCCGCGTTCGGAGGCGACCATGTTCCAAGGCGCACCGACGCAGAAGCCGTCGATAGCGCCGGCGGCAAGCGCGTCGGAGGTCATCGGCGGCGGCACGACCATGAGCTTGACATCGCGGTCCGGATCGATGCCGCCGGCGGCGAGCCAATAGCGAAACTCGTAATTGTGCGAGGAAAAAGGATAGGTGACGCCAAGCGTTAGCGGCGGTTCATCGGCGGCCTTGGCCTTGCGGATCACCGCCGCAAGCGCCGTAGCATTCGCGAGCGCGTCCTCGCGGCCGCCAAGCGTGCCTTCTTCCTGCATGCGTCGATAGAGACGGGTCGAAAGCGTGATCGCGTTGCCGCCGCGTCCGAGCGAAAAGGGCGTGATCACCGGCGAGGGGTTGGAACCGAGGCCGAGCATGGCGGCGACGGGCATGGGTGACAGCATATGGGCGATATCGAACTGGCGAAAGGCCAGCCGGTCGCGCACATTCGCCCAGGAGACGTCCTTGACGAGTTCGAGGATGATGCCCTCCCTTTCCGCGAAACCGAATTCGGCGGCGGCGATCAGCACGGCCGCATCGACAAGGGGAATGAAGCCCGCCCGTATCGTGCGCGACCCCGGATGACCGATTATCGCCGGCGCGGGTAGTGCATCACCGGGGGAGAGCTTCTCGCCTTTGAATTTTTCTATATCCGTCAATGCGTTCACTCCGGTGTCTCCCGCGCCTGTCGGCACCAAAGGCCGCGCTCTTCGCTCATCGGATCAGTAATCCGGCGGCGGTCACGACGCTTTGCGCGATCTCAGAAATTTTCTTCTTCTCGTTCATTGCCGTCTGGCGCAGCAGCGTGAAGGCCTCCTCTTCGGAAAGACCGCGCATTTTCATGAGGATGCCCTTGGCGCGCTCGACGAGCTTGCGCTCTTCGAGAGCCGATTTCGCGTCGGCCAACTCGCGTTGAAGGCGGCTGAAGGCGTTGAAGCGGCTGACCGCCATGTCGAGGATCGGCTTGACCCGCTCCTTCTTCAGCCCGTCGACCACATAGGCGGAAACGCCGGCCTCAACGGCCGCCTCGATCGAGGCCGTATCGGAACGGTCCACGAACATGGCGATCGGCCGGCCGACTGTGCGGGTTAGCTGGAACAGATGCTCCATCATGTCCCGGTTAGGGTTTTCGATGTCGATGACGATCACATCCGGTCTAAGTGTGTCGACGATGCGGGCGACGCCGTGAACCTCATGGATGACCGTGACCTTGCGATGCCCGGCCTCGCGCAGGCCCTCCTCGATGATCGAGGCGCGGATGGCGTTCTCGTCAATCACAAGAATGGTTAAGTCGCGATGGGTCATGCCGCATCATGATGCAGTGCAGCAACTTTCGCAATACGCATATGCCTAAATATTTTGCTTTGGCAGATACTGCCTTGTTTTTAGGCTGGCAGCCTTTGATTTGGGCAGTCGCCTGGCGCGAGATCGTCCACCGCGGCTCGGCTTTGGCGGAGTAGCGCGCGAAACGGTTATTGGAATCGAGCTATCTGCCGCCAACGAGGCGAGGGGCTGCTGCGTCCCGTCGAACACTGGTGAGTGTCGGATCGATAGGCGGGCCGGCGATCCTCAATGTCTCGCCGGCCTATCCTGTTGCATCGGAGAATGAGCCTTCACAGCGCCTTGGGCCTCCTGAGGCGGCTCGCATGGGGGCGAGCTGTCGTGAAGCCCCGAACCGGCCGCGGCAAGCCGGTCGAGGTCGTCAGCCGTGGAGCGCTTCGCTGCGGCGGTCGCCGGAGGGAATCGCCGTCTGTTCCGCCTCGGGCGTGTTCGCCATGGCTGCGACGAGCGAGATGATCTTCTTTCGCAGCACCGGGTCTGCGATCTTCAGGAAGGCTCTGTTGAGCGCGATGCCCTCTTTCGAGGCGACGAAAGATGAAATCTCGTGCGACTCGTGGATATCGGCCGCAGTTTCGCGCGACTGAGGCTTGCCGTTGTCCTGTTGGAAGAAAAAGCTCGGATGGACGCCCAGGATATCGGCAATCGCCTGCAGCCGGCTTGCACCGATACGATTGGTTCCCTTCTCGTATTTCTGCACTTGCTGGAAAGTGATACCGAGGCCGTCGGCGAGTTTCTCCTGGCTGAGGCCAACCATCAACCTGCGCATGCGGACACGCGAGCCAACGAAGGCATCGATCGGGTTGGGATCCTTCTTGTTCATCTGCGCTTCTCCTCGCGAATTCGATTCAACCTCTGCTTATAAGTTTGCTCGAATAAACTCCGCGATGCAATCTGCGCGCGCCAATTTCCGCGACCGAAACGCACTTTTCGCCGACCGGGCGAAAAACGCTTCACAATTCCCGCGATGCCGCGTAATCCCTTCTCCTCGTTCCGATCACGACGGCAGCCAACGACGGGATTGATTCGAGTCTGCGACAATGACCATCGAGCATAAACCCGCACCACCCGATCCTCGGTTTCCCGGGTCGATCGTCGTTATGGGCGTTTCCGGCAGCGGCAAATCGTCGGTCGGCGAGGCGATCGCCGAGGCCTACGGCTATCCCTTCATCGAGGGCGACGCGTTGCACCCGCCGGAGAACATCAGGAAAATGTCGGAGGGCATTCCCCTTACCGACGACGACCGCTGGCCGTGGCTGGCGGCGATCGGGCAGCGGCTGGCGGAGAGCCCGTCGCCCGTCGTCGTTGCCTGTTCCGCGCTGAAGCGCAGCTATAGGCAGAAGCTTCGCGAAAGCGCTTCGAAGGGCCTCGCCTTTGTATTTCTGCACGGCAGCGAGGCCGTGCTCGCCGAGCGCATGCGTCACCGCTCCGGTCATTTCATGCCGACCTCACTGCTGCAGACGCAACTCGCGACGCTGGAGGACCCGACGGGGGAGGAAAATACGGTTGCCGTCGATATCGCGCAGCCGCTGGAAACCATCGTCCGCGAGGCACTCGCCGGGCTTGGGCGGCTGTAGTCGGCCCCGCACCTCGTCGTTGAAATGGAGATCGCGATAGCGGTATGAGCCGGGCAGGGCCGGCTCTGGGCGACGGATCGATCTGACCCGACGCATTCTTCTCGACGCATGCAAGCGTCCGTCTTTGCACATCGTGCTTGGCGGCCCGGCTCTTTGGAAGGAAATTAGCCGGCGGCGATGTTATCGTTCGCGACAAGGGCAGCGCGGCGGTAACATGTTGGTGCGCCGTTCGTTTCGTTCCTGCCTCGGCGATGAGGAGATCGCGGGCAGGGATGCCGGGAGGAGAATGGAATGTTTCAGGGTGGATTGAACTTCGCGCTCGGCGAGGAGATCGACGCGCTGCGCGAGAGCGTGCACCGTTTTGCATCCGAGTGCATAGCGCCGCTTGCCGACGAAGCGGATCGCAGCAATGCCTTTCCGATGCCGCTTTGGCGGGAGATGGGGGAACTCGGCCTTCTCGGCATCACCGCCGACGAGGTCTATGGCGGCGCTGGACTTGGCTATCTCGCCCATTGCGTCGCGATGGAGGAGATCAGCCGTGCTTCCGCGTCGGTGGGCTTGAGCTACGGCGCCCATTCCAATCTCTGCGTCAACCAGATCAACCGCAACGGCAACCCGGCGCAGAAGGGCAAACATCTGCCGAAGCTGATCTCCGGCGAACATGTGGGCGCGCTCGCCATGTCAGAGCCAAACGCCGGCTCGGATGTCGTCTCGATGAAGCTCCGGGCGGAGAAGCGCGGCGACCGTTATCTCCTGAACGGCAACAAGATGTGGATCACCAACGGCCCCGACGCCGACGTGCTGGTGGTCTACGCTAAGACCGATCCGGCGGCGGGTCCTCGCGGCATCACCGCCTTCCTCGTCGAGAAGACTTTTCCCGGCTTCTCGCCCGGCCAGAAGCTCGACAAGCTCGGAATGCGCGGTTCGAACACCTCGGAACTCATCTTCAGCGATTGCGAGGTACCGGAGGAGAATGTGCTTGGCACCGTCGGCGAGGGCGTCAAGGTGCTGATGTCCGGTCTCGACTACGAGCGGGTCGTGCTTTCGGCCGGGCCGCTCGGCATCATGGCCGCTTGCCTCGATGTCGTCGTCCCCTATCTCCATGAGCGCCAGCAGTTCGGGCAACCGATCGGCGAGTTTCAGTTGATGCAGGGAAAGCTTGCCGACATGTATGTGACGATGAATGCCGCGCGCGCCTATGTCTACGCCGTGGCGGCGGCATGCGACCGTGGGGAGACGGCGCGCAAGGATGCTGCCGGCTGCATTCTCTATGCGGCGGAGAGGGCGACGGCCATGGCGCTCGAGGCGATACAGGCGCTCGGCGGCAACGGCTACACCAATGACTATCCGGCCGGGCGCCTGTTGCGCGACGCCAAGCTCTATGAGATCGGCGCCGGCACGAGCGAGATCCGCCGGATGCTGATCGGTCGGGAGCTTTTCGCCGAGACCAAGTAACTGAAACAGAGGCGGTGCCGGGCAGGTTGGGGGGACCATGACAATATTGCGATCGCACATTTCGGCATCCTCGGATGTGTTCAAGGCGAACCGCGCTGCGATGGCGGAGGCGATCTCGACGGTCGAGGAGGCGGTGCGGTTGGCCGCCGCCGGCGGCGGTGATACGGCGCGCGAACGCCACGTCAGCCGCGGTAAGCTCCTGCCCCGCGACCGGATCGCTTCGCTCATCGATCCGGGCACCCCCTTTCTCGAGATCGGCGCCACCGCCGCGCACGGCCTGTATAATGGCGACGCGCCCGGCGCCGGCCTCATCACCGGGATAGGTCGGATCACCGGGCGCGAATGCATGATCGTCTGCAATGATCCGACGGTCAAAGGCGGCACCTATTATCCGATCACCGTCAAGAAGCATTTGCGGGCGCAGGAGATCGCCGCCGAGAATTGCCTTCCCTGCGTCTATCTCGTCGATTCCGGCGGCGCCAACCTGCCGAACCAGGACGAGGTCTTTCCCGACCGCGATCACTTCGGCCGCATCTTCTACAATCAGGCGAACATGTCGGCGGCCGGAATTCCGCAGATCTCGGTTGTGATGGGTTCCTGCACGGCAGGCGGCGCCTATGTGCCGGCCATGTCCGACGAGGCGATCATCGTCGAAAAGCAGGGGACGATCTTTCTCGCAGGGCCGCCGCTGGTGCGTGCGGCGACCGGCGAGGTGGTATCGGCCGAGGACCTCGGCGGCGCCGATGTGCACACGCGTCTTTCAGGCGTTGCCGATCATCTGGCGCGCGACGACGCGCATGCGCTGGCGCTGGCGCGGCGCGCCGTTTCGGGCCTGAATCGCGAAAAACCGTGGTCTGTCGAACTGACAAAGCCCGAACCGCCTCTCTACGATCCGGAGGAAATGACCGGGATCGTTCCCGCCGATCTCAGGACACCCTATGAGATCCGCGAAGTGATCGCCCGCATCGTCGACGGCTCCCGTTTCGACGAATTCAAGTCGCGTTTCGGCACCACACTCGTCTGCGGCTTCGCCCACATTCACGGCATCCCCGTCGGTATTATCGCCAACAATGGCGTGCTGTTTTCGGAGTCGGCGGTAAAGGGTGCGCATTTTGTCGAGCTCTGCGCCCAGCGCAGAATCCCGCTCGTGTTCCTGCAGAACATCACCGGCTTCATGGTGGGCCGCAAATACGAGACCGAGGGCATCGCCAAGCACGGCGCCAAGCTGGTGACGGCGGTCGCGACCGTGAAGGTACCGAAGATCACCATGCTCGTCGGCGGCTCGTTCGGTGCCGGCAACTACGGCATGTGCGGGCGCGCCTTCTCGCCGCGCTTCCTCTGGACCTGGCCGAACAGCCGCATCTCGGTCATGGGCGGCGAGCAGGCGGCAGGCGTGCTCTCGGCCGTGCGCGGCGAAGCTTTGAAACGGACAGGCACTCCCTGGAGCGAAGAGGAGGAGGCCCGCTTCCGCCAGCCGGTGCTCGACCTCTTCGAGCGCCAGAGCCATCCGCTCTATGCCTCGGCGCGCCTTTGGGACGACGGCGTAATTGACCCGCGCAAGAGCCGCGACGTGTTGGCGCTATCTCTGTCGGCTGCCTTGAACGCGCCCATCGAGGATACGCGTTTCGGATTGTTCAGGATGTAGCGGGAAGAGTTTGAAAATGAAGCGCGACCATATCAATGCCTTGAACGCGCCGCAGCCGCACGGCGGCTATTCGCAAGCGGTGAGCATCGAGGAATTCCGGCGGCTGCTTTTCGTCAGCGGCCAGATTCCGGTGACGTCCGACGAGATTGTTCCGGAGGGCTTCGAGGCGCAGGCACGTCAGGTCTGGCTGAACGTCGATGCACAACTCAAGGCGGCCGGCATGATGAAGACCGATATCGTCAAGATCACGACCTATCTCGCCGATCGGCATCACGTCATGGCGAACCGCGAGATCCGCAATGACTATCTCGGTTCGCATGCGCCGGCGATGACGGTGGTGATCACCGGCATCTTCGATTCCGCCTGGCTTCTGGAAGTCGAAGTGGTTGCAGCGCAATAGATCGGAAAAGACGCGCATGTTTTCAAAGCTCCTGATTGCCAATCGCGGTGAAATCGCCTGCCGCATCATCCGCACCGCGAAGCGGCTAGGCATTTGGACCGTCGCCGTCTATTCCGACGTCGACGGGGATGCGTTGCATGTAAGTCTCGCCGACGAGGCGATCCGGATCGGGCCGGCGCCGGCTGCCGAAAGCTACCTGGCGATCGGACGGATCATCGAGGCGGCGAGGAGCATGCGCGTGGACGCCATCCACCCCGGCTACGGCTTCCTGTCGGAAAATGCCGAATTCGCCGAGGCTGTGGAAAATGCCGGCATGGTGTTTATCGGACCGACGCCGGCCGCGATCCGCGCGATGGGCCTTAAGGACGCGGCCAAGACGCTGATGGAAAGCGCCGGCGTGCCGGTCGTGCCCGGCTACCATGGCGAAGAACAGGAGGCGGACTTCCTTGCCGCACGGGCGGCCGAGATCGGCTATCCGGTCCTCATCAAGGCACGCGCCGGCGGCGGCGGGAAAGGCATGCGACGGGTCGAGCGCCAGGAGGATTTTGCTGCGGCACTGGAGGCGGCGCGGCGTGAAGCGGAGGCGGCCTTCGGCGACGGCTCGGTATTGCTCGAGAAATTTCTGACGAAGCCGCGCCACATCGAAGTACAGGTCTTCGGCGACCGGCACGGCAACATCGTTCATCTTTTCGAGCGCGACTGCTCGCTGCAGCGGCGGCACCAGAAGGTGATCGAAGAGGCGCCGGCGCCGGGCATGACCGCGGAGGTTCGCCGCGCCATGGGCGATGCGGCCGTGCGGGCAGCACAGGCGATAGGTTATGTCGGCGCCGGCACGGTCGAGTTCATCGCCGACGTGACGAACGGGCTCTGGCCGGACCATTTCTATTTCATGGAGATGAACACACGGCTGCAGGTCGAGCATCCGGTGACCGAGGCGATCACGGGAATCGACCTGGTCGAATGGCAGTTGCGCGTCGCGGCCGGCGAGCCCCTGCCGAAAAAGCAGGCTGATATCGGCATTGAGGGCTGGTCTTTCGAGGCTCGGCTCTATGCCGAGGATCCGGGTCGCGGCTTCCTGCCGGCAACCGGTCGGCTGGCCCATCTGAGCTTTCCCGACGCCAGCGCGCGCATCGATTCCGGCGTGCGCCAGGGCGACACGATTACCACCTACTACGATCCGTTGATCGCCAAGCTGATCGTGCACGGCCCGAGCCGGTCAGCGGCGCTCAATCGCCTGCAGGCGGCGCTCAAGGAATGCCGCATCGGCGGAACCGTAACCAACCTCGATTTCCTGATCCGATTGACGGAAGAACAGGAACTCCGCGCTGGCCGGCCCGATACGGGGCTGATCGACCGCGAGATCGAACGGCTGACGGCGCCGGTCGCGCCCGACGACGAAGCGCTGGCGCTGGCGGCGATCATCTCGACCGGTGTGCTGGCGCCGGCCGCCTCGGCTGATCCGTGGTCGTCGCTCGGCTCCTGGCAGATCTGGGGCGATGCGCATCGGACAATCGCGATCGACCAGGCCGGTGAGCGTGCGACCGTGACGCTCGCCGCGCGCGGCCGTGATCAGTTCGCTGTGCGCGCCGGCGCGAGCACGCTGCCGGTCCTGGTGCTGGAGCGCTTCGAAGACGGTGCCCGGCTAGAGGTTGCCGGGCAGAAGCGCGTGATCCGCTTTGCGAAGGACGGTGATACATTGACGCTTTTCCACAATGGGCGGAATCTTGTCTTCCACCTGCCGGATGCGCTGACCGGCGGACATAGCAGCGAGATCGCCGACGATGAGCTCATCGCGCCCATGCCGGGGCTGGTGAAGCTGGTGCGCGTCGGTGCCGGCGAGGCGGTCAGCAAGGGACAGCCGCTCGTCGTCATGGAGGCGATGAAGATGGAGCTGACGCTTGCGGCGTCGCGCGAGGGAACAGTGGCAAGCGTGCACGTGGCGGAGGGGGCGCAGGTCAGCGAGGGCACGGTGCTGGTGACGCTCATGGAGGAGGCTGCGCAATGACGCCGCCGGAGCATGTGACGATCGTCGAAGTGGCACCGCGCGACGGACTGCAGAACGAGTCCCGGCTCGTCGACACCGAGGACAAGATCAGGCTCGTCGACCTGCTCTCCGATTGCGGTTACGAGCGCATCGAGGTGACGAGCTTCGTGAGCCCGCGCTGGGTGCCGCAACTGGCCGATGCGCCGGCCGTCATGACCGGCATCACCCGGCGTCCGGGCACGCGCTATGCGGCGCTGACGCCGAACATGCGGGGCTTCGAGGCCGCGCGTGCGGTGCATGTCGACGAGGTGGCGATCTTCGCCTCCGCCTCCGAAAGCTTCTCGGAGAAGAACATCAATTGCTCGATCGCCGAGAGCATCGAACGGTTTCGACCGGTCGCCGAGGCCGCCCGTAGCCATCGCATTCCCCTGCGCGGCTATGTGAGCTGCGTTGTAGAATGCCCCTATGAGGGTGCGATCGCACCGGCCGCGGCCGCCCGCGTGGCGCGGTTGCTTGCCGATCTCGGCTGTTACGAAATCAGTCTCGGCGACACGATCGGGCGCGGCACGCCGGAGGCGGTCGATGCCATGCTTTCGGCCGTACTCGACGACATTGTCGCGACAAAGCTTGCGGGCCACTTTCATGACACGTCCGGGCGAGCGCTCGAGAATATCGCGGTCGCGCTGGAGCGAGGCCTCAGAGTGTTCGATGCGTCCGCCGGCGGTCTCGGCGGCTGCCCCTATGCGCCGGGCGCGGCGGGCAACGTCGACACGCTTGCGGTGAACGCCTTTATCGAGGCGAGGGGATTTTCCACCGGACTTGACGCCGAAAAGCTCGCGCGAGCCGCTCGTTTCGCACGATCCCTGAGGAGCGCGGCATGACGTTGCAGACAATCCGCTATGCGATCGACGGCCGGGGCGTCGCCCGGCTGACGCTTGCGCGTCCGGAAAAACACAATGCCCTCTCTGCTCTTATGATCAGCGAACTCACGGACGTGGCCGGCCGGCTTGGAGCCGATGCGACCGTGCGGGCGGTCATTCTCGAGGCTGAGGGCAAGAGCTTCTGCGCCGGCGGCGATCTGGAATGGATGCGGCAGCAGTTTGCGGCAGACAGGCCGACGCGCATCGCGGAGGCGACGCGGCTGGCGATGATGTTCAAGGCGTTGAACGAGATGCCGAAACCGCTGATCGCACGCATCCATGGCAACGCCTTCGGCGGTGGGGTGGGGCTGATCAGCGTATGCGATGCCGTTGTCGCCGAGCATGGTGCAAAGTTCGGACTGACCGAAACCCGCCTCGGGCTCATCCCGGCGACCATCAGCCCCTATGTCATCGCCCGGATCGGTGAGGCAAGGGCGCGGCCTCTGTTCATGTCCGCGCGGATTTTTGGGGCCGAAGAAGCAAAAACCGCCGGGTTGGTGTCGATGGTTGTGAACGTCGCTTCTCTTGACGCTGCCGTCGAGGCGGAGGTCGCGTCTTTTCTGACGGCGGCCCCCGGAGCAGTCGGCCGCGCCAAACGCCTTGCTCGATCGCTCGGCGCGCCCATCACCGATGCGGTCATTGCCGCCACGATCGAGCAGCTTGCCGACACCTGGGAAATGGAAGAAGCCCGCGAAGGGGTTTCCGCCTTCTTCGAGCGGCGCGAACCTTCCTGGCGCGCATGATCGCGGATTGCGCTTGAATTGATTGGAAATTGAACCTAGATTTATGATCTCCTGATCAAACCAGGGTCGAATTCATGATGGCCATCGATTTCCAGATTCCTGCCGCGCGTTTCGGGGACGGTCATTCTCCGTTTCTGTCGGCGCGGCTGGTTGCCGATAGGCTGGGTATTACGCTTGCCGAGCTGGCAAAGCTCATTGGTGTCGCCCGCAACACGCTGACGGCAAAGTCCGGCATTCGAAAGGTCGACAGTGCCCTGAGCAAGGTCGTTCGCATCCTCGCTATGGCATCCGAAATGGCGGGCGACGAGGCTCGCGCCGTCATCTGGTTCAAGCATCAGCCGATCCCCGGCTGGGCCGGCAAAACGGCATATGATCTCGTCGGCGAAGGCAAAGCCGACAAGGTTCTCGCCTACCTCGAGGCGATCCGCGCCGGCGTCTACGCCTAGCGAATGAGGAAAAGTGTAAGCGGTCTTCCGTCCGCGTCCCGCTCTGGCTCGAAAGCCAACTCGATAACCCTCTGGCGCGCCTTCGTGCCGCGCTGGGCCCACCTGCCGCTTTCCGGCGAGGGTGCCGCCCGCTTCGGCGGCCGGTGGAACCCGATCGGCACGCCGACGATCTACGCCGCGCGCGAGCTTTCAACCGCCTGGGCCGAATATAATCAGGGTTTCGTGCAGCACCCGGCGCTGATCGTGCAGCTCGAGCTTCGCGATGCGAAGCTGGCGGACCTGACGGATGCCGGCGCGCTTGCGGAACTTGGTGTCGACGAGACCATCCACCGCTGCGAGTGGCGCGACGAACTCGATCGAGGTGCCGTGCCGCAGACGCATAGAACGCAAGTGGATCTCGCCTCCCGCGGGTTTCATGGTGTGATCTATCCCTCGTTCATGTCGCCCGGCGGCACCTGCGCCGCCCTCTGGTGCTGGAACGGTCGCGACGGGCCGAGCCTCGCCGTCATCGATCCGGAAGGCCGGTTGCCGAACTCGCCGGCGTCGTGGCTCTAGCATTAGACCTAGGTGAAACGGCGATCCGGGCGCGCCCCTCATCTGCCTGCCGCCCCTTCTCCCCGCAAGCGAGACAAAGGGCTGGCGGCCGCCCGCTGCGCTCCTCGCCCCGCTTGCGGGGAGAGGGCTGGGGGGCGGGGCGAAATTAAGGGCAAACTCGGGAGGACGAAATCAGCAGACTACTGCATGTGTCCTTAAATCGTACCCGATTTAAGGACAAAAACATGCAGCAATTCAAAGTGCTACAGCGTCCTTTGTGCGTCTGAAAAGACGCACGGCGCTGTAGGGCGGCGGGAGGGCGCGTGCTCTCAGGTTCCGGTGCGCGCGAGCTCGGCTGCTGGCGTTTCTACCTTTTGCGGCGACTGTTGCTGGTTCTCCTCCTTGCGGAAAAGCTTCCATTTCGTCGGTCGGAAGGCGACGCGGGTGTGATCGGTGGAGGTCGCGCGCTCCGGCGGCAGCTCGATCTCCACGGAATGGTGGGCTCGCCCGAGATCGAGTTCGAGGTGGCGGGTGCCGGCCACCCGCCGGCTGGCCGTGACGAGACCGGCAAGACAGCCGCCGCAGCCGTCGATCAGTTCGATGTCGTGCGGGCGGAAGTGGAGGGTTGCCGTGCCATCTGGCTCGTTGGCGGCCCGGAGGCCGATTGGCCGGTCCTCGAACCAGATCTCGCCATTGGCAAGCGTGACGTTGAGACAGTTCGACTGGCCGATGAAGCCGTAGACGAAGGGCGAGACCGGATGATCGTAAATCTCGTCGGGGGTGCCGACCTGCTCGATGGCGCCCTTGCTCATGACGACCACGCGGTCGGCAAGCTCCAGCGCCTCTTCCTGATCGTGGGTCACGAAGATCGTAGTGTGGCCGGTGCGGTCGTGGATCTCGCGCAGCCACTTCCGGAGCTCCTTGCGCACCTGCGCGTCGAGTGCGCCGAAGGGCTCGTCGAGAAGCAGCACGTTCGGTTCGACCGCCATGGCGCGGGCAAGCGCCACGCGCTGCCGTTGACCGCCGGAAAGCTGGCCCGGGTAGCGCTTCTCGAGACCGGAGAGCTGCACGAGATCGATGAGGTCGAGTGCGCGACGGCGGATCTCAGCGGCGGGCGGCCGGCGGTTGGCCGGCCGCACTTTGAGCCCGAAGGAGACATTGTCGAGCACCGTCATGTGACGGAACAGGGCGTAGTGCTGGAAGACGAAACCGATGTTTCGCTCCTGCACGCTCTTTCTCGATGCATCCTGTTCGCCGAAGAAGATCATGCCCTCGGTCGGGCTCTCAAGACCGGCCACCAGTCGCAGCAGGGTTGTCTTTCCCGAGCCGGAGGGACCGAGAAGGGCGATCAGTTCACCGGACCGGATGTCGAGGGAAACGTCTTCGAGCGCCGGGAAGCGGCCGAATTCCTTGCGTATGTTCTGGACGCGGACTTCCATTGGTGTCTGGCCTTTCAATGCCTGCGGCTGGCAGCGATCTCGTCGCTGTAGCGAAGTTCAAGTCCCGTCTTCAAAACGAGCGTTACCAGCGCCAGAAGCGCAAGGAGTGCCGCCACCGCAAAGGCGGCGACGAAGTTGTATTCATTATAGAGGATTTCGACCTGCAACGGCATCGTGTTCGTCTGACCGCGAATATGGCCGGAAACGACCGAGACGGCACCGAACTCGCCCATGGCGCGGGCATTGCAGAGCAGTACCCCGTATAGCAGGCCCCATTTGATGTTCGGTAGTGTCACGTGCCAGAAAGTCTGCCAGCCGGTCGCCCCCAAGGAGAGCGCCGCTTCTTCATCACTCGTGCCCTGCTCTTGCATCAGCGGGATCAGTTCGCGGGCGACGAAGGGAAAGGTCACGAAGACCGTGGCGAGCACAAGGCCCGGGACGGCAAAGAGAATCTGGATGCCGTAGCTCTGGAGGATGGGGCCGAGCGCGCTGTTGGCACCGAAGAGCAGCACGAAGACGAGGCCCGAAATGACCGGCGATACGGAAAAGGGCAGGTCGATCAGCGTCGTCAGGAACGCCTTGCCCTTGAACTCGAACTTGGCGATCGCCCAGGCGGCCGCCACGCCGAAGGCGAGGTTGAGCGGCACCGCGATCCCCGCGACCGTGAGCGTCAGCAGGATGGCCGAAAAGGTTTCGGGGTCCCGGAGAGCTGCCAGGAATTCTGCCGGTCCTTTGCGGAAGGCCTCGATGAAGACGGTGGCGAGCGGCAGGAGAAGGAAGAGCACGACGAAGCCGAGTGCGATGGCGATCAACATCGCGCGGGCAAGTCGCGTCTCCGACGTTGCCGCCTCGATTGCCCTGGATGGCGCCGTGATCGACGCGGTGACGGCGTCATGAGCCATAGCCGTACCTCCCTCTGCTCCAAGCCTGGATCATGTTGATGACCAGCAGCATGAAGAAGGACAGAAGCAGCATCACCGACGCGATCGCTGTCGCTGCCGCGTAGTTGAACTCCTCGAGGCGGATGATGATCAACAGCGGCGCAATCTCCGAAACATAGGGCAGATTGCCGGCGATGAAGATTACCGAACCGTATTCACCGACGCCGCGGGCGAAGGCGAGAGCGAATCCGGTGAGACCGGCCGGCAGCAAGCCAGGCAACAGGACCCGGCTGATCGTCTGGAAGCGGTTGGCGCCGAGGGTCGCCGCAGCTTCCTCGACCTCCTTGTCGATCTCCTCCATGATCGGCTGGACTGTGCGGACCACGAAGGGCAGACCGACGAAGATGAGCGCCACGACGATGCCGGCCGGTGTGAACGCGATCTTGATGCCGAGCGGTTCGAGCAGCGACCCGATCCAGCCGTTCGGCGCATAGAGTGCTGTCAGCGCAATGCCGGCCACGGCTGTTGGCAGCGCGAAGGGTAGATCGACCATGGCGTCGATCACACGCTTGCCCGGAAAGCGATAGCGCACGAGCACCCAGGCGAGGATGACGCCGAAGAAGAGATTGACGACGGCCGCAATGAAGGCCGTGCCGAAGCTGATCGTAAGCGCGTTGACTGTGCGCGGGTCGAGCGTCAGCTCGATGAACTTCGACCATCCGAGGCCGCTTGAGCGCCAGATCAGGCCGGATATGGGGATGAGTACGATGAGGGTCAGCCAAGCCAGTGTGACGCCGAGCGCCAATCCGAAACCCGGAATGACACTCGGCTGCCGAAACCGCCATCGCGTGCTGCTGCGAGAGGCCATGAAGTACTATTGTCCCGGCTTGTAGATCTGATCGAAAACTCCGCCGTCGGCGAAGAACTTCGGCTGAGATTCCTTCCAGCCGCCGAATTCGTCAATAGTGACGAGTTTCACCTCGGCGAAGCGGGCGATGTCCGCGGGGTCGGCAGCCTCCGGCTTGAAGGGGCGATAGTAATGTTTGGCGGCGATCTTCTGCCCGACATCGCTGTAGAGATAGTTGAGATAGGCTTCCGCCACCTTGCGCGTGCCCTTGCTGTCGACATTGCCGTCGACAAGTGCCACGGGCGGCTCCGCCTTGATCGAAATCGACGGGGTGACGATCTCGAAATTGTCGGGCCCGAGCTCTTCCAGCGAAAGGTAGGCCTCGTTTTCCCAGGCGAGAAGCACGTCGCCGAGGCCGCGCTGGACGAAGGTCGTCGTTGCGCCACGGGCCCCGGTGTCGAGGACCGGAACATGCTTGAAGAGCTGCGCGACGTATTCCTGTGCCTTGGCATCGTCGCCGTTGTTGGCGACGCGGGCCCAGGCCCAGGCGGCGAGGAAGTTCCAACGGGCGCCGCCGGAGGTCTTCGGGTTCGGCGTGATCACCTGGATGCCGTCTTTGGTGAGGTCACCCCAATCCTTAATGCCTTTCGGGTTGCCCTTGCGGACGAGGAAGACGATCGTCGATGTGTAGGGAGAGCTGTTGTTTTCCAGCCGCCCTTTCCAGTCGGCGGGGATCTTGCCGGTTGCGGTGGCGATCGCGTCGATGTCGGCTTCGAGAGCCAAAGTGACCACGTCCGCTTCCAGCCCGTCGATCACCGACCGCGCCTGCTTGCCGGAGCCGCCATGCGACGTCTGGATCGTCACCGTTTCGCCGGTATCGGCCTTCCACTTTTCGGTGAAGGCAGCGTTGAAATCCTTGTACAGTTCCCGTGTCGGATCGTAGGAAACATTGAGGATTGTCGCATCCGCATGAGCGGGGCCGACTGAACCAAGCTGTAGGCTTCCGACCACGAGGGCTAATTTAATTATTCCGGCAAGTGTTCTCGAGCTCATCTCGACCTCCATCCTTTGCCAGATAAAACTATCAATTTAATCAACTACCACAACGCAAACTTATGACGCGCCGGGCGGAATTCGTGAAATCTCATTTCGTTCTTTAGCTATTTGCCGGAATGCCTTGCCCGCTCAGGTCCCCGCGGCATCCGCATTCCGCCTGCAAGATAGCACGGGATCTTAGCGACGCACTAAAATTATGCGTCGCTCGATAGCAGCCGCTGCGCAAAGAAGCGGCCCGGCTTGCCCGCGTTGGATGCCGAGGGGACGTCCAGCCAACAGAATTAAAGGACGCAGCCGCGGGCGGGGATGGGCCATTGCCCTTTCGGCTTTCCGCCCTCGAGGATGTGCACGGCGTCAACCATGTTGGTAACGACGCAGGCGTGGTTCGGAACGATGCGGACCTGCTCGCCGACCTTGAGGCCGATCGGCCCGTCCGACACGAGGCGGCCGTGCTCCTCCGAGAGCTGGTCGATCCGGATGTCGTCGCGGCCGAGGACATGGCCAAAGCCGCTGAGCCCGAGGAGGTCCGAAGTCAGGACCTTGCTGCCGGCGTCGATGATCGCCCTGTTTTCCGCCGGGGCGGAGACGACGGTCGCAAGCACGGTTAGCGCGCAGTCTTCCCAAGTGGCCACGCCGCGGACGACGAGTGAGCGGTCGTTATAGATATAGGTTCCCGGCCGATATTCCGTGGTGATGGGCGCTTCCGCCGCTTCCATCATGCCCGGAGTACCGCCGGAGGTAATGGTCGGCACTTTGAGCCCATCCGCCTCGATCAGCCGCTTCGCCTCGCTCATGAAGGATTGTACCCGGGCCGCGCCGTCGGCCGGCGGATAGGTCATCAAACCGCCGAAGCGCAAACCGGGAGCATCGCCGATCCGGCGGGCAAGCATGGCGGCTTCCGTGGGCGTCGCGACGCCGCAACGGTCGGCGCCCGTATTGCATTCGACGAGCACGGCCAGCGGCTTGCCGGCATGGGCGAAGTGAACGGACAAACCGTCGATGACCGTTTGATTGTCCGCCACCACGCTGAGGGTGACCCGTTCGTTCAACCTTTCGAGACGCGCGAGCTTTTCTTTCCCGAGGATATTGTAGGTGATCAGCACGTCCTTGATCCGGGCGCTGCCGTCGACCATCGCCTCCGCTTCGGTCACCTTTTGACAGGTGATGCCGATCGCTCCGGCGTCGAGCTGCAGTTCGGCCATCTGCGGCAGCTTGTGCGTCTTTATGTGCGGGCGCACGCCGATGCCGTTCCGATCGGCATAGTCCTGAAACCTGCGGATGTTGCGCCGCGCGATGTCGATATCGACCAAGACGGCGGGGGTTTCGATCGGCAGGGTCATGCGGCCTCAATCCTCCTCGGCAGGCGAAGATGGCGATTCTCGCCGATCCCGCTTGACAAGTTATGCACCGAGGCCTTTCATAGGTCAATCCAGTATTCGGGACTAATGTCCAATATATTGGACTTATAACTTACCGGGAACAAAAAAGGGGAGATCTCCGATGATCAAGACATTCGCTATCGCCGCGAGCCTTGCCATGGCAGCCTTGGCCGGCACGCCCGCCCATGCACAGCAACCGTCAAGCAAGCTCGACGAGGTCCTGGCCCGCGGCCATCTCATACTCGGCACCGGCAGCACCAACGCGCCATGGCACTTCAAGAGTGCCGAGGACAAGCTGCAGGGCTTCGACGTCGACATGGGCCGCATCATCGCCAAGGCGCTGTTCGGGGATCCGGAGAAGATCGAGTTCGTCAACCAGTCGTCGGATGCCCGCATTCCGAACATCACCACCGGCAAGGTCGACATCACCTGCCAGTTCATGACCGTCACTGGCGAGCGAGCCCAGCAGATCGCTTTCACCATTCCTTACTATCGCGAGGGCGTCGGGCTGATGTTGAAGGGCGACGGCAAATATGCCGACTACGAGGCGCTGAAGGCCGCAGGGTCCTCGGTCACGGTTTCGGTGCTGCAAAACGTCTATGCGGAAGACATGGTGCATGCGGCTCTGCCCGAGGCCACCGTCGATCAGTACGAGTCCCAGGATCTGATCTACCAGGCGCTCGAGTCCGGCCGTGCCGATGCCGCTGCCACCGATCAATCCTCACTTGCCTGGTACATGACCCAGAACCCCGGCCGCTACAAGGATGCCGGACACGGCTGGAACCCGCAGACCTATGCCTGCGGCGTCAAGCGCGGCGATCAGGATTGGCTGAATTTCGTCAACACCGCCCTGCACGAAGCCATGACCGGCGTCGAGTTCGATTTCTATGCGAAATCCTACAAGACCTGGTTCGGCAAGGATTTGACCCCGCCGCAGATCGGCTTCCCGATCGAGTACAAGTAAGCCCATCGGCGGCTCCGCCGGTCGGCGGCGCCGCCTTTCGCTTTGCTTAAGCTATGGCACGTCCATGACCTATTCATTGAACTTCGCGGCCGTCTGGCGCTCGTTCGACCTTCTTTTGCAAGGGTTGGCGCTCAGTCTCGGGCTGGCGGTGGTCGCGATTCTCGCTGGTTGTGTAATCGGCTTGATCACCGCCTTCGGCCTCGTTTCGAAGAGCGTCGTGCTGCGCAAGCCCGCCGGTCTCTATGTCACGATCATTCGCAACACGCCGATCCTCGTTCTCGTGCTCTTCAGCTATTTCGCCCTTCCCGAACTCGGCGTCCGCCTCGGCAAGATCGAGAGCTTCGTGGTGACGCTCGCGATCTATTCCGGCGCCTATCTCGCCGAAGTGTTCCGCGGTGGCCTCATCGCCATACCACCGGGGCAGCGCGAGGCGGGGCTCGCGATCGGGCTTAGCGAAATGCAGATCCGCACCTCCATCATCATTCCGCTGATGCTGCGCAACGTCCTTCCGTCGCTCGGCAGCACGATGATCTCGCTCTTCAAGGACACGTCGCTTGCGGCTGCGATCGCCGTGCCGGAACTGACCTTCGAGGCGCGCAAGATCAATGTCGAGACCTTCCGCGTGATCGAGACCTGGATCGTCGCAAGCTGCCTCTATGTCGCAACCTGTTCGCTGCTGGCCGCGCTGATGCGCGCCGTCGAGCGGCGTCTCGCCGTGCCGAGGTGATCGCCATGGATTTCGGTTTTCTCGATCAGCTCTGGGTCGCCCGCATTCCGCTCCTCAAGGGCCTCGGCGTATCGATCTCGATTTCACTTCTCTCGATTGTGGCCGGCACGGTCCTCGGCATCTTCGTCGGACTGGCACTCGTCTACGCTTATAGGCCGGTTCAGTGGCTGGTGCGGGGTTATACGGACTTCATCCGCGGCACGCCGGTGCTCGTGCTGGTGCTTGCGAGCTACTATGTGTTGAGCACCGTCGGTATCGATCTCGGCCCGTTCCAGGCAGGCGTGCTGGCGCTTGCGGTCTTCTGCAGTTCGCATGTCGGCGAGTTAGTGCGCGGCGCGCTGCAGTCGATCCCCAAGGGCCAGACCGAGGCCGCCAAGGCGATCGGGCTCACCTTTCCGCAGACCTTCGCCTATGTGCTCGGCCCGCAGGCGCTGCGCCAGGCGCTGCCCGCCTGGGTCAACACGGCCGCCGAAATGGTCAAGGCCTCGACACTGCTTTCGATCATCGGCGTCGGCGAGTTGCTCCTGCGCACGCAGGAAGTGATCTCGCGCACCTTCATGAGCCTCGAATTCTATTTCTTCGCAGGCTTCCTCTATTTCGTCATCAATTACGGCATCGAGCGCTTCGGTCGTTACGTCGAGCGCAAGACCGCCGTTCCGTCGTGAGGCTTCGCAATCCGATGACCAATCTTCTTGAAATACGCGATCTTCACAAACGCTACGGCACGGTCGAGGTGCTGAAGGGCGTCGATTGCTCAATGCGCCAAGGCGAGGTGATCAGCATCATCGGCTCCAGCGGCTCCGGCAAGACGACGATGCTCCGCTGTATCAACATGCTGGAAGAGTTCCAGGGCGGCACGATCTCGATCGACGGCCAGGAAATCGGCTACGAGACGGTGGGCGGCGTGCGCCGCCGCAAGCCGGAGCGGGAGATCGCCCGCCAGCGCGCGCTCACCGGCATGGCCTTCCAGCAGTTCAACCTTTTCCCGCATATGACCGCGGCAGGCAACGTCATGCTGGGGCTCGTCAAGGTCAAGAAGATGAGCCGCGACGAGGCAAGGGGACTGGCGGAGAAATGGCTCGACCGCGTCGGTCTGCTCTCGCGCAAGGATCACTATCCCGGCCAGCTTTCCGGCGGCCAGCAGCAACGCGTCGCGATCGCGCGCGCCATCGCCATGAATCCGAAGCTGATGCTCTTCGACGAGGTGACCTCGGCGCTCGATCCCGAACTCGTCAACGAGGTGCTGCAGGTGATCAAGGGGCTCGCCGAGGACGGCATGAGCATGCTCATCGTCACCCACGAGATGCGCTTTGCCTATGAGGTGTCCTCCCGCGTCATCTTCATGAACCAGGGGCGCATCGGCGAGGAGGGCAATCCGCGGGAGATGTTCCTGAAGCCCAAGACCGAGCGGCTGGCGGAATTTCTGAAGACCTCGACGTTCAACTAACAACAATCGAAAGAGAAATGGAGTGTATTGTGACGATCAAGCGTTATGGAACGGGCGAAACCGGTGCGGGCAAGCAGCCCTTGCCCTTTGCACGCGCGGTCGAGGCGAACGGCTGGCTTTATGTTTCGGGGCAGGTCGCCATGGAAAAGGGTGAGATCATCGCCGGCGGCATCGTTGCCGAGAGCCGCAAGGCGATCGAGAACATGATCGCCATCCTCAATGAGGCGGGCTATGGCCTCGAAGACGTCGTCCGTGTCGGCGTCTGGCTCGACGATCCGCGCGACTTCTGGACCTTCAACGGCGTTTATGCGGAATATTTCGGCAAGCATCCGCCGGCGCGTGCCTGCGTTCAATCGCGCATGATGGTCGACTGCAAGGTTGAAGTTGACTGTGTCGCCTACAAGGCTAAATGAGGTGAATCCAGCCCGCTTCTGAACGGGCCTTCACGAATTGACATCGAGGATGCGATGGCGGAAGCGGCAGATACCATCAATCGCAGGGCGCGGGGGCTCGACCGGGCCTTCGAGATACTCGACTATCTGCGTCTGCAGCGTCAACCATTGCGCCCGAACGAGATCGCCCAAGGTATCGGCGCGCCGCGATCTTCGGTCTATGAACTCGTCAATCTGCTGCTCCGCCAAGGCGTGATCGAATACCGCGGCGATGACGGCCGCGTCTTTCTCGGCCGCAAGCTCTATTTCCTCGGCGCGGCTTATGCCGAGCAGTTCGACCTCATGCGCGAGTGCGAGCATCTGCTGGCCCGAATCGCCGAAGAAACGCGTGAAACGGCCCAGATGTGCCAGCTCGAAGGCAACAAATATGCCGTCGTGCTGATGAACGAGGGCAGCCGCCCGTTCCGCATCTCCACCAATATCGGTGAGCCGGTCGCGATTCCGTGGACCGCCTCGGGCCGCCTCCTCGTCGACCATATGAGCGACGAGGAGATACTGGCCTTCATCCCCGAAGAGGATTTCGTGCTGCCGAGCGGCAGGCGTCTCGATCCATCCGAGTTCATCGCCCAGGTCCGCCAGGCCAAGAAGGATGGCTATTTCACCTTCAACAGCATCGTCGACAGCTTCACTCACTGCTTTGCCGTGCCCGTCTATGACGCGGAAGGGATCTGCGTCGCGACGCTCTGCCTCGTCGCACCGAAGGAGGACGGTCTGCGCAATCGGGAGACCTATCTTCGCGTGCTGATCGATGGGGCGAGCGAGCTATCGGAGAAGCTCGGCTACCGGCAGGACCACGCGCCGGCGGCGCGGACCGCCGCAGGCCGCTGACTGCTGCAGTCAAAACCGAAGACGGCGGTTATGCTGCTCGAAGCGAGCGGCCGCTGCTCGGATCGAAGAGATGCAGCGCGGCCTCGTCAAAGGTGAAGGCATGAGTTGATCCCATGCTCAGCGCCGTGCGCGGCGGCAGGGACGCGATGATGCGCTGTTTACCGACTATTGCCGTGGTCACGAGTTCCGGCCCCGTCAGCTCTACGACCTCCACACGCGCCATCAATCTCGGGCCCGGTGAGCCGGCCGCGAGCCGCAGGACTTCCGGCCGGATGCCGACCTTGACGGGTCGCCCCGCGGCGGCGCTTTTGAAGCTCGCCGGCAGCGGAAGGATTTCCTCGCAACCGTCGAGCATCAGCCCGCTTCCGGTCACCTCGGCGTCGAGGATGTTCATTGGCGGTGAGCCGACGAAGCCGGCAACATAGAGCGTCTCGGGCCGGTCATAGATCTCTTCGGGCGTGCCGAGCTGTTCGATCCGACCCTCGCGCATGACGGCGATGCGGGTTGCGAGCGTCATCGCCTCGATCTGGTCGTGTGTGACGTAGACGACGGTGGTCTTCAGAATCTGATGCAGGCGTTTGAGTTCGGTTCGCATCTCCATCCTGAGCTTGGCGTCGAGATTGGAGAGCGGCTCGTCGAAGAGGAAAACCTGCGGGTTGCGCACCAGCGCCCTGCCGATCGCGACTCGTTGGCGCTGGCCACCGGAAAGCTGGCTTGGCTTGCGGTCCAGCAGATTCTCGATCTGGAGCAGTTTCGCCGTCTCACACACCGCCTTCTCGCGCTCGGCGGTCGCCACCTTGCGCATCTCGAGCCCGAAGCCGATGTTGCGGGCGACGCTCATGTTCGGATAGAGCGCGTAGGACTGGAACACCATTGCGATGTCCCGATCCTTGGGATGGACCCCGAGGACGGAGCGCTCGCCGATCAGGATGTCGCCGCCGCTCGGTTCGGCCAGTCCGGCGATGATGTTCAGAAGCGTGGACTTGCCGCAGCCGGACGAGCCGAGCAGCACCAGGAACTCGCCGCTATCGAGTGCGATGTCGATGCCTTTCAAGGTTTCCACCTCGCCATAGCGCTTGTGGATGTTGCGGATTTCGAGTGCGCTCATCGCTGACTTTCTTCGATAAAGGCAGAAAGGGGTTTGCCATAGCTGCGCGGCAGCGTGGAAATCGCCTCCGAGGCGACGGCGACGCCGGTCTTAAGGCAGACTTCGAGCGGCATGTCGGCGGCAAGCGCCGCCAGAAAGCCGGCATTGAAGACATCGCCGGCGCCGATCGTATCGACGACCTTGACCCGCGGTGCTGCGACGGAAAAGGCCTGTCCGTCCGGGGCGAGCGCAAGCGCGCCACGCGGGCCGCGTTTGACAACGACGATT
The DNA here is from genome assembly GCF_000513895.2 of Ensifer sp. WSM1721. GTDB lineage: Bacteria > Pseudomonadota > Alphaproteobacteria > Rhizobiales > Rhizobiaceae > Sinorhizobium. The sequence continues at coordinate 317,842 of NZ_CP165783.1, forward strand.
GCATCGGCCGGCATCGCGCCCTTTAACCTGGCTGCCGCCTCGGCGGAATCGGATTGCCCCGTCAGCATGGTCGTCTCCACCTCGTTGAAGAGCGCGCAATGACAGCGCTTCAGCCAGCTCAAAGTCTTGAGCCTGTTCTCTTCCGTCCAACCCTCGATCGGCCAGCCGGTGTCGAGTGCCACTGCGACTTCGTGCTCGTCCGCCCAATCGAAGAGCTCGTCATAGGCGAGCGTCAGCGCATCGGTCAGGAACGAGCCTGAGAGCAGCGCGTAGCCGCCGCGAACCCGCTTTCCGTCGAGCATCGAGTGCACTTCTTGAAAGCTGAAGAGCGGCAGGTGACCTCGGGTGGTAAAGAAGGTGCGCTCGCCGTCGGGGTGGGTGATGCCGACCGAAAGCGTCGTGCCGACGGCCTCCACCGGCCAATCGCGGGACCGTTCGCCGAAGGCCTCCTTCAGCCAGCCGCCGAACTGGTCGTTGCCGACATTTGCGGCGATCTCGTAGTCGACGCCGAGCGAATCCCAGGCAAGCGCGTTGTTGCCGGCGCAGCCGCCGACGCGCAGCTCGTCGTGATCGACGATGATTTCGGTGCCGGCCTTCGGCCAGGGCTCGGCGGGACCGAGGATGAGGTCGACATTGACGTTGCCGATGGCTGCAAGCGGACGCATTTCATTCGCTCCGGGTGACCTTGGTGGACCGCACCGGCGTGCCGGCATTCTCGACGCGGGCGTCGGCGAAGGCGACCATCAGCGACTGCGCGACGGGCAACATTGCCAAGATGGCGGCCATTCCTGTTGCCCGCTTGAAACCAATCGTCGTGACGCCTTCGATCGGCGGTTCGCCCGAAGCGTCGAAGACGACGACCGGCGAACCGGCCTCGGCGGCAGAAACTGCCATCGCTGCCACGCGCCCGGCCGTCGGATCGGCGGCTCGAAAGAGCACGACACCTACGGAGGGCCCAAGCATTTCCATCGGCCCATGCCGCAACTGTCCGCCTTCGAGCGAAAGGCAGGGAAGCCGCGAGAGTTCCGTAAAACCCAGCGCAATCGCTTCCGCGAGCCCCTGCAGTCTGCGGCCGGACGTGACGACGGCACCGACATCGGCGAGCGCCGCAAGAGCGCCGTCGATTGCCGGCATTTCGGGACCCTCTAGGGCGTGAAGTGCTTCGGCCGGATCGGCGCCGAGGGCGGCGAGTATCGCGAGATGCAGTGCGAAACTCACCGTCAGGCTGCGGGTGGCCGCAAATGCCCGCTCAGTGCCGCCTGCTCCGATGAGCGACGGTACAGCCCTCGCCAGGAAAGCATCCTCTTCGAGTGTCAGTCCGAATGTCTCGGGCGTGCCACCGTTCGTCTCTCCGAACCAGCGCAGCACTTCGGCGCTCTCGCCGGATTGCGAGGTGACGAGAATGGTCTTGTCGTCGATCGAAAGCGGCTGGCCAAGCTGTTCGGAGAGCGGCAGGGCCACCGCATCGACGCCGAGCGCGCGATAAAGCGGCTCGACCGCCCGGCCGACGGCGTGCGAGCCGCCCATGCCGAGAAGGAGAAGCCGGCCGGTCGATATCAGCGAGGCAGCAATCCGCTGGGCAAGAGCGGTCGCTCGTTCATAGGAAGCGATGGCGTCGGCGTGCTGGCGCGCCATCTCCCGATCAATCGCGATGAGCCCCGCCGGGCGATCCTTTGATACGCTCATGGTTATCCCTTTACGCCGCCGCTGGTGAGCCCGGAAATCAGCGCTCTTTGCATCACGAGGCCGATCAGCACCGGGGGCAGGGCGGCGAGCACGCCGGCGGTTGCGATCAGCCCGTAGTCGGAGACACGGCCGCCGGCGAGGTCCGCAATGGCGACGGTAAGTGTTTTGGCGCGCAGATCGGAGGTGAAGAGCAGCGCGTAGAAGAATTCGTCCCAGGCAAGCAGGAAGGCGAAGAGCGCCGAGGTCGCCATGACGGGGGCGGCGAGCGGTAGCGTCAGCAGCCTCAGGATCTGATCGAGCCGCGCGCCGTCGATCATCGCCGCGCTCTCGATCTCGCGCGGTATGGAATCGAAGCCCGACTTCAGCAACCAGGTCGTGAAGGGCGCGAGAATGGTGAGATAGACGAGCGCCAGACCGAAAACCGAGTTGAGCAGGCCGAGATAGGCAAGACCCATATAGAGCGGCACGGCAAGCGCTACTGGGGGCAGCATATAGGTGGCGATCACGGCATAGAGCGACCAGGAGACGGCCGGCGTGCGCGACACGGCCCAGGCGGAAGGAACCGCGACCACGACCGAAGCAAGCGTCGCCATCCCGGCGACCTTGAGGCTGTTGAGGAGCGAGGCGATGAAGGCTGCGCCGGCGCTGTTCTCGACGGCTGACAGAAGCGTGCGATAGCGGGAGAGATCGACCTCGCTCGGCCACCAGTTGAGGGGCTTCGCGGAAAGATCGGCCGCGGGCGAAATGCTCATGACGAAGAGCCAGATGATCGGTGCCAGGATCACGACGGCGAATACGAGGGCGCTCGCATGGATGAAGACGGAAAAGAGGCGGCTTTGGCGTTCCATCATGAAGCTCCGGCAGCCCTGCGTAGCAGCGCCGCATAGGCGACGGCGAGAATGGTCACGAGCAGGGTGACGATCAGCGCCAGCGACGCGCCCGAGCCTGCCCGCTGGAAGGAAAAGGCTTCCTGGTAAACAAGGATCGAGAGCGTGCGGGTGCTGTTCGCCGGCCCGCCCCGCGTCATTACCCAGATGATGTCGAAGACCTTGAAGGCCTCAATCGTGCGCAGTACCAGCGCCACGAGCAAAGGACCGGCGAGATAGGGCATGATGACGAAACGGAAACGATTGAAGGGGCCGGCGCCATCGACGAGCGCGGCTGCGGTGATATCGCGAGGGACGGCCTGGAGCGCGGCAAGGGCAATGAGCGCCACCAGCGGAAAGTTCTTCCAGCAGTCGGCGACGATCAGCGCAACCAGGGCCGTGCCCGGCTCGCCGAGCCATGAACGATAGCTGTCGAGAAGGCCGAGTTGGGTAAGCGCCGCATTCAGCGCGCCGTATTCGGGGTTGTAGATCAGCCGCCAGAGCGTCGCATTGACCACGGTGGGCAGCGCCCAGGGCAGGATCATCAGCGCCCGAAGTGCGGTTCGTCCGCGGAATTGCTGGTTGAGGAGGAGTGCGGCAAGGACGCCGAGCACCATTTCGGCGGCGACCGAGACGATCGCGAACCAAGTGGTGGTGACGAGCGCCCGTTGGAAGTTCGATCCCGTCAGCATTTTCGCATAGTTGTCGGCGCCGACGAAGCTGCCCGCGGTGCCGACAAGCTTCGCGTCGGTGAAGGAGAGCCGCACGGTATCGACGAGCGGCCAGCCGATGACGGCAACCATCACCACCAGGAGCGGCAGCATCATGAGCCACGCGCGTGTTGAGATCCAGGTGCCGGACATGAATTACACCTTTTGGCGCCTGCAAGATGCGGGCGAGCTCGGTTGACCCGACCGGCAAGCATATCGATTTAAGAACTTGGGGCAGAACCTGGCGGTAAGCCGTCCCATGGACGTGGTTTCACGCTTCCGCGCCCCGGGGCGTTCGGCGCCCCGGACGATTGCTCGTCCGGGGGAGGCCGGCCGTCAAAGCCCACTGTTTTCAGCGGCGCTCTTCAGCGCATCTTCGGGCGACGCCTGGCCGAGAAGCGCTTCCTGGATTGCTTGCTGCAGGGCGGTCGAGAGCTCCTGATATTTGGGCGTTGTCGGTCGCGGATACATGGCCGCAAGCCCGCGCTTCGCCGCGGCGATCAGCTCCTCCTGGCCCTTGGTCACATTTGGATCCTCGTAGGAGGAGGCCCAGATCGGCAGGCTGAGCTTGGCATAGGCGTTCTGCGTCTCCTGCGAGGTCATGTGGACGATGTATTTCCACGCCTCTTCCGGATGCTTGCTGGTGGTGGTGATGCCGAGCCCCATGGAGCCGTTGACGGCGGAAACCTCACTCTTGCCGGCGACGCCCGGTGCCGGCACGACGCCGACCTTGCCGGCCACCTTGCTCTCCTTCGGGTCATTGGCGAGATTGTACATGTAGGTCCAGTTGAGCGCGAAGGCGGCTTCGCCGTTCTGGAACACCTTGCGCACATCCTCCTCGAGGAATTCTTTGGAGTTGGGATTGGTGAGGCCTGAGGTATAGCTCGACACCATGTAGTTGAGCGCGTCGAGCCCGCCGCCCGTGGTAAAGGCAGGTTTGCCGCCCTCGAGGAACTTGCCGTCATAAGCGCTGACGAGCGTCGCGTAGTCGCAGATCGCCGCTTCCGCCTGCGACCAGCTCCATGCGATGGGCGTGTCCAGAATGCCCTTTTCCTTGATCGTCTTTGCCTGTTCGGCAAGCTCGTCCCAGGTCTTCGGCGGTTCCTTGATGCCGGCTTTCTCAAGGATTTCCTTGTTATAGAAGAGATACTTGGTGTCGAGGATCCACGGCATGCCGTAGCGCTTGCCGTTGTATTCCACCGTGGTCCAGGCGCCGGGGAGGACACCCTTCTTCATTTCCTCCGTGATCCGGTCCGTGACGTCGACGAGCACGTTGTTCGTCGCGTATTCGGCTGGCCAGATCACGTCAAAGAGGACGACGTCGTAGCCGCCGCCGGAACCCTGCGCCAGCACCGTCTTGTCGTGCAGGCCCTCATAGGGGACGAATTCGAGATTGACCTTTACGTCCGGGTTGGCCTTGGTGAAGGCCTCCGTCATGGCGCGGACATCGGCCTCGCTATAGGCGGCCTGCGCCATGAAAAGGGCATTGAGCGTGGTTTCCGCATAGGCGTGTCCGGTGAGTGCAACGCCGGCAAGCGTCGCGCCGAGCAAGGCGCTGGGTATGGATTTCAACATTGTCGCCTCCATTTGCTGACTGCTTCAGTCCTCCCGGCGCACTGCCGATGCGCGCGCCGAATGCCAGAAATCCGCCGCTTCCCGCGACGGCCGTCGACAAATCAATCGGAGCGTCTGCGGTCGCTTTGGCGACCGCTTTCGTTCCCCCGAGGTTCTTTCGACCTCTTATTAAGTCAATTGTCTTGACTAATTTCTTGTTCAATATTCTAGATGTGTCAAGTGGGATTTGCGGGATGAACGAGATGCGCCCGATCCGGGCAAAGAGCGGCACCAATCAGGAGGGGGCGAGCGCCCATAATCGGCGCGTCATGATCGATGCCTTGCGGCTGAACGGGCAGCTTTCGCGGGCCGATCTCGCGCGGGCGACGGCACTCACTAAGCAGGCCGTCTCCAACATCATCGAGGAGTTGGAGAATGACGGGCTTGTCACGTCGCTCGCGGCCGTCCGCAAGGGGCGGGGGCAGCCCTCGACCCCCTATCGGCTGGTGCCGGAAGGAGCCTTTGCCATCGGCCTGCAAATCGATCGGCACGTGACGCGCACCGTTGCGGTCGATCTCGTCGGCACGGTGCTTACGCGCAAGGAGGCGAACCTGCCTGCCGGCGGACCGGAAAAGGGCGCAGAGGCCGTTCTTGCCCTGATCGAGGAAACCCGGCGCGCCCTCGTGAAGGTCGCGCCGAAATCGAAGGATCGCCTCGTCGGCCTCGGCGTCGCCATGCCCGGGCCTTTCGGCATTGCTGCCGACCAGGATGACCCCTGGATGATGGCCGCCTGGCAGAGTTTTCCTTTGGTGGAGACACTATCAACCGGGACGGGCCTCGACGTGCGCCTGCAGAATGACGCGGCGGCGGCGGCAACGGCGGAAAAGATGGTCGGCGCCGCCCACGGCCTCGACCACGCCCTTTGCATCTACCTCGGATACGGTCTTGGCGCCGGGCTGATCCTCAACGGTGAGCTCTACCGCGGCGCCAATGGAAACGCCGGTGAGATCGGCATGATCCTCAGCAGGCCGCGTGGCGGGGCGGATGACGCGAGGGCACCACTCGAACACAGGACGTCGATCGCCTCGCTCTGCAAGGCCCTCGATCTCGACCCTGCCGATCCCGACCTCTACGACCACATCGACGCCAAAGCCCGCATGCCGGATCAGCGCGTGCAAGCGTGGATTGCCGATGCCGCCTTTGAACTCCAGGCCGCCATCCAGATTCTCGAGACGGTTTTCGATCCACAGACGGTCATCCTGTGCGGCGGCATGCCGCCGGGCCTCGCCGACCTCCTCCTCGACGCTCTCCATCCTCTGCTCCCTTCGATCGCCGAGCGGCGGGGGCGGAGCGCGCCACGACTGCAACTGGGCTTCACCGACCCCTGGGCGGTCGCGATCGGCGCAGCGGCGGAACCAATCAGTCGGACATTCGATCCGCGGTTTTCCGCGATCCTGAAGACGCGGGTGACTGGCGCGCCCTGATCGCAGCAGGCGGGCGGCCACGTCGCGCGCCACTTGCGAAAAAGAGGATTGCTATTGTTACTTGAAATATTAGCGATATGGCGCTTAAATGCGGCCTAGCCGGCGGGATCACGTTTAGCTGCGGTACAATTATTTGAAATGCGCCTGCGGTCATTGGCGGCGACAATCTTTTTATTCGCATACAAGTATTTTCATTATTTAAAATCAGAGGGATTGCGGCATGTCTCTTCCCCATCTTCGGCGACTTGAAGCCGAAGCAATTCACGTTATTCGAGAAGTCGTTGCAACGTTTTCCAACCCGGTTGTACTTTATTCCATCGGCAAGGACTCTTCGGTTTTGCTGCACCTGGCGATGAAGGCGTTCTATCCGGCCAAACCGCCTTTTCCTTTCCTGCACGTGGATACCAAATGGAAGTTCCGGGACATGATCGAGTTCCGTGACCGGATGGCGCGCGAACTCGGTTTAAACCTTCTGGTCCACGTCAATCAGGACGGGATCGACCAGGGTATAGGCCCTTTCACGCACGGGTCCAACGTCCACACCCACGTCATGAAGACAATGGCGCTGAGGCAGGCTCTGGAGAAGTACGGCTTCGACGCGGCTCTCGCGGGGGCGCGCCGTGACGAGGAGAAGTCGCGGGCCAAGGAGCGCATCTTCTCCATCCGCAGCGCCCAGCACGGCTGGGACCCGAAGCGTCAGCGCCCGGAGATGTGGAAGACCTACAACACGCGGGTAGGCCAGGGCGAGACGATGCGGGTCTTCCCGCTCTCCAACTGGACCGAGTTCGACATCTGGCAATACATCCTGCGCGAGAATATTCCGATCGTGCCGCTCTATTTCGCGGCCCGGCGGCCGGTCGTACAACGCGATGGCATGCTGATCATGGTGGACGATGACCGCATGCCGATCCAACCCGAGGAGGAAGTCCTGGAGCGCCTCGTACGTTTCCGCACGCTCGGCTGTTATCCGCTGACCGGTGCGATCGAGTCCGAGGCTGCCACGGTTCCGGACATATTGCGCGAAATGCTGACGGTGCGGACGTCGGAACGGCAGAGCCGCCTGATCGACACCGACGAAGTCGGGGCGATGGAGAAAAAGAAGCGGGAGGGGTACTTTTGATGTCGTATGTTCAATCCATACCGCCGCATGACATCGAGGCGCATCTGGCCGAGCACGACAACAAGTCGATCCTCCGATTCATCACCTGCGGCTCCGTTGACGACGGAAAATCGACTCTGATCGGACGATTGCTCTACGACGCGAAACTGATCTTCGAGGACCAGTTGGCAAACCTCGGACGCGTCGGCCCGCCTGGCACCGCCAACGGCAAGGAGATCGATCTGGCCCTTCTTCTCGATGGGCTTGAGGCCGAGCGCGAACAGGGCATCACCATCGATGTCGCCTATCGGTATTTCGCCACGTCGAAGCGCAAATTCATCGTTGCCGACACACCCGGCCACGAGGAGTATACGCGGAACATGGTGACCGGCGCTTCGACGGCGGATCTCGCCATCATCCTGATCGATAGCCGCCAGGGCATCCTGCAGCAGACGCGGCGCCATTCCTACATCGCCTCGCTGCTCGGCATCCGCCACGTCGTGCTCGCGGTCAATAAGATCGACCTCGTAGACTTCAACCAGCAGGTCTTCGACGAAGTCGTCGCCGACTATATGGCTTTTGCGAAGGAACTCGGCTTTGCCAGCATCCGCCCGATCCCGATCTCGGCGCGCTACGGAGACAATGTCATCTCGGCATCGGTAAACACGCCGTGGTACAGGGGCCTGGCGCTGCTCGAATATCTGGAGACGGTCGAACTCGATCCACCCGTCCAGGAGAAGCCACTGCGCTTCCCGGTGCAACTGGTCATGCGGCCGGACGCGGACTTCCGCGGCTATTCAGGCCAAGTCGTCTCCGGCAGGGTTTCCGTCGGCGATCCGGTCGTCGTCGCAAAATCCGGCCAGCGAACGACCGTCAACGCGATCGTTACCTATGACGGGAACCTCGTTACGGCAGGGGAGGGCGAGGCCGTCACGCTCGTCCTTGCGGACGAGGTCGATGCCTCGCGCGGCAACATGCTGGTCCCCCCGGCCGCGCGGCCATTCGTGGCCGACCAGTTCCAGGCGCATGTGATCTGGTTCGACGCCAACCCGATGTTCCCGGGGCGTAGCTACATCCTCAGGACCGAGACGGACAGCGTGAGCGCGACGGTCACCACGCTCAAGCATCAGGTCAACATCAACAGCTTCGTACGCGAAGCGGCGAAATCGCTGCAGATGAACGAAGTGGGCGTCTGCAACATCTCGACACAGACGCCGATCGCCTTTGACGCCTACAAGGACAACAGGGCGACGGGCAACTTCATCATCGTCGATCGGGTGACGAATGCCACCGTCGGCGCCGGCATGATCGATTTCCCGCTTCGGCGCGCCGACAATGTCCACTGGCATGCGCTCGAGGTGAATAAAGGCGCGCGCAGCGCGATGAAGAACCAGCGCCCTGCCGTGCTCTGGTTCACCGGGCTTTCCGGCTCCGGCAAGTCGACGATCGCTAACGCGCTCGATCGCATCCTGCATGCTCGCGGCAAGCACACCTACCTGCTCGACGGCGACAATGTGCGCCATGGGCTCAATCGGGATCTCGGCTTTACCGAGGAGGATCGTGTCGAGAACATTCGCCGCGTGGCGGAGGTGGCCAAGCTCATGGCCGATGCCGGTCTGATCGTTCTCGTCTCCTTCATCTCGCCGTTCCGCGACGAGCGGCGCATGGCGCGCGAATTGATGGAGGAGGGCGAGTTCATCGAGATCTTCATAGACACGCCCCTCGACGAGTGCGCGCGTCGGGATCCTAAAGGGCTCTACGAGAAGGCGCTCGCCGGCAAGATCGCGAACTTCACCGGCGTCTCCTCGCCTTATGAGGTGCCGGAAAACGCCGAATTGCATCTGCAGACGGTCGGTCACGAGCCGATCGACCTCGCTCTGAAGATCGAGGAATTCCTCGACAAGAGGATGGGGGACGAATGACACCTCTTTGCGAACTGCTTGAACGCATCGCGCTCGACGCGGGCGCGGCCATTCTCGATGTTTATGAGGCTGGCCCCAATATTTGCTACAAGGACGACCAGTCGCCGGTCTGTGAGGCCGACGAGCGAGCCGAAGCCATCATCTTGGACAGGCTCGCGGCCGCCTTTCCGCATATTCCGGTCGTTGCGGAGGAGTCCGTGGCATCTGGCCGCGTTCCCGACATCAGCTGCGGCACCTTCTTTCTGGTCGATCCGCTAGACGGGACGAAGGAGTTCATCAACCGGCGCAGCGACTTCACGGTCAACATTGCCCTTGTCGAGGGCAATGTTCCAATCGCCGGCATTGTCTACGCGCCGGCGCAGCGCTGCGCCTATGTGGCCGACGACGGCCGAGCGGAAAAGCTCTTCCTGGACCAGGCGTTCAAGGTCGAGCAGAGGCAGGCGATACGCGCTCGGATTCGAGGGGCAGCCCTGACGGCGGTTGCCAGCCGCTCCCACAACAGCTCCGAAACAGAAGCGTTTCTGGTCGGCCACGGTGTAACGGACTACACTTCCGTCGGTTCGTCGCTGAAATTCTGCCTGCTCGCCGAAGGCAAGGCGGACGTTTATCCGCGCTTTGGCCGAACGATGGAGTGGGATACGGCGGCCGGCGATGCTGTGCTGAAGGCGGCCGGCGGATCGGTGGTCCGGTTGGACGGCTCGCGCTTGCTTTACGGCAAGACGAGGCAGGACGGCGATAGCGACTTCGCAAATCCGCATTTCATCGCCTGGGCGGACATGTCTGCGATGGCGCTCGTCCAATGCTGAAGGCTCATGGGCTGCAGGTGTCGTCGCAGACGACCGATGAAATCGATCGAGAGTGCTTATCGAGGGACACGATTAGGATGAACGGGCAGGGAAAGACCCAAACCGGCAAGCCTGTATTCTCTCGTTTCAGGGAGCTAAGCCGAGAGCAATTGAATGTGGAACTCCAGGTTCACACCAACTGGACCGACGGGCAGGCGACGACCCTCGAAATCGTACAAGCGGCCCATGAACGCGGTCTCGCCGCGCTGGCGTTCACGGAACATGTGCGCGAAGAGACGTCCTGGTTTCCTGACTTCAAGGTGGAAGTGCTTTCCGCTGCGCGCCGGTTCGAGGATTTGCGCGTCTATGTCGGCTGCGAGACGAAAGCCATGGACGATAATGGCCGGCTGGATGTGTCGCAGTCCGTGCTCGACCTGTGCGACATCGTTCTGGGCGTCGTTCACCGACTCCCCGACGGCCAAGGCGGCTATCTGGATTTCAAGCAATTGTCGTTCGATGAGACAGCCGAAATCGAATTCCGGCTGTCGATGGGAATGATCGCGACAGCGCCGATCGATGTCCTTGGTCATCCGGGTGGTATGAGCCTGAGGCGGCACGGCCGTTTTCCGGAGAGGTATTTTCGCGCGTTGATGACGGCGACGCTCGAGCGGGGAATCGCGATCGAGATCAACTCTTCGTATCTAGTCGATATGCCTGCCTTTCTGACCTTGTGCGAAGAGATCAATCCATTTGTTTCGATCGGTTCCGATGCGCACAAGTTGAGCGAATTGGGCCGCTGCAGGGATCAGCTGCTTGATTTGGGGGTAGGGCGGTCATGAAGGTCTTCATCACGGGTGCAGGCGCGCTCCTCGGGCAAGGCATCATTCGCGCCTTGCGGCGGTCAACACTGAAGGCGACGATCGTCGTGGGAGATCCAAATCCCCTGTCGGCCGGACTTTATTGGGGTGACGTCGCCCACCTTGTCCCGATGGCGAATGACCCTGCGTATCTGGACAGGCTGGGCGCGCTGCTGCGGGCCGAGCGGCCCGACATCCTCATCCCCGGAACCGATGTGGAGCTACCGATCCTTTCAACCAATCGCGAAGCGATTGAACGGACCTACGGAACCAAGGTGATCATCAGTTCGCCTCGCGTCGTCTCCATCGCGAACGACAAATGGCTCACCTCCGAGTTCCTCCGGGAACGGGGACTGGGGTTCGTTCCCTCGTGTCTGCCCGGTCACGAGGAGGTCTTGATCGAAGAATGCGGCTTTCCGCTCGTCGTCAAGCCACGGGTCGGCGCCAGGTCGATTGGCTTTAGCGTCGTGCGTAACCGGGAGCAGTTGACGCGAGCCATAGCCGAGCAGGCCGACATCGTCATACAGAAATATGTCGGCTCGGAAGCCACCGAGTACACCGCGGGGACGCTGACCTTCGATGGGAAATGCCGCGCGACAATCGTCATGCGAAGAGACCTTCGAGATGGGAACACCTATAGAGCTTTTGCCGAACCCTTTCCCGCTCTGAACAAGGCGATGGCAGAGGCTGCCGCCGCTCTCGGCGCCTACGGTCCGGCGAACTTCCAGTTTCGCCTGGACGATGGAGTTCCGCGAATTTTTGAAATCAATGCGCGGTTTTCCGGAACAACGGCGGTCAGGATCCATGCGGGCTTCAATGAGGTGGAGATGTGCATTCGGCATATTCTCTTCGGCGAGGCGGTCGAGCAGCCGGAGATCATGCCGGTGACAATATTGCGGCACTGGTCGGAGACCGTGGTGAGACCGGGCGAGGTAATCACGGCTGCCGAGCTGCTGCAGGAAGAAGTCTAGGCGGCCTGCGGGGAGGGCGGTATTTGACCTCAATGCAGCTCGTTGTTACCGGCGCGACAGGTTTTATCGGTTCGAGACTGATCGACCACGCGCTTTCGAGAGGCCACCGGGTCATGGCCCTGGCACGCAACCCGGATCGAGTGAAGCCGAGAGAAAATTCTCGGTTTCGCGTCGCGAAATGGTCGCTGGGCGACCCCCTGCCGGCGATGACGCAAGCGAGCGCGATTCTCCATCTCGCTGCCCATATTCCAGCTGACTTCGGCGACGCGCATGAGGCCGCGAGATGCTTCGAGGTCAACACGAACGGTGCCTTGCAGCTCGCAATGCATGCCGCCTCGCAGGGTGTGAAGAGATTCGTGTTTTTCGGATCGGGGCAGGTCTACGCGCCCACTTCCGAGTCGGCGTCGGAGACGAGTGCCGCCTTTCCCGTGCATCGCGCCAGCTATTATCTGGCGAGCAAGCTCGCGGCTGAAATTTGTCTTTTGTCCTTCGGAACGGCAAACGCGATGCCGGTGACGGTGCTGCGCCTCGCCTCGGTCTACGGTCCCGGCATGCATGGCGCGGGGATGGTGCCGACCTTCATTCGCGCGCTCGGGAGCGGGCGCTCTGTGGTCATACGGGACGGGGGGCGATATCGCGTCGACCTTGTCTACGTTGACGACGTCGTCTCGTTGGCTTTGGCGGCAATCGAGAAAGAACAGGCGGGGATATTCAATGCGGGTAGCGGCCAGGCCTGCAGGTCGCTGGAAGCGGCGCAGACTATCGCTGAGGCGCTCGGCGCGGCGCGGGATCTCGTCAACGTCGAAGGCGCGCGGACGGATGGGGCCGCGTTGGGTTTTGCGGAGCTGAGTGTCGCAAAGGCGGTCGAGCAGTTGGGATACAATCCGCGCTCTTTCCGCCAAGGCATAGAAGCATGGAAAGCAGAGACGGGGCTTGCGGACTTCCGGAGCGGGAGCGGGCAAGAATAACGCCACGAAGCTGAGGCGCAGCCGCGCCACGCCCTGAACGGTTAACAGGAAGGCGCCGCCCTTTCAGCGCCTTCCCATTCTTTGATCGCAAGCACGTTGCCTTGAAGGTGATACACCGCGAAGGGTGTCGCCTTCCCGGCCTCTTATTGGAGTGTCAGGCTACCTGGCGATCTGCGTCAGGCGAAGAGAAAGTCGCTTCTCGAAAAATTCGCGGCGCTGAGGGTGCCGTTGGGGTCGTCCACGAGGATGGAGAACGCGTGGCCGCCGGAGTCGTGGCCCTTTATCAGCACGTCGCCGTCAGAGGTATCGTAGGCATAGACGGCTCCGTTGGCACCAGAGTTGGAATACTGGGTAACCCCAAGTTTCTCGATAATCAGGACATCGATACCATCCTGGAAATCCATGACGGTGTCCTGGCCGCTGAGCGCCGGTGTCGCCTTGAAGACGAAGCGGTCGGCATCGGCTCCACCCCATAGTATGTCGCTTCCCGCGCCGCTAAGGAGCGTATCCCTCCCTGCGTCGCCGCGAAGCGTATCGACCCCATCGCCTCCATCTATAAAGTCGTTACCGATGCCACCGTAAAGGACGTCATCGCCGGCTTCGCCCCCCATAAGATCATTGCCGTCGTCCCCGTACGCCAGATCGTTGCCAGCGCCTACCTCGATCCTATCAGCGCCGGCGCCGCCATGGGCCTCGTCGATGCCGCTTTCGGAGTCTAAGATGTCATTGCCGTCGCCGCCGTCGAGATAGTTGTTCCCGTCGCCGGCATCGACGATGTCATCACCGATGCCGCCATAGACCCGGTCATTGCCGGACTGGCCTTTGAGAACGTCGTTGCCCTCTTCGCCGTAGATCTTGTCGTTGCCGGCGCCGCCTCCGACCGCCTGCTGTGTGACCTTTCCGGTTGCCGGATTTACGCGGTTGTTGAATCCGTCGTTACCGGAACCGGCGTAGATGATGTCGTCGCCATCGCCCCCGTCGATGTATTCTTCGCCCGCGCCGCCGAAGATCTTGTCGTGTCCAAGGCCACCGAGTAACCGGTCATGGCCATCTCCGCCATCCAAGGTGTCGCTGCCATCGCCGCCGTCAAAGATGTCGTTTCCTAATCCGCCCTTGAGCGTGTCGTTACCCAGGCCGCCGGCAAGGCGATCGTTGCCATCGTCACCCTCGGCATAGTCGTCGCCGTCGCCACCGACGATGTAGTCGTTACCCAGGCCGCCGAAGATCTTGTCGTTGCCTGCTCCGCCTTCGAGATAATCGTCGCCGCCGTAGCCCCAAAGCTCGTCGTCACTGAGAGCACCGCGGATCGTGTCGGACAGATTGGTTCCCTTTAGAATCATCATCATCTCCTAGCTGTTTGCAGGAGGGCCAATAATTTGAGAATGGGGCGCAAACGTGAACTGAGGCCTAAAGTCACCCTTCACCACAAGAATACACACGTTTTTACAAGGAAAAATAGAATTATACTACTTAGTTTAGAAAGGATCAATGGTCCGTCAACTGAATTTACGACACTGGCGAAAGCCAAGAGTCTCATCTAATTCGTAGGTTAATTATGGAAATACGCGGAACGACACTTCCTGATTGTAATCGAATTCCTGGTTTAAGACGTTAGAAAACTTGCATATTTTTCCCGGATCGCGGTGATCGCGTACTCATTTTCGATACGCTCTCGGGCGTTGCGCGCATAGCGGGCGTATTCGGTCGGCGAAAGGTCCAGGATTTCGCGGATTGCCTTGGCAAGTGCCTCAGGGTCGCGTGCGGGTACGGCAATGCCGGCGTTACCCGCGACGGTGGCGGCATCGCCGACATCCGTGGTGACGATCGGCTTCGCATAACTCATCGCTTCTGCAATGACGTTGGGAAAGCCCTCCGTCCTCGATGACAGCACCAAAGCGTCGATGCTGCAGTAGTAGGATGGCATGTCGGCGATTTCACCCCTGAGATCGACGGCATGCGCCGGCAAACCCGCCTCCATCATCAAGTCGGTCACAGCGCGGTTGTCGTAGGAAAGCCCGTTGCCGGCCGCGGAAAAGACTGCCTGTGGGTGTGTCTTGCGAACGGCCGCTACGGCTTTGAAGAACGTGCCATGATCCTTCTGCGGATGAAATCGACCGACGATACCGATCCGGCGGACTGTTGTCGCCTCAGCGGGACTGATCTGAGGCAAGTCGAAGCCATTCGGGATGACAACCATGTTCCGGTTTTGATAGCCGTAGGCCTGATGTAACTCGAGGGCCCGGGCGCTATTGTAGATGATGCCGGCCGGCTGGCTAGACAGCAGCTTTGCACCGGCAATTGCGAGGCGGGAGCTGCGCGTGAGCGAGGCGGGATCATCCAGGGACTGGCGAATGTTCCAGTAAACCGGTGCTCCACATCGGGCCATGCGGGACGCCAGCACCCCAACGATCATCGCGTGGTACATCCAGCACAGGATCACATCGGGCCGTTCCTTGCGGATGAGCCGCGCGAGCCGCAAGATCGCGCCGGGCAGCGCCGTGAGGGAGGAGGCGGCCAGCGACACATAGGTAACTCTCGGATTATCGGCGAGATTGCGGTTCCGATCCGAGACACCTATAAGCGAAACGACCACAATACGCTCATCGGCTGAACCGTGAAGGAGGCGTGCGAGCATAGTCTCGGCGCCTGCACTGGCGGTGAAGTTGGTAATGACATGCATGATCATCGCCGCGGCTCCGCGTTCGCCGCTGTCCATGCATATATCGGACGTATGATCTGCTGCGCCATGGAAGCCCATCAATCAGTCAAGCCCATGCCGGCAATCAGAATCCGGTTGATCATGTGCACGTCGAATTTGGTCTCCGCGAGTTCTCGCGAGGCCCTACCCATTTTTTCGGCGAGGTGTGGATCGCGGGCAAATGACGCCATCGCCTCGGCGAGCGCGATGACGTCGAGCGGCTTCACAATCATCCCGTTCACACCGGCCTGCACCGTATCGCGGCAGCCTGGCAGGTCCGTCGTGATCACCGGTCTTCCGATCGCCAGCGCTTCGAGGATGCTCCGCGGAATGCCTTCGCGATAATAAGAAGGCAGGACAAAGACATTGCATGCCTCCAGATAGGGGCGCACATCGTTGCTGGTGCCAAGATACTCCAATATTCCTTCGCTGACCCAATTGTTGATTTCTTCGCGCGAGATTGCCGTGGGATTGCTGTCAAAGTGGCCGAGCAGTTGAAACCGGGCGTCGGGAAAGGTGCGACGCACGAGCCTGGCGGCTTCTATATACTCCACCACTCCCTTGTCGCGCAGGAGCCGTGCAATCATAAGGAAAACAGGCCGTTCGCGAGCTCTTGCAAAGGCAAAGTGATCCAAATCGACGCCGGATCCGGGAACCATTGTCGGCGAGAGGCCCTCCTGCAGCATGCGGTAGCGGCGTATGTCTTCTGCATCCGCGTCGTTATAGACAAAAACGACTCTCGCGCGCTTAAACGCCAAACGATACAGGCGGACGCACAGGTGGCGGATGGCCAAGGCTTTGAATGAGCGACCGCCCGCCTCTGAAAAGACGTGACCGAGACCCGTGACGAGGAAGCAACGTTCCTTTATCCCCAGCGTTCGGGCGGCGATGCCCGCATAGATGATCGGTTTCATCGTATAAGGGAGGATCATCTCCGGCTTCAGCCGTTTGAAATGTTGTCGCAGCGACCAAAAGGTCCGGATGTCTTCCAACGGATTGAGACCGGTTCGGGCCATGGGAATCCGAATGAAACGCACGCCGATTTCAGCGAGCGCCTGCTCCACTCGCGGGTCGTGCTCGGGAGCGAAGGCTATGACGTCGTGTCCGGCGCCGGCCAACCGCTTCAACAACTCCAACCGAAAAATCGTTAGAGACGCCGTTAGGCTTGCGACAACGGCGATCACGCGCCTGCGCGCTGGAGGATATGCAACACCGGACGGACCTGTCGAACAGGCGACGTCCTCGGTATGCATGCGAGCTACATGTTCAGCGGAACTCAAAGCTGACCTCCCGGATCGGATCCCCGGACTGATTCCAGCGTACAAAGCGACGCGTGATTGCGGCTGCTCGGCTCGAGGCCGAGCGCCTTGGCGTCGGACGGGTTTCGACGGAAAGGTTCCCTGCAGCCATTCAGGCGAACCGCGCCTGCCATCTTCAATTGTCCGGCAATGGGAGTCCGCCACGGGCGCTCTTTCGGTAGTCGGGCCGCCGCTGCGAAACGCCAGCCTTGCTGCTTTTTTTCGGCGGGACCCAGGCCCGCTTCTTCACGGCGGAGGGCTTCGTATTGCCGGCCTCGTGCTCGTAGCGTGGAAGCAGTTCGCGCATGACCGCGACAACGGCCGCATCGTTGTCCCGCTCCGCATGGCGCTGTAGGCGGGCGAACGCGTCGCGCAACGTGGGCAAGGGAATAGGTTCCGGAACCGCGCCGAGAACGCCCGGCACCGGTGAGGTTGTGCGCTTGTCGGTCTCGTCGAAAAGCTCCTCGTAGAGCTTCTCGCCCGGACGACAACCGATGATCTTGATCTTTATTTCCTTGTCCGGAGTGAAACCGGCCAGCCGGATCATCCGGCGTGCAATGTCGATGATCTTGACCGGCTCTCCCATGTCGAGAACGAAGATCTCTCCCTGTCCGAGCTGCTTTTCGAAACCGTAGGCCGATGCCTGCAACGTCAGCTCCACGGCCTCACGGATCGTCATGAAAAAGCGCGTCATGCATGGATCGGTGACGGTCAATGGGCCGCCTCTTGCAAGCTGGCGCTCGAACAGAGGGATCAGGGAGCCGCTTGATCCCAGCACGTTGCCGAAGCGAACCGTCATGAACCGCGGACCTTTGCCAGTTTCAAGTCCGTGCAGGTCGAGCGCCTGGCAATAGAGCTCCGCGAGGCGCTTGGTCGCACCCATCACGCTTGTCGAGTTCACGACCTTGTCGGTCGACACCTGCACCATGGCGAGTGTGCCGAATTTCTTTGCTGCATTGGCAACGTTCATAGTGCCGATGACGTTGGTGAGGACGCCCTCGCGCGGGTTCAACTGTACCATAGGCACATGTTTGAGGGCGGCAGCGTGGAAGACCAGCTCGGGCCGATGCCGTTCAAAAATTTCCTCAACACGCTGGCTGCGCCGGACGCTGCAAAGGTAACTCCACCGAGATACCTCCGGGAAGGTCTCGTTGAGCGTCATGTCGATCGCGTAAAGATTGTATTCCGTATTGTCGACCAGCACGATCTCCGCCGGTTCGCAAGCAGCAACTTGCGAAGTCAGTTCGCTGCCGATCGATCCGCCGGCCCCGGTGATCAGTACGCGCCGGCCTCGAACAAGACGGCCGATTGCCTCTCGGTCGAGCGCCGCTTGCGGCCGCTCCAGGAGGTCGGTGAGTTCGATCGACCGCAGTTCGTAAGGATTGTCCCCTTTGGCGCGCTTGAGCTCAGTCATCTGCGACAGGCGCGACACTGCAATGCCGAGCCGCTCGGCGGACCGCAGCAGCTCGTCCGACGCGGTTTCACCGAAGTTCGCCGGGGCTTCCGTGAAGACGACGTGACGTGGCCGTTTGTCGAGTTGCTGCAATTCCGCCACGACCTGCTCGAAATCCTCGATCCGCCCCGCGATGGGTACGCCACGAAGACTCATCCCCAACTGGTCTGCGTTTTTGTCGAGACAGGCCACCGGCACGTGGGTGGCGTTCGGATCCCGGGCCAGCGCGCGCAGGTAAAGCTCGGCGGCGTCGCCCGCTCCCACGAGCAGCAGCGGGACCCGGTGATCGTCGCCCGCGCCCTTGCTGCGCCCATTCTTGAAGGCCGGCCGCGCTTGGGTGATTTCCTCTGCACGAAAGCTCAGCCGCGCAGCGGCGAGGAAGGCGATCAGAAGCAGCGACTGCATCGGCACGACGGTTCGCGGCATATCGATCAGTCTTGTCGAGAAGAACAGGAGCGAGATAAGCAGCAGCGATGTCAGGAGAACCGCGCGAAGGATGATCAAGAGATCGGAGATGGAGCCATATTTCCAATTTCGGCTGTAGAGGCCGGACAAGGGAAAAATGAATGCGCAAATGGCGAGGTATTGAGCGCCGGACCACATGAGGACGGAGGCTGTTTCAGGCCTTGCACTGAGCTCGGTAAAGCCGTAACGCAGCAACAGTGCCACCGCGAGTGCAATACCTGCGGAGCCAAGGTCCGCGATATATAAGGCGGGGTATTTCTGAACGCTGCGAACGGCGCCCCGTAGACGCCGATAACCGATGTCGAGGGCCGCACCGCACACCGCCAACAACATTTTAGCCGATGGTTTTGCTGCGCTCCCTCTGGGTAACATTAGGAAATTATCGCGCACTGCCTTCGCGGCGGCGTAAAAACGCTGCATGACGGCCCCTTCCTAATATCTGCAAGCCTGCCGTGCTGCCGAGCGAAAACTGCACCTACCCCAAGAGGCTTAATGGTGGGTCAAAGAACGGTGCGTCTGTAAGTCTTGTCGTCGACTGGCTCGAAAGGCTTGATAAATTAAATTCAACAAAAAGATTAGAAGTCGCGATGGGCTAGATCGCGACACAAAATGACCTGCATATCCGATTTCGATAATAAAAAAGCACGTAATTAACTAGTTGTAAATAGTCTTCGATGCATCGGCCCAATTATAGTTTTCATCAAAACTGACGGGCTGCCGAGTGTTTGGCGGCCTCGGCAGGCGGCTGCCTGACGAGGGCGGGCAAGTTGACCTTCCTAGCGCTTAAAGGCGAAATGTCACGGTTCGATTCAAATAGTAGTTGACGGGGAAGATGGCTCCAGTCGTCAGGATCTGAGCCGCGATGTAGGGCAGCAGAGTGTGCAGACTGTTAAAGATAAGCGCATTCGCCGCCAGCGTGCAGAGCGTCAGAACGACAAAGCTCGGCGCGGCGACGGTGTGCTTCGATTTCGATCTGAATGTCACACGGTGCTGAAGGCTGTAGTTGACCATGACCGAGATCGAGAGCGCTAGCGTTGATGCCGCCAAGGCGTCAATGCCGGCCAGTTCCACGAACAGGGTCAACAGGCAGATCTGCAGCAGCGCTGCGCACCCACCGACTAAGGCGTATCTCAGCAGACGCACGGCAAAGATCGCCCTCAGTACCCGTCCGACAAGCGGCAATTGCTGCAGCGTCTTCCACCAGAGGGGAGGTGCTGCGCCGGAATAAGGTTCGCCTGCGGGATGGCCGGCAGGCAGCGGTTGCGGCCGGAAACCCAGCGCGGCCGCCTCTTCGGCCGAGGTACAGCCGTCCGGTTTCGTATCCTGAGGGCACCCCCGTCCGCTAAGCATGATTTGCCTCGTACAAAGCACCGAGCTCCGCGTGCGAATCAGGACGCATCAGCAGCTCGTTAAAATGGTTGATCGTCTTCAGAAGGCCCTCCTTCAGACCGATTCCAGGTGCCCATCCAAGCTGTTCTTTTGCTCGCGAGATATCCGGGCGCCGTCTGCAAGGATCGTCCTGAGGCAGTGGCCGGTACACGATGCGCGACCTGGATCCGGTGAGATCGATGATCAACTCGGCCAGTTCGCGCATGGAAATTTCGTTGGGGTTGCCGATATTGATCGGACCGGTAACGTCAAACGGCGAATCCATCAAACGCAACAAGGCAGCAACGGTGTCGTCGACGTAACAGAACGACCGCGTCTGAGAGCCGTCTCCATGGACGGTTATGTCGGCATCCAGCAGCGCCTGGACGATAAAGCTCGAAACAACACGCCCGTCGCTCGGGTGCGTACGGGGTCCATAGGTATTGAAGATGCGCGCAACTTTGATCGCCGTTTGATGCTGCCGCCTGTAATCGAAGAAAAGCGCTTCGGCGCACCGCTTGCCTTCATCGTAGCAGGAGCGAGGCCCAATAGGGTTGACGTTGCCCCAGTACTCTTCGGTCTGGGGGTGAACGGCCGGGTCCCCGTAGACCTCCGACGTGGATGCTTGAAGGACACTGATCTTCAGCCGCTTGGCAAGGCCGAGCATGTTTATCGCGCCTTGCACGCTTGTCCGCGTGGTCTTCACCGGGTCGAACTGGTAGTGCACCGGAGAGGCCGGACAGGCAAGGTTGAATATCTTGTCCACCTCCACATAGAGGGGCATCGTCACATCGTGCCTCAGCAACTCGAATCGAGGGTGGGATAACAGTTCCTCAACGTTCGCACGGGAGCCGGTAAAGAAATTATCGACGCAAAGAACATCGGCGCCGCTTTCAATCAGCCGTTCGCAAAGATGCGACCCGATGAAACCGCACCCCCCAGTCACCAATACGCGATTTGTAAATTGACGCCCCATAGCGCTACCTCATCTGAAGCGGTTCGCCGGCGGGATGGCAATCCAGTCTCTGGCCAGCGACCGAGAGTCTGACGACGATACCCGCGTTCCCACGCAATGTGCTCTAACTCGATGGTTGCCCGTCACCGGGCCAATCCTCTTTTCGCCAACTCGGCGGCTGCGTGCTCGAAGCGGTCCTCCGCCTGCTGATCTTCTGCCCAAGCGATCAGGTCCTCGATGCCGGATTCGAGCTCGACAGTGGGCTTGTAGCCGAGGTACCGTTGGATCTTGCCTATGTCGGCGTAGCAGTGCCGGACATCCCCCTCCCGGAACTTGTTTTCTATTTGCGGAGCAATGTCGCGCCGCATTTTCCGAGCGAGGATAGTCGCGACCTCTTTGATCGACGTCGGGCGACCGGTGCCGACATTGAACACCTGACCGTTCGCCTCGTCCTTTGCGAGGGCAAGGGAAATGGCTTGAACAATGTCTTTCACATGAACGAAATCTCGCGTCTGGTTGCCGTCTTCGAAGACGACCGGGGCGTGGTTGTTGAGCAAACGGGACGAGAATATTGCAGCGACCCCGGTGTAGGGATTGCCCAATGACTGCCGGGGGCCATAGATATTGAAGAACCGCAGTGCCACCGAGGGTATGTCGTAAGCTCTGCCGACGACCAGACACATTTCCTCCTGGTCTCTTTTCGAAATGGCATAGATCGAGGTCGGCAGGACAGGCTTCGCTTCGCCGGTCGGTATTGGTGTGGCGCTTCGATCGCAGATCGGGCACCGCACCTCCCAATCACCACGCCTCATTTGCTCCGCCTCGCGAAGCGTCGGCGTGACATCGCCGCAATGGCTACACCGTGCGCCACCTTCTCCGTAGATCGACATGGATGAGGCAACCACAAGCTTTTTCACATTGTGCCTGCGGGAAGCCAGCAGTTCGAGGAGCACGGCGGTTCCGACTGTGTTGTGGTCGACATAACGGTGAATTTCGTACATCGACTGGCCGACCCCGACCTGTGCGGCCAAATGCACGACGGCGTCCACGTCCTTCAACGCGGCGTCGAGCTGGCTGGTGCTGCGGGTGTCACCGTAGACGATCTCGACGCCCTTCATAGGCAGCCCGCTCGGCTGCAACAGGCCCCCAAGGTTGCCCTGCGATCCAGCATGGACTTGCGGTTCGTAATTGTCGAAAATTCGTATGTCGTATCCGGATTTGCGAAGGTTCTCACATAAAAAGGAACCTACGAAACCTGCGCCTCCAGTAACGAGTATCCTCATAACACAGTTCCTTATATCTAAAATAGATTTGTCAGTTAAACTCGTATTTTCCTCGATAGTTGGCCCATACGATCTTGAGTACATCAAAACCATACTGTACCGGTTTCAAATGTGATTTTTCATCCGCGTATCGCGTGGGTATCGCAATTTCCTTGATCTTCAGCTTGCGCTTGCCTGCCATCATGATCATCTCACCGTCGAAGTGGAATGTATCGCTGAGGCGAACGAAGGGGATGGTCTCCAGGCACCGGCGGGAATAGAGCATGTAGCCGCTGTGGTATTCGCTCACGTGAAGGCCGTAGGCCAGGTTCTCTATCGCGGTGAGCGCTTTATTGGCGATGTACTTGTAAAGAGGCATGCCGCCTTTCAGGGCGCCACGCTCGAGCATGCGCGACCCGATGACGACGTCAGCCTCGCCTTTTTCCAGCGGCGCGAGCAAACGCGGCAGCAGTTCCGGCGCATATTGCCCGTCGGCGTGCAGGAGTGCGGCGATGTCGGCGCCTTGCGCCAATGCGTAAGAAAAACCGGTCTTTTGCGCTTGGGCATAGCCCTTGTTCTGGGGATGGTCGATGACTTCCACGTTCGCCCGCGAATGAGCAATTCTGCGCGCAACATCGCCTGTTCCGTCGGAACTGCCGTCGTTCACTACGACAATGCGGACGTCTTTTTCGTAAATTTCCCTCGGGATTCGGTCAAACACGCTTTCGAGTGTCAGGGCGGCTTGATAAGCCGGGATAACCACAAAAATTTTCTTTTGAAACATGATGATCTATACTCCCCGTTACAATCTTTCGGTGCACTCAATCTCCAAATTTCGATGTTGCTCAGCCGGCCCTTTTCAAGGCAAAAGCTGCATCTCGGTTGCGCCGCGTGCTGAGCGATAGATCCGCCCGTCGGCGAGTGTTTCCTCTTCGACGAGTGGAACGGAATTGAGAAGGTCGTCCTCACTGATCAGGTAGTCCCGCCAGTCCACGCCGTAGACGAAGACGACATAGGCGTTCCCTTCCGCAAGGCGGCGGCGCATGGCGTCCATCTGCTGCGCAAAGGGCATGCTTGCGTCGTCCCGGCCAGACAGGTGACTGAAGCGGCGCGGTATGTATGCCGCGCTGCGCCGCAATCGGAATTCGATCAAATCCGGGGCGTTGGAATAGATCGCGGCATTCATTGGCAATTTTGCCGCGGATGCGAGCACAGGCGAGGTCGACCACATTTTGCGAGTATATCCTTGGCCCGCTTCATAGGTGGACATGGTGAACACCGTCGTTCTGGCGAGATTTGACACTCCGATCACAGCCGCGAGAGCGGCGAGGACGATCCCGAGTTCGCGCTGGCGCGCGAAACTCGACCTACCGGCTCCGAAGGGAGTCATGGCGGCGAGGGCCAGAAAAACATAGAGCGGCAGAAGAAACCGTCCGGTGAGGTTCAGTCGATACTGAATCATCACTGACACGATCAGGAACAGCAGATACAGAATCGACAGGAGACTGAACACGACGGGTACGAGCGCCTGCGGTCGTGCCCGTTGTTCGGGGGCTAGGCGTAGCCATGCGAGAGCGTAGTTCACGGCGACGAAAACGACAACGACGCTGGTGAGGGCGAGAAACAGGATGCGCGGGGCCGACCCCGCCGCGGAGGGCAAAAGCATTGCCGATGCGGAGCCTATCGTCCTGATCCAGTATGCCAGATCGGTGTTGCCCAGCAGTTCCAGGGAACGTCCCGTCGAATCCCCGGACATCAGTTCACTTGCGACCAGCCATGACCCGAAAACAGCACCGCACGCACCGGTCATCGCAGCACAATCGACCAGCCGTCTCGCAAAGCCTCCGCCACCAGCGACGAGCCTCAGGAGTGCAAAAGCTGGAAGCAGCGGCGCGGCCGCAAATCGCGTCAGCATCGCGAAGCCTACAATCGCCCCCACAAGCGCGGCACTTGCGACACGGTTGTCTTGCATTGCCCTGAGAAACACTAGGACGGACGCAAGGGTCAACGCGATGAACAACGGCTCCGACATTGCCACCGAGTGAAATTCGACAAAGACCGGATGACCAACGATCAGGGCCGTTCCCAATGCAGCCCAGGTCGGGCCCAATTGCGCCAGAAACAGCAACCGCAGGATCAGGACCGTATTGACGACATAAAGAAACCAATTGAGCCACCAGGCGGCGGCCACGAGATCGGTCTGGGATAGTGCCGTGGCTTGCAGCAACCAGGTGTAAAGCGGAGCGTAATGACGCGCGGTTCCTATGCGCATGTACGCGATTGAATCCGGTAGGATCTCTATTCCGCGCGATGTGGTTGCGAAAAACAGGAGCGAGATCGCCAACGAAAGGACGATGCTCGCGACGAGCTGCGCCCTTGCAGGAAGGGAAGTCATCGCGTCTTCGGCCGTCGCCGCCGAAACGGACTGCACCAGATGTCGTTCTCGCTTCATGTAGCCGCCGCCCCCCATTCTTGGTGTATCCGTTTGGCGCCAGCGTGCTGACAGAGGTTAGAATTCACGCCGCAAAGACTTGTTCTGCCCGGCCACGCAAAAATCGTTAGGCAGCGCAGCAGCAGTCGGATCGAAATCTTTGACAGGCCCCCATCATGCGCGTGACACGCTTGCGAACCTTTAAAAAATACTCCGCGCTTTAGCCCTTAGTGTTGGCCAAACCCGCAAATCAGTCTCTGAAAGCATTTATTACACAATTACGCAGCGTAGCTGTAAGAGCCCGCTCGGCAGCGCCGATATTCGCATAGTCGTGCCGTAATGTCGACTACCTAATATAACGGACATATGTTCTTGGTTGCGCGATCCGTATCTGCTTACAATATCGATCTTATTCTGCCATTACCTCATGAACGAAGGTCTGCGCTTCTGCGGGTCACGCCGGGTTTCGTTCGTCAATGTTGGTGAAGCGCGCGTACCGTTTCGCGCCGGTTTCTACGCCTGTGTCGTCGATGCATCCGCGTCGTCAAACGCTCACCCATGTAGCTTGCTGTGTACCGCTGGGCGTTTGCCAGTGGGCGAGGCCCAGGCCAGCACATCGATGCATTCGCCATCGCCACATAGAACGATGAAGCCGTGTTCCGTATGCGCTTGAACCTGCCCCGCCAAACCGATAAAGCGACCGGCGGTTTCGATCTGCACGGCCGCGGCGATACAGATTTTCCCGCCGTTGTAAAAGGAAAATGCGCCAGGGTAAGGGGCGCCGACTGCACGGACAAGGCGGAGCACCGAGGCTGCAGACGCGTTCCAGTCGATCAGGCCGTCCTCAGCCGTTCGCCTCGCACAATAGCTTGCCTTCTCATGATCCTGCTCCATACGCGGTGCATTGCCCGCCTCGACGAGCGCAACCGCCTCAACCACCATCTCGGCGAGATTTGCTGTATGCTTGCCATAGAGGCTGCGCGCGGTTTCGTCGGTCGCGACAGCGAACAGCCTCTGAAGCAGAATGGGACCCGAGTCGATCCCCTCGTCCAGCCAGAAGAGCGTCGAACCCGTCACTTCCTCGCCCCGAAGTATTGTCCACGGAATGACGGCACGGCCACGCAGACGCGGCAACGCCGCCGGATGGAAGCCGATGGCGCCCCTGCGTGCAACATCTCGAAACGGCTGCCGGCAGACTTGCGACCAGCCAACGACAAGCGTGACATCGGGCTCCACCGATGCCATCGCCTCCAGGACGGCAGGGCCATTGACGTCTGTGGTGTGGCAAACCGCGCTTCCGGCGGCGCGCGCCACCGTTCCTAACTCGACAAAATCAGAGTGACGCCCCGCCAATTCGGGTGGCAGGGTGATAACCAGTGCAGGAGCGCGCCCCACCTTAATGAGGGCTTCCAGAGCTATTCTGGAGCTCTCAACGGCGCCGACGAAAACGATACGCATGGTCTAAAACGGCCGAACCATCGAAAAAAAGCGGGATGTCGTGACCCGACGGGCAGTAAGCGAAGTAAGCAATGCGAGCTGCATTGAACACAATAATGACCGCGGTGTCCAGCGCAGGAAGCGGCCAGTTCATCGGCAGAGATTCGAGAGCCGATCAGGCGAGTCGACTGTGAGAAGCAGCATACCATGAGCGCCCCCCCGTATTCAGAACTGGCATTCAGAACTGGTATTGGACATGGCTAACAGAGCCTATTGTCTAAAACGGCAGTTATCGCTTATTGTGCTGTTGGCTGTCCCCAGGCCTGCACTTGTGAAGAGGTGCTGCTGCAACGCGATCCCGTCAATTGCGCGCGAGATGAGGAGGCAGCTGCCGCCCTTGCCCTGCGTAAGCGAATGGCGTTTTCCGACGCTCAATGATCCTGGGACAATTTTTTCGCGTCGTTTCGATGTGAACGCGCGTGCGCTCGGTAAAATTGCAATTCCTCCTTCGGCAAAATATGGAGGAGATTGAATATGCCTGTTTCCGCCAATTGGAGTTGGCGGTTATCGAACTAAGTTATTGCGCCTTATTGAACATTCTACTAATCTAACCTGATAGAGAAAATTCCTTTGCTTTTTGATGGTTTCCATGACGACATTCGTTTCTGATGGCAGCCTATCTGCTCGTGCTCACTACCGGGAAAGTGTCGAGCTTGCGGTTCAGCGCAATGGGAATTCGGTTGGTCTGCTGGATGCTTGGGCGCTCGTCAAACGGCGAATACGACTTCTTGCTTCAGTGATCGTCGGCTGTACGTTGCTCTCTGCTATAGCGTCATACACGCTCCCGAAAACGTATAACGCCAGTTCAGAAGTGGTGCTCGAGCGGAAGGATGTTCGACCATTTGCCACTGACGCTTCTTTGACATCGCTTGACCGCGATCGCTCGGCGGCAGAAACCGAAATGGATGTTTTGCAATCCAGGCAGTTTGCTGGCCGCGTAGTCGACAGATTGAATCTCATCGAGAATCCGAGCTTCAACCCGCATGCTCGCGGCGCCAAACAACCACCCGACGACGGTGGCGGGGTTCTTGGAAATTTCCGAAGAGTAATCGGGATCGATCGATCGCCTAATCGCGCGAGAAATCCACCGGATCTGGAAGCTCAACGGGACCGCGCAATCTCCTCACTACTATCCTTGTTCAGCGTTAGCCGGACCGGGGAGAGTCTGGCCGTAAGAATTACGGTATCAAACCCAAATCCTAAACTTGCTCAGGAAATCGCGAATACGATTGCTACTCTGTATGTGGAATCCTCGCTCGAGTTCAAGCAGGACGAGCGGATCGCAGACAAGCAACGCGCCCTTAATACGGGCGGGGCCGTGGGATTCCTTCGGCAAAGCATGACGCAACCGCTTTTGGTGACGTTGCGGTCCGAAGAGGCTCGACTGCTGCAAAGCAAAGCGGAGCTCGCTGCGAAGTTTGGCAAGAATCACCCGCGGATGCTTGATGCAGATTCGCAAATTGCGGGCGTGCGCAGGATGATCGAAGACGAGGTTCGTCGTATTTTGTTGGACCTCGAGGCGGAATCTTTGAAGCCAAGTGCTCGAATTGTATCGGCGGCGGAACTTCCGAATTCACCGTCATTTCCTAAGGCGGATATCATTATTCCGGCGGCTTTCACCGGTTCGACTTTGTTGGCCTTCTTGCTTGCGCTCCTGCTTGAAACAACCGACACGCGGATCCGCAGCGGACAGCGAGTCGCGCAGCTCTTGCGATTGCCCAACTTAGGCTACGTGCCAAGGCTTCCGAAGCATCTCTCGTCGCGCGGGACTAAGCGGTCCTCATGTATACCGGACTGGAGCAATGTGACCTCTGCAGAAGCAGAGCGGTCGATCTATATGGCTTCCCGTTTCTCAGACGCTAAACAACTGCACCGCGTTGTGATGATCACGTCTTGCCATCACAACATTGCAAACGCATCGACAGCTTGGGGGATTGCAACTGCTGCAGCAGCAGACGGTCGCCCAACCGCTTTCGTGAACCTGGATTTCCGTCAACACGGCGTTGCTTACTTGAAAAGCGTGGGGCGTTCGCCCGAACTTGTCGAGCGCTATCTCACGAATGAAGCAACCCTATCTGAGGCGGTGCAGACAATTCCTAGCTTGCCTGGGTTCGGCTTTATTGACGCGACGCGAGTAATGACGGACCCGTTCAGATTAATGGATTCTGACAAACTCTGTGCGCTGATCCAGGCGCTCAAGCAGAGCGGGTATGATTTCGTTGTGCTTCACGCTCCACCTGTCCTCGCTTCAGGGGACGCAACTTGGCTCGCGCCCTTTGTTGATGGAGTCATCCTTATGGTTTCTTGGGGGGAGACAACCGAGGATCAGTTGTTGGCTAGTGTTTCGCAACTCCGGATGAACCATGCGCCACTGATCGGCACCGTAATCAACCAAGTTAATCCTGAAATTCATAAACGCCACCGGTACGGAGGCTTTGTCATAACATCGAAGCGAGTTCCGGCGAGCGGTTGGATCAGGAGCCATTACCGTGGCAATGGTAAAATCGCTGACCATCCGGGCACAGAAACGAACACCTCGCCGATGGTTTCGGCGAACGCTACGCACCATTCTTCGTCGAGCACAGTGTAAGTCTGGTCGCGCCAAAGATTTGGCCGATGATCTCGTTTTTAGATCGAGCAACGCTCGCCGGTGGGTAACGATCGTTGAAAAAGCGGGGCCGTGAGTTGGCCGATGTCAGGCCGTCTGGATCCACCGCTAGCCTTCGGAATCGCGAATGGTTTACGGACTTTGATTATTAAGAAGATCATAAACGAAAACTGCAGAAACTTCTTTATACATAAGTAATTTTTCTAATGGAGAGCGTTCAGAAATGAATAGTGGCGATCGGCGGACCGTTGTGTGCTTTCCTTTTATAGGGGATTTTGTCGGCGGCAGCCATATGTCCGCACTGGGGCTAATACGAAATCTTCCCAAGTCCCTTTTCGCTCCATTGGTTGTCCTCCATGATACGGAGGGGCCGGTCGCAGAACTGTTTCGCCGAGAAGGTGTCGACTTTGACACTGCTCCGGTTTTAAACCGTCTGGAGCGGGCCGGGGCGCGCAACGGCGCGGCGGCACTCAATGTCGCTCGAACTCTTCCCGCTCTTGTCAGATACTTGAGAGACAAAAGAGTCGCGATCGTGCACACCAACGACGGTCGCGCACATCTCGTCTGGGGACTCGCGGCGCGATTGGCGGGATCGAAACACCTCTGGCACCACCGCGGCGATTCATCTTCTTTTGGACTGCGCCACATCGCGCCTTGGCTTCCGAACCGTCTGGTAGCCGTTTCGAGATTTGCGTCGCCGCGCCCCGGACTCTTCTCCGCTGCGGGGAAATGCAGCGTCGTTCATAGTCCATTCGACGTCATGAAAATGGTCGGGTTCGAGCGAGAAGATGCTCGAAAGGACGTGATAGCTGCGATCGGATGCTCGCCCGAAACAAAGCTCCTCGGATATGTGGGAACCTTGGTGGATCGCAAGCGGCCGATCTTGTTTGTCGAGGCCCTTGCGGCCCTGCGGCGACTGGAGCCAAATGTCGAGTTTACGGGCCTGTTTTTGGGTAACGCGCTGAACGGGCTTGATGACGTTGCAAGATCGCGCGCTGAAGCCCTTGGAGTGAGCAACCGCATCCATTTCCTGGGTTTCCGCTATCCGGGCGAACCTTGGATCGCAGGGTTGGATGCGCTTCTGGTAACGGCGGTGAACGAGCCCCTCGGCAGGACGCTTGTCGAGGCAATGCTGCTAGGGACACCAGTCATAGCTACAAACTCGGGCGGAAATCCGGAAGTGGTCAAAGACGGCGAGACCGGCATGCTTGTTCGTCCAGATGATCCGGATGAATTCGCAAAAGCTTGCTTAAAACTCTTCAGCAATTCTGCCTACTACCGGCACATCGTAGACATGGCTCGTAGCGAAGCACGCTCCCGCTTCAGCATCGAGCGCCACGTACACGCGATCACCGCGGTCTACGGAGACCTGTTAGGCACGGGCGATATGAGGCGCGCAGACCAAGTGCACGCCCATACTGTGACCGGCCACGCGCGAGGCGACAGTGTCAGAAATCGTTAAAACAACGACAACCCAATTTCATTTTGACAGCCACCCGCGCACACTGCATGTACACCTGTCTGCGATCGAGCGTGCTGTCCTCTACGTAGCAGTGTTTTTAGCGCCCTATGCAACATTGCGATTTTCCGATCTATTCTTTACCTTCAGTGATTTCTTTTTCTGCTTAAGCCTTTTTCTTCTTTTCATAACAGGGCGCATTTGGACTAAGCCGCTGGGCGAGGCAACGCCACTTTGGCTTGTCGCGTTCCTGCTCTTGTTCGTGGGGATGATGATTGGCAGCCTTTTCCATAACAGTCCCGAACGGGGGCTGATTGTGACGGCACAGTATTTGTTCGCCTACATATTCTTGATGTTCATTCTGATCCGTGATGAACCTAAGGAAGCTTATCGTCTGGCGGCCATTTTCCTGACCAGCATAATCCTCATAGACATTCACGGCATCATTACCTTCTATTTCGTTGGCTATGTGCCTGGCGAGGGAAGGGGCGTAGTTACGGGGGGGCGGCGTTTGGCTACACTCCTTCGAAACCCGAACTTGGCTGCGGCGATGAATGCCCTGACGCTCCCTATTCTGCTCTTTTTCTGGTCGACCGGCCGGATCAAGTCATATCTCGCTTTACCGGTACTGGCGCTATTTCTAGTTACAGTGATACTTACTAGCTCGAATAGCGGTTTGTTTGTGACGTCGATTTGCTTGGTTATCTTCACGGCGCTCATTTCAACGCCCAAGTTGATATTTCGTCTGGCACTGGGAGTCGGCATACTTGTTGCGGTTGTGGGCGGATTTGGGAACAAGGACCTGCTGCCCAAGACATTTCAAACGCGTGTCTTGGGCGCGCTTTCCTCCGGCGACATCTCTGAAGCGGGAACTTTCCTATCGAGAGCCGCACTTATGGAGGAGGCGATCCAGATGATATCTGACGAACAGATCAAACTGGTGGGAATTGGCGCAGATCAATTCCGAGAAAGAAGTGTACAAGCTGCTCCCGTTCACAACCTCTATCTTCTTCTCTGGGTGGAAGGCGGACTGCTCGCGCTGATTGGTTGGATCATGTTTTCAGCGATCGGCGTGCTGCGTGGAATTACGCTCAACAGGGCTGGTGGAGATAAGCGCGCATTGGCAGCGATTATTACGAGCGTCGTCGTTTTCCTCACGATCGCTTTGTTCAATCCCCACATGTATGCGAGGTACTGGACGATACCGATTTTTTTGTGCTGCGGCCTAAGCCTTGCGCAGCTCAGGCGCGCAGTTAAACTAGAACGGGGCGCAATTTGAATCCGAGCTTTCTCGTTCAAGCAATTGATGCCGAAGTTTATCGTGCGGCAGTGTGGAGGAGGCGAGTGGCTAACTCGGTCGAAAGGTCTCCATCTGTAAGCATGGTTGGAGAATAGATGACAATAAAGTACGCTCAAGCCTGATCGGTAGTCGCGCTGACCTTGTTGCTAATCAGGCGTTCGTGCATTATCATTGGTATTATTTCGTTTCATTTGTTTTGTCGAGCGAGCAGAGGCCGTCATTCTCGGCATGGATTTGGAGATGGCTGGTCCGCGCGGCTCGCGTCAGATTGTAAATGAGGGTGCGGCGATCTTATTCCGACCTATCTAGCGAAGTGCACTGCCCAGTGCCGTGTAAGCGGCACTGCTTTGGCATGCCCGGAGTGCCGGCGCCCGCTGCAATAATATAGCAGCCGGCCCCATCTGGTGGCGGGAAGGTGAAAGTCGTACCACATGCGCATGGACGGACCCTCATGCGCGTAAACAGAATTCGAAGCCAAAGTTCAAAGAAGTCGCAAATGAAAGGCTTATATGATGCCCCCGCAACCAGTGCGCATTGCCTATATTGCAGGTTACG
Organism: Ensifer sp. WSM1721; assembly: GCF_000513895.2. Lineage (GTDB taxonomy): Bacteria > Pseudomonadota > Alphaproteobacteria > Rhizobiales > Rhizobiaceae > Sinorhizobium. Next base: position 350,093 of record NZ_CP165783.1, read on the forward strand.
GACGCAGCGGGACCACCATACTCGACATTGCGTTGGGCCAGCACAGCGCCGTTTTGGGGGCGGGGGAAGTAACTTCCCTCACACGGCACGTTTGGCGCCACAATGAATACTGTGCATGCGGCAATCCTATTCGTGACTGCAGCTTCTGGAGCGCCGTCTGCCAAGAGTGGTCCGCGGGTTCGGATTCGAAAGTCATGGCGGAGTATTGTGCGCTTCAAACAAAGTTCGAAGGGCTGTCCGTGCTTGTAAAGGTACTTTCGGGATTGGGTCTGGGAAAGCAATTTGCGGCGTATACGCTTCACACCAAACGTCTGATGAACGCGATGCAGTCCTGCTCCGGCAAGCAAGTAATTGTCGACTCTTCGAAGTTGCCGGGAAGGGCAATGGCGCTTGCGCAAATCCCGGGAATCGACATGCGCGTCATCCACATGGTGCGCGATGGGCGCGGAGTGGCCTGGTCATTGCTGAAACCTTACGAGCGTGACGCGAAGTCAGGGTTGCAGAAGGAGATCAGGCCAAAATCGGTATTCAGGACGGCTCTGCGATGGAGCGTGGTCAACCTTGCGGTCGAATATCTCTCGCGAAAATTGGGTTCTGAAAAAGTGATGCGCGTGCGGTATGAGGATTTCGCGTCGGATCCCGTCGCCGTCATGCAGAAAATCGGGACATTTCTCGAGCTCGACCTACATCAAATCGGTTCTTCTCTGCAGAACGGGGAGTCCGTTCGTGCAGGGCACCAGGTCGCAGGGAACCGACTGCGTATGAACGGATCTGTCGCACTCACGAAGGACGAATCGTGGCGAGTACGGATGCCAGCCGGCCAGCAGGTCTCCTTCGAGCGGTTGGGTGGCTGGATGCTCAGACGCTACGGCTATCTTTAAGTGATCGGCATCACAAAAGCGCGGGGGTCCTATGCTGGCTGTGTGTTCGGCACTTTTACGAAGGTTCGACGATATTCTGGCACCGCCCAGGCTTTTGTCGTGGCTCCGCTATCCAGCACATTCGAGAGCCCAGTCACCCGGCGATCCCGCTCGGGGGAACAGGAGACCAGCCTCGATTGGGGGGGCACCAGGGCATGGCAAAACCATTCACTCGCGTGATGTGAGCGCATTTGTTTCCAGGGCCGCTCGCTCTCTGATGTTGGCAGGGCTGCTTTTCGGATCTTGGGGCGGGCCTCTGCGTGAAGAAGCTCATGCTGCGCCGGCAGCCCGGGAGCCGCTTTCACCTAAGCTCCCAGACGGTAGGCAGCGTGCTTTTCCTACGGCCGAAGGTTTCGGCGCCGGTTCCGTCGGAGGCCGAGGGGGAAAGGTAATCTATGTCTTGAACACGAACGATTCAGGACCAGGATCTTTGCGCGACTGCATCGAAGCGTCTGGGCCGCGGGTTTGCATCTTCCGCACGGGCGGTACCATTACTCTTCGCGAGGAGCCGCTGGTCATTCGAAATCCGTTCTTGACCATTGCCGGTGAAACGGCGCCGGGCGGCGGGGTCGCCATCCGGAACGGTGAGGCACAGGTTCGTCCTTCGATCGAGATTTTGACGAATGACGTGATCGTACGGCACATTCGCCTTCGCCCCGGCCCGCATGTCCGCAAGGCTTGCTGTTCTGGCGGCCTCGGAATGTACTCCGAGGCGGCGAAGAACATTATGCTTGATCATATCTCCGCCAGTTGGGGATCCGACGAGACTATCGATTCAGAAGATGCCAGCAATTTCACCTGGCAATGGGGAATGGCCAGTGAGCCGCTCTTGGAAGGCGGCCCGGGGAAAGAGAACCGTGCACGCAACATGTTGTTCACAAAAGGTGGCAACGTTTCGGTGCACCACTCGCTCTTTGCTTTCGGCAAATACAGGAATCCACAAATTAAAATGAAAATTCCCGGCGCGGTCGCGGATGTCGTGAACAATGTTTTCTTCTCGCCAGTATGGCAATATGTCGTGAGCTTTGGCGATGAATGGACGCATATTCAGGCTAATGTCGTCGGCAATTACAAGATCGCAGGGAAGAAGTTGCGCAACGACCGCCTGGTGCATCTTTTCATCGAAAGCGGGCTCGGGCACTCGATTTATGTCAAGGACAACTACGACGAGCCATATCGTACTGACGCTGACCAAGATGACAGCTTGGTTCTAGCGGAAGATCACAGAAGGTTTCTTGTGACGGCACCGTTTGACGTGCCGACCATCCGCGTCTCCGCACCCATGGCCGCCTACGAGGAAGTCCTGGCGAATGCCGGTGCCACAAAGCCCGAGCGCGACGAGGTCGACCGTCGCATTGTCGAGGACATCAAAAGTCGAAGCGGGCAACTGCTGAGAACGGACCCGCGCGACGTCGGCGGTTGGCCCGAGCTTGATCCTGGAACGCCGTATCAAGATGGCGACATGGATGGCATTTCAGATGATTGGGAGGTCAAATGTGGCATCGACCCAACAAACACTAATGATGGTCAGCAGGACATGGATGGCGATGGGTGGACAAACTTGGAGGAGTTTCTCCATTTCATGGCCGGCGATCCGGAAGGCGGCGATGTCCGGCGGTCTCCGGGTCAAGAATGAGCTGATGCATTTGTCGAGACCGCAAGGCAGGCGCGGCGAGTACATATCGCAAGCGCTCCAAGACCAGTGTTGAGGGCCGCCGATGTGCGGCCGCTTGAAAGGCCAGACGGTGGCGTTGGTGGCTACCGGACGGGTTGAATGCCCGTAAGGGAGACGATCTTCATCAGCAATCCGTGAGCGAATCCTCGTTTAAGTTAAGTAGATACAGGTTGAAACCATGACCGTGAGTGCCAGCAAGTTCTATTCATCGGGTACGGATACGACCGACGTGAGCTTGGAATCTGCTTTCTTCGCCAAGCTTAAGATGCGAAACGGCACTTTCAAACTGACCCAACCGTCGCGCTTTCAAGAGCTGGAGGTCGCGTTCCGACCCTATCTCGAGGAGCGGGCAGGCTCTCTTCGCGAGATCCTCGACGTGGGAGTTTCCACCGGGTTGACAACTGTGGAACTCGCCAGGTTCTTGAAGGATTGTGGCGCTGCTGCCGGCATCGTCGCAACCGATCTCTTCATCGAGGCCCACATCGTCGAACTGGCTCCGGACTTTAGAGTTTTCTGCGATCCGGAGGGTTGGCCATTACAATATGATGTCCGCGGCATCACAGTCCGCCCATGGGTCAGAAGACTGGATTACGTGACGCTCGCTTTTATCCCGCTCATGCTTGGCCGCAGCATTCTGCAACCGCGCCTGCGCTCACGCATAAGGGCCGGCATGAGCAGGCCGGTGCAAATGATTACCCGGTCGTTGCCGTCGAACGGTGAAATCGTGTTCATTGAAAATGATATTATGTGTCGGTCGGAGCGCTTCATCCATCGGTTCGACATGGTGCGTGCCGCCAACATCCTGAACACAGGATATTTTTCCTCGGATCAGATTCATATCGCAATTGAGAACATTCACTCCTATCTCCGCGGTCCGGGCGCCTTGCTCATGATCGCCCGCACCAATCGCGCTCGGGAAAACGCTGGTACCCTGTTTGAGCTAAACGGGAACGGATCGTTCGCCGTATTGAAGCGCGTGGGCGGGGGATCGGAGATCGAAAAGCTCGTGCTGGAGTTCCGCCCCGCAACTGCGGACGGCTAAAGCCTTGATCGCCCTGAATTATAAACGTCGCCCATCCTAACGAGTTCGGGCGAGACGCGCGCCGGAAAACCGCGCCCACTTTTTCCTCATCCGGCAAAAATGCGAGGATGGCGACGGCGGCGCCTACCGCTGCGGCAAGGAGGCAGCGTTACTGCAGCAATTCAAAGTGCTATAGCGTCCTTGGGCGTCTGAAAAGACGCACGGCGCTGTAGCTCTCGACAAATTTCTCGCTGCGTCCCGCCTACCCGCTGCGAGTTTATCGAACGCGATCGGTATCAATGTATCAACGGTTCGTGGGTGTCTGCTTTCGCGCCGACAGCACCGAGTTCAATTGCTGGCTGGTCGAGAACGGCAATGCGGTGGATTGGGAAAGATACAGCAATGGCGGAGCTGAACAGCTCGCGCGTGACCACGGAGTCGGCATCTGGCGTGGCAAGTTCCAGTTGCCGGGCCAAGCGCGGGCTGAACGTGCCAATCATGAGCCTTGTTGCTGACTGAGGAATTGATGCCCGCCGACGAAGTCCCTATGGACGGCAAAACATAGATCAGGAGATCGGCGCGCCCTGAGCAGCAGGCTTTTTCACGACGACAACGTAATTTTTCGGGTATCCTGCGGCCGTGTACCTGTGCCTTGCGTCGAGCCTATAGAACAGCGCCGCCAGGACCCTCAGAATGGGCTTGCCCGCGATGAGGATCGGCGACGCAATCCAGCCGCGGACGCCGCCGCCCAAATCATGCGGTCTGGTAGGCAGGTATCTTGAGGCGCGTTCCATTTGATATGCAACTGTGCCCAGATATCCCTCCAGCCAACAAATGCTGACGATCTCAAATCCGGCTTTGGCCATAAGGTGACGCCAGGCGTATTGAGTGTAGCGGAAGAAGTCATAAGGCTGCTCGTGCTCTTCGTAGAAGAGTGGCGCCGAGCAGATCATGCTCCCGCCCGGTTTCAGTACCCGGTGCAATTCAGCGAGAGCGGCAAGAGGGTCGCTCAGATGTTCGAGCACTTGGTTTAGCGCCACAGCGTCGAACCGCCCGTCCTCCACAGGAATGGAAACCAGATCGCATACATACGTTGATTTGGCATATGGCTTGTCAACCTTCTCGAAATCCGCGGCCTCATATCGGCAATGGTCAAACAAGTGCCTATAGGGTTGACTACCTGCTCCAGCGTCCAAAACCAGGGAGCCGGCGGGCAAGGAACGCGCGAACGCGCTATTCTCTCGGAGAAGCCATTCCCGCGAAGAGTTGATCATCCACACACTCCAATACCAATCAATGCGAATTGCGGTGCAAGATATCCGAGCGTTTCCAAAGTTGCTACTGGAGCTGACCACTTGTGACCTGCCACGAAGGCCGAAGGCTCGGAGCAGTAACCCTCGCGGTCCTCACCGGACGGATGCCCTCATCCCATTGGTGAGTTCATCGAGAAGGCGCCAAGAGCGTAAGTAGCTGGCGTCTGCGCGAACGGGGCATCGACCACCGACCTCGCCCCTTGGCCTGGTCTTCGAAGTGTCGGATCGGCGACGCTCCTGTTCGCTTGGTCTTGGCCATCCATGTGGAGGCCGGACGTTGTGTTCGCGGCGCACCCAGCGCGCCGGTCCTCGCCGCTGCACCGGGCACCGGGTCCCCTAGACGATTAGGAAGTCCCCAGCGGTGAGGCCTGGACGCGTGGAGAGTACGGCGAACTGTACGGCCGCGGCACCGGAAAGGCTGCCGTCGGCATCGTAGTAAAGCGCGCCGCTCGTCGTGTCATAGATTATCCTGTGGCTCGCATCCTGCGCTTCGGTTGCGCCGGCGGCCGCGTAGAATTGCGCGCTCAAAAGGGAGCCACCACTCAGCGCGGTGAAGACGCTCCGCGACAGGGCGAGCTTGTCCCCCGCCGTGAAATCCTCGACGGTGTCAACGTTGGTCGCCCCGAGCGCGAAATCGAACTGGAACTCATCGGCCCCCGCGCCGCCGAACAGCACATCGCTTCCGCCGCCGCCCGAAAGGAGGTTCGCGTTCGCATCGCCCCGCAGATTGTCGTTGCCGGTTCCGCCCCAGACGTTCTCAATGTTGCGGATCGTATCCTCAGCCACGCCTCCAACGGTGACGGTCGCGTAGGTGGTGCCATTGAGCGTGACCGAGACCGATGCGCTCTTGTCGCGATAGCTTGCCGTGTCCGCCCCCGCCCCACCATCGAGAGTGTCGGCGCCGCCACCACCCGTAAACAGGTCCTTGCCGTCATTGCCGTCGAGCCTGTTTGCCAGATTGTCGCCCGTGAGCGCGTCGTTTCCTTTGCCGCCGAACACATTCTCGATGTTGCGAATGGTGTCTTCCGCAGCACCCCCGACGAAGACGAAGCTGTCGTTTGCTCCGTCGAGAGTCACCCTGACCGAGGTCGTCTTCTCGCGATAATCCGCCGTGTCGACGCCTGCGCCGCCATTGATGAAGTCGGCTCCAACGGCGCCACGGAACAGATTGTTTGCGCTGTCGCCAATAAGCGTGTCAGCACCGGATCCCGCCAGAATATTCTCCACGCCGCGGACGATGTCCTCCGCCACTCCGCCGACGAAGACGCTTGCATTCGCCGTTCCATTGAGGGTGACGCTGATTGCGTCGGTCTTCTCGAGATAATCGGCCGTGTCGACGCCGTTGCCACCGTTGAGCACGTCGTTGCCAAGGCCGCCCTTGAGCGTGTCGCCGCCGTCATTACCGAGCAGCACATTGGCCAGGCTGTCGCCGGTAAGCGTATCGCCGGCAGAGCCACCAGAGACATTCTCGAAGTTGCGGATCGTGTCCTCATTGACGCCGTTGACCCTGACGGTCACGGCGTTGGCGCCGTCGAGCGTCAGGGCGACGGACGTCGTCTTGTCCCGAAAATCGGCCGTGTCCTCGCCCGCTCCGCCGTCTAGAGTATCGGCGCCCCGGCCACCGCGTAACGTATTGCTGGCGCCATCGCCGGTCAGAACGTCGGCGCCCGCGCCTCCGAAGATGTTCTCAATGTTGCGGGCCGTGTCCTCGGCCACGCCGCCGACCGTCGCGATCGCGTCGGCCGCTCCTGCCAGTGCGAGGACAACCGCAACGGTCTTGTCGCTGAAGTCGATCGTGTCGGAACCGATGCCTCCGTCGATGACGTCGAGGCCGCCTCCGCCCTTGAGAAGGTCGCCGCCCGCGCCACCAACGAGGATGTTCGCCTGGACGTCGCCGGTGATCACGTCGGAAGCGGCGCCACCGGTTACATTCTCAACGTTGCGGACGGTGTCTTCGGCAACACCGCCGACGAACACCGTTGAACTGTTGGCGCCGTTAAGAGTGACCGCAACCGGTTTGGCCGATGCGGAATAATCGACGGTGTCGCTGCCGGCACCGCCATCGAGCACATTTGCAAAGCCGTCGCCAGCGAGGACGTCATTGCCCGAGCCGCCGATGATGTTCTCTATGTTGCGGAGCGTATCCTCCGCAACCCCGCCCACGGACACCGTGGCGGCACTCGCCCCGGCCAGCCTGACGACTAAGGACGCCGTTTTGTCGCTGTAGTCGGCCGTATCGTTGCCGCCGCCACCATCCAACGCATCCGCACCGAGACCGCCGCGGAACGTGTTGGCGGCCGCATCGCCGGTGAGTTGGTCGTTGGCCGAGCCGCCGATGACATTCTCGATATTGCGCACCGTGTCCTCTGCTGTCCCGCCAATAGTCGCGATCGCGTTGGCGGCACCGTTGAGCGCGAGGAGAACGGACTGAGTCTTATCGCTGAAATCGGCGGTGTCGCTACCGTCGCCGCCATCCAATGTGTCGGCACCGGAGCCTCCGCGGAAAGTATTGGCGACGGTATCACCGGTAATTGTGTCATCGCCTGAGCCGCCGACGATATTTTCGACCTTCGCGACTGAGTCCTCGGCAACGCCACCGACTGTCACGGTGACGAGATTGCTGCCGTTCAGTGTCACGGCGATGGCGGCTGTCTTGTCGCTGTAATCGGCGGTGTCGAAGTCCTCGCCGCCATCCAGGATGTCTGCCCCGCCACCTCCCTTCAGCCAGTCATTGCCGCGCGCGCCAGAAAGCTTGTTGGCCGCGGCATCGCCCGTCAGCGCGTCGCCTGCCGATCCGCCGACGATGTTCTCGACATTGCGGACGGTGTCCTCCGCAACTCCGCCGACGAAGACCGTCGCGGCATTGGCGCCGTTGAGCGTTACAGCCACCGCAGAAGTCTTCTCCCGAAGGTCGAAGGTGTCGATGCCGGCGCCGCCGTCGACCGTATCGTCCCCCTCGCCGCCAAACAGGGAATCGTCGCCGCCGTCGCCATTGAGGGTGTCGTTGCCGGCCTCGCCGCGCAGGATGTTGTTCTGATTGTTGCCGGTCAGGATGTCGTTGCCCGAGCCGCCATACACGTTCTCGAAGTTGCTGATGGTATCCTCGGCAAGACCATTCACGAAGACCGTCGTCGGCGTAGCGCCCCCTAAAGTGACCACGACCGATGCCGTCTTGTCAGCATAGTCGACCGTGTCGATCCCGGCTCCGCCGTTGAGCACGTCGCTTCCGCCCCCACCTCTGAAAAGGTTGTTTTGGGCATCGCCTGTGATGGTGTCGTCGCCCGAGCCGCCGTAGACGTTTTCAATAGCGCGGAGGATGTCTTCGGCGATGCCGCCGACCGTCACGATTGCATCATTGGTCCCGTTGAGCGTGACGGTTATCCCCACCGTCTTCTCCCGATAATCAACCGTGTCGACGCCGGAGCCGCCGTTGATGGTGTCCGACCCTTCCAGTCCCTGTATGAGATCGTCACCGGCGAAACCGCTGATCGTGTCGTCTTGATCCGTGCCGATGAGGGTATTGTTTCCGGACGTGCCGTTGATCACTGCCATGGATTATCCCTCCGTTCGACTTCCTATGAAGATCCTTGCGGGGACGGGCTGCCAATCCGACGGGAAAGACCGGGGAACGTTCCGGCTCTCGTATACCGCGCCCTTCCTTCATCGTTTCGCTGAAGGTGGAGGCGAGCGTGACCGCCCTCTTCCTTGCGGACCGATCGAAAATACCTTTTGAGGTCACAGTAACGGCCGCTGTATCGGTATCTCGATATGCATGAGGGCTGCGGCTAGTATCACTATGGCAGTTCGCCGGTTTGCAGGCGATCGACTACAATTTCGTTGAGTATCTCACGTCAAAATTTACGAATATTTTCTTTAGGTTATCACCTTCGTGATCGGTACACCATATGTCATTTGATATAGTGGCCTCCCAAGCCGAACGGAGGGTGGAAGGCGGGTTCACGGAAAGTGCAGGGCGCTTCAATATCCGGTGCGCTCGTGCGCTCTTCATGTAATGTTGTGCATGTCATTGGGCGCATAATCATCTAGCCATTTTCCTCAGCATCCATCACTTGTGAAAGATCCAAGGGCGCGACGAGATAGTCCCACGCGAAAAGCCGGGAACGCTCAGAATTTTGCAAGAGGCGCGGGGGATCCGCCGTACACCGCTCGCGATCGCTTCGCTCGCAGCTATCGACACCGCTTCGCCCTAAGCGGACGTAGACCGAAGATATCCAGCCCGAAGCTCCCGATATCGGAATGAACATGCTGGGTAAGTAATCCAGCCATGACGCCATGTTCCTGTTCGGTAGAGATGTCGCGCGCTTCATCCCGACGCAATTAGGGATTTACCTGACAGTCGAATAATTGCGAACTCACTGCGCTTCAAATAGAGTATCCTCCAGCGTCTTAAACGACGACTTACGCCTGCCAGGCACGATTAAGATTTTGAAAAATTTACGTTAAAGCCGAAATAGGCTGCCAACAATTTGCCTGAAGGTATTTTCGCAGCAAGGGCTAGAACCGGTGCGGGGGCGGGGTGATGTCAGACACTGATCAGCACACAGCGCCGCTGACCGCCGTCGGGCTTTATCGCTCAACCAGGCAGGGCGATCGCCGCGCGCGTTCGGGTTGGCTGCTCCCGCCCACTCTGATCCGTTTCGGGATTGTCGGGGTGATCAATGTCGCAGTCGACCTAGGTGGCTTCATCCTTCTGGCTATAGGATCCGGGTTGCCGGGGCCTACCGCCAACATCGTCTCCTTTTCGGCGGCCATCGTGACGAGTTACATGCTGAACAATTTCTGGACCTTCCGCCGCCCGGGAAACAGACAGGGGCACTCGCGGCGCTTTGTGCTGTTTATCACTGTCAATGTTGTCGGGCTGACGCTATCGACCGGGCTGGTGCTTGTGTTTATGCAATTCTCGGGGAAGCTGGCGGCAAAGCTGGCGTCGATACCGATAGTTTTCCTCTGGAACTACTTAGCCTCAAAATACATAGTTTTCCGGCCGAACGCGAAAGCATGAGCGGCCGGTCAGGTTCTGCGCTTAGGACGATCGGGGGATCGGATGACGGAAGGCAAAGACGTGAAGACAGCGAAGCCAACCGGCGCACCGTGCAGTCCGGTCCAGAGCGCGACGACAAGGCATGACTCGCCAAATCACAGCCCTCGGATAGTAGTGATCGGCGGCGGCTTTACGGGTCTTGCCGCGGCGTATGAGGCACTCAAGCGGGGCGCGCAGGTAACGGTCCTGGAGGCAGATTCGGTTGCGGGCGGGCTAGCGGCCTGCTTCGAGGTCAACGGCAAACAGCTGGAGCGTTTCTACCATTTCTGGTACAACACAGATCAGCACCTGCTCGATCTGGTGGACGAGCTTGAGCTCAACGAGAAAGTGGTTGTTCGACCGTCTGCGACGGGAATGTATTATGCGGGGAGCCTGTTCCGCCTCGCCACGCCACTCGATGTGCTGCGCTTCAAGCCACTCTCAATAATCAATCGGTTTCGATTGGGACTGCTCGTTCTGGCCGCCAGGCGGATCAAGTCGTGGAGGGATCTGGATCATGTCAGCGCGGCGGAATGGCTCTCTAAGTTGTGCGGCAAAGAAGTGTTCCGCGTCGTCTGGGAGCCGCTGCTGCTCGGCAAGTTCGGCAAGCATGCCTTTGATGTTTCGGCAGCCTGGTTCTGGGCGAAGCTGTTGCTGCGTGGCGGCAGCCGGGGTAAAGGCGGTGCCGAGAACCTGATGTATTTCAAGGGCGGGTTCAAAGCGCTGGTCGATTACCTCGTCGCCGAGATCGTGCGCCGCGGTGGAAATGTTCGCTACAGGACGCCGGCAACGGGCCTGGAGGTCCGAGATGGTGTCGTGACCGGTGTACATTGCGCCGACGGACTCTTGCCCTGTGACGGCGTGGTCGCGACGACTGCATTGCCGATCATTGCGGATGTAATCGAGAACCATGTCGATCGTGATTATGGCGCGCGGCTACGGAAAATCGGTTATCTCGGCAATGTGTGCCTGGTGCTGGAGCTCAAGCACAGCCTGTCCGAACTCTACTGGATGAACGTCAACGACCCGTCATTTCCGTTCGTCGGCATTATAGAGCACACTAACTTCGAACCCTTGTGGCCGGGCGAGAACCGGCACATCGTATATCTCTCCAAGTACCTATCGACAGACGACCCTGTCTACGCGATGAGCGACTTGGAACTGCTCCATTTCGCCCTCCCGCACATCCAGAGGATGTTTCCAGATTTCAACCGCGATTGGATTATCGACCACCATGCATGGCGAGCGGACTATGCCCAGCCGTTGGTAGTCACGGGCTACGCCGAGCTGATCCCCGACAACGATAGCCCCATTGAAGGCTTTAAGATCGCCTCAATGGCCCAGATCTATCCCGAAGATCGCGGCACGAACCATGCCATTCGGGAAGGACGTCTTGTAGCGGGGCTCCTCGTTGACGAACTTCGCTGGAAGGTGAGGACCGGCGCAAAGGCCGCAAACGCCCGGGCATTGTTTCGTGTCCCGGCTGAACAGGGGATGATGCAGCCTTGACGAGCACACCTGGCAACCAGTCGATATCGAGGCAGGCTGGGTCTTCACGGGCAGCCCTTGGCCTCAACCTTGCCGACAGGTCAGTTCTGCTTTGGTGCGCTCTTAGCGGGGCGGCCGTCATCCTCGGTCTTGCGTTATTCGCCCGTGTTATGTCCGAGGCAATTGGACATGACGAGCATATTTACATGGGCGCGGGGGCACTGATCGATAGGTTTACGCTTTATCAGGAGATCAGCTACGCCCATCTGCCCAACCTGCCCATCCTCCTGAGTATGGTCGTTGGGGATTCGCCCGGCTATCATTTTCTCGCTGCGCGTTTCACCGTGTTCCTTTGTTGGATGGCTCTTCTGTGGGCATTCGGAGCGCTTTCCTGGCGATTGTCTAAGAGCCTGCCGATCACCACGCTGGCAATACTCTTGCTCTTGACCAATCCGCTGTTCATCGGTCGCGCGCCAATGCTGGTGGCCAGTCACATCTTTCCTGTCTGTCTCGCGACTTTCGGTTTTCTGTTCTTCGTGCTGGCTATGGAGCGCGAACGCCGACGCTCCTTTTACGTCTTCCTGTGCGGCGCATCGTTGTCGTTGGCGGTCGGGTTCAAGGCAAACTACGTGATCGTCATTCCGCCGTTCGTCGTCGCCGCCTTTCTCTTGCCGCGCTCCTTGAGGCTCTCGGACCGCCTCTGGCGGGTCGTTCTGCCCATGGGCCTTGGCGGCCTCGTCGCAGGCCTGCCTACGATTTACTATTTTCTGGCTCATACAGACGCTTTTCTGTTCAACACGGTAGAATATTTTACCGGCCCGCATCGCACCTATTGGAACGAGCCGGCGCGCGCTGCAACGGTGACAGGGCTTTCCCTGCACAGCCAGATCATCTTCGCATACCGGCTTTGGGGTGCCGGTGCTTCGGTGATCATTCTGGTCGGGCTCTGTTATTGCTTTGCGGCTTTTGCGCTGTTGCGCGACCGAACAGCTGCCTGGCGGCAGCTTAGCGTCTACCCAATACCTATCACGCTGGCGTTGACAGCGCTTGGAGTGCTGATCTCTTTCGTCACGAAGCCTGCGTTCCCGCAATATTATATGCCGCCCATCCCCTTCATGATCCTGCTGATCGTCTGCCTGTTAGCGGCCATGACTGCGGAACAGCGTCAGCACGCCCGTCCGCTCATCGTCGCTTTGGCCGTCGGTGCCTTCCTCCTCGGCGCGCCGCAGTTGCTTCAGGACTTGCCGAAGCTTGCAAGGCCTTCGACCTGGACGGGCATCCAGGTTCACAACACGGCTATGCGTATTCGCGAACATCTCACAATCGACGCCCGACGCCCGCGCATTGCCACGCTCTCGCCGAGCTACGCGATAGATGCCGGACTCGAAATTTATCCGCAACTAGCCTCCGGCCCGTTCTTTTTTAGGATCGGTGATTATCTTTCCGCGGAGGAACGCGCCGCCTACAACATCACCTCCCCGAGCACCATCCACGTCCTGTTTGATGCCGCCCCGCCGGACGCGATCTTGATCGGTCACGAGGGCGAGTTTGACGAACCCCTCAAGGCATATGCCCTGGCGCATGGCTATGTGAGGGTGGCGGAGCCTATCGGCACCGACCGTTATGGTGACAGCATCCTCTATGTCCGTCCGGTTGGCTCCGCGCCGACAGCAAGTGAGGCTCCGGCCAAGGCCGCCACGGCGGGCTTAGCACCACAATGACTGGAGGCGGAATGCTAACGTTCGGCAGCCGGCCGGAGAGAACTTGAGGCTCGTTGTCGTATGCCGACGGCCCGGTCTCTGTTGTCCCCAGTAGTTCAAGAGGCAAGCGGTGCTGCCCAAGCTGAAGACCTGTCGGGACCACTGTCCGCGACACTCGGCTACAGATCGGCAATGATGAGAAGCTGCAGCATCTTGCTCTGACGCTGCACTACAGCGCCGTGCGTCTTTTCAGACGCACAAAGGACGCTGTAGCACTTTGAATTGCTGCATGTTTTTGTCCTTAAATCGGCTCCGATTTAAGGAAACATGCAGTAGGCTTCGATGCTTGTGCAGCAAAGCCAACACAAGCGCGGCCGCGATCCGGCGCATGCAGGCTGTAGATTTAGCCGGTGGAGAAGATCATTGGTAACGAGAAGCAGCCCGCTCGTGACGGGGGCGGTACTCATCGTTGAGGCTCGCCTCGATTATCGGCGTCGGCCTCCGCTTGGACTGCATGAATATCCGCCCGATATATTCGCCTATGATCCCAAGGAAGATCGCGTTCAGCGTGATCGAGAGCAGGATCAAGATCGTTGTCGTGGCAAAGCCCGCCGGCCAGTCCTGTCCGAAGATCAGCTTTCCGATGAAGTAGCCGACGAGCAGTAGGAATGTCGCGGTACCCATGATCAGGCTGGTTATCGAAGCTATGCGCAGCGGGATCAGCGAATGATTAAGAATACCGTCTACGGCAAGTGCGAACATGGCCCGAAAGGGGAACTTGCTTTCGCCAGCGACCCGCGCCTGGCGGTCGTATTCAAAGCCGATTTGCGAAAAGCCCATGGCACTGATCAGCCCGCGCAGATAGGGCGAGGTATCGTCGACCCTGCGCAGTTCGTCGAGAACGCGCCGGTCGACAAGGCGGAATTCGCCGGCATTCAGGGGAAGTTCGTCTTCGCTCAGCGCGTTGATGAATCGATAGAATCTGCGCCTTATCAATGCCGTGAACCAGCCGTCCGTCAGCGAGCGGCGTACACCGTAGACGACCTGATGACCCTGGTGCCAAAGCGCGATCATTTGCGGAATGAGCTGCGGAGGATCCTGCAGATCACAGTCGATCTGGACCGAACAGTCGCCGCTCGCGGCTTTATAGGCCACGAGCAGCGAGTGCTGGTAGCCCACATTGCGGCTGAAACGGATGACGCGGACGCGGCGATCCTCGCGTGCAATCTCCTGAAGAATTTGGAAGGTGCGGTCCGTGGAATGATTGTCGGTGAAGATGATCTCATAATTGTAGCCGGGAAGATCGCTGAACGTTTCCACAATGGCGGCATAGGCTCGCCGGACGTTCGCTTCCTCGTTGAACGCCGGTATCAGAACAGAAATCAACGGCTTCATCTCGGCCACTTATGGAGCTCCCGTTTTTTCTCGGCGCGACGTTGCCGGCAACTCGCTCGGCGGTTCCTGCAAGCGCGCGTGCTCGCGATACCATGCGACGGTCTGCACGAGACCTTCTGCCAATGGGGTGGATGCGCTCCATCCGAGAAGGCTGCGTGCCAACGCCGTGGCGGCGCGGAAGTCCGGAATGCCCGACGAACCATCCGCCGGGCCATACTCGACGAGCGTCGCATCGGCGCCCGTTTCCGCGATTATCAGTCGCGCCACGTCGCGCATCGTCGGAGCAAAGCCGGTTCCGATATTGATGATCGTGCCGCCGGACAGTTGCGCCTCTGCCACATGGAGAAGCCCGTCGACGGCATCGTCGATATAGATCAGGTCGCGCCGATCTTCCGGATGTCGCACCATCGAGGTCTCTCCGGCCAGGCAACGGGTGATCAGCCATGGCAGGAGATAGGCGGTAGATTGCAAGGCGCCGTAGACCAGGGCGAGCCGGGCGGTGATGACCGGGAATGGCAGCCGGCGCTGAAGGGCGCCAGCCAATTGCGTGGCAGCGACGAGTTCCGCGCCGTAGGCGTTGACCGGAACTTCGCGCGTGTCCTCGTGAAATGGCGCCTGTGCGGAGCCATATTCGGCGAGCGAGCCCGTCCGGATCATGATTTTCGGGGGACGGGGCGCTGTTGCGGCGGCACTCAGCAAGCCGATCAATACCTGCACCTGCTCGCGCATGCCATCCCGGGCGTCGGAGAGGTCCGGGGCTTCCGGCCGGCGCGGACGGGCCGCGAGGTGAAATACGTACTCGGGTTCGGCATCGGAAAGACAGTGCTTGAGCGCCGTCTCTGATTGCAGGTCAAAATTGTGCCGAACGACGCCGCCGCGTAGATCCTGCACCCGCCTGTCATCGGAGCCCGGTCGGATGATGAGATGAACCTGGTGACCGGCGACAAGGCAAGCCCTCGCTAGATGAGAGCCGACGAAACCTGCGCCACCGGTGATAAGAATACGCGCCACGACCTGAACCCACCTACCTTGCTGCGAAGCCTAAATGCCGCTCGGGAGCTGCGAAGCGCCATCTCCTCCTTGAGCTGCTTCACTCATGTTTCAGCGCCTCCCGATGCGTTAGTGGAGTCGGCCCGAGGACCGACTCCGATAGCTTAGAGGCGGACAACCGTGCACATCCTTCTCACCTCGTCCTGTCAGATTGCTACAGCACTCGCCTGCAGCGGTGCACGCATCCTCGGTTTCGTCGAGAAACTGTCGACGAAGTCGCAGAACGACGCATGGATATGGTCGAGTTGCTCCGGCGTGAGGCCGTGATGGCAAGCGAGCAAGATCCCACCGCGCATCACGTCGTCCGCCACCGGGTAGCCCTTGTCCGAGATCCGGCTGTTGACGCCTTTCATAGCCGGCTGGCGCAGGATGTTGCCGGTGAAAACGGGGCGGGTCTGAATATCCCTGCGTTCGAGGAAGATCTGCATATCGCGCCTGGTGAACGGCGCGTCCGGCCGTATCGTGAGCGGGAAGGCGAGCCAGCCGGTACGGGACTCGGGCAATTGCCGCGGCAGGATGAACCAGTCCTCATATTGTTTGAAGAAGGCCAACTGGGCGGCAAAGTTGCGCTCCCGCGCGGCAATGTTTTCTTCGAGCCTGTCGAGCTGGACGAGCCCGAAGGCGGCGCCCATCTCGGAGGGCTCAAGGTTGAAGCCGAGCGCCTCGAACACGAACTTCGCGTCGTAGGAGAAGCCGTCGATGTCGATGTTGAAACGGTTTTCGACCGATTCGGAATCGACGAACAGTGACGACGTGCGCCCCCAGGAGCGCATCAGCCTTGCGCGCCGCGCCAATTCATCGTCATTGACGCAAAGCATGCCGCCGTTTCCGGCCGCCGTTATCACGTGCGAGCCGTAGAAGCTGGTCGTGCTGACATGGGAGCGCATGCCGGTGCTGACGCCTTTGATGGTGGCGCCGAGGGTGTCGCAACTGTCTTCGATGACGAACAGGCCATGGGCGTCGGCAATCGCCCGAATTCGATCCCAATCCGGAAGATTGCCGATCAATGACGGGATCATCACGGCGCGTGTTTTTGGCGAAATCATGCGCTCGATCGCATCGACGTCGATGTTGTACGTCGCTTCCGTCGCATCGACGAACACCGGCACGAGACCTGCCCTGACGATCGGCGCGACGGTTGTTGCGAAGGTCAGGGCCGGGGTGATGACTTCCGCGCCTTGCGGCAACTGCAGCATTTCCATAGCCAGGTAGTTGGCCGAGGATCCGGAATTGACCATGATGCCATGCCGCTTGGCGAAGAGCGCTGAGACGCGCTCTTCCATGCTTCTCACCGCGCGGCCCATCTGCGTCGACGTCCGCATGACATCGACAACGGCTGCGATTTCCTTCTCTCCGTAAACGGACTGCCCATAGTTGACACGCATGTCATGCTCCCCATCTGCGGTTCGTCCCGCTCTGCGGTTCAGGCCGCTCGGACCCAGTGTGCTGCGTATTCGTCAAGTTGCTGCTGTGAGAACCGGCGTATGTCGGCCGGATCTTCCATGTATTTGCGGTACCAGGCGACGGTCATTCCGACCGCCTCGTCCAGCCCAAGCAAAGGTTTCCAACCGAGTTCGACGTGCGACTTCGTGCTGTCGAGGCGCAGGACGACGGACTCGGCCGGCTCGTCGGCCCGGCGTTCGGCGATATATTCGGGTGGCGGACCGCCCCAATGGGAAACGACCAGTTCCGCGAGCGTGCCGACATTCACCGTCGCGTCCTTTTCGGGGCCGAAGTTCCAGCCGCCCGCGAAGCGTGCACCGGTCTCGATCAGGCCGGCAGCCAGCATGAGGTAGCCGCGCAGCGGCTCGAGAACATGCTGCCAGGGCCTCACGTTCTTGGGATTTCGCAGGCGCGCCGGAATGCCGGTTTCGACGGCGCGCACCAGGTCCGGAATCAACCGGTCCGCGCCCCAGTCTCCGCCGCCGATCACGTTGCCCGCCCGCACCGTGGCAAGCTGCGGGCCGCCGGGATCGCTGAAGAAGGAGGAGCGGTAGGCCGCGGCCACCAGTTCGGCACACCCTTTCGAGGAGCTGTAGGGGTCGCGGCCGCCCATGGGATCGTTCTCCCGGTAGCCCCAGACCCATTCCCGATTTTCGTAGCATTTGTCGCTCGTGACGACGACGATGCCGCGCAAGGATGGCATGCGGCGTGCTGCCTCGAGCACCACGGCGGTCCCGACGACATTGGTCATATAGGTGTCGACCGGCCTCTCGTAGGACGTCCGCACCACGGCCTGCGCCGCCATGTGGATGACGAGGTCGAAATCCTGACCGCCGATGCTCTCGCTGAAGCCCGCCTCGGTGCGAATGTCGCCAATGCGCCCGTCGACGAGGCCCTCGAGATCAATGGCAGACGAAAACGAGGGTGCGGATGCCGGCAGCGCAACGCCAACCACATCTGCGCCAAGACGGCGAAGCCAGAGCGATAGCCATCCGCCCTTGAACCCCGTGTGCCCGGTGACCAGGACGCGGCGGCCGCGAAGAATCCGGGAGAGGTCCGACTCGTTCACGTCACCCGCTCCCGCCTAGAATTCGCCAGCGGCAGCTCAGTCACCGCGGCGGAGGGGGGTGAAGTGCTACGCTCGAATTGCATCCACGGCGGATCCTCGGTTTCCGCAAGGCCGTTGAGGTAATCGCGGTCGCGGATCGTATCCATCGGATGCCAGAAGCCCTTGTGCTTGTAGGCAAAGAGCTCGCCATCCCGGGCCAGATTCGTCAGCGGCGACCCCTCCAACGGGTCTGACGGGCCGGAAATGTAATCCAGAACGCCGGGTTCGAAGACGAAAAAGCCGCCATTGATCCAGGTTTCGTGCTTGCGTACCTTTTCCGTGAACTCGACGACCTTGTCGCCCTCGATCTCCAGATTGCCAAATCTTGCCGGTGGCTGCACCGCGGTGACCGTCGCCAGGCGGCCATGCGAGCGATGGAAGTCGAGCAGCGCTTCGATATCGATGTTGCCGACGCCATCCGCATAGGTGGCCATGAAGGTCTCGCCGTCGAGCCAGTCACGCAGGCGAAGCAGGCGGCCGCCCGTCATCGTCGAGAGACCGGTGTCGACCACCGAAACATTCCAGTCCAGAGGATGCACGGGGCGCAGCACCATGGACCCGTTTCCAAGTGCCACCGTGAAGTCGGCTGTCGACAGGTGGAAGTTGTGGAAGAAGTTCTTGATGAACATGCATTTGTAGCCGCCGGCGACGACGAAATCGTGGAAGCCCCAACGGCTATAGATGTCCATCACATGGAGAATGATGGGCTTGCCGCCGACCTCCACCATGGGCTTCGGAATCCGGGTGGTCTCCTCCGCGAGGCGGGATCCGAGACCTCCGGCGAACAGCACGACTTTCATGACAGCCTCCAAGCTTTAGCGACGGCAAATCCTATGGGATTGTCCATCGGTGTCGCGCATGATGCGTCTCGTCGCTGTGCGTCGTTTCAGACGCAAAGGGTCGCAAACAGCCAAACTTGCCGTGTGCTTCGTCCTTAAGCCGATCGCTGTCCAAGGACCCGTGCAGTAAACGCGAGTGCAGAAACGCATCTATAAAAAAAGCATCTGCCGGACCGGAGGAAAAAGCAGGTGCAAGATTTCAGTATTAAAGTGAGTGTAACTAAGCTATAGTTCTCCGAAATTATTTCGGTATTTACATTAGAAACTAATGCTATCCATCCTTCCCTAAATCCGCAAGCTGCGCCGTGTCAGGATAATCCCTACGGTGTTGTCAGGAATAACCCCGGATAGCGGCGAGGAATCGCTTCCGATACAGATAAACCCTACGGTGCGCCGTCGCGCCAAAGGGGCGGCGATAAACGTGGCCGATGTCGCAAGGAGTCTCCTTCAGGCCGGAGGAATTCGAATGGCGGATATTGACGAGGTCGCTCCATCACGCGTCGCATTACCCTCGGCGGATTTGAGAACGCTCCTCTACCGTGCCGCGGTCGTCATTCTCTCGGTGCTGCTTCTCTTCTCCCTGTTCTTGCGCTTGATGAACTACGAGATGCGCAAGGACGAGCAGCTATACGTGCCACCGATCAGGCTCCTTGATCACTACCGCCTCTACGAGGACTTCTTCTACAATCATCCGCCGGGCTCGGTCTGGCTATTCCATTGGATCGGCGCGACCATCGGGTCGGACCATCTGTTGTTCAGCGGTCGGCTGTCCGTCTTTCTCGCCTGGATGTTGTTCCTTGCGGCGATCGGAGCCATCACCTACTCGCTGACGCGATCCGGGCTGATCAGTTGGTGCCTTGCCGCTCTCACTGTTGCGAACGATCTTTTCCTGACACAGACAGGCATGGCGGTGACGAATAATTTCTTGCCGCTGCCCTTTGCGTTCATCGGTCTCGGTTTGTTTGTGCTCGCTGTCCGAGAAGGGCATCCCAAACCTTTCCTGATTGCGATTGCAGGCTTCTGTCTGTCGCTTGCCGCGGCCTTCAAGATCAGTGCGGTTGCATTCATCCCGCCGGTGGCGGTCGCAGCGTTACTGCTGCCGCGCACTTGCCGTTTCAGGGACCGCCTGCTGCGCGTCGTTGCGCCTCTTGCTGCGGGAGGTCTGGTGGGGGGAATGCCGATCCTCATACCCTTGCTCGCTACGCCGCAGAGGTTCCTTGCCCATGTTGCGCAATATCACACCGGTCCGCATCTGCAGTATTGGCGAGTGGCAAATGCACCCGGCGAAGAGCAGGCTCTATCGCTGATGGCGAAGCTGTTGCTCGCACAGGATATATGGTTCTCCGCGGCGGGCGCCGTGGTGATCACCCTTCTGCTCGCGCTGCTGCTGACGGCGTTCCAGGCGCCGGCCGATTGTAGGAAGGCCCGGCTGTCGCGCGTCCTCAATGGTCCGCTCCTTGTCGTGGCGGGCGCGCTCGTGTGCAGCGCGGCCATGAGCCTATTGCCCACACCCAGCTTTCCCCAATATTTCGCGCCGCCGCTGATCTGTCTCCCCTTGGGGCTGGCATTGCTTTTCGGTGGTCTTGCGCCCGAGACGCGAACACGCCTCCAGCCGGTGTTTGTCGCCGCGACCATAGTGGTTCTGTTGATCGAGGCGCCGCGTCTTGCCCAGCATATCGGGACGGCTGTCCGGCCGGACCGGTGGACGGTAACGCGGGTTCACGAGGCTGGCGTTGCTATCTCGCAGCGCATTGCGGCGGCAGGCGCCGAAGGAAAGGTGGCCACGCTGTCGCCGATCTATCCTTTGGAGGGTCATCTCGACGTCTATCCAGAACTGGCGACGGGGCCCTTCGTCTATCGAACCGCGGAATTCACCGGTCAGGATCTTGCCACGTGGTACAGAATGACGTCGCTCGACGGCATTGCAGCCATGTTCGACGCTGATCCGCCCGGAGCGCTGCTGCTCGGCTTCGACGATGTTCTCGAGCGACCGATGCTCGACTATGCGCGGCGAAATGGCTATCTGCCTTCAACCGACCTTTGGTTTAAAGATCGATACGGCAGTCCAGTCCTCTATCTGAGGCCTGCGCCGCAATGATCTAAATCGCGTCGCGACCCACTACGTCCCTGTCGTGCATGTCGTTGCGCCGCAAACGGCTGCGTATGGATTAGGGCTTTAGGCGTGGCGTTCCGCACGAGGGGATTCAGCGCTTTCGCCATAGCTCGATTTGAGCGACGGCGGGTTAACGGATCTGGCGATCACGTTATCCCACTGCTGCAGAACGGATGAAGTTGCATATCGCGCCGAGGCGGCCGCCGCGCCGTAGGTGGAAAGCTTGCTTCTTAAGGCCGGGTCGGTCACCAGGGAGAGAATTGCTTCGCCCAACCTCTGAACGTCTCCGGAGGGAACAAGCAAACCGGCATCGGGACTGCTGAGAATTTCCGACGGCCCCCACGAGCAATCGAACGCGATCGACGGCAGCCCTGCGGTCATCGCTTCCAAAAGCACGTTTGGAAAGCCTTCGAAACGGGAACTCAGCACAAAGATGTCGCCCGCTCCAACCCACTCAAGCGGAAACTTTGTAATGCCAGGCATTTTGACGTTGTCGCCAATACGAAGATCGCGCGCGAGGTGCTCGAGGGCGCAACGCTGAGACCCTTCGCCAAATATGGTCAACTGGGCTGTCGGAACGGATCGCGTTACGTAGCTGAATGCTTCGAGAAGCAAATCGAAGCCTTTCTGCCTTTCCAGGCGTCCGACCGCGACGACGCGGGTGCCTTGGCTTGGGACTCGTGCAACATTGGGCGGGATCGTCACCGGATTGGGTATGATCTCCGCCTTACCGCGCAAACTCGGTGGCAGAGATTGAAAGGCATCCTGCGTTTGCATAACCAAGCTCGCTGCGCTTCTGACAGCAAACGGCTGAGCGAGCCGCCAGAGGAGATGCGTTTCCTGCGACGTGAAATTGTTCCGCTCCGACATGATGATCGGCGTGTTGAGGCCGTGGGTAGCCAAGCCAACCAGTACATTGACCTTGGTCAGAAAGGAAATGACAAGGTCCGGTTTGAGCGCCACCAACCGACGGCGAAGCCTCGATAGCCGTTGCACGGTTTGTGCGATGCGTGGGATGGCGCGAGTGGAACTTCCAAGCGCCTCGATCTTTATGGCACCGCGATAGGGGAAATAGGATTTCGAGCTATAGGCATTGACTGCGAGAACGTGAACAATATCGCCTTGTGCACTGCGATGGTGCGCAAGGAGATTGACGATTTTTTCCGCGCCGCCAGCTCCGAGTCCCGATAGGACGAATGCTATCCGCACGGTGTGACCTCCAATCTTTTGCCCGAAGGCCTCTCTTAAACGGTTCTCCGCCGGACGGGGCGGTTTCGGCCGGATCGCTTGGTAGGGCGAGCACTGCGAGCGCACTCTGGAATAGTGGCCTGCCGCATGGCCCGGTATCTGGCACGCTGCCCCTGAGGAGAAATGCCCGGGAATGATGAACTAAGCCCGTGATCAGTTTATTGGTCTCAATTGACGCTCATCCACCCGTGCGTCAAAGCGAAGTGAACGATTTGTGCCCGCGAACGCAGCTTGAGCTTTTCGGTGGCCCGTGCCTTATAGGTCTCGATCGATTTGACACTGATGTTGGTATGGGCGCCGATTTCCTTGTTCGAATATCCTAGCGCGACCAATCGCAAAACATCCTGTTCCCGCGCGGTCAGCCCCAGCGTGCCGAAGCTGGTAGAGCGTGGCGCGCTTCGTTCAGGTCCGGAAGAGGTCATCTCGCGGGCCGTCAGTGGATCGAAGAAGAGTCCGCCGAGCATTACCGAGCGGATCGCAAGTAGCAGGTTCTCCGCCGCCGAGCATTTCTGGACAAAACCCTTCGCGCCGATCTGTAATGCCTGCTGAACATATGACCTGTCATGATAGTGCGTCATGATCACCACGTGAGCAGTGTGGCCGTTGGTTATCACTTTCTCTGCGAGTTCGAGGCCGTTCATGTCAGGGAGTGACACGTCCAGTACAGAAACGTCCGGCGCGGTCTGGCTGATTAGTGCGATGGCCTCGGTCCCGGTGCTGGAATCGCCTACACAGACGATATCTTCGGATTTCTCAATCAGAGTGCGCGCGCCCGCAACCACAAGCGGATGGTCGTCGACGATAACGGCGCGAATGGGCAACTTCATCGTGGCCCTCCTTCCTGACGGGGGAATTGTCGCTTTAAGCCGCGCGTCGCGCAGGACTCTCTGGCAGCCGCTCGCATGGGTCGCGCCCTGCTTCGCTTGATAAATGCTGCAGTCTGGAGAACGTCTGCTGTGCCCTCGCAAGGGAAATTGCTTTGTGAGCTCGTCATGACAAAAATTACTCCGCCAAGACATAAAGTAAGTTCTTTTTGTTCAGCAATTGCTGATAAAAGGGTCTTAGCGACCGAGAAAACACAATAAACACATGCGATCGTTATTTAGATTTTTAGCATAACAGATAGTTCCGATGCGTCAACGTCAAGCGCCGCCGGTCCTCGCCTCATGGGCAGTCGGTAGGGGGCGACCGCGAGCAATCTGTAAGCTCTTTGAGGCATGGCCAACATCGCCTTTCAGCTTCGGTCGTGAGCCGCGTGCGTGCCGGTTTGGCGGCAGCTTTCATCAATGGGTGCTCCCATTTCTCAGCCAGCCGTTCAGATCCTTGCCGACGATGGTGCCGAGTTTCTCTACCTCCTTGGCGTAAAAATCGCTCATCCGTTCCCGCAGTTCCCGGGTCAACGGAGCGTACTGCACTTCGGCAGCGGCGATCGACCGTATCTTCTTGAAGCCCGCATTGTTCCTGAAGGGCGCGACCATAGGCTTAAACGGCCGCAGCAGACGGCGCAAAGTCGGATTGACCACCGGCTCCGCCTTGTCTTTGACTTTCTTCTCCAGAGGCCGAAGCGGCAAGTCGTCAGTTATCTTCATGAACTTTCGGACGCGACCGAGCTGTGCAGCCGCGTCAATTTTCATGTCCTCGTAAAGAACGACGAGAATCTGCTCGGCTGGGAACCGATCGACATAGGCCTGCAATTGCTGAAAATAGAGCCCGCCGCTCAGGAAGCGTCCGTCGGCACCGCTGCGTGGGTCCAGATACTTGGCGACGTCGCGGTCGACTTCGCCCCTTCGGTAGAGCATGCAGTAGTCCGAGTAGGCGCGCTCGATGGGATTGCGCAACTGTGCGATCAGCAACGCCTTGGGAAGTTTCTGACTTATCCGTTCAGCCGCGCCCTCGGTGTCCATATAGGAATTGGATTTCTCGCCGACGAGACGTTGACCCTTCTGTCCTTCGAAGTTTGAAAGGTACCACTCGTCGCCATGATCATAGCAACGACTGAAATAATGCAATTCAGGAGCAGGCATGTATATGTTTGGGTCCTGCTGCAGTGATTGCTGAAGCCACGTCGTGGCGCTCTTGGTCGCGCCGATAATCAGGAAATCGATATCGTGCAACTTCATAGATTTTCTCCGTCCCAACGCGCGCGGCTGAGGATACGGGGCCCACAGCTATGCGCGACAGATTACGCGAATGTTCATCACTTGGATTGGGCTAAGCTGGCAATTCTTCTGCAGGCAGCCCGGCGACAGTCCTTCTGTTTGAAAGTCGGTGCAGCAAAAAATCTCGCGGCCCGAATGGCAAAATGCATCAAGGAATTACAAAAATATGAGAGCCTTACAGTAGTGAACGCGCGCAAGTTGAGCAAGTAGTCGGCGTTGGTGTCGAGCAATTTTACTCCGACGAGACGTCGAGAGACGTTTTCTGCCGTTTCGTCAAGGCCTGGCGATAGGAGACGGCCATCATCGAGAGCCAGATGGCGGCCATGACGATATGCGCTAGATTGGCGCCCATCGGGCCGACGCGCGGGATTAGCGTCAACGCGGCGGCATGAAACGCAATTGTTGCGACGAGCACGCTGCTCAAGACCCGATCCTCCCGCCCCATCGACAAAAGCGCCGCGCGGATAACTGTCCCGTACAACGTCATGGTCACGGCAATGGACTGAACGACGACCAACGGCCCTGCCGCCTCGAATTCCGAACCGACAGCAAGTCTCAGCACCGGATCGATCGCCAAATACGCCCCGCCCACAAGCATTATTCCGCAGCCGAGAAGAAGCGCCCGCATTTGCGCAACGGCCCGATGAAACTCTGCAATTGCGCTCGCGGCCCAGGCCCGAGCTAAATCCGGGTAGAGCACGGCCTGCACTTGGTCGCCGATTTGCAGTGCCATCCGGCCGATGCGCTTAGCAATGTGGTAAAGACCCGCCGCAGTGGGGCCCGCTAGATACCCGACGAGAAGCGTGTCAAGCTGGTTGGCACTCGAACGTAGCGTCAATGACAGGTTCGTCGAAATCGCGAATTTCCAGAGGCCTGGAAAGTGAGCTGTAATACCGCGTACAGATGCAGTGAGCATGCTCGCCAGCATTCCCTGTCTTTGCAGTTCTGCAAGCGAAAGGGCGACGAGGGTCAGCGAGCCGACGATCTGGGCCGCCATCCATATCAGGACGAATTCATACAGAGTGCCGCCGACGGCAAAGCCGATGGCGCATAATACTATGCGAAAAATGCTGGAAGCGACTTGGCCATAGGCAATCGATCGGAACTTCCCGAACAGGCGCAGCACGGCCATCGGCATGCCTGAGATTTGAAACGGAAGAAGAGCGCAATAGAGGGTGACGAGGCCTGCCATCTCGGACGAAATCCCGAGCCATGGGCCGACCGCCCAGACGAGCGCCACGGCAATAACGAACCCGCTCGCTGCGGCAGACACGTCAAGCAGGAGGCCGAACTTGAGTAGCGAATTGAGCGTTTCCGTGTTCTTCGATTGCGCGCCGAATTTGATTAGTGGCTGCCAGGACTGGAAGTTCACGAGCCGCTCTACGGCACTTGTATAGGTGAAGCAAAGCGCCAAGATGCCATACTCGGACGGACCGAGCGCCCTTGCCGTCAAGGCGAATCCAACGAGGCCTAACAGCGAGGTAAGCGCATTCCCGGTAAGTAGATGCCCTATGTTTCCCAGACGGTCCTTCAGGCTTTTTTCCCGAGCGAGCATCTTGTGGAGGCGGTTGAAATTCGCGGCTAATTTTTTCGGAATCGTCAAGCGAGACCTCCTGCCTCCGACGAGGCCGCCTTATGGACAGGCGCTGCCCACGGCCGTGGCACGTGGTTGATGCCCTTGTAAACCTAATAGGGGTGGGCCTGACATCGCAGGGCAAGAACACCCGCTGGGACCCCTAGGCGCGGTCATGTGTGTGCGTCGAGGAAGTCGCCTTGTCGATCACAACTACCGGCGCAATAAATAGCTAAAATCCTTTGACGTGAGAGTATGAGGGAGAATATAGTCGCGCAAGATATTTTTGATCGTTTTTTCTTTATTGTTTTTTGGAGTGCGGTTGCGATGGGGACATTACCTCCGCTAACGACCATGAGCTTGCCCCTACGGGATTGGGGGGTTTATGTTTTGGCGATCGTGCTGTTGGCGGTCGGGCTTTTTGTAGGCTCGGCGCTGCATGCATCTGCCGGTGAATATCGGCTCAACTCGGGCGATGTTCTGACCTTTGACTTCCTCGACGACGCCGAACTGCCAATCACCGCGACCATTTCCGGCAACGGCGAAGCACAGTTCCCTCTCATCGGTGGAGTGAACGTAGCGGGTCTCACGATAACGGAGGCGTTGGATAAGCTTCGCGACGAATACCGGAGCCGCGAGGTCCTGGTCGATCCAAAGCTGTCTCTTAATGTCTCGACTTTCCGGCCAATTTTCGTTCTCGGTGAAGTCAGGAGCCCCGGTTCGTTTCCCTTCTATAGCGGCCTAACGGTCGAGCAGGCCATCGGCCTTGCAGGTGGTATCCAGGTCGTCGCCGCGAACGCGTCCGACCGGCTCATCGCACGCGCCCGCTTGCGCGCAGAGGTAGACGCCGTAAAAGCCGAAATCGTTCATGAAGCCGTCTATGCGGCGAGACTTGCGGCGCAGTTGAAAGCCAGCGAGAAAATCAATCTGGACGACGTTCCGGAGTTCGCCCGCACCTATGTCGAAGGCGTGCCGTTTGATGGCGTCGTTGAGCTCGAGGAGAAAATCCTAAAAGAGGATCTCGCCGCCCATAAATCGCAAACGCAAATTCTCACGGAGGGAATTGCGCAGGCCGAGGGTGGGATAGAGATCCTGAACGAGCTCGTGCAGCAGCAAAAGGACGTGGTCAGCAACAGCGTTGAGGATCTGGCGCGCGTCGGCACGCTCCGCAAGCGCGGGCTGAATACTGAAAGCGAGCTCTCTCGCGCGGAGAACAGCGCGGCAGCGGAGAAGGTCCAACTCCTGCAAACCTTCGCGACTCTTGCGCGTACGCGCCAGGAGTTGAGTGAGTTGAAGCTGCAACTGGCAAAGCTGGCGGCGGATAGGAAGAAGGACATTCTGACACAGCTCCAACAGCGTGAAATTGCCATCAAGAAACTAATTTCGAACCAACGCACCGCTGAAGAGCAAATCCTCCTCATGGCCGCCGTGGCTGAGGATGAAACGAAGAAAAATCAAATTTCATATACTTATGAGATTCGTCGGAACCCCGTTGGTGGCAAACCGACCAGCCTACAGGCATCCCTCGTCACAGAATTGCTGCCGGGTGATGTTGTCGTCGTGAGTATCGCCGGAATGTAATCTTTGTTCGCAAGTAATATTGAAAACCGCGCTTCATGTGCCGAAGGGACATTGAATTGAACCCCGTTCGAGAGCATGCAGTTTCCGCTTTTGGTTTGCCTGCCTCCTCGGGATCATACCGTTTCAAGCGCGTTCTGGAGTACGCACTTGGGGGAGTGCTTTTCATCGTCTGCTTACCGCTGATGGCGGTAACCGCGATCGTCGTTTGGGTGAGCCTTGGCTTGCCGTTGTTCTTCACCCAGGCACGCGCCGGCGCGGGCATGCGCGTCTTCACGGTTGCTAAGTTTCGCACGATGACTGACGCGCGCGGGTCAGACGGCGCATTGTTGCCAGACCAAATGCGACAAACCGCTGCGACCACGCTGCTGCGCAGACTTCGCTTCGACGAGCTGCCGCAACTGCTTGCCGTGTTGGCAGGCGACATGTCGATGGTGGGCCCGCGCCCGCTTCCCTTGGCGACGGTTGCAAGCTTCGGGGACCTCGGCCGCATGCGCTCAATGGTTGCTCCCGGCATGACCGGGTGGGCGCAGGTGAATGGCAATACGCTGCTGTCGGATGAGGAGAAGATCGCGCTTGACCTCTGGTATGTCGCGCACGCCAGTCTTTGGCTCGACGCGCGAATTCTCCTGTTGACGCTAAAAACACTTGTTGTTGGCGAGCATGTCAACAAAGAGCAGTTAAAAGTTGCAAGGGATTTTCTTTCACTTCATTTTTGCTGTCAGCAGCAGGAATGCTGA
Organism: Ensifer sp. WSM1721; assembly: GCF_000513895.2. Classification (GTDB taxonomy): domain Bacteria; phylum Pseudomonadota; class Alphaproteobacteria; order Rhizobiales; family Rhizobiaceae; genus Sinorhizobium. The sequence goes on from NZ_CP165783.1 coordinate 378,497, forward strand.
TGCGATGGCGGCCGGGGCCACAGGTCCGATGAAGACGGCCGATGGTTCTGAAAAGCCGGGCTAAGCGAGCCAGGTCAAAACTTGGACATATGTTTTACTCGTCACGCCGTGTGCGCGTTGATGCCGGCAAGGTCTTTTGGAGGTTCCATGGATGGTTCGCATTTCTCTTTCGGACGCACTCTGGTGGTCGCCCCGCATCCTGATGACGAGGTGCTGGGCGCCGGCGGGACAATCGCGAAGCTGGCTTCGCAGGGCGAGGAGGTCTTTGTTGCGATTGTAACCGAAGGAAAGCCCCCGGCTTTCGACGCCGCGACTATCGCCAAGACGCAGGCGGAAGCGAGGGAGGCGCACAGGGTTTTGGGCGTGCGGGAGACCCTATGGCTGCGTTTGCCTGCTGCGCAGCTTGCGGAAACCGCGCACGCCGCCGTCAACGGTGCGCTGCTTGACCTTATTCGGCGTCTGTCTCCGCGAACCGTGCTTGTCCCCTTTGTGGGTGACATGCACATGGATCATCAGCTTACCTTCACTTCGGCGCTGGTTGCATGTCGACCGCACCAGGCGGAGTTTCCTAGGCTGATTCTCGCCTACGAAACGCTCTCGGAAACGAACTGGAATGCTCCCTATTTGTCTCCGGGATTTCTGCCGAATTTCTTCATCGACATCACCGAGCATGTCGAGGCGAAGGTTCAGGCAATGCAGCTATTCGCGTCGCAGTTGCGCGAGCCACCGCACGAGCGTTCCATAGCGACACTACGCGCGCTCGCCACGCTGCGTGGCGCGACCGTGATGCGCGCTGCGGCCGAAGCGTTTGTCCTGGTTCGACACGTAGTCTGAGCTGGGCCACCGACACACGGAGCTGGAGGGATAAATGGCACGCTGGCCGGTTTACGATGAGGAGCAGATCGAGGACGTCGTCTCGGTCCTTCGATCGGGTGAGGTGAATGCATGGACGGGACCGCATGTCCGCAACTTCGAGGAGCTGTACGAGCGCTTTCTTGGGGTGAAGCACGCGGTGGCCCTAGCGAACGGAACGGTGGCGCTGGACCTAGCGCTGTTTGCACTGGGCCTTCAGCCTGGCGACGAAGTGATCGTTACCCCACGTAGCTTTATCGCCTCGGCCTCTACGGTTCCCCTGGCGGGCGGGGTCGCGGTTTTTGCCGATGTTGATCGCGATAGCCAAAACATCACCGTGGAAACGATCAGAGAGAGGCTGACATCTAAGACCAAGGGCATCATCGCCGTCCACCTTGCCGGGTGGCCCTGTGACATGCCTGCGATCATGGCGTTCGCCCGCGAGAAGGGGCTGTGGGTGATCGAGGATTGCGCCCAGGCGCACGGTGCCGAAATCGCCGGTCGGCCAGTCGGCAGCTTCGCCGATGTCGCCGCTTTCTCCTTCTGCCAGGACAAGATCATCACCACCGGAGGCGAGGGTGGGCTGGTGGCCATGAACGATGACGAACTGTGGCAGAAGGCCTGGAGTCGCAAGGACCACGGCAAGTCCTATGACGCCGTTTACAGGAGGCAGCATCCGTCGGGCTTCCGCTGGCTGCACGAGTCCATTGGGACGAACTGGCGCATGATGTCCATTCAAGCGGTATTGGGATCACGGCAACTACAGCGCCTTGAGCAATGGCGCGGCGCCAGGGCGCATAATGCGGCCATCCTTGCCAGGGCGGCCGACGAGATCGAGGCTCTGCGTACGCCCCTGCCCCCCTCGGGCGTGCGACATGCATGGTACCGCTTCTACACGTTTCTCAGGCCGGAGCTTCTGAAGCCGGGCTGGAGTAGGGATCGGATCGTAGCTGAGATCAACCGAGCGGGGGTCGCCTGCTTCAGCGGAAGTTGCTCTGAGATCTATCTGGAGAAGGCATTTGTGGACTTGAACATGGGCCCAGTCGAGAGACTGCCAAACGCGCGGGAGCTCGGTGAGACGAGCCTTGCATTCCTCGTCGATCCTGCTCTCGACACGGCTGCCATGGAGAGGGCTGCCCAGGCGTTGCGTGAGGTGATAGCAAGCGCCAGCTCAGCGAGTGAAGTGCGCCGCGCTGTTCGGATGTCATAGCCGGGAGAAGAACGGCGGCGGCCAACGTCGTGATCAGGCTCGAATCCGGTCTGAGCGATGGGGCGCTTGGCAGCGCTCGTCAAATGTGCGGCGCACAATCGCTCGACCTCCGCCACTTGTGATTCATCTCGAAATCCTCCCGCCTTTCCGCGCCTCATGCGCATGGTTTCCATGTCGCTTCGATCATAGTTGTTAGCTCGGATGTCTTCTGTGCATTCCCGTTCCTGCACGGCTTCAAAACGTCCGGAAACCGCGGTGCGAAGTCCCTCCCGGTCGAGCGGACAGCGGAGAAATCGAAAGGACGCCACTCCTTTCGTTTCGCGGAAGCGGTAAGCCGGAATTCCCCGCGCTGGCTCGAGATCGAAATTCGGCGCGCCATTGAAAACATGTTGTGGAGATCTATTGCCGTCGGACGCCGGCAAGGGAGGTGAAACAATGTTAAGGAACGTCGCGAGACCAGGTGCGGCCTGATTTCGGATAGGAAATGAGGAAGCTGTCGGCCTGCCCGCCGTATGCGATCAGCCGGACCTGCCTGTTCTACTCGCCGCCCAACACGCCCAAAAAATGCTATCCATCAGGCGCCTTCCGCAATCCCTAGTTGCTTCGTGAAGTAAAATATTCTGGAAGGTATACAAAATTGTGATTCTGCCGAGGAATAGAAGTACGCCTATATTGCAAATTCATTGTGATTATAGTTTTTATCATGCGTTTAGTCATTCAGCCGATAAAGCACTCAGCAGACGAGGACGATTCTAGGACGCAGTTTTGATTTCGCACTGTCGAAAGCAATCCGCACTCTACCGACTTGCCAAAGGCATTGTGGAAAGAGGTTCAGCGTGGCTGGCAAGGCTTAAGAATGTCAGTTTAGCAAGTTGATTATCAGATGAAAAATTCGCATTCTATCGACAACGCACTTGCCATTGCACCGAGGGAGGCGCGCGGGCCCATGCCGACGCCGGCAACCGCGCGGATCCGCTTAGCGGTCAATGGGAGCTGAAGGCGCGGTCTTCGCTCCGATCGCCGGACAATGGTGGGAGGGCTTTTCGGTAATGAACAAGCGTACAGACTCCCGGGCGCTCGCACTGCCGGAAATCGCGGGAGCAAGGATAACGATCATCGTTCCGGCCCTTGGAGCCGGCGGCACCGAGCACGTCGTAAATCTCCTTGCCAACCACTGGAATGGGCTCGGCTGTACGGTGACGATCATCACGCTGGAGCCACCGGATGCGCGGCCCTACTACAATTTCGATTCTAAGATCGCGGTCGTGCGCTTGGGGGTGCCTCCTCGCAGGGCTCCAAAGATGCAGTCCGGCTTCCTTGTGTTTCAGAGATTTCAACGGCTTCGAACCGCTATCCAACAATCTCAGCCGGACCTCGTCTTAAGTTTTCTGACCCGAACGAATGTCTTGACGCTCCTGGCCACGATCGGCTTTGCAGTGCCGGTGATCGTCTCCGAGCGTAATAATCCGGCTCTGCAGCCGCTCGGGCCGGTTTGGAAATGGCTGCAGAAACGCCTGTATCCGCGGGCATTCGGTATGGTCACAATGACCCAGGGGGCCCTTGACCATTTTCCAGCAAGGATACGCCGCACGGGGTGGGTGATCGCCAATCCTGTCGATTTGCCGAGCGGCTGGCAGAAGAAACGCGGAGGAAACATTCTGGCGGCGGTGGGTCGCCTGACCCGCCAAAAAGGGTTCGATCTTCTGCTGGAGGCATTCTCGAAAGTCGCCACGAGGCATCCCGAATGGAAGCTGGTGATTTGGGGCGAAGGCGATGAGCGGCGCAGCCTGGAGGCATTGCGAGATGCGCTCGGCCTCCAAGAGCGAGTGGAAATGCCAGGGCTGACCCAGCGGCCTGGGCTTTGGATTGAGAGCGCAGACGTCTTTGTCCTGTCTTCGCGTTACGAGGGATGGGGGATTGTCTTGCTGGAAGCGATGGCTGCGGGCCTTCCCGTCGTTTCCTACGAATGCGATTGGGGACCGCGCGTCATGATAACGCACGGCAGTGACGGCATACTCGTGCCGAGAGAGGATGTCGAAGCCCTTGCGAAAGCACTCGAAAGGGTGATGGCGGATCGTAACCTTAGAGAGCGGCTGGGGGCGAGGGCGGAGGCGAGCGCTCAAAGATATGTCCCCGAACAGATACTCGGCGAATGGGATGTGCTGGTCTCCTGCGCATTGAAACATGCGTCGAAGATGCGCTTGCAGATACCTGATAACGGCTAATCGGGCGTTCTTTTGCGGCGCCGCGTTGGCGGCGCGGGTCATCGAAGGTTTGAACTGCTATCAATCCGAAAGAGACTTCAAACGTCTGAACAATAGGGCCTCCTGCTGCGACAAGCTGCGCACTCCGCCTTGACTTAGCAAGAGCGCGGATCCTTGAGTGAGGTGTCCACCGTTCGAAATTGAAGCTCACCAATTCAGCCATCTCGGATGACCTCGTCCGATTCAATTCCGCAGCGGTAAGTCGAAGTGGAGCGGCGTGCGATTTGCCACGTGACGCATGTGTGCTCGATATGCGAATATCGCTGTGGGCGGCATGTATAAAGACGGGGGCAGTTCGCATGAGCGCAGGTTCGAGGCGTGGCAGACGAAGCGCATTCTTCGCTTCGCTCGCACTCTTTCTCCAGCTGATCTTCGGCTTTGCCGCTCCGGTGGCGGCCCAAGAGCCGGTGACGGCCGCGCCGTCGGCCAAGGTCCAGCAGTTGATCGAGTTGCTGGACGATCCGGAAGTCCGTCAATGGCTCGCGGCCAAGCAGACGGCTCCGACACCCGCCGCGACCACGCCTGCGGGGGGACTTGCCTCGCGATGGGTAGCAGCGATCCGGAAGCATGTTTCTGACCTCGGGAACGCCGTGCCGCGCGTGATGCCCGAATGGCGCGCGGCGAGGGCGCGCATTGCGGTTGACATGCAAGCCTATGGAACGGCCCCTGTCCTCAGGGGCTTCGCCATCGTCCTTTTCATCGGCTATGGCGCCGAAATCCTGCTCCGCTACCTGTTACGCCGGAGTGTTGCGCGGAACGCCGCCGGGCCCGGCCATGGGCTCACGGCGCTTCTTCGCATCGCGCCGCTGGCCGTCTTCGCGGTTGCTGCCATCACTGCTTTCGTGCTTGCCGCTTGGCCGCACGAGCTCGAGGCCGCGGTCGCGCCGCTGCTGATCGCGTGGATCGTGGCCCGTCTGTTGATTGCGATTGCATCCGCGGCGCTAAAACCTTCCGAAGAGACTGCGGCACCGGATGCGCCGCAGGCGCCTGTCACGCTTGCTCCGGATGCCGCCCGTTTCTGGTACAAACGATCCGTCTTCTTCGTCTGTGCCCTCGCCTTCATCTGGGCCGTCGGCGACATGATGCAGGCGCTCTCCGTTCCGGAGGACGTCCGGAACTTGTTGGCGGCGGTTCTCGGCTTCTTTGTTCTGGTCCTGGCGATCGATACCGCATTGCGCCGGCCCGCCCCGGACATGGCTGCCGGGCGGCGCATCCTGCGCAACGCACTGCTCATAGCGTTCCTCATCCTGTTGTGGGTTGTCTGGATCGCGGGCATGAAGGTTTTGTTCTGGATCGGCGTCTACGTTCTCGGATTGCCGCCGCTGTTGCGCTTCACCAGCGCGGCGACGAAGGCGATGCAGGATACCCAGGCAGCCGACTACGTGCGCGTGGTGCGCAATGTTCTGATCGACCGCGGCGCGAGATTCGTCATCATCGCGCTCGCGGCGGCTTGGCTTGCCGTTGTTTTCCAGGTCAACGGCAGCGCGATGATGCAGGATGATGTCTTCAACCGGGTTTTCCGCGGCGTGCTGGCCGGCATTGTCATCATGCTTGCCGCAGATCTCATCTGGCAACTGGCGAAGGAGTCCATCAACGTCCGCGTGAGACAGGCGAGCCTCGACGTCGCGGATCCGGCCGAGCTTGCCCGTAATACGCGCCTGCGCACGCTGCTGCCGATCCTGCGCAACTTTCTTGCCGCCTTCATCGCGGTTGTCGCCGGCATGATGGTGCTTTCCGGCCTCGGCGTCGAAGTCGGCCCACTGATCGCCGGCGCCGGCGTCTTCGGCGTCGCCATAGGCTTCGGCTCGCAGACACTCGTCAAGGACATCATCAGCGGCATCTTCTACATGATGGACGACGCCTTCCGCGTCGGCGAATATATCCAAAGCGGCAGCTACAAGGGTACGGTCGAATCCTTCAGCATCCGTTCCGTGAAGCTGCGCCACCATCGCGGACCGGTCTTCACCGTGCCGTTCGGCTCACTCGGCGCCGTTCAGAACATGAGCCGCGACTGGGTCATCGACAAGTTCATGATCAACGTTTCCTACGATGCCGACGTTGCGAAGGTGAAGAAGGTCGTCAAAGGCGTGGGACAGGCACTGCTCGATGATCCGGAGCTCGCGCCGCTGATCATAGAAACGGTGAAGATGAAGGGCGTCGAGCAGTTCGGCGACTACGGTATCACCTTGAGCTTTGCCATGACCACCAAGCCCGGACACCAGACGCAGGTCCGGCGGCGGGCGCAGGCGCTGATCAAGGAAGCGTTCAAAACCCACGGCATCCAGTTTGCCTCGCCGACAGTGCAGGTCGCGGCTGACGAGGCCCAAGCGGCGACGGCCGCCGCTGCCGCGACACGCGACGCGATCGCCAAGAGAAACGCGGCCGCAGCGCCTGGCGAGGAGGCGGCGGAATAGTCTGCGCGCCATGCAGATCGACGGCTGCTCCAGCATTCGAAACGACATGCCCGCCGTGTTGACATCAGGATAGGAAGGCAGGATAGCATTCGCCTCGAATGAAGATCGCCTTCCACGCGCCCCTGAAATCTCCTGATCACCCGGTGCCCTCGGGTGACAGGCAGATGGCACGCATGCTTATCGAGGCGCTGCGCCTGGCCGGGCACGAAATCATCATCGCCTCTGATCTGCGCACATTCTCGCGCGACGCGTCCGAGACGGCTTTTGGGGCTCGCTGCGGCGAAGCTGAGCGGGAGATCGCGCGCCTTCGCGAGCTATGGCGGCGGGAAGGGCCGCCTGAGGCATGGTTCTGCTATCATCCTTATTACAAGGCTCCGGATCTGCTCGGCCCCCGCCTCTCGGCCGAGTTCTCGATTCCCTACATCACGGCGGAAAGCTCCTACTCCCACCGGCGCAACACGGACGCCTGGAGGCTTGCGCAGGACGAGGTCGCGGCCGGCGCGAGGCAGGCCGCCGTAAACATCTGCTTCACCCACCGCGATCGAGAGGGGCTGCAAGAGGCAATACCAAGCGGGCACTATGCGATGCTCGCTCCCTTTATCGATGTTTCGCCGTTTCGCGAGCTGCGGAGGACGAAGGTCGATGAGTGCCGGCTGTTCGCTGTTGCGATGATGCGTTCGGGCGACAAAATGGACAGCTACAGGATGCTCGCGCGCGCCCTGACGCTCGTCGTCGATCTGCCGTGGCGGCTGACGGTCGTCGGGGACGGCCCCGCTCGCGCCGAGGTGCACGAGGCCTTTGCCGCGCTTCCGGCAGGTCGGCTGGAATGGCGCGGTGAAGTGGAGCCGCAGGCAATCCCCGCAATTCTCGCCGGCGGTGATATTTATGTCTGGCCGGGCTGCGGCGAGGCCTACGGGCTCTCCTATCTGGAGGCTGAAGCGGCGGGTCTGCCTGTCGTTGCACAACACACCGCGGGTGTACCGGAGGTAGTCAGGGATGGGGAAACGGGCTTGCTGACGCCGGCCGGAGACGTCGAAGCTTTCGCCGCGGCGGTCCGACGCCTTCTCAGCGATGAGGCTTTGCGGGTACAGCTCGGCGGGCGCGCGAGGCATTTCGTATTTGAAGAGCGCTCGCTCTCCGCTGCTGCCGCGCGTCTCGGCGAGATTTTAAGCGAATTTGTCGGGATGGGAAGATGAACGCGGCATCGATCTGGCAACCGCTCATCGATCGGCTGGACCGGTGCGAGGCCGCCGGAAAAACCTTCGATTTCTGGCTCCGCGACGACGATGCGGTCGAGCCGACGGCGGCGTTGAATCGCTTGCTCGAACTGGCGGATCGCTTCACGGTACCAGCGACCCTCGCCGTCATTCCGGCCGGTACCGATGAGCGGCTGTCACATTACCTCGCCGGTCGCGGCGATATCGGTGTCGCGGTCCACGGCTGGTCGCACCGCAACCACGCGCCCATGGGGGAAAAGAGCCAGGAGCTCGGCGCCCATCGGCCGCGAGAGGTGGTCTTGGGCGAACTCAGCGCCGGTTATGCGCGCCTCCAGGCACTCTATCCCTCCGGTTTCGTGCCGCTGCTCGTCCCGCCATGGAACCGGATCGACGCCGGATTGGTCCCCAGCCTCCCCGAAATCGGCTTCAGAGCGCTTTCGGTGTTCGGGCCTGAGAGGGGCGGAAAACCGCATCGGACCTTTGCGCATCCGGAGCTCACGATCATCAACACGCATGTGGACGTAATCGCTTGGCACGGAACGCGCGGGTGCCGCGACCACCGAGAGATCGTCGGCGACATCGTGCGGCGGCTGGACCAGGCAGGCGAGGGAGGAGCTGCGACGGGCATCCTGACCCATCATCTCGTCCATGACGAGAGCGTCTGGGCGTTCCTGCAGAAGCTCTTCGAGATATCCGCTCCTCACCCGGCCTGCCGCTGGCGAAAAATCGCCGATCTCATAAATCGGTGACCTACTGAGGCGACTGAATATGTCCGCGCAGACGAGGCTTGCGCAGTTCTGGAACCGAAAAGTCCCTTCGGAATTGTAGATTAAGGCGGCATTGGCTGAATGCCAGTGGAATGCGCGGCGGAACGATGGACGTGAACAAAACCCCGGATTTACTCGCGGATTTGGCGCCACCCGTGACCGCCGAGTGGTGGACCCAGCATCGCGGCGATTCGCCCGTCGTCGCGACGGCAATCCATAATGGTCATAGGACGCGCGACGCGGTGGAGCGTTGTTTCGCTCTTTCCGAGGAAGAGCGCCTCCGGGAGGAAGACCCCTTCACCGAGTTCATTATCCGCGATGTTCCCAATCGGATCGTCGTGCACCGCTCGCGTTTCGAGGTCGATATGAACCGGCCGCGCGATGGTGCCATCTATCTTCGCCCGGAACAGGCCTGGGGCCTCAAGGTCTGGACATGCGAGTTACCCCACGATCTCGTCGAGCGGTCGCTCGCCATGCATGATGAATATTATGAGATGCTGAAATCATTCCTTGCGGGCATCGAGCGGTGCTACGGGCGCTTCGTCGTGCTCGACGTGCATAGCTACAATCACCGACGCGACGGCCCCGGGGCAGAGCCGACGGTCGCGGCCGAAGCGCCTGATGTCAACATCGGCACTTTTTCGATGGATCGCCGAAAGTGGGCGCATGTGATCGACCGTTTCGCCGAAGCCCTGCGGTCCTTTGATTTTCGAGGCGGGCGCCTCGATGTCCGGGAAAACATCGCCTTTCAAGGGCGTGGTGAACAGGCGCGGTTCATCCACGAACATTTTCCCGACACCGGTTGCGCTATCGCCGTCGAATTCAAGAAGTTCTTCATGGAGGAATGGACGGGAACGCCATACGTGGAACCCCTCTTCGCGCTCAGGGAGCTGGTCGCATCGACACAACCGGTGCTGGTCGAAGCTTTGGAGGCGGGCCGATGAAGCTGGCGAGTGCACGCATCCCTCGACAGGCGGGCTTTCCGGATTGGATGGCAGAGGTCATCGCGGCGATCGAAGCCGGCAAGCCAGTGCGCCAGGAACTTGCAGCCGGCGGCCGCCTCCATATCGATCGGCCGCTGCCATTTCTCTGCGTCCACTTGTCGGGCGACCATAGCTCGCCGGTCGCCCGGGAAATAGCACAAGCGAATGCATCCTATTTGATTGCCCCTGATGCAGCCACGGCCACCCCGATCGTTGCAGCCGTTGGGACCTTGCTCAAACGTCGCTTCGGCGCGCTCATGGTGCTCGAAATTGAGGAACTCGCCAGTGACGAGTTGCTGAACGACAAGGCCCCGTTTCTTTCGCCCTTCAAGGTCGAGATCGCGGCAGCGGACCAACCGGATATCCGAGCGGCCGCAAGGTCCTTCGTCGAAGCTGTCGAGGCGATCCAGGGAAAGTTCCGCACTCCACGAATCGAGTTTCGCAAGTGGCCGGACAGGCAGCCAGGCAAAGACAAAGTGCTTGAGGTCGCCTTTCCCCAAATGCGCGTGCGGTTTGCACCGATCTACCGCCAGCGCCAGTCTGGCAAGATTTATCCTGAGATCCGCGAGCGCTTGATCGCCAGCATCTTTGACGCCGGCCTGCAAGCCTTCGCTGCCTTTGCAAAGTCGACGAGATGCCTAACGATTACGACACATCGCGCCCTCGGACGGAAAGCCTTTGTCGATGCAGTGGTGCGCACCGACCGAGCCATTGACGATGTGGCCGCGAGCTTCGACTTCCTGCTTGCCGTCACTCCGATCAACGCGGAAGCGGCCTGGAACGAGTTCGCCGCAGATGATTGCTCGCGTGCGCCGCGGTTTCTTTACCGGCCTTTGACGCTGCAGGCGGAGGCAGCAAAAAGAAGGCTCTTCTCCATTCCCTTCGAGCATCTCGAAGACCCGGTGCTTTACCGACTCTACCGCGAAAAGCAGCAGGAGCTCGATCTGCAACTCTCGATGCTTTCCGCGCGTGAGACGGCAAAGTTCGTTGAATTCGGCCGCGCCCTCTACGGTCCGGTCGAGCCGGGGCTGTTGCAAGCCGCAAGGGACATCCTTGCCAGCAGCAACGGTCGCGCGGAAGAAGGCGACGCCTCCGCGCGTCTCTACCAACAGAGCGCAGACAGCTACCTGATCGAAAGGCGAGCACGCGAGATGATCGCCGAATATGCTCGTCGTTGCAGCGACTTCGATGCGCGTGTCGAGGTACGGGACGACCTTCCCAGCGGCTTGCTCGTCTCGGGAAGACGGCTCCTTATCGCCCGAAGCACAGTGATGGAGAAAGATCGTGTCGAGCCGATCCTCAGTCACGAGATCGGCGTTCACCTGCTGACTTATTTCAACGGCTCGGCGCAGGGCCTGCGCCTGTTTCGCTCCGGTCTCGCCGGCTACGAAGGGATGCAAGAGGGCTTGGCCGTCTTTGCGGAATACCTCTCGGCCGGCATGACGGCCGATCGGCTGCGGCTTATTGCGGCCCGGGTAGTTGCCTGTGCCGCCATGCTCGACGGCGCGTCCCTGCCGGAAGCCCATCGGCTGCTCGTCAACGATCATGGATTCCTGAAAGCGGATGCGTTCAACGTGGTCCTGCGCGTCTACCGCGGCGGCGGCCTTGTCAAGGACGCGATCTATCTGCGGGGGCTCCTGCAACTGCTCGACCATTTGGCAGATGGCGGGACGCTCGAACCCTTCTGGATGGGAAAGATCGCAGCCTCGCATTTCAGCGTCATGCAGGAACTGAATGCCCGAGGGCTGCTCGGTGGACCGGCGGTCCGTCCGATGTTCCTCGACGCTGCGGAAGCGACGGCGCGGCTTTCCAGGGCGCGCTCGGCAAAGACTCCGCTCGACCTGTTGGACCACTAGGAGCCGGACATGCGCATCGCCTTTCTTGTCAACTCCATTGAGGGCGAGACGTCGTATTATACGACGACGTCACTCGCGCTTGCGGCGCTCGGACGTGGTCATGAGGTCTGTTACGTCACACCCGGCGATTTCGTGCTCCGGCCAGACAATAGCCTGCTGATCCGCGCGACCACATTGAATGGTTCCAAGCCGAAAAAGCCTGAAACATTGCTTAATGCCCTCAAGCGCGAACAGGCGAAGGTCATGACGATCGACATACGGGAAATTCAGGTGCTCTTTCTTAGGAACGACCCGTCCGAGGATGCAGAAAGCCGTCCGTGGGCAGTTTATGCTGGAACCAATTTTGGGAGGCTGGCCGCGGCCGCGGGCGTCATCGTGGTCAATGATCCCGAGGGCCTGGCGCTCGCACAGAACAAGCTTTATTTTCAGGGATTTCCCGAAACCGTCCGCCCGACGACGCTGATCTCCAGGAGCATCGACGAGATCCGCGCCTTCATCGAGGATCACCCGGACGGCGTCATATTGAAACCGTTGCAGGGATCAGGCGGCAGGAATGTCTTCAAGATCCGCTCCAAGGGCGAGGCGAATCTCAATCAAATTTTCGAGGCAGCGAGCGGCGCCGGCTATCTTATTGCCCAGAATTATCTTCCGGAGGCCACCGCCGGTGACATCCGTCTGTTCCTGATGAACGGACGGCCGCTGGAGCGCAAGGGCGTCTATGCCGGCTTTCGGCGCGTTCCGGCAAAGGGCGATGTTCGTTCGAATCTGCATGCGAGCGGCACGGCTGAACCGGCGACCATCACACCGCAAGTTTTGGCCATCGCGGAAAAGCTGCGCCCCAAGCTGATAGAGGACGGCATGTTCCTGGTCGGGCTCGATATCGTCGGCAACACCGTGCTTGAAGTGAACGTTTTCACACCTGGCGGTTTCCCCGAGATCGCGTCGATCCACGGAGTGGACTTCAGCGAGGATGTGGTGATCGCTCTGGAAGACAAGCTCCGCATTCGGCAGCTCTATGTCGGCGCCGTGTCGAATCGCGCACTCGCAACCCTTTGAAGAACCCTGCTGGATGAAACTGCGCGTAGCGGTAGGGAATGCAGACTGTTGCCTCACGGTAAGGCCTTTAGGTCCACACCATAGGGAACTCCCGTTGAACTGACCGACGAGTTCACCGGCCTCCTCGGCGGAGAGCATGTCCATGACCATCCCGCCAATTACGGCCACCTTCCCGGTGCATCGAACACGGCCTCAGGTACGCGGTCGATCCAGGCCGTTCTCGAGCATCTTCGCACCTCATCGCCGCCTCTCGGCCGCAAGGCGGGCGCTTGCCGATTTTGCGCCCGGTTTGCGCCCTGACCGGTGAAAAATGGCACAAAAGCATGCGAAGCCGATCGAAAAGTGAATCGAAGATCGCCGACGTTTCAGCAGTTACGGATACTCAAGCAAAGCCCTGAGAACTCGCTTTCAGATCTCATAGATCGATGACCTGATGGTCTCGGGCGGCGAAGGCGCCGGCGAAAAAGGTCTGCACCTCCTGTTCCATCGCGGCGAGCGCTGCGTCGGTGCGCGAGGGGTCGTGGTGGAACATGGCGAGGCGCGGAATGCCTGCGGCCTTCGCCAGCTTCGATCCGTGGATGCCGGTCGAGTGTCCGTAGCCGCGATAGGCCGGCATCTCACTTTCCAGATAGGTGCAATCATAAACCATGAGATCTGCGCCCTCGATGAACGCGAGGAGTGCGGGATCGAGAATGCCGGGCTCATGCTCCGTGTCATAGATGAGGGCGACGGCTCGCCCGCCCCAGTCGACACGGTAGCCGACGCAGCCGCCGGGGTGAACGAGACTCATCGTGCGGATGGAAACGCCCTTGCGGGGCGAAAGGACGTCGCCGGGGCGGAAGTCGAGGCAGTCGAGGCTCGCCTCACAGATTGTCGGACCAACCGGAAACCATGGCGGACGCATGAACTCGGTGATCATTTCCTGAGTGGACATCGTCCCATTAAGGTGGCCGGACCAGAAACGGACCGCGTGGCTGCAGGAATAGATCGGCTTGAAATAGGGCAGCCCAATGATGTGGTCGTAATGGCTATGGGTGAAGAAGACGTCGAAGTTCGAGATGCCCTCGGACTTCAGGGCAAGTCCGGCTTCGCGCAATCCGGAACCGGCGTCGAAGAGCAGCACCTCACTGCCGCAGCGAACCTCGATGCATGGTGTATTGCCGCCATAGCGCAGGAATTGCTCGCCGGATACCGGCAAACTGCCCCTTACTCCCCAGAACCGCACTCGAAAGGTGTTTTCCTGCATTCCTGTTTCGGCTTCGTACTGCCCGCCTTGGCACCTTTGCCTTGCGCGCAAGGCCTAGACAAGCACAGATCATGATGGTCCTGCAAATGCAATTAGCATCCGGCCCCAGTGGATCGCCTGTTTCCTGGGGTACAACGTCCCTGATGAAAATTTGTTTTCACGTTTGATGCTCTTATCCGCGGGCCATAGCGTGACGCAAAAGCGGGACGCGCTTTTTCGCTCGAACTCCTCTAAATCATGAACGGATCGATTCTCGTAAGTTAGTGGAGAATGCGGGGCGGAAAACCGTGCACACGTTTCCTCGTCCCGCGCTATGCTCGGCACCTACAGCGCCGTGCGTCTTTTCAGACGCACAAAGGACGCTGTAGCACTTTGAATGGTTGCATGTTTTTGTCCTTAAATCGGGTACGATTTAAGGAAACATGCAGTAGTCACGGCAAAGGGGCGAAGCACCCATGGCGCAGCCAGCGGACATAGAGTTCTACGAGAGGCTTCCTCTTTTCGAGGCGTTCGAAGGCGTGGCTGACGAGGCCAATTACAGGCCGTTGCCCGACGGCTGGTCGCTTGCCGTCGCCGACATCGTCAATTCGACGGGAGCGATCGCGGAGGGGCGATACAAGAGCGTCAACATGGCCGGTGCGAGCGTCATCTCGGCGCTCATGAACGGGCTCGACGAGCGAAACCTGCCTTTCGTCTTCGGCGGAGACGGGGCGCTCGCTGCGGTGCCGGCGGCGCTGGCCGCAAAGGCGAGGGACGTGCTGGCCGCCGCCAAGACCTGGGTGGCCGAAGAGCTCGGCCTCGAGCTGCGTGCGGCACTCGTTCCGGTTGCCGACGTTCGCGCGCATGGGCTCGACATGCGCGTCGCACGTTTCAAGGCGAGCGAGGAAGTGTCCTATGCGATGTTCTCCGGCGGTGGTGCGAGCTGGGCGGAAGCGGAAATGAAGGCGGGGCGCTATCAGATCGAGGCCGCTCCTCCCGGGACGAGGCCTGATCTTACTGGGCTCTCCTGCCGCTGGAACCCGATCGTGGCGCGTCACGGAACGATCGTGTCGATCATCGCGGTGCCGGGCGAGCGCGGCAACGGTCCCGAATTCCAGAAGCTGATCGGCGACATCGTGGCGCTGGCCGAAGGCGAGGAACGGGGCGGCCATCCGGTTCCGGAGGAGGGGCCCGAACCGCGCCTTTCGATCCAGGGCGTAACCATCGAATCGCGCGCCGTCGCGCCGAGGGGCCGGCGCATTCTGGCGTGGCCGTTTATCGCCGTGCAGAGCTTTTTGTTGTTTCTCTGCTTCAGGCTCGGGATCAATTTCGGGCCCTTCGATGTCAAGCGATACGCGCATGACCTCGCCAATAACTCCGATTTCCGCAAGTTCGACGACGGGCTGAAGATGACCATCGACGTCAGCATCGATCGGTTGCGCCTGATCGAAGAGCGGCTGAAGCAGGGGGTGGCGGCGGGTATATCTCGCTATGGGCTGCACCGGCAGGATTCGGCGCTGATGACCTGCATCGTTCCCTCACCGATGAGCCGCGACCACATGCATTTCATCGACGGTGCGGCCGGAGGTTACGCGATGGCGGCAAGAAACCTCAAGGCGGCCCTCTCCGGCGCAGGCCGCGAACGTGCGGACACTCGCCCGGCGATCACGCCTTGACGATGTGTTCGGCCGTCAGCCCGATACGCGCAAAGACGTTGCGCGTATCGACGATCAGCGGCGCCCAGTCCAACAGCAAGGCATAGTCGACGGCGTCATGATCGGTTGCGACAAGCACCGCGTCGAAGCGGCGGATCGTTTCCTCGTCGAAATCGATCGACCGACGGCCCTTGAGCCCCATATGTTCCCGGGTCGAGGGTATTTCCTCCACATGCGGATCGTAGAAGTCGGCTTTGCCGCCGCGCTCCTCGATGAGTTCTATCAATCTCAGCGAGGGGCTCTCGCGGATGTCGGGCACGTTCTTCTTATAGGCGAGCCCGATGACCAGAACATGCGAGCGGCTGAGAGCTTTTCCTTGCCGCCGGTCGAGCGCTTCGGCGAGCCGCGTGACCACGTGGCGCGGCATCGCCGAATTGATTTCGCCGGCAAGTTCGATGAACCGCGTCGGCAGTTCGTATTCTCGCGATTTCCAGGTGAGATAGAAGGGGTCGATGGGAATGCAATGTCCGCCGAGCCCAGGCCCAGGATAGAAGGGCATATAGCCGAAGGGCTTCGTCTTTGCGGCCTCGATCACTTCCCAGATGTCGATGCCCATCGCCTCGTAGACGACCTTGAGTTCGTTGACGAGTGCGATGTTGACGGCACGGAAGATGTTCTCGGTGAGCTTCACCGCCTCGGCGGTGGCGTTCGAGGAAACCGGGACGACGGTCTTGACGACGGCGGCGTAGAACCGCTCCATCAAGGCGGCCGCAAGCGGGCCATCGCCGGCCACCACCTTCGGGATGCTCACCGTCTCGAAGGCGCGGTTGCCCGGGTCTTCGCGCTCCGGCGAGAAGCCGATGAAGAAGTCGGTTCCCGACTTGAGGCCCGTCTCCTCCAGGATCGAACGCACGATACCATCGGTCGTGCCGGGATAGGTGGTCGATTCCAGCACGACAAGCTGGCCTCGGCGCAGGCAGGCGGCGATCGAGCGCGACGTGTTTTCGACAAAGGAAAGGTCCGGATCGCGATGCTTGGTGAGCGGCGTGGGCACGCAGATGACGATCACGTCGCAAAGCGCGAGTTCGGAGAAATCGGTTGTCGAGCGGAGGCGTCCGCCGGCGACCTCGCGCTCGAGCGCCTCGTCCGAGACCGCCTCGACATAGGAGCGGCGGGCGTCGAGCGCGACGATCTTCGCAGGATCGATGTCGAAGCCCGTTACCGGGAAGCCCGAGCGCGCGACCGCAATGGCAAGCGGCAAGCCCACATAACCCAGTCCGATGACGCCGACGCGCGCGGTGCGGGCGGAGATCGATTCGACGAGCCTGTCGTAAAGAGGGGAGGTCAATGGTTGCTTCCAATTCTCGTGGAGGGCCGGTTCCGGCGATGCCGACGCCGATTATCCCGTTTTTGTTGGCGAGAAAGGAGAGCCAAGTCAAGCCGCGCCCTCTTCAACGAAAATTGCTGTCACGGCCCTGGCAATTTGAGGGTGCAACGCGCCAGGGGGTTGCGTGTACGATCCGGCGGAAATCAAAATTCGCTCGCCTCTCTGGAAAAAGCGCCTGGCGGTGAATATCTGCATGAACATAGCGCGGCGATCCGTTCGCTGGGCTAACGGCCGCGGGAGGCGGCAGGAACCTTCTTTACCGACGGGTGCCATAGTCGAGCGCTGCCGCGGATCGGGCGATCTTGATCGCCGGTTCCGCGGGACGGTGCGTTGGCGGCAACCGTCACCGCGACAATGAGGACATGGCATGGGCCCGATCAACGAGAACGTTTCTGAAATCCTCCTGGATAAGGTCGCGGACTGGCTCATGCGGACCTCGCTCAGCGACGAATCGTTGGAGACGATCGTGCGCGGCTTCTGCGAGCGGCTGGCCGCAGCCGGTCTGCCGCTCATGCGCGTTCATCTGTCCTTCTCCATGCTCCATCCGCTTTACGATGCGCTCGGCTTTACCTGGTGGCGCGGCAAGGGCGTCGAGGTGAGCGGACTGCGTCACGAGGAACTGGCGCTCAACCCCGAACGGTTCCTGCGCAGCCCCTATTACTATCTGCTCAGCAACAATCTCGACCATGTGAGACGGCGGATCGATCCGGCCGAGCCGTCGGAATTTCCGATCATCGACGAACTGAAGGAGCAGGGCGCGACCGACTACATCGCCTTCATGCAGCCGCTCGGGGCCGAATCCGAACACGGCATGGTCGGCTCCTGGACGACGGACCGCCACGGCGGCTTCAGTGACGATGTGATCGCCGCTCTGCTGAGGCTTCAGAACCACTTGGCGATAGCCGCGAAGGTTGCCGTGCTCGGCAAGCTCGCCGACAACATGTTGACGACCTATCTTGGCGCCAATGCGGGGCGGCGCGTGATGAGCGGCCAAGTTCGGCGCGGTGACGGCGAAACGGTCCGCGCGGTTCTCGTCATGGCGGACATGCGCCAGTCCACCGTGCTTGCCGAAAAGGAAGGGCGCCAGGCCTATATCGAATCCTTGAACGGCTTCTTCGATGCGATTGCCACGCCGTTCAACCGGAACGGCGGCCAGATCCTGAGCTTCGTCGGAGACGGCTTCATCGCCGTCTATCCCTGCGGCCGCCACAAGGAGCCCTCGGAGATGGCGAGCCGCGAGGCCTTCGCTGCCGTGAGTGCTGCGACCGCGCGCATGGCCGCGCTCAATGCCGAACGCAGGCAGCAGGGCCGCGACGCGATCGGCTACGGTATCGGGCTCCATGTCGGCAATGTCATGTTCGGCAATGTCGGGCTTCGCGACCGGCTGACCTTCTCGGTCTTCGGCTCGGCGGTAAACGAGGTGCAACGGCTGCAGAACTTGACGAAGAAATATGCGCATAGCGTCGTCGCGAGCGAAGCCTTCGTCAATTACTGCGGCGGCGACTGGCAGACGCTCGGACAGGAGAAACTACGCGGTATCCGCCAGAAATTCACCGTTCTTTACCCTCGGGACACCGCTCTTGCGGCAATAGAGCAGGAGCGGGCCTACGACGCGACGGAGGATGGACTTTCCGAGGCGGAGCATGTCATGTTGCTCTACCGTAACAAGAAGCGGCCGCCTGCGCCGCGCGGCTTGATTGACAAGATGCTTCAATGAGGGGTCGATGCTTCGTATAGTTCTGCTCGCGGCAGTGCTTGCCGCGCCAGGTGTTGCTTGTGCCGAATCCCTGGAACTTCCGCCCCATGAGCGGAAACTGGTCGACGGCTTCGAGGGCAAGGATTTCGCGCCCGAGGGCGGGCTTTATTACCGCGAGAATTCCGAGCAGAGCGCGGGAACCTACGAGTTCCAAAGCGACGTCAAGCGCACGGGCAATGGCGGACTGAAGCTTAGTATCGTCCCTAAATGTCCCGCGACCGAAGGCGGCTGCAGCGAGCGGGCGGAAATCTGGGAGAAGACCGAGCTGCGCGTGCCTTATGACCAGGGCGTTTGGTACGGCTTCTCAGTCAAATTCGCCGACCCGATTCCGAGCGGCGATCACCGCTATCTCATTGCACAGTGGAAGCGCGAAATCGATCATGGGGCCGATGGCGATTTCAGCCCTTTTCTGGCATTGCGCATGAATTTCGGCAAGCTTTTCGCCACCGTGGAGACCAACTATCTGCCGCCCGTTTCGACCGGGCCGGCAAACGTTCCGGCGCGCTGCGGCGCCGGCGAAGTGCCCGTCTGGCTCCGGCCCGATCTCAACCAGATGCGGATGCTCGTGGCAACAGACGGCAACTGGAAGGCCGAGGACGGCCGGCTGTTCAACTCGTGTACGAACGGGGTGACCGTCACCAATCACGGCAATCCCTTGCCCGATCCGAAATCCGGCTGGATTGATTTCGTCGTCTTCACCAAGCCCGGCCCTGGCGGTTCGGGCCGCATCGAGCTCTTTGCCAATGGCCAGCCGATCATCACCGTCAAAGGGCACATAGGCCATGCGGACAAGGGGCTTGGCGAAAACCAGTATTTCAAATTCGGTCCCTATCGTGCGGCCGATATTACCGACTGGACGCTCTATTACGACGAGTTCCGTCGCTCGCCGCGCTGTGAGGACGTTCTGACGAACGGCGCTTGCCCCTTCTCGTAAGGCGGCACCGACGCTCCCCGTCGTCTTCCCACGCTCTCCGGCGGTACGCTGGACAGCCCGTTGAAGCTACGCTAGTGTTTTTGTGGTGGCGGACGCTACAGCGGGTCATGCGTTCATTGGAATGTGCGAGTGTCGCTGTACGCTTGAAATTACTGCATGATTTTGCCCATGGCGGCTCCGGATTGGGAATTGTGCAGGAGGGGTAATGAGGGAAGCGTGTTGCGATGACGTCAGGAGCGGACCTGCTACGGGTTGAGGGTCTGCGGATCACATTCTCGGTGCTCGGCGGCGAAGTGGAAGCCGTTCGCGGAGCGAATTTCAGGATCTTGCCGGGGAAAGTGACTGCGCTCGTGGGCGAGTCCGGATCCGGGAAGTCGGCGATCAGCCAAGCGATCATGGGAATCCTGCCGAGCGTGGCGAGGGTCGGCGGTCGGGTGCTGTTCAATGATCCGGCGGCCGGAGCGAAACCGGTCGACCTGCTCTCGCTGGAGACGGATGGACGTGAGATTCAGGCGATCCGCGGCGCACGCATAAGCAAGATCTTCCAGGAGCCGATGACGTCACTGTCGCCGCTCCACACGATCGGAAACCAGATTTCCGAAGTGCTCGCGATCCACACCGACGCGGACGGGTCCGAGCGGCGGGCGAGGACGGAACAGCTCCTGGGTTATGTCGGATTTTCCGATCCGAGGCGGGCCTACGACATGTACCCCTTCGAACTCTCCGGCGGCATGCGCCAGCGCGCCATGATCGCGATGGCGCTCATCTGTCGGCCTGCGCTGCTTATCGCCGACGAGCCGACCACCGCCCTCGACGTGACGGTCCAGGCACAAATCCTGCAGCTCTTGCGGGAGCTCCAGTCCAAACTCAACATGGCCATCCTGTTGATTACGCATGACCTCGGCGTCGTCGCCAACATGGCGGACGAGGTCGTCGTCATCTATCACGGCGATATCGTCGAGGCCGGGCCGGTCGATGCGATCTTCCGCAATCCCCAACACCCCTATCTCAAAGGGCTGATGGCGGCGGTGCCGCATTTCGATATGAAGCCCGGCGAGCGGCTGAAGGCGCTTCGCGAGGTGCCGGTCAAGGCCGGCACGCTCCTCGGCAGACCGGAGGCCAGAAGGGTCTCCGGGCCGGATGTCCTCGTGTCCGTGCGCAATGTATCGAAGACATTTGCGACGCGCAGCTCGGGCTGGTTCGGCACCGGCGCCGCGTCGAGTCATCGCGCGGTTGACAATGTCAGCTTCGATATCCGTCGCGGTGAATGCCTGGGGCTTGTCGGCGAAAGCGGCTCCGGCAAGACGACGGTGAGCAAGATCCTGATGCGGGCGGTGACGCCGGACACCGGGTCCATCACTTTCGACGATGGAGAAGGGGCGCTCGACGTCCTGAAACTCGATGGGTCGGAGCTCAAGGCGCTGCGCGCAAAGATCCAGATGGTGTTCCAGGATCCGGTCTCGTCGCTTTCGCCGCGGATGACGGTCAAGAACATTCTCAGCGAGCCGCTCGAAATTCACGGGCGCGGCACGCCGAAGTCGCGCGTCGAGACCGTTCGCTCGCTCCTGCAGGCGGTTGGCCTCGACCAGCGCTTCATCAACCGTTACCCGCACAGTTTTTCCGGCGGTCAGAGACAGCGCATCGGCATCGCACGAGCGCTCGCGCTCGTGCCGCAGCTTCTGATCTGCGACGAGCCCGTTTCGGCGCTCGACGTTTCGGTGCAGGCCCAGATCCTCAACCTGCTCAAGGATTTGCAGAAGGAACTCGGCCTGACGACGTTTTTCATCTCGCACAACCTTGCGGTCGTGGACTACATGGCCGATCGCATCGCCGTCATGTGCGCCGGGCGGATCGTCGAGCTGGCGCCGCGCGAAGTGCTGATGCGCAATCCGGTCCATCCCTACACGAAGTCGCTGCTGGCGGCCATTCCCTACCCCGATCTCGACCGGAAGCTCGATTTCGATTCGCTTCAGGCGAGCGGAGGATCGGACCAACAGCGCTGGGGCGTGCAATTTTCGGACGGCGGAGAGGAGAATGCGCTTTTTCCCGCCGATCTCGGCGGCGGCCATTATGTCCTCGCCCGCAAATCGGTGGATGCGAGGGAGCTACGCCCATGATCACCCGAAGAACAGCGCTTGCCATCCTTGCATCCACGGCATTCCCGAAGGTCCTGCTTGCTGCACCGGGCGAGCTCGACGCGCTCGCGCCGCTCGTTCAGGAAGGCAAGCTTCCGCCGCTCGCCGAGCGGCTGCCGAAGACACCACGCGTGATCAATGTCGCGGGGATGGGGCGCGAGCCCGGCCGACATGGCGGTACGATCCGCAGTATCATCGGCAGCGCCAAGGACATTCGTCTGATGACCATCTACGGCTATGCCCGGCTGGTCGGCTATGACGAGGACCTCAACCTCCACCCGGACGTCCTCGAGAGCTACGAGACGGTCGAGGATCGCATCTTCACCTTCCATCTGCGTGAGGGGCACAAGTGGTCGGACGGGACGCCGCTGACGGCCGAGGATTTCCGCTACTGTTTCGAGGATGTGCTGCTTAACGAGGACCTGTCGCCGGCAGGCCTGCCGACAGCGATGGTCATCGACGGCGAGGCGGCGAAGTTCGAGATCATCGACGAGCGTACACTGCGCTATTCCTGGTCGAAGCCCAATCCGGATTTTCTGCAGAAGCTCGCGGCGCCGCAGCCTCTCGTCGTTGCCATGCCGTCCGCCTACCTCAAGCAGTTCCACAAGAAGTACCAGGAAGAGGACAAGCTCAAGGCGATCCTGAAGGCTGAGCGGCTCAAGAAGTGGAGCCAGCTCCATATGCGCATGGCGCGTTCGTACCGGCCGGAGAACCCCGACCTGCCGACACTCGATCCATGGCGCAACACCACGCCGCTGCCGGCCGAACAGTTCGTCTTCGAGCGCAATCCCTATTTCCATCGCGTCGACGAAAACGGCATGCAACTGCCTTATATCGACCGCTTCGTGCTGAGTGTCAGCTCGTCCGCGCTCATTCCCGCGAAGACCGGCACGGGTGAGAGCGACCTGCAGGCGCAGGGAATAGATTTCGTCGACTACACCTATCTGAAGGATGCCGAGAAGCGCTATCCGGTGAAGGTCAAGCTCTGGAAGAAGACGTCGGGTTCGCGTCTCGCGCTGCTTCCGAACCTCAACTGCGCCGATCCGGTATGGCGCCCGCTTCTGAGGGACGTGCGGGTCCGCCGGGCGCTGTCGCTTGCGATCGACCGGCGCGAGATCAACATGGCGGTCTTCTACGGCCTAACGAAAGAGAGTGCCGATACGGTCCTGCCGGACAGTCCGCTCTTCCGGCCCGAGTTCGCCAGTGCCTGGATCGCCCATGATCCGGAGCAGGCGAACGCCCTGCTCGACGCGGCGGGGCTCGCCAAACGCGGCAGCGACGGCATCCGCATCCTTCCCGATGGTCGCAAGGCCCAGATCGTGGTGGAAACGCCGGGGGAAAGCACGCTCGACACGGACGTGCTGCAGCTCGTAACCGACTATTGGCAGAAGGTCGGGATCTCGCTCTTCATCCGCACCTCCCAGCGCGACACTTTCCGCAGCCGCGCGGTCGGAGGAGAGATCATCATGTCGATGTGGTTCGGCATCGACAACGGCGTGCCGACTGCGAGCATGAATCCGGGGCAGCTCGCCCCCACGGCCGATGATCAACTGCAATGGCCGGTTTGGGGCCTGAACTATATTTCGCACGGTGAAATGGGAGAGGCGCCCGACCTGCCGCCAGTGGTCGAGCTTCTCGACTTACTCAAACGCTGGAGACTTTCATCGGACGATGCAGAGCGGGCGGACATCTGGCGGCAGATGCTGTCGATCTATACGGATCAGGTCTTCTCGATCGGCCTCGTCAACGGCTCGCTGCAGCCGATCGTCGTCACGACGAGGCTGCGCAATTTCCCCGAAAAGGGGCTCTATGGCTTCGACCCGACGAGCTACTTCGGCGTCTACAAGCCCGATACCTTCTGGCTGCAAGAGGGCAACTGACATGCTGCGCTACATCCTTTGGCGTATCGCGGTCATGGTCCCGACGCTCCTCATTATCTCGGCGCTCGTCTTCACCATCATCGAACTGCCGCCGGGCGACTATTTCGAAAGCTACATTGCGGAGATCAGGGCGCAGGGCGAAGGCGTCAACATGGAGCAGATCGAGGCTCTGCGCCAACAGTACGGCTTCGACCAGCCGCCGCTGCTGCGCTACCTGTACTGGGTCGGCGGCATGCTGCAGGGCGACTTCGGCTATTCCTTCGAATACGAATTGCCGGTGAGCGAGGTCGTCGGAGACCGACTGTGGCTGACGGTCCTGGTCTCCTTCTTCACGATCATGTTCACCTGGATCATCGCCTTTCCGATCGGCATCTATGCCGCCACGCACCAATATAGCTGGGGCGACTACGGCCTGTCCCTGGTCGGCCTCATCGGCATCGCCATCCCGAACTTCATGCTGGCGCTGATCCTCATGTATTTCGCCAATACCTGGTTCGGGACCTCGATCGGCCATTTGATGGACCAGAAATATCTCTCAGAGCCGATGAGCTGGGAAAAGGCGAAGTCGATCCTCGAACATCTCTGGATTCCCGTCATCATCATCGGTGCGGCGGGCACGGCCGGCATGATCCGGCGGCTGAGAGCCAACCTGCTCGACGAGCTTCAGAAGCAATATGTGGTGACAGCCCGGGCCAAGGGGCTCTCGCCTTCGCGCACGCTCGTCAAATACCCTCTGCGCATGGCTCTCAATTTCTTCATTTCCGACATAGGCTCGATCCTGCCGGCGATCATCTCCGGCGCGGAAATCACGGCCATCGTGCTTTCGCTCGAAACCACGGGGCCGATGCTGATCAAGGCGCTGCAGAGCCAGGACATGTATCTCGCCGGGTCGTTCCTGATGTTCCTCGCGTTTCTTACCGTAATCGGCGTCTTGATCTCCGATCTCGCGCTTGCCGTTCTCGATCCCCGTATCCGTCTGCAAGGCAGGAGCACAAAGTGACGTCCCCGATTCCGGCGCCCGGCGAGCCTCTGCCGCATTACGTTTCGACCGCACCGTTCGATCCTTATTCTGTCGAGGTAATGACCGAAGAGCAGGTGCGGGTGAACCAGGCGTCGCAACTCCGGCTGATGTGGTGGAAGTTCAAGCGGCACAAGGTGGCGCTGGTATCCGGCATCTTCCTGGCGGCGCTCTACGTCATGATCCTCTTCTGCGAGTTCCTGGCGCCCTACAACCTTCACACGCGCAATGTCGATTTTATCTACGCGCCGCCGCAGCGCGTCCATTTCTTCCATGAAGGCTCTTTCGTCGGCCCCTTCGTCTACGGCCGGACGATGACGCTGGACATGGAAACGCTGAAGCGAAACTACGCGGACAATCCGGCGGACATCGAACCGATCCGCTTCCTCTGTCGCGGCGACAGCTATCGTTTCTGGGGGCTCTTCGAAAGCAACCTGCATCTGGTCTGCCCCGCGGAAGGCGGCCAGCTCTTTCTGCTGGGCACGGACAGGCTCGGCCGCGACGTGCTGTCGCGCATCATCTACGGAGCACGGATCTCGCTGACGATCGGGCTTCTCGGCATCACCGTCAGCTTCGTTCTCGGCATCGTCATCGGCGGGCTTGCCGGCTACCACGGTGGCGTCTTCGATCTTGTCGTTCAGCGGGTGATCGAGGTTCTTCAGTCGATCCCGAGCATTCCGCTCTGGCTTTCGCTTGCGGCGATCATGCCGGCGACATGGAGCCCGATCCTTATCTATCTCGGCATCACCGTGATCCTCGGGCTTCTCGACTGGACGGGCCTCGCACGTGCGGTCCGTTCCAAGCTGCTGGCCCTCAGGGAAGAGGATTATGTTCTCGCCGCCCAGTTGATGGGGGCAAGAGGCAGCCGTATCATTGCGCGGCATCTCGTTCCCGGTTTCATGTCCCACCTCATTGCGACGGCAACGATCTCCATCCCCGGCATGATACTTGGCGAGACCGCGCTGAGCTTCCTCGGCCTCGGGCTTCGTCCTCCGATAACGAGCTGGGGCATCCTGCTCACCGAGGCGAAGAGCGTCAGCGTTATCGCATTCTACCCATGGCTGCTTTTTCCCACCATACCGGTCATTCTTGTGATATTGGCGTTCAACTTCCTGGGAGATGGGTTGCGCGACGCCGCCGATCCCTACAAATAGCCCGGTATCGCGCCGTCCGATCGCAAGCGGGCGCTGCAGCAGGCTCGATACTTCTATTGAAGAGCGAAAGGGTCTTCGTATGACACGGCGTTTCGAGGATGCCCGGATCCTCATGTACAGTCACGATACCTTCGGCCTCGGTCACTTGAGACGTTGCCGCGCGATCGCTCATGCGCTGGTCGAAGACTACAGCGGACTGCAGATCCTGATCATTTCCGGCGCGACCATCGCCGGCGCCTTCGACTATCGCGCCCGCGTCGACTTCGTGAAGATCCCGAGCGTCATCAAGCTCAGGAACGGCGAGTACACATCTCTCGACCGGCACATCGACCTGCATGAAACGCTGAAGATGCGGCAGTCGATAATCCGTTCGACGGCGGAAACCTTCAAACCGGATATCTTCATCGTCGACAAGGAGCCGATGGGACTGCGCGGCGAGGTGGAAGACACGCTCACCTATCTGAAGACGCACGGGACCAGATTGGTGCTGGGCTTGAGGGACATCATGGATGCGCCGCATCTGCTCGAGGTGGAGTGGAAGCGCCGCGACACGATGCGCAAGATCGAGCAGTTCTACGATTCAATCTGGGTTTATGGACCGCCGGATTTCTACGATCCGCTGGTGGGGTTGGATGTGCCGACGGCCGTTCGCGAGCGCATGAACTTCGTCGGTTTCCTGCAAAGGGGCATCCCGCACGATGGCGCGCCGAGCCATCGGCCGGAAGGCGACTACATCCTCGTCACGACGGGCGGCGGCGGCGATGGTGCGGATCTTGTCCATGACGTGATCCATGCCTACCAGCAGGATCCCGAACTCACCCATCAGGCGCTGGTGGTGCTTGGTCCCTATATGCCGGTCAAGCAACGGAACAAGTTGATCAAGAAGGGCGGACGCATCCCCTTCATCAAGATGATCGAATTCGACAATCGGATGGAAGAGTTGATCGCCGGCGCGAAGGGCGTCGTCTCGATGGGCGGCTACAACACCTATTGCGAGATACTCTCCTTCGACAAGCCGGCCCTGATCGTGCCGCGCCTCCAGCCACGCGAGGAGCAATTGATCCGCGCCCAGCGAGCCTCGGCTCTCGGTCTCGTCGAGATGCTGCTGCCGCAGGAAGCGGAGGATCCGTTGCGTCTCGCCGCGGCCCTGAAGGCGCTGCCGCAACGCGCGCCGCCGTCGCGCAACGCCAATGGACTGAGGCTCGAGGGCCTCGTCCACATATCCGAGGTCGTCGGAGACTGGCTCGATCACAGATCGAAAGAACACTTGAGCATCGTAAAGACAAGCTGAACTCCCGTGGCGCCACACAAGAAGATTGCCGTTGTCCTGAAAGGCTATCCGCGTCTTTCGGAGACGTTCATTGCGCAGGAACTGCTTGGACTTGAGAAGGCGGGACACGACCTCGTCCTGGTGGCCCTGCGCCGGCCTACCGACGGCAAGCGTCACCCCGTCCATGATGAGATCCGCGCGGCTGTCCACTACCTTCCGGAATATCTGCACGAGGAGCCCTGGCGGGTCTGTCGTGCGCTCTTCCGAACGGTGGCGAAACCGGGTTTCTGGCCGGCACTCCGACAATTCCTTCGGGACCTTCGCCGGGACAGGACGCGCAACCGCTTCCGTCGTCTCGGCCAGGCGCTGGTGCTCGTTGCCGAATGGCCGGAAGGCGCCGATTGGCTGCATGCGCATTTCATCCACACACCCGCCTCGGTGACTGCCTATGCCAGCATCATCGCCGGCATTCCGTGGACGTGTTCGGCCCATGCGAAGGACATCTGGACGTCTCCGGATTGGGAGCTTTCGGAAAAGCTCGGGCGCGCCCGCTGGACCGTCACCTGCACGCGGAACGGCTACGACCACCTGCGGAGCCTCACGCGCGAAAAGTCCCGCGTCCATCTGAGCTATCACGGTCTCGATCTCGACCGATTTCCGTCTTTCGAGGGCAGCCATTCGGCCCGGGACGGCTCCGACCCGATCGACCCGGTTCGCATCGTCAGCGTCGGGCGCGCCGTCGCCAAGAAGGGGTATGACGTCCTTCTCAAGGCGCTTTCGTCACTTCCTGCCGATCTCAAGTGGCGCTTTGAGCATATCGGCGCGGGAGAGCTTACAGCCGAACTCCAGGCGCTTGCCGGCAGGCTCGGCCTTGCGGATCGCATTCGCTGGCGCGGCGCGCTCGATCAGAAGGACGTACTGGCGCACTACCGCGAAGCCGACATCTTTGCGCTGGCGTGCCGGGTTGCGGCCAATGGTGATCGCGACGGGCTGCCGAACGTCCTGGTCGAGGCATCGAGCCAGCGGCTCGTATGCGTCTCGACGGCGGTCGCCGGGGTTCCGGAACTGCTCGACGACGGTCAAAACGGCCTCGTGGTGCCGTCGGAGGACCCGCGCGCATTCGCGTTAGCGCTCGAGCGGCTGATCCGCGATCCGGAAATGCGCCGGCGCCTTGGCGCCGCGGCGGAACAGCGCGTGCGCGCCGAGTTCGATCACCATTCGAGCGTCTGCCAGTTGAGCGGGCTCTTCGAAAGCGAATGGAGCCGGGCCCCTTGAGCCGACATCGCGTTTTTTTCTATGTGCAGCATCTTCTCGGCATCGGCCATCTGGCGCGTGCGAGCCGGATCGCGAAGGCTCTCGTAGAGGACGATTTCGAGGTCACGATGGTCACAGGCGGCACACCGGTGCCGGGATTTCCGGGAGAGGGCGTGACGGCCGTCGGCTTGCCGCCGGTCACGGCCGGGGACAAGGGCTTTTCGGGGCTCGTCGACAGCGACGGCAATCCGGTCACGAAGGCCTTCGAGGAACACCGCACGAACCTGCTGATTGAGGCGCTTCATCGCACCGATCCGGATGTCGTCATAATCGAGGCCTTCCCGTTCGGGCGCCGTCAGATGCGCTTCGAGCTCTTGCCTTTACTCGATGCCGTCGCAGCCATGGAGCGGCGCCCGATGGTGGCGACTTCGCTGCGAGACATTCTCCAGGAGCGGACGAAGCCGGGACGCGCCGAGGAAACGGTAGACCTCGTCAAGAACCATTTCGACCTCGTGCTCGTCCACGGCGACCCGAGCTTTGCGCGACTCGAGGAGACCTTTCCTCTCGCGGCCGAGGTGGAAGGCAAGGTGGCCTACACCGGCCTTGTTGCCCCGCCTCCGCCGGCCGAACCGACCGAGATATTCGATATCGTCGTCTCCGCCGGCGGGGGAGCCGTCGGCAGGGAGCTGATCGGAGCCGCGCTCGAGGCGACGAAGCTCCTGCCGGCAACGCTTCGCTGGTGTCTGGTGACCGGCCCCAACCTGCCCGAGGTGGATTTCGACGCATTCACGACTGCGGCGCGAAACGGCGTTGGCCTCTTCCGCTTCCGCCAGGATTTCGCAAGCCTGCTTGCTGGGGCACGTCTCTCCGTCTCGCAGGCCGGTTACAACACCGTCTGCGACGTTCTCCGCGCCGGCTGCGCTTCCCTGCTCATCCCGTTTACCGCAGGCGGGGAAACCGAACAGAGCACGCGTGCGGTGAGGCTGGAGAAGCTCGGCCTGGCTGGCGTTCTGCCGGAGGAGGGGATCACGCCCGAGCTTCTAGCCGGCAAGATCGAAGCGATGCTTGCGCGGCCGAAGCCGGAAATACCGCCGCTCGAGCTCGACGGAGCGGCGGGCACGGCGAGAATCCTGCAACAGCGCCTCGTGTTGAAGCGCAGGTGAGCAAGCTGACAGCGGTTTCCTTCAACTTTGAGGCTCGCTCTCACACCACCCCGATCAGCATGAAGCGGGTGTACTTCTTCATGGGCAGCGCGCCCGCGAAGTCGATACGCGCGAGACCTGCCTGCATACGGAATTCCTCGAGCGACGAGACGCAGCTTATATGCGTCGGCTCGCTGAAATAGTTGTTCGACTGCAAGAGGACGCGGGTGCCACCCGGGACGAGGCTGAGCCAATTTCCGAGGTCGGCGATATGTTCGCAACTCGTGTTGATCACGAGGTCCGCATTCAGGTTGCGATAGTCGAGCGCATACATGTCCGCCGTCATTGCGTGAAACCTGTCGCCGAAGGCGGCGTTCAGCGTCCGTGCGACCGGCTCCACCGCGGGGTCGATGTCGTAGCTGTCGGCCGCCTCGATATCGAAGCGCGGGTCCTCGAGCAGCATGGCCGGCAAAATTCCGTACCAGCCGCCGAGCACGACGATCCGGCGGTATGATGCACCGGCGCGTTCAAGGAGCTTGTCTCGGGCCCAGATCTTGCAGCCGACCTGTTTATGGTTGAAGGCGTTGGCGATATTCGCTTCCGGATGCTTCGCGATGACCCGGGCGATGCCATCCACGAGCCTGCTGCCGGAATAGGCGGCCAGCCCCCGGGCCAGGTCATAGGCGTTTTCGTGCCAATCTGCGGGAGGGTGGGGCGAGTGGCTGGCATGCGTCATGCGGCTGTTGTAAGCTTACGGTCGAGGGAGCGCAAGCGGCATGGGCGCGGGGTGGATCGCGGCCGCGGAAGGGACCGACCGCTTCTGACGGGTGATCGTTTGCTTAACCTTGTCCGGTGCTTGACAGAGAACACGCCTCTGCTCTCAATCCGGGCAGTCACGATTTTGCGGATAAGGGGCGGAGCTATTGAAGAGCAGGCGGAAGGGTACCATTTGCGGCATACGTCCGCCGGCAAGACGGCCGTGCGATCCCGAGTTTTAGATTAGGTCTCATTGTCGGCCCATGGAACCACGTCTTTCCCGTTACATCTGGACTCACACCCGCAAGCAGCAGCTCTGGATTCTGCTGGTCGTGGCGCTGTCGATGATCCCCTATTTCCTGTCCTTCGATCTGCCGAAACAGATCGTCAACGGACCGATTCAGGGGCAGGGTTTCGAAGGCCCAGGTTCGACTCAGCCCTTCCTGCCGATCTCCTTCAGCCTGCCGTTCTTCGGCGAGATCAATCTGTTTTCAGGCTTTCAGCTCGAGCGCGAGGGGATGCTCCTGGCGCTGAGCCTCGTGTTTCTCCTGCTCGTCATCATCAACGGTCTCTTCAAGTTCTACATCAACACCTATAAGGGCCGGCTCGGCGAACGGCTTCTGCGGCGCATCCGCTTCGAACTCATCGACCGCGTCCTGCGCTTTCCGCCGGGCCATTTCAAGCGTGTGAAGCCAGCCGAAATTGCGACGATGATCAAGGACGAGGTCGAACCGATGGGCGGCTTCACCGGCGACGCCTTCGTGCAGCCGGCACTCCTTGGCGGCCAGGCGCTGACAGCGCTGATCTTCATCCTGCTCCAGAGCTTCTGGCTCGGGCTCATCGCCGCGGTCATCGTTGCCGTGCAGGCGATCATCATCCCGCGCATGCGCCGGCGATTGCTGGTGCTTGGCCGTGAACGGCAGTTGACGGCGCGCGAGCTCTCCGGCCGCGTGAGCGAGATCGTCGACGGCATCGGCGCGATCCGCGGCCATGACACGTCCAATTATGAGAGGGCCGACATCGCCGCGCGCCTCGGCCGGATATTCAAGATCCGCTACGACCTCTACGAGTGGAAGTTCCTGGTCAAGTTCCTGAACAACTTCCTCGCCCAGGTCACGCCGTTTTTGTTTTATTCGATCGGCGGTTACTTTGCGCTGCAGGGGCGGCTCGATATCGGCCAGCTCGTCGCCGTCATCGGCGCCTACAAGGATCTGCCGGGCCCGCTGAAGGAACTGATCGATTGGGACCAGGCTCGTCAGGACGTGCAGGTCAAATACGCTCAGGTCGTCGAACAGTTCAGCGTCGAGCCGCTGATCGACGCGAAAGTGCAGGAGGTTTCCGCAGTTCCGGCACCACCGCTCGCCGGGCCGCTCGCCGCCGTCAACCTGACTGTCGCCGATGATGGCGGCTCCAAGGTGGTGGAACACGTGTCGCTCCAGGTCCATCCCAGTGAAGCGGTTGCCGTTACCGGCGGAAGCGGGGGTGGGGGCGAGGCTCTGGCCGAGGCTTTCGGCCGACTGATCTGGCCGGCAAGCGGCAGGATCGTCGTCGGTGATGTCGACATCCACGACTTGCCCGAGTCGATCACCGGACGGCGGATCTCCTACGCCTCTTCAGAGGTCTATACCTTCCACGGCAGCCTCGGCGACAACCTGCTCTATGGGCTGAAGCACGCACCGCTGACGGAGACGGTTTATGAAGGAGACAAGGCCGCCCACCGTCGATGGGAGCTCCTGGAAGCGAAGCTCGCCGGCAATCCTTCGTTCGACCTCAACAGCGACTGGATCGACTACGAGGCTGCGGACGCGACCGATCCCGACGATCTATTCGCCAGGATCAAGGCCGTGCTCGATGCCGTGCTTCTGACGAACGACATCACGGCGTTGGCCGTCCGTTCGACCATCAATCCGGTCGAGCATGAAGCTTTTGCGGGCGAGATCGTGGCCATGCGCTCCGCGCTCCGCCGGCGTCTCGAGGCTGAGAAGCTCAGCGATCTCGTCGTGTTCTTCGAACCGGGCTCCTACAATGTCGAGGCGACCGTCGGCGAAAACCTGCTCTTCGGAACGGTGACCGATACCGTCCGCTGGGAGAAAGCGCTCGAGAGCCATCCCTTCTTCAAGACGGTCCTGAAGAGAGCCGGGCTGCACGAGACCTTCTACGAGATGGGGCTGGAGATTGCCGAGAACGTCGTCGAACTGTTCCGGGACTTGCCGCCGGATCATCCGTTCTTCCAGCAGCTCACCTTCATGACGGCCGAAGATATCCCCGTCTACGAAGCGCTTCTGCAGAAGGTGAGGGGGCGCCCGATCGAGGACGTCTCGGAGGAGGACGCGATCAAGATCATCCGCCTGTGCTTCGGCTATATCGAGCCGCGGCACCGTTTCGGTCTTTTGACCGACGAGCTGATGCAGAAGATCGTCGAGGCGCGGAGCGAGTTCAGCGAAGGGCTGCCGGCCGATCTCGTCGGCATAATCGAGCACTACCAGCCGAACCGCTACATGGCATCGGCGAGCATTATCGACAACGTGCTCTTCGGGCGCATCGGGCACAAGCATACGGACGGTTCCGAACGGATTCGTGCGATCGTGCGTGATCTCTTCGAGTCGCTCGGACTCTACAACAAGGTTCTGGCCTTCGGGCTCGACTTCAACGTCGGTGCCGGCGGCAAGCGGCTCACTGCCGGTCAGCGGCAAAAGCTCAACCTGGCACGCGCGCTCATCCGCGTCTCGGACTTCTACATCTTCAATCAGCCGCTCCTGGCCCTCGACCAGCGCACGCAGGACCAGATCACCCGAAACGTCTTCGCTTTCCTGCGGGAAGGCGAGCGCAGGCCGGCCATCGTCTGGGTCCTCTCCAATCCGGTTCTCTCGGAACTCTTCGACCGCGTCGCGCATTTCGAAAACGGCCGCCTGGTCCAAGAGGACGCGCTGGAAGAGCGGCCAAAAGACAGCGACTATAAGGAACTGGCATCTTGATGTAATATTGATGTCGGGAGGCAAGCATATTTTCCCCGCGGCTTGGGATTGGACGTGTTTGCGCCCGAGGCACATTCGGAGAAACGGACGGTTATGCTCCTAAAAGACGAAGTGGAAATGTTGCGCCGGATAACACTGTTTTCCGGGTTGCCGCCTGCAAAGCTCAAGCTTCTGGCTTTCACCTCCGACCGGGTGATGTACAGTGCGGGGGAAAACCTGTTTAGCCAGGGTGACATCGGCGACGCGGCTTACGTCATTCTTTCGGGCAAGGCTGATGTGCTGGTGGCAACGCCGAATGGGCAGTTGAAGGTCGCGGACGTGGAGCAGAATTCGATCGTCGGCGAGATCGCCATTCTCTGCAACACACCACGTACGGCAACCATCAGAACGACCACTCCGCTTGAAGCCCTGCGCATCCGCAAGGATGATTTCCTGAAACTGCTCGCTGATTTTCCCGAGATGGCGGTCGAGATCATGCGAGTGCTTGCCGACCGTCTCAGCCAGACGACCTCCGAACTCACCGAGGCGCGCAGCCGCGCGCAGCGGGCGGAAGCCTGAGTTCGTCGAACCACTTTGGCAGCCGCTTGCTGCATTCCTGCCGTTGCGCGATTTCCGCCGAAACCGGTTCCGACTCATGGAATCATGCGGTAGAGAAGCGCGATGCGCGCCATAACCTACTTCCAGAGAACCGTTTACTTTCCCGACAAGCCCGAAAAGGCTCGTTTCTTCTGTCGGTTGCAGGCGGGCCAATGGGAGCCCGGCACCTTCCGCAATATCGAACGTCTCGTCGACGAGACGACAACCTACATCGATATCGGCGGCTGGATCGGCGTGACGCCTTACTGGACGGCGCAGATCGCCGACAATGTCATCGCCGTCGAACCCGATCCGGTCTGCTTCGGCATCCTCACCGAGATGAAAGGCACTAACGCGGGAGCGGTCGCGCTCGTTAACGCGGCGCTGTCGCACGACGAGTGCCTGGTCCTCAACTCCGTCGGCGGCGGTTTCGGCAGTTCCGAGACTTCGGCGCTGATCGCCGACGATACCGGCATGTCGATCACGGCCAACACGGTCACCGTTCCGGAACTTCAGGCAATGGCGAGAACGGAGCGCCTCTGCTTTAAGGTCGATATCGAGGGGTACGAATACAAGGTACTCGATCAGTTTCGGGCGATCGACCGGAAGAGGACTGCCGGTGTGCTCCTGGCAGTCCACCCGCAAATTCTTGCCGCCTCGCTTTCCGGCCCCGCCATTCTGCGCCTCGCGCGCACGGCCGCGGCGACGTTCCGGCTCATCCGGAGCTTCCGCGGTTTTCGACTGGAAAATCCCTCGGCGATCTGGTCGGCAATCCGCAAGTCGATCGCCCAACGCGAACTCAAGGGCTTCGACCTGCTTTTCATCGCCCGTTGAATGAGCGCGGCGGACAAAACCGCCCATATCGCGGCTACTGCCATCGCTCAAGACGCCTTGGACGAGGCTTCACTTCAGCGCTTCCACAAAGCGGAGGACGTCGTGAACCATGCGGGCGTCCCAAAGATCGTTATGACCGAAGCCGTCGTAGATCAGCATCTGTTTTGGCTCGGAAGCGATGTCATATAGCGCCTCGCCGGAAGACAGCGGGATGATGGTGTCGCGCCGACCGTGAATAAACAGCTTTGGTTGCCTCACCTGCGCTATTCGTAAATCCGAACGGAAGGGATCCTTGATGAGAAGGCCAACCGGAAAGAACGGGTAGTGCATCTGAGCGAGCGACAGGACAGACAGGTAGGCAGAAACAAGAATGACGGCCGCAGCCGGTCTTTGCCGAGCCGTATTCACGGCAACGCCGCTTCCCAATGATTGACCCAGCACAACGATCTCGTCTTCAGAACGAGCCGAAAGCCAATCGAACGCGGCAATGCCGTCGGTCAGTAGCCCGGCCTCGCTCGGCGTGCCGGTTGAACCCGGATAGCCGCGATAGGAAATTGCGAGCAGCCCGACGCCCCGCCAGGCCAGTGCCCGCGCGAAAAAGCCGTAGTTGCTGACACGGTCGGCGTTGCCGAGAAAGAACAGCACCGACGGCATGTCGGGTTTGCCCTGCATGTAAAGGCCGTGAAGCGTCTCTCCATCGGGTGTCCTGATCTTGACGCTCTCCCCCCAGCTTGCAGACTCTGGAGCCAGCGTCAGCCTTGCGCCGGGGTAGAGGAGGGCGCGCTGCGACACATACGTCAGACCGACAAGCGACGCGTATGCGAAAGTCGCCACCAGCGGCAACGTTACCAGGAGTTTTGTGGCACCCACGACAACATCCACTGGCGGCTCCGTGAACATGAAGGGTCCGGTTACGTCATTCTCCGAAGGATCCAGAGCGACCGGCCTCGATGGGCTATTCCGGACACGAGCCGAAGGCGGGGATTATCCTTAAGCCGCTCGGCCTCAATGCCATCAAGAAGTAGGACCTGCCGGTCGGTCTCGTTTGCATTCGGCGTAATCCACCAGCGCCGATCCTCGCAGCAAAGCCCGGCTTCGGGGTGCTCCTGGAGGTATTCAATCGCATATTCGGCGTCTATTTTGCCTGGACCGGTGTCGACGGACATCTCCCTTTACTCCGTCTGCAATCGCTCAGGAAACTATACTTGATTATTGCGCCTGTTGCAGTGAGTACCATTTGTTCGCTTGCCGTTTCCTGCTACGCCAAGCCGGGCCAACCAGGGAGGCGCCGATGGGTACGTTTTACCATCTTCTCGGCAACAACTTGATCGCCAATATCACGAATTTCACGGTCTGGTTCGCGCTGACCTTTTGGGTCTATATCGAGACGCAGTCCGTATTTGCGACCGGCATGATCGCCGGCGTCTACCTGGTGTTTACCTCAGGCTTCGGATTCTTGCTCGGCAGCATCGTCGATCACAATCCCAAGAAGCTGGCCATGCTCGGCTCGAGCGTGGTGTCGGCCGGCTTCTATGTGCTGTCGTTGGCGCTGCTGCTGTTGTCGCCGCCGTCCGCCTTCGCCGATCCGTACGGCTTTCACCTCTGGTTCTTCGTGCTGTTGGTGATGCTCGGTGTCATTGCCGGCAATATCCGTTCTATTGCCCTGCCGACACTGGTGACCGTGCTTATTCCCGAAGGCTCGCGGGACAAGGCCAATGGCCTTGTCGGCATGGTGACCGGCATCGGCTTTCTCAGCACCTCGGTCATCAGCGGTTTTCTGGTCGCCTGGGGCGGCATGGTGGCGACGCTGGCGTTCGCGCTCGTTTTGACTTTCCTGGCCTTTACGCACCTTACCTTCATCCAGATCCGCGAAACGCATGTGGAAGCTGCACCCGACCAACCCGCCGAACCCAAACGCGTCGACATCAGAGGAACGGTTGCGGTGATTGCTGCCGTGCCGGGCCTTTTTGCGCTCATCTTTTTTGCCACCTTCAACAATTTCCTGGGGGGCATTTTCATGGCGCTGTTGGATGCCTATGGCCTCTCCCTGGTATCGGTGCAGATCTGGGGACTGTTGTTCGGCGTGCTCTCGACCGCCTTCATCATCAGCGGCATAGTCATATCGAGGAGGGGGTTGGGCAGGAATCCGTTGCGCACGTTGCTGCTGGTCAATCTCGTCACCTGGTCGGTGTGCTGCGTCTTCACGATCCAGTCCTCCATCTGGCTGCTGGCGGGCGGATGCTTCATTTGGATGCTGCTTGCGCCGTATGCGGAAGCGGCCGAGCAAACCGTCCTGCAAAAGGTGGTTCCTTTGGAACGCCAAGGCCGCGTCTTTGGTTTTGCCCAGTCGGTTGAACAAGCCGCTTCGCCCCTGACCGCCTTCTTGATCGGTCCACTGACCCAGTTCGTGGTCATGCCTTTCATGACCGACGGGGCAGGGAGCAAGGCCATCGGCGACTGGTTCGGCACAGGCCCGGCGCGCGGCATAGCATTGGTGTTTACGCTTGCGGGTATGATCGGCGTGGTCGTGACGATTCTTGCACTGAGATCGGGGTACTACCGCAGGCTCTCGACGGTTTATGCCGGTGGCATGACCGACGAGGTGAATCCGTCGCGTCGAAGCTGACCTGTCCTCCTCGCAGTGCCGTTCGCGGATCCGCGGAGCGAAATGATCACCATGAGCTGCAGTGACGAACCGTGGTGACTCGCTTCATGAACTGCTCAGAGCAGGCGAAGGAGCTCGACCGCTCAGTCGAGCTCGGCGCGGTCTTTCTGGGCGGTCACTGCAATTTCAGACTGAGCTGAATGCCACGATTTGGCATTGGCAAGGGTTTGCCGACGTCGATGCGCCCAAACACCTCTTTGCGCCGCTCCGCCTCGCGCTCTCTTTTTGCGCGCAAAGCGGCCACGACCGAGTGCGCGCGCTCAATCACTTCGTCTGCATGGGTCATGAGAATCTCCATGATTGTTCTCATTTTGTTCTCATTTGCCAACGCCGTCAAGAGCTGCGCGGACAGGATTTAGCGGAAGCGCCACCTGCATCGCGTGCCGGACACGATCGAAGTCGATATCCGGTGACAGTTCCGTTAGCCTATGGAGCTCAACGCAACGGCTCACCGGGAGGAACTGTCGGTGGCAACTGGGGAAACGATCATCGTCGGTGCGGGACCAGCAGGGCTTGCATGTGCCGCCGCGCTCCGCGCGGAAGGCTGTCACTCGGTGGTCCTCGAAGCGCAAGACAAGCTCGCCGCTTCGTGGCGGAGGCATTACGAGCGTCTTCGTCTGCATACGGCGAAGACACACTCGGCGCTTCCGGGAAGGCCGATGCCGGCTGAATTCCCAAGATATCCATCACGCTTGCAAGTCATCGAATATCTCGAAGATTACGCGCGGGCAAATGACGTTCAAATCGAATTCGGCAAACGCGTCGCATCTGTCCGAAAAGCTGCGGACTGGGTCGTCGAAACGGCCGATGGCAATGTATTCGAATCCAGCGCCGTCATCATCGCCACCGGGCTCTCAAACGCTCCGATCAGACCACACTGGGCTGGTCAAGAAACGTTCGAAGGGAACATCATTCATTCTTGCGAATACCGGAACGCGCGTGCTCTCAATGCACGTCGAATTCTGGTGGTCGGTTTCGGAAATTCGGCAGGCGAGATCGCGCTCGAATGTGCCGAAGCGGGTCTCGAGGTGGCGATGGCGGTCCGTGGTCCGGTCAATGTTGTTCCGAGGGAAATACTAGGTGTGCCGACCGCGACAATCGCTATCCTTCAACGACACTTTCCGTACAGAGTGGTCGATGCGGTCAATGCGCCGATTCTGCACATGCGCTATCGCGATCTCGAAGGACTTGGCCTCAGACGTTCCCGATGGGGCCCCCTCGCTAGCATGATGGAGCGGGACCGAACGCCTCTGATCGACATCGGCACGATCGCGAGGATCAGAGAAGGCCGGATCAAGGTGTTCCCGGCCATCGAAATGTCGGTTGGCTCGCGCGTACACTTCGCAAACGGAGACTCCGCAGATTTCGATGCCATTGTGCTGGCAGCCGGCTACCGGCCCGCTCTCGAGACGCTGTTGCCGGACTTCGACGAGCGGTTCCAAGGTGCTCTCAAGCCGCGAAGGGGCGAGCTTCAGCCGGCCAAGGATGGCTTATACTTTTGTGGTTTCAATCCTGCGACCACCGGCCTCTTGCGTCAGATAGGTATCGAGGCTCTGCAAATCGCGAGCTCGATCGCCAAGTCAAAGTCCGCGAGCGCTTGATCACGCCACCGGGCGTGGCTTCGACCTGAAGGCCGCCTTCTCTGGCAGCGTGACAGATGCCTTATGTCGCGCGCATCTCACTTGAAGCGAAGCGCATTGATTTGCGCTAGACTGCGCTGTTACCTCGGGCACTATTCGATGATAGCGATTAATCTATGCTCATCATTGTGAAGGCGCAGTACCTCCTCCTTCTGCGCAACACGTCGATCGGGTCCGCTCCTCCTTCCCAACGGGCCGGTCAACTTCAAGGACCCCGACGCCTCCTCCGTGGCTCGGGGTCTATTTCCATGGCATCGCGCCAATGGGCCTGCTTCCCTGACCACTTGCCTTCCCTTACAATCCCTTCCGGACACAAAAGGAGTTCCGCCATGAGCGAAGACGCCTTCAACATGTCGATCCGCAAGTTCCTGAAGGAAGTCGGCGTCACCTCTCAGCGCAAGATCGAGGAGACGGTGCGCGACGGAAAGATCGGCGGCAAGAAGTTGAAGGTCCGCATGACGCTGACGGCGGAAGGCACCGGCCTAAACCATGTGGTAGACGGCGAGATCGAACTTCCATAAGCCGAGCGAAGCTGTAGCCACTTTGAATCGCTGCATGTCTCCGTAAACCGATGTCGGTTTAAGGAGACATGCAGTAGCGAGACGTCCGACGCGGCGCGGCGGTAGCTTGCGTCAGCGGCTATTCGGCCCGTCGATCGTTCTCTCCTGTGCTCAGGCTTTCGGGAAGATTTTCCGCGCCGGATGTGCGAATATCACGGCGCGACGCGTAAACTGGGGCGCGGCAACATGTCTTTTTCTCAATCGAGGATTTGCAAGGGCTGCTGGGAGCAGATGCGTCTCCCCGTGCCCCTGCGAGGCCCGGCTTCCATTCCCTTCCGCGCCTTTGGCATCCGCCCGAGCCGGATGAATCCGAACACCTGCACAATTTGCGAACTCATGTTCACGCGCGTGATGAAAGCCCGCAAGATCACTGTTGATGTGTCTGTGCTTTTTGCAGATCTGAGAGGCTATACGACGCTTTCGCAGTCGCTTTCGGCAGACACCGTCTCCTCGCTGCTCGATGATTTCTACGATGAATGTGCCACGGCTATTTGGGAATTCGACGGCCTTCTTAACAAGACGGTCGGGGACGCGGTCATGGCAATCTTCAACTTTCCGATCCCGCACCACGACCACGCCGAACGTGCCGTGCTCGCTGCGAAAGAAATCCAGCGCCGCTGCCAATTGCGCCGTGAACTTCACCTGGCTGAAGGTATCGGCCTGAGCGGAAGTGAACTCGCTATTGGTATCGGCATCGACTCCGGCGAGGCCAGCTTCGGAGAGTTCGGCCGGGCGCATCGCGACCTGACTGCCGTTGGAACCGTCGTAAATACTGCCGCCCGTGCCCAGTCAGCCGCAGAAGCGGGGCGGATTCTCGTCACCAGGGCCGTTTGCGAGCGGGCCCAGAGCCAAACGGCCGAAAGCGAAGGCCGGGCATACCACTTGAAGGGCTTTGAGCAGCCGATCGAGCTCTATGAAATCTGAACATCGTTGGCGTTGCCGTCGGAACTTGCGTAATGCCGTGACGGGCGACCGATGAGGATTCGAGGATCACACTGCCTAACTGCGCCTGCGCACGGTGCCAATCGGAGCGCCAATCGCTCCTGTGCAGTGCATACGCAACAACATTCCACGTAAGTCTCGGCGCGAGCTTCACCTGCCCGGCACTCGTTTCCACACATTTCGAGGGCCTGAGTAGGAGGGTCGCACGCGCCAGATCATCTCCTGGCGGTGATTGCTCCGAACCACCGTGCCAAAGGGAACAAAGGCGCCGTTTCGGTTGTTCGGATCATATTAGTAACACCTAAGATCAGTTCCTGATCGGGAGGAACCCAAATGAGCAATGAAGGAAGTGCCCGCGGGCCGGGCGACCCATCCGGACTGCCGGAAACGCCGTCGGTTGGTTCCGGCACTCGGCTAGGGGAAGACGCCACGAGCATCAGCGAGCAGGCGACAGAGCGCAACTTGGAACAAGCCCTTCGCGAGGACTTGTCTGAGGGTCGACAGTTCGCGAAGCAGCAAACGGAGCAGGTCAAGACGGCGGTCAGCCGCACCGCGGAAGGCGAGAAAAACCTGGCGGCGCGTCAGTTGAACGGCGTGGGAGCCGCAATCGAGAAGGTCGGCTCTGAGCTCGAAGCGTCCGATCAACGGGCGCTCGGTCGCTATGCCCGACAGATGGGCCGCTCGCTTAAAGATTACGCCCGCAACATAGAGGATCGCGATCTCGGCGAAATCGCCGCGATGGCCGAGGATTTCGGTCGAAGGCAACCGCTTGCATTTCTCGGGATGGCGGCACTTGCAGGACTGACGGCCAGTCGGTTCCTGCTCGCTTCGGCCGAGCGTCGTACCAGCCGGGGCGCTTCCCTTCACCCCTCGCGATCGCCGTCGGCCGGTCAGCCGGTTCGACAGGAGGAGGAGTTCCGCAATGGCTAACCATGATCGCCCCTTATCCGAACTCATGACGAGCCTGGTAGGTGACATATCCGGCCTTTTCCGGAAGGAAATAGATCTTGCCAAGGCCGAAGCGTCGGAGAACTTGAGTCGCGCCGTAGGCAGCATCGAGACGCTCCTCATCGGCCTGGTGTTTGCAATCGGTGCCATCGGCGTGCTGTTGAGTGCAGTTGTCCAGGGATTGGCCGCATTTCTCGTTGTTCAGGGTTTGACCGAACCGAATGCCGATGCAGCGGCCGCCGCCATCGTCGGTGTCGTGGTGGCGCTCCTCGCTTGGGCGATGGTTTCGCGGGCCCTCTCGACGCTTAGAAGCGGCAGTTTCAAGTTCGACAGGACGGCAGCCTCGCTACAGCGCGACGTGGACGTGGTGAAGGAGAGAGTGCAATGAACGACTCCGTGGAAACCCACTCGGCTGCCGAACTGCAGCGCGAGATCGAGGCCGACCGCCAGCGCATCGAGGAAAAGCTCCACGCGATTCAGGAGCGCATGTCGCCGGGCCAACTGATGGACGAATTGCTCGAATATGCCAAGACGAGCGGCGGAGCCGAGTATCTCAGCAACCTCGGTGTGGCATTGAGGAGTAATCCCGTTCCCGTCGCTTTGATGGGGATCAGTCTCGCCTGGCTTATCGCCAATCCGGCCTCACGCGCGCCCGGAGTGAGAAAGCTGGAGGATGGTCTGGACGACTATCCGCTCGCAACCGTTACCGGTTCCGTGCGGCGCACAGGCCCAGTAGAGGCGAGCTTCGGCGAGCGATACAGTCATTTCGCCGATGAAGCCGGCAACCGTTTCAGGGCCCGAACCGACCTTGAGGGCCGCAGGGCAGGTCACTTCGTCGATCCTGCCGGTAAGATTTACCGTGGCTTTGCCGACGCTGCGGGCCAGCAGATCGACGATATACGCGACGAGGCCGGGGCGCTTTTCGATGAGGCCTCGGGGTGGGCGTCCAGAACATGGCGGGAGGTAAGTGCTTCGGCAAGCCGAATGTCAGGTGCCATTGCCGAGACCGGGAGGTCTCTTGCAGACAGTGTGCAAGCCGCCGGCAGATCTCTCGAAGACCAGGGCGCGCACTTGAATGCCGCCATTCTCAAGCATTTTCGCGACCAGCCGCTCGTCGGCGGTGCGCTCGCTTTTGCCGTTGGCGCGGCGATAGGAGCCGCCCTGCCTCGCACAGAGGCCGAGGACGAGGCATTGGGCGAAGCCTCGGATCAAGTGCGCGACACCATCGCCGAGAAGACGAGCGAAGTGGTCGGTGAGGCGGTGAGTACCGCGGAGAACCTCTTCGACAAGGCGGGTCAGGCCGCGCTCGAAGCTCACGATGCTGCGAGAGAGCGGATGCGCGAGACGCTTCGGGAATGACCGGCATTCCTTAAATCGGAAGCGATTTAAGGACAAAATCATGCAGGGTAGCAGGCGGCCCTGTGCGGCGGGCACGCCGCGGTGTCACGCCTGGATGCGCCTCCCGTGCTGCGGACACGGAACAGCCGGGCCGGGTCGCCAAGCTGCCCGGCCATGGGAGCGACGTGTGAAATTGGCGCCTTTCAAGAAATCTGAGATCGCGTGTCGGACTGGCGCAGCCTCGTTCGTCCTCGGTGCATGGATCGGCAAGTCATGGGATCCATCCGTCAATTCAAAAGGATAAACGATCATGCCCAGCACCATACGCTTGCACCGCGTTCTGGCAACTAGCCCAGAGAAAGTCTATCGCGCGTTCCTTGAGGCGGACGCGCTCGCGAAATGGCTTCCGCCCAACGGCTTCGCCTGCACTGTGCATCATCTGGAGCCAAATGTCGGCGGCACGTTCAAAATGTCCTTTCGGAACTTCACAACCGGCGAAAGCCACGCGTTTGGCGGCGAATATGTCGAGCTCGTCCCAGGCGAACGCCTGCGCTACACGGACAAGTTCGACGACCCCAACCTGCCTGGCGAGATGCAGGTGACCGTGACACTGAAGAAGGTATCGGTCGGTACCGAGCTGGAGATCGTGCAGGCAGGCGTGCCGGACCTCATTCCAGCCGAGGCCTGTTATCTCGGTTGGCAGGAGTCGCTGCGAAACCTGGCACGGCTCGTCGAGCCTGAAATCAATCAATAGCGCATCAGGTTCGGGCAAAGGCCGCCGGCATCGGATCGCGTGGCCGACCTTCGCGATCCGGTGCCGGCGCTCTCCAACTCGCATCTCCGATTTGGCAGCCATGACAGCACGCGGGACTGGTTCATTCCGGCCCCATGTGCAGGACCGTTTTTGAAGAACGCGGCCGAGTGTCGGGCATTGGCGCTGCCCCACCGGAGTGAGGAGTGGTCGCAACCACTGCTAGTCCGAAAACAAATCCGCTTGCGATCGAGTTTCGCGCCAGAGACGGGCTGCTGCCGGCGCAAGAATTTCTTTCTTGGTTAAGCTGCTGACTTTTGGCGAGCTTTCCAAGCCTCATGCTGCTTTCCCCATTTCGACATGGCCGTGACGGCGTCGTTCAGGCTGAGGCCAAGCGGTGTGATCGCGTATTCGACGCGCGGCGGGACCTCGTTATGGTCATGGCGGCTGATCAGGCCGTCAGCTTCCATCTGCCGCAATTGCTGTGAGAGGACTTTTTCGCTGATGCCGGGCGACAACCGGCGCAGTTCGGCGAAGCGGTGCGGACGCAGGTGCAGAGCCCACAGCAAAGAAGTTTTCCACTTTCCGCCGATCGCCTGCAGCGCCGCGGCAAAGCCGCAGTCATCCGGCTGCTTGTTCCTCATCTCTCGAGCTCCTGACAGTTTTCGACACTTACCTGAAAGTGCGTACTTCATGACGTCGCGTGAAATTTATAACTTCGCTCGGCGCGCGCCCAAACAGAAACTTAAGCGGCCACAGGCCCGGAGAAACATCATGAAACAACCAGTGTGCGTCCTCGGCGCGGGGCGCATGGGCTCCTCCGTAGCTACAACGCTCCTGAACAATGCTTACGATACATGGATTTGGAACCGCACCGCGGCAAAATGCAACCCCCTGATCGCGATGGGAGCAAAGAGCGGCGCGCGCCGGTCCCTCGCGCAGAACGGCGCACATGCCGACTTCGCGTCGCTTGCCCCGTTGTTCCGTCGTGAAGGCGTCGCCTCTGAGGTCATGGGGAAGGCGAATGCATAGCTCTCTTCGCAAGGCGACGTGCTCCTGCCGGCAGGTGGAGCTCGTTTGTGCTGGTGAGCCACAGCGGGTCTATGCCTGCTCGTGCATCGAGTGTCAGCGTTGCACCGGAACGGCCTTCTCTTACCGC
The DNA here is from genome assembly GCF_000513895.2 of Ensifer sp. WSM1721. Taxonomy (GTDB): domain Bacteria; phylum Pseudomonadota; class Alphaproteobacteria; order Rhizobiales; family Rhizobiaceae; genus Sinorhizobium. The sequence goes on from NZ_CP165783.1 coordinate 423,070, forward strand.
GCCATCTACCCGGAGGCGGCTGTGATCGGTCGAAAAGGAGAAACGAAATCCTGGCGCAGGATCGGGCAATCGGGAGCTTGGCTGGAACAGCATTTTTGCGTCAACTGTGGGTCAGTGATCTTCATGCGCGCCGAGGCGCTCAAGGACGCGATTTCCGTATCCGTGGGTTGCCTGGAAGATCCGGATTTCCCGCCGCCTCAGAAACTTCACTGGCCCGATCGCCGACACCGATGGCTTTGCTTGGAAGGCATTCTCGACGAGAGTTCCGCTTCCTCCTGATCGCCAGCGCGTGCAATGCGCGCGATTTTGGCAGATGCCGATCAGGCGCTGTCGCTCGCCGAAGCGAGCTGGAACCAAGTTCGTCATCGGGGCAAGCGTTCGAACAGCCGGGGCACGGCAATGTTGCGTGACCGCGGGCCACGATCCCGAGTTTCGGAACATCATCTGGGCTGACCGGTTAGGCTCGGGTGCCAGCAAGCGGCTGGCATTTGACAGAACAAACGAGTGACGCGTTAGGAGATCAAGATGGGCAGCCGACCACCGCCAGTTCCTCCGGACAACAGGAGCGCAAAGGGAACGGGAGAACCCGGACCCATCGCGGCCGAGTCAAAGAAGCCGGATATGTCCCCTGACCCGGAGAAGAAGGGACAGCAGGGCAACACCAAGGTCAACACGACCCATCAGGGATACCAACAGGATCGATGAGGAAAACGGATGTCCACTTCCAAGAAGACTCCGGCAAGTATCCGTCAAGGTGGCCCCGGTGCTTCGCACGAGAATGCGAAGGCCCCGTTGGAAATACCGAAGCCGCCGGCCGAATCCGAGAGGCGTACGCGCAGCAAAGTCTCAGGCGGCGGAGGCGAGCACGATCGCCATCACAGTCATGACCCCAGGCGCAAGGGCGGTCATTGATTTCAGAAATCGGCCACTGCTCAGGAATCATCAGCATTCGCGCGCTTACCCCTCACGCAGAACTGCGAAGCATCGTCGCGCCCTTGGAACAGTTAGCGCACTATCAGTTCGGCGCGCCCATTTTGAGATCGGTTCCCAGTCAGGAATGAAACGATAGCGGCAGCGATTTTGCGGCCGCCCTTTTCAGACGGCTCGATGGCGTTGGCGAAATCGCTGTCTTCATCGCAGACCAGGCGAAGATCGAGGAGCGCCACCCCGCGGTCCGCGGCTGCGCGTGTAATGCAGTCATTGAGAATTGAGAGGGCCGTTACGGCAATGCGCCTTTGGTTGAGGTCCGCATAGCGTACGTCGTAGATTGTGCAGATAGCAGTTGGAAGCCTCGCAGCCAGAACGGCGTCCAGGGTGGCGGAATAACTGGAGCAGAACTGCTCTCTTATCTCTGCCACCCTGAGCAGCGCATCGGCCACTGAAGCCGAGGGCAGGTTCAAAACATCAGAGACGCTGAGTGCGTCATTGCCGCCCATGCTTACTATCAGATGCGTGGCGTCGGCCGGCAGGCGCTGCAGCTGAAGGCGCACGTCCTTCATGAGGCTGCCGTCAGCTGCGAGCAATGTCGCAGACCACCCGGCCGGCAGCCGGCGCACAAGGTGCTCCAAAACCGCTGAACCGCCGGAGACGTAGGCGCCGTTGTCAAGTACCGAATCGCCGAGAAGCACGACCTTGTTCGACATAGCGGAAACCCCGGCCAAAGTAAGTGGGGCATGCGCGGTTGCGGGCAACAGGGCAGCCGCCATCAAAATGCCTCTACGCGACAATGCCAAGCTCACGGCACTTTTCTCCCGGCAGTAAGGATATAGCTAATGGTGAAACCATGTCAGGCAAGGTTCTTGAACCAAAAGTCCTCAAGGCCCCGAACCTAGTCCGCCCCTGCCAATTCTCGCTCGACAGTCTCGAGCGCTCGCCCCAGTCCGTTCCGTTTAATCCTTACTGTCGCTGTCTCCCTGCCAATCAAAGATCACCGATCACTCCCGACCTGAAGAAACACCGCAATGTTTCAAGCTGTCGACCTATGCCGACTGGCACAGATCCTCTGCGTGGCGGCCGGCGGGGGCGTTGGAGCGCTCTGAAGTGAAGCCTTGCCTCATGCTTTGGAGTCGTTTCGTACTGCTCGTCGCGTCGACCGGTCGCACTTTGCCTTGGGCCGCTTCCCAACGACGCTCTGCAGACTTCTCGATCCATTTCACGAACCAGCCGAACCCTTCCCATTCGGCACCGTCAAGTGGATCGGCAAAGGCGTCGATTCTCTTTTTCCGCTGTTGGCCAACCAGCTCTCTGTATAAGATCGTCCATTGAAGTAGCATGTCGTTTCTCCGGGAATACTGTGATGCCCCGGATGTGGTGCGCGATGACATTGAGATGTAGGCGCGCAAACGAAAGGCATATTTCACAGATGAAAGTCGAAAACTGGGATGATCTTCGTCTATTTTTGCACGTCGCTGAGCAAGGCGGCCTTGCGGGTGCCGCCGAGAAGACGGGCATCAGTGCGCCGACTATTGGACGACGCATGTTGGCGCTGGAACGTGCCACCGGGCGAGCGTTGTTTGTACGGGCGCGGACCGGGTATGAGCTTGCGCTGGATGGGCACGTTCTGCTGGATCGTGTGAGGGCGATGTATGAAGCGGCGCAGGACATCGCCGACTGGCATGAGACGGCGCATTCGATGCCTATCGTTCGGCTTCTGTCAGACACCACCCTGTCATGTTTCACGGCTGTAAGCTTGCGGCATCTCTGGACGCCGAACGACGCTTTTCGGGTGTGCTTCAAAACTTGTGAGGCCGTCCTCGACCTGACGCACCGCGACGCCGACATAGGGCTCACCGCCGAGCGGCCGGAGACGGGCAATGTCGCTGCACGGCGTTCCGTCACGGTCGCCTATGCGCCGTACTGCGCCCAAGGCTTCGACCACCGTCGTCACAGCAACTGGGTTTCGCTTGGCACGGACGTCGCCAATCAGCCGTGGAAGCGGTGGGCGTTCGAGCAGCCGGATCGTTTCATCACAAACTGGGTGAACTGCCCGCGGATGATGTTCGATCTGGTTAAGGCCGGAGCGGGCATCGGAGTCGTGCCGTGCTTCATCGGCGACACTGATCCAGCCTTCGTCCGCGCGGGCCGAGTGATTGAAGAACTGAGCCACGACTTATGGATCGTACTGCATGACGACGAACGGGGACGGGAGTCGGTGCGCACGGTTGCAGACCGGCTTTCAGCGCTGCTTACAGCGAACGCCGCGCTATTCTCCGGATCTAGCGGGCGTGATCCTCTTTGAGTGTCGATCGGGTCTTGGCATTCGCAGAGTTCGAGCAGGCGACGCAGGTACACCTTTGGCTGCCATCCCCGCTGCCCCGCGAGAAACGATCACACGCCGGAACATCGGCGCATTCTTCTGGTTCGACCGTCATCAAGCAAAGAAAAAACAGGAGAGTATCATGAGTGCTTCCGGCGTGGCCGCATTCGACAAAACGCTCCAACTCACGAATGTCTGGCTCGACGAGATCATGGAGCACCAGGGACCAGACCGTCAGCGCGCATGGCACATTCTGAGCGCGGTCCTCCACACCGTGCGCGATCGCCTGCCCGCCGATCTCGCGGCGCATTTGTCGGCACAATTGCCGCTACTCGTGCGCGGGGCCTACTACGATCAGTACGAGCCGTCCAAGCAGCCGACGCGGTCGCGGACCTTGGATGAGTTCCTCGGCCAGGTGAAGGACGAGCTCGCCTTCACTCGGCCGGTCGATGCGAAGGAGGCGGTGCAAACGGTGTTTCATGTCCTGTCGCACCACCTTGATCCAGGCGAAACGCGCAAGATCCGCGACAGCCTGCCGCAAGATGTGCGCGCACTCTGGCCCGATCCGGCCGAGCGCCATTAGCGCGGGATGAGGAAAAGTGTGCGCGGTCTCCCGCCCGCATCCCGCGCTAACTCATTAGAACCGATCACGTTCATGATTCTCGGTCGATCCGACCGAAAATCATCGTGATCTACATCCTGCCGAGCCGGGTAGCCGTAATCGGCCGTGGCGTCACCGGCAGCCGGATGGCATCGAAGGAGAATGCGATGTCGGTGTTCGAGATATTGGCCGACGACGAGACCAGCAAAAGGCTCGGCGTTGCCATGATCATGCTGACCCCCGACGCGGGCAGGGGGGAGCCCCGCAAAGGCATTATCGTTACGGGCGAGCTCCTCGCGGATGCGTTCGGAGGCGACCCGAACCGGGCAGCGGAGGTGATCAGGTCCGGAGTGATCGATCATGAGGCGATGCGCAGGATCGACAGTCCGGACCGGCTGAGCTACCAGCCGCAGCCTGCAAGTGCGACCGATTCCGCTCACTGGCACCTGGCCGTATTCAGCCGCGATGATCTGGGTCTTTTCGAAGGGCCGGTGAGGTCCGGATGGTGATGAGGAGCCACGGCCGCAGCGTGGCTCCGCCGATTCACCGACAAAAGCCGACACGGTTCGTACGGGTAGATGACAAGCTTTTTGCTGCCCTATGCGCACCTCTCACATCGGCGCGCCGCACTGTTTCATGACGAGAAGGCGGTCGCCGGCTCATTTCACGACCGAAGAAAGGAACATCTGTTATTCCACCGTCGTTGGAGCCGTGCCGGTCTCGCAGCCAAAACGGTTGCGGGGCGGCAAGGATCTGTCGATCCGCGGCTGTCCGAAATGTAGGAAACAACGATGAAAGTGCTTGTGGTCGGCGCCTCCGGGCTCATCGGATCGGCGATAGGCGCAAGGCTTCACGAACGCGGCATGGACGTGGTGCGCGTGGTTGGGCCGGGCTCGGCGTCGAGATCCAATGGAATCGGCGAGGCCGTGGAAATCGACCTCGCGCGAGCCGTTCGACCTGAGGACTGGATGCCCCATCTGTCGGGTGTTGCCGCTGTCGTAAATTGTGCAGGCACGCTTCAGGATGGTCCGGGCGAAGATACGTCCGCCGTGCACCTCCGCGGTCCTTCAGCCCTGTTTCAGGCCTGTGAACAGAAAGGTGTAAGCCGCGTCATCCATTTCTCCGCCATGGGGGTCGAGAAGGAGCAGCCTTCCTCGTTTTCGCGCACCAAGTTCGAGGGCGACAAGGCATTGATGGCCCGTGATCTGGACTGGGTCATCCTGCGCCCTTCGGTCGTGCTCGGGCCTGGCGCCTTTGGCGCGAGCGCACTTTTCAGGGGGCTCGCCGCTCTGCCTGTGTTGCCGCTCATGCCGAATACGGGAATGCTTCAGGTCGTGCGTCTCGAAGACGTTGTGCGCACCGTCGAGATACTCCTCAGCCCCAATGCTCCGGCTCGGCTCGTCCTCGAGGTCGCGGGTCCTGAAGCCTTGTCGTTCCAAGACGTCGTAAGCGCCTACCGCCGCTGGCTCGGCTGGGGTGCTGCTCGCGTCGTCAAAGTATCGCCAGCCGTCGCAGCAGTGCTTTACAAGCTAAGCGATCTAGCCGGCGCACTCGGCTGGCGTCCGCCGACGCGGAGCACAGCGCAAAAGGAGATCGTGCGGGGTGCTGTCGGCGATATTCGGCCTTGGGTGGAGGTCACTGGAATACAGCCGTCAGGGCTCTCCGAGGCCCTCGCCCGAACGCCCGTCTCAGTCCAGGAACGATGGTTTGCGAAGCTCTACCTTCTCAAGCCGGTCATCTTCGGCGTTCTCTCGCTGTTCTGGATCAGCACGGGCATCGTCTCGCTGACAATCGGATACGATATCGGGGTCGATCTGATGCTGCGCACCGGCGCCGGATCTCTCGCCAGTCCGAGCGTTGTCGCCGGGGCGATTGCCGATATCGTCATCGGGGTCGCCATCGCTTTTCGCCGAACGAGCCGGGTTGGGCTTTACGGTGCCGTCGGCATGTCTCTCTTTTATGCTATTGCCGGAACAATTCTCCTTCCTGAAATGTGGAGCGAGCCGCTGGGGCCGCTGATGAAGATATGGCCCATCATTGTGCTGCATCTCGCTGCTCTCGCGATCATCGAGGAGCGGTGATGCTTTATTTCCTGCTCAAGTTTCTGCATCTCATCGGCGCCTCGGTCCTGCTCGGCACGGGAGCGGGGATCGCCTTCTTCATGCTGCTCGCGCACCGGACCGGCCGCGCGGCGACGATTGCCGCCGTTGCCCGCATCGTCGTCGTGGCAGATTTTCTGTTCACCGCCACGGCCGTTGTTCTGCAGCCCGTCACCGGGATCGCGCTTGCCTGGCATGTCGGCTACTCGCTCAAGGAAGGATGGATCCTGCTGTCGCTGCTCTTATACGCGATAACGGGTGCGTTCTGGCTCCCGGTCGTCTGGATGCAGATGGAGATGCGCAGGCTTGCCGAAGTCGCGAGCAAGAGCGAACAGCCTTTGCCGAAACGTTACCACCGGCTGTTCCGTCTGTGGTTTGCCTTTGGTTTTCCGGCGTTCGGGGCGGTTCTCGCGATCTTCTGGCTGATGATCGCTCGGCCGGCCATCGAGTGGTAGCGGCAGTATCTGCAGACCTCTGTGAGCGTCGGCCCTGTGCCGGTCCGGGCAATGCCGCCCGCAATGTTCGGGCGTATTCAGAAGCGTCCACTTTCGCGGGGCGGCCCTCGATAGGGCAATTCGCTGACGCGCGCGACGCGATTTGGTTGCATGCGTGTCGCCGAACGCTGTACGCATTGTGCGGCATGCAGCAGCCTCAAGCCTCATCGCGATTTTCGCGCTTGTTGTGGAAGTGAGCGTTCCCCAGACCCGTGCCGATCGTCAGAATTCCCCAGTCCGAGCAGTCGCGCATGAAGGGTACCTGCGAAAGCCCCTGAACGACGGCGTCGTTGTGCATGATCACAAGGGCCTCCTCTTCGCCAATCTGTGGTACGCCTTTCTTCAGGACGAGAGGCAGATTGAAGTGCTCGCTTTCCCAGTTGCCGCCCGGAAGGTTCTGTCCGCCGCGCAGGATCGATCCGTCAGCGTTTATGACACCCGGGCAGGCAACTCCAATTACGGGTGCCAGCTTGAGGTCGGCTTTGTCTGCCTTGGCAATAAGCTTTTCGACCATGGTGACGAGACGTTCGATCGTCGTGTTCCGATTGGGTCTGTCGTCGGCGTGACGCCAGATGTCGGACTTCCATACCTTGGCTTTCCTAAGGTCCGCCTCGTCCTTCAAACGAAGCTCGACAATGCCCACGCGAACATTGGTGCCGCCGAGGTCGATGGCAAGCATCGCCTTGTGACCCTTTAGCATCCAGGGCGGCATGAGGTGGGCCGCTCCGATCAGCCCTGCATCGTCCGGATGGTGAGCGATCGGCGTGACGTCTATCTCGTACCCCTGAGACTTCAGCAGCACCAATGCTCGCGCGATCGCGAGCTCGCCGACGGCACTCGCGCTGAAGCCGCCGCCGATCACGACGCGCTCAGTATTCTTCCAATTTTCCTGGTCCAAAAACCTGCCGAGAACCTTCGCAAGCTCGGCCGCGAAATCGTCGACGGCTCCGAGAATGAGGGCAGCCGCCTCCTTGTCCTCACCGTTGAGAAGGGCGTCGATCTCTTTCTTGGATAAATCTCTGCTCGAAGTCTTTCCGAGCGGATCGGCGCCACCCTTTCGCACGCGCTCACGCCACGCATCGAGCTTTTCTCGAAAGGCAAACTTGTTGGCCCTGTCACCAAGGAAGCCATCCCCGTCACGCAGCCCCATATTGTAGGCGTCGACTATCACTGAAGGCAGATCATCTGCGCCATGGGCGAGGGGTGCGCCGTCCGGCTTCTCTTTCTCGGATTTGCCCACGCTGCCTCCTCTATGACGTCCCGCCACTGCTCACAGGGCCGCGGCGTGAAGTTACAACGTAGGCGGTAGGGCGATGTTCCCGTCCACCTGTGCCTCCGCTTGGGGAAGGCACAGCATGACTGCTGCACTTTTTGACACCCATGCATGGGCATAGTCGCTGACCGGCGATGCGCGACGTCTTCTAAGGCATCCGAGTCCTAATTGCCGGTGATGAGGTGCAAGGCAGAATTGCCCCTTATGACCGCCGCTGCTGACAGCTTGCGATCGAATGTCGCCAACTGGCCACCATGCGCCTTTGCGAGCGCAAGCAGACAGGTGTCCGTTACCTGGCCCGACGTCAGGATTCTTGCGGCAGCGATATCACCTGACCCGACGAGGCTCACATCGTCCGGCCAAAAACGGTGGCCGGGGAGCGCCCTTAATTTGCCCACGATCTCCATCACGAGTGACGGTGAGCCGGGAGAATTGGGGTATTTGGGGCTGCCGACGATCCGGATGACGCCATTTTCAGTAGTGGGGCAGGTAGCCCACGCACTCTGTCCGGTCGCTGCGAACCACTCGTGCGCATCGTCATGGGCTACATGGCCAGGATCGATCAAGGCAATCAGCACATTGACGTCGAGCAGGAACGTCACGGCAGTTCGTCACGCAAGGCGTTGACGATTTCGAGTGTCACCGGCGGCGCATCTGGTCGAGGTGAAAGAAGAGGGATTCCATTGCGCTCACCGTCGCTGCGCGGCCGGCGCAGAGAACGCCTCGCCAGCTCGGAAATGACCTCGCCGACGCTACGGCGCTGCTGGGCTGCCATGGCTTTGGCCGCGATCAGGACATCGTCATCGATCGCCAGTGTCGTTCTCATATCTGCCCCACGCATCAGTCATCACGCATCATATATAGAGCTGGAAGTAGGGTTTCACAAGGCGGATAGAGAAGCACTACGCATCGTACGCTTTGAAGAGGTTCGAACCTAAATACCGCACAGGCAGGCAACATGGGCCTAGCGGTACCGCTTGACGTGAATGGTATAACACCTTAATAGTTAGACCATGACCACTCTTACTATCCGCAAGAAACTGTCCGACGAAGTGCGGCTCCGGCTCGAGGAAATGATCCGGGAGGAGCTCTATCCTCTGGGCACCATGCTTCCTTCTGAGCGGGACCTCATGGAAATGTTCGGGGTCGGGCGCCCGTCGATCCGGGAAGCGCTCTATGCCTTGGAGCGCATGGGGCTGGTGAAAATCAACACTGGTGAACGTGCCAAGGTCACCCGGCCAACGCCGGATCATTTCCTGTCCTCGCTCGCAGGCGCCGCGCGCATGCTGCTCGGCCGGCCGGAGGGGGTCGCCAATTTCGAGCAGGCGCGACTGTTTCTGGAGGAGGGCTGCGCGCGCCACCTCGCGGCGCACGCCACGGCAGGGCAGATCGAGACAATCGTGGCCGCGCTTGCCCGCAATGAGGCCGCCATCGGCAAGGCCCGCGCCTTTGCGATGACCGATGTTGCCTTTCATCGGACGCTGACCGAGATGGTCTCAAATCCCATTTTTATCGCGGTTCACGACGCTTTCGTCGATTGGCTGATCAGCCAGCGGCCCCTGCCGGATCGGCCAGAGATTTCGAACAGGGCGAGTTTCGAGGGGCACGTCGCAATCGTAGAGGCAATCCGCGCCCGCGATCCGGAGCGTGCCGGCCGTGTCATGCGCGAACATCTGGAGAGTGCGGAACGTAAATACAGGCGAAAAAGCCCATAAGGGCGACACGACAAGGGAGGAGCATTCTTATGAAAACAGGATTGATTTCGCTCGCGCTCGCGGGCCTTCTCATGGCGTCCCAAGTATCTGCTCAGGAGGCGCGCACGTTGCGGCTGGGCATGCAGGGCACTGCCGGTGACCCGCAATTCGAGGGCGTCACCGAGGCGGCGCGTATCATCAAGGAGAAGTCCGGCGGCCGGCTAAATCTGGAGATCTTCCCGAATTCGCAGCTCGGAACCTTTACCGAGATGATGGAGCAGGTCACGCTCGGCGAGCTCGACTTCACGCTCAATCCGTTCGGGGGAATGGATGCCTGGGTTCCCCGCGCCGTGGTGGCGAGCACAGCCTATGTAGTCAGCGATTTCGATCACCTTCAAAAGATCATCGCCTCGGATTGGGGTAAGGGAATCGTCGAGGAGATGCGGACCGAGCACAAATGGCGCGTGGTCGATTCCTGGTATTTTGGGACGCGGCATACGACTGCCAAGAAGCCGATCGAAAAGCCCGCCGATTTCGCCGGCATGAAGTTGCGCGTGCCGAACTCGGCGCCGCTACTCACCTGGGCGAAGGCAATGGGAGCAAGCCCCACGCCAGTGGCTTTCGCGGAGGTCTATCTTGCGCTTCAAACCAATCAGGTCGACGGCCAGGAAAACCCGCTGCCGATTATCGACGCGATGAAGTTCACCGAAGTACAGTCACATGTCTCGCTGACCGGGCACCTGGTGCAGGACCAGCTCATCCTCATGTCGGAAGACACATGGAACGCGCTCGAGCCCGCCGACCAGCAGGTCGTAATGGAAGCTTTTGAGGCGGGCGGCGCCCTCAACAACAAGCTGGTCAAGGAAAAGGAAGCGAGCCTCGTCGACGCGTTCCGCGAGCGCGACATCACCGTAGTCGAGCCGGACAAGGCGGCTTTCCGGGAGGCGATGAAGCCTGTCTATGAGGATCTCGACGAGAAGTTCGGAGCCGGCACGGTGCAGAAACTGCTCGATCTCCGTTGAGCGATCCAGGCGCTACCGCATGTCTCCAAGCGCGGCGCTGTAGCGCCCCTTCTAACCCGAGATTTCAGCTATGGCCAATCCAAGCCGGTGGCGAAGCCTTGCCCACCTCGAAGAGACCCTGGCGGCGATCCTTCTGGTCTTCGCCTTCGTCGTGATCGCGCTGCAGATCGCCACGCGGTTCATCCTCCGCGATCCGTTGTTCTGGACAGAGGAGGCGGCGCGCTATGCCTTCGTGTGGTTGGTGGCGCTTGGTGCGGCGGAGGGTATCACCTCGCGGACGCACATCACCATGGACATCGTGCCGATGATGCTTGCCGAACGGGCGCAGCTCATCCTGCGCCTTGTTCTGGACCTCCTGGTGCTCGGCGCCCTTCTCATCCTCGTCTACTACGGCACCTTCGGCGCCATGCGCGCTCATAAGGTGATGTCGATCGCGATCGGCGTGCCGGAATCCTGGCTCTATGGAGCTTTGCCGGTGTTCGGGGTGCTTGCGGCTGTCCGGATCATGCTTGTGATGGCGCGGGATGCCCGAACGCTTTTGAGCGGCGGCCATCCGGTCGCCGACGCATCTTCCGAAAGGTATCTCTAGATGACGACCCTCTTCGGCGGATGGTTTGCTCTTCTGGTCGCCGGCATGCCGGTCGGCTTCACGCTGATCGTCGCGGCCCTCGCCTATATGCTCTGGCAGGGCGCGGGACTGAATTTTGCCGGGCAGCGCATGGTCGCCGGCCTGAACAGCTTTCCGCTGCTTGCCGTCCCCTTCTTCATCCTCACTGCCCAACTGATGAATCTTTCCGGCGTGACCGAGCGCATTTTCGACTTCGCCAAGGCGCTTGTCGGCCACATCCGGGGCGGGCTCGGCCATGTGAACATCATGGCGAGCGTGATGTTCTCCGGTATGTCCGGCTCGGCCGTCGCCGACGCCGCCGGCCTCGGCCAGCTCGAGATCAAGGCGATGCGCGACGCCGGCTATGACGAGCAATTCTCCGGCTCGATCACGGCCGCGTCCGCGATCATCGGGCCGCTCATCCCGCCCTCCATTCCGCTTGTGGTCTACGGCGTGATCGCCAACACCTCGATAGGCGGCCTTTTCTTGGGCGGCATCGTGCCGGGCCTTCTCTGCGCAGCCTCTCTCATGGTCATGGTCTATGTTATCGCGTGGCGGCGGAACTACCCGACCAATGAGCGCGCGAGCCTTCGCCGGATCTGGACTACTTTCTGGCGCGCGATCTTCCCGCTCATAACCCCCTTCATCATCATCGGCGGCATCTTTGCAGGGATCTTTTCGCCGACCGAGGCCGCTGTGGTCGCTGCCACCTACGCTCTTCTTCTAGGTGTCGTGGTCTACCGCGAAATCACTTTCGCCAAACTCGTGACGGTGCTTCGCGAAACCGTGAGCCATACGGCCGCCGTCGGTCTTCTCATCATGGGCGTGTCCCTGTTCGGCTACGTGATCGCCCGGGAACAGGTGCCTCAGCACGTCGCCGCGTTCTTTCTCAATTATTCGAGTGATCCCCTCACTTTCCTGATCCTCGTGAACCTCATGCTGCTTGCGCTCGGCACCTTCATCGAGGCCCTGGCGATCCTGCTGCTGATCGTGCCGGTGCTGGTTCCAACCGCACTTCAATACGGCATCGATCCCGTCCATTTCGGGGTCATGGTGGTGTTCAACCTGATGATCGGCATATTGACACCGCCCATGGGGGTCGCGCTGTTCGTGGTCTCGAAAGTCGCCAACATCCCCTTTGGCGTGCTTGCCCGCGGGATACTTCCGCTGCTCATCCCGCTCCTCATCGTGCTCGCGCTTATCACCGTGTTTCCAGCACTCGTCACCTTCATTCCCGACCGGATGCTCGGAGCTAATCGATGAATCCCCCCGCCAAACCACCCGAAGGCGTATGGGGAGCGGTGCTGCTGCCGGTCGATCAAAGTGGTGGGATCGAATGGACCGCATTGCGAGAGCAGCTAGCCGTGCTTCACGGGAGTGGCCTCCACGGCATCTATACCAATGGTACGGCCGGCGAATTCCACAGCCAGACGGAGGAAGAGTTCGATCACTTGAGCCAGTTGGTCGCCGATTTCTGCCGCAGCGTTGCCCTGCCTTTCCAGATCGGGCTCTCGCACACGAACGCGCGCGTCGCACGCGAGCGGCTCAGTCGCATCGCAGCACTGCGGCCCGACGCGGTTCAGGTCACCCTGCCTGACTGGTGGGCTCCCAGCTATGACGAAGCGGAGCGTTTCCTCGTCGGTATGGCGGCAACGGCGCCCGACATTCCGCTGGTCCTCTACAATCCGCCCCATGCCAAGCGCCGGCTGAGCCTCGACGAGATCTCAAGGCTTAAGAAGGCTGTGCCCATGCTTATCGGGGCGAAGCTACCTGGAGGCGACGAGATCTGGTACGAGGAGCTTCGCCGGAAGCTCACACACCTCTCCGTCTTCATTCCGGGGCATCACATGGCGAGCGGCTGCCTTGCGGGAGGCCGCGGGTCGTATTCCAATGTCGCGTGCCTGAGCCCCGCCGGCGCCGTGCGGTGGTGGTGGCAGCTCGGTGAGGATCCGAAGGCCGCCCTCGCGTTCGAGGCGCGCGTCGTCGGCTTCATGAAGGAGCATGTCCTGCCGCTTGGCGCACGCTACGGCCTGTCGAACGCCGCTCTCGACAAAGCGATGGCTGCGGCCGGCGGCTGGTGCCCGATCGGTCCCAAGCTTCTCTGGCCTTACGCCTCCGCCCCGCAAGAGGCTACTCTGCAGCTTGGCGCTGCGGCCCGTCACGAACTGCCCGAACTTTTCCCCCCAAGCCTTTGAAAGCGAACGGAACCATGAAACTCGAAGGGATCTATTCGGCCCTCCTTACCCCCTTTTCCGAGGACGAAGCCATCGACCGGCAGGCGATCGGGCCGCTCGTCGAGTTTCAAGTCGGACTGGGTGTCGACGGCCTCTATGTCGGCGGCAGCTCGGGCGAAGCGATGCTGCAGTCGCTGGAGGAGCGCGCGACCTGCCTCGCTGATGTCGCCGCGGCGGCGGCCGGCCGCCTCGGGCTGATCGCCCATGTCGGCACGATCGCAACAAGGGACGCGCTGCAGCTTTCAGAATACGCGGCCAAAGCCGGCTACCAGGCAATCTCCGCGATCGCGCCCTTCTACTACGATTTCTCGCGGCCCGAGGTTATGGCGCACTATCGAGAGCTGGCTGACGCCTCCGGCTTGCCGCTTATCGTCTACAATTTTCCCGCCCGCGCCAGTGGCTTCACCCTGGCTGAACTGGTCGAGCTCCTCTCGTATCGGAATATCATCGGTATCAAGCACACATCGAGCGACATGTTCCAGCTCGAGCGCATCCGTCATGCAGCGCCCGAGGCGATCGTCTACAATGGTTACGACGAAATGTGCCTTGCCGGTCTGGCGATGGGGGCACAGGGTGCGATCGGCACGACCTATAATTTCATGGGAGACCTGTTCGTTGACCTGCGCACATGCGCAGCCGAGGGGCGGATCGAGGAAGCCCGACGCCTGCAGGAGGTGGCGAACAAGGTGATCCAGGTGCTGATCAAGGTGGGCGTCATGCCCGGTTCCAAGGCGTTGCTCGGCATTATGGGCGTCCGCTGCGGGCCTTCGCGGCGGCCCTTCCGAAAGATCGAAGCCTCGGATCTCGCGGCGCTTGGCGAAGCGATTGCGCCTGTTCTCACGTGGCGCGAAGGTCGCGCGGCGAGAGGCGGTTAGTTTACTGCCTCGCCTATCTCGACCCCGCATTGCACACCGCTTTACGAGTGCAGCGTCAGCTTTTTCAGCAATTCCACGTCGCGTGTGCCCGATTGATAAACTGAGATCAATCTCGCTGCGAGCGCTTCCGCTTGTTCACCGCAGTTCGGTAGTTGACGTTCTTCCAAGAGCTGTTCGAAAACCCGGCCAAGCAGATCGATCTCACCAGGGCGGAAGGACTGGGAGCAGTAGTTCCGGGATGTCGGCATAGCGCGCAACTCCTCAAGCGGGGCGAAAGCGCGATCATCTCCCAGCCACCGGCGCCCGGGCTATCAGCCGGTGATTGCGAGAGCCTACGCCAATCTCCGGAAATAGCGACACCGCAGCGGTTGCAAATACGCCCACGGCAAAAAAGAGGCTCGATTGGCTCCGCAAGGCGGGGGCAATCGCGGAGTACGGGCAGCGCAGACAGGCGCGAGGGTCTCAGAGCGGTCGGATGACCGGTTCTGGGACCCTCGCACGTCCACGGCCGCAGGGGCGGGGCTATTCATGGCCGTAGGCGCTTGCCTGTCGCACTATGTACGGCGGAAAGCATTCCGCAACGGTCCTAAGACCTCTGGCGGTATCTGTCAGACCAAGGTCCTATGAGGGAGCCGTCACTGTGGGGAGGTGCACCTGCTGAGGGCCGAACTCATAAACCACTCCCCGGAGAGCGTGGCTTTCACGCGCTCGGACGCATCCAGCCGCGGCTTTCGGACAATTCTGGTAATTCGAAATAGCTAATATATGGGTCAACTTCGACGTGATATTCAGATCGTTCCAGCCCGCGAGTTTCGGGGATCTCTCAAGGAGGGTAAGATGTTTCGGCTAATCCTTCCGTTCACACTTTTGGCCGCTTCGGCGCTAGGGTTGCAGGCGTTTACGGCGGTCGCTGCCGATGACGCGCAAACTGCGCGCGGCGAATATCTCGTCACCATCGGTGGCTGCAACGATTGCCACACACCGGGATATTTCTTCGGAAAACCGGATAACTCGCGCTTCCTGGGCGGCTCGGATGTCGGTTTCGAAATTCCTGGGCAAGGTGTTTTCGTCGGCCGCAACATTACGCCTGACAAGGAGACCGGCATCGGCAACTGGACCAGAGAGCAGATCGTGACTGCAATTCAAACCGGCCGTCGACCCGACGGTCGCGTCCTGGCGCCGATTATGCCGTGGCACGCATTTGCGCATCTCACCGAAGAAGACGCTACAGCAGTTGCAGCATTCCTTCAAAGCGTGAAGCCAGTCCCTCATCAGGTACCGGGACCGTTCAAGCCGGGGGATAAAGTCACAACCTTCATGTTCCGGATTTTGCCTCCAGGCGAAACCGCAGCCCAGGCCCCAAAATAGGTCGACTTCGCTACGAGGCCGCTCGTAATGACGGCGCGCCTCGTTACGCAAGTAGACGCCAAGTCAGCAGAAGCGGCGTTCAGATATTCTCCGGCGTATAGATATCGAATGGCAGGAAAGTCTGCCCCGGAACGCTTGCCGCGCCACGGTCGATGGCGCCGATCATCAGATTGATCGTTTCCCTTGCGAGAGCAGGAACGGGTGTCGCGACAGCCATCAGCACCGTTTCATCGGCGAGCGCTACGCGCGACTCCGGCGTCAGTTCGTTGACGACGGCAAGCAGCTTGCCTTCCAGCTTCTCTTCCCGGATCGCCGAGATCGCGCCCTCCATGCCGCCGCCACAGACATAGAAACCGAGCAGATCCGGATGGCGCTGGATGAGGTCGAGCGTCGCCTCGTGGGTGATCTCGGGCGTGTCGAGGTTGACCATGGTGTCGAGGACTTCGAAATCCGGCGCGTTCTCCCGAAAATAGGAGCGAAAGCCGATCTCGCGCAGTTCGTGTCCGTGGAAGCGATGGCTGCCGACGAACGCCGCGACCTTGCCCGGGCGCTTTGCGGCCTTGGCGATCATCCAGGCGGCCGTTCTTCCGACCTTCTGATTGTTGAGACCGACATAGCCTTCGCGAACACCGGCGGCGAAATCGGAGAGCAGGGCGAAGACCGGAATGCCGCGCTCCTTGAGCTCCTCGACCGCAGCGGCGACAGCCGGATAATCGGGCGAGACGAGGGCGATCGCCTGATTGCGCGCGGCCATCGCCTTCAGTTTGTCGATGATCCCGCTCGGCGTCGAGCTCGCCGTAAAGTCCACCTGCGCTACCGCGCGGGCGTGGGTGACCGAAAGCGCCGCATTCTCGATTTCCTTTGCCACCGCCTTGTAGAAGGATTGTTCCGGCTTTTGCAGCAGAAAGCCCAGGCGATACTGCGGCAGATCCTCGAAGACCCTTTGGCGCAGCAGGCCGACGGCATGATAGCCAACCGCCTTCGCCGCATCGTAAACGCGCCGGGCTGTCTCTTCGCGCACCGGATGCCGCCCGTTCAAGACGCGGTCCACTGTTGCAACGCTTACGCCCGCGGCCCGCGCGAGGTCCGCAATCGTCGGCCTCCTCGTCATGATTCCTCCCTGAAACTATTCCCTCACATCTGAGGTCATCACGCTGATAGGATTTGAGAGAATATATCATGACTGCATTGAGAAGCATCAAAAGTCAACCTATTCTCGTCTCATGGAAATGGCGGCGCCGATCGGGAGAGAGCGCCGGTTTAACGCGCTACGGCAGCTTTGCGCATCTGAGAACGTTGCGGTGCCGTAGGGGAGGCAGGGATGACGACAGTTCCGACCAAACGAGATTACAGCCTGCTTGGCTGTGATGCCGAGGCAGCGGTTGCGAGCGGGCTTGCGGCGGCGGAGTGGTATCACACCGACATTCCCCGCAAGCAGATGAAGGAACTGATGAAGCGCGAGGACGGCCCCGCCATCCGCGACACCGCGATCTGGATTGGCAGCATGGCTCTGCTCGGCGGTCTCGGCATCTATTTCTGGGGCACTTGGCTGGCCGTGCCGTTCTTCCTTGCCTACGGCGTGCTCTACGGCTCGGCTTCCGACAGCCGCTGGCATGAATGCGGCCACGGCACGGCCTTCAAGACGATGTGGATGAACGACGTCGTCTATCAGATCGCCTGCTTCATGATCATGCGCAATCCGGTCACCTGGCGCTGGAGCCATACCCGCCACCACACCGATACGGTCATCGTCGGTCGTGACCCGGAAATCGCCGTCATGCGCCCGCCGGATCTCCTGCGACTCATCCTCAATTTCTTCGGCATCATCGATGTCTGGCATGCCGCAGTCGACATGGTGCGAAACGCCTTCGGCGTCGTCAGTGCCGCGGAAAAGACCTTCATCCCGGAAATGGAGCAGCCGAAGGCGATCCGTGTTGCCCGCATCTGGCTTGCCATCTATCTCGCGACGATCGGCCTTGCAGTTTATCTCGTTTCGATCCTGCCCTTGATGCTCATCGGCCTGCCGCGGCTCTATGGCGCCTGGCATCACGTGCTGACGGGCCTCCTGCAGCATGGCGGCCTTGCCGACAACGTCACAGATCATCGGCTGAACAGCCGCACCGTCTACATGAACCCGGTAAGCCGCTTCATCTACTGGAACATGAACTACCACGTGGAGCATCACATGTTCCCGATGGTGCCCTATCACGCGCTGCCGAGGCTGCACGCGATGATCAAGCACGACCTGCCGGCAGCGAACCCTTCGATCATTCACGGCTACCGTGAAATGATCCCGGCCTTCCTGAGGCAGTTGCGCAATGAGGACTATTTCCTGAAGCGCGAACTGCCGCCGACGGCAAAGCCCTATCGGGAAGAGTTCCACAACGACCGCGTTGTTCATGCCGCCGAGTGAGGCGTGAACCGAAGCGCCAATCAAAAACAACCTGTCGAAGGAGGAATCCCATGAGCTCGAACTGGGTCGAGGTCTGTGCGGCTGATGAAATCGATGAGGAAGACGTCATTCGTTTCGATCATGAGGGGCGCACCTTCGCCGTCTATCGCAGCCCGGACGACGAGTATTTCGCGACCGATGGGCTCTGCACGCACGAACACATCCACCTCGCCGACGGGCTGGTGATGGACGACATCATCGAATGTCCGAAGCACAACGGCCGCTTCAACTACAAGACCGGCCAGGCCAAGGGCGCACCCGTCTGCGTCAACCTTCGGACCTATCCCGTGAAGGTGGAGGCGGGCAGCGTCTTCATCGCGATCTCCTAAGGATAGGGCGGCTGCGCCGGACGCGAGAGGCGAAGGGAGGAGAGCATGAGGCATATCGTGATCGTGGGAGCCGGCGAATGCGGCGCTCGGGCGGCCTTCGCCCTCAGGGAGAAGGGTTTCGACGGCGAGATCACGCTGATCGGCGCCGAGCCGCATCTCCCCTATGAGCGGCCGCCGCTTTCGAAGGAGGGACTGGCCGGAGCCAAGCAGCCGAAATATGTGGCGGGCGCCGAGCGGTATCAGGAGGCCCGGATCGCGGTCTTGACCGCTGCGCCGGTCGCAAGGATCGACCGAAAGGAGAAGGCGGTGAAGCTCGCCGATGGCCGTTCCGTCGTCTATGACCGGCTGCTTCTTGCAACCGGCGCTCGGCCGCGGGCCTTTCCGGGTGCGCCTGGAAATTCCGAACGCATCCGCATGCTGAGGACGCATGCCGACGCCTTGGCGATCCGCGCCGCGCTCGCGCCCGGCCGCAAGCTCGCCGTCATCGGCGGCGGCTTCATCGGCCTCGAGCTCGCAGCAACCGCCCGCAAGCTCGGCGCCGAAGTCATCGTCATCGAAGGCCTGCCGCGTGTCCTTTCCCGTGGCGTCCCGGAAGAGATTGCCGCGGTTGTCGCCGAGCAGCACCGGCGCGAAGGCGTCGATATCGTCTGCGGCGCGAGGATTGCGGCGATAGGGAATGAGGGCAACGGCGGGAACATCCTTCTTGCCGACGGCGGCAGCATCGCCGCCGACCTGATCGTCGTTGGCATCGGCGCCGTCCCGAATGTCGAACTCGCCGAGGCCGCGGGGCTCGCCATCGAAAACGGCATCGCCGTCGACGAGACGCTCCGTACATCCGATCCCGACATTCTTGCCGCCGGCGACTGCTGTTCCTTTCCTCTCTCGCATTATGGCGGGCGGCGCGTGCGGCTCGAGGCCTGGCGCAATGCCCAGGACCAGGGAACATTGGCCGCCGCCAATCTTATTGGCGGGGCGGAGCATATCGCGAGCGTGCCGTGGTTCTGGTCGGATCAGTATGAGTTGACGCTGCAGATCGCCGGACTTGCCGATGGCGCTGCGCTGACGGTCAGGCGCGACATGGAGGAGAGGGCCTTCATCCTCTTCCACTTGGACGGCGAAGGCCGGCTGATCGCGGCAAGCGGCATCGGCCCCGGCAATGCCGTCGCACGCGATATCCGGCTTGCCGAAATGCTGATCGCCGCCGGTAGCAGGCCCGATCCCGAAGCTCTGGCATCGCCCGAGACCAAGCTCAAGAAGCTGCTGGCGGCCTGAGCGCCGCCACAGCCCCACCTTTCCCAAGCATGCCCGGAGAATCTCATGAGACACCGCCGTCCGACCGTTGCCGATCTGTTGTCGATGAAAGGCAAGCGCCAGCTCACCATGCTTCGCGTGGTGACGCTGGAGGAGGCCGAGGCCGCTGAAAAGGCCGAGATCGACCTCGTGTCCGTTCCCCCGGCGCTGCTCGGCCCCGAATTCCGCGAGGCAGCCCCCTCCGTCTTCGCCTTTCCGGGCCTTGAATATGGCGACTACGTTACGGCGGAGGAATACATCCGCGCCGCTTTCAAGGCGCTGAAGGCGGGCGGCGACGCCGTCTATTGCGCCGCAAGCCTTTCGATCGTCCGGCGCATGCGCGAGGAGGGCATTCCCGTCTGCGGCCATGTCGGGCTGATCCCGTCCAAGGCCACCTGGACCGGCGGCTTCCGCGCCGTCGGCAAGACCGCGGCCAGCGCGCGCGAGATCTGGCGCCAGACGAAGGCCTTGGAAGAGGCGGGCGCCTTCGCTGCCGAGATCGAGGTGGTGCCGGGCGAGGTCGCCGCCGCAATCAGCGCGCGCACCTCGATGCTGATGCTGTCCATGGGCGCGGGAACAGGCTGCGACGCGCAATATCTCTTCGCCGAGGACGTGCTCGGCTTCAATCGTGGCCATTACCCGCGTCACGCCAAGACCTACCGCAACTTCGCCGCCGAACACGAGCGCCTGCAAGAGGAGCGCATCGCCGCCTTCTCCGAATTCGCCGCCGACGTCCGCTCCGGCGCCTATCCGGAAAAAGGCCATCTTGTCGGCATTGAGGAGAATGAATTGAGCGCCTTTCTTGCCGAACTCGAACGGGGCTGAAGAGCGCTTTGATCTCACCTGCCAGTGGGGCCGCCGCCTGGCCGCCTTGATCGAAAGGGTCAGGGCGGTCTTTTTTGTGGTCGGTGGGACGTCGAATGTTGCCAGCTGGGCAGCCTGTGCGATGTGCCGAGGAAAGCACTGATTGCTGGTGGTGGACAACGAACCTCGCGCCGCGGAGGGCGGCATCGCGCCCAAAAGCAGCTCAAGCATCGGTCGCCGGCCAGGCTGTCCCATTTGAATCCTACTTTCGACCGATTGCTATTTCTTCGCTGACGGCTGGATCGTCATCGAGAAACTCAGGCTCCTTCCGATCATCCCAGAAAGGCCGCGGAAGTACGTGAGAGCAGTGGGTTGAAGAAACAGGGCCGGCACTTCCGAGCGGCGAAGGCCATTGGAGCCGAAAGCGAGCAGAAGGAGAGGCGCGATCGCGCTTTTCACGGGCGCAGGTCGCCAGCATTTTTGCCGGCGACTTCGCCAATGAGATCGCCTGAGGCGAGCGCCCGCAGCGTGTTCTCGCCATGCCGTCGCTGGCCAGGTGCTTCGGCGTGGCGAGGTCGCCGTCGGTCAGCAGTTCAGCAAGCTGGTCACGGCGGTCGAAGGGCAGGACGGCGTCGAGCGCATCGAATTTCGCGGCGCGGCGATGTGCCGCTTGGCTGTCTGAACCCGCCACTTTATGTTTGTCGATCATCGAATTCAGTCTCGGACGCGGCTTGTGGGAACTTCGGAAAATCCGTGTATTCCGGAAAGGACTGTTGAAATGACGCCGACAGTAACTGCGGCGGCGGTTTCCAAGAACTTCGGGGCCTATCAGGATGCTGCTGGGCGCGTCGGTGGTCATCACCAAGAACGGAGGGCGCGGACCGTGCTGCTGACCTATGAGGATTATCTGCGGCTGTCGCGGCGTGACCGTCGCGTCGAGACAACGGCCGACATGAGGGGCGCCGATATCGCCGCGGTTGAGCAGTCGGAAGTGGAACCGGCCTCGATTATCTCAATGCCGAGCTACTGACGGACAAGCCCGCTGCGGACTGAAACCTCGGCCATTAGGCTGCTTGCGACGGCCGCCGGGTGCAACTACGCAATCTCATGCCGCCTCTATGTCTGTACGCGAGAAATCGTCGCCTTTGTAGAGCAGCGGTTCACTGCGCGTCCTGGCCAGCGCATAGGAGAAACAGTCGCCATAGTTCAGCCCCGCCGGATGTCGGCCCTTGCCGTAGGCGCGCCAGGCTCGCCTTGCCACGGCGATTTGTTCCGTGTCGACGGCGACGGTTTCGACGCCCGCCCTGTAGAGCCACAGATCAAGCTCTGCCGCACCTGCCTCGCCGAGGCGCGCCTCGATGACGATGGCGAGTTCAAGGACTGTCGCGGCGGAGATGAAGCGCCGTGGAGCGTCGACGACTTTTTGCTCGTAGGTTTCTGCTTCCGGCTCGTTGAATGCGATCGCGACGATGGCGGACGTGTCGATGACCATTAGCTGGGGAGCCCGTTTTCGTCATACCCCAAAATCTCGTCGGCAGAGCGATTGTCGAGAACTGGCAGCTTGGCCCAACGTCTGCGGCTGGCGGCAAGCTCCTCGAGAAGGACATCACGATTTGCGGCGTTTGCGAGGCGCCGCAACCGTTCTTCCAGTGCTCGGCGAGTCGCCATGGTAATGGTTTCACCGGTTTTCTCGGCCAATGCCTTTGCGAGGCGTTCAGTCTCCACGTCTTTAATGCTGAGGGGCATAGGTGGTTCCTTGGTTCCCAATCATGTATATTCTACCTCGGTCCAGCGTGGGCGCAAGCGACAGATGTTCGGTGGTGGTGGTCGATTTGTGAACCGGCGTGCAAAAGTTCTGCGCCGACTGACACCCTATGAAGCCAGAACCGGAAATCGTCACCCTCAGCCCGTTATTCAGCTGGTAGCGGATCTGCGTGGAGGCTGATAAGCGTTACAGTTTCGAGGTTGACCAGGTCGCCAAACTGGGGATTGAAGTCAACTCGCTAACGCTCTGCGGATACTTGCCGCCGGGAAAAACAGAAATTCAAATGTTGCCGCGATGTCTATCGTTTGAATGCACGCTTTCGAGAAAGTTGATAAGAGAGCGGCAAGTTAGCGAGCTGCTTTGAGCCCTCTTTTTTGTGGCCCATTCAGATCGCCGCGCGGTTCCGGGAGCGGTGGCCAAACCGGCACAATCCTCCGCCGTCAGCCGCTTGTCGAGGAACTCAGTGGCGGAATTGGCGGTCTGCCTGAGCATTGCCTTCCACTCGAAGTGGGTAGCGATGCGTTCCTTCCGCGTTTCCCGGCTCGCCATGATGATGGCTTCGCTGCGATCGATCTCATACCTACCCATGTAGGCCTCGAGAATATTTTCGTCATGTCTCATTGGTCGTGCTTCGACGTTCTGGTTGTTCTTCGCGCCGCGCAGATTCACCTCGCGAGGCTCTCAAAGAATTAGTTAAGCATTCCTTTGAACCCGATGTCCTCTACCGACGGTCGGCGTTCTTGAATATCGGGTACGGTTTCCACAATGATTGACCGCCATCAGACGCCGGAAGGGAAAGAAATCGGAAGTCCTGGAGCCCGCCTATTTGACATTGGCATGCTGCTGTCGAGGTCGGCGCCCGGAGATGCGCTCCCCGGGCTGTGGTGTTGCTAGCCAGGGCGAGCTATACACTCCCGTTTGCGGCCGATACCTGCCGCGTTATTTCCGCCGGTAATCTGTTTTATCTGGCCCTCGGGGCATGTGCCGTCGTCCACGAGAACCTTCGCACCAGACGCCAACTTACCGGGGCCAGGCTCCGCGGTTAAAGTCTGCGTGCATGCCGAGATCGCCAATGCGGCAGTTCCAATTGCCAGGTATTTCGTTGGGTTCATTTCCCTCTCCACTGTTCATGCGGACAACAGTTGTGGTCCGTCCGGCAAACCTGCACGAATGAGAATTCTCCTGCTTCCCCCAATTGGGGGATGCGACGCCCGGATGTTCGTACGACTGTTGGTCACCATGGCGCGCGGAGGGCCCCCCAGATCTCGGCGTGTGTCGGCGCCTCGACGAACCTCAAGCTTATGTACGGGAGGAGTACATGACAGCACTACAGATCGCGCTCGTAGCTGCAGCAATATTGGCTAGCGGATATCTGATGTCTTCAGCCTCAGCGCAATCCAGCGGTCCCTGGATGTTTGCCGGATCGGACTGCGGCTTCGGGGCTTTCGACGCCTCTACTCGGGAACTCATCACTTGCCGCGTGGGGGGCGACGGTTCGGCGATCTGCAAGAAGTCCTCAATCTGAGCTCCCATTCTCGGACTGCTGGACACTTGAGATCTTCACGAGGCGGTGCAAGGCAAAGTTTCAGGTGACACGGTTTCTTGCGCACTCGTGAGGCCTTCCTGGGCTCCTCTTTTATTGAACGTTTGCATGAGGCTACAGATGAGACCTCACTTCACCATAGTGTTAGTGGCTACTGCCGCGCTTACACTCGCCACTCCGGGCGCGGTAGCCGTGATCGCTACTGGTTTTAACGGATTCTATGTGTACGGGTGCACCGCCGATTGAAAGCCCGTGAGAGCTCGGGTTTTCGCCGCCATAAAAAACAAGACAGCGATTGACGCGGCATTTCGTCAAGCCATACGAGGCAGATCGTTCGGATGGTTCCTGGCGCAAAAACGAGATCTGAACGGGCAGGAATGGCAGAAGACCGTCGCGGACGCAGAGCGTTTGAGCGGGGGCAAGCTTTCCAAACAGAACCCGGCTGTCATGGCGAGAACTATCTGCGTGGGTAAGAGCGATGTGTCCAGGAGGCGTTACTGCGGCGGCTGATTTCAGGTCGTCTCATCACTGAGACCGTCACACGCTCCGAATATCCAAACCAGGCTCCAGAGCGGTATGAATGGACAGTCCCGGTTGCGGACCGCCAGGTGCCCAGTGGCTTGGAGGATCGCCTCCGGGTGTCCAAGCGGTGTGCGCCACAAGCACTATTGTTCGGGACGTTGCATTCTGGCGCCGGTGGTATTTCGGCTTCGGGCGGGCTCAGTTCAACGCCCTCGCTTAGAGGTCGTGGAAGCGCCCGCAACGTGCTCCGCCGGTTCGGGAGCACCAGATGACCTGATCGAGAAGACAGCGTTAGTCTAAAAAAGCTAAAAAGCCGCACAATCGAAAAGCCGCTACATTACGCTTTAGTCGATGTGGTACGCGCTTCGCCAATGTCCAAGCAAGAAAGCCGAAGGGGGTAGGCCGTCGTCTCTGAACTTGGAAATAGGAGGCGGCCGCACCGCAGTCTCTGAAGCCAAACAATCAATCAGTGCGCATTACGGGCCGCTAGTCCAATCGGGCTAGCCGCACGAGTAATCCTTGTTGCGCAAGCGCCGATGTGCAACTTATGCGGTGGGGTGGCCGCATGCAAAAACTGGATGACTCTAGCTTCAGGAACGAGTTGATCGAGCTGATTTACGGCTCGCTGCTCGAACACGGGAAATGGAAGCAATTTCTGGATCAACTGAATGGCATGATGCGCCATGCTAAGACAACCTTCATGTATTATGACTCCGTCGTACGTCAGGGATATTTTTCCTTGACCTCCGGCTACACTGACGACGAGGTCGCCGCCTACAACGCCCACTACAATACAATCAACCCCTGGATGCCGAAGGCCGCAGTGCGCCGCGTCGGCGTCGGGGTCACTTCCGACCATATGTTCGATGCGGACCTTCTTCGCAGGACCGAGTTCTACAACGATTACCTGCTCAAGGGCGGTTTGGAAGGCGGAGCAGGTCTGACCGTTTTCCGCGACAAAGGGCGCTCCTTCGTGCTGACGACGCTGATGTCCGCGAAAGATCATCAATCCAGCGCCAAATTGGCCGACTTGTTCACCGAGCTGTCACCCCATCTCGCGCGTGCTTTCTCGTATCACCGCTCGAGCGCGAAGGACAGCGATGGCTCACGGGCTCAATGCCAGTTGCTTGACGCCGCGGGAATAGGCTTGGTCATCGTTGACGAGGATGGACGAGTACGAATGCTAAACGGAACGGCCGAGTCCCTCATCGACCAGGACTGCGGGCTCCGTCTCGCTCCGAACAGGGCCGTCGTCTTTGCGACGGGCAGCCTTCAGGACATGCTAAAGGGCATGTGCCGCAGATACTCGACTGACAGGGTGCGGAGATCTGAGCTCGGCTTGCACGAGAAGCGGCTGGAAATCACAATGGTCAGGATGCAGTCCGACACCCTGCGAGAGTTTCTGATGGGGCCGTCCGTCGCGGTCCTCATGAAGCCGTTGGCGCTGGGCGATTCCCTGTCGCGATACGCCCTGTCCTCCAGGGAGACCGAGGTAGCCAAGGCGATCATCGCCGGAAAGTCGATCCGGCAGATTGCCGACGAGCGCAGTCTTTCCCGAGAAACGGTTCGCACGCAGCTGAAGTCGGTTTTCGCCAAACTGGGCGTTGCCAGCCAGCTTGAGCTGGTTCGGAAATTCAGGGGACATTGACGCCGAAACCACAGCCCAATCTTCACCCGCGCGGGTGAAGATGCCGATTGTCCCCGCTTGATACGCTCGGCGATCGTTGCGCTCTGCGAGCGCGGCATTACAATTGGGGCGGGCAAGGATGGACAAGGTCTTCGAAGGTACGGCGCTCGATCACTACGACGGAAGCAGGGTCGACCTGCAGTCGCGTTGGGATGCGGTTGGTGAGTGGTGGAACGCGAGATTGGCGGCGGGACTCGATTCCTTCCAGAAGATCACGCAAGGCCGCATTACACCTATTGTCCGGGGGACATACCGCGACGGAACCTCTTTCTCGGGATTGAACTTCGCGAGCCAGGAGTACCTGAGTCTCGCTTCCCATCCAGAAGTCATAGATGCTGCGATTTCTGCCCTCAGGCAATTCGGATGCCACAGCGCCGGTTCGGCGGGTCTCATGGGCAACACGGCACTTTCGATCCTTCTCGAAAAACGGCTCGCTGAATATCTGGGCTATCATGACTGCGTCGTGTTCCCGATCGGCTGGGCCGCGGGATACGGAGCCGTCAAAACCCTTGTCCGCAAACACGATCACGTTGTCATCGACATGCTCGCACATGCCTGCCTGCAGGAAGCGGCAGCGGATGCGACGCAAAACGTCCACCGCTTTCCGCACCTCTCGACCGAAGGTGTCGAGCGTAGGCTTCGCTCAATACGGGCAGCGGATACGACAGCGGGGATACTCGTCGTGACCGAGACGCTTTTCTCGATGGATAGCGATACTCCTGATGTCCGTCCGCTGGTAAAGCTCTGCCGTGAATACGACGCTACCTTGCTCGTCGACTGCGCACACGATCTCGGGGTTTATGGAACTGGCGGACGGGGCATTCTAGAAGAGCAGGAACTGTTTGGCGAGGTCGACGTTGTGGTCGGATCATTTTCGAAGACTTTCGCCTCCACGGGCGGTTTCGTCGCTACGAATAGCCGAGGCTTCCGTTTCGGACTGAGGGGTAACTGCGGCCCGTCAACTTTCACCAATGCCATGACGCCTGTGCAGAGTGCGGTGGTACTTTCTGCCCTGGACGTCGTGCAAAGCAGAGAGGGAGACGAAAGAAGGACGCGTGTGTTGCGTAACGCAGACATGCTTCGCGCGGGGATGGCAGAGGCGGGGTTCAGGGTGATAGGCCGTGCTAGCCCGATCGTCCCTGTGATGTTAGGCGACGTGCATCTTGCGAGGGTAATGACGAAATTCGCGATCGGGATGGGCGGTATCGTGAATCTGGTCGAGCATCCGGCAGTTCCGACGAACAAGTGCCGTTGGCGGCTTCAGGTTATGGCCGACCATGACGAGTGCCAGATTGCGGAATTCATCGAGATCGCGACAAAAGCAAGAGAGCGGGCGCTTCGGGAAATCTCCGGGCAGTTCAGAGCTGATGACCGCGTAATGGCGCTGCAGTGAACGCCAAGGCGGGCCGACCCCTGTTGCCTGGCAGCCAAAAGTGCGTATGCGTCTGTCTCAGTTGGGCTTGGCTCTCAATGGAGAATCCGAGACGGAAGAGTTCTCAAATTAACTGCAACTGCGGAGGTCTCTCTGATCGGGTTGCTTTATTCCGCTCTTTATTTGGGTCTTCGGTTCGTATCCGCTCAAGGCGGTCATCCCGCTAAGTGCCTGTACTGCTGCACCATCCCACTCTAGAAGAGACGCGAAGTCGCCACAAAGGGACGCATTACCGCTTTACTGTTCTGCCGGCTCATGCTCCCTCATATAGACGCGCCGGAAGCCTCGCGCGATGTGACGGAGCTGGGAGATCGATGACGAAGCGTATCCTAATTACTGGCATGTCGGGAACAGGCAAATCTGCGGTGATCGCAGAGCTTGCGCGGCGAGGTCATCGGGCGATTGATCTGGACGTGCCCGAATGGTCACACTGGGTCGATGCCGCTCAGGGCGACGACCTGGCGCCCAGAGATGGACAGGATTGGGTATGGCGGGAAGATCGCGTCAGAGACCTCCTTTTGCTTAACGAGCGGGAAAACCTGTTCGTTAGCGGTTGCGCCGAGAATATGGACAAGTTGTTCGATGTGATCGACATGATCGTCCTTCTGTCTGCGCCGCTCGAGACGATCATGGACCGGCTGAGAGGGCGGTCGGGCGAAGGATACGGTCAAACAGCGGGCGAGCAGCGCAAGGTTGCCGAGCTGATCGAAGCGGTCGAGCCACTGCTCCGTGAGTCATCGGATTTCGAGATCGACACGCGACGGCCGGTAGCCCACACGGTTGACCAGATACTGTCCAAGGTTGCGTGCCTCGCGCCGCCGTGCGGTGCGCCACCAGCCAAGCCTGCCTTATTGCGAAGGAGAGGCCGGCCCCGTGGAGGCTACATTGAGCTCTACAATCTGTTGCTCCGTCGGCAACGGATGAACCTTTCGTGCAACGACACACTCACGGCACCAACACCTCTGCAAAAAAGCGAAAAGTGTTATCCATGTCTCCGGTACAAAACGTCACCTCTCTCTCCGGACAGGCCTCATTCGAGTCTCAATTTGACCAAGCAATCGGGGTTGAACCCAGGCGTTGATCCGGTATGCCGGCTTTTAGGGCTGAAAGCAGACGTTCAACGCGTGAGAGGCGGCCGCAAGTGGGCAAAGCTCCGCTTATGGACGTCCCCTGGATAAGGACTAGGCCCCGGGTTCGTGGCAAACCACTTCGATGTTATGCCCGTCCGGACCAATGACGAAAGCTGCATAGTAGTTCGCGTGGTAGTGCGGGCGCAGACCTGGCGCACCATTGTCTTTGCCACCCGCCTCCAGAGCTGCGCGATAGAAAGCTTCGACTTGCTGGCGATTCTCGGCCGTGAACGCCAAGTGAAGATGCGCCGGCCTCTCGTCGGTTTGATGCAGGCACAATGAAGCCTTGCCCTTTGCGCTAAGCTCGACACCGTACGAAGGCGGCCCCTCCGAAACAACAGCGACGCCGAGCGGCTCGAGTGCCTTGAGAAAGAACGCTTTGCTCGCTGCATAGTCGCTGACTCCGAACTTGACGTGATCAAACATGAGTTCACCTGAAGTGTTGGGCCTGCCCTGGCGGAAAGGCAACCGGAGCATGCTTCCCAGCTGCGCGCCCTGCAATGTCTGCTTGCGGCTCCAAGTGTCGATTGCCACGCTATTTTGCCCTTATGCTCGTCTAAGCCATTGAAATTCACACCAGTCGTATTTTGGCGTCGACGGCAAACATTGCCTTTTCTGTCATCATAGTTTGCCCCTGCCGCCACAACGAGGCGTCTTCAAGGTTCAGCAAGCAGCAACGCGTCGCCAGCCGGTCAACTAGGTTGTCAGCCTGTACGGCCTGGGACCTTACAGGAGCTCGCCCACCACGTCGGCATGTCTCGCACGACCTTCGCCGTAAATTAAGGAAAAGGTCGGCCTCTCAGCGATCGACTACCTGACGCGCTGGCGCATGCTCCTGGCCGGGGACAGGCTGGCGAATACCCAGCAATCAATCGCTGCGATCGCATCGTCGCTCGGCTATGAGTCCGAGAGCGTCGGCGCAGCGTTCAAAAGCGTCATGGGCTGCTCACCAGGCAATTTGGTCGGAACGGAAATCCTCCGGCAACCATTCGCGGAGGGAGGGTCGCAGCCGCGATCTGATCGAAAGGGGACGTGGTTTAGTGCGGAAATCGGCAGAAGTCGGCCGGCGGAAGCTGAATGGGTACGACGCAAAACCGTTCCCGTCGTCATGCGCGTGCATCATCCCTTCACCGTGATCAGCGGGCTAATCTTCGCAACTTTCGTTATCATCCCCGCTTCGACCATGGGCTCTACGACGCTGTCGATTGGCTTATATGCTGCTGGCGCTTCTTCGTTGAGACGAGCCTGGATCTCGGCCACGATATCCTGCCGGCCACGCAAAGCCGCGCTTTGCGGATCGACAGGGCCGATAACGCGCAGCCCATTGCTTGTATTCGTTTTCGAGCGCGCTTCCTGCCGCGAGAGCTTACGTCCCGCTCCATGGGCGGCTGAGTCTAGAAAGTCAGTCGAACCGCGTCCGGCAAGTAGCCATGTGCCATCTCCCATTGAGCCGGGCAGAATGACTGGCTCGCCAAGCCATTCGTATGGACTAGGGGCCAGGACACCAACACCTCTAGCTGGGCAGGCACCTTTTCTGTGGCGCACGATGTTTCCGCTTTCCCAAACGGTATTGTGTGGGGCGTCGTAAATAAGACGGTGCCCGACCTCTCGTCCCAACGCACGCGCTACAGCCTCCACTGCCGCAAGTCCGATAAAGAAGCGGTTGGCAAATGCGGCATTCACCGCATTCGCATGGCCATTCATGTATCTTCGATAGAGATGTGGTTGCGCCTCCATAGAGAGCACCCGCCAATCCTCGCCAGTTCTGGAATCAGACCTCGATCTCACTCTGGTTGCGGTGCCAACTCGCTGTCCAAAGTCGAGGGAACCGGAGTGGACGACAAGGATGATCGAGCCCGCCTTCAGGCCGGCTGTCCTGGCGAATGCGCCATCTACAACGTGATCGACACAGCCAAGTTCAACGAAGTGATTTCCGCCACCTATCGTACCGAGAATTGCATCACGGCGGTGGTCACCATTGATCTGCGCATAATCTGCAAAATCGGGATCGATGTGCTCGCATGCGAAAGCGCCATTGTCCGAATGGCGCTCAAGATCGGCCCACGCCCGCGAAAGATCCAGTTTGGCAAGCAGGCCCGTGCTTTTCTGCTGCAGGTTATCGAGAAGCGCAGGTAATCCCTCGCGCAGAATCGCGTGCCGATCCAACCCCGTCAGTGCGATATCGCGTCCACCCTGAAAGAAGAGATGTCGAAGATGATGGTCGAGCAGCGGCGTCGACAACTGATCGGCCGTGACATCGTCGAGAACGACCATGCGCATCCCGCAACCGATGTCAGATCCGATCATGTGCGGAAGGACCGCGCCTTCGACGTCAGCTACAACGCCGACAGGTACGGGCTTGCCTGGATGAAAGTCGGGGGTCGTGGCTACGGCCCGAAGGGAGGCATTCTTCTGCGCCATCGCGTCGGGTGTCGGCAAAGCGCTCGCGAGATCTGCAAGTGAGTGCGAAAAGTTCCTGTCCGGCTCGTCGTAGGCTACGACAGACCTGATGACATGCCCAGCAATGTTGCTGGTGCGGCAGATAAATGATGGCGCGTTCATGTTGTTCTCCGTGAGTGCCTAGGTTCAGCAGCCGCGGCAATACGGAGTGCGGGTGCGTATGGCATGGAGCGAAGGAGAACACAATACCTCGACTCAAGCGGTGGGCTTAGAATGCGGTCATCAGGTCTAAACAGCTGATTGGGGCGGAACTCCTCAGAAGGCTTATACTCGCTACGCAATTGATCAGCGAGAGGACCATACGCCCGGGCGCAGAGCCGCCAATCCCCGTTGTCCCAGTGTCGTCAAACACCGAGCGCGGCAGTCGCATCGGCGTCCATTCATCGATCGTCTCAGGTGGGTGGAGAGCAGAAGTTCGGCTCCCGCTCAGCTCGGGTCCGGTTCCCGCTGCCACGAGCGGGCATTCGGAGGTTTCGAGTGACTCCGATTTACCTCGGGCTGCAGTCGGGAGCCCGGCGTTCCTTCGCGGTGAGGGTGATCACGCTGCTTCCGCCGATCTGCGAACCAGCTTCCGCATTCCCGGCATGACGCTGAATACGCTATATACGCAATGGAACGAAGTCGTCTCTACCGATTTGAGGATAAGCCATGAATCAGGACATCCGACTTTTTGGCGCTATTGCGGTTCGACCCGCCGTCCTTGTTCTCTTATCTCAGTTCGAAGCGGCGACAGGATACAAAGTTGCGGTCAAGTTCGAGCTCAATCCGGCAGTAAGGAAGCAGATTGAGGCCGGGGAGCCTTTTGACCTCGTCATCACCAATCCACATTTGGTTCAGGAGCTGACCGCCTTAGGAAAGGTCAAGTCGGGGACTCAGGTAGCGTTTGGTCGAATAGCAATGGGCGTGGCCGCCAGGGCAGGCAGTCGACCCGCTCGACATAGGGTCCGTGGAGGCGTTCGAACACGCATTGAAGAGCGCCGCATCAATCGCCTACGCCGCTGACGGACCCAGCGGCGGCTACTTCTCTGGTTTGCTGGAGCGCCTGGGAATAGCGGACAAGCTGAAGCCCAGGCTGGTGGCCACACCAGGAGGGCAGACAACGCTGGCTGTAGCCCGTGGGGAAGCCGAGTTGGCGGTCGTGCCCGTGACTTCAATTCTCGCCGCCGCTCCCGATGTCATGCTTGTCGGTCGGTTTCCGGCGGAACTCCAAAGTTATATCGACTTCACCATGGCATCAGCGCCGATCCAAGGGACACGGAAGCCGCCAAGCAACTGTCGGAGTTTCTGATGTCGGCTGACGTCGATGACACCTTGGCGGCAAAGGGCGTAGAGCGTCGCTGAGGGCATACTTGATAAGCAGCGATCGGCTCACGGCGATCGGCTGATGGGCGTCGCGGTGGCAACCTCGTGCTAGTGCCCAAGCGTCCGCTCTGGGTCGAAGGCGTTACTAGCCGACGTCGAGCGCGCCGTTTGCGACGTTGGTTTTCTCTGGTGACGAAAGCTGCCGCGTCCGAGTCGCTGAAAAGATTGGTCGGCATCAAAGGTCGCGAAAGAACGGATCAATTTTAAGGTCTGGCCACCGCACTTGAAAACCACAGGTCTTTGTAGATTGCAACGGCCGTCTCGTCTGGCGAGCGATCCCGCGTCAGCCAGACCGATCGTATCGACCAGGCGTCGGCCGAACTTGGCAACTTGCTGCATTCGGCACCATCCGATGCACCGACGCAGGGAATGAACCAAGATGGCATCAGTGGCCGGGCTTGGTAGCCCGAAGCTGTCCGAGTGATCAGGACTGCAAGACCGGTCTTCTTGTTTGCCTGCCAAGGAAAGATTATCCGGCCCCCGGGGAGCAGTGCTTTGAGCCAATGCGCTGGAAGCGCGACGACGCCGGCACTCACATAGACGAGATTGGCGCTCCGCATGGGCAGAGCGGTCGCATCATCATTGGTGACTGCAACGCCCTCGAACGGCTCGAGGTTTTCCCGCGCGCGGCCGGCTAGACGCCGGTCGATCTCAAAAGCTTGAACATGCCCGTTTGGCAGCACCAGCATCGCGAGCAGAGCGGTATAGTAGCCCGTTCCCGCGCCTACATGGATTACCATCTCGCCAGGCTTGGGGGCAGCCGCGCCGATCAAGGCTGCATGGAGGAACGGTTCGCCGTTGTTGATACCTTTCGTGACATCCAGTGCGACAAGGACATTCTGATAGAGATAAGAGGGATCGGCGCTGGGCGTCTCTACGTAACGGCGATTGACTTTGATCTGCCACGGCCCGGAACCCAGGAACGCCTCGCGCGGGACAAGCTCAAAGATCCGCTCAAGCCGTTCATCTGCTGAGTTACTGGCAATCGCCATCATCTTTGCGTGGAATGCGCGTATTTCATCCAAACTGGCTCGGCGATTTCTAGTCATTACCCTCCCTCCGTCCATCGGCAAGATATTTTCGGCCGCATGTCCACTCCACTCCCGGTCGGGCCCAGGCTATAGCAGACAGCCCTCAGATGAAAAGCTTAGATCTTCTGTCATCAGGAGTTGCATTGCGCTCGCTTCGTTCGCATTCTGTCCGGATTGGCGCAGGAGGTAGGATCCGTGCTCTAGTCACCATGAGTCCCTTCGCGCCGCCCCCTTCTCTTCATTAGCCGGAGCCGCCATGTCGTTTTCGGATCTCATCTATCGCCCCTTCGAGACGCTCATTCGTCCGCTCGACATTCCTTACACGCCGCTGCCGTCACGCGGACCATTCGCGCTTCTTATGCATTTCGCCTCGATGTTCCGCGGCGCGCTCGCGGCCGTCGCCATGCTGATGATCGCTATCGAAGGCATCAACCTCGCGACGATCTGGGGCATTTCCTTTGTCGTGGACGGGGTGACTGCGAAGGGCGCGGCCGCTTTCCTCGAAGAGAAATGGCCGACGCTGGCCGTTCTCGGCGTGCTGGTTTTCCCGGTGCTGCCGCTGCTGATCTTCCTCGGCAACGCGCTGAACTCGCAGACCGTGGCGGTGTGCATGCCGGCCGCGATGCAATGGCAGGGTCACAAGGCGGTGGAGCGCCAGGACCTCGCCTTCTTCCACGATCTCTTCGCCGGCCAGGTGGCCGCGCGCATTTCCCAGGTCGCGTCTGCCGTGCAGCAGCAGATCGTCGTGGCCTTCTATCAAGTGCCGCTCTTCTTGGTGCAGTTTGTCGGCTCCCTCGTTCTGCTCAGCGCGCTGTCCTGGCCGCTGGCGCTCCCCGTCTTCGTCTGGATCGCGGCCAACATCGCGCTTGCGGCGGCAGCGGTGCCGCGTTTTTCCGAGCGTTCGCGCAAGACCGCCCGCGCGCGCAGCCTCGTCGTCGGCGCCATGACCGACCTTTACAGCAACATCCAGATGGTGAAGCTGTTCGCGGCGGAGGACAGCGAGGCGGGGGCGATGCGCAGGATCATGGCGAATGCAATCGAGAGCCAGCAGCGCGAAAGGCGCATCCACCTGACGACCGACACGAGCGTCATCCTGCTCAATACCGTCCTGATACTCGCCAATTCCGTCATAGGCTTCTGGGGGCTTGTGGACGGTTTCGTCACCATCGGCCAGTTCGTCGCCTCGATCGCTATCGTGCTGCGGCTCAACGCGAACTCGCGTGCTTTCCTGCAGATGGGCCAGCAGATTTTTCAGGCGGTGGGAACGATCCGCGACGCCATGCCCGTCGTCACCACACCGCCGACCATCATCGACGTGCCGGACGCCAGGTCGCTCACCGTGAGGGCCGGCGAGGTCGAGTTCAGGAACGTGCAGTTTGAATACCGGCAGGGACAAGGGGTGATCGAAGGCCTATCGCTCACGGTGCGTGCCGGCGAGAAGGTGGGGCTGGTCGGGCTCTCCGGCGCCGGCAAGTCGACCCTGGTCAGCCTGCTCCTCCGCTTCTTCGATCTGAAAGGCGGCGCCATCTGCATAGACGGGCAGGATATACGCAACGTGACGCAGGCGAGCCTGCGTGAAAGCATCGGCGTGGTCACCCAGGACGTGTCGCTGCTGCATCGCTCGGTCGGCAACAATATCCGCTACGGCCGGCCAAGTGCCTCGCGTCAAGAGGTGGAGCATGCCGCGAGGCTGGCCGAGGCGGACGGCTTCATCGCCAACCTCAAGGACAGCGAAGGCCGTGTTGGTTATGACGCCTTCGTCGGCGACCGCGGGGTAAAACTGTCCGGAGGCCAGCGCCAGCGCGTCGCCATCGCCCGCGTCCTGCTCAAGGACGCGCCGATCCTTGTGCTCGACGAGGCGACGTCAGCATTGGATAGCGAAGCCGAGGCCGCGGTGCAGGACAAGCTCGCCCTATTGATGGAGGGAAAGACCGTGATTGCTATCGCGCATCGCCTCTCCACCATTGCCAGCATGGACCGGATCGTCGTGCTCGATAGAGGTCGCATCGTCGAGGAAGGAACGCCGTCGGCGCTGCTCGAACGGGGCGGACTCTACGCCCGGCTATGGAAGCGGCAGACGGGTGGCTACATTGCCGATACGGTTGAGGCGACATGAAGCGACTCCGCGGCCGTCTTCAATTCCATGCCGCTAGGAGCAGCGAGCCGCGTCGAGGCGGCAAAGCGGCTGTTCCGCCCGTGCCCGGGCGAGCGTCCTCCTTGGTGAAGGTTTTTCGATGCAGCCGACACAGGGCCAGCCGCCATCGTCAGGCCACGGTCCGCATCGAAAACCTTCACGATAATCGCCGTTTGCCGCAAAATGTGCGATGCCTGGTGCGGGCCAGCACGTGTTCTCCGCGAATGACCGATTTGTAGAAGACGGCCTTCGTCCTGCTCATCTGATCGAACAAGTTGCGCCATTTGCAGACATTGCGTTATTGGGGCAGGATACCGTCTTCATTAAACACCACGATTGAAAAAGGGCGGTCATGCTGACAGGCTCATGTCATTGCGGAAAAGCGAGTTGGACGCTCGAAGGTGATCCTGGCTCGATCACGGCGTGCAATTGTACGCGCTGCCGACGCTACGGCGCCCTGTGGGCATACGACTATGAAGGAGAGCGGGTCGCCATCACCGGGCAGACGGCATCCTATACACGGGCAGGTAGGGAGAAGTCATCGGCTGAGATATTGTTCTGCCCAACATGTGCTTGCGTGCTCGGTTGGCGTGGCTTGCGGCTTGAAACGGATGGCCGTCGACGTATGGCCGTAAACCTGCGTCTTGCGCCGCCAGATGCTGTTTACGACCTGCCCATCGATCATTTCGACGGCCTCGATACGTTCGAGGACCTTCCTTCTAAAGGGCGATGTGTGCGCGATCTTTGGTCGTAGGGCATGACCAAATGACCGCTTCGGGCCGAACCGTGCCATTCCTGGTGCGGATGCCGCCGACTGCTTAGGGTCGATTCTCCCCTTCCATCGTCACAAAGGGGTGAAATGCGGGCGTTCTGTTTTGGCGCACTCGAGCGTGATGGCATCCGGAGCTACCGGACGAACGTCCGACTAGGGAACCGCATTTGCGGAAAACCGGATCAAGCGGAAGATCTCGCTCGGAGCATCGGTCGTGATCTGGCGCACTTTCGCTTCCAGGAGGGTATGCAGTACGGCGTCGCTGATCCCAACGCCAGGATTGACAGTCCAGGCGTCGGTCTCAATGCCGAGGTCCAACAGGTGCTTGACCAACGGGAATCCTTGACTTTCCGCGGCGACGATGGTGTCGAACCGGAGATAGGCAAGGTTTAAGCCCGTTCTGCGCCGCTCGATGTGGCGCAGGAGCCGCTCGGGATTGCGTAGAGCTGGCCGTCGGGATACCGCCAGCATCGGATCGTAGCCGAGGCGGGCTCCGGGAATGGCGGCAACGAGTCGGCGTGCATCATCCAGATGATGCGAACCGACAACAATGGCATCCCCGAGCCCAGCCACGGCCGCTGCCGCATCCGCCACTGCCGAATCCGTAAGCGCGTGCCCCTCGAGCAGCTTGAGGTCGAGCTGAAGGTTCGCCGATGGCGATCTCTGCAGGCTTCGGAGCGGGGCCACCAGATCGGCTAGCGACAGCACCGGCGCATCCGGATCGCGGGTGCCGTCCGCGGCGCGGTGGAAGAGTCCTCTGATCGAAGCGATCGGCAGGCGCGATACGCGGCCGCGTCCGGTGGTCGAGGGACCGAGCGTCGGATCGTGTAGAACCGCAAAGCGGCGATCGGCGGTGGCGAGTATATCGATCTCGAGACTCGCGCCGAGCTGCCAGCCAAGTGCGAGGTTCGAGCGCTTGAAGGGCGCTTCGGCGAGATGCGTGCGCAGTTTGTGCCACTTGAGCCGAACCGGCCCATAGGGACCCTCAACCGCCGCCGGCGTGTTGGATGCCTGGCTGCTCGCCTCAAGCGCTGCCATCGGCGCGTCCTCCTCTACGCTTCGAGAAAATGGGCGGCTGCCGCTCGATCTTGTCAATCGGGTGCACGGACATGCGCACCGGTGATGAGTTTCTGTCGCTGCGTGTCGAACACAAGTGAATTTTCGGGATGGAAATCGATGTTCACCTGTTCGCCCGTCGAGTGTGCGACCGAAGAACCCTGTTCAAGCACGCGGATTGCCCCCATGCTGGTTTCGACGACATAGAGGATCTCACGGCCCATCGGCTCGATCTGCGCGATCCGGCCCGCGAAACCGGTCTCAGCGAATCTCAGGTGTTCCGGCCTCAGGCCGATGGTCAGCGACCCCGAGGCACCCTCGACGGGGAATATTGCGCCGCTGACTGTGACCGTGCCGCCTGCGGCTTCGCCGGCCATGAGGTTGATGGGCGGGGAGCCAATGAAGGCGGCGACAAACAGGCTCGAAGGCCGGAGATAGAGATCGTCCGGTGTCCCGACCTGCTCGATCTGGCCGGCGCGCATGCAGATAATACGGTCGGCCATTGTCGTTGCCTCGATCTGGTCATGGGTGACGAGGACGGTCGTGACGCCGAGCTGCTCCTGTAGCGACTTGATTTCGGTGCGCATGGAAAGACGAAGCGAAGCATCAAGGTTCGAGAGCGGCTCGTCGAGGAGCAATAATTGCGGCTCCTTCACGAGGGCGCGTGCAAGAGCGACGCGCTGCTGCTGGCCGCCGGAAAGCTCACTGGGACGACGGTCCAAGAGCTCCTCGACCCGGACAAGCTGCGCGGTGGCCTTGACCCGGGCGAGAGCTTGGTCGCGCGACGTTTTCTTGAAGCGCAGCGGAAAGAGGATGTTGTCGCGCGCGCTCATGTGGGGGTAGAGCGCGTAGGATTGAAACACAATGCCGACATTACGGTCGCGGGCCTCGACCTCATTGACGACGTGGCCGTCAAAGAGGAGCTCGCCGCCGCTCGGAAGATAGATGCCGGCGAGCATGAACAGGCTCGTCGATTTGCCGCAGCCGGAGGGGCCGAGAAGCGCGACGAACTCTCCGTCCTCGATGACGAGGTTCATATCGGGGATCACCTCGACGGCGCCAAAGCGCTTCACCACGTTACGGAATTCGATCTTCGCCATGGTCGTCAGCCCTTCACGCCGCCGATCGACATTTGCATGAGATAGCGTTGCGCGGCCATGTAGAGGATGAGGCTGGGGACGAGGTAGAAGACTCCGACCGCAGAGACGACGCCGTAGTCGACGCCCATGACATCATCTCGCACCCAGTACATATACAGGCTCATTGTCCAGTTGCTGTTTCTGATCAGGAACGTGAACACGAAGATGTATTCTTCCCAGCCGCGGATGAAGGTGAAGACTGCGATGGCGAGGATGCCGTTCCTCACCTGAGGAAGCACCACGCTCACGAATGCCTGCCGCCGCGACGCGCCGTCGGTGAGCGCGCTCATCTCGATGTCCCACGGCACTGCGTCGAAGAAACCCTTCATGATGAAAATCGCAAACGGCAACTCGAAGGCGACGAGCACCAGTATCACGCCGGAAAGCGTATCGAGGAGCCCGATCCAGTAGAGCATCAGGAACATCGGCACGATCAGCGTCAGCACGGGGAAAGCATGGAGCACCAGGAGCGAGCGCAGCATCGAGGAGCGGCCGGGGAATTGAAAGCGCGACAGGTAGTAGGCTGCCAACGAGGCGACGGTGACGACGATTGTCGTCTGCGCGCCGGCGATCAGGATCGAGTTGCCGAAGGCATGCCAGACGTTTGGAAACTGAACCGCGCCTTTGACTTCCCCGATCCGCGACCGCACCACGGAGGCGAAGTCTGGCTCCCACAGGAAGATGAAATTGTCCAGGTGCAGGTCGGGGCCGACCAGCAGGGCGAAGGCGAAGCCGGCGATGGCGGCGACTGCCGCAATGCCGATCCACAACTGGCGACGGCTTTGCGCGAGCGCGGCAGTGAGCCAGAAGGCGACGACGGCCGGCACGATCACGACCATGGAGCGCCACAGAACCGCTGTCTCGGCAACGCCGGTTCTGGCCGAGAAGGCGATCGTGACGAGCCAGAAATAGGGGAGGATGATCGGCAGCGATACGGCGATCAGGAAGGCATAGAGGACGACCGCCTTGGTGCGCCGGACGCCTCGCGCCCGCGCTGCCAATGCATCCCAATCGGCCGCCGGCTCTGATGCCGCCGTGTACGCCATCGGGATACCCTGCGCGGCCATCTCAGTGCACCTCGATACGCGGGCGCTGCAGCAGGCGCTCCATGTCAAAGAAGCGCCAGCCGATGAGCGCGACGACGACGCCGATGACGATGAGAAAGAGCGCCAGCGCGGCTCCGTAGCCGTATTGGCCGCTCTCGAAGGCGCGACGGTACACGTAAAGCGCATAGACGGTGGTGTCGTAGAACGGACCGCCCTTGGTGAGGAGCAGGATGTATTCGAAGCTGACCAGCAGCGAGAGTGTCTGGTAGATCGTCACAAAACTGATCGGCCAACGCAGCGCCGGCAGGGTGATGAAGCGGATCTTTGCGAAGGTTCCGGCGCCGTCCACTGCCGCAGCGTGGAACAGGTGCTCGGGGATGCCGCGGATCGCAGCGGTGAAGATAATCATGCCCATCGAAGCGCCGATGAAGCCGTTCGAGATGATGATGAGCGCGATCGGCGCCGAGGTCAAAAGGTCGAGCGGTGCGTCGAGGCCGAACGCCTGCATGAGGACCTGGTTTACGAGGCCGGCTTCGGTGGGGCTCACCGCCCACAGCCAGAGCAGGATGTAAAGGACCGACGGACTCATCCGCGGCAGTAGCCACACACCCCGGAAGAAGCTGCCGGACACGTTCCTGATCGCGGTGGTGGTGATGGCGAGGATCAGGCCAAAGGTCACGTTGAAGATCGCCAGCGTGCCGAAGACGTAGATGAAGGTCAGCCCTATGACCTGCGACAAGCGGCGATCGGTTCGAAAGACCTTCTCGTACTGCTCGGTGGTGAACTCGGTGATGCGGAGCGAGCGGCTGAGGTCGGTGAACGACACTGCGATATCGATGATCACCGGAACGACGAAGAAGAGGACCGTAAGGACGATCGCCGGGCCGAGAAAGATCACAAAGTTGGTGCGCCTGCGCGCCGCCGAACCCGCATGGCCGCGCCGCTCGATCGTGAGTTCATCTGCTATCGTCGTCATGATTGGGCTCGCTTGGCGGACCCTCCGCAACCGACAATCCGGCGGCCCGGATCGTCGGTCGCGAGAGCGATCGGACCTATTTGACGATCACGTCTTCAAGGGTGGACGACGCCTCCTCGATCACGAAATCGGCCGCTTGCTGCGCCGACAGCCGCCCCGATTCTATGCCCTGGATTCCGGCATAGATGATGCCGTTGAGATCGCCGAACTGAGCGTTGTTCGGCAGGAACTTGGTGATCTTGAGCAGTTCGGTTGCCCTGGCGAGTGGCCAGGCCTTGGCATAGCGGGGGTCTTCCAGTTGCTCGGGCTTGATACCGAGATGGGTCGTCGTGACCGCGTGATCGGTGTTGAGGTCGGCCGCCGAAGCGTGGCCAAGAAGACGAACTGTAAGCTCCGGCTCCTTCGTATCGGCAGCGATCACATAGACGATTGGATGGGTCAGGCTGACCGGCGACCCGCCCTTCTTGGGCGCCGGCCCTGCGATCCAGCCCCAGTCCGCGAAGAAGGCCTTCTCGTCCTGCGGCAGACCGTAGGTCGGGAACGCGACACTGCCGAGATCCCATATGCCGTACATCCAGAATGCGGCATTGCCGCTGTAAAATTCCTTGCGAAGCGCATCGAATTCCATCGCGGTGTTGTTGGCCGGAATGACCCCGTTCTTTACTCCGCGTTCAAACCAACCGAAGGCGGCAGCGAGCTTGTCCCGCTCGAGCAGCAGCTTGCCGGATTGCGGGTCGACGAACTCGTTGCCGTAGGCGTTGAAGACCATGATGTAGTCCGGCCCCTTGTTCGGCCGGTGAAGCACGCCGTATTGTGCTTTGGTCTTGTCGACGACCTTTTTGGCGATGTCGAGCACCTCGTCCATGGTCAGGTCACCCGACAAGGTACGCTCCGGCATGGAGTCGACGAAGGCAGCATCGTAGCCGGCCTCGCGCAGGAGCTTCTTGTTGTAGAAGAACATTCTCGCCTCGGCGTCCTGCGGTATGGCGTAGGTGCCGTCGGGACACTTCGCAGATGACCATAGCGACGGAAAGATTGTGCCGAAGTGCTGAGGATACTTAGCGATATAGTCGTCCAGCTTAAGGGCGAAGCCGTCCTCCTGGAAGGCGCAGATCCATTCGTGCGCGGCGATGAACATATCGGGGCCTTCGCCGACGCCGAATACCTTGAGAAGTTGCAGTGCGTCGTCGTCGAAGCCCTTGGCGGGGCTCTCGCGCACGACGACCTCGACGCGCTTGGTGGAACCCTCGGCTTCGAGTTCCTTGTTCAGCCGCTCGGCAGCCTTGACCACATTGCCGGGACGCAGCGGCCCCGACGGATCCTGACGTGACCAGAGCTCGAGCTTCACAGTTTCTTGAGCGAACAACGGCGTTGCCGCAAGGAAGACCACACTGCCGCCTGCCAATGCCGCGCTCAGAAGCGCAGCAGTTCCGAATTTCCAATGAATCATCCTGATTTCCTCCCAGCAGCGACACGTTTTCATCGTGCCGTCATTAATTGTTGCAATGCTGTGCAACACGATTATGAATGCGCTTCGGGGAATGTCCAGCGGAGTCGTTCCGGTGTCGGATACGAGAGACAGCAGTCAGGGCCGATTCGTGAGCGCCCAGGCGGTAGCCAAGCGTGCGGGCGTCTCCCGCTCGGCGGTTTCGCGGGCCTTCACCCCGGGTGCAAGCATCGCACCGGCAACGCTTGCGCGGGTGCAGGAGGCCGCCGCTGCGCTGGGATATCAGGTCAACGACCTCGCCCGCGGGCTTCTCGCCAATCGAAGCCAGCTGGTCGGACTGGTGACCTCCGACGCCGATTCTCCATTCCGGGCCCAGATGATCGCAGCCCTCTCGCGGGCTTTGATCGAGCGCGCCAATGTGCCGGTGATCATCAGCATCGGGCCCACAGCGGAAGACGTGGCTAATGCCAGCCGGCAGTTGCTGCGCTATCGGGCGGAGGCGACAGTCTTCCTCTCGGGCTCGCCGCCCGCCAGTCTTGTCGAGCTCACGCGGCGCAACGGACAGCCGCTGATCCTGGTGAATCGGGGGGAGACCGGCCTCGACAGCGTCCATTGCGACGACAGCGATGGCGCGCAGCAGGCTTTCGAGGCCCTGTGCATGGCAGGAGCCTCCCGTTTCGCCGTGATCAACCGGGCGAACCCGAGCCCGTGTCTCGCCGTCCGCGAGCGTGCCTTCGCCGAATTTGCCGCGGCTTCCGGGTTCGAAGCGAAGATCGTCCGGGCAGGACTTGCCGACTATGATGGCGGGCGAGAGGCGGCGCGTCAGCTGCTGGGGAGCGGCCCGGCGCCTGACGCGGTCTTTTGCGTGACCGACCTCATGGCGTTCGGCGTGCTCGATCACTTTCGTGACGTTGGCTTGCGGGTGCCCGCCGATGTTTCCGTCATTGGTTTCGATGATGTGCCCATTGCCGCTTGGTCCTCCTACCGTCTGACCACGCTACGGCAGGATCCAAGGCGGATTGCCCGGGACGTCGTATCAATTCTCGACCGACGCCTCGCCGATCCCGACTTGCCGCCGATTTCCGTCGACGTTCCGGTCGAGCTTGTTGTTCGCGAAACAGTCAGAGCGCGTCGGTAGAGCGGGGCGCTCTTACGGTGGAGGATCATATCGAATGGCCTTCAGCTTCCTTGCCCGCGAAGCGGGACGCGTTCATATCTGTGGCCACCGCGGCTATAGCCTCCGTTACCCTGAGAACACGTTTCCGGCATTCGAAGCGGCAAAAGCTGCAGGGGCCACCACTGTCGAGATCGACGCCGTGCTGACCGCCGACGGTGAGCCGATCATTTTGCATGACCTGACTGTCGACAGGACGACAAACGGACACGGCTTTGCGGCAGACCTCAGCCTCGAGCAGATCCGTGGGTTGGACGCGGGGGCCCGGTTTCATCCCGCCTTCGCCGGAACGGTCGTACCGACCGTCGCGGAGGCCCTCGATTGGGCGAAGGCCGAGGGCTTGGGTATCGTGCTCGAGATCAAGGAGGCGGAGCGACCGGACATGGCCGTTGATCAGGTGGCGGCCCTGCTGCGATCCACGGGCACTCTCGACCGGGCCATTGTTATCAGCTTCGACCACGTCTTGCTGAAGCGTGCGGTCGAGCGCCATCCGCGCCTCAGGACCGAAGCCATCACCCACGCTCGCCACGCCGATCTTGTTGGCGTGTTGAAGGCGTGCAGTGCGAGCTCGGTCTCGATCGAGCTCGACATGTTCCATCCCGACGATGCGAAGACGCTGCATGAAGCAGGCTTCAGCAACCGCGTACACGTGCCTCGCCCGGACGTGTTCGCCGAGTATTGGCGTGGCGGACGCGATCGTTTGCCGGAGCTTGTCCAATGGATCGCCGACGGACTCATCGATACAATCTCTGGTGACGACGTGCTATTCATCGACATGCTGGTCAAGCACGCCGGTCGCGGCGGCTGAGGTGCGTCACTCTTAGCCATTCACGGCGACTTGCCCATTGGTTATGTATACAATCCAGTTGCGGTCGAGTTCTTTTCGGCGAGAATAGGGGCGGCCTTTCCACGGTGGGTGCGTGGCTCTCGCCGCGGCGCGCCGGGATTGGTCGGCACGCTGAAATATGCTGCAATCGGCAGCTCGAATGAGGGACCGCCGAAGCTCGATGAAGGCCGTCTTCGTTCTCTTTGATTCGCTCAACCGTCACGTGCTCGCTCCATACGGGGGCGAGCGGGTGCCGACGCCCAATTTCTCGCGGCTGGCCGAGCACACCGCGACATTCGAGCGCCACTATGTAGGGAGCCTCCCCTGCATGCCCGCGCGCCGCGACCTGCAGACCGGAAGACTCAGCTTTCTTCACAGGAGCTGGGGGCCGCTTGAGCCGTTCGACAATTCCTTTCCCGAGATGCTGTGTCGGGCGGGCTCGTACAGCCATCTCGTCACCGACCACTTCCACTATTTTGAGGACGGCGGCGCCACCTATCACACCCGCTATGACAGCTACGAATTCATCCGCGGGCAGGAGGGCGACCCTTGGAAGGCCATGGTGCAGCCACCTTGGGAGCGCCTGCACCAGATGTATCATGAGCGGCAATTCAGCCAGTCGGCACGCGACAAGTTTCGCCGCAACATCGTGAACCGCGAGTTCATCAAGCAAGAGAGCGATTTCCCGTCGGTGCGCTGCTTCGCCGCCGGATTGGAATTCCTCGAGCGGAACGGCACCGCGGACAACTGGCTCCTGCAGATCGAGACGTTCGACCCGCATGAACCCTTCACCGCGCCCGAACGGTTTCGTGAGGAATTCAGAACGGGCTGGAACGGTCCGGTTCGCGACT
The DNA here is from genome assembly GCF_000513895.2 of Ensifer sp. WSM1721. Lineage (GTDB taxonomy): Bacteria > Pseudomonadota > Alphaproteobacteria > Rhizobiales > Rhizobiaceae > Sinorhizobium. The sequence goes on from NZ_CP165783.1 coordinate 467,821, forward strand.
GGCCACGCTACGGCCGCGTCGATGAGCTGCCGGAAGAGTGCGAGGAACTGCGCGCCAACTACTACGCTGTCGTCGCGCTTTGCGATTTCCTCATAGGGCAGCTTCTCGATTATTTCGATGGGCACGACCTTTGGAGCGATACCGCGCTCGTCGTCACCACCGATCACGGCTTTCTTCTCGGCGAGCACGATTTCTGGGCGAAGAACCGGATGAACATGTATGAGGAGATCGTGCACATCCCGCTCTTCCTGCATGATCCGCGCCGGCCGGCACGCGCAGGCGTCCGCCGGTCGGCTCTGACCCAGACCATCGATCTCGCGCCGACATTCCTCGATCTATTTAACGTGCGGACTGCTGCCGAGATGCAGGGGCATTCGCTGCTGCCGCTGCTTGACGCCGATCGCTCGCCGCGGGAGGGCGCACTGTTCGGCTATTTCGGCGGTGCGATCAACGTCACGGACGGACGCTATACCTATCATCGTTTCCCGCCCGACCCTCGCTCCCAGGAGCTTTATCAATACACATTGATGCCGACGCATATCTGGGAGCCGTTCACGCCGGAGGAACTCGCCGGAGCCTCGCTTGCACAGCCGATGCCCTTCACGAAGGGAACGCCGGTCCTGAGGATACCAGTGATCGACCGGTCGCCGATGTTCGACAACTATGGTCCCGGTGCGCTCCTTGAGAGTGAGACCCGGCTCTATAATCTCGCCGATGATCCGGGGCAGAATACGCCTCTCGCTTCCCCGGGGATCGAGGAGGCAATGACCCGCCTCATGCAGGAACTCATGCGCGCGAATGACGCTCCGCCCGAAGCTTACGCACGTATTGGGATCGAGGCCGAATAATGCAGCAGACCGGAGTATCTATTGTCTGAGTGGCGTTCCCATTATGGGTTTCGAAACTCGCTTAGTGTATCAGCGGGAACATGGCTATGGCGCTGCGGCGCCGCGCAGGTGAGGGCAGGGGCCTTCGAAGCTAGAGCGAGAGTATGTGAGGCTTCAGGACGTCCATGGCTTCCGTAAGGCCGTTCGATACCAGGCACCATTTTCTCTACCTGAAATCGTGACCGAGAGCCGGCGGGTCATCGACTATATTCTTTCGCCGGTGACGGAAGTCCTGGAAAATGCGGGCCATGAGAGGTAGGGCGGTGCCGGAGAGACAACTGCAAGCAGATACAAAACTGCTCCCGTGCTACACCGCCAGGAGCGAAAGATTCTGATTGACTGCTCAATTATGGGATGCAATGTGGTTGCCACAATATCGCCATATTGTTGCACGTCTCGAATCGGGCCGTGAGTTTCGAATGGACACCCAAGAAGCTGTACTCGCAAGCCAGCAGTCCGATCACTCCGAAGATGCGAGCGGAAATGCAAAGTCCACCGGCCTCAGGTTAGGACTTTTCGAGGAGCGGGATGTCGAGGGTGTCAGCCGGACTGTGCGCCGGCACCACGCCGCGACAGTCTTTCGAAATCAGGTGTTTCTCCGAACCTGGCTGCAATCGATCACCTCATGCGGGCAGCGGGGGGCAAAGAAGTGTGAACGGCTGCTTGGGGAGCCACGAGATTGGTGAATATGTGGAAAGGTCAGGACCAATCTGAAACCAGTGGCGCCCCCGGCCCCGCCAACACCTCCACGCCCAGAGGTATCGGGCAATAACCCGCTTTCACCGGGCGGGGTTGGCTCAGGTTCCGGCGGTTGGTCGCGAGGCGAAGACCGCAATGACCGCGCCAGCAACAGCTACGGCGCCGGGAACTATGGCGGTGAATCGACCAGCACGTCCTCGTCACGGGGCGGAGGCAGTGCCGGAGCCTCGGGTAGCGGACGGTCATCATCCGCCAGTGGCGGATTCAGGAACGGCGGGCGTTCGTCGTCGGGTGGATATGCTCGAACGCCGTCGCAGGGGCCAACACCGTCCTCGCGGCCAGGCAACAGCAGCACGCCGAAACGGGACAATCAGAATACGGGCGCTTACGGTGGTGGCTGGGGCAGTGCGAAGGGCGGCGTGTCCGTCAGTACGCGTGATGGAACAATGCGTTCCAGCAACTGGCGCAACCCTGTTCTCCTAGATCTTTCCGGCAACGGCCTCGACATCAATCCGCTCTCGTCGTCGTCGAAGTTCCTCGAGACCAACGGCGACGGTTACCAGCGCCGCACGGCTTGGGCCGGCGACGGCAACGGCGTTCTGGTCATCGACCTCGTCGGCGACGGCAAGATCACCGACGAGAAGGAGTTCGCCTTCGCTCAATGGGATCCGGGCGCCCGCGGCGATCTCGCGGCGCTGAAAAGCGTCTTCGACACCAACCAGAACGGCAAGCTGGATGCGGGTGACGCGCGCTGGAACGAATTCAAGGTGATGATTGGCGACGAGCTACTGTCGCTCGACGCGCTCGGTATCGCATCCATCGACTTGACGCCGGCGGGATCTGGTCGCGTGTTTGGTGATGGCTCGGCGATTACGGGCACGACCACATTTACCCGGACGGACGGGACGCACGGCGCGGTCGGCGATGCGGTGCTTGCGGCCGATGGCACGGGCTATATCATCAAGCGCAACACGGTCACCAATGCCGACGGTTCGACGACGACGGAGATTTCCGGCTTCAACAAAGCAGGTGGCCTCGCTTTCCGAGAACTGGTCACGATAAGCTCCGACAAGTCGACCACGACGACGCGATATGACGACGACGGCAATGGGACCTTTGACCGAAGCCAGACGTCGATACTGACCATCGGGGCGGACGGTGCGCGCACCAGGGTTGTTTCTGATTCCGCGGGCGACGGATCGCTTGCCGGTCGCACGACGACGATCACGGCCGCCGACAAGAAGACGGTGACGACGCTCTCTGATGCCGACGGCGACGGGCTCGCTGACGAGCGCCAGGTGTTCGTCACGAACGACGACGGTTCCACATCCACGACCGTCGAAGAGCTGAGCGCGAGCGGCGCAGTGCTGAAGCGAGTCGTGATCAATGCCGCCGCTGATGGCTTGATGAAAACGATGAACACCGACTCCACCGGCGCTGGCACGTTCGATCTGGTACGTACGGAGGTGACTGTTGTCGCCCCGGACGGTGGCCGCACCAAGACCATTACGACGGCAGGTGCCGACCGGACGGTGCTGTCCAGGACCGTCGAGACCATCTCAGCGAATGGACGAGCGCAGTCGATCGACATTGATCACACCGGCAACGGCAGGTTCGATGAACGCCGCGCCGTTACCACGGAGGTGGCTGCGGACGGGGCTGTCACGACGACCGCATATGTTCGCAACGAAGACGGCTCGCTGAGAACCAAGACGGTGACGACCAGCAGCGCCAACGGCCTTGAACAGACGGTTGCCACCGATCTGACCGGCGATGAGGTCACGGATCGTGTTTCGAGAAAGGTGACCAACGTTGCCGGCGATGGAACCTGGACGGAAACGGTCGAGGAGCACAGCGGCAATGGTACTTTGCTCTCACGGCGTGTGACGACCAAGAGCGCCGACGGATCGTACACAACCATCTCCGACGATAAGGATGGTGATGGTTCAGCGGATGAAGCCGCAAGTGTCGTCGTAGCGGCCGATGGTTCGACGACCACGACAATCGCGGTGTTGACGCGCAATGGAACCGTCATCACAACAGCGTCGAGTGCGGTTTCCTCGGATGGACTGACGCAGACGATCCGCCGTGACGTCGATGGTGACGGAACGGTCGACGAAACGATCGTCGATTCTACCGTCACCAGCGCTGATGGCGGGCGAGCTTGACCCGATCGAGGTGACCACTGACGGACCGGCAGGAGTGCTCGTTCTCTGCCTCTGTGCAACAAGTTCTAAAGTCGCGGCAATATCAATTACTTAGTTGCTGGCAGCTCCAGCGCTAAGGACGTCGTTATCGAGTCTGCAGGTCGCCTCGGCACGCACCCGCGACCTCTCACCGGAAGAAATCCGCCGCACCCTCATCGATGCCGCCGATGTGATCAGGACGTTGAAGATGGTGCTTGATGGGAAGGACTAAAGGGCGTTTACCCTGCCGATGCTTTTTCGAAGAGGCGTACCGGAATCGCGGAATCAGACCTTCCTCTCTGACCAATCCGCAGATAGCGTCTCTGCGTAGCTGCATCTCTCGGCTACGTCCCGCATTCCACTGAAGGCAACTGGATATGCGGACTTGCCCCGCCGTCGTGCGGGGCTTTTTATTGGCTGATCTGCACTAATCGGCCCCGTCGGCACCGACGTCTATGTACCGGCCAATCGAGCGCAGGTAGGAGACGATCTCCAATTTAAGGAAATCCCGATCGCCGTATTTGTCGCCGATGCGGTCCAGCTTGTCGGCTGCCGCGTCCATTTCGTCGATTTCGCCGAGCACATATCTGTCGTGTCCGATGGCGCAGATATCGCAGCCGGTCTTTACAACGTCGTCGACGAACGTTGGGATATCACTTGCCTTCATCAGTTTTTGCTTGATGCGTTCTGCCATGGAGTCTGCTCCTGTTCACCGCCGTTTCGGCCGGTTGTCAGAGTAAGCAACGGCGCTTCAGCCGGTAAACTCGCAAAAGTGCGAGTCCGATCCACCCACGCCGCCCCTCGCCGCCTGTCTCCTTGCGACGGCGGGCGTGATCGGGAGCTGGTCGGCATCTACCTCGAACCTGCGCTCCATACGTTGGCCGATGAGATGGGGAAGGTGAAAGGTCGACCCAATGCGGTCACCTGCGATGAGTCGATAAGCGTCTCAGTTGAGCCGAATGCGGACAAATGGGTTGCGATGCGTCCCATTTAACTGCGCTGCCGAAGACAAAGCACCGTGATGCACAGCCGCTGGATAAGGACGGCTGAACGTCAGCCTTCTTCGATTCCGACGATCGCCAAGGAACTGCGTGACGCTCGCGGAGCCGCAGGCCCAGCAGACCTTAGGCGGCGCGGCTATTCCAACTCGGGAAAGGGTCGGGCAGCTTGCGCCAGAGGTCGGGACGGAAGGCCGGACTTGCGATGAGGCAGGCGTCGAGCTCGGCGCGGATTTGCGCTTCGTCCATCGGATCAGCGCCGATAAAGACGATCTCCTGCCGCCGGTCGCCCCAGACCGGATCGAGATACGGCTTCAGCATCTGCAGGAAGCCGGGGTCCTGGGGCCATTGCTCCCTTGGCACCGATGACCACCACAGGCCCATCTTTCCCGTCCTCACCAGCGCGCCCGCCTGGCTGATTTCACCGACGTAATGTGGCCGCGTTGCCAGCCAGAAGAACCCTTTGGCGCGCACGACGCCGGGCCATGGCTTGTCGATGAAGGCCTGGAACCGCACGGGCTCGAGGGGCTTCCTCGTCCGATAGACGAAGGAGCGAATGCCGTATTCTTCCGTTTCGGGGATGTGGTCATTGAAGCCATGCAGTTCCTTGAACCAGAGCGGATGCGTCTCGGCTTTAGCGAAGTTGAACCGGCCGGTACCCAGAACCTCCTTCATGTCGACCTTGCCGAAATCGGCTTCGATGAGCTTGGCATCAGGATTCAGGCCAACGATGATCTTGCGCGCCGCATCGCGTTCTTCCGGAGTGGCTGTGCTGATCTTGTTGAGGATCACGACGTCGGCGAACTCGATCTGCTCGACCAGAAGATCGACGATGGTGCGGTTGTCTCCGTCGCCGGCCGTCTCGCCGCGGTCGGACAGGAACTCGGCGGAACTGTAGTCTTTCAACAGGTTTGCGGCGTCGACAACGGTCACCATCGTGTCGAGCCTTGCCACGTCCGACAAGCTTTGGCCGCTTTCATCACGGAAGTCGAAGGTCGCTGCGACAGGTAGCGGTTCGGCGATGCCGGTCGATTCAATCAACAGGTAATCGAACCGGCCCTGTTCGGCTAGCGCGCGCACTTCCTTCAGCAGATCGTCGCGCAGCGTGCAACAGATGCACCCATTGGTCATCTCGACCAGTTGCTCCTGCGTGCGCGAGAGATTGGCGCCACCCTCGCGCACGAGCGCGGCGTCGATATTCACCTCACTCATGTCGTTGACGATGAGCGCAACGCGCATGCCCTCTCGATTGGCAAGGATATGATTGAGGAGAGTTGTTTTCCCGGCGCCGAGAAATCCGGACAAGACGGTGACAGGGAGTTTCTTCATCGGTTGCAGATCCTTTAGGAAGTAACACAACAAATCGGGCGGAGGAGCGTTGACCCCTGTTGCGGGTTAACGGCATTCGGCACAGAGGCCATGGACTTCAATGGTCGTGGTCCTGATCTTGAAGCCGCTGCCCCTCGCGTGGCGCGTCAGCGCATCCTCGATCCTGGTTTCGTGGAATTCGTTGACCTTGCCGCAGGCCTCGCAGATCTCGAAAGCCGTGATCTGCGGATGGATTTGTCCGCGGCGGGAGTGACAGCAGACGACAAAGGCGTTCATGCTCTCCAGACGATGGACTCGGCCTGTGTCCAATAATTTGTCGAGCGCACGATAGACCTGGAGCGGCGCCTTCAGTCCGTGTTCGCGCAGCCGATCGAGGATACTGTAGGCGCTAAGCGGTTGCTCGGACGATTGCAACACCGCGAGCACGAGGCTCTGGTTCTTGGTCAGCTTCAGGTCTTCAGCATGGATCGCCTGCGGCATCTTCATCTCCGGAACAGGTTGGGAATGGTCCGGAACTGCAGTTCCAGTTCCGGACCACGCGTCATCGCTTCAGTGCGATGCGCCCGAACCACCGACAGCCACGATCGAGAACGGCTGGCCTTCGACTGCGATCGTGCGCGTCTCCTTCAGAGTCTCGGCATCGATGACGCGAACAAGCGAGTGCCGCGGGTCGGTGATTGCGATCTGACCATCGGCTACGGCCAGACGTGGACGGGGGTCGCGCCAATGGCCATCCTTGCTATAGGGCTCGGTGACCTTGCCCTTGCGAACGAGCTCGCCCTTGATCACGTCCAGCACGTGGAGATTGCCGTCTTCCGTGAGGATGTAGGCATTGCGCGGCGTCGCAGGATCAAGCAGGAAATCCACTCTCCGCGTCGGAAGCTCGATCAATCGAAAGGGGTGCGCATTGTCGGGGTCGATGAGCGCGATCTTGTCCTCGCCATAATTGCCGAGGAAGAATTGCATCGCCTTGCCGCCCAACAGCGTCCCCGTGTAAGCCTTCGGGAAATCAGCGGGATAGGGAAGCATTTCCAGCTTCGGCCCGTCGATACCGCCAGGGCGAGCAACGAGCACACCCTCCTTGCAGCCAAAGGCGACGAGGCGCGCTGAGGTCGCCTCACCATGAAGGTCGGTGCATTTGGCCATGTCGCCGATCTGCTGGCCCTTTTCATCAACCACACGCAGACCGACGCGCGGCGGCAATTCATCCGGCCTCGTCTCGATCTCAGTGTTCGGTACTGATACCAGCACGTAGCGTCCTGAGGTGACTGCAACACCGTGATGGGGTTTGGTTGCATCGACCGTGCGGACCTCGGCCTTGCCCTCCAGCAGCGCCTCTTCGTCGATAATGTCGGCTTTGCCGTCACGATCGTAAAACAGGATCGCGTGGTCGTCGTGAGGCACGACGTGGACCGGGCGCTTTCCCTCGAAGCTTACCGGGAGAAGCGCAACATCCGACACACCGAGGTCGCGATGCTCACCATGATCGGAGAACTCGATGCCGGTCTTGATGACATGCACGACATCATGATCCGACTGCGTCGCAAACACTGTCTGTCCGGACGCGCTCGCCGTTAATGCCGCATAGCCTTTCAAATCGTACCGGCCGAGTTCCTTGCCGTCAGAAAAGTCGATGGCCCGAACGACCGGCTGGGTATGATCGGCGACGAAGATCCGCCAAGCCGCTTGCGTTTCGTGGTCTTCGGCGAGCGCGCCCTGGGCCGCAAACACGAGGGTCGCCGCCACTGCCGTCCGCAGGCGGTTTCGGGTGAGAGACACTCTCATCGGGTTCCTTCCTTTGTCTTGAAGCTGTTCTGATTTGGAGGTTTGCACGCGGTTACTCGGCGGCTTCTCGGGTCGCGCGGCAAGTGGAGAAGCCGTCGCTGATGATGTCCTTCGGAAGGTTGCGCCCTATGAAGACGAGGCGCGTCACACGCTCTTCGCCGAACTTCCAGGGACGTTGGTGATCGCCCTCCATAAGCATGTGGACGCCCTGGACCACATACCGGTCGTCATCGCCGGCAAACGAGACGATCCCCTTCATCCTGAGCACGTCCATGCCGAAGGCTCGGGTCGTGGCCTGGAGCCAATTGAAGAACTTGTCCGGGTCCATTGGCTCCCGCTCGACGAGCGAGAAGCTTGTCACGTGGCTGTCGTGCTCATGGTCGTGGCCCTCGTCGAGAAAGTCGGGCTCCACTTCGAGAACGCGATCAAGATCGAACGCCTTGCGATCGAGCAGGCTTGCAATATCGAGATTGCAGCGTTCCGAGCGCAGAATGCTGGCGGTCGGATTGATGCGCCGGATCCGCTCTTCGACGGAGGTTATCGCCTGCTCCGTTACGAGATCGATCTTGTTGAGGATGATGGTGTCGGCGAATGCCAGTTGTTCCTGCGCCTCAGGCGCCCGGTCGATCTCGCCGAGGAGATGCCTGGCATCGACAACGGTGATGATCGAATCGAGGCGTGTCTTTGACCGAACGTCTTCATCGACGAAGAAGGTCTGCGCCACGGGCGCGGGGTCGGCAAGGCCGGTCGTTTCAATGAGTATGCCGTCAAACCGCTCTCGCCGGCGCATCAGCGCTTCGATGATGCGGATAAGGTCGCCGCGCACCGTGCAGCAGATGCAGCCGTTGTTCATTTCGAAGACTTCTTCGTCCGCATCGACGATCAGATCGTTGTCGATGCCCACCTCGCCGAATTCATTGACGATGACCGCAAATCTCTTGCCGTGCGGTTCGGTGAGGATGCGGTTCAGAAGCGTGGTCTTGCCCGCACCAAGGTAGCCCGTAAGCACGGTGACAGGGGTGGGTTCGGTCTGCTTTGACATGGTTGACCTCACTGGTTGATGGATCGACGCAGTTCACCGCATTCGCGTCGGGAACCGTTCTTGGATGTGGGATTGATACGTTATTACGTTACTTTTCATTTTGACGAACGTAATAACATTACATATGCAGTCGCTGTCAATCCCCGAGGACGCGATGAAAGAGATTTGCCTGGAATTCAAAGACCTCACGCTCGGCTATCAGGGCCATGCTGCTGTTCACCACCTGAGTGGCACTGCCGAGCGCGGTGTTCTGACCGCGGTCGTCGGGGCCAATGGATCAGGCAAGTCGACCGTAATGAAGGGGATTGCAGGCATCCTGAAGCCGATCAGTGGCACTTGCGAGCAGCACTTCGGGCGGCTGGCCTACCTTCCGCAGCTATCGGAACTAGACCGCACCTTTCCGGCGCGTGTCGTCGACCTGGTATCACTTGGATTCTGGCAGCACAGGGGATTGCTAGGCCGCATTACGCGGAAGGACAGGACGAAACTGGCCGCGTGCCTCGATGCCGTCGGACTGACGGGCTTTGAGACGCGCCCTCTCGACAGTCTGTCCGGGGGACAAATGCAGCGCGCCCTGTTTGCACGCACCATGCTCCAGGATGCCGATCTGATCCTGCTCGACGAGCCTTTCAACGCAGTGGACGAGCGGACCGTCGGCGACCTCCTGCGTCTGATCAAGGACTGGGTCGCGGAGGGGCGGACCGTGCTCTGCGTGCTCCACGATCATGCTCTCGTGCGCGAGCATTTTCGAAAGACGTTATTGATCGCCCGCAGGCTGGTAGCTTGGGGGCCAACGTCGGAGGTTTTGACCGCTGAAAACCTGAGACGCGCACGAAATTTCCAGGAGGCGTGGGACGAGAAGGCCGGATGGTGCGACGACGAGCGGTCGAGTTCGAGTTCTGTTCCTGGGCAGGACGGTCAACCGAAGCAAAGGGTTGCCGCCCATGTATGACGCTTTGGTCGGCCCCTTCCTCCAATACGGTTTCATGCAGCGCGCGTTGCTTGGCTCTGTGGATTTGTCGGTCAGCTGCGCGCCCGTCGGCGTGTTTTTGATGCTTCGACGCATGAGCCTGACGGGCGATGCGATGTCGCATGCGATCCTGCCAGGGGCCGCCCTCGGCTTTCTCCTCTTCGGCCTCGACATCCTGCCGATGACGATGGGCGGATTGGTGGTTGGACTGGTTGTTGCACTCGGCTCCGGCCTTGTGTCGCGCTTCACGGTCCAGAAGGAGGACGCCTCGATGGCGGCCTTCTACCTGATCTCACTGGCCGTGGGCGTGCTCCTCGTTTCATGGCGTGGGTCCAGCGTCGATCTGATGCATGTCCTGTTCGGGTCCGTGCTCGCGCTGAATGACGAGGCGATCGGCTTGATCGTAAGCATCGCCGCCGTCACGTTCCTCGCCTTCGGCTTCTGCTGGCGCGGGCTCGTCGCCGAATGCCTCGATCCTCTTTTCTTGCGATCGGTCAGCCGGATCGGCGGGCCGGTCCACTTCCTGTTCCTGGTGCTGGTCGTCCTCAACCTCGTCGGCGGATTTCAGGCGTTGGGCACACTGCTGTCAGTCGGCCTGATGATGCTGCCCGCTGTGGCAGCCCGCTTCTGGTCAAACGATGTCCGCACCTTGTGCCTGATCGCCATCACTATCGCCGTGGTTTCGTCGCTCGGCGGCCTCCTCCTTTCCTATCACGCATCGATGCCGTCCGGACCGGCCATCATCATGGTCGCCGGGGGCGCATACATCCTGTCCGCTCTCTTTGGCCGAAGAGGCGTGCTTGCGAGCGCGCTCCCGTCGCGCCGCCACAGATCCGCCTGATCAACAGAAGGAGATTTCCATGCTCAGGACACTACGCCTCGCAACCTATGCCAGCCTTTTGACGCTTGGCGGCCTCGCTTTCAGCGCGTCTGCTGCCGAGCTAAAGGTCGTCGCGAGCTTCTCCATTATCGCCGACTTCGCGAAGAACGTGGGCGGCGATCGGGTTGAAATCTCGACGCTGGTACCGGTTGATGGCGACGCCCACGTCTACGAACCGCGCCCGGCCGATGCGGCCGCCCTGGAGCGCGCCGATGTCGTTCTGGTCAACGGTCTTCAGTTCGAAGGCTTCATGTCGCGCCTGATCGAGACGAGTGGCACCAAGGCTCCCGTCGTCGAGGTGAGCAAGGGCATCGAACCGCTGAAGACTGCGGAGGAAGAGCATGCTCATCACGAAGGCGAGGAGCATGCGAAGACCGAAGAACATGTCAACGCCAGCGACGACCATGGCCATGAAGGTCATCACCATCATGGCGAGTTCGATCCCCACGCCTGGCAGTCGATCCACAACGCCGAAATCTACACGAAGAACATTGCCGACGCTTTCTGCCAGGCCGACAAGGCTGGTTGCGCGACCTACGCGGCCAACTCGGAAGCTTATCTCGCCACGCTTGGCGAACTCGAGACGGAGGTGAAGGCCGCAATCGACGCCATTCCACGGGACAAGCGCACCATCATCACGTCGCATGATGCGTTCGGTTATTTCGCGCACGAATTCGGTCTGAAGTTCATCGCGGCCGAGGGCGTTTCGACGGAAGCGGAGGCATCCGCCGCCGACATTGCCAAGCTCGTCGACCAGGTAAAGGAAGACAAGGCCTCGGCAATCTTTGTCGAGAACATCACCAATCCGCGCCTCGTCGACCAGATCGCGAGCGAAACCGGTCTGAAGGTCGGCGGGACGCTCTATTCCGACGCGCTCTCCAGCCAAGACGGTCCGGCATCCACCTACCTGGACATGTTCCGCTACAACGTAAACACCATCAAGGCTGCCATTCTCGGGAGCTAACGCAAGAGCCTGCCCGCACCCGCCGGGCAGGCCCCTCAAACCACCCGTGTGAACCAACGTGGGACGCGATCGCGACATGATTGCCGGACTGTTCAAGCGGCGTAATGCGGTGCCCGAGAGATCGGAGAAGAGCATGGGGCGGATCTACGACCCGGTGCCCGTAACACTGCTGACCGGCTTTCTCGGTTCGGGCAAGACGACATTCCTGAACGAGATTCTTGCCGATCCCCGGATGGCCGGCGCCGCGGTTATCATCAACGAGTTCGGCACGGTCCCGATCGATCACCACCTCGTCCGCAGCGGTTCTGAAAACTATTTCCGCACCACGAGCGGCTGTATCTGCTGCACGGCGACGAACGACATCCGCATATCCTTGCACGAACTGCACGAGGCACGGCTCCGAGGCGAAATTCCGCCGGTTTCGCGCGTAATCGTCGAGACCACCGGACTCGCCGATCCCGCTCCGATCATCAACAGCCTCATTCCCGGAGCGCACCTGCCATGGGACTGAGGGACCATGTCGTCGCGGCTCACTTCTACCTCGCTGAGGTTGTCACTGCTTTCGACGTCATGAACGGCCGCGCGACCCTTGATAGTTTCCTCGAAGGCTGGAAGCAGCTTGCCTTCGCAGACCACGTCGTTCTCACGAAAACCGATGTCGTCGGCGATGGTCGCGATTGGGCCGGGGAGCTCGGCGCGTTGAACCCGGCCGCCCAATATCATGACCGCCATGGACCGGGTTTCGAGCTAGCGGCTTTGTTCGGCAAACGTGCCTATTCTCTTAACGGCAAGGGCGAAGACGTCGGTGGCTGGCTTGCGATGGAGGCCCTCGCATCTCACTCCGACCATAAGCATGATCCGAACCGCCATGGTGACGGGATCCAGGCGTTCAGTCTCACTCATGATCTTCGGCTCGAGCGACATGCGGTCGAAACCTTCCTTCACATCGTGACGAGCAATGTCGATTCGGGCCTGCTGCGACTGAAGGGCATATTCGCGGTTTCCGACGATCCGGATCGCCCGTTGATCGCACACGCGGTGCAACACCGGCTCTATCCCTTCCAGCGTCTGGAAGCGTGGCCAAACGACGATCGTCGTACCCGCGTCGTTCTGATCGGGCAGGACATGCCCGCAAAACCGATACGCGACCTTTTCGACGTGTTGGCGCCGCGTTCGGCAAGACAGCAGCGGAGACTTGCATGAACAGCGCCTTCATCAACCCTCTGGCGCGGGGTACGCCCGCAGTTGTGAGCAGGGCACGCGCCATTAAACAATGGACGCGCGAGGCTCTCACGCTGTCCGACGATGCCGTCGTCTCCGTCAATGAGCTCTCTTGTCGCGTGCCTGGCTGCCCGCCAAAGGAGACGGTGGTGCTTGTGATGCGGGGCGCACGAACGATGCAGGTCTCGATCCACAAAGCAATGCAGGAGCTCACAGCGGCCGATATCGCGCTTGCGTTCGCGACCATGGCAGAGAGACTGGATTGACAATTTCCACCGCAACCGGGGCTGGGTCAGCCGCGATCGGCCGGTCGTTGTCCAGTAAAATGTAAACCGGCGGAAGTTCGCGCACGACCACTGCAGACCATCCGGTGGAGCTGCCCCCGGGAGGCGAATTAGGTAGCCGCTGTTGAGAAACGAACCGTCGGCCGAGATGAGGAAAGAAGGCGAGTGATGGTAGATCTCAAGACCGCCTTCTGCATTCCACGACGCCGAAAGCGAGCCGGGGGACGGATGCTATGGTAAAAGCGGTTGAGTGAAGGAGGGTTGTCCTGTTTCATCGCGAGGTCGCAACCGCTAGCTTCCCACAGCGGCTAAACAAATCAGCCGCAAGCCGGTCGCGGCCGTCTCGCGTGATCGGCATCAAAAATTCATTGGATCATATGGCCCTTGGGGGCTTTGCTTGAGGTTCATTGGAACCTGCTATCGTGCGCATGATCAACGCTGGGCTTGCAAGCCGATGTCGGGCCACGGCGCCGCAACACTCGAGAAGTAGCGAACTTTCTTCTTTAAGCTATTCCGGCCCATCGTCGACATAAGGGAGAGTTTATCACGATGTGGAACGCGTTAGAGGTCCAGCGAGTCTGCTGCCTGCCCCGACGCGCCATCTGTGCAGTTGTTTTGTTCTTCAGCTCAACTATAGTGTGCGCCGTCTTTAGGTAAGCGAGGCGACCACATGGGTCGCACGAAGGAAACGGGGCCAGTGGTGACGAAATCCAGTGTAGGTACGATAACCGACGAAAACGTGACAGCAGGCGTCAACGGCAAGGAAGCTAACGGTGTGGCCGCGGACCAGAGACTGGATCCGGCGCTCCTCGAAAAGATTGCGACCGTCCGCTCCAGGGTGAACGAGACCTTCGGCAAGGTGGCGTTGGCGATGATGGCGACGCCGCGCTACCGGCATCTGTCGATCGCCGACCTTTCGCATCTGGTGCTCGATCCGCTCATCCGCGACCGCATCGCCATCGCCCAGCCGGCCAATCCGAGCCCGGCGGACGGGGGGCTTGCCGGCATCGCTATCTGGGCAAGCGTGTCCGAGGACGTCGATGCGCGCATCCGCGAACAGATCAAGGCCGGCGTCTTCCCCATTCGCCTCAAGTCCGAAGAATGGACGAGTGGCAAGATCAACTGGCTGCTCGACGTCATCGCGCCGTCGCCTCGCCTCGCGACGTCCGTGCTCGCCAACTTCAAGCAGGTGCTGAAGGAGGGAGATCTGCGCATTCACCCGCTCGTCACCCGTCTGGTCGAGCCCGAAGCGCTCAAGAAGATGGGGGCGAGCCCGGTGGAGCCGAAGTCTGCCTGATAGGTCGGTGATCCGGACGGTTTGCCTGGGCTTGGTCCAGGCAAGCCCGCGGCGTTCGAGGGGTACTCTTCGCTTAACCGTTCTGCCAGCAGGCCGGCATCCTGTTTCGGTCTGGTCGGTATGACGGGAGCTGCATGCGTCGTGACTTCGAGCGCAAACTTGACAATCTGGTTTCGTGAACGTCGGCCGGGTTTTAGCGATCTTGGCGGCAAGCTGAAGATGTCGTTCTCCTTGAGGCGCGAATCATTGATGCCCACCTCTCAAGGCAGACTGCAACTTTCGCGGTACCTGCAGTCTAATAGAGAGTCATCTACCTGCCAACTCGGTTGCGATCTGGGCCAGCCCTTGTCGCGATCGCTAGACCACCGTTGTTTTCTCTGGCGGTAATGCTCCAGGCCGAAACCGACTGCCCTCCCGGGTGCAATCTCTAAAATTTGAAAAAATGTATATGTTTCGCGTCGTTGATGCCAGCTGAACCCGCGATGCTGGCATTCGTCGATCTTCGGTTTTAAAATTTTGCCGAGTTCGATAATCCTACTTTTTCACTCGTTGGTCTCTGTCTCGCGGAAGTCCGGCAAAATGAATTTCTTAAGAAATTTTTGCGTTGCGCGTTCTGGCCTATTTACAACTCAAGCGAGATTGGGTTGATTGGCGGAATGAAGACGCGCAACCAGTAACGGACGTGCGATTTTTCCTTCTGGTAGCCGGGTGGGGGCCAGGCGCCAGGAAGGCAATGGTTGTTTTTCAGCCATGTCAACAGAGGGGCGACGGCGAGGGCATGAAAGCGCTAGATTTATACTTGGGTGGGACCAATCGGCCTGTCCCATGCGGGATATTGGCATGCAAATAGATATCTATTCCGTTTGTCTCAGGCGCCCCCACCAAGGCCGCCGCGCTTCCGAAAACTGCGTCCTAAGGCCCGCTTAGAAGAGGCGGGGCGGTGAAAGACAGTTTCGTCCCGAGCGAAAGTCGGAAACTTCGTCCTCGCCGATCGATGGAGCGGGACGGCTACGAGCTGTGGGCCACCTATGATCTCGGGGGTGGTGACATTGTGGTGACATCCGCAGCGCTCGAGGGGCCGGACCTGTGGTTCGAGCGTAAGCTTGAAAACAGGATGTTCATGAGCGGTCAGCTTCACAACGCTATTCTGGCGGCAAAGGTGAAAGTCAATTTCCTGTTCGCGCAGGCGCACACGATCGATACGCTGGGAATACGAGCCGGTCGCGTTGCCGCTCTTTGAGATCGGACGGGGCTCGTCGGCCCTCTTGGAGCATCCAGTTTAGTGGTGGGAGGTAGTGATGAATGACCGCGTGTGGGTGAGTGTGGCGCCGGCTTCCACCGAGACCGTTGTCGGTTTGGAAGCCGACATATTGCGGGAAAACAATGCTCTTGCGCTCGATAGCATTCGACGCAACACGGCAGGCGAACCGCTTTCGGCGGATCACTTTCCCAAGCAGATAAACATTGATCCCAACACCGACCATCCTGACGTGTTTACCAGGACCCGTCACCTCTTCCATGGCGGTTACTGGTACGTTTCGGCTGCGTGCGCTTCGGTTCTTCAATCTTGCGATCTTGGAAATGGCGCAGTCTATCCAGTGGACTTTCGGCAAATGGACCGAAAGACGCCTGTGCCCGGCCAATACTACGCCCTGAATATCGGCAATAAGAAAACTGCCTTCGTTCCATCCTCATCGAAGAACGTTCGCGAAAACCCATTTTCCAAGGGTTTCTATCAACTCTATCCGATTGCCGAGGACGATGATGTCGCTGTCACTACGTCCGCACTGGACGGAGCCGACATCTGGATCGACCCGTCTTTAACACGAGCATTTTTTGTCAGCGATCGCCTGGCGACGGCCCTGCGGGCCGCTGGGTGTGACAAGCCATTCAAACTTCGTCGTTGCCGCATAGTTTAATCGTTGGAGACCGAGCATGGCGTCACGTGCATATCCGGCTCAATTCGAATCTGAGCATAAGATCGGTTCCAAGATATTCAATGAAGATCCAACTATGCGAGCGTTCCTCGCTGGGTTCGGAATTACCGAGAACATGATGGGTAATAGGCGAGCCCTGCTGTCGCACCCCGACAGTGTGGATACTCTCAGTCAATTGCCCGAAACGGCCATTAACACCCTGAGAAGACTGGGTTGGGGAACGCCGCGGCACGAAGGCTTCGACAATGAAGGCGGCGGTAAGCAACAAGGCAAGAATGATTTCCAGGCCGCCGTACTGGACAGTATCAAAGACGCTTTCAACAGCGGTGACCTGTCGGAAACACAAGCAAAATATGCAGTTTACGACCTTTTCCTCTGGTCGGACAGACTCACCCAGGGCCTGATTTCGTACAACGGATCGCCTCTCCCGGTTATGGGAGGAGCGCAGATGTTTCAGACCTACATGAACGCTTGGGATGCTGGCATCGGGCGTGCGCTTACAAACGAGCAAATAATTACAATTGCGGACAACCCCGCTCTCCAAGCCTCCATCGACGGGATGATGGGGCAATTCCTGAACACGCATGAAAAGGGGGTGGAGGCGGCTCGAATCGAACACTTGAATGCGGCGGTTGAGGCGCAGGTCGAGCTAGGGAAAATCGACGCCGAGAAGAAGGCGCTTATTGAGAAACTCATAAAAGATAAGCATCCCGGTTTCAGCCAGGAAGTTAGCACCATCGTCATCGGGAGTCTCTTTGATGGCTACAAGACTCAGGTTCCCGATCCCATCCCCGATGTGGATCAGCTGGCTGCCGCTGTCGCGCTCGAGCAGGGTATTCCCGGCATGTTCGAGACTCTGCGGGAAAAAATTTCCGGCATCATTGACGTAATCAAGACCATTGCCGGAGCGGTCGCTGACATCGCATCCGACGTGCTGGATATCGCCAAGAAATCGGTGAACTCGATCATCGTCGGTGCTGGCGGCGGCGTCATCGGCGATATCGTTGAATTCTTCAACATGGCCTACGAACCCTTCAAGAAGGGGATCTTCGACGGCGATTGGTCCGATTTTTGGAGCACGGCGGCTAAATATTCCGTCAGCGCAGTGATAAGCGCCGTTGTTATAACCGGTTCCATTCTACTTACTGCGGCCATACCAGGCGTCGGCCCTGTCATTGCGCCGTTTGTTGCCGCTGGATGGGCCGCCTATGGCCTCTACGATGCAATCACCAATGGCGTGGAACTCCTCGGCAAGATCACTGCCGATCTCGCGGACATCATTCCCAAGATCGGCGAGACTATCGAGCAGGTGGGGCAGAACCTCGCCGCCAATCTCGACATCATCATGCGCGTTGTTGCCAATGCGATGGATGTCGATTTCGACGCGCCCGTCTTCGCCGGTGGTGAGAGCCCTAATTCGCTCGCTCGCAAATATCTCGTAGACACGCTCGACCCAACCCTGCCGGGCAAAGTCACAGGCACGGGTGAAAACGAGCGCTTCTATGGCCGCAACAATGCCTTCATCGATGCGAAGGGCGGCAACGACGAAATTTATGCGCGCGGCACGACGAAAGCTTTGGGGGGCGAGGGCAACGACATTTTGGCGGGCGGCAGGGCGACTTACATTTTCGCCGGCCAACCGCTCGACCCGAATGATCCCGAAAGCGAGATTGCTCAAACAGATCTGCGCATGACTCTTGACGGCGGCGATGGCGACGACTGGGTGGTCGCCATCGGTGGCACCGGTGCCATTACCGTTGGTGGCAAGGGGCGGGACTTCCTCTTCAATACCACGACCATGGGTCAACTCTATGGGGACACGGTCGATGGCGACGGAGTTTCCAGCGAGGGCGTCACGGATTCGGATGTGTTCTGGTTCTGGCCGGGCACGTTCATCATGGACGCGCAGCCGAACGACCTGTTGCAGATGTTCGGTTTTCCGCTGCTCGGTGGCTCCAATTCGGTGGCGGGTGTCTACGCCGGCGATGGGTCGCTGGCGATCGACTGGCTGTTCTGGTTCGTCTTCTATGGCTACACGGAAAGCGGCCAGCTCCTCGTCTACAACGCGTTGATCGACTCGGTGCTCGAAGCCGTCGATCCGACCCATGGGGACAACGGCGTTGTCGACCGCGTCATGGTGGTTCAGAACTACACGTTCGGCGGTTGGAAGGATGAGGTCTGGGGCCGTCCGGCCGCAGGCGACCTCGGCATGACCTTCCGCATTGCGAACGGCGAGGGTGCTAAGGAGATCTCGCTCTGGAACTTCGTCTGGGGTCACTTAATGACCTACATCGACGTGTTCTGGAACCTCACCAAGGCGATCCGCTGGCAACCCGTCGACGACCCGCTCGTCATCGACCTTGACGGCGACGGCATCGAAACGGTGGCGGAAAGTCAGTCGGGCGTCTACTTCGACCTCGACGGGGATTTCTTCGCGGAAAAGACTGGCTGGGTCGGGCCGGACGACGGCTTCGTCGTGATCGACCGCAACGGCAATGGTCGCATTGACGATATCTCGGAAATGTTCGGCGGGCCGGATCGGTCAGGCTTTGCGCACCTGGCCGAACTCGACGCCAACGGCGACGGTGTCATCAACGCGGACGACACGGCCTTCACGCAACTACGCATTTGGCGCGATCTCGACCAGGACGGCGTGACGGATCAGGGCGAGCTCTCTACGCTCTTGGCGCTCGGCATCGCCTCGCTCGGCACGGGCCGCACCGATCTCGGCACGCAGACGCCTCAGGGCAACACGCTGTTCGGCCGCGGCGAATTCACACGCGTCGACGGCTCGACCGGCAAGCTCTACGACGTCGGCTTCGATACCAACCCGACCGACACTGTTTTCCGCGGCGAGCGCGGGGTTGCGGCCTGGCTGAAGGGCAGCGGCCAGCCGGATGCCAAGGGCTTCGGTTCGATGACGACGCTTGGTGTGGGGGCGTCGAACGATTTCGAACTGGCGGAGGTGGTGCGCGCGGCTGCGAACGCTGCGACCACGCCGACGCTCAAGGCTATCCGCGAGGCGATCACACCGGTCTTCGGCAAATGGGCGCAGTCGCTGGAACTGACGCGTGAGCTGACGCCGGTGCTCATCGAGACCGATGCGGACGGTACGACATTGGTCGACCGCGGCGTGTGGCGCGAGGACGCGAGTGGCGGCTGGTGGGAGCGCGCCAGCGGCGCGCCGGTCACCGACCGCCAGGGCAATGTCATCGAGCGGGCGGCGCTCGAGCAGTTTCTGGCGCAGCCGGCCGGCGGTGGTACCTGGCGGCTTGAGCAGATGTTCTCGCCGTCCTCGCGCGGGGCAGCGCTTGAGGAGCGCGATGCGGCGCCCTATCTCGCTGAAGTGGTCGACGGCCGCGTCGTGGTGCGCGACTACGGCATTCAAAATGCCGACGGGTCCTGGCGCCTTGCCAGCGGCAATGCCGTTCGCGACACATCCGGCAACGTCATCGCCGTTCCGACCATCGAGGACATCCGCGGCCAAGCGGCGCCCGCCGGCATGGAGTGGCGCATCGAGGCGCTCGGCCACAATCCCTATGCGGCCCTCACTGTCGACCGCATGGGCGTCTACATGGTTGACGGCAAGGTCGTCGACTATTCGGTCCGCGTCACCGATGAGGACGGCTCCTTCGACGTCTGGGCCCGTAATCTCGATCGGGCGCTGGAACTGCAGCATAAGCTCGGCCAACCGGGCGAATTCAACCTGCGTTCCTATGCGATCGACTTCGATACGCTCGATGAGGTGAACTCCACTGAGGACAGTGCCTACCGCGTCGAAATCCTGACCGCCGGCCAGTTCCATTTCGCCACCTCCGCTTACGGCATCGAGTTCAAGCCGGAGATGATGGTTGCGACCATCGACCCGGTGACCCATCACATCACCTACTCCGTCGGCACCTACGACGACTCCGATCTTTCCGATACCAACCCGGACGGTTCCTACCGCTCGGCGATCGACGTTGCCATAGATCTCATGGGCGTCGTCGTCGACAACTATATCACCGTCAGCCGCGCCTTCTCCGTGCGCGTGGCGATACAGGGAGGGCTTCAGGACTACGCGCGCGGGCTTGCTTACAACGTTAAGACCGACAAGTTCTATGCGACGACGGATCGCGAGCTTGCGCCGATGTTCGAGGCAATCTTCGAGCACGCGCCCGACGGCGCGGACCCGGCCTATGATTATCTCGTCGCCTGGGAAGAGATCCTCGAAGTCGTCTATCCCGACTACAAGCTGGACAATACCGGCAACTTCGTCACCGGAACGATGAAGCTCGACAAGGCCTTCGTGTTCCAGATGCTGCTTCCGGCCTTCGAGAATGTCGGTATCGATCTCGACCTCGCTGCCGTGCTCAACGCCTTCGGCGTCGACGAGACGCGGCTCGTCGACAATGCGGCCGATGCCCAAGCGGTCAACGGTACGGCCGGCGTCGACTACATCTACGTGACCTCCGAGACGGCCCAGGAATACAACGGCGGGCGTGACGCCGACATCTACTTCGTCGGCAAGAACTTCGGCCAGGACACGATCGCCGATGTCGACAACATCATGCGCGGCGAACAACCGGACCAGGTGCGTTTCGCCCATGCCCGATCGACGGATGTCTACGCCACGCGCGACGGACAGGATCTCGTCATTCAGGTCCTCGGCACCGACGACGTGCTGCGCATCAAGAACCAGTTCCTCGGCGACAAGATCGACCCGCTCTTCAAGAGGTTCAACTTTGCGCCGGCCACACAGATCGCATCGATTGTGTTTGCCGACGGCGTCATCTGGGACCGGCTGGAGATTGCCAAGGCGGTCAGCCACCCGCTCGCCACCGACGATCTCGTGCTCGGCACAGAATCGAAAGACTATATCCAGGGCGGCAAGGGCAACGACGTATTGCGTGGCGGCCGCGACGGCGACATCTACGTCTTCCTGGCCGGCGACGGAAAGGATCGCATCGTCGAGAGCAACGACTGGTGGAGCGACACCGAGCAGGCGAAGTATGATTTCCTGCAGTTCGGCGGCTCGATCACGCCGGACAACCTGAAGCTCTACCGCGCCGGCGAAAGCAACGATCTCGTCATCGACATCGTCGATGCGAATGGCAACCTCACCGGTGACCAGGTGACGATCGAGGACCAGTTCTACTGGGCAAACGTCCTGCTGCTTGGCCTTCTCTTCCCGCACCGCATCGAGAATGTCGGCTTCGCCGATGGCTCGTTCCTGAGCCACAAGGACCTGATGGCGCGAGTGCTGGTCGATCTGAAGACCGATGGTGCCGACATCATCTATGGCTTCAACAACGACGACAAGCTGGACGGCGGCAATGGCGATGACGTCCTCGTCGGCCGTGCACAGGACGACACCTACATCTATGGCCGCAACTACGGCCGCGACGTGGTGGAGGACGGGGCGGATGATTTCTTCGGCAGCAGCTACGACACCCTGAAACTTACCGATGGTCTGCGTTGGACCGACTTCGAATTCGAACGCGACGGCGCCTCCGCCACGGTCACCATGCGCGTAAAAGGCACCAACGACGCGGTGATCCTCAAGGATCAGTATCTTGCCGAGCTGCTGTTCGGCTTCCGCGACATGGTCGAACGGCTGGAATTTGCCGACGGCACGGTCTGGGATTACGTCAAGCTCGCGCAGCACATCATCGACCTCTCGAGCACCGACGGCGACGACACCATCTATGGTTTCGACATCGCCAATAACCATGACGGCGGCAAAGGCAATGATCGCCTCGAAGGCATGGGCGGGTCGGATACCTATGTCTTCGCCCGCGGATACGGCACGGACACCATCTTCGACAGCGAGGGCGAGCGCGACCGGCTGGTTCTCGAAGGCATCGACCTCGACGACGTCGAATTTGCACGTGCGGGCACGACGCTTGTCCTGAAGTTGCGCGGCACGGATGACCGGATCGTCCTGGAGCAGCAGTATAACCGCGCCGGCGGACAGCAGAACGCGATTGAGACCTTCGTCTTTGCCGACCGCATCGTCAGCCACAAGGATCTCAATCCGGAGGATATCGACCTCGTCGGAACGGCCGCAGGCGAAACGCTCACCGGCACGGACTTCGCCGAGACGATCGATGGACGCGCCGGCGACGATACGTTGATCGGTGGCAGCGACGGCGACACCTATCTCTTCGACGTCGGCTACGGCAACGACGTGATTGTCGACCGGCAGCGGGCGGTGCGCTGGAACGACAGCTACGGCAAGGAAAAGGACGACACGATCCGCTTCGGCGACGACATCACGATCCACAATGCCGTCTTCACCAAGGACGGCGACGACCTCCTGATTTCGGTCGACCAGCGCACTGATACGCTGCGCGTACGCAACCAGTTCCGCGCCATCGAGAATCAGATCGAATGGTTTGAGTTCAAGGACGGAACGCGCTGGCACGTTTCCGACATCGAGGAGCGGTTGGCAATCGTCGGCGGTTCGCGCGGCGACGATCGGATCGAAGGGGCGCTCGACAGCGCGAATGTTCTCGACGGACGGGAAGGCGACGATACGCTGATCGGCGGGCGCGAGGGAGACACCTACGCCTTCGGTGCCGCCTACGACCTCGACACGATCCAGGAACGGACCGACGGAGTCGCTGGCGCAATCGACCGCATCGTCTTCGGCTCGACGGTCGATCTGTCGACGCTGAGGATTCTGCGCGATGGCTTCGATCTCATCTTCGATCTTGGCAACGGCGAGGATCGGCTGACCATCATTGACGGCCTGTCGACACGCCCGGTGGAGCAGTTCATCTTCGCTGACGGCACAATCCTAAGCCGCGACGAAATACGCACGCGTATGCTCGTCGGCACGGACGGCGACGAGGTGCTGATCGGCTTCGACGGCCGAAACGACGTGATTGACGGCGGGGCGGGCTCGGATGAGTTGGAAGGCGGCAGCGGCAACGACGATTACCGCTTCGGTCTCGGCTTGGGGAACGACTCCGTCCGGGACACCGCCGGCATCGATCGGGTTCTCTTTGGCCCCGCTGTCAACTCGAGCATGGTTCGTTTCTCCGACGAGAGTGGCGACCTGCTCGTCCGGCTCGAGGGATCGAACGACAGTCTGATCATCCTCGGCGGCGCCCTGCGCAACGTCAACGCCGGCCGGATCGAATCCTTCGTCTTTGCCGACGGTTCCGCCATCACCATGGACGAGGTCTGGGGGCTTCTGGTCGCGGCGCAGCAAACCGATGGCGCCGACATCATCGACACCCGTACCGGCAGTCAGATCGACGCCGGTGGCCAGGGCGGGGACGATCTCATCTATGCCGGCAACCAGACGATCCTGCGTTTTGCGGCCGGCGACGGCACTGACATCATCGACACCAGCCAGCAGGCGGCCGGCAGCCGCTTGATCTTCGAGGATCTCGATTCGACCGATGCGGTCGTGCGTCATCTCGACCTCACGGGCCAGGATCTCGCGATCACCTTCCCGGCATCCGGCGATGTTGTGCGCATTCGCGGTGCGCTTAGCAATGCCAATATTCCGGTGATACAGTTCGCCGACGGCGTGGTCTGGGATCGCGCTACCTTCATCGCCGCCGCCATGCTCTCGCAGGCGAGCGCCAACGACGACGTCATTACGGGCTCGTCACTTGCCGACCGGATCGCCGGCAAGGCCGGCGACGACGACATTCAGGGTGCTGGCGGCAACGACACCTATCTCTTTACGCGCGGCGACGGCCGCGACGTCATTGCCGATACGAGCGGCACTGACGTTCTGGAGATTACCGGCTACCGGCCTGCCGACGTTATCGTCAGCAAGCCTGTCGCCGATCGCGACGATCTGCTCCTGACCTTTGCTGGTACAGACGACGAGATCCTGCTGCGCATGGGAAGCGGCAGCGGCATCGACAGCATCAAGTTCGGCGATGGTACAGTCTGGTCGCGCGCCTTCCTGTTCCAGACAGTCGTCAACCGCGGCACCGCCTTCGACGACGAGATCATCGCCACCGGCGAGGCCGATGTTTTGACCGGCGGCACCGGCAACGACTTCCTGGCCGGCATGGCCGGCAGCGACGTCTATCGCTATGCGCGCGGCGATGGCCGCGACGTCATCAACGATCAGGGCGCATCCGGCGACATCAACCAGCTGGTGATTTCGGACTATGGCCCGGCCGATGTGACGGTAATCCGCCATCCCGACCGCGCCAACGACTTCATCCTGCGCTTCGCCGGCGGTGACGAGATCATCGTCATCGGCGGCTTCAACCAGAACGGCCGCCATATTTCGAAAATCACCTTCCAGGACGGCACCGTCTGGACGATGACGGAAGTGATGTTCGCGCTCGCTGCCTCGCGGCAGGCGGACCAGGCGGAGACGCTGACGGGCACCAGCGGCGCCGACATGATGTTTGGCGAAGGCGGCAATGATTATCTCTCCGGTAGCAATGGCGGCGACACTTATGTCTTCCGACGCGGCGATGGCGAAGATGTCATCGAGGACAACGGCTCGACGTCCTCCACACCCGCCGATGTCATCGAGATCCGCGGCTACACCGCGGCAGACGTGACGATAAAGCGGTCGGTGGCCGCGCCCAACGACTACACGATCACCTTCAAAGGCACGAACGACCGCGTCTACGTCGTCGGCGGCATCGGTTCGGCGGACGACATCATCGAAACCATACGCTTCGAAGACGGCTCGACCATCACCCATGCCCAGATTCTTGCGCTCAGCGTTGCCGATGCGGGCTCGGATGGCGACGACATCATCATGGGTTACACCGGCGACGAACAGCTCGCCGGCGGTAAGGGCAACGACCGCATTTCCGGCGGTGACGGTAGCGATGCCTATCTCTTCGCCCGTGGTGACGGGCAGGACACGATCGAGGACAACGGCTACCGCGACACGGATGTGATCCGCATTTCCGGTTACCTGCCGTCCGAAGTCATTCTCGATCGTGCCGCCTATCCAGCCGACAGCCTGATCATCCGCTTCGTCGGCACGGACGACCAATTGACCGTCCTGCGCACGCTGGAAGTCAGCGATGAGGACCAGATCGAGCAGATCCGTTTCGACGACGGCACGGTCTGGGCGATCGCGGACGTCAAGGCGCGGCTGCTTGCCGGCTGGAAGACGGACGGCAGCGAACGCATCGTCGGCTTCGGCACGGACAATACGGTTGCCGGCGGCGCCGGCACAGACTTCTTGATCGGCGGCGACGGCAGCGACACCTATGTGTTCGCCCGCGGCGACCGCGAGGACTCGATCGAGGACAATGGTTGGCACGATACCGATGTGGTGCGCATTTCCGGCTACCTGCCGTCCGAGGTCATCCTTGAACGGTCAGCGGTCTCCTCTGACAGCCTCGTCATCCGCTTTGCCGGCACCGAGGACCGGCTCACGATCCTGCACACGCTGGAACAGAGCAACGAGGACCAGATCGAGCAAATCCGTTTCGACGACGGGACGGTCTGGACGATCGCGGACGTCAAGACGCGCCTGCTGAACGGCTGGAAGACGGCTTTCAGCGACCGAATCGTCGGATTCAACGCCGACGACACGCTCGGTGGCGGCCTTGGTAACGACGCCCTCCTCGGCGGCGATGGCAGCGACGCCTATATATTCGCCCGCGGTGACGGACAGGATACGATCGAGGACAATGGCTGGCACGATACGGATACGCTTCGTATCTCCGGCTACCTCCCGTCTGAAATCATCCTCGAGCGCTCGCCCGTTTCGTCCGACAGCCTTGTCATCCGCTTTGCCGCCACCGAGGACCGGCTGACCATCCTGCACACGCTGGAGCAGAGCAACGAAGACCAGATCGAGCAGATCCGGTTCGACGACGGCACCACCTGGACGATCGCGGACGTCAAGGCGCGGTTGCTTGCCGGCTGGAAGACCGACGGCAACGATGCCGTCTTCGCCTTCAACAGCGATGATGTGGCGGCAGGCGGGCTGGGCAGTGACCGGCTCGCAGGCGGCGACGGCAGCGATACCTATATCTTCGCGCGTGGCGACGGGCAGGACACGATCGAGGACAACGGTTGGCAAGATACCGATGTCCTTCGCATTTCCGGCTACCTGCCTTCGGAAGTCTCGGTCGCCCGGTCGGCGGATTCCGCCGATACGCTCGTCATCCGTTTTGCAGGTACCAGCGACGTGTTGACGATCGTCAACACGCTCAACGCCAGCAACGAGGACCAGGTCGAGCAGATCCGCTTCGACGATGGCACCGTCTGGACCATGGCGGACGTCATTGCCCGCCTCCCGGCGGGTACGGATCTCAGCAGCGACAACTGGATTTCGCTCACGAGCGCCAACGAGAGCCTGACAGGCGGCACTGGTAACGACCGTCTGATCGGCGGCGACGGCAGCGATACCTATACGTTCAACCGCGGCGACGGGATCGACCGGATCGAAGACAACGGCAACGGCGACACCGATGTCGTCATCATCAACGGCTATGTTCCCGCCGATGTCTCCGTTTCGGCCGACAGCCTTTCTCCCTCCTCGCTTGTGCTGCGCTTTGCCGGCACCAGCGACGAGCTGATGATCGCCAACACGCTCACCGGCAGCAACGAAGACCAGATCGAGCAGATCCGCTTCGCGGACGGCACGATCTGGACGATCGCCGACATCAAGGCGCGCCTGGCGAACGGCTGGAGCACCAGCGGCGACGATGCCGTCGCCACAGGCGCTGGCAGCCAGACGCTGGCCGGTGGTCTCGGCAACGATCGGCTATCCGGTGGAGCGGGCAGCGATACCTATCTCTTCGCCCGCGGCGGCGGCCGTGACGTCATTTCCGATGCAGGTGACGGCGGCACGGATGTTTTGCGCATAAGCGGCTACACGCCCGGCGAGCTGACATTGACGGCCTCGCGCTTCAACCCCGCGACGCTGGAGATCAGCTTTGCTGGGACCGGTGACCGTCTGACGATCATCAATGCGCTCAACGGCGATATTGCCGGCCACGTTGAGCAGATCGTGTTCGACGACGGCACGGTCTGGACCATGGCGGACATCGCCGATCACGTCGGCGGCGCCACGAGTCCGGATTCCGACCAGGTCATTGACGGCGACAACGCGGTCAACACCTTGTCCGGCGCCGGCGGCAGCGACTGGCTGTCGGGCAAGGACGGCAGCGATACCTACATTTTCGCACGCGGCAACGGGGCCGACCGCATCAGGGAGGCCGGCGGCAGCGACACGGATGTCGTCCGCATCACAGGGTACACGCCCGCCGAGGTGGTGCTCTCGCACGGCAGCGGCTCGGCCAATACGCTGGTGATCCGCTTCGCCGGTTCCGACGACTCGCTGACGATCGAAAACACGCTCAACGGCGACGTTGCCGACACGATCGAACAGATCCGGTTCGACGACGGCACCGTCTGGACCATGGGCGACGTCCGTGCGCGCCTGCTCGCCTCGCTGGCGAGCAGCGGCGATGACCTCATTGTCACCTGGGACTACGGCGAGACGGTCGCGGGCGGGAAGGGCGACGACAACATCGAGACCGGCTTTGGCACGGATACAATCGCCTTCGCTCGCGGCGACGGGCACGATACCGTGTCACGCGGTGTCCTTTACGGAAATGGCGACACGCTCAAGCTCACCGACCTCAACGCCTCAGATATCGTCATCCGCGGCGGGACCTTCCGCGACAGCAGCATCACGATCGAGACCCTGGACGGCAGGGACTCCATCCGCTTCACCGACGGCCTGTCGCTCCTCTCTCAAATCATCTTCGCCGACGGCACGGTGTGGAACTCGGCGGCAATCAAGGCGGCGGTCGTCGAATATCCAGCCGATCCAACCGAGACGGTCTACGTCGGCGGTGACGGAACCATCGTCGGCACGGCCCGGAACGAGCTTTTCGACGGCTGGACAGGCTCCGACAGCTACATCTATGCCGCCGGTGGCGGTCATGACACGATCAGCGATTACGCCTACGATCCGGCCGATGTCAACGCGCTGACCATGGACGGCATTGCCTCCACCGCGGTCACCTTTGCGCCGGGTTGGGACGATGCCGACGATCTGATCGTCCATGTGAAGGGCGGTGGCTCGCTGCGCATCCGCGATTTCTTCGACCTCGGGGCGGATTACCGCAACGGCGTCGACACCATCAGCTTCGCCGATGGCGTCACGCTCGACCGCGCGGCGATTGCCGCGCTGGCAATGCCGGCGCTACCCCCGACGACGGGCGACGACGTCCTCCCCCATGGCGTGCTGAACGACGTGGTCGATGCGCTCGCGGGTGACGACATCGTGCGCGCGGGCGGCGGCAACGACGAGATCACGGGCGGCCTTGGTGATGACTTCCTCATCGGCGAGGAAGGCAGTGATGTCTATCGGTTCGCCCGCGGCGATGGCCGGGACATCGTTCTCGACGCATCCGGCGACGGGGCGACGGAAGGGCCGCAGGATCTCAATCTGCTGCACCTGTCCGGCTACGGAGCGTCCGACCTTGTCTTCACGCGGGTTGGCGCCGATCCCTCGGTCGTAACGCTGACCTTCCTCGGCAGCGACGACCGGATTTCCTTCTTGTCGCCGGACGGCGAAACATCCGGTTTCAGCTTCGGCGACATCGTTCTCGACGATGGGACGGTGCTGACGCGGGCCGACATTGCCAACCTGATCGGCGTCGATACGGACATCGAAGGCACGGCGGGAGACGACGTTCTGTTCGGTTCGCCGGAGCAGGATACACTGACCGGCGACGCCGGCAACGACGTGCTTTCGGGTGGCGCGGGAGCGGACATCTATGACTTCACCCGCGGCGACGGTCGCGACCTGATCGTTGATCTGCCCGGCATCGAGGTCGTCAATGTTCTTAAGCTTCACGGTTTTGCGGCCGATGAGCTGATCTTCTCGGCCGATCCGATTGAACCCGGCGAGATCATCCTCACCTTCACCACCAGCGAGGATCGGATCATCTTCCGCCCCGATTTCGCCTGGGCCGGCGGCAATGACGGAAGTGCGAGCTTCCCCTTCGGCGATATCGTGCTGGACGACGGGACCTTAATATCGACGCAGGACGTCGCCTCCGGCCTGACCGTTCCCGCGATGGGGTCTGAAGGCGGCACGGCGGGTGATGATATCCGCACGAACTCGCCGGCGAACACCCATATCTACGACGCCGACCATCCGGAAATGTCCGTCAGTGGCGGCGGCAGTGACACCTATGTCTATGCCCGCGGCGACGGCAACGACATCTTCGACGACGGGACGGCCAATCCAGGTGAGTACGACCGGCTGGTCTTCACCGATATCCTGCCTTCCGACGTACGGGTCTCCTGGGCCGGCGGGCGGGCCTTCTTCTTCTCGATCGACGAGAACGCAGCCGATGCTTCGTCCCGCGCGAAAATTGTCGTGCAGATGGCGCCTGCCGACGGCGGCGGCGAAGTGCCGTCACTCGCGGCGATGAACGCTGCCGTCGCAGGCGGGCTCGGCATCGAGGAAATCGAGTTCGCGGACGGCACGATCTGGACGGCGGCGACGATCAGCCAGCACGTGGTCACCTACGAGCCCGACGGCATTGACATTCCGAATCCGCCGACGAACGGCAACGATCGCTTCACGGGCACGGTTGACGAGGACGTGATCGAACTCGGCCGCGGCAACGACTATGCCGAGGGCGGGGAGGGGCGGGACACCTACGTCTATACCCGCGGCGATGGCCACGACGCCTATCAGGACGCGGAATACTCTTCCGGGGAGAGCGCCGGCGAGATCGTATTGCACGACGTCGCGGAAGCGGAGGTCACGGCTAGCATTGCCAACGGCAATATCCTGCTGACGATCGCCGGCCGGCTGCCGGATGGGTCGGACGCCGGGTCGATCACCCTTCTTTCCGCGGCGGAATATACCGGCGAATTCCAGGGGCTTCGCATCCTCTTCGATGATGGTGCGGTCTGGGAGGCCGCCGACCTTGCCCAGCAACTGCGGACAGGTTCGGAAACGGCCGGCGACGACACCGTTTATGGCTCGGCGCTCGACGAGGTCTTCGAGCCGGGCCAGGGCAACGACATCCTGAACACGAGGGACGGCATCGATACACTCGTCTATGCGCGCGGCGACGGCCACGACATCGTCGAACCCCGCTCTTCCGAGTTGAATATCGTGTTCGACGACATCAATGTCGCTTCGGTCTCGATCCTCCGGCACGCCGACGACATGATCGTCAAGATTGGCGAATCTGCGACGGGTGCAGGCGATGGCGGCAGCATCCGCATCCTCGACGGGTATTGGCGGTCCTCTGGCATTATGGGCCTCAACTCGATCACCTTTGCGGACGGGACGGTCTGGGGCGAGATGGATTTCGCTCGCGCCTTTGTCGAGGGCCAACTGACGTCGGGCGACGACACGGTGGTCAATGCGGGGCCAGCCCTCGCCTACGAACTCGGCGCGGGTAATGACCATATCCAGGCGAGTGGCTCGCATGCCGACACCTATATCTACCGCAACGGCGACGGCCACGACGTCATCGTCGAAGACGGTTCGACCTCCTACGCCGAATCGGCAAGCGACGTGTTGCAGTTCGCCGACATTCCGCGCGATGGCGTACGCTGGATGCGCAGCGGCGACGACTTGATCGGCGCCGTGCAGGCGAACGCCGCGCTTGGCCGCCTGGCGGGCTCGGTGACCCTGAAGAACGCCTTCCATGCAGACGCGGCGGACTACACCCGCGTGGACACGATCCGCTTTGCCGATGGCGAAGACGTGTCGATCGAAACGCTGATGAACGAAGCCGAAGCCGGCAACCAAGGCGGGGCAGCCGGCGGCGTCGACTACACAGTCGGCGCGAACGGCAACCTCACCTTCACCTACGAGCGCGGCGACGGCAACCGCACGATCGATACGCTCGCCAACGGCGGCAACGATATGCTGGTGCTTGCCGACATCGCCCCGGGCTCCGTTTCCTATCACCGTGTCGGCTCCAGCGTCGAAATCCGCGTTGCGGAGACCGCGCCCGGCGCCGGTAACAGCGGGTCGATCCTGATCGACGCGCTGCTCGACACGTCACTCACATCCCGCGGCGTGGAAACGGTGCGGTTCGCCGATGGTTCGACGATCAGCAAAGCAGCAATCATCGGCGCGGTCGCGTATAGCGGCACAGCCTACGCCGATTCCATCGTCGGCTCGAGCGGTGACGATACGCTTTCCGGCAATGGCGGCGTCGACCTGCTTGCCGGCGGAGGTGGCAACGACACCTACCGCTGGGCGCGCGGCGACGGCAGCGACATCATCGACGAGAGCAATTCCAGCGGCACTGCCGACCGGCTCGTGCTGGCGGGCGTGCTGCCGACGGCGGTCACGGTGCGCGCGGACGGCAATACGGCCGTCCTGACCATTGTGGAAAGCAGCCCCGGGGCAGGGGACGGTGGCGTCATCAGGGTCCTGCAATCGATGGTTCAAAGCGGCCAGGCCGGTGTTGAGCGCGTCGAGTTCGCGGATGGCACGGTCTGGACGATGCCCGGAATCCGCGCCGCGTTGCTCACCAGCCGCGCTACCGCGGGCCATGACGTCATCTACGGCTTCTCGAGCAACGACACGCTCGCCGGCGGCGCCGGCAACGACGCCCTGATCGGCGGTTCGGGCAACGACACCTACGTCTACAATCGCGGTGACGGCTCCGATTCCGTCAACGAGACGGGCACGTTCGACGGCACGGCGGATTCCATCGTGCTCCACGGAGTCCTCGCCTCCCAGGTGACGGTGGGGAAGGACGGGTCCGATGCGATTCTGATCATTGCCGAAAGTGCGCCTGGTGCTGGTGACGGTGGTCGCATCCGTATCTACCAGCAGCTCGACCCCTATTTCGAGCGCGGTGTTGAGACGATCGTCTTCGACGACGGCACGATCTGGACCCCTGACATGGTGCGCGCACGCGCGATCGACCTCCAGACGAGCGCGGGCGGGGATACGATCCTCGGCTCGTCGGCGGGCGAAACGTTGCAAGGCGGCGGGGGTAGCGACGTCATTATCGGCGGCGAAGGCAACGACACCTACACCTACCGTCGCGGCGACGGCTACGACGTGATCGATGAGAGCGGCACCTTCGGCGGCACGGCGGACAAGCTCGTCTTCGCCGATGTTACCGCTTCCGCGGTCTCGGTGCGTTCGGATGGCGCAGATGCGATCCTGTTCATCGCGGAAAGTGCGCCCGGCGCGGGCAACGGGGGACGAATCCGTCTCGTCAACACGCTCAACCCCTATTTCGAGCGCGGCCTCGAGACCATCCAGTTCTCCGATGGCACGACATGGTCGATGAACACGCTGCGGCAGGCGGCGATCGCAGCCCGGACGACGGCCGGCGATGACGACATCTTCGGGTTCACCACTGCCGATACCTTTGAAGGTGGCGACGGTGATGACCGCATCTTCGGCGGCGAGGGCAACGACACCTACATTTACACGCGCGGCGACGGGTTCGACGTCGTCGACGAGAGCGGCACGTTCGGAGGCACGGCTGACAAGCTCCGCTTGCAAGGCATTGCGGTTGCCGACGTGCGCCTGGTGCGCGATGGTTCCGACGCGATCTTGACAATAGCCGAGAGCGCGGCGGGTGCGGGCGACGGCGGGATGATCCGCATCGTCAACACGCTCAACCCCTATTTCGAGCGCGGCGTTGAAAGCATCGTCTTCGACGACGGAACGACCTGGCTGCTGGCCGACTACCAGCGCATAGCAATCGAGCAGTCGCAGACGCATGCCGACGACGTCGTGACCGGCTTCAGCACGTCGGAGACGCTGACGGGTGGGCGCGGCGACGACCATCTGCACGGCGCCGATGGCAGCGACACCTATGTCTTCAATCGTGGTGACGGCCGCGATGTCATCGAAGACAACGGCAACGCCGATACCGACGTCGTCGTCATCCGCGGCTACGCGCCTGCCGATCTCATCTTCAGCGAAAGCCGCTATCCGGCGGATTCGCTGGTCATTCGCTTTGCCGGTAGCGAGGACGAACTGACGATTGTCAACACGCTCGACCAGAGCGGCGAAGACCAGATCGAGGAATTCCGTTTCGACGACGGCACCGTCTGGACGATTGCCGACATCAAGGCGAAGATCCTGGCCGGCCGGACCACGGCGGGCAACGATACCATCAACGGCTTCGGCGGCGACGACCAGTTCGTCGGAGGCCGCGGCAACGACGTGCTGAACGGCGGTTACGGGGCCGATACCTACACCTATACGCGCGGCGATGGCTACGACCTGATCATCGACGGGGAAAGCCAAGCGGGCGACGTTCTTGTGCTCGTCGGCATCGATCCGGGCTCGATCCAGGTGCGGCGTGGAGTCGGCGACGATCTCGACCTGCTCATCGCGGAGTCCGCGGCAGGAGCCGGCGATGCCGGCCGCATCACCATCCGCAATTCGTTCCTTGCATCCTCGCTGACCGGCATCGAGACCGTGCGGTTCGACGACGGCACGGTCTGGACCAAGGCGATGATGGAGGATCTGGCGATACGCAACGTCGCGACGCCGGACGACGACCGCCTAACGGGCACCTCGTCGGCCGACGCTTTGGTCGGCCTTGCCGGCGACGACTACCTGTCGGGTGGCAACGGGGACGACGTCTACCGCTTCACGCGCGGCGACGGCTCCGACACGATCCGCGATGCCGGCAATGGCATCGACCGGCTCGAAATCTCGGGTTACGCAGCGAGCGAGATCAGTTTCACCCGGCGTGGCCGCGACGGACAGGATCTCATCATCCGGCTCGGCACGATGGGCGAGACCATCACGATCATCAATGGCCTCGTGAACGGCACAGCCGACCGGATCGAGAGCGTCGTCATCGTTGATACGGGCGAGACCATCTCGATCGACACGATCGAGGCTTCGCTGGTCTTCGGCTCGGAAAGCAGCGGCGACGACCAGATCATCGGCAGCGATGCGGCTGACACGATCCGCGGCGGCGCCGGCGTCGACCTCCTGATCGGCGGAGCGGGCAGCGATACCTACCACTACAAGGCCGGCGACGGCGACGATCGTATCGCCGACGACAGCAACAGCGCCGGCGACCGGCTCGTCCTCAACGATATCGCCTCCACCGATCTCGTCTATGCCCGCCGCAGCCCACCGGAGGGCTTCGACCTCGTCCTGCGCTTCGAAGGCGCACAGGACCGCCTCACGCTGGCCGACACGCTTGCGAGCGGCAGCAACGGCATTGAGACGATCACCTTCTCCGACGGCCTCACATGGACGCTCGCCGAGATGCGCGCGGCCGTGCTTCGCCACGCCGCCACGCAGCAAGGCGAGGCCATCCGCGGCTTCGACGGCGCCGATCTCTTGAACGGCCTCGGCGGCAACGACTGGCTGATCGGCTACCAGGGGGCCGATACCTACCGCTTCGCCAAGGGCGATGGTCAGGACACGATCGAGGACAGTTCGACCAGCCTTGGCGACCGCCTTGTGCTGAGCGATCTCCTGTCGATGGAAACCGCGGTTTCGCGCCTGTTCAAGGCGAGCGACGACGTCGTGCTCACCTTCGCCACGGGCCAGGATTCGATCACCATCCGCGATATGCTGGCCACCGACGGTTCCGGAATCGAGGAAATCGTGTTTTCCAACGGCGTCGTCTGGACGCGCCAGACGATCCTCGACCTCCTGGAAAACAAGGCGCCGGTTGCGGTCGAGGACGGCATCTACTCATTCAAGACCAATGCACCGCTGATCCTCTCCAGGGCCGAGTTGCTGCTTAACGACTTCGATGCCGATGGCGACACGCTCTCCGTCATTGCCGTGACGGGCGACGCCAATGTCGACGCCGAGATCGACGCGCAGGGCAACATCGTGGTGACGGCGCATGCCGGTTACACCGGCCCGGCACAATTCACCTACACGGTGTCCGACGGTCGCAACGGCCTCACCACCGCCACCGTGAGCGTGCGCGTCACACCACTGGCGCAGGCGAAGGACGACTACGGCTTCGAGGTGGCCGAGGACGGCTTCCTGCAAATCTCCGCCGAGCGGCTGCTCTCGAACGACATCGACGGCGACCGCATGATCGTCGCGCAGGTGCTCGACTCGGTGAACGGCCACGTAAGCCTGGCCAGCAACGGCCAGATCAGCTTCACGCCCGCGCCGAATTTCAACGGTCTCGCCTCCTTCCGCTATGTGGCCAACACGCCGGAAGGCGGCCGTGCGGAGGGCGTCGTCTACATCAACGTCACGCCGCAGAACGATGCGCCGGATGCGCGCAACGACAGCGGCTTTGCCACCGACGAAGATGTGCCGTTCGAGATCGACACGAGGACACTGCTCCTCAACGACGTCGATATCGATGGCGACAGGCTGCGGGTGACCGGCGTCACGAGCACGCCCGAACTGATCGCGGAGTTGACGGCCGACGGTTACATCGTCGTGCGCCCAGCGCCGTTCTTCTTCGGCCAGGCGACGATCTCCTACACCGTCTCGGATGCTTCCGGCGCGACTGACACGGCGACAGTCACCGTCAATGTCCGGCCGGTCAACAACGATCCGGAGCCTGCCGCCGACAGCGTCACGACGAACGAGGACGCGCCGCTTCTGCTGACAGCCGCCTCGCTTCTGGCCAATGACATCGAGCGTGACGGCGACCTCTTGAGCATTGCATCGGTACGCAGCGGCCACGGCGGCAGCGTTCGGCTCTTCGACAACCAGACGGTCCTGTTCACGCCGGCCGCGAACTTCTACGGCCAAGCACACTTCTTCTACACGGTCGACGACGGCCAGGGCGGCCTCGTCGAAACCCGGGTGGACGTGCAGGTCGATCCGGTCAATGACGCGCCCGAATCCCGGGAAGACAGCTACAAGGAGGCGGGCGGCTTCTACCTGCGCGGCACCGAGGACACGCCGCTCATCATCAACATCGCCGATCTCCTTGCCAACGATCGCGACATCGACGGCTTCGCGCTGACGATCGAGACGATCAGCTATTCGGACAACGGCACCGCGGAACTGCTCGGCGACGGCACGATCCGCTTTACGCCGGACGAGAACTTCTGGGGCGAGGCGACCTTCCGCTATGTCATTTCCGACGAGGGCGGTCTCGTCGACGATGCGGTCGTGACGCTCTATTTTGCGCCGGTCGGGGATGCGCCGCCGGTCGCGTGGGACGATACGATCACCATCTACGAGGACGTGCCGACCGTCATTCCGGTCGCCGCGCTCCTGGCCAACGACACCGATATCGACCGGCATCCGCTGCGCATCGTCTCGATCGCTCGTGGACTCGGCGCGCTCGGCTCCGTCTCGTTCACGCCTGAAGGGGATATCCTCTTCACCCCGGCGCTGAACAGCACCCAGCAGAGCAGCTTCACCTATACGGTGACGGACGATGCCGACGGCACCGATACGGCAACGGTCTCGGTCGTCATCATCCCGGTCAACGACGCGCCGACGGCGGCGGCCGACTTTGGCTCCACCTCGCTCGACCGGCCGCTGGTGCTGCGCATATCCGATCTGATGGCCAACGACGGCGACGTGGATCTCGATCCGCGCGACTTCGACCTGTTGCGCTTCATCGGCGTGAACGCGCTGCAGCACGGCACGGCGTCAATCTACAATGGCGAATTCGTCGTCATCGAATATGACCGCGGCTTCTCCGGCGCAACGTCCTTCGAATACACGATCGCCGACGAGCATGGCGTCGAGGACGACGGCACGGTGGCAGCGGTCGTGACCGGCCAGCACGCCGCGACCATTACGGGCACGGCGACACGCGATCTCCTGATAGGCACGCATCTCGGCGAACGGATCGAGGATCTCGGCGGCGACGACGATATCTTCGGCCGCGAGGGTGACGACATCATCATCGCGGGCGACGGGGCCGACCGCATCGACGGCGGCGACGGCTTCGACTCCGTCGATTTCAGCGGCTCGAACATCGGCATCCGCGCCGACCTGCAGGCGCTGATCGGTCAGGGCGGCTATGCCCAGGGCGACCTCTACTTCAATATCGAGGCCTTCCTCGGCTCACATTTTGCCGACGAGCTTGCCGGCAACGCCGCCGACAACACCCTGTCGGGCGGTGAGGGCAGCGACGTCCTGCGCGGCCGCGCCGGCGCCGACACGCTCGAAGGCGGGCTCGGCGACGACCGGCTGGAAGGCGGCGAGGGCGCCGATATCCTGAATGGCGCAGAGGGCTCCGACACGGCCGACTATTCGACCTCACTTGCAGCAGTCGCAGCCTCGTTGCTCTCAGGCACGGCCTTGGGTGGCGATGCGGCCGGCGACACGCTGGCGAGCATCGAGAACCTCACCGGCAGCGACTTCGACGACACGCTGGAAGGAGGCGGCAACGCCAATGTACTGATCGGCGGGCGCGGCGACGACGTGCTCATCGGTGGTGCCGGCAACGACGTGCTGGTGGGCGGCCGCGGTGCCGACGTGCTGCAAGGTGGCGAGGGCATCGACCGCGTTGAATACCTGCTGTCGAGCGAAGGGGTGACCATCAATCTCGCAAACACGGCCGCCGGCGGCGGCGATGCGCAGGGCGATGTCTTCTCTTCGATCGAATTGATCGTCGGCAGCTACCACAATGACGTGATGATCGGCGATGCGACCAACAACGTCTTCCGCGGTGGCCTCGGCGCCGACGCGATCGACGGCGCCGAGGGCTTCGACACGGCCGATTACGGTTCGGCGACGGAGGCCGTCAGCGTCAACCTGACGCTCGGGACCGGCAATGCCGGCGAGGCGGCCGGCGACACGTTGACGGATATCGAGAAGCTTGTCGGCTCGGCCCATGGCGACACTTTCATCGGCTCGGACAATGCCGACGTCTTCGAGGCCGGCTTCGGTGACGACCATCTCGCCGGCAATGCGGGCTCCGACACCTATCTCTTCGGCTACGATTCCGGCGCCGATACGATCGCGGAAAACGGGCTCTCGGCGGATATCGACCGTCTGGTCTTCGACCCCGACGTCCGCCGCGCGGATATCAGCCTCGTACGCCAGGGCGACAACCTGCTGGTCGAGCTGGAGCACGACGACGGGCTGTTGATCGATACCGCGCTCGTCTCCGGCCATTTCCTCGGCCGCGAGACTGGGCTCGAGGAGATCGTTTTCGCCGACGGCACCGTCTGGGACCGCGACGATATCGATACGCTGACGCGCGTCGGCCGCTTCAACGCGGTGGACGATGTCATCCGCTTTGCCGATGAGGACGTCGATCTCGTCATCGCCGCCGACAGGCTCACCCGCAACGATGCCAGCGAGGGGACGGAGTTCCTTGAGATCGTCGGCGTGTCCAATGGTGTCAACGGCACCGCGACGCTCAATGCCGATGGCTCCGTCACCTTCCGCAGCGCCCAGAACTTCTGGGGAGACGCCTATTTCGAGTATACGGTTCGCGACCAGTTCGGCCGGGAATCTACGGCGCGGGCCGAGGTCAACGTGCTGCCTGTCAACGACGCGCCGGTGGCCGCCGATGATGGCGTGTTCACCGGCATAGAGGACACGCCGCTCTACATTCCGATCTCGGCGCTGCTCACCAACGACATCGATGTCGATGGCGATACGCTGACAATCGTCGACTTCGGTCCGACGATCGGCGCCGACGGCCAGCCTCTCTATCCGAGTGCTTTCGAAAACGCGACCTTCGGCAGCGCGCGCGTCGAGGGGGATTACGTCGTCTTCGTTCCCTCCAACAATCACAATGGCTTCGCCGGCTTCCGCTACACGATCACCGACGGCAACGGCGAGACCTCGACGGCGCAGGTAGAGCTCACCTTCGTCGGCGTCAACGACGCGCCGGACATCGGCCGCGACCGCATAACGGTGCGCCAAGGCCAGAACACGCCGATCCTCATCTCGACGCTGCTCGGCAACGATACTGACGTCGAGGGCGACGACTTCTCGTTCACCGGCTTCGGCAATGTGGTGAACGGCACGGCCACATTGGTGACGGACGAAAACGGCGCGGTGTCGATCGATTTCACCGGCGACGCCTTGGGTGCGGCAAGCCTCACCTACACGATTACCGACGAGCACGGCGCAAGTACGACGGGCACCATCGAGATCAACGTCATTCCGCTCAACGACCCGCCGAATGCGCGCAATGATGGTGGCTTTACCACCCTTGAGGACCAGCCGATCATCATCGATCCGGCGCTGCTGCTCGGAAACGACAGCGACCCGAACGGCGATGTGCTGGTGATTTCCGCGCTCGAACGTTTCCCGCTGAACGGCAACGTGGAGTTCAACGAGGACGGCATGATCGTCTTCACGCCGCGCGCCGACTATAATGGCCAGGCAGGCTTCATCTATACGGTTTCCGACGGGCGCGGCGGCTTCGACGAGGCATTCGTCTCGATTACGATCGTGCCGGACAACGACGCTCCGATCCTGCGCGACGACGTCGTGGCCGGCACCGAGGACCAGCCGGTGCTGATCCTCGCGGCGGAAGCCTTCGCCAACGACATCGAGCCGGACGGCGACGTCATTTTCTTCGAGGATGCGTGGGTGCTCGGCGTCGTCACCAACGATGTCACGAATCGCGTCGAGCAGAGCGAAAGCTTCGAGCTGTCCTCGCCTCTCCTCTCTCAGACGGCCACGGTCTCGCTTGCCATGGCAGACGGCTCGCAAGTGCCCTCCTGGCTGGTC
This sequence comes from Ensifer sp. WSM1721, assembly GCF_000513895.2. Classification (GTDB taxonomy): domain Bacteria; phylum Pseudomonadota; class Alphaproteobacteria; order Rhizobiales; family Rhizobiaceae; genus Sinorhizobium. The sequence continues at coordinate 507,860 of NZ_CP165783.1, forward strand.
TTCGACGCCGAAACGCTGACCTTCACCGGCATTCCGCCGCAGGGCGTCACCGAGGCGCTGACGCTTGCGCTCACCTTCTCCGACACGACGGCGGAAGGCGAAACCCTAACCTTCGAGGACACGATCGTCATCGATCCGACCGATGCCGCGGCGCTTTCGGCCGGCATCACCTACGACGCGAACCTCATGGCAGTCAGCCAGTCGGAGGGTACGTGGTCGGCAAGGCTCGCCTCCGGCCAGGACCTTCCGGCATGGCTCGCCTTCGACCCGACGACGCGGCAACTCTCCTATACGGACGTCGCTCCGCCGGCCAACAGCGGCCTCGCTCGCGTCCAGGTGGCCTTCGCGCCGACGAGTGCCGCGCAGAGCGGCTTTGCCGTCGAATTCCTCATCGATCCGACGCAGCCGCTCGACCCGGCGATCAACACGCTGCTTGCCGGCGATCCGTATTTCGCCGCGCACGGCCTCTTCGTCCTGCCGGTGGCGGAGGACGCGACGGTCTCGGCAGAGAAGACCTCCGGCTTCGATCTGCCGGATTGGCTGGAGTTCGATCCCGAGACGCTGTCGCTTTCCGGCACCGCGCCCGAGGTCTATGTCGGCCGCGTCCCGGTGCGCATCGAAGTGGGCGCCTCGGCCGAGGACGGCCGTCCGGCCTTCTCGCTGATCCGCGACTTTATCGTCGACGACCCGCCGCAGGCGAGCGGCGGCGGCGCAGGGTTCAGCCTCGTGATCGAGGACGGGCGCCTCAAGCTCGTCACCGGCGAGGATTTCTTCGGTATGGTGGCCGTCGCCTACACGGCGGTCGACGTCAAGGGCGCGGTTTCGGCCGAGCCGGGCGTCATCGTCATCAACATCGCGGCGCAGCGCGAGAAGCCGGATGCGCTCGCCGACGCATTCAGCGTGGCCGAGGACGGCACGCTCACCTTCTCGCTTGCCGACCTCCTGGCAAACGACCGTGACGACGACGGCGATCCGATCCGCGTCGTTTCGATCGGTGAGCCGGTCAGCGGCACGCTAACGGTGCACATTCCGGAAATCTCGGTCGACATGCCGGCGCTTGACGGCATGTCCGGTCCGGTGACCCATTCCGCCGTGCTTCGTGGCGGTGCGGCCCTGCCAGCCTGGCTTTCCGTCGATGCCGCGACCGGCCGCATCCACGGCACGCCGCCGCTCGACGCCAAGACCACGCTTGCCATCGACGTGACCTCGACGGACAGTATGTCGACCGTCGTCACCACGATTTCGCTCGACGTGGATGGCAACGAGGGTGTCACCATTACCTACCGGCCGGACAGCCAGTACTCCGGTCCGGACGCGTTCACCTACACGATCACCGATGATCACGAAGGCACCGTCGCGACTAATGTCGACATCGACGTCGTTGCCGCCAACGACCCGCCGGTGGCGGTGGACGACCGGATATCCGGCGTCGAGGACACGGTCCTCGTCATCTCGCCCGCGGCTCTTCTCGCGAACGATCGCGACGTAGACAATGATCCGCTGCGCATCATTTCCGTCACGGCGGGGGCGCACGGTAGGGTCGAACTGGTCAATGGCGAGATCTTCTTCACGCCCGACCACAATTTCGACGGCGAGGCCTGGTTCGAGTACACGATCACCGACGACGTGGATGGCATCGACACTGGACGGGTCACGGTCGATGTGGCCTCGACCAACCGCGCGCCGGTAATTGTCGCCGACAGCTTCACCGGTACGGAAGACGTGCCCTTCATTGTCAGCATCGCCGACCTTCTCGGCAACGACTACGATCCGGACGGCGACGATTTCAGTTTCGTCGTCATCGACCAGCAGGGCGTCGATGGTCATGCGTTCGAGCTGCCGGACGGTCGCTGGAGCTTGACTCCGGAAGGCGATCACACCGGCATCGCCACCTTCACTTACCGGATCACGGATGGCCGTGGAAACACGGTCGGTGCCAATGCCATCACAGTGAATTTCCTGCCGGTGAACGATGCGCCGGTGGCCCGCGCCGACAGCGGCTATGTCACGGCGGAGGACCAGCCGATCGAGATCGATCTGGCAGCACTTCTTGGCAATGACAGCGACGTCGACGGCGACAGCCTGTCGGTCGTCGGCGTGCTCGATCCGGTCAACGGCTCGGTCGCCCTCGTGGGCGGCAAGGCGGTCTTCACACCGCGGGCCGACTATTTTGGCAATGCCGGCTTCTTCTATCGCATCGCCGACGGCAACGGCGGCTTAGCCACGGGCACTGTCACGATCACCGTTCAGCCCGACGACGATCTCCCGATCGCCGTCCCCGACAGTGGCTGGACGATCGATGAAGACACCTTCATCGACATCGATCCTGCGACGCTCATCGCCAACGACGTTCATCCGGACGGCGAGGCGATCCACTTCATCGGGGCGAGCGGCGAAGGAGTCTCGACGCTGGCAAACGGCATGATCCGCTTCACCCCGGCTCCGGACGCCAACGGGACCTCCATCCTGACCTATACGATCGGCGACGGTTCCGGCGACAGGGTGACCAGCACGTTCACGGTGGTGGTGCGGCCGGTCAATGATCTGCCCGTTGCCAGCGACGATACATTCGCGGGCAGGGAAGACCAGCCCGTTGTCATCCCGATCAGCCAGCTTCTCGGCAATGACCAGGACCCGGATGGCCACGACATCTCGCTTACCGGCATCTTCAACGCGGTCGGCGGCACGGTGGCGCTCGACGGCGCCGGCAATGTGGTCTTCACGCCAGATGCCAATCGCAACGGCCCGGTCAGCTTCGAATACCGCGTCACCGATTCCACAGGCGACAACGGCACGGCCAAGGTCACGATCAACCTGCAACCGGTCAATGATGCGCCTGAGATCGCCGCCTTTGGCCCGCTCAACGGTACCGAGGACACGCGCCTTGCCGTGCAGCTACCGGCAGCCGCCTTCAGCGACATCGACGGCGAGGCGCTTACGACCACGGTTCGCGGAGCCGAGGGCACGCCGCTACCGGCCTGGCTGGTCTACGACCCGGCGACACGCGGCCTGTTCGGCGATCCGCCGCAGGATTTTGCCGGCGTCCTCAATCTCGAGGTCGTTGCCAATGATGGGACCGTCAGTGTCGTACGCGCCTTCCAGGTGGTCATCGCCAATGTCAACGATGCGCCGGTCGCCGCTGACGACGTGATCCAGGTCACGGGGAACCAGCCGATCGTTATCCCGATCGCCTCGCTGCTCGCCAACGACACGGACGTGGACGGAAATCCGCTGACGATCACTGCCGTCAGCGGTGGGCCGGACGTCACCGCAACACTCGACGGCGCCGGCAACGTCGTTCTGACGCGCGGTGCGAATGGGACGGGCGACCTCTCATTCACCTATACGGTGAGCGACGAGCAACTCACGGATACCGCAACCGTCGTCGTGACGGTCCATGAGGTTAACGACGCCCCGGTCATCGGCAGCATCCCGGCCGAGCACTCGGCCGAGGACGCCGCGATCGACTTCACTCTGCCGATGGATATTGCCACCGACCTCGACGGCGATGTGCTGACCTTCACGGCAACGCGCCAGGGCGGCACGCCGCTCCCGAGCTGGCTAAGCTTCGACCCGCAGACGCTGCGGTTCACCGGCACGCCGCCGGCGAACTTCTTCGGCACCATCGGCCTGACGCTGGTCGTCAGCGACGGACAGGCCACGGCGAGCCGCGACTTCGACCTCGTCATCGACCCGGTCAACGACGCGCCGGTCATCTCGGCGCCGTTCTCCGACCGCTTCGTCAATGAGGATTCGACCTTCGACATCACTCTCCAGCAGGGGCTGTTCTCTGATGTCGACGGCAATCCGCTCACCTATTCGATCACGCTCGCGGACGGCTCGGCCCTACCGAGCTGGATCACCGTCCAGCCGCAACTCCTGCGCCTGCAAGGCCGGGCGCCGGAAAACTTCAACGGCTCGATCGATATCAAGGTGACGGCATCCGACGGCTCGCTGACGGCGTCCGATTTCTTCAAGCTGACGGTCAATCCGATCAACGATGCGCCGGTTCTAGAAACGCCCTTGCCGGACAAGACGATCACTACCGGTCAGGCGTTCACGATCGCTATACCGGCGGCGACCTTCACCGATCCGGACGGCGATCCGCTGCAGTTCGCGGCTAAGCTCGCCAATGGCCAGCCTCTGCCGTCGTGGATGAGATTCGACGGCACCAAGATCACCGGCACCGCGCCCTATGCGCAGCAGGGCACGATGGATATCCAGATTCTCGCCAGCGACGGCACCTTACAGAATTCGGATATCTTCCGCATCACCTTCGAGCCTGGCAATGCCGCGCCGATGGCCAACAACGACAGCGGCTTCACAGTGCGCAGCGGTGCGCCGCTGACGGTCGATGCCGACCGATTGCTGGCGAACGATACCGATGGCGACGGCGACGCGCTGAAGATTGTCGGCTACAGCCAGGCCGCTCACGGTTCGGTCAGCCTGGGCACCGACGGCAACTTCACCTACGTCACGGCGGGGGGATATTACGGCAACGACCAGTTCATCTACGTCGTCAGCGACGGCAAGGAAACGGCGACGGCGACCGTCAACATCGTGGTCGAAGTGCCCTACGACTACTCCCAAGTGGGCGGAAACGGGTCCGACGCACTCTTTGGCAGCCTGTTCGGCGACAGTTTCCTGTCCGGCGGTAATGGCAACGATGCGCTGCTCTCCTTCTTCGGCAACGACCGCTTGATCGGCGGCGCAGGTAACGATCTGCTGTACTCGTTGTCCGGCGACGACGTGCTCGAAGGCGGTGACGGCGACGATCAGATGTTCGCGGGGGCCGGAAACGATAGTCTCACCGGCGGCAGGGGGAATGATACGCTCTACGGCGGCCAGGGACGGGATGTGTTCTCCTTCTCTACCGGAGACGGATCGGACACGATCGCCGACTTCCGGTCGACGCTCGGCGATCGCATCAGCCTGGACGTCGAAGGTATCGACGATTTCGACGACCTCCTCGCCCACGCCCAGGAGCAGAACGGTGGCGTTCTGCTGGACTTCGGAAACGGGGACGAGCTGTTCCTCAGCGGGACGCGGCTGGCCGCCCTCGACCGGAACAGCTTCACATTCTACTGATTCAGCTTTCCGACCGCTGGCGAGTTCGGGAGGCATTATGTGAAGTGCTTGAAACAAGGGCGGCGGGTGATTGAACCCGCCGCTCCGGCAAATGTGTTGGGGCGAGTAGAGGGTTCATGCAGAAAAGACCGGAGTCCGGGGCGGGGGAGTCCGCCGTGGCACAGGCCATCAAGGGTGTGCGCAAGGGCTTTATCGCGGCCGCCGCGCTGAGCGGCATTATCAATATCCTCATGCTGACCGGCCCGCTCTTTATGCTGCAGGTCTATGACCGGGTTCTCTCCAGCCAGTCGATTCCGACTCTCGTCACGCTGCTTGGCTTCGTCATCGCACTCTATGCGATGATGGCACTCTTCGACTTCCTCCGCGCGCGCATCCTGTCGCGCATCTCCCACTGGATCGACGACCGACTGGCACGGCCGATCTTCGAGAACTGGATCGAGCGACAGGGCGGGGCACAGGCGCCCGGCTACAAACCGGTGATGGACCTCGCCAACGTCCGCGGCCTTCTCGGCAGCCCGGCCTTCGTCGTTCTGTTCGATCTGCCCTGGTTTCCGGTCTATCTTGTCGTCGTCTTCCTGCTCCATTTCGATCTTGGCCTGCTCGCCACCGGCGGTGCGCTGGTCGTCACGATCATCGCCATGCTCAACGAGTGGCTGACGGGGCGCGGCACCCAGCGCGCATCCGTGATGGAAATGGCCGAGAACCGCTTCTCCGACGAGACCTTCCGCAATGCGGACAGCATCGTTGCCATGGGCATGGTGGCCAGCACCGGACGTTATTGGCGCAGTCTTCGGGCCGACGCGCTCGGTGCCATGCAGGAGGTATCGGAAAAAGCCGAGTTCCTGACGGCACTATCGAAGGCCTTTCGCATGTTCCTGCAATCGGCGATTCTTGCGCTCGGCGCCTATCTCGTGATCCAGCAAGAACTGAGCGGTGGTGCGATCGTCGCCTCGTCCATTCTCTCGGGCAGGGCGCTTGCACCCATCGACCAGTTTATCGGCGGCTGGAAGCAGCTCAAGCGCTCGCGCCTTGCTTATTCCAGGCTCAGGGATTTCATGGCCCGCAACGCGGCACAGCCGTCGAAAGCCGTGGTCGAGCTGCCGCCCCCCGTCGGCAACATCCTCTTCGACAACGTGACGAAATTCGCGCCCGGCCTGGCGGGCCGCCGGGAAAACCGTGCGATCATCGCTGGCGTCAGCTTCGCGTTAAAACCGGGCGACGGGCTCGGCGTGATCGGCGCTTCGGCTTCGGGAAAGTCTTCTTTGGCACGGCTCCTGGTCGGCGTATGGATGCCGGATCAGGGAGCGGTGCGAATTGACGGCGCAACCTTCGAGCAGTGGGGCGGAGAGCGCATCGGTCCCCATATCGGCTATTTGCCGCAGTCGTTCGATCTCATCTCGGGCTCGATTGCCCAGAACATCAGCCGTTTCGATCAGAATGCGCGCCACGAGGACATTGTCGAGGCCGCCCAGCTGGCGGGCGTACATGAAATGATCCTGTCCCTTCCGGACGGGTACGCGACAGCTGTCGACAACGGTCTGACGCCGTTGACCGGGGGGCAGAGGCAACGCGTCGCGCTCGCCCGCGCCGTCTTCCGCAAGCCGCGGCTGATTGTGCTTGACGAACCGAATTCCAATCTGGACGCCGACGGCGACACGGCGCTGTCGCAGGCCATTCTCAAGCTGCGGGAGGCCGGCTGCGTCGTTGTGGTGATGGCCCACCGCCCCAGTGCGATCGCCGCCGTCGACAAGATCCTAATGTTGAAGGAAGGGCGCTGCCTTGAGTTCGGCGAGAAAACCGAGGTTCTGCGCAAGGTCACGCGGGTGGCCTGAGGACGATGATGACGAACGAGACGCGAGCCCCTTCCACCAATTTCCGCGGCCCTGCCATTCTCGGCCTGTCGCTCATCGCCTTCCTGTTCGGCGGCAGTCTTGCCTGGGCCTATTTCGCCGAAGTTTCCGGCGCCGTCATCGCCCAGGGGACCGTCGACATCCAGGGCAAGCCGAAGACGATCCAGCACGCCGACGGCGGCATCGTCAAAGCCATCCACATTTCCGCCGGCGAGGTGGTGCGCAAGGATGACGTGCTGATCGAGCTCGACAGCACGACGATCGCCGCAAACCTCGCGATCTATCGCGGTCGGCTGCGCGATGCGCTCGTTCGCCGGGCACGATTGCTTGCCGAACTCGACAGCCGGATCGATTTTGCTCCGCCGCGCGAGATCGACATTCAGCGGTTCCAATTGACGGATATCGAGCCTGCCATGGAGCAGCAGCGTATCCTCATGCGGGTGCGCCGCCAGACGCGGGATGGCGAGATCAGCCAGTTCGACGAGAAGATAGCCCAACTGCGTAACCAGATCGAAGGTGCGGACGGACTGCGGCGGGAGAAGCGCCGGCAGATAGAGGTTTACGAGCAGGAACAGGCATCCTTGCAGCGGCTGGTCGAGCAGGAGGCGATCCCCAGGAACCAGCTCCTCGGCATCGAACGCGCGACGGCCGAACTGCGCGGTCAGATTGCCGAGCAGGGCGGCGAGATCGCCCGCCTTGAGAATTCGATCTCCGAAGCCGAGATCGCCCGGGCGCAAGTCGACAAGCAGATGCGCGAGAAGAACACGCTGGAGCTCGAGGAGGTCGAGGCCAAGATCGACGAGATGCAGCAGCAGATTCTCGCTACGGACCTTCAGTTGCAGCGCACCACGATCCGCTCCCCGATCGACGGCATAATTCACGAACTCGCCATGCACACGATCGGCGGCGTGGTCCAGCAGGGCCAGGCGATCATGCAGATCATCCCGACCGATGGTGACCTTGAGATCGAGGTCAACGCCGATACGCGCTCCGTCGACGAAATTACGCTCGACCGCCGGGCGATTGTGCGGTTCCCCGCCTTCCACGAGCGCACGACGCCGGAGATCTTCGGACGGGTCGTCCAGGTCTCTCCGTCCAGTGTCGTCGAGGAACGGACGGGTGCGGCGTTCTACCGGGTGCGCATCTCGGTTCCGGCCGCCGAAAAGGCCAAGCTCGGCAAGCGAAGGCTCATCCCTGGCATGCCGGTCGAAGCAGTGATGCCGACGGCCGATCGTACGGTTCTGAGCTATCTCCTTAAGCCGCTTGCCGACCAGATCGCTCATGCCATGCGAGAGCAATAATGCCTTGGAGCTTCGCGGGCAGACGAGCAGTCCGATTCATCTTGGGGAAGTCTGCTGACAGACATCGGCAATCTTTCGTTTGGCGGGCAGCTCGCTCGGGCTTATCGCTGGCGGTATTGCTTCTGTGCACAGGCGCCGCGGCGGCTCAGGACTATCCCTGCAAACCGGAGCCCGAGGACAATCTCGGTGCGGCCTTTCGCAAACTGGAGATCGATCCCAATTACCCCGTGAAATTCCGAATGGGACAATGGCGTTTCGCTGTCCCATACGCCTATGGCACGGGAAGAAAAACGCCCGAACGCGTCAATTGCGGCCCGGTCCGGAACCGCTTCGAATTCGCCTTCTGGATGCCTGATTTGCGCGCACCGAAAGACGATTCGTGGGGCAACCCTGATTGGCGACCGCAGGAGCCGGGAAGGCCAAGACCTGGTGCCGACGAGTTTCTTGTGAAGGTGCCATTTGCGGAGGAGGTGACGGCTGATACGGTCCCTCCAGCTATCATGTTCAAGAACCTTATCGAGCTGGCCCGGGGCCAGTATCGATTGAGCTTCGCGCACGGCGGCCTGATCCAGCTCGACCGCCTCGGCACCGAGGATGACTCACAATCGACCTTCGTCAACCTGGAGGACGGGCGGGACGAGTTGAAAATTACGTGCTACCCGCCCGTGGTGGCTGAGCCAGCTTGTGAATTCGACCTCCTGTTCCGTGATCTCTCCCTGACCGTGAACGGAATGCTGCCACAAAACGGTGTGCCGCAATGGCGCGCCGTCAAGGCTGGCATTCGGACGCTGCTTGAGCGCTGGATAGTCAGATAGCTTGAGCAATGCTCAATAGGTTCATTTCAATAATCGATAAGGAAGAAGAAATTCATGGCAGGTGAACAGATAAGCCCAAATGAGCCGAAGCTTCTGAAGTAAAGATTGAGTGATGGCCGTGAAGAATTGTCGATGGAAGGTTACTATAGCTGGTGGATAGTCGTGGACGCCAAAGTTTCCGTCTAGGCGTCAAGCATTACCGTTCTCGGCGCGGGAAAGCCCATACTGGATGTCCACCCCAGGACCATTGCCAAAGGTGTTGAGCGACTAGGGCCCTCTGTTGATCTCGATCGTCCATCGGAAGAGGCCGAGAATGTGCCGTCGCTTAATCGTCGCGATCTCTGACGAAGAGACCACCGGAGTCCGAAGTTTGCTGTCGTGGTGGCGCGACCGTCTCGCTGTGACGAAACTATCCGACTTGCGCAAAAAAGTAGTTGCGATAGGAAAATCTACCTTGCTGTGGTTGCGTGCAATCGTTAAGGGCACAACTATAAGGGCGAAGCGGTGCCCGAACTGATCGACTTCCAGAACCTCTTAAATATAACGAGATGCCTAAAACATGAGCTACGTTAGGGAGCCTCCTGGAAAACTGGACGCTGCAGCAGTGACTGAGCAGGAGCGCGGTTTCGCGTGCGTCTTCTCGAAGAACGCGACACAGAATCGGTGCGTGGAACATGCGGGGCATGAGAGGTAGGGCGGTGCCGGATAGACTACTGGAAGCGGGTACAAAAACTGCCCTCGGGAAACATCGTCGGGCGTGAAGGATTCTGATTGACTGCTCAATTATAAGATGCAATGCCATTGCCACAATGTCGCCACATTGTTGCATCGCTTCGGAATGGGGCTACAACTTTTCAAATGGATACTCAGCAAGTCGTAAACTCCTGTGACGCGAGCGTAAATGCGAAGTCCAGCGGCGTCAGGGTGAGACTGTTCGAGGAGCAGGATCTCGAGGGTGTCAGACGGATCATGCGCCAGCACCATGCCGCGACGGTGTTTCGCAATCAGGCGTTCTCCGATTGGAAACTGAACGAGCATTTCGATCTCATTCTGTCGCGTCCGCCGCGCATGGTTTGCCCGGTCGCGGTATGGAAAGGCAAACCGGCCGGTGTCGCTTGGGCGATCGCGACTCTTACATGCTGACCGATGGCCCGCTGTGCGTCACAGTCCACGTCATCGCTGTGGATTTAACTGTCACGCCCGTGAGAAGGGCTAAGGTGTTTCTGGCGCTTGTGGCCGCTGTTCGGCAATGGGCAGCGACCCTCAACGCTAGCCACTCTTTCATCCACGTGACGACAGGATCAAACATCAAGGCAACCGATCGGCCCATGAAAGCTGCGGGTGCTGAGTTTGTCGGGGGGGCGTATGTTGTCTAAGGCCGCGCGCGTGCCATCGACCGAGGCTTTGCTGCCAACGGGGCTCAAATCGCAGCAACAAACTAGGTGAAATCCGAAGGGATCAACGTTTGCAGCTAAGGGTGAAGAAATCAAATTTCATTGTTGTCAGCGCGGCTTTCTCGGTCGCGATCGTTGCCTATTTGCTTTGGCTCGCGAACGAACGACAGGTTGCTATAGATAATTGCGACGTTCAAATGAGCGATGATGAAATAAAGCTCATTTCAGCTCAGGAGTTGATGAAAGTTCCTTCGCTTGCTTATCGTGCAAATGCATCCTCTGTCGACGATTTAATTGAAAGAGCAAGGTGGGTAATTATCAAGCAGAAGCCAAAAAAGAGGCTGGAAGCTGAATCAGAGTACGACATGATTAAGTACGAAGCAGTGATGGAAATAAACGGTAGAAGATTTAACGTCTCATTTGGAAGCTGCAAAAACATTATTAATGTAGGGTAATAGAAAAATGTCTGGTTTCCGGCTAATTGATGCCATGCGCAATGAATGGAGCGCAAATCTTCAAGACTTTAACATAAATGTAGCGAACCATTTCTACTCGTATGGTGCGCCGAGCCGCTATGCCATGGAAACGCAAGGCGGTGGTGGCAGGGCGGCCACCGTTCAGTTTCGTTCGGAGGATTTTTTCCAGAATGTAGTCGACGCCAATCTAGGGCGCGACATGAACAATCTTTCTCCCAGCAACTTCAGATTTGTGCGAGACTTCTTCGCCGGGAACTCAGGTCTCAAGACCGGCACCTACTCAGCAGACCAGTTGAAAGGACTTGGCTACAATCTTAGCATAGCGGGCAACCTTTATGATTGGGGGTCGAGCTTCGGGAACGGGAGACTCAGGTCGTTCGAAGTTGCGTGGGCCGTTGGCTCGTATAGGGTTGATATCGTCGATCAAGCGAAGTTTCACGTTAGCCCGCGCGGCGTGTCCATCACTGGTTTCGGCTACGGCGTCGCCCCTGACAATTATGATTTCAAGTCGGCGAATATCAGCCAGCTTCAGAACGATTTAACGGAGCTGTTCGTTAGGGGTACGAATCCCTTCGGGATCTACGAGAAAGTTACAATGAATTTTACCGGCTACCGCTACGTCGGTACGGTGACACAGCAGAACTTTCAAAAAGGCTTTTCGGACACCTCGTTGGAGGCGCGCGACGAGGCGAGCGCTGCTCGGCGCGCAGCGGCGGCTAGCCGTCCCCGACCGCCTTCGGAAGGGGCCCAAGAGGCTCAGCGAATAGCGGCTCTCAGCCGGAAAGCGGATGCGAAGAGCGCTCTCTCCCTCGAAGCGCGCGATGAGAAGGCAGCAAAAAACGCCTATGCGAAGGCGGGTTGGGGTTTGGATTCGCCGTCTGAGCGCCGTTCTCCCAGCTCAAAATCGACTTCGATTGGCGCATCGTCTTCCGGTGGCGCGAAGACGTCTTCCAGTTCGTCCTCTTCAAGGAGAACGAGCGGCGGCTTGTCGCCCACTGAGCGGGATGAACGGAACGCCGCCGCAAGGAGTTCCAGCAGTTCAAAATCGACAAGTAGCAGTTCGAAAAGCAAGTCCTCGGGAAGCTACAATAGCAACGGGACCAAGGGCAACAATGGCCGCCTGGGTCGCGTGCCCGTTCTGCTGGACCTGAATGGGGGCGGCTTCACGATTTCCGACACATCGGACTCAAACCTTTTCCTCGATATCGGCGGCGACGGGTACAAGTACCGGACTGCGTGGGTCGGAGCTGGTGACGGCGTCCTGATGATCGATATCGATAGCGATGGCAAGATCTCAGATCGTAAGGAGGTTGTCTTTACCGATTGGGATCCGTCCGCCGACAACGATATGCAGGCGCTGCGTCAGGTCTTCGACACCAACGGCAACGGAACGCTCGATGCCGGCGACGCGCAGTGGGCGGCCTTCAAGGTCATGGTCACCAACGCGGACGGAACCATAAGCCAGAAGACGTTAGCGGAACTCGGTATCCAATCCATCAATCTGACGGTCGACAAGACGCGGATCGCTTTTGCTGGCGGTTCCTCAATCGAGGGCCAGACTGTGTTCACGCGCGCGGATGGTTCCACCGGCATCGCTGCCACCGCGACGCTCGCAGTGGACACTAACGGGTATGTGGTAACGGAGACATCTTCTACCGACGAAGCCGGCAACAAAACGGTGACCACCTCGGCTCATGCCAAGGATGGGACACTCCAGTCCCAAACCATGCGGACGATCAACGCGGATGGCCGGACGATCACCACACGCTTTGACGAAGTTGGTGACGGCGTCATTGATAGGGTTCTGAGCGATATCACCGTCATTAACAGCGATGGCAGCCAGACGCGTACGGAAACCAACCGCAACGGCGGCGGCATTCTGATCGATACCATAAGCACGGTGAAGAGCAGCGACGGCAGGACGATCACGATTTCCCGCGACGAGCGTGGGGGCGGTTACACGACAGAGCGGGAGACACAGGTCACCGGCAGCGACAATTCCCTCGCGATCACCGTGCAAGAGCTCGGCCAAGACGGCACGCTGATCAAGCAAACGATTGCCTCGCATAGCGCTGACCGATTGACGCGCACCGTGGGCCAGGACGCAAATGGCGACTCCTTTTTCGAGCGCAGCGTTACCTCCGACACCACCTACAATGGGGACGGCAGCCGGATCGAACGGAATGCTGTCCGCGGCGGGGAAGGGAATCTGCTGTCGAGAGCGGAGATCACGATAAACGCTGACAATCGTTCGAGGACCGAAACCATCGATGCCGACGGCGATGGCCTGAACGACTATACGACCACGTCGTCAACAAGCCGGGACAGCAATGGCACAACCACGGTTGTCGAAACCTCGCTTGCCCGCGAAGGCAGCGTCTTCGGCAGAGCCACGACGACGGTCAGCTCCGACGGTCTGACGAAGACCAGCGCGGCGGACCAGAATGGCGATGGCACGGCGGATCGATCGACGTCGGACGTGACTGTCATCGCGGCCGATGGCACCCGGACGCGGACGATGCGGGCGACCGCCCAATCCGGCAAGCTTCTGTCGCAATCGGTGGAGCAACGCGCCGCCGATGGGTTGGTTGGCACGATCACCAGCGATACGAATGGCGACGGCGCGACAGACCAGGTGGTCGCCGTAACCCGCGACGCAGCTGGCGTCGTGACTGAGACCACAACGGTTCAGAGCGCTGACGGCACCTTGTTGTCCAGGTCCGTAAAGTCCACCAGTGCCGATCGCTTGTCGAATACGACGCAGGTTGATCGGCACGGTCGCAACGTCTTTGACGAGGTTGTCGTTGACACGACCACCCGGAACGCGGGCGGGACATCGACCCGTTCGATCGAGAGGAGGAGCGAGAACAACACCCTCATCTCGAGATCGGTGGAAACAACCAGCGCGGATGGTCTGACGGTCTCCACTGTAGCCGATGTCAACGGGGATGGTCAGATCGACCAAAACGCCTCGACCACAAAGGTACTGAATGCCGACGGCAGTCAGTTGATCACAATGGAAAATCGCAGTGGCAATGGCTCGCTTCTGAGTCGCGATACCACCTCGATCAACGCCAGCCGCTCCTACACATTCGTTCAGAAGGATACCGACGGCGACGGGCAGACCAATTTCTGGGAAACGACCACCATCGCGGCCGATGGCGGAGTAACGACCGATACCCGCAGCTACGCCAACAACGGGCAGCTGATCTCACGAACATTCGCCTACGCGGACGGGAATGGCCTCTACAAGCAGGAGTTCGACGACCTAGACGGCGACCTCTCGATGGATTTCACCACCGAAGTCCACACCATGCTGCACAACAACGGCGGCAACACGGTAATGACCACGAAATCCTCGGCAAACGGATCGCGGCTGAACCGAAGCAGCGTGACGACGAGTGGGAACGGCCTTACGGTCACTGAGGAGACCGACGTTAACGGTGACGGCGTCATCGACAACACCGTTACCAAGTCAACCGTGATCGAAAACAATGGCGCAAAGAGTGTAACGCAGTCGACGATGGTGGGCACGAGTCTCGCCTCGCGGACGACTGTGTCCACATCCGCAAACGGCTTGGCGTCGCGCACGGCATCTGACCTCAACGGTGACGGCGTCATCGACAACACGACGACCCAATGGAAAACGCTCAACGCCGACGGCTCCACCTATGATGCAAGCGAGAGCTACGCTGCCAATGGAAGTCTGCTCGCCCGCACCGAAACGAACACGAGCTCTGATGGCAAGCAGGTCAGTCAGGGGATCGACGAAGATGGCAACGGCGTCATTGATCAGTGGATCGAAGAGAGGACCGATAACAACGGAGAACGGTCTCGCTCGGCAACGGAGCGAAGCGGTTCTGGAACCGCGTTGAGTTCGAGCCTGACGGTCGTATCGGCGAACCGGCTGACGACGACCAAGAGCATCGAATTCAACGGCGACAGCGGGTGGGATCTGCATCGAAGGAGTGAGACAACCATCGGCGCCGATGGTTCGACCACGCGGGTCGATGACGAGTTTTCCGGCAATTGGGCCTTGAAGGAGCGGACGAAGACGATCGTCAGCACCGATGGTTTGACTAAGGAAGTGCTCTACTCCGACAGCAACTACAACACGCTGCGGGCCTATCACGACATAACGAACATCAATCAGGACGGATCCACCCAGCGTGACGTCGTCCATTTCCGCAATGCCGACTGGTCGCGAGAAAGCCATGTCGGCACATGGACAAGTGCCGACAAGCGCACCGTTACGGTCACTAAGGACATCGACGGCGACTTTGTCGCGGATCAGTTCACACTGACCCAACTCTACAACAACGGATCGACACATCAGGTTCTGTCGGACTACGCAGCCGACGGCCAGGCCATTGCCCGACAGACGGTGATCGACACCAGCGGCAACGGCCTGTCGAAGACCACCGCCTATGATTTCGACGGTAACGGCACGGTCGATGCGCAGGTGACGAAGAGCACCGCCTTTGCCGCTGATGGCACCGCGACCGTCACCACCGACTACAGCAACCGCGAGAATGGTACCTTGGTCCTGAAGGGACGTGAGGTCGCCTCGGTCAGCGGAAACGGGCTCATCGAAAACCTGCAATGGGACGACACGGGAGCGGGCACGTTCACGCGCCGCCAGAACAAGGTGACCGTCCTCAATACCGATGGTTCTCGGACCACCACCGACCAGCAGTTTGCGAATAGCCAGAGTATCCGCACCGTCACCACCTCCGTTTCCGCCAACGGCCTCGTCACCTCCAGGCAGCTTGACGTTGATGGCGATGGATCAGTTGATCAGCGGCAGACCGATGCAACGGCTCTGAATGCGGACGGGACCGTCACGCGCACGGTCGCATCCACCGGGTTAAACGCCGCGGTACTCTCCACCGTGACGTCGACGACCAGCGCTGACGGCAAGACCGTTACGGTCCAGGATGTCTCGGGCATCGAGGGGGTTGCGTCACGCACGACGGTCTCCGTATCACGTGAACGGGCCGATGGCGGCACGGTCAAGGTCGATAGCGTTCGCAATGCGGCCAATCAACTCGTCGAAAGGGTCACGACCACCATTTCCGACGACAAGCGGCTCGTGCAGATCGGCCATGACACCAACGGCGATGGCCAATCTGATCAGGCCGAGCAGATCGTGACCACTGTCGACGGTCGCCGGGTCTCCACGGTGACGAACTTCTCCAACGGTTCGATGATTGGCCGAATGACAACCACGGAAGCCGCGGATGGTTTGTCTTCGGTGATCGAGGTTGACAGGAACGGTGACGGAACCGCGGACACGCGGAAAGTCCAGCAGAATGCACTGTACGCTGATGGAAGCCGGGAAATCATCGTTGCCGAGACCGACCTGAGCACAGGCAAGCTCCGCTCGAAAACCACAAAATCCACGAGTGCCGACGGCAAGACCTACGTCGAAGCAACCGACGTCGATGGCGACGGCGTAGTCGACCAGACAGTCCGCGAGACGATCCTTGCCTCCGATGTGCGACAGACGTCGGTGACCAACAATGCCAGTGCGCGCAAGTCCAATCAGAAACTGAACAACGAAACCTACTGGAACGACATGGTTCCAGCAGCGACGCAAACGACAACCTCCGCCGACGGGCTCGTCAAGACGACTTCGGTTGACGTCGATGGCGACGGTCGTTTTGAAGTCTCGATGGATGCCAGAACGCGGATCGACGGCAGCGTCATCACGACCGTCGTGGAGACGAACAGCGACGGAAGTGCGAAATCACGCGGCCTCTATGAGATGAGCCACGACGGAGTCGTGAGCGTCTTCAGGAGGGACGGCAACAATGACGGCTTCTTCGAGTTTGTCGAGACCACGACTAAGCTTGGCAGCGGCGCGGTGGAACGGACGGCCATAACCAGGGAAAACGCCGGGACGGTCACCAAGAGCGCCCAGACCACGGTGGATCCGTTCGGAAACATCCTTCGCAGCAAAACGGTGGACGGCGCTGGGCGCACCCTTGAGGAGCAAACGAGGGCGACGAATGGAACGTCGACGCGCACCACTTATGTGGCGGCGACGGGCGCGGTTCGCGCGACGCAGGTGTTCGATGCGTTCGACATCATCCGTAGCGCCACCCACCATGACCCGGCAAATTCCGAAACATGGTCGAGAGTTGAGCAGACCTTCGATACGGCCGGCGTGAAAACCTTTGAGAAGCAGTTCCTCGACGACGGAACGACCGCGGAGCTCTACTATCGGGCAACCGATGGTTTGATCTACGAGTCGCGGACCTTCGCCGCCAACGGAGCGTTGACATCCACGGCCCTCTACGACGCACAGGGCGGGCGGACGAGCACCGTGCTGCACGATCCGCTGAACCAACAGGCATGGACGCGCGTCGAGCAGACCTTCGATACCGCGGGGGTCAAGACGCTGGAACGGCAGTTTCACGACAACGGTACTAGGACCGACCTTTATTATCGTTCGCCTGGCGGCCAGCTCTACGAAGCGCAGGTATTCTCGGCGGCAGGCGTTCTGACCAGCAGAACCGAGTATGACGCGGCCAACAATTCGCGCTTTGTGAAGCACTGGGACGTGAACAACAACCAGCCCTGGTCATATATCGAACAACGCATCAACGGCGCTGGCGCCGTCGAGTGGCAGATGGATCGATATGACGACAATTGGACAGAAACGACCACGTATGATGTAAACAACAATCAGCCTTGGGCGTGTTTTGTCGAGGTGAGAGATCCGAGTGGAACCATCATTTCTCAAGCGGCATTTAATGCGGACAACTCGCCGTTACCAATCACCTCTAATCAGCCACAAGTTCAGACCTACCATATACTTCAGCGGTCAAACCACGGCCTGATCGTGACCCTCCAGCAAGCCGGCCTCTTCAACATCGAAGATCCGATCAATTCCATTTACTTGCTGATGGATCCGTCGCTGTCCAAGACGTTAAAACTGACTCCGATCAGCGGCATTGCCCTGTCCTCCTACTCCGAGGGATTGAAGGCCGCCCTTGACAAGCTTGAATCTGATAGAATTCAGAGGATTGGGCAGGTCGGCCTCGGACAGGCTAACCAACGCGCTGCCGACCAAGTCAAACATCTGGCACACAAGCTACGCTTGGGCTTGGTGATGGGCGATCTGTTCACGCACGTACCTGCTGATATGACGCGGGAAGCTGCCGATGCGGCTACGAAGGCGTTCTTCGACAATCTCGCCCTCTACGGGCGCTACCAGCTAGAAGAGTACTATACAATGAGCGCCGCAGAGCTGCGCTGGGCGGCCATTTTGTCGAATGGCAGAATGCAAACAACACTCGGAGCCCAGCTCGTCAGGCTAGGTCCGACGCTTGTCGCATTGACGAACAGCGATGTCACAAACGGTGCCAGGGGACCGGCGCTCGACGCCTTCGAAGAACTCGCTGGGGCGGTAGCGCTGGACCAAAAAGGCGCGGCCATCGCTGCTTCTGTCGAGGCCAAAATCGTCACCGTCATGAGCAAGTCTCTTTCGAGGGTCGCAGTGTACGGCGTTGCCGGCCTTCTTCAGGATGTAACGACCTCCACCGCAGAAGCGGCCGAGTTCATTCGCGTTGGTAACCGCGATCAAGCGGCCCGGACGATGACGAAGCTTGCCGGCCGACTGACCTTCGGTTGGAAGAGTGCGGCGTATACGGGCGGGCCGATCCAAACTGCGATCGGTGATTTCTCCGAAAACCTTTCGAGCTCGTTGGTTGGCAACTTCACAGTGGACGTGATTACCGCCCATTCCAACTCACTCAAGGGTGCGATTGATGCCGCCATCCGCCAACCCGTTCTCCTCGACTTAAACGGCGACAACCACATCGATCTTCGTATGTTCTCACCTGCTGAGTTCGACGAAGGACGCGGCCCCCGTTTCGATTGGGACGGAGACGGAATTGCCGACGGAACTGCCTGGGTCGGACCGGACGACGGTTGGCTGGCGATAGATCTTGCCGCCGATGGTAGCGCCGGGTCCGATGGCTTGATCAACCAGGCCAAGGAACTGGCGTTTACGATGTGGAAAACTCAAGACGAACTCGTGGGTGAGCAGAAGGCCGTCACCGATCTGGAAGCCCTGCGCCTGGTGTTCGACACCAACCACAACAATCAGCTCGACGCAGGTGACGCGCGTTGGAGCGAGTTCCGTATTTGGCGCGACGCCAACCAGAACGGTGTTACCGACACCGGGGAGTTATGGACGCTCGCGGAGGCTGACATCAGCCTCATCGAGCTCGTGCCGTCTTCCGCAGGGGCGCTTCAGTTTGCCGACGGCTCGGCGATCACCGGGACGAGTGGCTACGTGAAAGGCGACGGAACACGTGCGCTCGTTGGAGATGCCACCGTCACCTATCGCCCAGGTGCGACGACCGTCGCCTAGCGGCCGTCGTTTGTGTGGCCCTCGCGCCTCCCGCGCCTCATGGTCGCGGCAGGCGAGTTTAATTTGATTATGCCTGTTCCTCAAACACGACTGCCTTTCACTCATGGACAATACGCCCGCCGTGTCCCATTCTGCGGCCATACCCGAACTCGAACAGCAAACGGACAACGGTCTGAGGGCACTGTGCCTTGTCGCCGGCTATTATCGCATCGCCGCTCAAGCGGAGGTCATTGCCAAGCAGTTGGCGTTCAGCGAACCGGCTCTGACCGACGACCTGGTGCGGGCGGCCAAACTCATCGGTCTCAAGGCGCGGCACGTGGCGGCCGTTTCGCTGGCCCGGCTCTCGGGGCTGCCGACGCCGGCGATCGCCTGCCTTGCAGACGGTGGCTTTGCCATCTTTGCCGGGGCGACCTCGTCCGGGCAATTGCGCTTGGTCAATCCCGCGACGATGGAGACGCGCGAAATCGACGCTTCCGAGCTGCTGCGGCTGACGGGCGGGAACTTCATCCTGATGCAGCGCAAGTTTCTTGGTGCCGGTGCGTCGGCGGCAACATTTGGTTTCCGCTGGTTCCTGCCGTCGATCTGGCGCTATCGGCGCTCACTCGGCCACGTCCTGCTTGCGAGCCTCTTCCTCCAGCTGTTCGCGCTGGTAACGCCGATGTTCTTCCAGGTGGTTGTCGACAAGGTGTTGGCCCACCGCAGCTATTCGACGCTCACGGTTCTCGTCGTCGGTCTCGTCACGATCGGTCTGTTCGACGTGGTGCTTCAATATCTGCGCACCTACGCGCTGACGCACACGACGAGCCGCATCGACGTGGAACTGGGGCGGCGCCTCTTTCGCCATCTGCTCAACCTGCCGCTCAGCTATTTCGAGACCCGTGCCGCCGGCCAAACTGTTGCGCGTATGCGCGAACTCGAAACGATCCGAGAGTTCCTGACCGGGCAGGGGCTCTTCAGCGGCCTCGACTTCATCTTCACTTTTGTCTTCATCGCGGTGCTCTTCGCCTATTCGACGACGCTCGCCTGGGTGGTCGTGGCATCAATTCCGTTCTACGTCGCCATCGGCTTCCTGATCCGGCCGTTTCTGCGCGAGCGCATCGATGAGAAGTTCGACCGCGGTGCGTATAGCCAGCAGATGCTCGTCGAATCCGTGGTCGGCATGCAGACCTTGAAGGCGTCGGCGATCGAACCGGTGGTCGCCTCGCAATGGGAAGAGCGATTGGCCGCCTATGTCCGTTCCTCCTTCGTGGCGACGATGCTCGCTTCCAAGGGACAGAACGCCATCCAATATATCAACAAGCTGACCAGCGCTGCTCTCCTGATGCTGGGCGCGCAGGCCGTCATCGACGGAAGCTTGAGCGTGGGTGCGCTCGTCGCCTTCAACATGATCGCCGGACAGGTGTCTCAGCCGATCCTGCGTCTGTCGCAGCTCTGGCAGGATTTCCAGCAGGTGCAGATCTCGGTCACACGCCTTGCCGACATTCTAAATGCGCCGGCCGAGCCGCGCCCATTGCAGCCGGTTGCATTGCCGAAGCCTCGAGGCGCCATCGCGTTCAAGAACGTCGGCTTCCGCTATTCGCCGAATGGTCCCGAAATCCTCAAGACCATCAATCTCGAGATTCACCCGGGGGAGGTGATCGGCATCGTCGGCCCTTCCGGTTCCGGCAAATCGACGCTGACGAAACTGATGCAGCGTTTCTATATCCCGAACTCCGGTCAGGTCTTCGTCGACGGCCAGGACATCGCCCAGGTCGACCCGGCCTGGCTACGTTCGCATGTCGGCGTCGTGCTGCAGGAGAACCTGCTGTTCAATCGCTCGATCCACGACAATATCGCGCTCTCCAATCCGGCAATGTCGCGCGAAGCGATCATCCGCCTTGCCCGCCTCTCCGGCGCCGACGAGTTCATCGCCAAGCTGCCGAACGGCTACGACACGATGATCGAAGAGCGCGGCGCCAACCTCTCCGGTGGCCAGAGGCAGAGGATCGCGATCGCCAGAGCGCTATCGACCAACCCGCCGATCCTCATCCTCGATGAGGCGACGAGTGCGCTCGACTACGATAGCGAACGCATCGTGCTTGCCAATATGCGCCAGATCGTTCGCGGGCGCACGGTGATCATTATAGCCCATCGGCTCGCCACCGTGCGGGCATGCAATCGCATCATCGGCATGGCGGAAGGACGGATCGTTGAGGTTGGCACGCATGATCAGCTGTTGGCACGCGCCGACGGCCTCTATGCCCATCTCTCGCGGTTGCAGAACGGCATTGCCGAAGTGGTTGCGGAGGCGCCGCGATGAACGTCCATCAGCGACGCCCCAAAAAGCCGATCAATCGGGCCGACCAGGAATTCCTGCCGGCGGCGATCGAGATCCTGGAGACACCGGCGTCACCGGTGCGCGCAGCGATGATCTGGCTAATTTGCCTGCTCGCTGGCCTGAGCCTGATATGGGCCTATTTGGGCAAGTTCGACATTGTCGCAACCGCTCAGGGCAAGATCCAGCCGATCGGGCGGGTCAAGATTGTTCAGTCGGAGGAACCGGGGCGGGTCGTCGTCGCAAATGCCGTCAATGGTGCCCGGGTGGAGAAGGGCGCCATTCTGATCGAGCTCGATCCGACAACGGCGAGGGCCGAGGAACAGGCGCTCTTCCTTCGTCTGGCCGCGCTCGAGGCCGAGATCGCCCGAAGGCAGGCGCAAAACGATGCGGCCGACGCCTGGGCGGCGACGGACATTTGGGTCACAACCGACGGTCCGCCAAGCCGCTCGGTCGCGTTTGCCGAACAGACCAGCGAGGCGATTGCCGAGCGGGAGCGGCGGGTCTACACGGCCGAACTCTCGAAACTTGAAGGTACTATCGCCAATCTTCGCGCACAGTATCGGAAGGGCCGCGCCGAGATCGATCGCCTAACAGGCACGATTGCCGCTCAGCAGGTCTTTGTCTCGACCTTGGCGCAACGGGTTTCGATGCGGAGCAAACTTGTCGACGCAGAGGCCGGCAGCAAGGCCGCGATGATCGACGCCCAGGAAACTCTGCAGGAGGCCGAACGTGACCTGGCGACGCAGCGAGGCGAGTATCGGGAGGCTGAGACTGCCCTCGACGTGATCAGGAGCGAAGGGGTCAGTCAGTTCAGTCAGTTCCTCGCTGAGAACATGCAACGCCTTGCCGAAGCGCAACGCGAGGCCGACCAAGTGACGCAGGAGGTGGCGAAGGCGAACCGCAAGCTTGCCGCGATGACAATCAGAAGTCCGGAAGCGGGCGTCGTTCAGGCGTCGGCAATCACCACCGTCGGGCAGGTGGTGTCACCGGGCACCGAACTGATGCGAATTGTTCCTGCAGGCGAAAAGCTCGAGATCGAGGCCTATCTGCCCAATCGCGACATCGGTTTCGTTCAGGCGGGCCAGGAAGCCGTGATCAAGGTCGAGGCGTTCCCGTTCACCCGCTATGGTATTCTTCATGGCAAGGTCATCCGCGTCGCGACGGACGCAATCCCGGAGCCCGACGCCCGACAGGTCGAGGAGACCTCCTCGGCGAACCTGCAGACGTCCGTTCCCTTGAGCAATGCGCAACGCATGCAAAATCTCGTCTATGCCGTCGTCATCGAGCCTGTCGAGACCGACATTCTTGTCGACGGCAAACGCGTGCCGCTCTCGCCGGGCATGGCCGTCACCGTCGAGGTCAAGACCGGCCAACGCCGCATCCTCGAATACCTGTTCTCTCCGCTTGTCGAGGTGTCGTCAGGAGCGATGAAGGAGAGGTGAGAGCAATGGTAGGAGCCCGATAGCACCGACCCAGATATCGAGAAGCGTGGGTTCCGTCATGGCAGGTGACGTACGAGTTCGGGAACAGGGGAGGGAGAGCATGTCAATGCGAGCATCTCATGGATCGAGAAGCATCTTTGGCCCCATTGGCAGGGCTGCTGCTGATCCACCCGATTGCTGCCGGCGCGCACGAACTCCGTAACGGCTGGCAAAAGTCGATGACGAATGACCCAGCAACGAATGCTTTCTGGCGCGTATCATTCAACCGCTAGGAGGCCGAGGTCGTCAGAGCCCCAATCCAACGACCACCGACATTCGACAAAACGAAGTTGCGGCCTAGAGGTTTTGTATTTGCGTCTGGCGCGTTCCCTCGTAGCCAGGCTAATTGGGGAGTGCGGGCGCGCACGATCCAGCTATGCGGCCGTCTCGATTTCCGGGATCAGTTCCAATTCGTCATGAAGTGCGATTTCCTCTGTCTTGAGGTCGAAGCTGGTCTGCATGTTCATCCAGAATTCCGGCGTTGTGCGGAAATATCTGGCGAGGCGCAGGGCAGTATCCGTCGTGATCGGTGTTTGCTCCGCCGCGATACGCTCGATGCGGGTCCTGGGAACATTGAGCTTCTTCGCCAGTGCGCCGGCGCTCATCTCCAGGGGGAGCAGATATTCTTCGCGAAGGATTTCGCCCGGATGGACCGGGGGAAGGATATGGGTCACCTCAAGCTCCTAGTGCGCTATCATCGGTTCAATGGTGGTCGACTATTTCGACGTCTTCGATGCCAGCATCCGTCCAGACGAAGCATATGCGCCACTGATCATTGATGCGGATCGAATGTTGGCCTTCTCTATCTCCCTTCAGCGCTTCAAGCCGATTTCCCGGCGGGGAGCGAAGATCGTCGAGAGCGGCAGCACTGTTCAGGATTTTTAGCTTGCGAACGGCGGATCTCACAATGTCCGAAGGGAAGCCCTTCGGCGCTTTGCCCTGGGCTACCGCTTCGGTTTTGGCGTTCTTGAATGAGCGGATCACAACTGGCTACTTTGAATTTGCATCATACGGCGATACAGGCGAGAGTCAATCGAAATGTATCACCGCGCGATACAAAGTCGCAATCGGTCAAGCGGGCTTTTCTCAGCGCTGAACCAAGCAGCGTGCAGTAAGTTGAAAAGCAACCTAAAAGGGCATATAGCTCGCCATATATGTGCTTCGGAGCGTAAGTTTGCAGCTTGGAATTCCCAGAGCCTCTTTGGTGACTTTCGCGTTCTTGTTGTCCTCTTGCCAGTCATTTACAAAAAACAACGAAACAACGCTCCTTTTGAGCTATCGGACAGCGATGCCAAAAGTACCTATGCGTGCACGAAAGCGCCAAGTAAGTTTAAGCATGACCGACGATCTTCAATGATAGAGCCAGCGCTCGCTTCTTTTTGTCAGGGCAGGAGCGGCCGTGTGAGCGGCTCATATGTCCGCCGGTATAGCGTGTCACCGAACAGCCGCAGGATAACGGTCCTTACCGCACTCGAACCACTCCTCAGCTTGTCGCGTGCGCGCGCCTTTTCCTGTACCCACGAGACCCGGTCGATGCGTGCCTGGTGGAATCGCTGGAGGATTTCGTCCATTGGTCCGCCCTTCGAGAGGAGCTCGGCAAGGACAACCGCGTCCTCGATAGCCATGCCCGCGCCTTGGGCCATGCTGGGCGACGAGGCGTGCGCGGCGTCACCGATCAAGACATGGCGATCCGCAATCCATCGGCTTGCGGCAACTTCCTGCAACGTAGCTCGGTGGACTGCGGTAGCTGGATCCAGTGCCGCGACAATCGGCCCGAGCGGCGCGGCGAAACCGCTGAACAGCCGCTTCATGACCTCGACGGAGCCGTCGCCGAAATCGCTTAAGCGACAGTCGGCGTAGATGTACGTTTCCCTTTCGCTGATCGGGATGCCGAGCAGCGTGCGGCCGTTTCCGAGCATTGCCGTCCAGCCATCGATCTCACCGTTGTTGCGGACCAACAGTCGCCAACAGGAGATGCCGATCTGGCGAGCAGGATTCGGGCCGAACACCGCGTTCCGCAGCGACGAATTGACCCCTGCCGCCCCGATGACGAGATCGTACTCTTCTTCTCGTCCATCGGAGAAGCGAACAGTGCGCATCTCACCGCGCAACGCCGTCGAGACCGCTTCCAGGCCATAGCTCACCGTGCCAGGTTTCAGCGACGTCTGGAGGATTCCTACCAGGGATTGGCGCGATAGGGCCAGACAGGGCCCGCAACCTTTCCAAACGTTTGCGGTCGCAACTTCGTTCAGAACGGAGCCCGAAGACGAAAGGATTCGTTGGGTAGCTATAGGATAGGCGGCGGATCTTACTTCGTCGAGCAGTCCCAGGCCGCCGAGCGCTCTTGCAGCGTTCCCCAGAAGGAAGATTCCTGCACCCTCGGTGGGTGGCCGTTCCCGCCTTTCGACGACCTCGCATTCGATGCCCTTCATTTCCAGAGCTCGTGCCGCTGAAAGTCCAGCTATTCCTGCCCCGGCAATCAATACACTCATCGATCATTCCTACGTAAGCGGCGCGGTCGAGGTTGTCTTTTCAGCTCGCCAGCAAGAGCATTACACGTCTGGTTCACGCAGCGGCCGATGCAGGCCGCGCGAGTTTGATGCCGCGGATGTGGCTCCCCCTTCTAAGCCGTCCGGCGACATCGGACGCCTGGTCAGCGTCGCGGCAGGCCCAGACGCCCGGCGACCTGTGGTCGCTCAATTGCTGTCTGAGCCGTCTCCCGCGGCCAGTCATACCGCGAGAGAGGCCCAATCTCCCTGGTCAGGTGATCTGGTTGACCACGCTAGACGGACGGAAGGACAGGGTAGTATCTGCCACCAGCCTCGTAGTGCCATCGGTCATGGTCATCGAGCTCGTCCCGGTAATAATTGAGCCATCGTCGAAGGCCTTTGCTCCATTCGTCGACCGCAGAAGGTTGACGAGTTGGATGCCCGCCTCCGACATCGTCAGCAGTTCGCCGGCGTCCGTGACGCCGTTCTGATTGTGATCTTGCCAGACGCGGAACTCGTTCCAGCGCTCGTCCTGAATGTCGAGGACGTTGTCGTCATTGGTGTCGAATACCAGCCTCAGTCCCTCCATATCGGAAACAGCGCGGCCATCTTCAACCCAGGAGGCGAAGGCGAGCTCGCGCTCTTGGTCGATGAGGCCGTCCGCGCCTGCTTCACCGTTGGCGGAAAGATCGATTGCTAGGAGACCATCATCAGGTCCGACCCATGCGGTCACATCGCGCTCGCCGTCGGCATCCCAGTCGAAGGTTGGTCCACTGGTGGCGAGCGGATCGAACGGGCGAAGGTCGATGTGTCCGCTCTGATCTAAATCCAACAGAACTGGCGGCCTGGTGCTGCCATATGAAACCCGACCATCATCCCAGGTTGTGGTCACAAAGAGTTCCAGAGGATTTCCGGGTCGTGCCACATTGTGTCTAAGTTGTTCTTCATAGAACGACCACGACTTAGAGTTGTCGAAATCGTATTTCGTGATGAGGGGGTACGGGCCGGCATAGGTTGCTGTTGACGTCAACTGACCTGCCACATTGTAGAACTTCTCTATGCGAGACCACGTTTGAGTGCCATTAACGTCATATGTGATTACCGTCTTAGTCTTATCGTCATATAGATAGGTGCGATGCGTCACCGCTCCTGCAGAGTTGGCTAAATCGATTTGTTGAGCCCACGTCTGTGCATCGGCGACATCGTAGGTCGTGGTCTCCTTGCTCCCATCGTCGTTCGTCTTGACCTGCTTCGTCATCTTTCCGGCGGTGTCGAAGTTCTGGACGATGGTCGTCCAGGTGGCCGCATCAGCCGGATCGTATTTGGTCGTCGCGCGCGTCTTGCTATCGTCCAAATACGAACGTTGAATCAGCGCCCCGGAGGCATCGTTCCAATCAGTTTGCTGCCACCACGCCTTGGTGTCGGCGAGATCGTACCAGTCGGTTTGCTTCGTTCCGTTGTCGTTGACCTGGACCTGCCTCATCAGCTTACCCGCGGTGTCAAGGTACTGGGTAAGGCTGGAGTAGCCTTTCGTCTTCGTGACGTCATAGAAGATGATGGTCTTGGTGCCATCATCGTTCAGCCACGTCTTCTTTATTGTCGCTCCGGCAGCATCATAAGAATAGGTCTGCTGCGCCCATGCTTGCGCGTCTGGGACGTCGTACCAATCCGTCTGTTTCGTGCCGTCGTCCATCGTCTGGTGCCGTTTCGTCAGCTTGCCGGCCGTGTCGAGATAGTCTGTAAGGCTCGAATAAACTTGGGTCTTAACAACGTCGTAGAACGTGTTGGTTCGCGTGTTGTCATCGTTCAGGAACGAACTCTGGGTGCGGGCGCCCGCCGTATCGAAGAGGTCGGTCTGCTGCGTCCAAGTTTTCGTGCCGGCGACGTCGTACCAGTCGATCCGCTTCGTGTCATTGTCCATGACCTGATCCTGTTGGGTCAGCTTTCCCGCCGCATCAAGGTACTGGGTGAGGCTCGAGTATCCCTTGGTTTTTGTGGTGTCGTAGTAGATGTTCGTCTTCGTGTTGTCGTCGTTCACCCATGAACGCTGGGTCTGCGCCCCGGCCGCGTCGTAGAAGTAGGTCTGTCGCGTCCAGGCCTGTGCGTCGGTGACGTCGAACCAGTCGGTAACCTTCGTGCCGTTGTCGTTGGTCTGTTCCTGCTTCGTCAGCCGGTTGGCGGAATCGACATATTGCACGAGGGTCGACCAAGTCTTGGCGCTGGCCACGTCGTAGAGGGTCGTGACCCGAGTCCTGTCGTCGTTCAGGAACGAACGCCGGGTGAGGGTGCCGGCCGTGTCGGTGACGTCGACCTGCTGCTCCCAGGTCTGCGCGTCGGCGACGTCGAAGGTCGTCGTCTCCTTCGTGCCGTCGTCGTTCGCCTGGACCTGCTTGATGATCTTGCCCGCGACATCGAAGGTCTGGATCACCTCCTTCCACGTCTCCGCGCCGAGCGGATCGTAGAAGCTGGCGGTGACCGGAATGCCGTCCTTGTTGAGCTCGGTCACGGAGAGCAGCTTGCCGCTCGTGCCGTCGTAGGCAGAATCGGTCATGGTGCCGTCGGCGAGCAGCAGCAGTTCGCCGATGCGCCGCCCGGCCGAGTCCGTCGTCAGCCGGCGGGTCAGCTTGCCGGTGGCACTGAAGCTCTCGGTCACCGTCTCGTTGACGCTGCCTGTCGCGGTCCACTCGACGGTCGTCAGCGTGACCGCCCCGTTGAGATGCGTGATGGCCGTCTGCGTCCGGTCGCGAACTCCGTCATTGTTGGCGTCCTTCTCCAGCTTTACCGTCCGGCCATCGGCGCTTTCGATCCGCGTGCCCTTGGCGACGACGGTGCCAGCGGCATTCGTCTCGGTGATCGTGCTGACGATGGATCCGTCGATCTGCGTCGTCGCCACTTCGACATATTCGTAGGTGCCGTTGCCGTCGAAGTCGGAGCGGGTGGTTCGGCCGAGGCCATCGGTCGTGACGGTGGTCTCGCTTTGGGCGGCGATCGCTTCCTTCCAATTGACGTCGCTGTCGACGAGATAGGCGGCCTTCCTAGCTTCTGCGTTGTTGACCGTGGTCGTGACGGCCGCGCCGGAAAGGTCCTTGACCGTCGTCTCCGTGCTGTCGGTGACGCCGTCGCCGTTGAGGTCGCGCGAGACCACCTCGGTGCGGCCGTCGGCGCTGACCTTCTCCGTCGTCTTGCTCTGGACCGCGCCTGTGGCGGTGGTGTCGGTCGAGACGGAGGTCTCGCTACCGTCGGCATTGACCGTCAGCACCGTCGTGCGCCTACGGTCGATTGTGTCATTGCCGTCGAGATCCCACGACGTAGTCGTGGTTCTCCCATCCGCAGACGTCATGATCGTGGTGCCGTCTAGCTTCGCGCCGGACTTGCCGTAGCCGGTGATGACGGTCGTCTGCGATCCGTCGACGAAGCGCGTGTAGGTTTCGGTCTGATCCGTCTTGCCGTCGCCATCCGCGTCGCGGACGGTGCTGATCTCGCGTCCACCGGCATTCGTGGTCTTCGTCTGCTTCTCCATGAGCTTCTGCGCGGCGTCGAGTATCGATAGGGTCTCGATGACGGAGCCATCGGCGAGCGTCGACTTGGAGCTGACCAGTGAACGGCTGGCGAGACCGAGCGCGGTGCGGTCTTCCGCCACCGTGATCGTGCGGCCGTCGTGGCTGCGCATCTCGACGGATTTGCCGATCAGCGAACCGTCGGCCTTCTTGCTCGTGATCGTTCGGGTCACCGAGCCGTTGCCGTTCAGCACCGTGACGTCCGTCGACACCTGATCATGGCTGCCGTTGCCGTCGAGATCCCACAGCTTGGTGATCGACAGGCCATTGGCGCTCGTCGTCGTCTCTGCCTGGCGGGTGAGGGCCGCACCACTGAGCTCGCTGACGGTCCTGGTCGTCGAGCCATTGGCGTTGAGCGTCGTGACGTCGGTGCGGCTCCTGTCGAAGCTGCCATCGCCGTTGATATCCCACTTTTGCGTGACGCTGAGCTCATCCGCGGAGGTTTCGGTGACCGCCTTCTCCAGCGTTTTCAGGATGCCGTCCTGGCGAAGGACCGTCTGCGTTCGGCTGCCGTTGGCGTTGAGGGCCGTCGTCTCGACGAACCGCGCATCGAATGTCCCGTCGCCATTGACGTCGTAGTCGCTGGTCCGAGCCAAGCCGCTGCCGCTCACCGTGACGGTCTTCTTGCCGACGACCGCCACCCCGTCGGCCCCGAGATCGGACAATGCCGTCGTAATGCTGCCGTCTGCATTGACGATGGTGACCGCCTTCTGGTCGATCACCGCATCGCCGTCGATGTCCCGCGTCACAGTCGTCGTGAGCTTGTCGGTGCTGGTCGTCGTGACGGTCTTGCTTTCGAGCGTGCCGCCGACCTTGAGGTAGGTTTCAGTCACGACCGTGCTGCCATTGGCGTTCAATGTAGTTTCCCGCGTGCGCGAGCGGGTCACACCGGTGTCGCTCTTGACCCATCGGGTCGTCTCCGACAAACCGTTGGCGCTCGTCTCGACGATGGTGGTGCCCTTCGGGATCCGGTTCGCCACTTCGCCGGTCCTTACCGTTTTGCTGCCGTCGGCATTGAGGAACGTCGTCGAGGTCACCGTGCGATCGACGCTACCATCGCCGTTCAGATCCGTATCCGCCTTTGTCACCAATCCATCGGCGCTCGTTGTGGTGACCGTTCGAGATTGGAGGCGGGACGTGCCACCGGCCAGCACAAAGGTGGACGTCGTCGAGGTCGTGGAGCCGTCGGCATTGATGACCGTGGCGTTCGTCACATCGTCGGCGAGATCACCGTCGAGATCGACGCCTGTCGAGACGCTCCTGCCGTCGGCACTCGTCGTCTTCACCGTCCGTGACAGCGTCATGCCGGCGCCACCAGCAGTGGTGACCGTGTCGACCGTCGCGCCGTTCGCCCGCAGCACACGCGACGTTGTCGTCGTGATGTCCTCCGTGCCGCTGCCGTCGGCGTCGGTACGCATCGTCTGCGTCAGGCCGTTGCCACTCGTCGTCGTTTCGGTGCTGCCAACCAGGCTGCTTCCGGCGTGGCGCTTCACCGTCGTCGTCACCGAACCATCGGCATTGATCCGCCTCGTCTCGGTGACGCGAAGGTCGATGGTCGCGTCGCCATTGACGTCCGTTTCGACCGAAGTCTCGAAGCCGTCGTCGCTCGTCGTCGAGATGGTCCGTTCGATGACTGTGCCATCGGCTGCGCGCAGCGTCTCGGTCCGGGTGCGCCTGCCGTCTGCCCCGAGAACCGTCTCGCTGGCCGCCTCCCACTCGAACGCTCCGTCGCCATCGTCGTCGGTGAAGAGAACCTGCTTCAGTCCGTCTCGGCTCGTCGTCAACTTCGACTGCGCCAGAAGCATGCCGTTCGCCGCGGTCCAGCTATCGGTGAGCGACGTGCTGCCATCCGCGGCCGTCGCGGCAATCGTCCGACGGTCGATGGCGCCGTCGCCATTCGCATCGACCGACGCCGTCGTCGTCTTGCGATCCGCGCTGACCGTCGTCGTCGTCCATTCCAGCAGCGTGCCGTCGCCGCTCCGGGCATCGACAACCTCCGTGCGGCTGCCGTCGCCGTTCAGCATGATGCGGTCGCTGGCAACAAGGTCCGCGACACCGTCGCCGGTAAGGTCCTGTATCGCGGTCTGCGTCAGGCTATCCGCCGACGTCGTCGTCACGGTTTGGCCGATCAGGCTGCCGTCGCTGGACTTGACCATCACCGTTTCCGTGCGGCTGCCGTCCGCGTTGACGAC
The DNA here is from genome assembly GCF_000513895.2 of Ensifer sp. WSM1721. Taxonomy (GTDB): domain Bacteria; phylum Pseudomonadota; class Alphaproteobacteria; order Rhizobiales; family Rhizobiaceae; genus Sinorhizobium. The sequence goes on from NZ_CP165783.1 coordinate 539,203, forward strand.
CATGGTTGCGGTTTCGGTCCGCTCGGTCGTCCCGTCGCCGTCGATATCTGTCGTCCGCGTCCATGAAAGGCCGTCCGCCGCCGTCACCTTGACGCTACGGCCCGCCAACGCTCCGTTCGGATGTCGGTCGATCACCTCTTCAGTCGTAATCCCGTCCGTGCCGACCGCGATCGTCGTCAGGCGATCGACGGCGCCGTCGCCTTTGGCGTCGGCCTCAACCGTCACCAGCTTGCCATCGACCCTGCGGGTAGTAACCGTGCGCGACAACAACGTGCCATCGCCGCTCGTGACGCTTTCGCTTTCGACGGTCGAGCCGTCCGCCTGCGTCACCTTTTGAGTGGTTGCAACGCGGTCCACCGTGCCATCACCATCGATCTCGGTGCGGACACTCTTCGTCTTGCCGTCGGCGCTGATCGTCGTTTCCTCGCGACCGAGGAGTGTGCCGTCGCGGCCGTAGGTGGCAATCCCTGTCGCCGTGCTGCCGTCGCTGCCTGCCGAAATGCGCACCTCGCGCCGATCATCGACGGTGCCGTCGCCATCGAGGTCGGTAAGCACGCTCCGGCTGCGCCCGTCGGCGCTCGTGGTTGTCGTCGAGCCGTTTCTGAGGCTGCCATCGGCATTGCGCGTGTCGATCGTGCGCGTGCGGTTACCGTCGCCGTTCACCAAAGTCGCGTCCGAGACGACGGTGTTGTACTGCCCGTCGCCGTTCTCGTCGATGGAGGTGGTCTTCGAGAGGCCGTCCGCGCTCGCCGTGACGCTGACCTGCGTGAGCACGCTTCCATCCGCTGCGAGCGCCTTGGTGACGGTCGTCATCGAGCGGTCGGCATGGACGGTGAAGACCCCGGTCTGATCGACGATGCCGTCGCCGTCCTGGTCGATGGTCGTCGTTACTGTCTGGCCGCCGGCGCTGGTGATCGTCATCGTGCGGTCGCGGAGCGACCCGTCAGCATTGAAGTTACTGACCACGCGCGTCCGGTTGCCGTCGCCATCGGTCGTCAGCTCGACCCGCTGCGAGCGGTCGAAGGTGCCGTTGCCGTCCTCATCGTATTGCGTGACCGTCGTCTGCCCGTCTGCGCTCTTGGTGATCAGGTTGCGGAAGGCAAGGCGGCCGTCCGGCGTGTAGCCGAGGATATCCTCCGTAACCGATCCATCGGCGTTCGTCGTCGTGCTCCTGCGGATGACATAGCCATTGTCGTCGGCTGCGAGCCGGGCGTCCCCGACCGTGCCCGTCGATCCGTCGGTGCGCGTGAAGGTCGTCGTGCCAAGGATTGCCGAGCCGTCGCCGAAGTTCTGGCCGCTGCCGCTCGGCGTCAGGTCGATCGAGGCGATGCCGAGCGAATCCAGCGACGCGAGCTGGCCGTCGACCAGGACCTTGAATTCGGACCAGCGTGCGTCGCCGGCGTCGAGCTTGCCATTGCCGTTCGTGTCGAAGACGTTCTTGATCGCCTCGAGATCGCCGGTCGCCGATTTGTCCCACTCGGTGAAGATGAATTCGCTGGCGTTGCTGACCTTGCCGTCGCCGTCGACGTCGAGAACGAGCATGCCGGTGCCCGCGCCGGCCGAGGCCATACGGTGCAGGTAGCCGCTGCCGTCGAGATCTACGAAGAACGAAGAGGAGGAGAGGGGATCCACCGAAAGGCCGTTGCCAGCGATGTCGAAAAGCACCGGGCTCCAGGCGGTACCTCCGGAACTTGAGCCGCGGTCCCAACTGTCGCGGTCCCAACGGCCGTAAGATCCGGTGTCCTGGTTGTCGCGTTTGCCAGAGGAGGTGTCCCGCCAACTGCCGTAAGAGCCGGTGTTTTGATTGTCGCGTTTGCCGCTTGACGAGCCGCCAGTGGATCTGGACCCGGTCCGCGAAGACCGCGTACCCCCTCCATTCGAAGACCCGGTGCCTTGCCGTCCGGAGGAAGAACTGCCCGTGTTGCCCCTAGAATATCCGCCGTGGGAGTCGACGCCGCTGTAATGGTCCCCACTGCGGCTGCCCCCGCCAGTGCTGCGGGAAGGCTTGCTCGGTTTCTGCGGCTTGTTCGGGTTGAGCGACGTCGGCTTTTGCGGGTTTTGGTCAACTGTGTCGACAAGTGGCGATGGAGCGACCGGCTGCAGCGGAATGTCTACCGTTTTCGTCGTCGCTGGGGTAAGCGAAATGCTTCCACCTGACGGCAGGTCGAGCGGGGAGAGCGGGCTCGTAGTCGGCGTCGTGATCGGGTCCAGAACGCTTGGAGCAACTGGTGAGATGGCATCCGAATTGGTTGGAAGAGATACCGGCAGATTTGGCCGTATATCGGGGGCTCCGGAAATCCGGAGTGTCTCTGAAATCACATCCAAGGCGTTCGTGTAGCCGAACTCGCCAGGGTAGCTGCCGGCTATTCTAGCGGGGGAAACAGCAAAGCCCTCAGGTGAGAAATTGCGGCCGCGAACGAAGCCCGCCAACGCTTCGCCAAGCGTATGCGCAATCGCATCCAACATCGACTGCGTTTTCTCAGCACCTACGAAGCTCCCTACTGCTGCTCCGCCAAAACCGCCGATAACAGAAGCTGCAGGTGCCACTTCGGGGCCGAACGTGACGGTTCCGATCCTCGCTCCAAGCAATGCGCCGCCTCTAAGACCGATTCGCATTCCCGCGACGCTGCCAACAAACGAGGTTCCCTGGGCGATGAACTCTTCTTTGAACCGCCCATCTACAGCCGCCCCCACTAGCGCTGGCGTTACAAAGATGCCCGCGTCGATTACTGCGGCTGTCCGACCGATCAATCGGCTTGCCGACTCCAACCCCGACGAGCCGTACTGAGCAATCCCCGACAAAACTCCATCGAAGTAAGCGCCAATTGCTGACCCGGCGGTGCCCCAGCCAGCCCAGCCACCATTGCTGTTTGTAGTCTCAGACATTCAGCCGCCCCCTAGCGAAATCCATTCCACACATATTCGGCAAACTTCGAAACGATCATCAGATTCAAACTAACGGGGTCTGCATCCCATCGCTTGTCCTCCCGCAAGAAAAAGATTTCATAGATCTTTCCAATTGCCACTAAGAATAGAACCCAGGAAACGACGGCATAGGCATACTCAACGATGTACGTAATAGATAATATAGACCCGACTAGAGCTATTCTATACAGAAAAATGTGTCTTCTTATCATTTCGATAAAGTTCATTGTGCCTCGCGCTGCCAATGCCACTTGATGCGCGTTCCCAACTTTGCGTTCCTTTTGATCTCAAGTCTGTATCGACTCGACTTTATCGGTGCGTTGAAGTTGATGGATACTCTCCTGTTTAAGTCTCCGCAAGCTATGATTGCGACATGATCCACAATTGCAAGTTTGTACCCGATCGGGCTTGGTGCCGCCTGCTCGCAACGAAGATCGATGATGCACAAGCCAAAACTCTATCCCGGAAAGAGTGACCTTCGCCGCGCTGGGCGAGGCCGAGCGGCGTCGAGATCCGGCGCCGAGGAGGCCTCACAGTCTTGCGCGCACGCGCGCTGCCGTCGCGTAATGGCGCTGCAATAAGAGGAGCGCGCTTCAACCCGAAAGGCGTGCCGGCGCTGTACCTTGCACTGATTATCACGACGGCGGTCAAGGAAGCCAACGGATGCTTTGTTACACCGTATTGATCTCTGCGTGCTCTGCTCTGACGACGTCGATTGCGAGGACGTAGCTGATCTCACGACGGAGAAGGGGAGGGCGGACTACGCCATATCGCTGGAGGAGATGGCCTGTAGTTGGGGAAGCGCAGTTGCATGGGGGAGACGTCCCGCTTCATGGGAGATTTATGACCGCCTTTATACGCATGGGATCGCCGGTATACTGGTACCGAGCTTTGCGCCGGGTGCCCAGGAAGACGACCGAAATCTCGTCCTATGGACGCGGAGTATCTACCACATCGAGTAGCGGTAAACGATCCGAGCGGCCGGCTATCGAAAGACCAGTTGTCCTGGAGTTAAGGGAGTATTTGTCGGGCCGTAAAGGTCGACCAAGGTCACGAAGCGGTGCGGGCGCAAAGCCGAAGGACGCTATCTGTCTTTCTGGTGAGCGCCTAGTCGGTGGCACTGTTCGCAATGCTTACGCCCGAACTTGCGACACCTATCGGCTGGGCGACAAATTCTAGGAACTTCGCGATATCGACCGAAGGATGGCGGGAGGCGTAGATCACGTCGCGGTTCTTGATCGGGAATGTCTGACCGACGATCAGGCTGTCCGGATTGGTCATGTTGAAGCGGTAGACGATTGGATAGCGGCCGACGCTGTCGGCCTTCATGCCCTTGCTCAGCAGCGTATGGAAACGCTCCTGCCCGAGCAGGCTCATGACGATATCCGGCTCCTCGTAGCGGAAGACGAAGTAGCCCTTCGCGTCGACCGTCTGGTCGGCGCCGCCGCCGGCAAGCGCTACCGCTTCGAGCAGGTTCAGGTCGTTGGAGCCGAACTCGACGCGCTGATTGGCCCGGACCTGGCCTAAGATCGTGAAGGTGCGCGGGTCGCGGGTGACGAAGATCTGGTCGCCCGGCTTGACGTGGATGTTTTCCGACGGGTTGGCGATGATCGATTTCAAGAGGACCGTGCCGGTCTTCTTGCCGCGCACGAGCGTGACATAGGTCTCGTAGGGCTGCGCCGCCGGGCCGCCGGCCTTGGCGATGACCTCGTTGATCGTTTCGCTGACGAGGTTGAGCGGCACCACCGAGGGACGACCGACGGCGCCGGAAACGGTGACGATGCGCGAGGCCGTCGACGTCGACGTCACGATCACGTCCGGCTCCACCGCCTTCTGTTTCAGCGCGTCGAGGATTGCCTGCCGCGCCTGTTCCAGCGTCAGGCCGGCAAAGCGCACCGAGCCGACATAGGGGATCGCCGCCTTGCCGTCGGGCTGGACGACCAGGTCGATGCTCGTCTGCTTCGATTCCGTTGTGGAAAACAGGCCGTCGCTGCCGGCCTCGAAGATCGTCACCTTCAACTGGTCGCCGACGCCGATCACCACCTGGCCGACACCGCCGCCGATGCCGAAGCGGCGGCTGAGCGTGGTGGCGACATAATCGGAAACGAGCCGCGCCGATTGGCCGTCAACGTCGACGATATCGAACACCGTGGCGTTCTTTCTGCCGATCTGTGCACCGGATTGGCCGGCGTCTGCGACGATATCGGTTGCCAGAGGGCCCTCGCCCGGTACGGCTTGACATCCCGCAAGCGCGGTACAAAGCAAAAGGGCAGTCACTCGTTTCACTACGACACTCCGTATTCGGCACAGCCATGATTCTATTGAAGGAACTGCGCCGCATAAATTCCGCCGGCCCCTGAAAAGCACAAACACCGTCCCGCAACAAGCCACCTCTCCGTACACAGTAGCCGAGTGATTCGGGACTGCGCCTCTGCAGCTATATAGCCAATTGCCCTCGCGCGTTTTTTAGCCTCGTCCAAAACAACCAACGTTTGCGACAGCGTAACGCATAGGAAAGAGTGCGCATTGATCTCGCAGCTTGCAGCTCTGGAGTCCATGGGCTTGACCGTGGCCTGGGATTAGGCTGTACAGCTTCTGGCTCAGTGAGAGGCGTCTCCGCCAGACGCTCAAAACGTCCTGAGGGGCTTGAAATAACACGCAGGGGATTCGACGGCTCGCATGCTTGACGTCATTATAGGCTGGCTAAACGATCACGCTATTCCACGTATGGCCAATGAGGGCACAGATTGGTTAAAAGGGGGTTATGCCGAGCGCTTCGACTGGAGCGGTAAGCGTTTCGATCCGGGTTTCAAGCGTGTACGGGTTACGGCGAGACAGATTTACGCCTTTTCTCATGCCGCCTTAGGTGGTGCGCCTGAAGCTTTGCGGGCAGCCGAGCACGGCATGCAGTTTCTTTTGCGCAAGGCCAAGCTGAGCAACGGTTTATTCGCGTCCAAACTATCAACGGATGGAACCTGCCTGGATGCGACTGCTGATCTCTATGATTTGGCATTCGTCCTCTTCGCGCTAGCGTGGTGGTATCGATTGACGGACGATGCGGCGGCGCTTCGTGTAGCAGAAGAGACACTGAGCGCTCTTCGCCGTGAGCTTCGTCATCCGTCGCAACGCGGTTTCCTCCATCGATCCGGTGAGGGCGCGCCTTATCAACAGAACCCGCACATGCATCTATTGGAAGCCTCCATTTTTCTCGCCGCATTCAGCGATCGGGATATCTTTCACACATTGGCGAGGGAACTTTTCGACCTCGCGGCTGGGACCTTCTTCGATCCCGAGACAGAGACGCTCGCGGAGTTTTATGGTGAAGGGTGGAGGCGGCCCGATGATTCGGGCTCGGTTATTGTGGAGCCCGGTCATCATTTCGAGTGGTGCTGGCTACTAAGCCGCTACACTGCACTCACAGGTGACAAGTCGGCTTTGGGAATAGCCGAGAAATTGTTTTCGTTCGCCGAGCGTCACGGTTTTGACACTGAGACCGGCCTAATTCTCGACGCTGTCGACACCGCGGGTCGTGTGCTGAAAGCAGATTTTCGTTCATGGCCCAACCTTGAATACGTCAAAGCCATAGTTGCCATGCAGGAGATTTACCCCAACGATGATCGTTTCTCTGATGAGAGGCTCGACGAAGCGGTTCAGCGTGTTTTTACTTACTTCCTACGCCCTAAAAGGTCGGAAAAGGCGTCCGTGCCGGAGGGACTGTGGGTGGATTACCTTCACGGAAAGGACTTTTCCCCAAAGGTTGATCACATTCCGGTTTCAACCTTTTACCACCTATCCTTTGCGTTTATGGAGGTAACCCGACGCCGCACTGGCCGGGACATGTTCTCCGGTCTTCCGTGGTGATCGGTGGTTGGTGACCATACGAGCCGGTCGGCTCACATACAGCGATAAGGTTCAAGAATGTTTGCATCCAAAATGCGGCATACAGATTTTAGCGGCGCAGCTATTTTAGTGGTGGGCGATTTGATGCTCGACCGTTATCGATACGGCTCAGTTTCACGGATATCTCCGGAGGCCCCTGTTCCGGTCCTGCTTGCAAAACGCGAAATGTCGATGCTGGGAGGAGCCGGCAACGTGGTGGCAAATGCAGTTGCGCTAGGAGGCAGATGCGGCTTGATAAGCATCATAGGTGACGATGATGCCGGCCGTGAATGTGAGTCCTTGCTTTCCTCTTTGCCGAGATGCAAGGCCGAACTCGTAGTTGACCGCGGGCGTCGGACAACGACCAAAACGCGTTTCGTGAGTGGGAGTCAGCAGCTTCTGAGGTGTGATGAGGAAGACCTGCACGCATTCGATGGAACGATTACTGAGCGGCTGATTTATGCTTTTGAGCAAGCCGTCGGAGAATATCAGGTTGTTGCCCTTTCGGACTATGGAAAGGGCGTACTCCACGACGCGGTTCTGCGTCATATAATGCAGAAATCTCGAGCCTTATCGATTCCGGTAATCGTCGATCCCAAGCGGAAGGATTTCTCCTCCTATGAAGGGGCCAGCGTGATAAAGCCGAATCGGTCGGAGCTATCGGCCGCCACGAATTATCCTTGTGTGACCGCGGACGAATGCGAGATAGCTGCGCGGCATCTCTCGTCGATCACAGGTGCAGACATATTGGTTACGATGTCTGAGCAGGGGATGGTGTTATACGAGAGAGGGAAACCGGCTGTTCATTCACATGCCACCACAACCGAGGTTTTCGACGTTTCCGGTGCCGGTGATACTGCGCTAGCGGTCTTTTGTTCGGCGCTTGCGGTTCATTACTCGAAGGAGCAGGCGACCTTCCTTGCCAACGCGGCTGCTGGTGCTGTTGTGCGTAAATTGGGAACCGCTGTTTTGTCCCCCGAAGAGCTTAACAGGGAGCTGAACCGCATTAACCAGCCGCTGGTCGAAGTGATTTGCAATCTGGAGACTGCTAAGGAGCAGGTGGCGCATTGGAAACAAGAAGGTCTTTCGGTGGGCTTCACAAACGGTTGCTTCGACATAGTTCACGCCGGACACATAGAGCTCCTGAGACAAGCGGCGGAAAAGTGCGATCGACTTGTTGTAGGCTTAAACAGCGACGCGTCGGTATCGCGCTTGAAAGGCCCCCAGAGGCCGATTCAACCAGCGGCTTCACGAGCTGCTGTCTTGGCCGCACTGCAGCACGTCGACATGGTCGTCGTCTTCGAGGATGATACACCTTTTAAGCTGATCGAGGCGTTGAGGCCAACCGACCTGATCAAAGGCGCGGACTACACCGAGGACAAGGTCGTGGGAGCGGATGTTGTCAAGCAACATGGAGGCAGGGTCCACCTTATCGAATTAGTGCCGGGATTGTCTACCACTCGCGCGGTCGAGCGGATTAGAGCGTATAGCGCCTAGACTTCGCGCGGCCGATACACCCAGGAAAGACGCAGGAGCTACGTAAATGATATTGGTTACAGGGGGCGCCGGCTTTATCGGCTCAAATGTAGTCGAGGCACTCTCAGAAACGCGTGTAGTGGCAATATGTGACTGGTTTGGTAGCGACGATAAATGGAAGAACGTGCGGAATGCCTCTGTAGAGGATTTCGTCCTGCCCAGCGATCTGCCCGATTGGCTCGCCCGCCGGGGGGATTCCCTCAGCGGAATCATTCACATGGGTGCAATAAGTGCCACTACTGAACGCGACGTCGATCGTATAATCGTTAATAACCTGCAACTTAGTCGATCGCTTTGGGACTTTGCTGCAGCCAGGGAAATCCCGTTCATATACGCCTCTTCAGCGGCAACATACGGCAATGGCGAGCAGGGGTTTATTGATCGCAGCGATTGGGAATATCTTGCTACCTTGCGTCCACTTAACCCATATGGCTGGAGCAAGTTGGCGTTCGACCGGCAAGTGCTGGGAATCGCCAGCCGAGATTTGCCTGCGCCTCCCAAATGGGCCGGGCTAAAATTCTTCAACGTCTATGGCCCGCGTGAAGGTCATAAAGGAGGCATGCGCTCTGTTCCTTACAGCAACTATGACACTCTGCGCAGAGGCGAGCCGTTGCGGCTGTTTAAATCCGAGCGGTCCGACTACGAGCATGGCGGACAAAAACGCGACTTTGTGTACGTCGGAGATTGTGTTCAGACGATAATCTGGATGCTGGATAACGAGTTTAAGAGCGACCTTTACAACGTCGGTACCGGGCGCGCTGAAACGTGGCTGGACGTTGCTCGCGCCATGTTCGCAGCGATGGATCGCGAGCCACAGATAGAATTTATCGATATGCCGGAGTCGTTGAGAGGCCGCTATCAGTATATGACGGAGGCATCCATGTCGAAGTTGGCTGCGGTTGGCTGCCCAATTCCGGCCACCAGCTTACGCGATGGAGTGGCGGCAACTTATCGCTATCTAGAGGCGGAGTCCGCGGATTGCTGACGATACGGGTTAGTTAGAAATGACGATGAGAAGTGGCCAGTATGCGTCGTGAGCCGGTATATCTCGGCGGACCGTCCGAACACACACTATGGGGTGAGCTTAAGAGCATCGGCCTGTGGGGTGTGATTTCGCGACGCTATGCGCTCTCTTTGTTTCTCGCTGTTTTCGCCGCGCCCACCATCTGGGCAGTTTTGTATTACGGCGTCATTTCATCGGATCGCTACATCTCGGAGGCCAAATTCATTGTTCGCGGCCTGAACGGCAATCAGGTAGGTGGGCTCTCGGTGTTGTTGCGAACCTTTGGCATATCTCGCGCAAACGAAGACTCCTACGCAATCCAAGCGTATGTCGTGTCTCGAGATGCCTTGCGAGAGCTTCAAAGGAAAATAGATGTCGTAGGCGTATACACTCGTCCAGAGGCCGATTTTCTGACTGGGTACTCTCATTTATTTTCCTCAGGTAGTTTTGATAAGTTTTATGATTACTATCAGGATCAGGTTATACTTGAGGAAGACATAGAGACTGGAATATCAACCTTGTACGTTTCTGCGTACCGGCCAGAAGATGCAAAGGCGATAGCGGATCAACTTCTCCTGTTAAGTGAGGAGAAAGTAAACGCCATGAACCTGCGCGCGCGCGAAGATGCGGTTCAAACGGCGCGCGCCACCTTAACGTCAGCAGAAGCGCGGTTGATTGAAGCTCATCGGCAGCTCACCGAATTTAGGAACGCACAATCGCTTGTCGACCCAACTCTAAGTGCAAGCGGCAACTTTGAAGTTATCGCAAACTTACTTTCGGAGCTTGCGGAAAAAGAGGTCTCACTGCGTTTCGTGCGGGAAAATTCGCAAGACAATCCAAATATTAGGGAGCTTGAAAGCCGCGTTAGATCGCTTAAGGAGCAAATCGAACTGGAAAAAGGCAAAATCGCCGGATCTGATGATGCTTTGGCCACCAAACTTGGAAGCTACGAGGAACTCGTGCTACGACGTTCGCTCGCTGAGAAGGAATACGAAACTGCAGCGAATTCGCTGGAGCAAGCACGACAGGAAGCCGGCCGCAAGCAGGTTTATCTGGAGGCCGTCGTACGACCGAATTTGCCTGACAAATCTGAGGAGCCGAAAAGACTGCGGTACATTTTCACCGTGGCGCTCTTATCTTTCTCCAGCTTCGTTATGATTTACCTTCTCGTGTCAGGCAGTCGAGAACATCTGAATATCCACTAAGATAGATGTGAGTTGATCGTGCAGCCCGGCATAACGCTCGAGAAAATCGCCAAAAAACGACGCACTATCAACGCGTTGCTTATACGGGAATTGATGCAACGCTTTGGACACGGAAATATCGGTTTCATGTGGCTGGTCGGAGAGCCGCTGATATTGACGGTGGGTGTAATGATCGTGTGGTCGCTTATCTACGGGGAGGAGAATCATGGGGTCAAGGTTATCCCTCTTGTCTTAACGGGCTACAGCATGCTGACCCTGTGGCGTCACATGGTTGCGCGATTTACACATAGCTTCCGTCATAACTCAGGCCTGCTTTTCCATCGAGTAATCAGACCCGTAGACATTCTGATCGCCCGAGGGTTACTCGAAGCCATCGGAACACTGGTCGCTTTTTTCGTCGCATACGTTCCGCTGAGACTTCTGGATTATATTGATCCCATCGACGACTACCTTGTGCTGCTAACGGCGTGGTTCCTTATGTGTGTTCTGACGTTTGGCGTGGCGCTCACGATATCTTGCCTCACGGAACTCTCGGACACGTTGGAAAGATTTGTGCAACCAGTAATGTATCTGCTGCTACCTCTAACGGGGGCGTTCTATATGGTCAGCTGGCTGCCAGAAACGGCTAGAGAAATCGCTTTGCTATCACCTATGGTTCACGCAAACGAGATGTTCCGAGGGGGCTTTTTCGGAGCTGCTGTTCCCACCTATTGGGATGCAGGATATCTTGCACTATGGGCTTTGGCTGTGAACGCCGTGGGGTGGTCATTGGTGCGCAAAGCACAGGATCATATTGAGATTGAATGATCGTATCGCAACGATTCTGCCGCGACGCGTGATGCGAAGGGTCTGTCATGACTACAAACGTAAAGTTGGATGAGAATGAGCAGCTGCTCACTCTTACGCCAGCGTCAATAAAAGGCGAGCTCCAAGCTTTTCCTTCCGCTCGAGCGATTCAGCCGCAATCAGCTAGGATCTGGGAGAAGGGCCGGCAATCTCTCCTTTTCCTTTCATGCGTCGTAATCCCGCTGCTCTTGAGCGTGATTTACAACTTTGTCATCGCTTCTGAACGATTTACGTCTACGGCGTCGTTTATCGTTCGGGAGAACCAAAGTTCAAACGGCTTGCTTTCGCTGGTTGCGAGCAATGGGATAAGTCGATCGGATGACAACAGTTACGCGATTGTCGAATATATGCAGTCGCGGGACGCGATTTCGTGGTTGAACTCGGACGGGCTATTAGAGCGAGTGTTCAATGCAGGCGGCGTTGACGTATTCTCCAAATTCCCCTCCTTTTTCTCCGGTCGAACGAAGGAAGACTTGTTTCAGCACTTCCAGAGCTACGTTGATGTTGAATTCAAGCAAGTGACGGGAGTAACTACAATCTCGGTGCAAGCCTTTAATCCAGCTGATGCAAAAGCGTTAGCAGACAAGTTGCTGCAGGGTGCCGAGTCGCTCGTTAACCTATTGAATGAAAGAATTCGTGCTGATTCCATCAGGAGCGCGAGCTCCATGGTTGAGGAGGCAACTGCGGATTTGCAGGCTGTTCAGAAACAGCTTACCGACTTCAGAAACGACGAAGGGATCTTGGATCCTGGAGCTGAGGCCACGATTTCGAACAAAGTTCTTACTGGGACTATGGGCGAAATATCGAAAGTGAACGCACAGTTATCAGTGTTGCTCGCGACGACACCGAATAGCCCGGCAATTCGGCAGTTGCAAGGCAAGAGAGATGCGCTAGAGAAGCAATTGTCTCGTCAGCGAGACGCTCTCGCGGGCGGCAACGATTCTTTGGCGAAGAAAATTGAGGCCTACGAGCAAGTTTCCTTGCAACGAAAGCTCGCGGAAAAGAGGCTCCTAAGCGCGGTAGCTTCTCTCGCCGCAGCTAAGCAGGATTTCGAGGGTAAGCGGATATATGTCGCAAGGGTTGTTGAGCCCAATTTGCCTGATCGCTTTTCGCATCCTCGGGGCTTCCTGAATGTTTTCCTAACTCTCGCGATCGGCTTCGCTATATTCTGGATCGTACGATCAATGATGCGGCTTCTACTCGAGGAGGTCTGAATTGATTGTTGCGCCCATCGCCACCGATATCGTGCCCTATGGCAACAGGAGCATAGCGCTCCAGAATATTAGGAAAACATATCATACGCCCACCGGCCCCAAAACGGTTCTTGACGGTGTCTCTTTTGATATCAAGAAGGGAGAGAAAATTGCCGTTTTGGGTCGCAATGGAGCCGGCAAATCCACTCTCGTGAAATTGATTGGGGGAGTCGAGAGGCCAACGAGTGGCACCATCCAACGTGGAATGAGCATGTCGTGGCCGCTGGCGTTCGGCGGGGGATTTGAGCCGTCCATGACGGGCCTGGACAATATCCGATTCATTGCAAGACTCTATAATCGTCCGATAGAGGAAACGATAGAGGCAGTGGATGATTTTGCAGAACTTGGTCGCAATCTCATCATGCCCGTGAAGTCGTATTCCTCGGGCATGAGAGCGCGGTTGGCGTTTGCGCTTACACTAGCGATAGACTTTGACTGTATGTTAATTGACGAGGTAATATCGGTCGGCGATCAACGCTTTCATCGGAAGTGCCATGACGCGCTATTTGTTCAGCGAAAACATTGTTCAATGATCTTGGTTAGTCACGATATTGCAATAATAAAATCTTACTGCAATAAAGCCTTAGTACTGAAGGGTGGTCGTGGTCGTGTTTTCACTGACGTGGATTTCGCCGTAGACATTTATTCGACTTTATAATGAGCTCGAATAGTATGATCTATGTGTTTTGTGGGCTTCCGTCGCCAAACGCCATCTTCGTTTCCAGGCTTGGCATTGATATCCTTCGTGAACGCTTTGGGGACTTTCACTACATAGTCGCCAATTCTGCCAACCAGTTGCGAGAGGGGCTCGATCAGCGTGGTAACAGGCCTTGTATGCTCTACTTTGATGTGCCCGACGAAACGCTTAGTCAGGCAGTAGTGAGGAATGGTGTGCCGACGGTTTTGGTCGCAGAACCATTTGAACAAGCCGTACTGTACTCCATGCAGGCCCGGAGTTTTTCCTTTGACGAGGCAGTGCGCTTTGTAACTCAGTCGGTATCCGCTCTCTTTCCGATAGCTTCATCCGAAACGATAGCCCCCCTCAAGCTCGGTTCACACCTGAACGAGCTCGAAAGTCTGGTCAATCGCATCTCTCTCTCCTTGGGATTCTCGCTAAGCGCCAGCAACATTCACAACATTCTGTCCCTGTACCGGCAAGGGGAAAACGCTCAGAAGTCGCTTTCTGAGATTGTGCTTCAGAGAATTGAGCATACTGCTGACGCGAGGACTCGCGCGCGTGAACTAAAGCGCGAGGACATAGAAGCCCTCCGATCGGTGGCCGCGGGCTACAACTTGTTCATGGGAGGGCGGCGACCGCCGCGCCTAACCTGGCCCGTTTCCATGTGCTTGAATGGCGAAAAGCCGCATCAAGGCGTCAAAGGCCCGATTGACCTGACGGGCCCCGCTCGCGTTCTGACTTTTGGCCCCTACCTGCACTTGCCAGTTGGCCGCTGGCGAGCGGAATTAACGTTCGCCGTGCGGGACAACCATTCAGGCAATAGTATTATGATTGATGCGATCGCAGACGGTGCGAGAGCAGCTGTAGGGCGAGCGGAGCTACCAACAAGCGGAAACTTTGTCACGTCACTGGATTTTCAGGTGAAGAAGCCACAGGACCCGATCGAAATCAGGACATTTATCGGGATCGGCGCAATAGAGGGAGAGATTGAACTTATAGATTTGACAATAGTAAGCCGTAACGGGTCCTAAGTGGGTCCCACTCTGACGATCACCCAACTTTGATCCTGATCCCCTGGGCGCTCGTGGCCGCTCTTATGGCACAGTCGTAGCCACGCGCATCAACGGACGCGTACGTATCAGATTGAGGTGAGCACGTCGGTCGAGCGTGGCCGGCGGTGGTCTCGGGAGGACAAGGAACGGCTTGTTGCAGCGACATTCGAGCCGCAGGCAAGTATTTTGGAGATCGCCCGATCGGCCGGCATGTGGCCGGGCCTTTCCGCTAGCGAAAAGGGAGCTCTGCCAAATTGATGGTTCCCGCCTAGGCTGCTAATTGACTTAATGAAAGGGGCGGCTTCGACGATGTGTCTCATGTGCGTCTTGTGCCAAACAGGTGACAAGCTCATCGTCGATCTTGCTATCTACATCGCAGTTGGTTTAAGCCACTTCCCAGCGATTTGTGAGGGAGCTTGAATGCGAAAACCTGTTGATTATGCATTTCTCGGCAATGGCGTCGGCATAACAAGAACGCATCGAGGCCACAGGTTCTTTGTGTCCACGAACGATTTCGGGCTTTCCCCCCACGTCATCATGGATGGTGTTTGGGAACAGGCGATTGAATCTTCGATACTGACTCTCTTAAACGAGGGTGACACTGTCGTCGAAGTCGGCTGCAATATGGGCTACCACACAATTGCGATGTGCGACAAAATTGGCAGATTGGGAAAGCTTTACGGCTTCGAAGCAAACCCGCATGTATTCGACCTGTTGTCGTTGAGCATTGAATACAACGACTTCAGACCGGTTGCGCGGCTCCATAACGTTGCGGCCACTGACAAGGAGGGTGAAGCTCGCTTCGGTTTTCGCCAATCACAGATCGGCAGTGGCAGTCTGGTGCCAGGCAAGGGTATGGACTCTGCAACCGACTTCATCACAGTAAAGACGAAACGCCTGGACGATGTGCTTGAGGACGTTAGCAACGTATCCCTGCTGCGCATGGATGCAGAAGGCTCCGAGCCCCTGATTATTCGCGGAGCACGTGGGGTCATCGAGCGGTCTCCGAATCTGCGTATCGTTATGGAATGGTCAGTGAACATGATGTCGGGCGCCGCTAATACTAGCGACTTCATCGCTGACCTCGAACAAATGGGCTTCAGGGCATGGCGCATCGATGGTGAAGCGGTGTTTACACCACTTCAAATGTCCGAACTCGAAAACCTCCCCCACTGCGAGCTGGCATTCTCACGCACCGAAATAACTCAACCACGCAGGGAGGTGGTTTCTGCTGCCGCCCCAGCAACCATAGGAGCCCCGCATCATATGATGAAATTGCCGCCGCGCCGTGACGATATGAAGTGCAAGCTCTGCGGCTCACATGCCACATTCAAATTTGGCCTGCCATATAACAAGCGTGCCAACCACCCGATACCTAATCAGCCGGATGATTGTTGGTATTACCAGTGTGACAACTGCAATTTCCTTTTCACCGATGCGCTCGACTACGATAAAGACCACACCGAAATCTATGACGAGACCTATTGGCAGAACCAAGATCCGGATTGGTATGGTCGTGTCACCGAAACGTTCCGGCTATGTGCGCTTGCAAATGAGCTGCTGAAGACACGCCTTGATCGTGCAGAAATCCTAGATTTCGGATCTGGTATTGGCGGATTTATTGAAATGGGGCGCCGGTCGCTAAATCTCAATGTCTGGGGGACGGACATTATTCCACCGAAAGTGGGGAAAGAGCACTTCCTGCCGGAACTCGGCGACCGAAAGTTTGACATCATCACAGCTTGCGAGGTGATAGAACATCTGCCGAATCCGCGCGAGATCTTCGACTTCATCCGTAGTCACCTGAAGTCGCCGGGCGTTTTTGCTTTCCAAACCGCGCAGTGGGACCCGGAGGTGCTCGACCGCAACTGGTGGTACCTGGGGCCGCATAACGGCCACATCTCGCTCTATAGCCGCGAAGGCTTCACGCATGTTTTCAAAGAGATGGGGGGAAAAGAGCGCCGATTGTGGAATGAGTATCCGGGCGTACAGGCTTGGCTATTCGACTGAAACAGCCAAGCGACAAATTCCATAAAAACCCGGTTTCGTGAACCGACCCCGCGAGGTGGACGGTTGATGGACCGAGGTAGCGGGAGCTGAGTTGGGTCTTGCACACGCTCAGTTCCGTTTGACAGGCTGTTGAAACGCAGACTCAATTGCCACCAGCATTTCGGTCTAAGCCCAATTGTCGAGACTGGCCTTGGATCTGCCATTCGGGGGCATTGGATTTAACGACGGGCTTCTATAGGGTCCGCCCGGGTTCAATGTGGGTTCTTCATAGTGACAAACCAACTAGCCGCCGATACCAATGCGAGTATTGCGACTCTCGCCGAATTCTTCCGAGTTTTTCTCGATGAAACGGAGTTCAAGGAGTACCGCTCCGCGGAGCGAGTCGTCGCAAATTTGAAATTGCAAGGGAACACGGTATCGGGTTCTCCAGTAGTACGGCCCGCCGACTGCGGCCGAGCAATTTCCACGCTCACGGAGATATTCAACAACAATCAGTTCTACTTTCGTACGGGCGACCCACGACATATTGATCGCTTCGAACGTCTGATATCCGAGCTCGCGGAGTTCTGTCACAAAACGTATCCATCAGAGGCGCTTGGTGCTGATTTATTGCGCGCACGGATTAAGTTGTTCTCCGGTAACCCGTCCGCGGCGCTTGAAATCGTCACACGTTATGTGGAGAGGCCCTACCTTATTGAAGGAGGCTTTGAAAAAGCACTATTGGTGGCGACTGTCTTCGGAGAGTCTCATTTGCAGAAGGGAACGCTCGCCAAATGCGATGTGTCATTTGTTAGTTGGGGGCGCTGGCTCAAGAGTATCGGGGGTGGCTCGACCGCTAACCGAATTGCCGAAAGCTTGGCCCCCTTCGTTGCCGTTAGTCCTCTCGACCAAAGTTCCTCCAGTGTGATCTCCAGATGGATTGCGCGCCTGTCCGGAAGGTATGTTAGGGCAAAACGAGATTACAACCGCTGGCATCTCGGCGCCCGAAACTGGTTGGAGTCGCGTATCTGTACTATATTGATCGCCACTCTATTTAAGCTGTTGAGCCTGCAAGAGAAAAATAAGGGGCCGCACAGTGCGGCTATGGACGCATCCAGTGGGCGCGTTCTCGTAACGCGGGCGATGGGGGGCATTGGAGATCTCTTGATGATGTCCCCGGGGCTAAGGATACTCGCACAAAAAACGGGCCAGCCGGTAGACTTTGCGATACCGAAGAAGTTCCATCCCTTGTTTTGGAACAATCCCAGCGTGAATCTCCATGACATTGAGGGTCCGCGCTTGGATATCCGAGCTTATATGTCTTGGAGGAATCTGTCGATTTGTCCTGCTGGCCGATACGAGAGCGCCAATCGACCTAATGCTAAAAAGGGCCGCGTCGAGTTGTTTGCACTTGGAATGGGGGTCAAGAAGCATGAATTCGAGCGAGATACCAAGAAGATCGATTATTTTCTAAGTCCTGAACAACGGCAGTTCTGTGAAGACTACAAGAAAGAGCATGCGCTTGGAAACCGGCCGATTATTGGTATTCAGCCATATTCGCGCGATAGCTACAAAGATCATGGCAAAATCACTGAGATTATCCATTCCCTTTCTCAAGCCTACGATGTCTTAATTTTTCACCATGTCCGGGACGGATTGCCTGCGGGGGAGCGGATTTTCTCCACAGCAGGTCAACCCTTAGGGAACTCTCTTGCACTAGTTTCGATACTCGACGTGATGGTGAGCGTTGACTCGGCGTTTCTGCATGCCGCGGCGGCGTTCGATGTTCCGGTGGTGGCCATGTTTGGCCCGACCGACGGGGCATTGTTCACGCAACATCACAAGCGCGTCAAAGTACTCTGGAAGCGCCAAGACTTTCCTTGTGCTCCATGTTGGCGAAATGAGGACCTACCCTGTCCGCTGACACAAACCAAGATGTCACTATCTCGGCAGCAAAAAGAAATGAGTCCATGCGTAAATGCCATAACGGTAGATGAAGTTAGGGCGAGCGTCATTGAAATGATTGCGACGGCTCGAGAAAACGCCGCCGAATAGTCTGAGCTATGTGCGATATTGTCCTCTCAGAATGGAAACTCTTTTACAGAGACTCTCCGACCTCAAGTTCTGCGTGCCCGGCTATCTTTCTGGATCGCGACGGAGTTATAATCGAAGATGTCAGCTATATAAGCGATCCTGAAGACGTTCGGCTGATAGCTGGGGTCGCCAAAACCATCGAAAACTTTCGATCTGCTGGCTTTAAAGTCGTAGTTGTAACAAATCAGTCCGGTGTGGCTCGCGGTTACTTTAATCGTGAAGCATATCTTCTCGTCGAAGGCAGGATACGGGAACTCCTCGGATCCAATGCGCCGGATGCAGTCTATGCATGCCCCTTTCACAGGGACGGCCATGCCCCCTACAACGTTGATCATAGCTGGCGCAAACCCGGGGACGGCATGCTTCGAACTGCTGCCGTGGATCTAAACCTGGATCTATCGAAATCAATCATGGTAGGCGATAACATCTCCGATATCGAAGCGGGTCTTTCAGCAGGCGTATCCCACATTTTTCATGTATTGACGGGGCATGGTGCCAAACATCGGGAGGAAGTAGATCGCCTGCTGCAATCTCTGACACAGAACGTCGGAGAGAAGGCGCGGCTATATTGTGTCGATTCAATTGCGCAGGTAAACCCGGAAGTTAAGGCCAGCTGAATGCGGATACTTCTCGACGTCACGCGTACGCTGGTGCGGCGCTATAATTCTACGCCTACCGGTATTGATCGCGTGGAGCACGCGCTTATACGTTGGCTCCTGCATGGAGGCTCATCGAGATACCCTGATGCGGGTTTCGTAGTCACGACGCCATATCTGCGAGCCGTATTGTCTCGCAAAGACATGTTTCCTGTGCTGACTGAGATTGAGGGACGATGGGCGGCTGCTAGTCAGCCCGAAAGAAAAACTGCACTATATCGAAAATTGCGGCTCTCGCTCGAAGGGTCCATTGAGGCGGACCGCGTCTCGCCTGGCGCTCTGCGAATAGAAGGAGAGCGGAACACCCAAAGAAAGTTGCGCGCATACGCTGATATCGCCCAGTTAGCCCTCCTTCGAGCGGGGCAATTTCGCAGGGCCCTGAGTGACAGTGAGCGGGTACCAACCCTTTACATGCATAGTTCACACACGCAATTAGAGCAAACCCACCTTTTCTCATGGACAAAGCGGGGTCAGGTCCGAGTAGCTTTCTTTATACACGATCTTATCCCGATTGACTTTCCCGAGTTTTGTGGAAACACGGCCGCGCAAACGCATCGGCGCCGCATGCGCACAGTTTCCGAATATGGATCATGCATAGTTGTTAATTCCCAGTATACCAAAGACAGGGTAATTGAACACTTCAAAAGAGAAAACATACCTCTCAAAAATACCGGAGTATCACACTTAGGGAACGTAATACAGGAATACAGCCGCGGCGCTTTGGAGCCGCCGACAGCTAAAGTGCCATATTTTGTTTTCCTGAGCACAATCGAGGGCCGAAAGAACATCACACATCTTTTTAACGTCTGGAGACAGATTATTCATCACTATGGGTACGGCGCTGCTCCGCGCCTCGTCATTGTCGGCAAACGCGGCTGGAAGTGCGAAAACGTAATAGACGTCCTTGACCGCACCAGAGAGTTGGCGCCATGCCTAGTGGAAGTGTCGGGCCTAACGGACATTGAGCTGGCCTCGCTAATGGCGGGGGCGACGGGAATTCTCTCCCCCTCCTTGGTGGAGGGTTACAGCCTCCCGCCTATCGAGGGCGCGAAGAGGCACATTCCGGTGATTGCATCCGATATTGCCGTTCACCGCGAGATCTTAGGTGACGCCGCCATCTTGCTGGATCCCACCGACGGGCCAGGCTGGCGCGAAGCTATCATGAAGCTGGTTCACGATCCGGATTTTCGAAACGAGCGGGTGGCGGCGACTTTTGACCTGCCAAGGATTTCCTGGGATGACTTCGCCGCAGATGCTTTATCCCAGGCGGTCGAGCTCTCGAGTGGAGAACATATATATGCGGAGGGTCGCTGAGAGGTATTCCTTCGATTTACACGTTGCCTTCACCCTCTGTCGATAGTGATCGGAGGCATCTCTTGCCGGTTTCCAATCCTACTGCGTGCTCGGATGTGCGAATGACGTCGTCCTCGCCGAAATACGATCCCGTTTGGATTTCAATTAATTCGAGGGTTTCTTTTCCTGGATTTACGAGTCGGTGAGTTGTACCGACAGGTATGTGTATCGGACTATTCTCGCCCACAACTTGCACGTGGCCTCCGATAGTCACTTCTGCGATGCCGCGGACGACAACCCAGTGCTCGGATCGATAAAGGTGCTTTTGGAGCGCGAGCCCTTTTCCCGGGTTAACAAACACGCGCTTTACCCGGAACTCATCGCTACTCAAAATCGAAGTATATCCGCCCCAAGGGCGGTAAGTCGTCGGGTGAGTTTCGGTCAACTTCGATGTCGCAGGCGCAGAGGCAAGAAGTGACACGACTTGGCCCACCTTCTGACTGTCGTCCAGGTGGCCAACGTAAACGGCATCCTCGCTGGCGATGACAGCAACATTTTCAAGCCCCTGCACCACGACATGCGTCCCGCGAGATAAGACCAGTGACTTTCGCGTATTTGACAAGGTCGTGTTTGCGGAGGTTACGTTTCCGTTCGCATCGCGGCCGCCGGCCTTCCAGACCGAGTCCCAACTGCCAAGATCGGACCATTTGAACCCAGCAGGCACAACCGCAGTGTTCGATGTCTTTTCCAAAACGGCATAGTCGAAGGAGATGTCCGGGCTGCTTCCAAAGGCCTCCCGTTCGAGCCGAATGAAATCGAGATCTCTGACTGACCGAGACGCGGCCGTCTTCGTGGCCAGCCAAACTTCCGGAGCGTACTCCTCCATTTCATCGAGCAGCGCCGCGATTGAAAACATGAACATGCCTGAATTCCAAAAGAATCCGCCGGTAGATAACATCTCAATCGCATCGGGAAGGCTCGGCTTCTCAATAAAACGCTTGACGGCAAGAGCGCCGCTCACGAACTCCGCACCGGTTTCGATGTAACCATAGCCGGTTGCGGGTTCAGTAGGCGTGATGCCGAAGGTCACCAATTTACCATTCTCAGCGGCCGCCCGTCCGATGGAATTCGCCTTGAGGTAATGCTGGTCAACCGTGATCTCATGATCGGAGGCTAACACCTGAAGGATTGCGTTCGTGTCGAACAGGTTGGAGGCAATGGCCGCGGCCGCCGCGATTGCGGGGGCAGTGTTGCGAGCCAGTGGTTCCAGTATGATGGTAGCTAACCCAACGTTCACCTCGCGAGCCTGTTCGGCCGCTACGAAGCGGAACTCTTCGTTGGTAACGACAATTGGAGGTTCGTAGATGTCCGAGTCTGCGACGCGTAACAACGCGCTCTGAAACAACGTTTCCTCACTATAAAACTGCATAAATTGTTTCGGGCTGGCGGTCCGCGATAGGGGCCATAATCGAGTGCCCTTGCCGCCAGCCATGATCACGGGAATGACCTTGTTCGTCACTTGCCAGTCTTCCTTATGCTTGGCCCGGCGCCTTGCGTTCGTTCCAAAGGCTGAGCCGGGAGAGTCCAGCTTTCAACAACTCATTTGCGGCAATTTCTGTGTTGGCCTCAACGTAGCAACGCATTTCCGGCGCGTTGCCAGAGGGTCGCAGGTGGACAATACGTTTGTCCGTCAGCTCGATACGAAGGCCATCAATGTCGCTCGTCGCAGCTACTTGTCCGATCTCCCGTAGAAAGTCGGACAGGTTGGCCCTGCAGGCGCGCAAATATGTCATGAGAGATGCGCTAACATGCGCAGGGAAATTGGGGAGACGAGCAGCAGCGGCAGCCGCCAACTTATATGATCCAGCAATTGCGGAGAGCGGTTTCTTTTGTGCACTAAGGAGGGAAAGCACTGCCAATATCGGGAGAATGCTGTCACGTGTTGGCAACGCCTCCAAACAAACTCCTCTTATATAAAAGGCCTGCGAGGTAAGCACGCCACCGTTTGCTTCAAAGCCAACTAGGCTATCTCCTCCCGCGGCAATGGCCTCTCTCATCGCGGCTATCACGAAAGGGGATCCAACTTGAGTTCGTGTAACGTGAAATCCTAATGCTTCGATTCCGGAATTGGATGTGACTGGGGTGACGATTGACTTGGCGTTGAGAAACTGAGCCGTCATTAGTCCAACAAGGTCGCCCCGAAGTGGATTGCCTTTTTCATCCGCAATAAGTGGTCGATCGCCATCGCCATCCGCGGACACAATCGCGTCAAGATCGTGCAGCGTCGCCCAGCTGTTGAACCGCGCGACCGTTTCCTCAGGTACCGCCTCGGTGTCAAGGGGTACAAATGTTTCGGAGCGTCCGAGCGAAATAACGCGTGCTCCGTACCGTACAAGAAGCGCAGTTATTAAATCGCGTGCAACAGTACTGTGCTCATAGACGCCGATTATAAGCCCAGATAATGCCTCATCGGAAAGTAGATTTGAATTTCGCTTCAGAAAAAGGTCGACGCATCTTTGTGAATGGTCTTCAGCTTGCTTTCCGCCGTCAACCGAGAGATCGTTAGCAGTTGCGATCGAAGTTGCCAGCGCGGTGATCGCCGCTTCCTCTGCTTTTCCAATCTCACCGTCTGAGAGGTAAAACTTAATTCCGTTGCGGTCGGCGGGAATATGCGATCCAGTTATCATCATGGATGCGGACCGCAACTTCAAGGCATAGTGTGCAAGGGCAGGCGTCGGCACTGTACCACATTCGAAGATTTTGAACCCGAGGGCCGCCAAAGCCGATCGGCAGATTGCCTCGATCGTCGGACTGGACTCCCGACAATCGCGTCCAATTATTATTGCATCCCCTGGCCGGGCCTTGCCGCTTTCGAGAAGATAGCGGCCGAACGCCGTCGCATAGATTACGGAGCCAGTCTCAACTAGATCAGCGGACAGGCCACGGAGGCCGCTCGTTCCAAACTTCATGATGCCCAAACATTTGCGCTAGCATTGCTTGTGTCATACGCGTTGGATCGTTGCACCGCAATAACGCGCTTTTGCTTCATGACGCGCGGTGCGAAGGGGTATACCTTGACGAGAAGTGCTCCGGAGGCCAAGCCCAGTTGGCGGGGCTCGAGTGCCACGACTGGTTGCAAGCCGCGTAGTCAGGCGCCGCTCGGCAACTCCAACGCAGCCAGCCGCTCGTTGCAGCTTACCTCGACGATACGGTGAAGATATTCGGTCCGCTGGAGCATCCATGTGAGCGCCTCCTCGGTGATGTCGAAGTGCTTGGCGTAGCGCGCCTTCACATAGGCCTCGTTGAGGAGGTTGTACCAAGCGGTGAAACGATGTTGATCGCGCGGCCAAGCCTCGATGAGTCGACGGTCCTGGTCTTCAGCAATCCCGCGAAGGAACTTCAGATTGTGCGAAGGCGGACTATAGTTGGTGAGCGTCAAGAGGACAGTCGCGTAGGCATGCTCGGTGGCCTGATGCAGGCTAAAGGTGGCGAGGCGTATCCATTCCGGAGCATCCCCGATCTGTTCGGCTTGCCATTGGGCTGTCCGCAGCATCAACTGGGCCTCTGGAAAGCGTCTCTCAAAGTGGTCTTTTGCCACCCGGTGCGCGTCGGTCGGGGAAAGCCGTTTCGGCTCGGCCAACGGCCGGTCATCAAGCTCATAGAGCACGATACCCTCGCGCACGATATCCACGAAGAAATACTGCCCGTCGGCCAGGAAGTTGTTTACTTCTCGGGCGCCATGGACAATCAGCCCGACCGGCGTCCTCACATCCTTGTCCCATAACAAGCGATCGGTCGTTTTGTCCCAATATTCCGGTTCGGCAAGCTTCTTTGTGTTGACGATGACGAGAATGTCGTAGTCGGAACGGTAGCCCTTCATCGTGTGCGGCTCGTCCACCCAGCTGCCGCGGGCATAGGAGCCGAACAGGATGATCTTCTGGATCCGGCCGCGCTTCTTGAAGGCGGCCGAGCTACCCTCGAGCGCGTCGGAAAACTCCTCGTGTATGATCTCGACGACGCGGGCAAGCTCGCGCCGCTTCGTCTCCGGCAGATGTTCCAGGCTCGATTTCATGTCCAACCGATAGGGCAAACATGACTCCTCGTCTAGTGCCTGTTTTCATTGGGTTTTAGCTAATGAGGTGTGCCATTTGATGGTCGGAGGCATGCATCGCCGGAAGTGTCGGTCGTTTTCAGGTGTGTTTCGGGAAGATCAGACCCATCTCCGTCTTTTTCTAACAAGAACCCTCCAGGTCCCTTGACGTCTTCACCGATCGTCCTTCCGTCCTCGTCGTGCCGCTGTGTCAGCCACCGCACTCCCTCGCCGTTCTTACTTCACTCGCTCCAGGATGGAGGAGGGGTGGCTCGTGCCGTGTGGTCTGTGGCCCGTTGGAAAAAGAAGCGCTGAAAACTGACAAAATTGCTCCGCGGGGAACTGCCGACGTGATCAAGGGTGAGGTGCAAAGCGTGGAACCCGCATTGCTGGTGCGAGGCTCCACACAACAAGGTGACCAGAAAGTTGGCAATCCGCGACGCTGCCGTTCGCAGCTCATACAATGAGCAGCAGGAGCGCCGCGCCGATAAAGAGCACCCCTGATATCGTGGATGCGGAGATCACAAGCAGATCGTGGTCGTAGTTCTTCTTCTCCCGGTCGTTGCGATGCATTTGATCCTCCAGGCGGAGTCGAGTCGCGGTGTGAAGTTAAGAGTCTTTTAATTTTAACTCGTGCCAGGGAGTTAGGCCATCGGCCCGCGTCACGCGCTTCAAGAGGCTTTCCCGCCAGAGCCCTGGTTCCCCGGCGAGGGCGGCGAGCTGTGCCGAAACGTCAACGAGGTCCGAAGCCGGCTCTGGAGGGCCTGCGCCTTTCTTATCGCGGTCGCCCATATTCCAGGTCCCCTTATGGGTGGGTAGTCGCGTAGGGCGGTCTTGTGCACGTTCGACGAGGTCCGCCGCTTTTCTGCGGAAGCGGCAGACCTCTCAGCGCCATCGGAAATGAGGGTGCTGGCGGCTCGGAACATCAAACCACGGTGCAGCACTACCGACCATTTGCCTTTCAGCTTAATCCTCACAACTCCGGACCGGCGCGAGCGGCGAAGACGCATCAGAAGGTCGCAGGTGTCCGCGAGGACGGTCATGCCGGCGAGCAGACGCTCACGGCCGTGCGGGAGTACCCCGGGGGGTGTCAGCAAACTCATTCAGGACTGCGAAGGTTCGCATGTGCTTCCTTCGCTCGCCCTCAAACGCAAAGACCGGCTTCCTCGGGCAACCTTCGGGGCTGGACGATTGCGCAACTGGCAAGGATCCGAAGGGCGAGTGGAAGGATCAGCCGGGCGTCGTTGGGAACGTTCTGCGCCTTACGGCGGATGCAAGCGGCTCGCTTGTCGAAACGCTGCAGACGCCGCGAGGCATAGCCTCGACACCGGCAGCTTGGAGGCTCGCTGGGCAGCCCGCTGTCGGCCGCCGGCGCAATCTTCACCGGCGATGGGCCCGTCCAGAGGGCTGGCCCTCGCGGCCGTGCTCGTTAGGCTTTGGTATTTCGTGCAGCGTGTTCGGGAGGCGGGGTGATGCTCTTAACTCCGCGCGCGGTTAGGCCTTAGCCTTCGATACTGAACTCGTCCTCGATCATCATCACGGTTTGAGCGACTTCGAGAGAGTCGGCGCCGAGGTCTTCGACGATGGCGGCCTCGTCTACAACTCGGGAAGCGTTTACGCCCAACTGCTTGATGATGATTTCCTTTATACGATCAGCAACGTCGGCTCATGGGGTTTTCCATCGGTGTCCTCTCTCGAGCGGCCACAGTTCCGTAGCAGGGCAACTGGCAAGCCGCCGGCTCATAATACGAAAGACCCGGTCCGCTTCGGGGACCTGCAATCGATTTGAGGTGACGATTAGGCCTTTTTCAACTTCTCGGCCAGCTCATTTGCCTTCTCCCGGGAGTTGCCGGCGTCCCGAATTATCTCCCGGGCCTGCTCAGCGGTGAGCTTGTGCTTCTGCTTGAAGTAGATGAGCTCGTAGGCCTGCCCAGCTGCGACGCGTCGCCGATCGCGGCCAACGGCTTTCTTGCGGTCTGTCACTTCGTCCTCCCTTTGCAGTGACCGTAGGAAACGGTCGCCGTGAAGGTAGGTTCCAGGTGGATTATGCCACGGGAGATGGGGACGCATGTTCCTCATCCAACCGGATTAGGAACAGCTTTGGCGAGCTCATTCCGTGCTGGGGGCGTTCCCAACTCGTTCGCTTATATTTCAGGCTTGCCTGATGTTTTCGCCCCCCCGAACTGGGTAGGGCAGCCCTCAGCCACGAGAGCCATGCAACAGCGACTCGCTATCGCGTTGTCAGTTCGCACACGACCTGTTGCGGTCCCGCCCAGCGGTCATCCCTACTTCGGTGCATCCTCCCGAACCGATCCCATTAGGCACGCTCCCGGGCACTAAGCGGCCTGGGCGCGTCAATCCCCCGCGGGCCTCAAATCGCGCCACCTCGGCTCATCGGCACCACACGCAGGAGGTCGGTCAGGGTGTCACGGCGGAAAAAATCTCGCTCCGGACGTCTGCGTCGCCTAGATAGCCCTCGATCGCGTGCGCATCCTCTCCGTTTTCGATGCTCGAGTTATTGAAGATCCCGCCAGCGAAAGTCTCTTGGGTCAGCGGCTTTCCCAAAGTCACGAGGTCATCCACATCGAGCCCGTTGTACCAACGCGTGACTCCGGCCGGCACAGCATGCGGCCGCCTCAGCGCCGATTTTACAGCTTCCAGGGCCAGCGGTGACCCCAGTGTGGTGAATAGCGGCACCTTCACCTTGAGTTCGCGGAGGAGCCTGAATCCAATGACCGATCCCAATGAATGCCCGACCACCACACAGCCATCGGTAAGACACGGCCTGACGACCCCGTCCACACGCAACGTCACATGGTCACGCCTCAGATATGCATAGGCCTGCCTGACCAGCAGGAGGAATAGGCCTCCCTTGAACGGAGACAACTTCTCGAGCAGGCGGAGTATTGCAAGGAAGCGGCGATCTTCGAGCGGACCCTGGGTGATCGCCTGTTCGCGCTCGATCAGCTCGCGTGTAAGACCTCTTTCAAGTGCGACCTGATGGAGCGCCGACGTCACGAATTCCCGCTCCTCGTCGTCGCCTGGGATTCCCATGGCCACGGCCTGTTCCGGGGTTGCCGGCTCCGTCGCACCCGCCAGAACGTCTCCGTAGAAAGGCGCCACGATTTCGATGCTAGCGAGCTCGCCCGGATCCCCGAGGAAACCTGTCCACTCCCGGCGGATAATCTCCGAGCTCTTTCCTTGCTGGTTGATGCCATGAAGGAAGACGAGACGCATCAGACCTCTCCGTATTAGATCAAATCCGCAAAAAAGGCCGGACGCGATCGGAAATGTGGTGAACGCATGCGGCAGGAACCTCATTTCTCAACCCGAGCGATGCCCCTCAAACGGTGAGCCTGGTGATGTACAGGAGGCCCTAAGGCGGGCCGCACTCGGGATCCCAGCCCCCAAATCCGCTCCAATTGAGTAGCCGTCCGGATATGCCCTCGGAACGGCACCGCTCGAAGCTCGATCCAGCATATACATGCTACCTAAATTAGAGACGAAACATAGCTATGTCATTTCCGGATGTGATTTGGGCTGAGCGGGAGGTCTCGGTTGGCGCGCTGAGAAGCTTCGGCGACGTTGATGACATCGGCTCCCCGGCGAATTTTCGCGCGCGAGCTCACGATGCACACGCTCGGCGAGGTGATCGCCGCCGGCGACACGGTTTTGCAGACCGTTCCCTCAACGGCAGTCTTGTCGTCGTGAGCTCGCACAGCCGACGGTCACCCGTTGATCCAGTATGCAGGAGGGGTCGATCACACCAGAGGTCATCTAGTTCTGAAAAAAGATTTATTCTACAAATTCTTAATGTCAATACTTCAGGTTGATGTTGAGCTTCCGAGGTTCAGCCGCTGCACTAGTCAATTCCGGCGTTTCTGATGGGATGACTGGTCGGCGTCAGCCCGAGCGCCTATCAGGACGCCTGCGAGATCCTTGGACCGCAGAACGCCCCGGCGGTTATCGTCTGTATCCTCGAAAAGGGCAGGCACAGAGAACGCCGGCGGCTACTTGCGCAATCTGACACGCAAGACTGCGTGCGGCGAGTTCTCGCTTGGGCCAATGTTGATGGCGTTGACGCGGGCGAACGGCGCCTCGGGCCGCAAGGCTTCGTAGCGTCCGCTAGTTCTTTGCACCAGTGCAGATGGTTTCCAGGAGTTCAATCGTCAATGACTGAGCCACGTGCGGAATATCGGAGAAGCTCTCTCGGTGGAGAAGTCTCGTCATGATGGCTTTCGCGAACTGCGCGTTCATCTGGCGAGCAACTTTCAGTGCCGCCTCGCATTTATCGTGGAACGGCGTTAAGGCGTCATTGAGGTACTGCACGCCGTGAGTTTTCACGACGCAGGCGATGTCGAACATGTCGCGGGGCTGCATCGCGGCGCCGCGGTAGTAAATCTTCTTTGCGATGATTTCCCCGGGGGTCTCGAGCAGAACGTCTCGGCCGCGCACCTCCGCTCTCACCGTCGGGTTTCCGGTCAGGCTGGGGGCACAGATAAAGTCGATCTCGCCGACACTTTCGAAAACGATCTTCAACGTCCGCGATCCATCGAACTCATAACCGTCAGGGTTGATGTCGAGCGCGTAGCCCTGCGTCTTCGGATTCAGATATGGCAGAAGTTGAGGATCATCGAGGAAGATGTCGACGTCGAAACTCTCGCGGTGATCGATCTGGAGCATCAGGGCCGTACCGCCCCCAAAAGTCCAACTGTCGATCAGAGTAAGTTCGGAGTTTGCTTGCTCGATGATGCGGCAAGCCTGGTCAAACAGGTCGCTCCATCTGCTGACCGGGTGTTCGACCAACTACGCCGCTCGCGCCAAAGGGAGGGGGTAGCCAGCAAGTGCCGAGAACTTCCGTGCCAGGTCGGAGGCGGCCGTCGGATCGACGTGCATTTCGTCCAAAAACAAGATCTGTAGATTCTCGTCCACCTCGGAAAAGAAGGAAAATACCGAAGGATCGCAAGAGACTGCGCTGGCAGGATCGGAAATCTTGGATGCCAACTGCTCAGCCGAAAGGGTCGTCCCATAAGGGGCGTTGACAGTGGACAGAACCTTTACTGCAACGATCGACATCTTCCTGAACCACAGTACTCTTAGAATTCTACATATATCGCCACGATGTCTGCGAAACAAGGATAGCAAGTGAAGAGGTTGTTACATGTTATCGGATGGCTCGGATAGCCGGAACAAATTGATGTCAAACTCGAAGGGTCTTTTAGGCGTCTGCCCTGATGCAAGACGTTTGCCCCTTTTCGGCCGTCGCGTGGCCGACGACTCAGAACAGATACGGTTTGTCCGCCCAGGCGAGCAGGACCGCGGCATCGCGATCGGGCAAGCGCACACGCTCGGCACGCAGCCCCTTTGCGATCGCATGACCGACATCGGGATCGACCCAATGGCCGTGCGTCATGAGAAAATACCAAGGCGCTCGAGGCGATCCGCGAAGCGGGAGCGAGCCGTGAGAAGGTGATGGAGTACCTCGGGAAATAGCCCCGACCCCGATCGTGCGGAGTATGCCCCTATCGCGCACGCCAGACTGAAAGATCAAAAGTAATCTCCTGGCGATACGTTCAGCAGCTTCGCAATCGCGGCGGAGCCCTTTTTCAGCCAGGATTTCCGTGAAGACCTCGTCCAGCAAGTTTGATGCCAGCCGGTGAAATCGCATCTGAATGCTCGTGCCGCTTCGGCATGGCGCGGCCTCCTGATTTAGGGCGAAGCGTCGATCTTTCAGCCACCGGCGCCGGTACCATCAGCCGATGTTGATCAAAGTGTAGCCTCTGCGACGAGATGGCGAGTCATATGATCGCGCCTAGGCGCGGCCGAGCGCCAGATGACGATGGATCTCAGGCAAGTCCGGGCGGAGACCTAAACTGCGAGTGCCCGCGCAGGGGACTAGAGCGGGCACTCCTAGCAGGTTGGGGGACCTGAATGCCGAATTGCTCGGCATCAACTTAACTTGCGCTGTGCGCTTTGGTTCCGCCTGACCATCGGCGCGCGAACACTCATGCAACAGGTTCGGTCGGATCGAGGATGTCGGCGGTGTCGTTCTTCGGAGAGCCGACCTTTCGATGGATCGGCCACATCGTCATCAAGTCAGCCGGGAACGGTTTCATCAGGTTGTACGGATCCGGCTCCGGCGACAGCCAGCGCTCGTAGTCCTCCCGGTGGAGGATGACCGGCATGCGGTCATGGATGGTCGCCATCATCTCGTTCGGCGGGCAGGTGATGACGCAGAAGGTGCGGATGTCCTCGCCGGTTTGCGGATTGCGCCAGCTTTCCCAGACGCCGGCGAGCGCGAACGGCTCGCCGGACTTCATGGCGATGGCATAGGGCTGCTTGTTCTTGCCTGTGCCGAAAATGTCCTTCCACTCGAAAAAGCCGTCGATCGGTATGAGGCAGCGCCGGCTGGCGTAGGCTTTCTTGAACATGCCGTTGGATGAGATGCCCTCGCATCGGGCGTTGACCGGCGGCGGTCGGCCGGGCCTCGTCTCCTTCATCCAGCCTGGAATCAAGCCCCACCGGGCACTGACGAAGGTCGGACCGAAGACGTCCGGGTCGCGGACGACGTCGCGGATGATGATCGGGTAATAGAGCGAGGG
Organism: Ensifer sp. WSM1721; assembly: GCF_000513895.2. GTDB lineage: Bacteria > Pseudomonadota > Alphaproteobacteria > Rhizobiales > Rhizobiaceae > Sinorhizobium. The sequence goes on from NZ_CP165783.1 coordinate 570,305, forward strand.
CGCGCCGTTGTAGCGCGGGAACTGGTTCGCCAGCCCCTCGACACGTTCGCGCTGCGCGAAAGAGAAGTTGCGCAGCAGCTCGCCAAGCGTGCTTTTGATGTAGATGCGTCCGCACATCGGCTTTCCTCTCCAGGCGGCAAAGGTATAGTGGCTGACCGCGGTGTCAACTCGCAGATCAGCGCGTAACCTTTCCGACCTTGATCACATTGCCATCCTTGTTCCTGCACTTGGCGCAGCGCAGCTTCCGCGCCAACGGCAGGATTGGTTGCTTGGCCCCGAATTTCTTCACCAAGGCACGCCGATCCAATCTGCTTTCGCGGCCGCATGCGCGGCACTCGCAAAAGAGCTCGTACCATTCCGGCAGATTTGCGAAGGTGATTTCTTCTGGAGAGCCGGCCGGCGCCGCCGCACCGTCGGCCGGCTGGCTCGAGAGAGCAATCCCTCCTTGGCAAGCATGGTGCTTCCGTAATTTAACTTGCAGCGGTCGTAGAACTTGTTCGTCGTCCTCTTACAGCCGTTCGCCAGCGCAAGTTCCGTCAGCAGGCCCGGCATGCTTCGCTCACCGATCCGCTCCAGCATTGCCTTTGCATCGTAGATTCTGCTGACGCCGCATTCGCATTCAATCCGGATCTTTTCACCGGCGAATTCCGAAAGCCACCAGGATCCCGATCTAGGCATGTCGTGACTTCCATTCCGGCCGGTGCTGGAAGCAGAACCAGGCAGGCTCGGACTTGCCGACGGCAAAGCCGAAGCCGCCCCATTTCTCACAGCCGGGGTGTTCGCAATAGTGCTCATAGAGTGCGGTGTCGTTGCGCCGATCTGCGCCACCTTCGTCGCTCATCATGAGCTCCTTGCCGTCTCTCTGTCGTGTGCCGGTTTCCAGCCACGGGTGAAACCCAGACTCATCGCTATTTCGGCGAGCGCGAGTTGTTCGCGGAGGTACTTGCAGTCGGCAAGGAGAGTGCGGATCGTCGCTTCGGCGTCGCCGCCATGCCAAGCCAGTGCGGCGGCGACATCATCCAACCAGTCGTCGTACTTTTCGACGTCGGATCGATCCTTTACGGCAGACATGGCTTTTCCTCCCCCGCGGACACAAGGTTGTGGCTCTTGAAAAATTGTCAGATGGCGGCGTTAGCGCCGACGGAATGTTCTTATTATGTTCTCATTCGCGGGTGAGTCAATGAGGCTTTTGGGGCTGCATCGGAACTAGGGAAGTCGCCGGGACGACGACGGGGACGGAGTTGCAGCAGCCTCTACGATTTCTTGCGGCCGGACTGCTTTTTCTCGAGGCTCTCCTTGAGAGCCGACATAAGATCGATGACGTTGCCGGTGTAGGTCGGCTCGTCGCCCTTGCCTATCGGCTTGGCCCCCTTCTTTGCCGACTTCCGCTTGCTCTCGATGATTTCCTTGAGCTTTTCCTGCACCGGGTCGCGCACCATGTTCGGATTCCACGGTTTGCTCCTCTCCTCGATCAGCGTGGTGACGAGACTCATCAGCTTGGGATCGTTGTCGCCATCGCCGATATCGTCGAAGTAGTGCTCCGGCTTTCTGACCTCGTCGCCATAGCGCAGCGTCCAAACGACGATCCCCTTTCCGCACGGCTCCAGCATTACGGCGCGCTCTCGGCGGCCGATGACGAGCCTCGATATGCCGACGACCTTCTCGGCCTCCATGGCGTCCCGGATGACGCTGAACGCCTCGTGCCCGACCTCGTCCGACGGCGTCAGGTAGTGCGGCTTCTCGAGCCAGACCCACTCGATCGTGTTACGCGGCACGAACATTTCGATGTCGATTGTCCTGGCACTTTCGAGGGCGACACTCTCCAGTTCCTCATCCTCGATCACGAGGAAGTCGTTTTCGCCGCGTTCATAGCCCTTCGCTTCGTCTTCTTCCCGGACTTCCTTGCCAGTTTCCGCGTCGACATATCTGGAGACGACGCGATTGTTCGTCTTGCGGTTCAGGGTATGGAAGCGGACCTTCTCAGATTCGCTGGTCGCCGGCATCATCGAAACAGGGCAGGTGACGAGCGAGAGCTTCAGGTAGCCTTTCCAGTATGGACGTGGGGGCGCCATCCTTCACCTCGCTAGCTGGCGCGGCGGCGTTGCGCGGGCGCACTCTTTGCGGTTGCCTTCGACTTGGCCTTCGCAGCGGTCGAGCGGGTTGCTTTTGCTCTGCCCTTGGCCGCGGCCTTGCCTTCACGCCCCTTCGACTCGGCTGCTGGCTTGAAGCCTGCGCTCTGGCGCAAGGCCTCAAGCAGTTCGTTGGGTTTCGAGACCTTCGGAGGAGCGCGCTTCGGCAGGGTCTTGCCCTCCAGCTTGGCTTTGATCAATTCGGCGAGCGCGGCTTCGTACCGGTCGTCGAACTCCTCAGCCGAGAAGGTTCCCTTTTTCATGCCGATGATGTGCTTGGCGAGGTCGAGCATCTCGCCCTTGATCTTGATGTCGGGGATTTCCTTGAAGGCTTCCTTGGCGCTCCGGACCTCATAATCGAAGTTGAGGGTGGTGGCGATCAGCCCCTTGTCGTGCGTGCGGAGCAAGACGGTGCGCATCCGCCGGAAAAGGACTGTCTGGGCGATGGCGGCGACCTCCTTCTTGCGCATGCCGTCGCGCAGCAGCGCATAGGCCTCCGTGCCCATCTTGTCCGGTGTCAGATAATAGGGCCGGTCGAAATAGACCTTGTCGATGTCATCGCAGGAAATGAACGCCTGGACATGCAGGGTCTTGTCGCTCTCCGGTACTGCCGAGGCAACTTCCTCCGGCTCGAGAACGACGTATCTGTCGTTGTCGAGCTCGTAGCCCTTGACCTGGTCTTCCTTCTCCACCGGCTTGCCGGTAACGCCATCGACGAATTCGCGGCGCACCCGGTTTCCGGTTTTTCGGTTGACGGTGTGGAAGGAGATCCGTTCGGAAGTCGACGTGGCGGTGTAAAGCGCCACTGGTGCGGTCACCTCGCCGAATCGAATATATCCCTTCCATTGGGCTCGTGCGGCGACTGCCATTGTCTCGCTCCTGCCGCAGTATGCGGGCTCGCGAGTCAACCGAATCGCTTTCTTATTTGTTCCGGCTCAAAAACAAATCTTTTCAAGGATTTTCGAATTGAAGCTCACACACCGCGACGAGCCTTCAGTCGTGCTTGGCGCGATCGGCCCGCTACTGCTGGCCGCAAGGAAGGGTATCCGGTGATCTGCGTCGAGACACGGCACATGGGCGTGGGCTTACTCATGCTGAACATAAAGGATGCGATCGATGAATAAATTCGTGAGAAGTCTATTAGCCGAGCTCATCCCGGTGTGGATGACGCCGCAGGAACCGCGCAGAGACGAACCGCCGACGGCCCGGTCGGGAGCCAAATCGTGGGAGCAGGCTGGGGGAGGAACCAATTCTGGAGCCCGAAGTCATTCCACCCATTGATCCTGACGAGCAGGAGCGGCCGATCACGCCAGTGCCTCCGATTCGATGAGGCACTTCCGATGTGTACCACTTGGCTAGACCGCCTCGATATCCGTTCTTGAGAAATCGTCGCCCTTGAACAGAAGGGGGAGGCGATACTCCTTGGCGCAGGCGTAGGAGAAGCAATCACCAAAGTTCAGCCGTGCCGGATGACCGACAAAGCGGCCATAGTTGCGCGCCGCATTTATTGCCCTCCGATGCAAGGAGCCATTCATGGACAGTTCGCGCGCGCCGATAGTTTCCATAAACTTTTGGACATCCTCTTCAACCTGATCAATCAACTCGGGCGGGGTAGGGGCCTGGTCGCCAAAGTGCGAGATCGAGATTATACGGGCTAGGCTGATTACCGCCTCGAACATGGCGAGCGGCGAATAAAATTTAGGATTTTCTGACATTTCGATTTTAGCGAGAAGATAACCGGCATCTTCTTCGCGAGCTAAAATAGCAACGATTGCTGACGCATCTAGGAACATCAAACTTCCCACATCTCGTCTGTGAACTTCTTCATGTCGAAGTCTGGCATGTTGGGTCCCATCTTGGCTCGCACACTGTCCTGAATCTTTTTGACGCGCTCTTTTAATGGTACAGCCTGTTCCGCTCGCGCCAACTCATTTTGCAGAGCGCGTCTGACCGCTTCCGTCTTGGTTGGCGCCTTCGTGGCCTGCTGGACCTTCCTTGCCAGTGCATCAACATCGTCGTCGCGAATGTAGAGAGACATCGCCTTTACCTCACGTATATGCAGCTGAGAATATGTGAATATAGTAGCCTGGATATACATCAAGTGCAAGGAGTCGGGGGCGAAGCGTTCGCCAAGGCGAGGGAGGCGTCTTCGCCCGACCAACTCGTTTTCCCAGCCTGATCTTTCCGGTTTCACTTCTCTCCGTGGTCGAGGCGAGCGCTCGCCGTTCGCGCTGACCATTCTCTACTCTGGTCAAGAATGTGGTCCGGCCTCAAACAGGTAAGTCGAAAAGGGTGGACAGGAGACCTAAGCTCGCGAACTCTCCAATGGCGGATAGCCGATTCACGTATAGGTAGCCGTGTCTGTGAATTCGAACGCTTAGACACGCCGGGTCTCTTCTTTCAATACGAGAGAAGGGGCCCTTTCGCTTTCCGTTTAGGCACGGGCCCGGTGATCGGAACGGAGGTTACGGGCCTGACCGTAACCATGTACGAGGGTGGCCAAGGGGATACACTGCTATTCGGTGCTTGCTTCGGTCTTACCGCTCTCAGACGATGTGGACGGCTGCTCAAGGGGCCTTTCCGTCAGGGCCCTGATTTCCTCGGCGAGCGCGGCGAGCTGTGCCGCAATTTCTAAGAGGTCCGAAGCCGGTTTTGTGTTGCCGGTGCTTTCCTTATCACGGTCGCCCATGTTCCCAAGTCGCCGTTTCTGGGGCGGCATTCTTTAACCCGACACCCCGAAATCAATCAGGAGAGTTCAATGAGCGCTGTCATCGCTCGCCAGGCCCGCGCTGCAGCAAAGGGCAGAGTGGATGAGAGCAACGTCGCGTCGGATCTTTTGCACTACAGCGCCGTGCGTCTTTCAGACGCACAAAGGACGCTGTAGCACTTTGAATCGCTGCATGTTTTTGTCCTTGAGTCGGGTACGATTTAAGGACCCATGCAGTAGACACGCGCGCCGATCTTGGCAGCAACCCCGGAGAAGGACTGCGACGATTATCTCTATCGCGGCCCGAGCCGGATGCGGCTCGTCATCCCGGCTGGGAGATCTCATCGCTGTGATCCCCCTGGGATTTCAGAGAATGGAAGATTTGCAGCCAGAAAGTGAATTCGCCTTCGCGCTTGAGAACCCAGGCTTCAATCCCGCGATGCGCGGCAGCAGTAACAGCGTCGCACCCGTAAAACTCCATGGCACGCTGTACAGCCGTCGCCACAGCGACATCATTCTCGGCATCCACTTTGCTCGGATCCGAAATCTGGTTCGATAGCTTCGACATGTCGGCTCTCCTTTGAGAGTCCGGCGCAGAGTACTGTGGCCGGACGGTCTCGCAGCGAAGATCGGATCGCGTCGCCCGGAAGCACAAGCTCTGTTCATGTCGATCGATCGACACCCTAATCGCTTTCCCGCAGCCGCGAAAGGTTGAATTTTCTTCGCGGATTGACCGAGCCTCTTCAGGAGCGACGGACTCTCGCCTTGGTCGCGATTCACCTGCACGAAACCCACTTCGCTATGCACCGACTTAAAGTACCTTGTTTGCGGCGATATCTTCGCCTAAGACTCGCGCATGTGGTCGCGCTGAAAGCTCTGAATCTTCTCGAGTATTTGCGGCGCGATCTCGAACTGTCGGGCCTTGCCGCGCCCCATCGAGTTCTTCACGAACTTTTCAGTCAGCAGCCCGCGTCTCACCAAAGGATCTATCGTTTCCGTCACTCCGGTGCGCGTCAAGCCGGTGATTTCGACTATATTTGCAAGTGTTAGCTGCTGATGTCCCTGATGCATGATGTACAGCACGCTCATCATGCCGATCTGTTTGAGGCGCGACTGAGGCGTTTCACCTTCGAGGGGATTGTCGACGATCTCGTGGAAGATGAAGCCGGAGAAGGCGAGGCTATGCCACTGGAGATTGAGTGCTCTTGTCATTCGTTTAACTGCATTGTATAAGGCGGTATATCGAGTTCGCGGCTCGTGTGGAAATAGGAATTGAATTTGCGTCGCGTCTGCGGAGGCTCATCTCCATGAAAAACCTTCTGATCGGGGTGGCATTGGCTGCATTTGGCGTCACCCATCCATTCTACCTTATTTCAGCAAGTAATGCGCGGGCTGGCGAGTGGGGATGCCAGGTTATCCTATGCCTTTCCAATCAGGGTGGCCCCACACAATATGCCGAGTGCCGACCTCCGATCCAAAAGCTCTGGCGCGAGCTTGCAAAAGGCCATCCTTTCCCGACCTGCAGCGGGGCCGGCTTCCGGGCGTCGCGGCCGGGATACGAGCCGTATTCCTGTAACAGCGGCTATCGCCTGACGAAGCGCTATGGCGATCGCGGGCTCGAAGCGAGCTGTATTTCGACGACACCCCAGACTGTCTCAAACGATGAATGTTATTCCGACAATCGTGGAGGCAGCACCTCGCCGCAATGGCGGCGAAGCGGAGGCCGCGCCGTTTGCCAACGCTATGTGACGACGCGGCCGAATGTCCGGCCGCAGCCCCACTATGTCGACGTCACGATCGACGGGCTCGGACGCCAACGGGTGTGGTACTAGCATGCCCGTTGACTTCGTAGATCTCGCGCAGACCTGCGCACCCCTTGTTGCGGCCGAGATCCTTGCCGGTGTGGTGAGCCTCGAAAGCCGCTTCTCCCCCCACAACATTCGCATCAACAGCGGAGCCCCGCTCGCCAAGCAGCCGGCATCGAAGGCTGAGGCAATCGAGGTCGCGTCGACACTCGCCGCAGAACGGCAGGACATTCAGCTCGGCCTCGGCGGCCTAGGAATGGAAGAACTGTCGAGGCTGAAGCTCTCGATCTCCGACGCCCTCGATCCGTGCCTTAATCTTCGAGCCACCGCCACCCTGCTCGATGGCTACTACCAGCATGCGATCAAGGCGGGCGCCGATACCCAAAAAGCCGAGCAGACGATGCTGCAATCATATTCCGGGCGAGGGGACCCATTCGTCGGCGCGATCGTCAACTACGACGAGCAGGTCCGCCGCGAGATCAAGAAGCTCGCTCCTGTAATGGCGCAGCTGACGATTAGTGACAATCGGGAGGGGAGCATACCGGTTGACACGGCCGCTGGAGATCTCGTCGCCGACACCAATGAAGATCTGATCAAGAACCAGCCGGCCGCCGTTCCTTCCTGGGACGTCTTCAGTTCCCGAAGGCGCTCTTCCATCCTCGTATTTCAGAACAATCAAGTGGAGCATAGCGAATGATTTTCAGCATCAGAATTCGTCCGATCGCAGCGTCAACGCTCATGGCTGTCGCCACTGTGGCCGTCCTGGTCGAACCGGCTTTCGCACAGGCCGCCGGCATCGAAACCGTGCTGCAGAACATTGTCGACATGCTGACTGGCAACATCGCCAAGTTGTTAGCCGTCATCGCCGTGATCGTGATCTGCATCGCCTGGATGTTCGGATACATGGACCTCCGCCGAGCAGGGTTCTGGATCATCGGCATCGGCGGCATCTTCGGCGCCACCGAACTTGTGAACACCATTGTCGGGAGCTGACCGCATGCCGACCGCACGGCCAACGCTCGAGGAAGACACGCTCTTCATTGCCTGCACCCGGCCGGCGATGATCGCCGGCGTGACGATGGAAGCGATGGGGCTGAACATCATGCTCACGACGACCCTCTACATCGTCGCTGGATCGATCGCCTACTTGGCTGTCGGAGTCGTTTTCCATCTCGTCTTTCGCGCGCTCGTGAAGCACGACCAGAACATGTTCCGCATCCTGCTTGCCTGGGTGGAAACACGCGGTAGGTCACGCAACAGCTTCTATTGGGGTGGGGCGACGCTTTCGCCGCTGAGGCTCATTCGACGCTTTGACGAAAGGGACCTTGGATTTGCTTGAGCGTGCAACGCTGAGGTCCCGAGAGCTCAACCCGGAGGCCTTCATCCCCTATATCCGCCATGTCGACGAGTCGACGATTGCGCTCGATTCCCGCGCACTGATGGTGATGATTGCGCTTGAGGGCGTCTCGTTCGAGACCGCCGACGTTCTCGACCTGAACGCTCTCCATCGCGACCTCAACACGCTCTACCGGAACATCGCCGATGAGCGGCTCGCCTTGTGGACTCATCTCATCCGCCGCAGGGACAGCGACTATCCCGAGGGAACCTTCACGACCGCGTTTGCGGCCGCGCTCAACGACAAGTACCGCGAGCGCATGGTGGGCGAGGACCTGTTTCGCAACGACCTTTATCTGACGCTTCTTTGGTGCCCGGCCCGCGATCCGGCCGACAAGGCGGCGAGGCTCTTGTCGCGGTTGCGACGAACGCGTCAGACGGGTGCCGAGCTGGACGAGGAGTCCCTCAAGCAACTTCGAGAAAAGGTCATCGACGTCGCCGCCGCTTTGAAACGCTTCGAGCCGCGCGTACTGTCCCTCTACGAGCACGATGGCCTCCTGTTCTCGGAGCCGAGCGAAGTGCTGCATCAACTCGTCGGCGGCCGGCGGGAGCCGATCCCGCTGACAGAGGGGCGCATCGCCTCGGCGATCTATTCGGATCGCGTCATTGTCGGCCGGGAGACGATCGAAATCCGGCACGAGGCGACGAGCCGCTACGCCGGCATGCTGAGCTTCAAGGAATATCCGGCCCGTACCAAGACCGGCATGCTCGACAGCGTGCTCACCAGTTCCTTTGAGCTCACCCTATCGCAATCCTTCTCTTTCCTCTCGAAAGCCGACGCACGCGTCATCATGGGCCGCAAGCAGAACCAGATGGTCAGCAGCGGCGACAAGGCGGCCTCGCAGATCGAGGAGCTTGACGAGGCCATGGACGATCTGGAGTCCAACCGGTTCGTAGTCGGCGAGCATCATCTCTCGCTTTGCGTATTTGCCTCATCCGTGAAGGAACTGAGCGACAATCTGGCCAAGGCACGCGCCAGCCTGACGAGCGGCGGCGCCGTCGTTGCGCGCGAGGATCTCGGGCTTGAGGGTGCGTGGTGGGCACAGTTGCCCGGCAACTTCCGCTACCGCGCCCGGTCCGGAGCGATCACGTCGCGGAATTTCGCAGCCTTGTCGCCCTTCCATTCCTATCCCGGCGGCCAGAAAGACGGCAATGAATGGGGCCCCGCCGTCGCTCTGCTCAAAACCGCGTCCGGCTCGCCGTACTACTTCAATTTCCACTACGGCGATCTCGGCAACACCTTCATCTGCGGACCGTCGGGCGCCGGCAAGACGGTGCTGCTCAACTTCATGCTGTCACAGCTCGAAAAGCATGAGCCACACGTGGTGTTCTTCGACAAGGACAGGGGCGCGGATCTCTACGTGCGCGCCGCCGGCGGCACCTATCTGCCCCTCAAGAACGGCATCCCGACCGGCTGCGCCCCCTTGAAGGCCCTCGAACTCACGCCGGAGAACAAGGTGTTCCTCACGCGCTGGATCGGCAAGCTCGTCGGCTCGTCGTCCCGGGAACTGACCGTGACCGAGCTCCGCGATATCGCTTCCGCCATTGATGGTATCGCCGATCTTCCGGTGGAGCGCCGGACCATCGGCGCGCTCAGGACTTTCCTCAACAACACCGATCCGGAAGGGATTGCCGCGCGGCTGCGGCGGTGGGAGAGCGGAGGGCCGCTCGGCTGGGTCTTCGACAACATCATCGAGGACGTCGGTTTTGGTGAATTCGGCGTCGGCGGCACGTTCGTCGGCTATGATATGACCGACTTCCTCGACAACGAGGAAATTCGCACGCCGCTCATGGCCTACCTGTTCCATAGAGTCGAACAGCTGATCGACGGCAGGCGCATCATCATCGTCATCGACGAGTTCTGGAAAGCGCTCCAGGACGAAGGCTTTCGCGATCTCGCGCAGAACAAGCTCAAGACGATCCGCAAGCAGAATGGCCTAATGCTCTTTGCCACGCAGAGCCCGCGCGATGCGATCGTCTCGCCGATCGCCCACACGATCATCGAGCAATGCCCGACACAGATCTTCCTGCCGAATTCCCGCGGCGACCGCGGCGACTATGTCGACGGCTTCAAGCTCACGGAGCGCGAATACGAACTGATCGCGCGCGAGCTTTCCGTCGAGAGTCGAAAGTTCATATTGAAGCAGGGGCACAACAGCGTCGTCGCCGAGCTGAACCTCAGCGGTTTCGATGATGAACTCGCCATCCTCTCCGGCAGGACGGCGAATGTCGAGCTCGCAGATGCGATCCGCGCGGAGGTCGGCGACGCTGCCAAGGACTGGCTTCCCGTTTTCCAGCAACGAAGAAGGAGTGCGATCTAATGGCTTCCTATCGACCTCAGGGAGCGGCGCTTGCGGCGGCGCTCGTTCTTTCCGCGAGCACCGCGGCAGGGCAGGGCATCCCGGTGATCGATCAGACGGCGATCGCCAAGCACATCGAGACCATCGCTGAGCTCAAGTCACAGCTCGACGCCCTCAATCAGCAGATCGAACAGGCGCAGCAGCTCTACGGCTCGCTCAACAAGCTCACCGAGATGGCGGATGTCGCAAGCATCCTGAACGATCCTGCCATCCGCAAGGCTCTGCCAGCAGAGTTCAATGCGATCGAGGGGTTACTCAAGGGTGAGGGCAGCGGCGTCTTCCGCGATTCCGCCTCGAAGTTCCTGGAGGGCAATTCGACCTATCGGACCAGTGCCAACGATTTCTATGCGCAGGAGCTTTCCCGCGCCCAGAACAAGAATGCCGGGCAGATGAGTCTCGGACAGCAGATCTACGATGCGGCGACCAAGCGAATAGAGGGCATTGACCAATTGCGCGAAAAGATTTCCACGGCAAGCGACGCCAAGGACATTGCCGACCTTCAGGCCAGGCTTCAGGCGGAAACAGCCTTCCTCCAGACGGATCTGCTGCGCATGGAGGGTCTTCGCATGGTGCAGCAAGCGCAGGCCCAGGTCGACGAGCAGCGCAAGGCCGAGGACTGGCGGCGGCGCATGGATGCCATGGGAGCCGCACTGCAATGAGGCTGCGTTTTCTTTCTGTTTTTCCCATCGTTCTGGCCGCTTGCTCGCAGGAAGCCGAGCGCGTCTATACCGTCGATGAACTGCTGGCTGACAAAGCGCTCCGTACCGACGTGATCGGCAAATGCCGCCGCAATCCGGGTGAGTTAGGCAACACTCCGAATTGCCAAAACGCTGCGGCAGCAGATTTCAGGACCCGTCTTGAACGAATGTAAGAAGCGCTCGGAGGCAAAACCGTGTATCAAGTCTTCGCCTTTGTCGACGGGCGGTTCAAAGCGCCGCTCGAGAACTTCATTGCCTCCGGAACCTCGAACGTCGCGAGCTGGGTCACTGGCCCGCTGACGGCGGCGGTCACCCTTTATGTAGTGCTCTATGGCTATCTCGTGCTGCGCGGTTCCGTCCAGGAGCCGATCCTCGATTTCGCGTTCCGTGCAATCAAGCTCGCCATCATTGTGATGCTGGTCAAGAACGCCAGCGAGTATCAGACCTATGTCACCAAGGTCTTCTTCGATGTGCTCCCGCGTGAGATCTCCCAGGCGCTGAATACCGGTACGGCGCCGAGCGCCTCGGCCTTCGACAGTCTCCTTGATAAGGGGCAACAGTGCGCCAAAGAGATCTGGGCGGATGCCTCCTGGCCTATCGACATCGTCAGCGGCACCAGTGGCATGCTCGTGATCGGCGCGAGCTTCATTGTCGCCGCCATCGGCTACATCGTCTCGCTTTATGCAAGGCTGTCGCTTGCCATAGTGCTCGCCATCGGCCCGATTTTCGTGGCGCTCGCCATGTTCCAGGCGACGCGTCGCTTCACCGAGGCCTGGATCGGGCAGCTTGCGAATTTTGTGATCCTGCAGGTGCTCGTCGTCGCCATCGGCTCGCTGCTGATCACCTCAATCGACACGACGTTTTCAGCGATCGATGCCTATAGCGATGTGCTGATGCGGCCGATCGCCCTTTGCGCCATCTGCCTTGCCGCGCTCTACGTCTTCTACCAGCTTCCCAACATTGCCTCTGCTCTGGCTTCCGGCGGCGCATCGTTGACCTACGGCTACGGTGCGGCCCGAGACGCCCATGAGAGTACGCTTGGGCTGCATCACGCAGCTTCCGGGCAGCCGTGCGCGGGGTTCGCGCGAGCGGGCGGACATTCAGATCGAAAGGCGCCAGTTCATGACGCCATTCGAACGAACAAAAGGCCATCCTGGAATGATCAGACCAATCCTGCCGCTGTGCATCGCAGCGATCTTAGGCGGTTGCGCATCAATGACCTATTCACTCCCGAAATGCGACGGCTATTCCCGCCGGCCGCTCAATCGCGCCATGTGGCAGTGGGAGGACAACAACGATCTCAAACACAAGCATTCCGATGCGCGCCCGGCAACCTCGTCGCGGGTGGCCACGGCCTATGTCGACGCCGGGAGGGAGCCATTAGCCTTCGCCCATTTCGACCTCGGCGCATCCTATCGTCCTTGCGAGGGGTAGGGCGATGGTCTCGAGCGACGAACTGAAGACGTACTTCGAAAAGGCGCGACGCTTCGATCAGGACCGGATGACCCAGGTCGAACGCTCGGCGCGTATCGCCTGGTCGATTGCCATCGTGTCAGGCGTCCTTGCCGGCGCATCCATCTTCGCGGTCGCCGGCCTCACGCCGCTCAAAACGGTCGAGCCGTTTGTCGTGCGGGTCGACAATTCGACCGGCATTGTCGACGTCGTCTCGGCGCTGACATCGACGGCGGGAACCTATGATGAGGCCGTCACCAAATACTTCGCCGCAAAATATGTGCGTGCTCGCGAAGGCTATGTCTGGAGCGAGGCGGAGGAGAATTTCCGCACCGTTGCGCTCTTGTGCACTCAAGCAGAGCAAGCTCGGTTCGCCGCCTATTATCGCGGCAGCAACCCGGAATCCCCGCAGAATACCTACGGGCGCAGTGCCACGGCCCGCATCAGCATCGCCTCGATCTCGCTGATCAACCCGAACGTCGTGTCCGTGCGCTACATGCGCACGATAACCCGTGCGGACGAGGTTCGGACGACCCATTGGGTCGCAACGCTCACCTTCGCTTACGTGAATACGCCGATGTCGTCGAGCGACCGGCTGGTGAACCCTCTCGGTTTTGCCGTTAGCGAATACCGGGCCGACCCGGAGGCGATCAACTGATGCGGACCGCAGCCATTTTAGCTCTCATTCTCGCGGGCTCGGCATCCGCGGCGCTCGCCCTCGAAATCCCGCGTGGGGCCTCGCAGGACAGCCGCGTGCGCTTTGTCGACTACCAGCCGTACAACATCACCCGGATTATCGGCTCGCTGCGGTCCTCGGTTCAGGTCGAGTTCGCGGCCGACGAGGAGATCGCACACGTCGCGCTCGGCAACAGCGTCGCCTGGGAAGTCGCGCCGGCCGGCAACATCCTCTTCCTGAAACCGCGCGAGAACCAGCCGATCACCAACATCTCCGTTGTGACCACACGGCGCGACGGGTCCACGCGCAGCTACCAGATGGAGCTGACGGTGCGTGACGGAACGGTGGAAGCTGGCCAGAACACCTATCGATTTTCGGCGAGCATGGGGAGGGCTTCGCAAGATCGCAGATCCGTGGCTACTTGGGTGAACGGACGATCATTGCCGCGTCGCTCGGAAAGGGATTTGGAGCTTCGGGTGGCATGATTATGCTTGGCACGGCGCGACAGGAAGAGCTGTTTCGCAGGTTCGCCGTAGCGCACGCCTTCTCGGCGTCGCTCAACGTCGCGGCCATCGGCGCAGCATTTGCGTCGCAGGAACTCCATCGCACGAAAGAGCTTGCCGATCTTCAGCACGCTCTCCGAATGAGGACCGCCCTTTTTGATAGCCTCGTTCCGACCGACCAGACGGGCTCGCCCTTGCCTATCCGAACCGTGAAGATCGGCGACGAACTGACAGCCATCGGGGCAGCGAGAGCCTTGCTCGACCGCGGCTTTTATACCTCGGCCATTTTCTTTCCTACAGTTGCCAGAGGCCGGGCAGGGCTGCGCCTCTGCCCGACAGCGGGCCACTCGGAGGACGACATCCGAGGGGTGGGCGGCGCGGTCAAAGAGGTCCTTGCGGAGATAGAAGACTCTCGGCAGCATTGAGGCGCCAACGACGGGCGTACCAGGATTCAGATCACCACTGAATGAACAAGGATTCTCTATGTACGAGCATCTGTCGGAGTGCTGTGTCTTGCTGCAAAATTCAATAGGAGTTGTTCATGATGCTTCACTTCGCATCGCCGAGCTGAGCGTGTCGACCGCCGACAACGGGATGGAAAAAACCTTCCTGTTCGTTGATGGCGAGGCCATGGTGAGGGCCGTCGATAGAGGGGTGCTGATGCGGGTCGTCGCGACAGACGTCATCTCTTACTATGGCATAAGGACGGCACTGGAGGGCAGCATTTTCGAAGCGGCGGCATTGGCGCGTGAGGAATTCGCCTGGCGCCCGGCCGATCGACCAAACGCCGTCTGCAGCCAGAGAACTTGTTCATCCGAGCAAGAGTTCAATGGACGCGAAGAACTCGCCTCTGAGCAGGGAGTAACGCGCCAGGACAGGGGGCAACCATCATGAGATTTCACCCGCCGTATCCCTGGAAGAAGTAACTCCGTGGATTGTTCGCGTCGGCCGCACGGATTCGGATGCGGCAGATCTGGATGCAGCTCAAGCAAAGTGGCTCTTGCCGAGTGAACTGGTGTGACGTTTCAGCAGGTGCAAAAGAACACGAGCAGCGGACAAAGCGGGCCAGACCGAGCTCCAGCAAGTAGCCGCGACCGCTCTGTTCATCCTTCAAGAAGTCGCCTGAGCGTCGCGGCGTCTTCCAGAAATACCGCTGGGTCGTCATTTACAACAAATTCAAGCATGGCAAAGCGGCGCCCGGTCCAGCGTGACGCGGGCATGCTGCCGAGAACCGTTCGCCAATAGTCGGCCGCGGACGTCAAGGGGAAGCGGTTGCGGCCGCGGTTCCATGCGAAAACATGGACATGGGACACATGCTCGCCGATCTCACCGATCTCGGTAAGCGCCTCTTCAAGCGGAAGTCCGGGCCGCGGCTGCCAGTAGAGGTAGACATTCTCATGGGCGATCTCATCGATCAGGCGGCGCGCCGAATCCGTATCATCCGTCAGAGACTGCGGGTGATATTCGAGCGACACGGTCACCCCCTGCCGCGCGGCCTCGGTGCCCATGTCGCGGATTGCCTCGGCGACCGCGCGCCTTTCACCGGCGCTATAATCGCTTGAATCGCGCTGGCGCGTTCCGGGCCAGATGCGGATATTGGAGGCGCCGAGTGCGATTGCACTCTCCAATGCGTCCAAGAAGTCGGGGAGCTCGGCCGTTGGCGGTGCCACGTAGGAACCGTAGGACGTTGCCAAGCCGGCCCTCTCGCACAGCCGCGCGACGGTCCGGGCAGTGGACAGGTCACCGGGAGGAACATGCGCGTCGCCGGCCCATTCGACGGCGGCGAGGCGGGCTGCCACCGCCAGGTCCACGATTTTCTCTGCGCCGATCTTGCGGAAGGTGACCGTGCAGAGCCCGGGTTCGAAACCGCTCATGCCATTCGCTCCAGATCGGCCTTGCGGATCTCGAAATGCAACGGCCTGCCTTCGATGAACCGGGCGATTTCATCGATAGCCATCTCGCCGAGGCGTGTTCGCTCGAGGCCGATGGCGCCGGCGATATGCGGGGTCAGGAACACGTTCGGCAGCTCATAGAAGGGCGAGCTTTCATGCGGCACCTCGGGATCCGTCACGTCGATGACGGCGTTGATCGCGCCCGTCTTCAGCCTGTCGATCAGCGCCGCTTCGTCCACGAGCGCTCCGCGGGCCGTGTTGATCAGCGTCGCGCCGTCTTTCATCAGGGACAAGCGCCGCGCGTCGATCATGTGCCGGGTATCCGGGAGCGAAGGCGCGTGCAGCGAGACGATATCCGAGCTTGCCATCAGCGTATCGAGATCGATCTTCTCGACATGAAGTGCGGACGCGTCCTCTTCTCCGACCAGCGGATCGTAGAGCAGCACCTGATAATCGAAGGGGCGAAGCAATTCGATCACCCGTCGTCCGATCCGTGAGGCGCCGACAATTCCGACCGTGCGGCGATAGTTCCCGATCGGCTCGCCCTGTAGCAGATGGGTGCGACTGCGACCCCGGTCGGCGGCGTAGAGATCGCGGAAGCGGAAGACCTGCTTGCCGGCGAAGATGATCGCGGCAAGGGTGAACTCGGCGACGGGGACAGCATTTGCCGCGGCCGCATGGCTGACCGGCACTCCGGCATCGAAGATGCAGTCATCGACGATGCCTTTGACTGTTCCGGCCGCGTGAACGACCAGGCGCAGCCGCGGCGCCCGGGCCAGTGCTGCTCTATCGAAGAGCGGGGCGCCCCATCCGGTGATCAGGATTTCCGCTTCCGCCAGCAGCCGTCTTGCCCTTTCGTCATCGAAGGACGTCATCGGCGCTTCATCGAGTATGCGAGCGAAGTCGCCGAGCCGCGAGAGGAGTTCCGGCGTCACGACATATCGCGTTCGTTCGGGCTGCATCGCAAAGGCGACCGCGGGGCGGCTCATGGCATTCGCCCCGGCACATTCATGGCGCTCACGACCACCCCTTGCTTTGCAAGCGCGAGCAATTCGTCCATGTCCGGGGCAGCCGGCGGCCTTGACCAGTCAGCAGAGACGGCGGCGGTATCGCGGAGCGCAAGCACCGCGCAGCGGAGAATGGTCTCCCCGGCCGAAATGGTGGCGCGCAATTGCGGCACCAGTGTCTTTGCGACGATCAGGTTTGTATTGGGTGGAGCCTTCTGAACCAGACCTTCGCGCGAAACCGTCGAGCCGAGGTCGCGGATTCCGCTGAAATCCTCCGCGCCGATGGCATGGGCCGCGCCTTGTCCTGCTGAAAGTGTGTCGGCTTCGAAATCGCGCCTGGCGATCGCAAAGCCGCCCTCGACCGTTTGGAGCTCTCTTGGTGTGGTGATCCGGTGCACCCGCATATGCGAGGGCGAGGACGGAATGAGCCAGGTCTCGACGACGACGTCCGGCCAGGGGGACCATCTGGAAAAGAGAACGTTGCCGCCAAGGCGCGCCTCCTCATTGGTCTCCCGCACCCGGTAATGGATGCCGTCATCGCTGAAGGCGAGCATCGAATCGAAGGCGCCGCCGGCAAAGGCCCGCTCGTCGCTCTCCACGCTAAAGGCGTAACGGCTCGAATAGGCGAATTTCGCATATTTTTCCGATCCGAACCGCATCTGCCGGTTTTCCTGGCCGGAAGAAAGCGCCACCACGTCACCCTTGCATGGCATCATGATCATCCCGGGATGGCGAAGGGCGACGGGCTCGCGGGACGAGGTGAGCGGTTTTTCCGGGCTCGTCCAGAACGGATGGTCTTCTGCGACCGCGAGCGGTAGGAATGCCTTGAACGCCCAATAGGGCGAGCCCGCCGAATTGTAGTTCTCGGACATCAGGAGGTTCGGATAGCCGTAGCCGATCGACAGCACGCCGTCGCGGTGCGCCATCGGCTTGTCCGCCCACCATCTGAGGTGGCGCAGGCACAGACCCTTGATTTCGCCCCAAGGCAGTGCCTCGAGACCAGCGAAGGCAAGCGCGGACCAGAAGCCCGCACAGGCGAAACGGTAGGTGAGACTGCGGCCGAAGGGGACGGTTGCTCCGTCCTCAGCAAACCAGTGACGGAAATCCTGCGCGAAGGCGAGGGCACGCTCGCGGTAGCGCTTCGCATAGTCGTCGTCGACGAGGCGTGAATAGATCAGGCCGTAGAAGTGCATCGCAAAGGGAATATAGTGGTCGATGCGCCGCACATTGCCGTCGCGATACCAGCCATCGGCGATGTAGAAGCCGTCGAGCTCGGCGAGATAGGCCCTGGTGAGACTGCGGTCATATTCCACGCCGAGCCGGTCGAGAGCGATGTCGACGAAAATGCGGAAGAACTTCCAGTTGTTATCCGCATAGTCGAATTGCCGGGCGTGGAGCAAATAGGCGAGAAGATTTTCGCGCGCTCGGCCGCTCAAAGGGTCCCATAGTTTTTCCGGCACAAGGGCGAGCGCGAAGCCGAGCGCCGCAAGTTCGACCATGCGCTGGTCGCGGCCGTTGATGGTGCCCCAATATTCCGGGTGGTTTGGATCGGTGCCGTTGGCGATGCCGTCCGCATAGCGCTCCCAATGGGCAAAATGGCCGCCGCCGACAGCGAAAGGGGCAAGACCCCAGAGCGGGCGTGCGAAACCTTCGAGGTCGGCGGCCGCGCGATCGAAGTGCCCGGCGGCTGCATCGAGGCGGACCCGCGCGCTGCCCTCGGAAAAATAAGGCAGCAGCGGATTGAAGAGGTCGATCAGCGCGTGCTGCATGTCGTCGCGCGCTTCAAGCGGATTGCCGCGAAGCGGATTGGCGCTGGCGGGATCGTAGGTCATAAGCGCTGTCCTTCGTCAAGGGTGCCGCCGGGCACCGGAGCGACCGCGTGGGAGACGTGCCGGGCGGGCGCCGCCGGGTGGCGGAAGCGGAAGTGCATCATGTCGATCGCCTCGCGGCCGAGCGCGACACGATCGACGCGCATCGTGGCGAGACGCGGATTTGCCATTTCGGCGCAGGGCAGGTCGTCGAAACCGACCATGGCGAAATCCTTAGGCACGCGGAGGCCAATCTCCGTGACCGCTTCGAGCACGCCGACCGCGACGAAGTCGTTCATGCAGAAAGCGGCCGTGAAACCCGCGTCTTCGGCAAGCGCAGCGAGTGTCGCCGCATGCGCTTCAAGGCTGGCATTGGACTCAAAGGGCAGCTGGATGACGCGCGCCTCGCCGTTCTCGACCGAGGAAACGGCCGCTTCGAAACCGCGTATGCGTTCGCGGATCGTCCGCCGGTGCGATCCCGTCAGGTGAAGGATGCGGCGATGGCCGGCATTAACGAGCCGCCGCGTTGCCGCATAGGCGCCGAAGAAGTTCGATGGCGAGACGCCGTCGAAGCGCATTTCGGCATCGGTGCCGTTGACGAGGATCACCGGCGTGCGGCTTTCCCCGAGCCATCGGCAGAGCGCATCGCCGGGATCGATGCCCACCAGGAAGAGACCCTCCGCCCCGACGGATTCCATATGGTCGCGAACGGTCTCCGGCGTTGCCCTTGCCTCACGGACAAGCCGGATTTCGAACGGCATCGCCTGCCGGGCCGCCTCGGAACGCAAGCCCTCGACAATGCCTTCGTAAAAGACGCTCAAGCCGCCGGTAACGCCGTTGCTCGCGATCAATGCCAGCGTTTGGGGTGCCGTTTTAGCGCCGGTTTTCACCGGATAGCCGAGGTCATTGGCGACCTTGAGGATCTGCCGCCGGACATCTTCGCTGATGCCGGGTTCGTTCGCGAGGACGCGCGAGACGGTGGAAACCGAAACCCCGGCACGGGCGGCGATGTCGGCTTGGCGGAACCGTTTGGGCGATGTGTCTATCATGCTGCAAACATCGCGCAACTCATGCAAATTTGCAAGTAAGCAACAAATTCTTGCACATTTTTGGTTTTTGCATAATCTTCGCGTGGAACTTGATCCCGCCGGGCGCTGGAGGAGAGCGTGAGGCGGGCAGCCACAGGGAGGAACGGCATGCGACTCAATCGACGCACATTCATGCTCGGCACGGCTGGCGCCGCCGCCGGTATTGCGCTTGGCCCCGTAGGCTCAGGACAGACCTTTGCTGCGGAAAGCGTGCAGCTGCGCGCGATGTGGTGGGGCTCCAACGATCGCTCGAAGCGGACATTGAGCGTCGCCCGGCTCTTCCAGGAGAAAAACCCTGATATAGCGATCGTCGGCGAGAGCCTGAGCGGCGAGGGGTACTGGACCAAGCTTGCGACGCAGATGGCCGGTCGCGCCATTGCCGACATTTTCCAGCTCGAGCCCAACACGATTTCGGATTACTCGAAGCGCGGCGCCTGCCTCGCCCTCGATCCTTTCGTTCCTTCAGTGCTGGACGTGAACGCTTTCGGCCAAGATATGCTGAAGCTGACAACCGTCGACGGCAAGCTTTGGGGTGTCGGCCTCGGCCTGAACTCATTCGCGATGTTCCACGACGCCGATGCCTTCGCCAAGGCAGGCGTCACCCCTCCGGGGCTCGACACCACGTGGTCGGAATACGCCGACATCGCGATCGAGATGGCCAAGGCCACCGGCAAGGGCGGCGGGCCGTATGCGGCTCGCTACGCCTATGTCTTCGATGCCTGGCTTAGGCAACGCGGCAGCAGTCTCTTCAACGAAAGCGGCCTCGGTTTCGGCGTCGAAGAGGCCAAGGAGTGGTATGCCTACTGGGAGGATCTGCGCAAGCGCGGCGGCACCGTTGCGGCCGATGTCCAAACGCTCGATCAGAATACGATCGACACGAACTGCCTGGCGCTCGGCTATTCAGCGATCGGCATGGCCTATTCGAACCAGTTGATCGGCTATCAGCTCATCATGAAGAGCAAACTTGGCATCGGCATGCTGCCCAGAGCCGAGAAGGGCGGCCCCTCCGGGCACTATTATCGCCCGGCCCTGATCTGGAGCATCGGCGCCACCTCGGAGCACGGCGAGGAAGCCGCCAGATTCATCAGTTTTTTCGTCAACGACGTCGAAGCAGGCAAGATCCTCGGCGTCGAGCGCGGCGTGCCGATGTCGCCCACCGTTCGCGAGGCGATACTGCCGCAGCTCAATCCCACGGAAGCGGAAACGGTGAAATACATCAACGCGCTTAAGGACCAGGTCGGCAGCTATCCTGCCCCTGCGCCGCTTGGAGCGACGGAGTTCGACCATCGCGTGTTCCGGCCGATTGCGGACGAGCTTGCCTTCGAGCGCATATCGGTCGCGGATGCGGCGGAACGCCTGGTCAGCGAAGGAAAGACTACCATCCGCACCGGCTGATCCGGAAGGTCGCGACGCCCGGAATATCAGACGCGGGATGCGGGAGGCTTTTTCCTCATCCCGCTCTGACCTCCGAGGACCTGCGACCGATGCGCTTGTCGAGTTCTCCAGGCGTCGGGCGAATCCGAGATTGGCAGGCTGGAGCGCATGAATGCCCCGGGCGATCAGGAGCCCGATGCCGCGAGCTCGGGCGAGATTTCGGCAAGCTGGTCGGCCGGTCGGATCAGCGGCGCGGCGGATCTCTCGATGGCGCAGGCCTTGAGGTTCCCAGTGAAGAGAATGCCGGCGATCGGTAGCACCGCCTCGGCCGGGAATGCCTCGTGCCGGATGCTGTCCCTCGGCACATGCAGTTTGTGTTCGGCGGCGGCCGTCCCGCCCGACAGGACCAGCGCGCGAGTCTGCTGCATGTCGAGGAGCGTCGGCCCGTAAAGGAACTCGAAACTGAGCATTGAGACCAGGAACTTGTAGGTGCCGTCGCGGACGCCGCCCTTGAGCATCGCGGCGCGATGCATGTCCTCGCCTATGCGGACATCGAGCGGCGGGATGCGCGGCTCGCAGACATAGTTCAGCGCGAGCAGCATTCCCTTCTCGACCTCAAAGCGCAGCCGGTCGCGCCCAAGATCGACTGCCGCGATCGAAAAGCGCCTGTTGCTGTATTCGACCACCGGCCGGCCGAGCCGCTTGGCGAGCCAGTTGCCATCGAGGGCTCGGGCGCCGGCGAAATGCTCGGGGTCAATCGCTGGCGGCAGCGCCGCGGGCCGCAGCGGCGTGGCGAGCGCGAGTTCGAGTTCGTCGGCGATCAGGTTCGCGACCATGGTCGTCGCCACCGGACGGGCATAATGGCCCTGGTCGGAATAGAAGCTGGGATGGCCTACCACCTCGCGTCCGAGCTTCTGCATCAGCAGCCGAGAGACGTCGACGCAAATCGTCCCGTACCATTGCGAGATGTAGGTGATGCCGGCATCAATCGAGGGCACTGAGGTCAGGAATGAGCCGTTGCGGGACCCGAAGACGAGCGTCGCGATACGCAGCTTCGGATTGCGCTCGCGGACGAAGCGGATGATGCCCTCGTAGAAGCGGGCCCAGTGCCGGAACGGGCGGCGCTCGTCGCCATAGACGAAGGCATCGTTAAGCGCATATTCGATCAGCAGCAGGTCGCAATCGGCGAGTTCCTGCTCGCGGATCTTGAGCTGGTAGAGGCCGAAGGCGCTGGTCGTGCCGCCCACCGCGAGATCCGCGACGATGTCGAGCTCGACGCCGCGCCGCGCCATAGTGGAAAGCAGCGAGGGCAAGTAGCCGGGCTGCATGACGGTGTTGGAACCGCCGATGATCAGGGTCTTCAGCTTCATGGCGTCACCGCCGCACGGCCGGTCGGGGAATGCTTGCCAAAGCGTCAGGCTCCATAGGTGGTTGCCTCCCAATCGAAATAGAAGGCGACCGCGATCCGACCGGCCCGCATGAGCTCGGCGAAGCGCTCGCGGATCGTTTTGACCACGCGCTCGCGAAGGCTGTCATCGGCCGGGCAGGTCTTCGCGGTGTTGGCGCGCCAGAAGCGGCTGCCGTTTGCCTGCATTCCATCTCGTTGACGGTGACGAGAAGGTAGGGCGGCGATCCTTCGCGATGGATCACGTCCAGGTTCTCGTCGGAATAGATGAGCATTCAGAGACTCCGAGAATGGGGCCGCCAATCGGCTTGGATTTCGACGGCGTTCAGCCATCACGGATGCAATCGGGCGGGCTCTTTTCGGCCTTCCCGCCCGTGACTTTGTTCACGCCACGGCTCGCCGCGCGGCGGAGAGAGTCTCCATCTCGAGGCCGATGTGGCGCGCGAGATCGCTTCGGGCGATTGCCATGTGCAGGTTTGCGCTGACGAAGCCTGCCGGCGTGCCGCAATCGAAGGTGCGGCCGCAGAATTCGAACGGCCGGATCTCCTGGGCCGACATCAGCGCGATCATCGCATCAGTAAGCTGGATTTCACCACCGGCGCCGGGCGCCTGGCGCTCGAGCAGTTCGAAGGTGTCGGGATGGAGGATATAGCGCCCCGAGATGAAGAGATTGCTGGGGGCCGTCCCCGGAGCTGGTTTTTCGACGAGACCTGTGACGACCGGGCCGTCGGCTCTGCGCTCGAGCGAGACGATGCCGAATTTATGCGCGTCCTCGGGCGCGCACCGCTCCACGGCAATGACGTTGCCGCCATGGCGTTGATAAAGCGACATCATGGACTTGAGGCAGGGCTCCTCGGAGACCATCAGCATGTCGGGAAGAAGCACGGCGAAGGGTTCGTCGCCGACGATGTGCCGCGCGGTCCATACTGCGTGGCCGAGACCGCGCGCCTGCTGTTGGCGCACGAAGGAAATGGTGCCGGCACGAGGGGTGTTCTCGACGATCCTGTCGGCCAGCGGATGCTTGCCGGCCTTGCGCAGGCTGACATCGAGCTCGAACGCATGATCGAAATGGTCCTCGATCGCACCCTTCATGCGGCCGGTGACGATGATCACGTGTTCGATGCCCGAAGCGAAGGCCTCCTCGACGATATAGTCGAGCACCGGTCTGTCGACGATCGTCAGGAGCTCTTTCGGGACGCTCTTGGTGGCAGGAAGCATCCGCGTGCCGAGACCGGCGGCGGGAATGATGGCTTTGCGGATTCTCTTTTGCATGGTGGTGCCTCCGGTTCATGGGGCCTTGCGCACAAGGCTTTTTTGAGAGTCTGTGGCGGGTGGGTTCATGACGCTCTTGCCCGAATGGTCGAGCCGGCCGGTGCGAGCGGAGCGGAATGCTCAGGACCAAGTCGGCCTTGCTTTTCTTCATGGAGCCGGCGGTATAGTTCGGAATGTTCGCGGGCGGCGTCGATATGACTCATAGGCGCCCTCATGGTTGTATGCAGCCGCTCCCAGACCTTAGGTTCGGCCAGGACCTCAATGAGCCGGTCGGCGAGATCCTGGGCGCTACCGGCGCGGAAATGCAGCCCATCTCTTCCGTCACGCACCTTCTCGGCCATGCCGCCGATATCGGAGCAGACGATCGGCCTGCGGTGGTGCAGGGCTTCCTGGATCACGACTGGAGAGTTCTCCCACCAGATGGACGGCAGCACGACCCAATCGACGGAGCGCATCAGCCGCGGCATATCCGCGTTTTGATAGGCGCCATAGAAACGCACGCGCCGGCCGGCATCGTCGATGAGCTTCTTCACGCGCTCCTGGAACTCGGCCGGCTGCCGCTCGAGATTGCCGCCGTAGATCATCAAGCAGGAGTCCTCGCCCCAGATTTCCTGCGGAACGCGCGACACCGCATCGATCAGGACGTCGACGCCCTTGAACGGCGTCATCTGCCCGAAATAGGCGAAGCGGTTGCGGCGTGCCATGCCCGCGGGCAGGTCGCGCACGGGCGCGGGTTCCTTGACGACAATGCCGTTTTCGATGACCGAAAGTTTCTCCGCCTCGATCCCCCATTCGACATACCGGGTCGCGAGGAACATGCTCGGGGAGACGAAGGCGTCGGCAAGGTCGAGCATCCCGCGCAGGAACTGCTCGCGCTTCAGGAAGCGTGAAACCGGGATGTCGGGGAAGCAGCCGTGACAACTGATAGGTGACGCCTTGTTGCAGAGCTGGCCCGACGGCCTCTTCACCATTTGTCCGTGGTTGTGGCAGATCGCCAGATATTCATGGAGCGTGACGACGATCAACGACCGGGGCAGGGCCTCGCGAATAGCATAGAGGGCCTCGAGCCCCATGCCTATTACGTGATGGAAGTGGACCACGTGAGGGGAGAGGTCGCCGACGAAACGCAGAAGGTCGCGCCGGATCGCCTCGGTATCGCCGTTGGACAGGAAGAAATGGTCGTAGTCGTCGGCATGGAAGAGAACCTCGTCCACCGCCAGGCGCATGCTCATGAGCGCCGATGCGCCATGGCGCGGAACGGGATGGCCGACGCGAGCAAGATAGATCGACTCGACGCCCGGAAGCGTGTTCAGGCCTTTGTGGAGATTATGGGATGCAACCTCCGCTCCGCCCAGCGACATCGTCGGGTGGCCATGGGAGACGACAAGGACTCGAAGTCGCTCGCTCATGCGGAAACCCTTTCGACGATGTTCTCTTGGTCCGCCGAGATCTCAGCCCACCGGGAGTCGAAGACCCCCTGGTCGATCCGCTCCACCAGCGCGACCGTGCCGACGGAGGATGCCTCGTCGGAACCCAGCATCTGGACCGATGGCAACCAGTAGGATTCGATGCCGGAGCGGCCGAGTTTGAGGCCGAGATCGAGGCCCTTCTGTTGAGAGCCGAGATAACCGGCCGAAAAGCCTCCGGCAGCGAGAAGAGCCTCGCGGGGCATGATGCAGCATTCAAACGAGGCCGCCGCGACCCGCGTCAGCTTCAGGCCGGTCAGGGCGCTCAGCGGATAGCCGGCATAGCGGCCTGAAAACGGGCGCTCGGACTCCGCGGCTGCCCAGCTTCCGGCCCAGCGAACGGAATGGTCCTCATAGGCGAGCGTCGGGGAGATGATG
The DNA here is from genome assembly GCF_000513895.2 of Ensifer sp. WSM1721. GTDB lineage: Bacteria > Pseudomonadota > Alphaproteobacteria > Rhizobiales > Rhizobiaceae > Sinorhizobium. The sequence goes on from NZ_CP165783.1 coordinate 595,720, forward strand.
CTGCCTTTCAATCCCTCATGCGCCGCAACGAGCTTGCCGTACCAGCCGGCCCTGTGCGGCAGCAGCGAGCCGGCAAGCAGCACCACCGTATCGCTCGTCAGCGCCCGAGTTCCGGCTTCCAGGAGGTCGTAGACGTCACCCGGCTCCTGCGCCGACATCAATCTCAGCGGCAGCCGGTAGAATTGCGCAAGTTGCTTGATCCGCCCGGACTGGCGGCGAAAACGGTCAGGAGGCAAGACGAGGGCGATTGGCGCGTGCCGGGTCTCGGGGTCGAGGGCGAGGAGCCCGAGGAAGGGGGCAATGTCTTCTTCTTCGCTTTCTCCGGCGGCGATGACGATCGGCGGGCCGGCAGCCTGATCGAACGGACCAGCATCGACGAGGACCGCGATGGCCGGCGAGCGGCGCTCGCAGGCGCAGAGGAACGGCACGATCTGACGATCGATGACCTCTGGCAGCGCCCAGTCATCAGGGTCTACGGACCGGATCTGGCGAAGGGCCGCTGAGCGCGCCGCAATCCGGACTGGCGAAAGCGGCATGAAGGCGCGACGGGAATCCTTGAGCGTCAGCTCCAGATGGAGCGCTGCCGTGGCAGCCAAGGCCTTGGTGGAGACGATGAAGCCGTGGCCATTGCTTTCGCGGGCGAGCGCGTTTCGGAACGCCGGTTCCTCGGTGAAGGCACCCGTCACATCGGACCGGTCGAGCCTGGTCCAACAATCGTTGAGCCGCGTTTCGGCGCGTCCGCCGCATAGCTTGACGCTTTGAACATGGCCGTCGGGATCGAGCAGCCAGCCCGAGATCAGGAGACCGCCGCCATCGACCTGGAAGGCATTGTCTATCCCCATCCGCACGGGCAGAGGAAGCGTGGAGACCGTCTCGCTGCCGTCGAAGCTGTTCGCGGCCGAGCGCAGGCGCAGGAGAACCTGGGGCGAGCTGTGCGTCTGGAGCAGCACGGCGCGGATATGGCCCGGCGTTTCCGTGGGACCGGCGACGACCCTCTGCTCATGAACCCTCGCGTAACGCCAGCCGGCGCGTCCGCGATAGACAAGCCCCTCTATGTCGCGCGCCCGAAGCCTTTCGTTCGACGGCAGCAGGCCGATGAAGCCCGCAGCTCCCTCCGGAGCGTCCGGACGGGAAAAGGTGGCCATTGCGCAGTCGGTGAGGAGGGACTGTTCTCCGCTCACGACCGTCCGGCAGACGCCGGGCACTACATGGCGTCCCCATCCTTTGAGGAAAACCGCTCCATCGTGGCTCTCCCCAAGAAGCTCGATGAATCCGTCGCTGCCGTTTCGGGATTGCAACAGGGCGATGATCGCCGAGAGCCTTTGGCGCCCGATAGGCCCTTGCATGATGGCATCCACGAGCGCATCCAGGGTGCCGGCCAATCGGGCCTCGGCGAGCTCCGCTAGGATCACGACCGCGTCGCCCAGCGAGACGGATCGAGGCGTGAAGACGTAGCGCCTGCAAATTGCTTCGCCACCGAAGCGGACGGTCGTGAGCGGACGGCTGGTGCCATCCAACGGCAGCAGCGCTGCGAAACCGTGCGTCGCCGGCGCCACGGGCGACGGCAATTGCCAGCCGATGATCGAGGCAACCCAAGTGACGGCCGCATCGTCGTTGATTTCCGCCGGCAGCTCGCCGTCCATGGGGCCGCCCGTGCCGATCACAAGCAGAAGCGCCTCATCGATGGGGCAGGCGACGACCCTGCCGGACCTCAGGACCCTGGCGGCGGGCTGCGATGACAGGGAAAGCGACTGTTCGGCACCAAGCATGTGCGTAGGCCCCCTTACGCACCGGTCAAGAGCGAGAGGAGAGCGCCCGCGGCAAATCCTACGAGAACGAAAAGCAAAAGCAGCACCGGCTTCAGCTCTCCGCTCGACCGCTTCTGCAAGGCGCTCAGGTTCTTTTCCATCGCCGCCACCACACCGTCGAGCCGCATCAGGTGGACGTCGAGATCGTTCAGCCTCTGGGTGATTTCCGTCCTGAGATTTGCGATGGCGTCGCCTATGGCGGCGACCCCGACCGCCTCACCCTCGCCGCTCTCGTCATTCTGCGCACGCAACATCGAACGCTGCGACACCTGCAATTGCCGTTGCGCCGCCATCAGTACGTCGAGCTTGTCGAGGACCTTTGCGAGCGGAGCAGCAATCAGGGCTTCGGCCGCCTGCTCGTCGGGGCGCGGGACGCGGAGCTTTTGCTCCGTGCCGCGTCCGTCCAGCGCCATCACGACGAGATCGCCGGTGCGCGAGGCCGCCGCCTCCGGCAGCGCGATCTCGAAGGCGTGATTGCCGTCGCCGATGCCGTTGCGTTTGAGATCGGGACGGCTTCGATCGGCGATCGCCTCTGCGATCACGTTGCCGTCGAGAAGCACGCGAATGGCCAGCCGCCGGTCCGGGGCCTGGGGGTCGTACGCCCAGCCGAAGAGCCGGCCCTGGTCGATCGCGTCAACGCGGCCATTCACGGGCTTCGTATTGTCCTGTTCCGGTGCGGCATTTGATTTCTCGGCAATTGAAGACATCGATTTTCCCCTATGCCGCCTCGATACGCGTCGGCTCGATCGCATTGATCAGATCGAGATAGCGCCGGGCGGTCGTGTTGATGTCGTCGGGCATGCGGGCGTTGGCGGATAGGCGGCGCGACAGAACCGGATCCTCCGAGATGCGCCGCATGGCGGAGGCCAGCGCGCGCGGATCGCCGGGTGCGACGGTCAGGCCGTTGACGCCGTCCTCTACCATCTCCGCCATGCCGCCGATGTTGCTGGCGATGACCGGCCGTCCCTGCGCCTGCGCCTCGCCAATGACGAGCGGCGCGTTTTCCCACCAGATCGAGGGTACGATCGTGAAATCGACCGCGGCGACATGTCCCGCGACATCCTCGCGCCGGTAAGGACCTCGTTGCTGCACGAAGGGCGCCGTCTCTTTGAACAAGCGTGCAATCTCGTCTGTAAAGCTCTCGCTCTGGAAAGGCGCGCCGCCATGAACGCGCAACTCGAATTCGAACTCCTCGGCAATGAGCTGTCGCGCCGCCTCTAGCAACACGGGCACGCCCTTCCAGGGATTGAGATTGCCGAAATAGCCGAAGACAGGGAGGTCTTTTCCGTTGCGATTTGCGCCCGCGGGCGCATCCCGAGGTGGCAGCCCATTGGGGATCACGCTGATTGCATCCTCGGCGAGCCCCCACTCGATGAAGCGCTGCCTGAGGAAACGGCTTGGCGAGACGAAACGGTCCACTGCGCTCAAAAGGGACTTCAGATGCCCCTCGCGCAGGACGAAGCGATCGAGAGCGATGTCCTTGAAGCAGGCGTGGCAGCGGTCGGGACTTGCTTTGTAGCAGAGCTCCTTTCCGCTCGTTCGCACCATCAGGCCGTCGTGATGGCAGATCGGATAATAATCATGCAGCGTCATGACGATCCGGCAGTCGGGCAATGTCCGACGCACGATGTGCGGGAACTCGGCGCCGATGAGGAGCAGGTGGTGGATGTGGACCACATCCGGCCTGAAGTCGCGCAGCAGCTCTACGAGGTCCGGCACGACCCCGTAGAGATCGATCTGGCTCATGAAAAAGCGATCGAAATGGCCGGACCACAGCAGCACTTCGTCTCCTGCCGGACCGATACCCTGGAAGCTCGTGCCGGGCCGCGCCTGGCGATGGATCTGGTTCGTGGCGCCGAGAAAGAGCGCCTCGCAACCGGCACGCTGATAGGCACGGAAAAGGTCATGCGCGAAGATCTCGGTGCCGCCGGGATGGAGGGCGGGGTGGTTATGCGCCGCAACGAGGATACGCGCGCTCACCGGCCGCCTCCGCGGTACTCGGCCACGAAGACATCCTGATAATGATCCGCCTGTTGCCCGCGCCACGAGCCAAAGGACTTCAAGGCGGTCGTGAGGCCGGCGCGGCCGAGTGCATTGTCGAGAAAGCCGTCATCGAAGCCCACCGCGGCAAGCGGCGGCAGTTCGGGGACGAACCAGCAGGGACCGTCGCCATCCCGTTGGAAGGCAAGACGCGGGTCGCGTCGGCCCGTCTCGTTCGTCGCGGCAATCGGGTCGACGACGAAGGCGGTCATGAACAGACGCCCGCCGGATTTGAGGAGCCGCCCGACCTCGCTCAGATAAACGAGCACCTCATCCGGCGGCAGGTGGGTGACGACCGACGTCATGATGACGAAGTCGAAGTGCCGATCGGCATAGGGCAGCTTCAGTGCTTTGCCGCTGATCTTGCCCCTCGGATTATAGAGGTCATGCGCGATGTCGACCCGCTGGAAGGCGAAGTTGGGATAGGCCGGAGTGATGAAGCGACGGCACCAGGCAATGCCCCCTTCGACGGGGTCGATCCCGCTGTAGCGTCCTTTTTCGATGTCGAGATATTGGGTGAGGGGGACTGCCATTCGGCCGATACCGCAGCCGATGTCGAGCACGCGGCTTTCGGGCAACAAGCCTCCCATCCGGATGAAGTGGCCGAGAAACTCGGCGCCGACCGCTTTGAAGTCGCCGTCGCCAACGAAGACGCTGTCGGGGGCCGGCTGCGGCAGAAAACGGTTGCGCTGGATGCTTTCGAGCAGCCACTGGACGCGATCCGCATTGGCGGGCAGCGCCGTGGTGGTTGCGCTCTCGTTGCGAAGGGCGGTCTCGCTCATGCGGCGCTCCTGGCTGGGGCTTCATCGCCGAACGAAACGATGGTTTCACTGTCGGTGCCGAGATAGGTCGCCATCAGCTTGTCGATGTCGTCGTTCCAGCGCTCCGTGTGCAGCCAGGCATTGTATTGGCTGGCGACACCCCGCATGTAGTCCTGGCTGCGGCGGATCGACCGGCGCTCGAAATGGTAGAGGCAGGCCGAGGGCTCGTAGAATATCTCAAGCCCGCTCCTGCGGATCTTCAGGCAAAGATCGCTGTCCTCGTAATCGCCTATGACGTAATCCTCCGTATATCCGCCGACGCGCTCATAAGTCTCCCTCCGCGTGACAAGGCAGGCACCCGTGACGCCCGGAACGCTCCGGGCAACCTGAGCCGGTGCGTAATCGCCGGGCATGCCCTTGTGGAAATGGTGGTTGAGCCAGACGTCGCGTCGGTCGCGGGCGAAGTAGAGGCCGGCATGCTGGAGCGAGCCGTCCTCGAAGATCAGCTTCGGCCCGGTGGCGCCGAGCTCCTTTCGTTGCAGCAATGGCAGCGTGAGCGCCTGAAGCCAGCCGGGTGCCGAGGGCACGACATCGGAATTGAGCATGACGAGGATCGAGCCGCGCGCGAAGCGGGCACCGGCGTTGCAGGCCCGCGCATAGCCGCCATTGCGGTTCATCACCACGAGCTTCATCGGCAGCCCGTGAAGGAGGTGCAACCCGCCGAGCAGGTGCTCCGTCTCGTCCTGGATTTCTGGCGAATCGAGAACGTAGATGATTTCCGCATTGCTGACGATCCAAGGGTCCGTCGCCATGCCGGAGAGTTGAAAGCGCAGGAAGTCGAGCACCCGGTAAAGCGGCACGACGATCGAGACCATGGGAGTCTTCTGTGGCAGACCGTAGTCCTTCGTGCGCTCGACCTTTATGGTCCTGCCAAGTCTTTGCTCCACATCCTCGATGGCTGGGGCAAGGATCGTGCGGAAGGCCTGGTCGACTGCGTGCTGCGGCGGGACGGCGCGCAAAATGCGGTTGCGCTGCGCTGTGGGCTCGAACGGTTGCGGCTTCGGCACGAGAGGCTTCACCGCGCCCGAAGCGAGCCGCATCTGAAAACGCGGCTGAAGGAGAGCGCCCAGCGGCTCGTTCAGCGGTAGCCAGGCCACGAAGCCGGTCACGTCGGTTCTCGCGCCCTCGTCTGTGCCGCGGGCCCAGGCGGGAAACTCGTACCAATTTCCGTCGAGCGGCACTGCCGTGCCGTCCTCTTTCAGATAGTCGATTCCGGCGAGGATGGATGTGGGATCGTGTGACCAGCCGCCGGCAAGCAGGCCACCTGAAAGCGCCAGCGCCAGATCGACCTCAGCGCTCGGGTGCATTGCGGATCTGCCGATCTGCCGCGCCGGCAGCGGCTGTCGAAGCTGCAAGTCGATCGCTGTCGCCGTGCCGCCCTCCGGCATTCGAGAGAGCCAGCGGACCACGAACTCGCGTAGCGTCGGTGCGACGCCGCGTTCGCGCCACCACTTCTGCAATGTCTGATAGCGTGGATTAAGGGCGGACAGTTCGCGGAGCGCGATCCCCTTCTTTCCAAGGAAGACGAAGAGGAAAGGTTCACGCGTGCGGGGCGCTTCGATGATGAAATGACAGGGGCGCAGGTTCTGCTGCCGATCGGCAGCGACGAGAAATTGCGAAGCCAGCGGCAGAATGGAGCTCGCGCCGAGCGCGTAGACGGCGCTGATCTCGCCGAAATCGGGGCTGATGGCGGTCTCGATCAGATACCGTCCGTCGGCGATCGGGCAGACGATATTGGCGGGCCGCGGCCGCGCTGTAAGCGCGTGAAGCGCATCTTCGACGGCACTGATGAAAAGCTGGTCCCTGGAAAGCCGGAAGGCGCCTCGCCAGGCGGTCAGCAGATTGTTCAGGAACTTGATACAGCCCTGGGGTGAAAGATCGGCAAACAGGGCGTCCACATCGACAGGCGGGAGTGCACTTATGGGCGGCAGGACGAACGTTTGAAGGCGGGCGCCTTCAAGAGCGATCTGCGCTCGCTGCGGCTCCGTGCCCGGACGCATGGCCCAAAGGATGCGCTGGCCGCCATCGGCAAGCGGAACCGCCATGCTGACAAGCGGAACCGGTTGTTCGGGCAAGACGAGCGTGTACTTGGCCATGCCCGGAAGCTCGGCAGGAACATCCCAGATCAGGACGGCAACCTCGGAGCTGAGTCGGAAGACCTTTGCATTCTCGAAAATACCGTTGGCGCCCCTCGTGCGGTCGTCGAAACTCACACGCCACTCCTCTGGACTGCTGAAGGTGAAGGCACGCCCCGCGGGAGGAGGGCGGGGCGTACCGTTTCCGGCAAAGAGCGGGATGAGGAAAGGCGGTTTTCCGCACGCATCCCGCGCCTCAGCCTATTAGTGAACCGTGAAATAGTTCTCGGGATGCGCCTGAATATCGTCGGCGTCGGCGTTCACCAGCGTCAGCGTGTCGCCATGGCCGAGGTCGATGACGACATTGCCGCCAACCTGGGTAATGCGCGAAGCGAGGTCCTCGGGCGAGGTGATATCGAGACCATTGATGCCCTTGGAGATCTGCAGGACGTCTTCGCCGGGAGTAAAGTCGAGGATGACGTCATTGCCGCCACCGCCGTCGAACACGAAGACATCGCTGCCCTGGCCACCGACCATGAGATCGTTGCCATCGCCGCCGTTGATGACGTCGCTGCCGGCACCACCGAGCAGGATGTCGCTGCCCTTGCCGCCGACCATGAAGTCGCTGCCAGCGCCGCCGAGCAGGATGTCGTTGCCCTTGTCGCCGTAAAGCAGGTCGTCACCCGCTCCGCCGACCAGGATGTCGTCGCCTTTTTCGCCATAGAGAATATCTGCGCCTGCGCCGCCGAAGACGGTATCGTTCCCGTCGCCGCCGAACAGCAGGTCGTCACCTTCGTCACCGAAGATGATGTCGTCCCCTTTGCCCCCATTGACGAAATCATCACCCCCGTGGGCGCGGATGAAATCGTCAAAGCGAGAGCCAAACAGGGCGTCGTCGTATGCGCCGCCTTCCAAAGTGGCCATCTGCTTCTCCTCTTCGTCGTTTGATGCATGCATCATCGGCACGGAGCCGAGGATTGCGTGCTGGAGTGTGCACTGCAAAAAAACAGAAGGCAACAGAGGAGTCAAAAATAAATCTGCTTGTTTTTGCTATTATCTGCGTATTTCTGATACGCACTGCTAGATGTGATAATACTGGCACAATATATTTTTAGGAGTTATTGCTGTTGTAATGCCGGTAAATCATTTCAAAATTAAAAGTAAATTATACGCCAGCTCGAATGCTGCTGCGCGATTCCCTAATTTCGAATTGCTCTTAGCAAAATCAAGAAGAGCTTAAAAAGACTGCGTACTCACTGCACGTTCGATCTGACGCAGGGAGCTGTCGGGAGAACCGTTTTCAGTCCTCCCTGAAGGCGCGATTGAAGCTCTCTGTGACCGGAGAGACCAGGTAGTCGATCGCTGAACGCGGCTTGTGCACGATCAGCACCTCGGCGGGCATCCCGGGATAGAGACGTATATCGGGGTTCGCTGCGAGGGACTTCGGGGCGATCTCGGCCCGCGCTACGAAATAGGCGACGTTGGACTTCTCGTCCACCGATTGGTCGGCCGCGATATAGGTGATCTTGCCGTCGAGCGGCAGGTGGGAGCGCTGGTTGTATGCGGTCAGTCGAATCTGCGTGTTGGAGCCGATGGTTATGCTGTCGATGTCGCGCGTGCTGACATGCATTTCCACGAGCAGCGGCTCATCTTCGGGCACGATGTCGAGCAGCGGCTGACCGGGGGTCACGGCGCTGCCTGCTGTACGCAACTGGATATTGGCGACGATGCCCGCCTGGGGGGAGCGGATCTCGAGGCGGCGAAGCACGTCCTTCGCAGCGATGATACGCTCCTCGGCATCGGCAAGCTCGAGGCGGGCGGTGGTAATCTCGCCCGCGATCTCTGACTGGAAATCGCTTTCGATTCCCGTCAGCGCGAGCTCTGCGCCGGCCATGGCTTTCTGCGCCTGGGCCCGGTCGCCGGCAATTTCTCCACGCGTGGCGGCCAGTTCGCTGAGCCTTGCGTCGATCTCGATCAGCTTCGAGCGCTGGGCAAAGGCTTTGTCCACGAGGGTCGCGATTGCTGTCCGCTGCTCGTTCATCAGCTCGATCTGCCGATCGGTGGCCTGGAGCTGGGCGGCGAGCGACTTGGCTTTCTCCGAATATTCCTCGATGGTCTTGCGCTGGATCTCTATGCGCCCCTTCTTGGCTTCGCGCCGCTTCTCGAAAAAGGAGGTTTCCGCCGTAATGGCGTCGGCGGCGGCGTCGCCAGCACCGTTGAGATCGGCAGGAAAGCTTATGTCCTGTGCTCCCGCCTGCTCAGCCCTCAAGCGCGCCAATTTGGCAATCAGACCAACGCGCCGGCTTTCGAGCGCCTGCAGGTCGGAGCGGGCACGCGTGTCCTCTAGCTTGATCAGGGGCTGACCGGCGGCGACATGGTCGCCCTCCTGGACCAGAAGGCGGCTAAGGACGCCGCCCTCGAAATGGCTGACCGTCTTGCGCTTGGAATCGACGACGACGGTGCCGCTGGTGACCGAGGCGCTGCTGAGTTCCGTCGAAAACGCCCAGCCGAAAAATCCGCCGAAAGCAACGAGGATCGTCGCCAAGCCGGCGATGACGAGACGCCGGATGGGCGAATGCATGCCCGTCTCCGAGAAGTCGAGCTCCATCGGGCCCGAGCTCGGCGGCGGTGCCGCGCTCACGGGCAGGCGCTGCTCTCGGCCTTCGGTCGTGACGAGGGGCTGCACATCGAGGCGTGCCGGAAGGATCGTTTCGTTCGTCATCCTGCGGTTCCTTCGCGACGCGTTTCGCCCGGGATCATGGAGGCCACCACGTCCGTGCGCGGGCCGAACTGGGTGATGCGGCCGCCTTCCAGCACCAGCAATTTGTCGGCGACCTGCATGATGGCCGGCCGATGCGCGATGAGGATGACGATGGATCCATCCCGGCGTGCCTCCTCGACCGCGCGGATGAGGGCGCGTTCGCCGATCGCATCGAGATTGGCATTGGGTTCGTCGAGCACGAGCAGGCGCGGCCGGCCGTAAAGGCAGCGGGCCAGCGCGATTCGCTGCCGCTGACCGCCGGACAGCGTCAGTTGACCGTCGCCGACCGGCGTATCGTAACCGAGCGGCAAGCGTCCGATCATGTCATGGACATCGGCGCGGCGCGAAGCCTCGAGTACCTTGTAGGGATCGCTTTCCTCCATGCGGGCGATGTTTTCGCGGATGGTGCCCTCGAGAAGAGAAACCGACTGCGGCAGATAGCCCGCGACCCGGCCGAAGGAGCTGCGCTCCCACAGATAGACGTTGTTGCCGTCCAGGAAGACGCCGCCCGCCGTGGGCTTGAGAATGCCGACGAGGAGCCTCGCCAAGGTGGATTTGCCGGCGGCGGAAGGACCGACGACACCCAGCACTTCGCCGGGCGCGAGCGAGAAGGAGATGCCTTTGATGATCGGCACGTCCAGGCCGGGTGCGGCGTAAACCAATTTGTCGACGACCAGATCGCCTTGCGAGTGCGGCGTCGGCATCGTCTGACGGACTGCGAGATCCTCCTTCAGAGCCGCCTCGATCCGCCGCCAACCGGAGATCGCGAGCACCCATTGCCGCCAGTTCTCGATAACGGAATCGAACGGCATCAGTAGGCGCCCGACGAGGATAGTCGTCGCCATCATCGCGCCGGGCGAGATTTCCTGTTTCATCACGAGGTAAGCGCCGGCGCCGAGCGACGCGACCTGTATGGCAAAGCGCAGGCAACGGGTGATGGAAGCCATCGCCCTCGCCCGGGTGCCGCTGGCCTCAAGCACGCCCAGTGCGTGTAGCTGCGCGTCGCGCCACTTCTTGGCGAGCGCCGGCAGCATGCCCATCGCTTCGATGGCCTCGGCGTGACGTAATGTCGCACCTATTTTCGACACTGCCTCAATATTCGCCTGGCTTGCCTCTTTCATGAGCTGGCGCGTCAAGAGGTCGTTCATGAGACCGCAGCACAGGAGCACCACCACGGAAACCGCGGCAATCAACCCGAAGACAGGGTGCAGCAGAAAGAGAACGCCGAGAAAAATTGGCGACCAGGCGGCATCGAGGGGGGCGCTGACGGCCGACGAGGTAAGAAAGCCGCGCAGCTCGGTCAGGTCCCGCAGCGACTGCGTCGCCCTGGCCAGCCCCTGATCGGCCGAGGCCTGCACCGCGGCGGTAAGGACCGGCAGATTCAGCCAGCGCACGATTGCACTGCCCATAGCTTGAAAGGTGAGAGCGCGGATGAAATCGAGCACGCCCAGAATGGCCAGCGCGCCAAGTGCAAGGACCGTCAGCATGACGAGCGAATCCATGCTCTGGCTGTTCAAGACTCTGTCATGCACCTGCATCATATAGAGCGGCATGGTGAGCTGAAGGAGGTTGATACAGGCGCTAAGCAGAGCTGCATAAAGAAGCGTCACGACGAACACCCGCCGCGCCCGCAAAATGAGCAGACCTGGGTCGATTGTTCCATTTTGCGTCGGCGTTGGCCGGATGAGGCCCTTGCCATTCATGTTGTTTCGAACAGTATCACGCATGGGCGACTTTTCTGGCTATAACGCGTTGGCGGGAGGGCTGAGCGATTTTGGTTCAGATTCACTCAAATCACAGTATTGCTGCGATGAGTGTGACACAATAAAGGTCTGTTGCTCAAGACCGGGCAATTCGGGGGTGGGGCGCCAAGAAATTTACTTCAAGTTTTGAAGTAAATTTCCCGAATTTGAAAGTAAATTCCCCAATGGAGAGAGGGATGAATCATAGGATTCTCTATCCGTTCGCAGACTTCGGAGACGCTGTGGTAGTCCAGCCCGGGCGTGAGGCGGTCAGGAATGCCCCTAGGCACCCTGAGAGCGATCGGGACGGAGACGACGCGCTGGTGACGTATTTCGAGCTCGCCCGCGTGATGGAGCGTGCAAGCCGGCGGTTCTCCGGGCTGTTGCGCACGGAACTGACGAAGCTCGGCGTGGACGACATCGGGCCCGCCCAGGCGATGGTGCTTCTCGCAATCGGCGACGCGGAGCTTTCGGTAGGCGAGCTTTTGGACCGGGGCCACTATGTGGGTTCCAATGTCTCCTACTACCTGAAGCAGCTCGCCGACGGGGACTATATCGATCGAATCGCTTCGCAGCGCGACAAGCGCTCAGCTCGCATCAGGCTCTCGGAGAAGGGAAAGCAGCTCTGCAAGAGCCTGCGGGAAGCGGCGAAATCCTATGAACGCGCCCTCAGCCACGGCGAGCAGGACCGGCGCAATCTCGAAACCGCCTTCCAGACCCTGCACCGGCTCGAAATGGTTTGGGGCAGCGCCGCCCGCTACGGCATTTGATACCCCGAAGTGATTCCTCGGTTGGCGATTGGCTAAGAACATGCATGTAGCGTTTGTACACCGTCGCGGTTTCGGTCAGTTCGCCGCCCTGGCTTCCCATTTGGCTGTTGCCGGAAACGAGGTGACGCTCGTGACGGAGACAGTGGATCAAAAGATCCCTTCCGTGAGGGTCGTTCGGCATCGTGCCGAGCCCGGCCCCAGGGCGCATCCGCAAATGGCGCGGCATCTCGGCGTTCCCGATCATCATGTGCGGATCGGCCATCGGGTTGCGGAGACCTTCGACGCCATGGCGCGCCTTGGCCAGGTCCCGGATGTCGTTCTCGGCCATATCGGCTGGGGCAGCATGATGTTCGTCAAGGACGTGCTGCCGCGCGTGCCCACACTCGGCTATTGCGAGTTCTTCTATCGGGCAGAAGGGGCGGATATCGGTTTCGCCCCCGACAACCAGCCCGATTCGGAGACGCGCAAGAGATTGCGTCTTCGCAACGTCGCGCAGCTCCTGTCGCTCGAGGCGATGGACGGAGGCATCAGCCCGACCAATTGGCAGCGAAGCCTCTATCCGGCCGATGTGCGGGAGCGCATCGCCGTCTGCCACGAGGGCGTGGACACACGGCGCTTCCGCCCCGATCCGGCCGCTTCGCTGAAGCTTCCCGACGGGCGCATGCTCAAGGCGGGCGATCCCCCGATCGTCACATTCGTGGCGCGCGACCTCGAGCCGTATCGGGGATTTCCACAGGCGCTAGAGGCCGCTGCCAAGGTCGTTCGGCGGCACCCGGAGGCGCTGTTCGTCTTCGTCGGCGGCGACGGCGTGAGTTACGGCGCGCCGCCCCCCGGCGGAGGTTCGTGGAAAGATCACCTCCTCGAATCGCTGGACGTCCCGCGCGAGCGGCTCATTTTTCCCGGCGTCGTGCCGCATTCGGTGCTGCGTCAGCTCTTCCAGATCTCCGCGGCTCACCTGTATCTCACCTATCCTTTCGTGCTGTCCTGGTCGGTGCTGGAAGCAATGGCTTGCGGTGCTTTGGTCATCGGATCGGATACGGCCCCGGTCCAGGAGGTCATCCGCTCGGGCCGCAACGGCCTCCTGGTCCCGTTCTTCGATACGGACGCGCTCGCCGAGACCATTCTCGCGGTCCTGGCGCGGCCTGATGATTTCCGCGAGCTGCGAATCGCAGCGCGCAGGACGGTCGAGCAACGGTTCCGACTGGACGATTGTATCGCGCGCCAATCGACGCTGATCGGAAACATTGCCGGCCAAGTTGCACTTTCAACGAAAGAAGCGCAGCTTGTATGAATATTGCTTCAAGTTTTGAAGTATAATTTTATATCAGAACCCCACGATTTTATAATTGTGCACTGCAGAAATCGTCGATATAGTTTTTGACGATGAGGGATCCAGGGCGACGTTATTTGTTCTCCGGCAAATTCATCTCCTTATAATTCGATTTCTTTTGAGGTCGCTGCGTGCAAGAGTTGATGTCTTCTAGCGTAAGGCAATCGCCCGCGAAGCGAAGGCTGGTCGTGGCATCTGATCGGGACCGGGCAAATGTCGAAGGGAGCGACATCGAGCATCTGGTCCATTTCCTTGAGACGGGTACAAGCTCTCAAACTCCACTACAAAACGCGTTCCCGCTTGTAGGTCTTGCCTTCTCCGATGAGGGGGAGGCTGAGCTGAGAGAGGGACTTTCGGCCGTCCATGCGCTTGGAACTGTTCCCGAAGTGCCCATTCAACGGGTTGACCTGAGCAGCAAAGCGGAGAGCTTGGCGCTCGTCCGCGCCTTGGTCGAGGGCGGCGTCGGGCGGCTTGCCCGTTTCACCACGTCGGTCACTTCCGAGCTTGCCATTCTCAGACGCGAGCGCGAGGCTCTGCTCGAGAACTACCGGGCACTCGAAGACGCGTTCCAGGCGCGAAACTGGGAGCCGGTCACCGAAATCTTCGCGCACGATCCTTATGTCGATCCGAAGGACGAGGGGATCGGCCAACTCCTTGCAACCGGCTATGTCGAACAGCTCCTGCCGGTCTCAAGCCACGGTGTCGCCGGCGTCGCGCTTCATCTCAATTCCGTTCCGAGGGAAGGCGGCGAGCTGAGCGTGATGCTGAGCTATGTCGAGAACGGCGAAGGCGTGGCCGAGTGGACCGTGCCCTACGCGCAGCTTGCCGGCGGCTGGAACTTCTTCGCACTGCCGCGGACCTGCGGAGGCGGAGCGAGGACGCTCAGGCTCCGGGTCTCCACGACGGGCGCGGAAACGGTAGGCCTTTCGCTCGGGTACCCGATTGCCAGCGAGCGATACACGGCGCGATCGGAGGCCCCCCACGCCGATCTCGATCTGCGCCCCCTGGCGTTCCGGGTTTATACCGGGTTGCCCGGTGTCAGGCCGACCCGGATGCCCAACATGATCGCTCCGACCGCTCTGCTCGACGGCCATTTCATCGAGGATTACCGCCTGGCGGTCGACCTTTTGAGCCAGATCGTCGACGTCTCCGTTACCCCGATCGTTCCGGAGTTCCAGACCGTTCGCTTCCTCGAGCACGAACATGCCGTCGTGTGCCACCCGCTAGCGAGCGGCATTTCGGCCGGCACCATCGGCCGTGCGGTGGAGCCCGGCACCATATCCTTCTCGGCGAGCGCCATAATCGACCATCCGAAGGGTGCGCCTGCGGCAGTAAGCTTTCTGCTCGCGCCGGCCAATTCGAATGCGCGCTCTGAGGTGGCCGAACTTGCGCGCAAGGGTTCAGCCAAGCCTTCCGCGTTCTTCAGCGGATGGCGTGAAGTGACTGCCGAGCAGGCCGTCAACATCAACTTTCAACTGGACGAGCCGGTGCGTGTGCCGATGGATCTGATGATTCTCAGCCGCGCCGTGACGGATTCCGTCGATTTTTCCTGGCTCAAGGTGTCCGGCTTCCGCCTGGTGAAGCAGTCCGGAGGGACATCCCATGTCCGCTAGCACGGAAACTCCGGATCTGATCGCCGTCGCCATGCCGCTTTACGGCCATGCCGCACTCGTCCTGGAGGCGATCGAGTCCGTGCTCGCCTCCACTGTTTCGACGTGCAGGATTGCGATCGTCGTTTCCGTGGACGGCGATCCGCGACAGGAGACCTTCGATCAGTTGCTCCTCTATGCCGCCGCCCATCCAGCGGTTCATGTGCTCTTCGGAGCAAACGCCGGACCGGGCGGGGCGCGCAACCGCGCGATCGATTATGTGCTCGAAAACCTGCCGGAAGCGCGCGCCGTCTATTTTCTCGACGCCGACAATCGCGTCCTGCCCGGCACGATCGAAACGCTTTACGGGCAGCTCGCCGAGAGCGGCTGCGGCTGGGTCTACACCAATATAGACACTTTCTCGGTGAGCTGGCGCGCCCATTACGGCAATCGCTATTCGCGGCTCGTCCACTGCATCACGGACAATATCTGCGACACGGGCTCGATGATCTCGGTCGACGTGTTCCGGGCAGGTGTCCGCTTTAACGACGATAGGCAGAACGGCTTCGAGGACTGGGAATTCTGGCTGTCGTGCATCGAACACGGCTTCGTCGGCACGCCGTGCCACGACACGACCTTCGAATACCGGCTTCGGGCGGAGAGCCGATTCAAGGAGGCGAACCGGGACCGTGCCGCCTCGGTAAGCTTCCTCAGAAAGCGCCATCGGGCTCTGTTCCAGCGTCCTATGCTCGTCGATTTCGAGCATGAGGAATGCCCCCGTTATCTCTTCGCGCGAACGGAAGATGCGGCCATTTCGTTCTTTACCGACCCCACCAAGCCGCCGAAGAGGCTTCGTCTCGACGATATCATTCCGGCGTTCTGGGCAAGCATCGGCGAGCCCGATAACGTCCACTTCCCGCCCTTCCTGGTGGCCGGAAGCGGCGCGACGCTCGACCTGCTTCTGCGCTCCCGCATGCTGCCGAACGTGCTCTCGCATCTCGAGCGCCTGAGCGACAAGGCCAACGTCGTTTTCGTCCAGCTCGGCAACGATGCCGCACAGCGCAAGATCGAGCCGGTCTTCCATGAGGCCGGGGCGCATGTGGGGCATGCCGATCTCATCTTCCTGTCGACCTCGCTCGTGCGCGACGTGATCCACAACAACGCCCTCGATTGGTTCGCCTCGATCGGCAACCAGCAGGTCTGGCCCACATCGGCCGTGCTCAAGGTGCGCTTCCCGTTCCCGCGAACGCTGCCGCGCCGCTCGCTCATCACGCCTCAGCAGGTGATGATCAATTGCGTCAACGCCATCGCGACGAGCCCGCTCAGACGCACAGCCGGCAGGCGCTGGACCTGGCGCCCGGCGCGGCTGGTGCCCTATTCGGAGCTCCACAAGGCGCTCCGCCACGAGCTCGGCGGCTCGCCCGTCCTGCCGCTCGGCCATAGCGAGGGGGCCAAGCGAACGGCGGCGCTGCTCGTTCCCAACGCCTCCTTTGGCGGCGCCGAGAAGGTTGTCTACGCGGCGGCGCGCGAACTGAAGGCGGCCGGATACGAGACCCATCTGTTCGTGCTCGGGACGTCCAGAATGGACGTGATAGACGAGTTCGACCAAAGCTTCGACTACATTCACTTCTGGGATCAGGGCATCCCCGC
The DNA here is from genome assembly GCF_000513895.2 of Ensifer sp. WSM1721. GTDB lineage: Bacteria > Pseudomonadota > Alphaproteobacteria > Rhizobiales > Rhizobiaceae > Sinorhizobium. The sequence goes on from NZ_CP165783.1 coordinate 612,306, forward strand.
CTGGGGCGGCTCGGGCTCCTTCCTCGGACAGGACTTCATTGCCGAGGGCCATGAGGTCGACTGGGCGGCGCTCAAAGGTCAATTGTCCGGCTTCGACCTCATCATCAATAATCATGTCATGGCGGTGCACCCGCTCATCGCCCGGCTGCGCTCCGAAGGCTCACGCACGGCGTGCTATCTCCACGTCGTGGACAATACGTATTTCAAGCGGCCTGCCGGCCAGCCCTTTGCCGCGATTGCCCATGAGCATTGCTACGACGCTTTCCTCACCTGCTCGGAGCAGCTCAAGATCTACCTACACAGCTTCGGCGTGCCGCATGAGAAGGTCTTCGCCGTTCCTAACGGCGCGAGCTTTTCCGTGCCGCCGAAAGTGCTTGCCGAGGTCCTGTCGGTTAGGCGGATCGAGCGCAAGGACGACCGGCTTCGCGTCCTCTACATGGGCCGGCTCGATCAGCAGAAAGGTATCGACCGGCTGGCGGCAGCGATCGCCGAGCTGCGCGCCTCGGGCGTGCCGTTCGACGCACGCGCCATCGGCGGCGAGATCCTCGCGGATGCCACCATTTCGTGGACGGATCGGCTGAGGGACCTCGGGGTCGAGGTGCGGCCGCCCGTCTTTGCAAGCAAGGATCTGATCAAGGCGCTCGGCTGGGCCGATGTGCTCCTCATGCCCTCGCGCTGGGAGGGCGCTCCCCTGATGATCGCAGAGGCGCAGCAGCTCGGCTGCGTTCCCATCGCCACCGCCGTCGGCGCCGTCGACGAGCTCATAACGGATGGGGAGGACGGCATCCTGATCGACGCCTCCGCCGATCCGCAGGTGGTGCGGGACATGGCGAAGGTCATCGAAGAGGTGGCCCATAATCGCCAGAAGCTCGCACCGCTGATGGAGGGATGCTTGAGAACGGCGGCCCGCCGCTCGTGGACATCCTCCTTTTCGGAGTTCCTCGGCTGGTGCGACCGCTCAGTGAACAATTCATCGCTCTCGCGCGCCAAGGTCATTCGCGGCCGCGAGACATCCAATCCCGAAGTTGCGGCAGTGGGCTGACAGGTTCCCGCCGATGTCAAAGAGAAGGGTCTAGTGCATGCGTCCAAGAATCCTCGTGACGGGAATTCCTGGTCATTACACGCGCCTTGCGAACGGCGCCCACGGCTTGTCGGTTTCCTATTCGGAGCGGCAGAAACAGCCCGAGACGAAGGAGGAGTTTCTTCAGGAGCTTCGCAACATCAGCAATACCGGAAACTACCTGATCGGCGAGGGGGCGTTGCGCGCGATCGCGCCGCACGCCAAGCAGGTGCCGTTCTGGCACCTCTACAATTGCAGCAAGAACGGAGTGGGGCTCGAGGAATTCAACGCGAACTTCGATATCTGCGTCTTCACCTGCGCCAATCTGCTGCGCAAGGGCCTCTCCGCGGACGCCGAGGCGGAAGTGTTGGGCAAACTCAAGATGCCGATCGTCATGCTCGGTATCGGCCTCCAGAACCGCCGGGATCTCGAAAACAGCCTGCCGGAGGGGACGAAGCGCCTCCTCGACGTGCTGAAGGAGCGTGAGCACTATTTCCTGACGCGCGGATTCGAGACGGCGGGCTTCCTCAAGGACCAGGGCTTTTCCTACGTCCAGCCGACCGGCTGCCCGTCCATCTATTTCATACCGCACAACATGCGCGCATCGCTGAAGAAGCTGCCGAAAGTCGAGGTGGGCAAGGCGCGCACCATCTTCTCCGGCTATCTCGGCGCAAACCACGATTGCATCGTCGACGCCGCGGCGCTGGCGCCTGAGGGTTCGCGCCCCCAATACGTGATCCAGGACGAGTTCCTCCACTTCGACATGACGGTGGAGGCGAATGGCGACGGGCGCGTCTATGATTCCGCCTCCGGCAGCATGCTCGGCGAGCTCAGCTATCCCGGTACCGAGCGGCTGAAAACGCCATTCGACGTTCGCACCTTCTTCGACACGAACCAGTGGCGCGCCTGGGCCTCGTCCATGGACTTCAACTTCGGCCGGCGTTTCCACGGCTCAATCATTGCCATGCAGGCAGGCGTGCCGAGCCTGATGGTGGCGGTCGATGACCGAATGCGCGAGATGTTGGGCTACACGGGCCTGCCGGCAATCGATGTCGTTGACGTCGACAAGGCGGAAAACAGGGCCGAATTCGTTGCCGATCATCTGGCCGGGCTGAATGCGTCGGAGCTCGTCGACAGGTATTCCGATCGCGAGCGCACGTTCCGCTCCGCGCTTCGCGAGATCGGCATCGGACATTAGTCGTTCACGAGCCTTCGCTGGTCTCGCACTAAATTGGGTGTATCGATGCGTATCTTGCTTACAGGAATCCCTTCATATCTGCAGCGCACCGTCGCGGGCGTAATCGGGGCGGAGGTCCGCCACAGGCCCTATTTCGACGAGGTCAGGACCAAGAAGGACCTGATCGATCAGGTCAGGAAAATCGCCAATACCGGCAATTACCTGATCGGCGAAGGTGCGGCTCACGCCCTGCGGGGGCATGACGTCACCTACGTGCCCTTCTGGCATCTCGCCAACAGCCGCAACTCGGACGAGGTCTATGAGCACCTCCATCAGCAGTTCGACATCTGCGTCTTCGCCTCGGCCAATCTCCTGCGCCCCGGCTACTCGGCCGCTCTCGAGGCGGAGGTGTTCGGCAAGCTGAAGATGCCCGTCGTGGTCATGGGTATCGGCATCCAGCGCAGAGAGGGGCTCAAGGAAAGTCTGCCGGCGGGAACCCTCAAATTCCTGGACGTGCTCAGAAACAAGGAGAGCTTCTTTCTCACCCGCGGCTATTTCACCGCCGAGTTCCTCAGGGAGCAGGGCATGAAGTTCGTGAAGCCGACGGGTTGCCCCTCGCTTTTCTTTGCACCGAACGAGATGAAGCGTTCACTGACAGCGCTCGCCAATCCGGAGCTGGCGTCGGCGCAGAAGATCGCCTTCGGCGGCTATCTCGGCAGCGTCGCCGATACGATCGTCGATGCCCACGCGCTGCTGAAGCCGGATAGTGTCGCAAGCTATGTCGTCCAGGACGAAGTGGTCGCATACAATCTCGCCCTGCCCGTCGAGGATGACGTCCATGTTTACGACCGGGCAAGCGGGCGCATCACCGGCCAGACCGAATACAAGCATTCGGAGAAATGGCAGAGGAAGCACGAGCTCCTGGTCTTCTTCGACACCAACCAGTGGCGCGGCTGGGTCTCGTCGCGGGATCTCTGCTTCGGTCGTCGGTTCCATGGTTGCGTCATCGGCATGCAGGCGGGCGTACCTTCGCTGATGATTGCCGTCGACGATCGCATGCGGGAAATGCTGGAGTTCATCGGCTTCCCCTATATCGAAGCGGCGATCTGGAACCGGGAGGCGGACAGAAGAACCTATCTCGCGAATTTCCTTGCCAATATCGACTCGCAGGCCGTTATCGATCGCTACTCGGCCTGCGAGTCCAACTTCCGCAGCGCTCTCGCGCATGTGGGCCTCTAGGCGCGGGAGCGGGAGGGCAGGGCCCGTCGCGCTGCTCTTCGCCGCGCTGCTGGCGCTTTCGCCGCTCGCCCATGCCGGTGACCCCGCGGCGCCCCGCATCGGCGTCAACCGCCTGCACCTCGCCTGGCTCCCTCGCGCAGAGCAGGAGAGAATATTGAAGGACATCGCCGCGAGCGGCGCGACCCATATCCGGGTCTCGCTGTCGCGGCCGGTCGACAAGAGCATCGAGGCGGTGGAGATCGCAAGCAGGCTCGGTCTGCGCATCCTTCTCGAGATCCAGCTCGCGAACAAGAGCTACTATCCGGAGAACGCCCGTCCGCGCACCGGCTTCGGCCGCGTCTGGGACATCTATCGCTTGTCCGATCTCGATCCCGACCGATACCGCAAGAGCCTCCACGAAGCGCTCCAGCGCATCGACGCGCTCGGCATCCGCCTCGAAGCGATCGAGCCCGGAAACGAAATCAACTATGCCGGTTACAATGGAGACCTCGCCGTCTATCGGGAGCCGGGGACGCGAAGCCCGCGCAGCATCGCCGAGCTTCAGGACCGGGCTGCGTTCGAGCGGGGCCTCGACACCTACATTCGGGTTCTCGAAATCAGCCGCGACGAAGTGCGTGCGACGGTGCACAGCCGGGATGCCGCCGTCGTTTCGGCCGGTCTGTCCGACATGAGCGCCGAGCAGGCGGACAAGCGCGGCATGGAACGGCTCGACCCCGGCGACTTCATTGCCGCTCTCCGCCAAAGGGGCATGGACGGCCTCGTCGACGCCTACGGCATCCACATCTACCCCGGAAGGTTGGCCCCGGCCGCACTCGATCGCCGCGTGACGAACCTTCTCGATTTCTGCCAGCCGGCCGATTGGGGCAAGCCCTGCTGGGTGACGGAATGGGGGATCGCCAATACGGCACGTTCATGCCCCGTCGACGACCGTTGGCGCGAAAACACGATCAGCGCCATGCGGGCGGCATTCGGCCAGTTGATGGAAGCAAAGCGGCTGACGGCGGCCTTCTATTACGACTGGGATACCGAGCCCTCCTACAGCCTCTGGCGCTGCGGCAAGTTGAGTCCCGCTGCCGCGGCGGCGATCGAACCGGCCGAAATCGGAGAGGGGCGCGCGAAATGATCTGGAGTGCGCTCGACCGAAACTGCGGCCGCGGCTGTGGCCGAGACATCCGGGCAGGAAGCGGAGGTACCGCATGAAGGGTATCATTCTTGCAGGCGGCAAGGGGACGAGGCTTTACCCCGTCACGATCTCGGTTTCGAAGCAATTGCTTCCCGTACACGACAAGCCGATGATCTATTACCCGCTCGGCACGCTCATGCTGGCCGGAATTCGTGAGATCCTGGTGATCACCATGCCAAGGGACAGGCCGCTCTTCGAAGAGCTGCTCGGCGACGGCAGCGAACTCGGGCTCGCTATCTCCTATGCGGAGCAGCCCGAGCCCAATGGACTCGCTGAGGCCTTTATCATCGGCCGGAACTTTATTGGCGACGGTAACGTCGCCCTGATCCTCGGCGACAATATCTTCTATGGCGCGGGGCTGCCCGAGCTATGCCGAGAGGCCGCGGCGCGGGAAAGCGGCGCCACGATCTTCGCCCATCAGGTGGACGACCCGCAGCGTTACGGCGTCGTCAGTTTCAACAGCCGCACCGGGCAGGCGGAGACGATCGAAGAAAAACCGGAGCGGCCGAGGTCGAGCTGGGCGGTCACGGGGCTCTATTTCTACAAGAACGACGTGCTCGACGTCGCCGCCTCGATCAGGCCGTCCGCCCGCGGCGAACTGGAGATCACGGATGTCAACCGTGCCTATCTCGAGCAGGGAGACCTCCATGTTTGCCGGCTCGGACGGGGCTATGCCTGGCTCGATACCGGGACGCATGACAGCCTGCATGATGCCGCCTCCTTCGTGCGCACCATCGAGCACCGCCAGGGCGTCAAGGTCATGTGCCCGGAGGAGATCGCCTTCGAACTCGGCTATGTCTCGGCCGACCAGGTGCTCGCCCGCGCTGCCCTCCTCGGAAAGAATGAATATGCCGTCTATCTCCGGCGGCGCATCAGGGAGCTTGCCGATGCTTGAGATCAAATCCCTCGGCCTCGACGGTGTCGTGGAGATCGTCCCGCGCAAGCTCATCGACGAGCGAGGCTTCTTTTCAGAAACCTACAATGCGGCGAAGCTCTCGTCGCACGGTTTCGATCTGAGCTTTGTGCAGGACAATCATTCCTATTCCGCGGCAGCGGGGACGCTGCGCGGCCTGCATTACCAGCTTCCGCCGCGGGCGCAGGCAAAGCTCGTGCGCGTCGTCCGGGGACGGGTATTCGATGTCGCGGTCGACATTCGCAAGGGGTCGCCGACCTTCGCGCAATGGGTCGGACTCGAGCTCTCGGCCGAACGATGGAACCAGATACTGGTGCCCGTGGGATTCGCCCACGGCTTCCTCACTCTCGAACCGGAGACGGAGGTTGTCTATAAGGTGAGCGAGCACTACTCCGCCGAACATGATCGAGCGATCCGCTTCGATGATCCGCAGATCGGAATTCAGTGGCCTCTTGATGCCGGCGGTTTGCATCTGTCCACGAAGGACCGGAATGCGCCCCTGCTCACCGACGCCACACTTTTCGACCTCTCGGTGTAGGGGAGGCGGCGATGCGGGTCCTGGTAACGGGCGGGGCGGGATTCATTGGCTCTGCCGTCTGCCGGCATCTGGTTGCGAGCGGCGCCGAGCGTGTCGTCAATGTCGACAAGCTGACCTATGCCGGTAATCTCGCGTCCTTGCGGGCCGTCGAAGCGCAGCCGAACTACGCCTTCTATCGCGTCGACGTGTGCAATGAGCACGCGCTCCTGGACATCATGCGCCGCGAGCGCATCGACAAAGTGATGCACCTTGCGGCCGAGAGCCATGTCGACCGGTCGATCGAAGGGCCGAACGCCTTTGCCGAAACCAATGTCGTCGGCACGGTGCGCCTGCTCTGCGCCGCGCTGACCTACTGGTTGGAACTTGATGCCGACGCCCGCGACGGATTCCGTTTCCACCATGTCTCGACCGACGAGGTTTTCGGTGATCTCCCCTTCGACAGTGGCTTCTTCTCCGAGGAGACGCGCTACCAACCGTCCTCGCCCTATGCCGCGTCGAAGGCGGCGGCGGATCACTTCGTTCGCGCCTGGCATCACACCTACGGACTGCCGGTGGTGCTTACCAACTGCTCCAACAATTACGGCCCGTTCCATTTCCCGGAAAAACTGATCCCGCTCGTCATCATCAATGCCCTTGAGGAGAGGCCGCTGCCGATCTATGGAACCGGTGCGAACGTCCGCGACTGGCTTCATGTGGACGATCATGCGCGGGCGCTCGAGCTTGTGATGACGAAGGGCAGACCGGGAGAGAGCTACAACATCGGTGCGCGTGCCGAGCGTAGCAATCTCTCGGTGGTGGAGAACATCTGTGACCTGCTCGACGTCCGTTTGCCGCGTAGAAGCGGCAGACGCTACCGAGATCTGATCGCGTTTGTCTCCGACCGGCCGGGCCATGATCGGCGCTACGCGATCGACCCCTCGAAGATCGAGCGGGAACTTGGCTGGAGGCCGAAGCGGGGGTTCGAGGCCGGCCTGAGCGAGACGGTCGATTGGTACCTCGCCAACGGCTGGTGGTGGGAGCCGATTCGCCATGAGCGCTATGCGGGCGCCCGTCTCGGCGAACAACGTCGGAGGGCCCGATGAGGATTGTCGTCACAGGCTGCAACGGGCAACTGGCCCAAAGCCTTGTCGAACGCTCGCGCAAGCGGGCGGACATCGAGGTGGTGAGGGTCGGGCGGCCGCATCTCGATCTGGCGCGCGCGGAAACGATTCTGCCCGCGATCGAGCGCTGCCGTCCCGATCTTGTCATCTCGGCTGCCGCCTATACCGCCGTCGACCAGGCCGAGGCCGAGCCGGAATTGGCGCTCGCCGTCAATGCCACGGGGGCAGGCGCGGTTTCCGAAGCGGCCGCCCTTCTCGGGCTGCCGGTCATCCATGTTTCCACCGATTACGTCTTCGACGGGAGCAAGGAAGGCGCCTATGTCGAGGACGATCCACCGGCTCCGCTGAGCGTCTATGGTGCGACCAAGCTTGCTGGCGAAAAAGCCGTGGCGGCGGCAAATCCACGCCATCTGATCTTGCGCACGGCATGGGTTTACAGTCCCTTCGGAAAGAATTTCGTGAAGACCGTGCTGCGGCTTGCGGAGAACCGCGAGGAGATTCAGGTCGTGGCCGACCAATGGGGCAATCCGTCCTCGGCGCTCGACATCGCGGAGGCCGTGCTCGAGGTGGCGGCGCGAATGATCCAAGCCAGAGATGACAGCGTTTTCGGCGTCTATCACCTCGTCGGCACGGGCGTCACCAACCGTGCGGATCTGGCGCGCCATGTCCTGGCGGTGAGCCGCACCCGCGGCGGCCCCTGGTCCATTGTCCGAGACGTCACGACAGCCCATTTCCCGACGCCGGCGCGCCGTCCTGCCAATTCAAGCCTGTCGACAGCGAGGTTCGCGGCGACGTTCGGCTGCGTCATGCCCGCCTGGCAGCACTCGGTTGAGACGGCGGTGGAGCGGCTCCTCCGAGACGGACGGCGCTGAATCTTTACAGGGGTGCGCCCTCCGTTCCGAACCAGCGGCCAGGCGTTCGTCTCAGGAGAATGCGGCGGCAGAGCCTATAGCTGCCATCACGAATCCGCATGGTTTCATCATTTCGTTTCATGGACGGAGCGACGATCCCGCCTTGACACGAGGATCGTTCGATTTACAGTTTATGTTGTCAGACATCTTACAGGAACGGGAACCCACGGCTAACGAAAAACAGGAGGAATGCGTGAAAAGACTGTTTACACAGCTTGCCATCGGCGTCGCCGCGCTGGCCTTTGCGACTGCGGCACAGGCGGGTGAAACGCTCGACCGGGTCATGGGCAAGAAGGCCATGGTGGTCGCCACCAATAGCGGCTGGCCGCCCCAGAGCTACCTCGACGACAGCAATCAACTCGTCGGCTTTGACATCGACGTCTCCAAGGAAATCGCCAAGCGGCTCGGGGTCGAGGTCAGCTTCGAGACGCCCGACTGGGCCACGCTGACCGGCGGTCGCTGGCAGGGACGCTACGATCTCGGCGTCGGCTCGGTCACCCCGACAAAGGCGCGCGCCCAGGTGATCGACTTCGCCGGCATTTATTACTACAGCCCTTATGTCTATGTCCTGCACAAGGACAGCCAGGCGAAGGCCGTTGCCGACCTCAACGGCAAGATCATCGGAGTCGAGACGGCGACGACGTCGGAAGACTACATCCGCCGCCAGTTGGAAATCGATGCACCCGGCCTACCGCCGGTCGAGTACAAGCTGGAGCCGGGCGAAATCCGCACCTTCGCCGACTCCATGCTGCCTTTCGACGATCTGCGTCTCGGCGACGGCGTGCGCTTGGACGCGGTCATTGCGCCGGAGCAGACCGCGCTCAACGCGATCAAGAATGGCTACCCGCTGCGCGTTCTCAATGGCGAATATGCCTTCAAGGAGCCGTTGGTGGTGATTGCCGAGAAGGTCGACGCGGACTGGACGAAGAAGGTCGGCGACATCATCGCCGAGATGAAGAAGGACGGTACGCTCGCGGCCCTGACCACCAAGTGGTACGGCAAGGATTATAGCGCCGACTGATGTCGCCGGATCGTGATTTGGACCTCACCGGCCAGATCGCGATCCTGATCCGACCCGGCGACGTGTGGGCGCGGCATGCGGCGGGCACCGCCCGCTACGCCTTGTGCCGCGCCGGCACCGCTCCAGAATCCACCGTCAAGCGACCTTTGCACGAGAGAAGATGTCCTATCCCGAGACCTATTACACACAGACTTTGGCCGACGCGAAGGTCAGACCAGTCCTGTCAGAAGTGATCGAATGCGACACCGTTATCGTCGGAGGAGGGCTTGCAGGTCTGACAACCGCGCTGCAGCTCGCGCGCGCCGGCCAATCGGTTGTCGTGCTCGAGGCGGAAAGCGTCGGCTTCGGCGCTTCCGGCCGCAATGGCGGCTTCGTCAGCCCCGGCTTTGCTACCGGCAGCGCCGAGATCGCCCGCAGGGCGGGAGATGGGGCCGCCCGGCAATTGCATCTTCTTTCGATCGAAGGCGTCGATTTCGTGCGCGAAACGATCGAGGCGCTGCAGATCGACAGCGCCCGGCCGCAGCCCGGAATTATGGGCGTCGTGCGCTATGATGACGGGAACAGCCTGAAGGCCCATGCGGATGAGTTGAAGCGGGCCTATGGCTACGAAATCGACTATCTCGACACGGAGCAGGTCCGCTCGGTGCTCAAGTCGAAGCGCTACTTCCATGGGCTGCGCGACCGACGGGCCTTCCATATGCATCCGCTCAATTATCTGCGCGGGCTTGCCGACGAAGTGGAGCGTCTCGGCGGGCGAATTTATGAGGGATCGGCTGCGACGGGAAGCGCGGTCGGCGGCGCCGAAAAGGTGGTGTCCACCGCCCGCGGCCGGGTCAAGGGGCGCCAGGTTGTCTTCACCACCGGCGGCTATACAGGATCTCTCAACGGCCGGCTGAAGCGCTCTTTCCTGCCGATCGCGACCTACGTGATGGTGAGCGAGGAGGCATCGGAAATCCTGCGTAACGCCATCGCCACCACGGACGCGGTGGGCGACAACCGGCGTGCCGGCGATTACTACCGGCTGGTCGACGGCGGAAGGCGACTGTTGTGGGGAGGAAGAATCACCACGCGCTCAGCCTCGCCGGCCACGCTTGCGAGGGAATTGCGGCGCGAGATCGTCGGCACATATCCACAGTTGAAGGATCTGAAGACGGAACTCGCCTGGTCGGGCCTCATGTCCTATGCGCGCCACCTGATGCCACAGATTGGTGAGCTGCAGCCGGGTGTCTGGTATTGCACGGCTTTCGGCGGCCATGGCCTCAACACCACGGCAATCGGCGGGAAGCTGGTGGCCGAAGGCATTTTGGGACAGTCCGATCGCTACAAGCTTTTTAAGCCCTTCGGACTCGTCTGGGCCGGCGGCTATGCAGGGCTCGCCGTCGCCCAGCTCACCTATTGGAAATTGCAGGCACAGGACTGGTGGCGCGAGCGCGCGGCCTGAACGCCGGAGGGAACGAATGATTGGTCGCCTGATACTGACTTATCCGGATACCGCGCGACGCACGGGGGTTTTCGTCATCCTCGCGCTCATCACTCTCGCAATCTACGGACTCGGGGTGAGCCCGGCCTGGATCGGGCACGTGCTGCCGACGGCATCGGACTGGCTCGCCGCCAACCCTGCACTTGCAAGGCTGATCGGCGCGATGATGATCGCCTCGATCGCGGCCGTGAACTGGAAGGCGCTGCGGCAACTGCCGCGCAGCTTCCAGGTAGTCGGCGTCTGGATAGAGCTTTTCGTGCTCCTGATGCTGTTTTTCTATTCCTTCGATCTTTCCTTTGCTTTCATTGCGAAAAAGGTCGGCTTTCTGATCTCGCAGGGCGTGGTAACGACACTCTATATCTCGGTGATCTCGATTGCGGTCGCGACCGTCATCGCGCTTGTCGGGGCGATCGCGAAGCTTTCCAAGAACGGCGTCATCTACGGACTTGCGACCTTCTATACTTCCCTCTTCCGCGGCCTGCCGCTCTTGATGCAGATCTACATCATCTATCTCGGGCTGCCGCAGGTCGGCTATGTGATCAGTGCGGTTCCGGCGGGCATCCTCGCTCTTTCGCTCTGTTACGGCGCCTACATGACGGAGATTTTCCGCGCGGGCATAGAGAGCATTCCGCGGGGGCAGACGGAAGGGGCGACCGCGCTCGGCTTGAGTCCGAGTCAGACGATGGGGCTTGTGATCCTGCCACAGGCGATGCGCGTCATCATCCCGCCGACCGGCAACCAGTTCATCGCGATGCTGAAGGACTCCTCGCTCGTTTCCGTCGTTGGCGTCTGGGAGCTCATGTATCTCGCCCGCACGCAAGGGCAGACCGAATTCCGTCACATCGAAATGCTGATCACCGCCTCGATGATCTACTGGATCCTTTCGGTCGGGCTGGAATTCCTGCAATCCCGCATCGAAGCCCGGTTCGGACGCTTCAATGTCCGCTGATGCGAAAATCGCGCCGGCAAGGGCCGGCATGCGGCGGAACCTACGTGCCGCCACGCTAGGCTTCATGGCCTTCGCGGTGTTCTCCGGCGCCGATGTGCTGGTGAAGCTGATGGCGGAGCGCTTTCAGGTGCCGCAGGTGACTTTCATGATCACGATTGCGGCCCTAGTGCTCCTTGGCGTTTATGCCGGCGCAACCGGCAACATCGGATCGTTCCTGCCGCGCCACCCGCGTTTGGCCCTCATACGCGCGCTCCTGCTTGCCGTCGATACGCTGCTCATCCATTACGCGTTTTCGATGCTGCCGCTCGCCGAAGCCTACCTGCTGGCGTTCCTAACGCCGCTTCTGGTGGCGATACTCGCCTTTGTGCTGCTTGGCGAAAGATTGTCGCCGCTGGCCTGGAGCGGAGTGATGATCGGTTTCGCCGGCGTTGCCATTGCGCTCCGGCCGGGAATTGCGCCGCTCAATCTCGGCCATGCCGCGGCTGCGGCCTCGGCTCTCGCCTTTGCTCTTTCCCTTGTTCTCTTGCGGCGCGCGAAGGCGAGCGAGAGCGACCTGGCTCTGGTCGCGACGTTGCTCGTGGTGCTTGCCGCCACCGCCTTGAGCGCCTCCATGATCAGCGGCGGGCTAGAGGCGGCGACGGCAACCGATCTTCTAGGCGCCGGCGCGGCCGGTCTCTTGCTGCTGGGCGGCCATTTCCTCCTGGTGCGCGCCTTTCGCGTCGGCAATGCATCGGTCGTGGCGCCGTTCCAATACAGTCAGATCATCTGGGGCGGCCTCTATGGGGCTCTCCTATTTTCCGCTCCGATCGAGCTGCACACGATTATCGGCGCCCTCGTCATCGTGCTCTCCGCATGGCTCGTCCTGAAATAAAATTCTGGAGGTAAGAATGCCCACTTCGATCGACATGGCCACCTCGGAGATCGCGCTGCGCGGTGTCCACAAGTGGTACGGCCGCTATCACGCGCTCGACGACATCAACCTCTTGATCGCGCCGCGTGAGAAGGTGGTCATTTGCGGCCCGTCAGGCTCGGGAAAGTCGACGTTGATCCGCTGCATCAACCGCCTCGAGGCGCACGAGCAGGGCGACATCACCGTCGGCGGCGTCGAACTGGGCGAGGACGAGCGCAAGGTGGACGCCGTCCGGCGTGAGGTCGGCATGGTCTTTCAGCAGTTCAACTTGTTTCCGCACCTGACCATCCTCGAGAATTGCATCCTCGCGCCGATGTGGGTGAAGAAGATGCCGCGCAAGCAAGCGATCGAGATCGCCATGCACTATCTCGGCCGGGTGCGCATTCCGGAGCAGGCGAACAAATATCCGGGCCAGCTTTCGGGCGGTCAGCAGCAGCGGGTTGCGATCGCCAGGGCGCTCTGCATGAACCCAAAGGTCATGCTCTTCGACGAGCCGACATCCGCCCTCGATCCGGAAATGGTCAAGGAAGTGCTCGACACGATGGTGGCGCTGGCGAATGATGGCATGACCATGATCTGCGTGACGCACGAGATGGGTTTTGCACGTCAGGTGGCGGACCGGGTGATCTTCATGGACCGCGGCCGCATCGTCGAAGAGGGCGAGCCGGAAGAATTCTTCGCGCGCCCGAAGACGGAGCGCGCCAGTCTGTTTCTGAGCCAGTTGCTGCATTGACGGAAAGCCGCGCGGCCGAGCAGCGAGCCGCGCGGCCCCTGTACGCCTCCAGCGCCTAGCGAGGCGGGGGTTTAGCCGGTACGTCAGATCGGCTGCGGATCCTGCGGAAACCCGCCAATATGGGTGCAGGTCAGTGCCGCCAGATCGCGCCCGGCGTGCAGGCTTTCGGCGAGCGGCCGACCCGCAATATGGGCGGCTATGAAACCGGCGATGAAACTGTCGCCGGCGCCGGTCGTGTCGACCACCTGCACCGGCCGGATGCCGGCCGCGGCGCATGTCGCGCCATCGCTTGCAAGCGAGCCGCGGCCGCCGCGCGTCACTACGGCGAGGCGCGCGCCGCCGGTCAGAAAATCATGGATAAGGTGTTCGGCCCTGGAGTCGTCCTCGCCGGCCGAGCCGAAGGCGATCGATAGCCCCTCGACGCCGACATTGGCGGCAGCGGCATTCACCGAGACATCCTGCGAGACGCGGACGCCTGCCATCGAAAGCGCTCGACGGAGCGCGCCGCCGTCGTCGAGCCAGCCGATGTGCACATGGTCCATCGTTTTCAGCGCCTCGAAATCGGCTGGCTCCGGCCGGTATCCTGCACAGACCCCGAAATCCTCGTAAACGAAAATCCGGTCGCCCGCGGGCGTGACGTCGATGTTGGTATAGGCGGTATTGCCGTCGCGCTCGCGCAAGTAGTTGACATGCACACCATTGTCACGCAGTCCGCCGCGGACCTTTGCGCCGTCGTCATCGCGGCCTATGGCGCCGAAGTAGAAGGCCTGATGGCCGAGCCGCGCGAGTTGAACGGCGACATTGATCGCATTACCGCCGACGTAGGATCGTGTCGGGGGAGGGAGGAAGCGATCGATGCAATTGTCGCCGACGGCGGCGAAACGGAAAGAGGCCATGACTGTCTCCGGGCGTGGTGACGAGCCCGCGGACGCGAGGGGGCGTTCCGCGGCCTTCATGCTTTGCCGTCTGTCCTGTCAGTATGCAACGCGCTTGTAGTAGCGCCGCGTCGTCAGCGGATGATTGCGCATGACTTCGAGATGCGCGCTGATGCGTTCGAGCACGGTGGCAAGAACGATCGGCGAGACGGAACCGCGCACCTCAGGGGAAATGCCGGGCAGGGCAAATTCCGCGGTGTCGAGCACCGTCAGCTTGTCGGTGTAGTTACGAGCGAAATTCTCTAGGCGATCGGCGAGCGGCCGCAGGCTGTCCTCGCCCTTGAAGAGAACCACGCTGACGTCCTTCTCGACGAGCTCCAGCGTACCGTGGAAGAAATCGGAGGCGTGGACGGGACGGGTGCGGATCCATTGCATTTCTTCGAGAATGCACATGCCGTAATAGAAGGCCTCGGGCCAGACATTCCCTGCGCCGGTGATGATATGATAATCCGAGCCGGCAAGGATTCTGGCGAAGTCCTCGGCCTTTTTCTCGTAGCTGCGCTTCACCTCGAGCAGGAGTCGCGGAAGCGCCTCGAGCTCGCGGACGACCTGGTCGTAGTTCTCGATTTCCCCGCGATGGCGCATGATCGAAAGCGCGATGAAGAGCGATTGCAAGTAGAAGGACTCGCAGGACGTGTCGTCCTCGGCGAAATTGACGAAAGCGTGATCGCCACCTTTGCCGAGCGGGGTTTCTTCATGCCCGACCAGCGTCAGCACGGTTGCGCCAACCTCCTTCGCCTTGGCGAGGAAAGCTACGCTCTCCTTCGTCGTGCCGGAAAGGGAGGGGATGACGACGATCGACTTCGCCGTGAGGTTTGCCGATCCGGTGACGACAAGTTCCGCGGGCAGGTCGATGAAGACGGGGAAGCGCGACTGGCGCTGCAGCAGTTGGGCCGCAGGCTGCATCAGAATGGCGGCGCCGCCGGTTCCGAGAAAGAAGATGTTCTCCGCGCCCTTTTCAAGGCAGGACGCAATGACTTCGTCCAGGCGCTGTCTGAGGGCGACCGCGCCCGACTGGATACGAAGGAATCTCTGTTCGTCAAAGTTCAGCATGGTTTTCTCTCGATTGGCGCTGCAATTGCCCGCTCGTTGCGCAGCAATGTTGTAAGACAACTGACAACAATGCCCATGTGTGTCAAGGGAGATATCTTGCGCAATCCGGATAAGGTGATGCCCGAAACGGATTGCGGCCTGCACGGCAGTTGGCGAAGCCTTGACCTGTCTGGATTTGTCAGACAAGAAGAATTTCATCTGCTTTCATTCGGAGAGAGGAAATTGGACGAGCCCCTTCGCGACACGCGCACTCTGGTGATCCAGCTTCGCGACCGTATTGCCGACCTGATCCGCGACGAAGGGCTCAATCCAGGCGACAAGCTGCCGACCGAGGCCCAGCTTACGCAACGCTTCAAGATCTCACGACCGGCGTTGCGCGAGGCGCTGAAACTGCTCGAGCAGGATGGAATCATTTATGTCGAGCACGGCCGGGGCAGGTTTGTTTCCCCGATGTCGGCCGTCCAGGTGGATCGACCGATCACCGTATTCGAAAGCGTCACCGATATGACGCGACACTACGGCTATGAGACGGTCAGCAAGGTGCTGTCGATCGCCGAGGAGATGCCCGATGCGGCCACGGCCGAACAATTGCGGCTTGGGCGAGGCGAGCGGGTCATCCGCCTTGAGCGGCTGCGGCTGCAGGAGGACGAACCGATCCTCTACTCCGTCGACTACATACCGCGCAGCATTATCCCCTCGCGGCTTTACGATATCGATTGGAGCGGTTCGCTGCTGGAGCTGCTCGATAAATACAAGCATCGGCCGCGCATGTCCGCAGCGACCGTCTCGGCGGTAATGCTGCCGGAAGAGGTGGTCGAGCGACATGATCTGAGGGATTTCGGACCGGCACTGCTTATCCGCGAAACCTGCTACAGTCCCTCCGGCATGCCCGTTATCTACGCGATCGATTACCATCGCGGCAGCCACTTCACCTTCAGCTTCGCGCGCAAATAGCCGCAAAGACGGCTCGAGACTGGATCTTGCACTCGGCAAGACACCGTCGCACCCATGCATCTGACGCATGGGAGCGCTGAAGTCTCAGCGCTGCAGTCTGCGAAGGGTCTGCATTATATCCTGCTCATCGAAGCGAGCGAGGCGCCGCAGATTGGCAGCCAGGCTCGAACAGCCCAAGAAAGGGGATCAAAATGAACGTAGCACGCTCTTTCAACAACTGGCGCAGGTATCGTCAGACGGTTGCCGAACTGGGCCGCATGTCGACCCGCGAACTACACGACCTCGGCATCGATCGCGCCGATATCCATCGTGTTGCCCGGGCTGCCGTTGGCCGCTAAAGCCCCCGCTACGATATAGCTCAGATCTGTTGAAGCGCCCGCATCCTCTTGAGCGGGCGCTTTTGTTTTTCCCGAATATCACCGGCACTATCTCGGTGGCGGACGGACGCTCGTAGCTAATTTCTCCTCCGCGCACCCGGCAGCGTCATCCGTAAAGATTGGATTCAATCTTTCTTGGTAATTTCCCGTTAGCAAGTCACGTCAGTGGGTCCTGACGGCGCCGAACCTCGCCGTCATTTGTTTCGCGTGCGGGTTCCTATGCGTCGTCTATCGAGTGTTTCTGCAATCTTCCTCGCCTGTGTGGCTCTGTCTGCCTGTGGATTCGGGGGCAGTCGGGATCGCGCCCAGCGGCCGTCGCGAGAGACGACGAGTTCGGTCGTCCGGCCGGCAAGCCCCGTGCCTTCCACGAATATCGTCGCCGGCGATGTGCAATCCGCTCCGCCGCAGGAGGCGTTGGCCTGGGCAGGGCCTCCCCCGGAGCCGCAGGCCTTCATGCCGGCAGAACGAGCCGCAGGCATGCCCGTGCCGTCTGAGCGGCCGATCGCCATGCTTGCCCCCGACAATCCCGCGATCGAGAGGGCGCCGCAAGGCGGCCGCGCACGCATTTACAGCCACCGCTTCCGCGACGCTAAGCCGATCAATTTCGGCAAAAGGTCCCCCCGCAAGCTCGCCGTCCACGGCGTCGACGTCTCGCGCTGGCAGGGTGACATTGATTGGGTGAAGCTCAGGACGCAGGGCGCCAACTTTGCCTATATCAAGGCGACCGATGGCGGCGATCATCTTGATCCCATGTTCAAGAAGAACTGGCGAAGGGCGCAGGCAGCCGGGCTGAAGCGGGGTGCCTACCACTTCTTCTACTGGTGCCGCACCGCCGGCGAGCAGGCCGACTGGTTCATCCGCAACGTGCCGCGGGAAGCGGACGCGCTGCCGCCGGTCATCGACGTCGAATGGAACGGCGAATCGAGCTGCAAGAGGCGGCCGTCGCCTGAGCGGGTGCGGGAGAAGATGCAGGTCTTCATGGACAAACTGGAGCGGCATTACGGCCAACGCCCGATCATCTATACCGCCCCGGATTTCTACCGCGACAACCTGAAAGGGGCGTTCCCGAATCATCCCTTCTGGCTGCGCTCCGTGGCCGCCCACCCGTCAAAAGTCTACCCCGGCCGCAAATGGCTCTTCTGGCAATATTCCGGCTCCGGCCTCTCGCACGGCGTCGATGGCAGGGTCGACCTCAATGTCTTCAACGGCGGCGAGGAGGACTGGCACAACTGGGTTGCGGCACGTTCGAGCTGAGGACGACCGCACGCGGGGATCAACCGCAACGAGCGAGCTTCACATCGTCGTGAGCGTTGCATGTGGTTGATGACTTGGCCGGCCATTCGCCCTAGGTCGATGGCATGAGGCTGATCGTCGCTCTCCTGTCCTTCTTCGCCGTCCTGCCGCTTGTCGGCGCGCAGGAGCGACCCAACGTGTCCCTCCTGCTGGAGAGCCTCGCCGGCAGGGACGACCTCAAATCGCTGAAAACCATCATCGTCGCACAGGACGGCAGGACGGTAGCCGAAGAGGGCTATCGCGGCCACACGCCGTCCGAATCAACCAACATCAAGTCGGCATCGAAATCGATCGTCTCCGCGCTCGTCGGAATTGCGATCGACAAGGGCCTGCTTGATGGCCCGGAGCAGAAGATCGCACCACTCCTGAAGGACGATCTGCCTTCGTCGGCCGATCCGCGCATCAATGAAATTACCGTCGGCAATCTGCTATCGATGCAGGCGGGGTTGGGGCGGATGTCAGGACCGAACTACGGTCGCTGGGTTTCGAGCCGCAACTGGGTTCGTTTCGCCCTTGCGCAGCCTTTCGACGACGAGCCGGGCGGGCGGATGCTTTATTCGACGGCCTCCACGCACCTGCTTTCGGCGATCCTGACGAAAATCAGCGGCAAGTCGACCCTGGCGCTTGCGCGCGAGTGGCTCGGCCCGGTCGAGGGGTTCAGGATCGGTGCTTGGGACCGCGATCCGCAAGGCATCTATCTCGGCGGCAATCAGATGGCGATGAGTGCGCGGTCGCTGCTCGCCTTCGGCGAGCTCTATCGGAACCGCGGCCGGACTGAGGATGGGCAGCAGATCGTCCCGACCGACTGGGTCGATCTTTCCTGGCAGCCACGCACGGCCTCCCGCTTCACCGGCGATGGCTATGGTTATGGCTGGTTCATGCGTCGCATCGGCGGCGATGATGTCTATTACGCCTGGGGCTATGGCGGCCAGATGCTCTACATCGTGCCGTCGCTGAGGCTGACCGTCGTGATGACTTCAGACGAAAGCGGGCCCTCGGCACGCAATGGCTATCGCGATGCCCTGCATGGCGTCCTGGCCGAGATCATGGCGGCTATGAAAGCCGGCTAGCGCAACGCCCGCCGGTTTGCGCGATACTTTAAGAACGCACGCCAGAGACGCGCAAAATCTCAAAGATTTCGCGCGTCTCTGACCTACGACGCCGTGCGTCTTTTCAGACGCACAGAGGACGCTGTAGCACTTCGAATAGCTGCATGTTTTTGTCCTTAAATCGGGTGCGATTTAAAAAACATGCAGTGGCTTGCGAGCCAAGCCGCCCTCAGGCCGTCGGCTGCTTGGTCTTCCTGAGATAGGGAAGAACGGTGTCGAACGAGCCGAAGCGTTGGATTGCGTCCTCGTTGGACACGGCAGCCGTGATTATGACATCCTCGCCCTGCTGCCAATTGGCCGGTGTCGCCACCTGATGCTTGGCGGTGAGCTGGATCGAGTCGATCGCCCGCAGGATTTCGTTGAAGTTACGGCCCGTCGTCATCGGATAGGTGAGGATCAGCTTGATCTTCTTGTCGGGACCGATGACGTAGACGGAACGCACGGTAGCGTTATCGGCGGGTGTACGGCCCTCGGAGGTGTCGCCGGCGCCGGCCGGCAGCATGTCGTAAAGCTTGGCCACCTTCAGATCGCGGTCGCCGATCAGCGGATATTCGACGTCAAAGCCCGTTGCAGTCTTGATGTCGTTCTTCCATTTGGCGTGGCTTTCGACCGGATCGACGGAGATGCCGATGATCTTGACGCCGCGCTTGCGGAACTCGCCTTCGATCCCGGCCATGGCGCCGAGCTCGGTGGTGCAGACAGGCGTGAAATTCTTCGGGTGGGAAAAGAGTACAGCCCAGCCATCGCCGATCCACTCATGGAAATTGATCGTGCCCTGCGTCGTCTCGGCGGTGAAATCGGGTGCTGTGTCGTTTATGCGGAGGCCCATGGCTTGCTCCTTTCTGGTCGCAAAAATTCGGCTAAGGATAGCGCAATCGTGGCAGTTTTCGAGGAGGAAACGCGCGATCGTAAACGATAAGGGAAATGGCTGCATTGCGGTCTATCGAATTCCGGGAAATATATCCTCAAGAAAGGCGCGACTGCAATCTCCGAGCGAGTCGGAGCCCGAGGACCGACGGGTTCCGCACGTTGACATCGCGGCGACGCCGACCATACATTCTTGCATTCCGAGGGGTGCACCGGGCGGTGCTGAGACGGCGGTGAGCCGGACCCTTGAACCTGATCCGGGTCATGCCGGCGTAGGAACGGAAGGAGGCCGTGTCCGGCCAAACTAGCCACTTCTTCGCTTCTGCCTGGATCTCCGTGATGTGCCGTCAAGGAGGTCGATTATGACGTCTGTTCCCCCTTTCCCAAGCGTAAGCAAGACGCCGATCGCTCTCACCATCGCCGGATCGGACTCTGGCGGTGGAGCAGGCATCCAGGCGGACCTCAAGACCTTCTCGGCGCTCGGCGTCTACGGCGCCAGCGTCATCACCGCGATCACCGCCCAGAACACGAAAGGCGTCAGCGCGGTCGAAGATGTTTCACCAAACGTCGTCGCGGCGCAGATCGATGCGGTACTTTCCGATCTCGACGTGGGCGCCGTTAAGATAGGCATGGTCTCGCGCCAGGAGACGATCACTACCATCGCCAACGGATTACGGCGCTTCGACAAGCGAGCTGTCGTCGATCCCGTCATGGTCGCGACCTCGGGCGACCCCCTGCTTCGGCCGGATGCGGTTGCCGCGCTGATGGAGGAACTGTTGCCGCTGGCCCTCGTCGCCACGCCCAACCTGCCCGAAGCGGCGCTGATCACGGGGCGCTCCGTTGCCGAGGATGAAACGGAGATGGCTCGGCAGGCGGAAGCTATCATTAGGGCTGGCGCGCATGCTGTGCTTATCAAGGGCGGGCACCGGAAGAACGGCGAGGCCACCGATCTATTCTTCGACGGGGGGGCCGTTGTCCGCCTTCCTGCACCTCGGATCAACACTCGCAACGACCACGGCACCGGTTGCACGCTTTCCGCCGCGATCGCGGCCGGACTCGCGCTGGGGCGGCCCTTGGGCGAAGCGGTCACCATCGCCAAAGCCTATTTGCACGCCGCGCTCTCCGCGGGCGGCGGGTTGAAGGTTGGGGAGGGACGGGGACCCGTACACCATTTTCACGGTTGGTGGGGCGAGTGATGCACTGATCGGCATGCATGACAGGCACCCTCGACTGGATCCACGACGAGCAGCTTCGCAAGACCACGACCGCCGAACTGAACAAGGGCAAAAGCCGCAACAGCCTTGTGCCTGCCGGCAGGACTTTATGAAAATCTGCTACTCATCCTACCAAAATAGAATAATTCTTTCCCTGGCTCCGGTGCTGAATCTGGAAATATGATGTATCCGGCGTCCGGTGCATTAATCTCTTCACCGGACGCTCTGTGGGCTATGATGTCGCCTGCGCCGACCTGATCGCCGGTTTTCCATGCCTTAGCCAAGCGATCATCAGGATCCTCGGCAAATATCACATCTACAAGCTCGATCGCCCACTTGACGGTCCGTTCCGGAAAAGGCGCATCGATGAGTTTCAAGGCGGCAAGGGCCCGGCGTATGGCGTTCGCTGCGATGACGGGCGCTTGTGAATCCAAGTGCGAACCACATTCGAGAGTGACGCCATAGCCACCGGCAAACCGCATGTATTCTGTCGTCCCCACACCGGACGACAGCGAGAGTGTCAACCCGCCATGGCTCCACTCTGCACGGCCAGTTCCTGCCATCAAGGCGTTCACATTGGTGGAAAGCCAACCGTGGAGGATCAGATCTGGTCCTAATACGGAAGCAAATGCTTCCTCTTCAGCAGCGCGCGCGAATGGTTCGATCAGGCTATCGTGGTCTCGCGGCCCGACAAACACGAAAGGAGATCCCTGAGATCGAAACGAGTGCAGGTCCAAAAGGACGTCGTGCTCCCGCATCATTGCGCAAATCTGGTTCGCGACGTAGTCTTCATACTGCTTCGGTACGGTTACTTCGCGCAGGTCTCGGTTGAAATTGCGATCCCCTTCGCGCTCGCCTTTCAAGAACGCTTTCAGGTTCACGACGGGAACAAAGGTTACCAACCCGCGCTCAATCTTCAGCTTACGTCCTGTGCATTCGGCGATAATTGCCCGGATTGCCTGGGGGCCGCATATTTCATTGCCATGCACCGCACCCAAAACGAGAAGGCGCGGTCCCGGCCGCAGGCCTCTGAATTGGTATATCTCGATCGGGCCCGGCTGAGACGGCTGCTTATCCGTTGGTTCGTCGAAATCGATGTCGATGATCATGCCCGGCACGAGCCGGGAAACAAGGCGTTGCAGATCGCTTTCCCGGACCGCGACGCATCCCGCAGTTCCCGACATGTCGGCTTTGGCAGCGTGAATGAAAAGCGCGCTTCCCCGATACGGCTCCACGCTGGCGTCATTGTAACCAATCGGCACGACGATATCGAACGGGAGCTCCGACCGTATCCTGTTGATGCGCTCTGCGTCCGGAGCGCCCCCGGGAGTAATCGTGAGGCGATTGTAAGTCGGGCTCTCGGCGTCCTCTTCCCAAACCATTTCGTCAGTCATAGGAACGAGCGGGAACGACAATCCGGAGGACGGAGGCGTCCACCGGCTGGAATTGAATAAACCGTACCGAAGCGGAAATACGCCGATGGGAGTGCAGCCATCGCCCTCCCGCTTCAGTGAGGCCACGATCAATCCACCGCGCCCGACAACACAAGGGACCGTCCATTCGCCGATAGACAGTGTTCCATGGTGCAATTTCGTCGAGTTGCGCGGAACACGAACCTTCACCGTTGGAAGATGACGTTCATGAGGAACGACTGAGGCCACAGGAAGAAACTCCACCATGCCGGGCTCCTTTGAGTGCTCATGAATTATCGCCGTAACCTGGGTCGGCCCGGCCGGCAAAGGCCACGCTCGTGTGGACGCTCACCCGGTTTGCGCTTCAAGCAAACACTTCCTTGCCCGTTCGATGTGGTCCTTTAGCAAATTCACGGCATCATCAGCCCGTTTTTCAATGTATGCGCAGGTAATCTTCTCGTGGTCGTCAAGCCAGGATGGCGTTTCATCGATCAGCTTGTCGTACTGCACCGAATACATGATGCAATTTCTGCGCAATTCCTCGACCATCGCAACCTGTCGGTGACGACCCGCGGGCGCGTATAGCGTCGAATGGAAGAGCCAGTCACCTTCGATCCATCCCGATCTGCCAGCTTCAAGAGCTGATTTTTGAAGAGCGTACCTGACCTCGGCATAATGCGCCTCGGTGACCGACGCCATCGCATGCCGCAGCAGGTCGCCTTCCAAGAGAATTCTTAAATCGAAGACGTGCGAGAGCTCGTCCCGATCGAGTTCGATCACCTGCGCCCCTTTGCCTGGCACGAGGGCGACCAATCTTTCCGAGGCAAGTTGCTGCAACGCGTCTCGCACCGGGATGCGGCTCACCCCAAATCGTGCAGCCAGGTCGGTTTGAGATAGCCAGGTCCCGGGCGGAAGTACGCCTTTGAGGATTTCCGATTTCAATTGTTCAGCAACCGACATCTTGCTTGCTCGTTCGTTTGCGTATACGCGTATACATACCAGAAATCGCGACGCGCACAAGGAGAGCGATATGCGTAAAGGGGGCCCGTCATGGAAATGACCGTCGAGGTGCACTGGGAGCGAGAAGGGGCAGTCTTCACCGACAAGCGTTACAGCCGGGCGCACATCTGGCGCTTCGACGGCGGTCAGGTCGTGCCGGCGTCGGCTTCGCCACATATCGTTCCGCTTCCATATTCCGTCGAAGCCAACGTCGATCCAGAAGAGGCCTACATTGCGGCGATTTCCAGCTGCCATATGTTGACTTTTCTCTCGCTGGCAGCGCCCAAGCGGATCGTCGTCGAGAGCTATACCGACAAGGCGACCGGCGTGATGGAGAAGATCGACGGAAAATTGGTCGTCAGCCGCGTTGAGCTCAAACCGACCATCGTCTACGCCGGGGAGCAGCCAACCGCCGCACTGGAAGCGGAACTGCACCACCTGGCGCATGAACAGTGCTTCATCGCCAATTCCGTCAAGACGGAAATCCAGGTGGTCACTTGAGAAATCTATCTCCGCCGCGATTGATCGGCAGATACCTGGGACCGAAGACAGGGTGGCCGTCGGACCCTATTCCATTGCCAATCTAGCCTTCAGCGCCTGTCTCAAGCTGGCGCTGAGGGCTGGACAAAACGACGAGGCACGGGGTCGTCGATCACTTGAACCGTTCCCTGTCAAGCCCTTGCGCGATTACGTTGACATAACGAGCAGCGCCGCCCGAGCGTAGCATACCCATGATCCCCGAGATCACCCGCCAGTCATCGACACGCCGGCTCCCCGCCGGCCTTGCGGCAAATGCGGCTGGATTGCCTCCCATTCCGCATCCGACAGCCAATGCACCTCGCGAAACGATCCGGCCTTTTCCATCATCGCGATACTAGGCTTCTTCCTGCGCGAAGGTGGCCCATCCACTGAGATATTATGCGGGGTTGGCGACGAAGATTCACGATCCATTCGGTCTTAGCGTGTCTGGAGGAACAAATCTTGCTCCGACCCCAACTGATCGGCATGCATGGCAGGCACCCTTTCCGACGGCTCGCGGAGGCGATGCCTCGCTGTCGCCACTGTTGACCCGCAGCATGACGCCGTTGATGGTTAACGAACGGCAGTCGGTTGCAGCGATATGCACTTCTTTACCCGCAGACTTGAGGCCTTCAATCGCGACGACCTGCCGGATTGGCGGCAGTCGCCAAACGCTTTGCGGCGAGTCCTTCTGATCGTCCCGAGCCTTGCCGAGTATTTTCTCTTCTATATGCTGGCACTCGTAGCGCTTGCGGCGCTCGTAGTGCTGATGGTCGCCGGTTGGATTATCGGCGTTGATCGTCGCTCGACATGGGCGCGCGCCGAATCCCTGGCGTTGCATGAGCGGGCGCGGATACGCCGGTGAGCCTTGTTGCGGATCGGTGCTCCGCGCGAGATTGAGCGGCGATACGCTACATGAGCTAACGCCCGCGTGATTGCGATTGCTCGCGGAACAGGCCTCTGGCGACCTGGCAAGGCTACTGCATGTTTCCTTGAATCGCAGCCGGTTTAAGGACAAAAACATGCAGCAATTCAAAGTGCTACAGCGTGCTTGGTGCGGCTGAAAAGACGCACGGCGCTGTAGCGACTGCGATCCGATCCGGTGGGAACCGATGCAGGTCTTCCTTTGCGGCGATGTCATGACCGGGCGGGGCATCGATCAGGTGCTGCCCGCTCCGTGCGATCCGGTTCTATACGAGAGCTATGTCAAGACGGCCCGCGGCTATGTTTATCTGGCGGAGAGGGTGCACGGGCCGATCCCGCAGCCGGTGGACCCAAGCTATGTCTGGGGCGTGGCGCTGGATGAGTTTGCACGGACCCCACCCGATCTCCGCATCATCAATCTGGAGACGGCGATCACCCGCAGCGAGGATTACCTTCCGAAAGGCATCAACTATCGGATGAGCCCCGAAAACGCCGCCTGCCTTGCCGCTGCCGAGGTGGATTGCTGTGTGCTCGCCAACAACCATGTTCTGGACTGGGGGCCGGCCGGCTTGCTCGATACGCTGGCGACCCTGGACCGGCTGCGAATAAAGAGGGTCGGCGCCGGAGTTGAGCTCGCCGAAGCGTCCGCACCTGCAGTCTTCGAGACAGGCGACGGAGGACGCGTGCTCGTCTTTGCGCTCGCTACGCCGACGAGCGGGACGCCCTTGAGTTGGGCTGCCGCGAGAGCAAGGCCTGGCGTGAACGTCCTAGCGGATCTCACGCCGGCCAGCGCCCGCCACGTCGCCGGCGATATCGCAAGAATGAAACGCCCTCAGGATGTCGCGGTCGTCTCGATACATTGGGGACCGAACTGGGGCGAGAGCATATCCGCCGCGGAACGGCAATTTGCGCATGCGCTCATAGAGGATGCCGGTGTCTCGGTCGTGCACGGGCATTCCTCGCATCATGCCAAAGCCGTCGAGATCCATCGCGGTCGCCTCATTCTCTATGGCTGCGGCGATTTCCTGAACGACTACGAGGGCATACGCGGGCACGAGGCGTTTCGCGGCGATCTGCGCCTGATGTATTTCGCCAATATCGATCCTGCCAATGGCGAGGTGACGGCACTGGAAATCGTGCCGCTGCAGGCGCGTCGTTTCAGCCTAGTCTACCCCTCTGGAGAGGACATCGAGTGGCTCTGCGCAGCGCTAGGCCGGCAAAGCCGGCGGTTCGGAGCCAGCCTGCGGCAGGGCAGCCAGGGGCGGCTGGTACTGGCGTGATCGAGGCCGGCGGCCATTTGAGACCGCCGGATGCCTGCATGGGTTCAGGCGGCCGTGTTCTCGGTGTGCTCGATGTAATATTTGCCGTAGCGGTGCCGGTATTTTTCCGCGCCGCCAAAGTCACTGTACTTGCCGAGCTCGTTCATGTCGGTCTTGTTGAGAATGACGCCGAGCACCTTCGAGCTGATCAGCGGTTCCGAATTGAGCAGGTCGCGCACGAGCCGCGAAGGGGTTCGCCCCCATTCGACGACAAAAAGAATGCCGTCGGCAAGCGGCGCAAAGGCCTTGCCGTCGACGACCGGCGCGAGCGCGGCAAGATCGACGACGACATAGTCGAAGGAGTTGCGCGCGTTCTCGATGAGGTTCGCCATGGCTGGCGAGGCGAGCAGTTCGTTGCTCTGATGCCGCTGGTCCGATGCTCCGCCGCCGGCCGGAAGGATGGCAAGCTTCGAGCGCTGGTCGACCTTGATGCCGGCGGGCCAGGTGGCCTCTCCCGTCAGCACCTCGACGAGGCCCGAGCGCGGAGCTGGCGTGATCATCGAAGTCAGCCCCGGTTTGCGGATATCGGCGTCGATCAGCAGGGTGCGCTTGCCGCTTCCGGCAAGGAGGGCTGCGAAATTGGCAGCGACGATCGATTTTCCTTCGTCCGGCAGGGCCGAAGCGATTGCGATGACGCGGCTTTCGCTGCCAGGCAGCATCTGGTCGCAGGCGAGCTTCGCGTTGCGGAAGGTCTCTGCAAAAGTCGACCGAGGCGCGTCGAGAACGATGCGCGAAAGACGCTGAAATGGCATCGTGCCGTCCGCAGGGTCGTCCGGCCGCCTCTCCGAACCGAAATGCGCGCGGACGAGCTGCGTCTTCTTCTTCGGCCGCGAACCGATGAGCGGAACATAGCCGAACGAGCGCTGACCGAGGATCGAGCGCACGTCGTCCTCCACGCGGAACGTCCGTTCGCGGAACTCCAGGAATGCGGCGTAAGCGCCGCCCGCCATCAGGCCAAGCACCGCGGAAAGCGCCAGAGCCATGGTCTTCTTGGGGCTCGACGGCGAAACGGGAACGCCCGCCTGGGAGATCACGCGCGCCTTGGCGATCGGGAAGGATTGCTGCTGCGTTGCCTGCTCATAACGGCCGAGGTAGGACTCATAGAGCGTTTTGAGCGCGGCCGCCTTCTGTTCGAGCTCCCGCAACTGCACGAGTGACTTGCTGGCCTCCGAGTTCTTGCCGGCAATGCCCTGGATGCTCTTGCGCAGCGAGGCCTCGCGCGAGCGGGCGACCTCGTATTCGTTCTTATAGCTCGCCGTAAGTTGCTGCAGTTCCTGATAGATCTGCCGGCCGATGTCGGCGTGCTCGGCTCTCAGCGACACGGCCTGCGGATGGTCCTCGCCGAAATCCTGGGTCACTTCCCGCTCGCGTTTGCCGACAGCGATATAGCGTGTTCTCAAGTCGCGGATCACCGAGTTGTCGCCTTCCTTTGGCGAGATCGTGGCGTTGTCGACCGCATTCTCCGGCCCTTGGTCGATAATAGACTTATATTGACTGTAGCGGGCTGAAGCGCTGGCCGTATCGGCCTGGGCGACGATGAGCTGGCTGTTGAGATCGGAAAGCTGCTGCTCGGACATGAGTTCGCCGCGAGCTGCGGTGAGACCGTTTTCGCTTCTGAACCGCTCGACCTCGAGCGCGGCCGACTGCGAGCGCTGCTGCAGATCGGCAAGCCTTTCCTGCAGCCACACGGAGGCGCGTTCGGTCGCCTCGAAATTGGCATTCAATTGATCGGTCAGATAGGCATTGGCGTATGCGCGGGTGACAGTCGCCGCAAGCACCGGGTCGCTCGAGCGAAAGGCCACGGACACGACAGAGCTTCGCGAAACGCGCTCGACGAAGAGCGACTGCTGGAGGAGGGCTGCCGCCTTCTGTCGCCGGCCGTTGCGCATCTCATCGTCAGTCAAGTCAGGGCCGCCGGAAAAAAGGCCGGTCGCCGTCTTCACCCAACCCTTGACGATCGCGACCGGCGATTGCGGCGGATTGAGGATCGTATCGTTCTCGGAGAGATTGAGCTTGTCGACGACGCGCAGCGCGAGTTCGCCGGATTTAAGGATCTCGACCGCGCTCGCGATCTGCATGTCCAACAGCTGACTGTTTGCGGGAGCCGGCTCCTCCTCGGCGAACTTGGACAGGTTTTCGTCGAGCAGAATCTGCGTCATCGAGGTGTAATAGGGGGTCGCGAACAGGAGATAGACGAC
The DNA here is from genome assembly GCF_000513895.2 of Ensifer sp. WSM1721. GTDB lineage: Bacteria > Pseudomonadota > Alphaproteobacteria > Rhizobiales > Rhizobiaceae > Sinorhizobium. The sequence continues at coordinate 640,693 of NZ_CP165783.1, forward strand.
CCCCAGTGCAATGAAGAGCACGACGAAAGCGGCCACCAGCCTCGCCCGCCGCACGACGACAGCCAGAAGCCGATCGAGATCGATGAAACCGTCTGACTGTTCTTCGCGCGGCATGACGCTGCTCAAGGGGACGCCTCTCTGTTTCATGGGGGCCGCTCTGTTCATCTTATTCTCCGGTCCTTGGTCCAGGCGGCCTCGCTCGGCCGCCCGAAACATTCGCTTATGCCGCTCGGATGCGGCTTTCGTAAGACAGAACGATCTCGCGAACGGATTCGAATACGCCGTCGCCGATGTCCGGCCGGTCAAGCGCGAAGGCAACGTTCGCCTCGATGAAACCCTGCTTCGAACCGCAGTCGAACGTGCGGCCTTGGTAGGGGTGCGCGTGGAACGTTTGGGTCGCCGACAGCTTCAGCATGCCGTCAGTCAGCTGGATCTCGTTGCCCGCGCCGCGCGGCTGATGTGCGAGGATCGAAAAGATCTCCGGCTGAAGGATGTAGCGGCCGTTGAGGTAGTAGTTGGACGGAGCCCGGCCCGCAGCGGGCTTTTCGACCATCTCGGTGACGGCAAAGCCGTGTCGCACCGTCTCGCCTTTGCCGACGATGCCGTATTTCGATGCCTCCTCGGGCGCGCATTGCTCGACGCCCACAACGTTGCCGCCGACCTCCCGATAGAGGTCCATGAGGCCCGCCAGGCAGCCGTGCTCACCGAAGGAGACCATGTCCGGGAGCAGGAGTGCGAACGGCTCGTCACCGATCAGGTCACGGGCGCACCATACGGCATGGCCGAGGCCGAGAGGGGCCTGCTGGCGCGTGAAGCTCACTGAGCCTGCCTTCGGCAGCATTGCTTCGAGTTCGGAGATCTGCGCCTCCTTGCCCGAGCGCGAAAGCGACGAGATGAGCTCCGGCGTGTCGTCGAAATGATCCTCGATCGCCTGCTTGTTGCGGCTGGTCACGAAGACGATATGCTCGATCCCGGCCTGGCGCGCCTCGTCGACCGCGTATTGGACCACGGGCCGGTCGACGATCGTCAACATCTCCTTCGGCACGGCCTTCGTCGCCGGAAGGAATCTCGTTCCATTCCCGGCAACCGGGATCACTGCTTTCCTGACGGTCCTGTTACGGTCCATTGCACTATCCTTTATTTGTCATTAGGGGGGCGCACCCGGGGTCGTTCGGCCGCCGTCATGGGGGCGGAACGGAGGGGGCGGAGTGTGCAGATGGCGCCACAAGGCGGCGCAATCTGGCGGCGATCGGCATCCGGAGATGCTGAAGCGCGAGCGGGTCGGCGAGCGCGGTCTTCAGTGCGCCGGCCAACGATCTCGTTTTCAGTTGCTCCACGAGAACGAGAAAGGAGCGTGCATGGCGAAAGCCGCGCGTGCGTTTGCGCTGCATGCTCCGCGACCGGGGATCGAGTGTGTAGCGGCTGAGAAATACCTTGTCGGCCGCAATCATCGCGTCGATGTGTTCGAGCTTCAGCACACGCGAGATCGATCCCTCACGGATATGATAGACATAGCCGGCAGACGGCTCGATCGCGCAGCGTCCGCCGCAGGCAAGGGCGGATGCCAGCAGGATGTAATCCTCGCCGATACGGAGCGTCTCGTCGAAGCGCAACCCGTGGTCTTCGAGGAAGCGCCGCAGGAAGACGGGTTTCATGTAGCCGTAATTGTGCTCCGATCGGAAAAGCACATTCGACCCGATGAAGGCCGGGAGCGTGAGCAGGGGCTGCCGGGCGAGCTGCGCCTCCTGAAACATTCTAATGCTGCGGCCGTCGAGCGAGAGGATGTCAAGGTTGTCGACGACGATCTCGGCGCCGCAGACCCCAGCCCGCTCTATCATTCGCCTGAGCCGGGCGGGGTGCACTGTATCGTCCGAGTCGAGAATGGCGATCCACTCGCCCTGCGCCGCATCGAAGCCGGCGTTGCGGGCCCCGCCCGGTCCGCGGTTGGATTCAAGAGCGATGAGGCGGACGCGCGGATCTTGGATTGCCGCCACAAGGGCCGCGGTGGCATCGGAGGAACAATCGTCGACAACGACGACTTCGACAGTTACCCCCTCCTGGGCCAGCGCGCTGTCGATGGCTCGCGTGATCGTATCCGCGGCGTTGAAGGCGGCGATAACGAAGGTAACGTCGGGCGTGGAATCGGTCACAGAACTGGTCACGGCGAGATCACCTCGCGAGCTCCGTATTGTTCGAGCTGCTCGTGCCCCAGGAGACCGCTGACGACGCCCGCGTGGAGAATTGCGCGCAGGCCGTAGCGGTATCGCCGCACGGGCGACGGGAAGAAGACCGCTGCTGCGAACCCGCAATAGGCCGATTTGGCTGTGGCCAGCGCAATGTTCGAACATCGACGCAGACCGTTCGCCTTTTCCGCCAGCAGGCGTCCATGCGTCTGGCCCGAACGGAAGCGACGCTTTAGAAGCCATGAGAGCGAGGCCCGTTGTTGTGGCACCGGCTCATGCACCCATGCCTCAGGGGCAAAGGCGATGCTTCCGCCCGCGCCGTGCATGCCGGTGAAGAAGTCCGTATCCTCCCCGCCGCTCTTGCCGAGCGTGAGCTTGAAGCGGCGGCCAAGGAGCGCCGGCGCTTCAAGCTTGAGCAGCGCATTGCATGTATAGCCGGTGCGGATTTCGCCCTTGACCCAGACGGGCAGTGTCGAGTGGAAATCGCCACGGCGCATCCAGGCGGGGGCGGATGGGCCGTAATGCGCCCTGACGGGGCCCAGCACCGCGTCGGCGCCGGTGGCATGCGCCGCTTCCAGGAGACGCAGCAGCCAGTCTTCCGACGCCGTCTCGTCGTCGTCGATGAAGGCGAGGAAATCGCCCGTGCTGTGGTCCAGACAGGCGTTGCGTGCGATCGAGATGTTTGATGCCGGGCAATGGACGTAGATGATCTCGAAAGGCATCTCCGGACGAAGCAACTCGACCAGAGCCCTGGCGCTCGGCGTCGCGTCGTTATCCGCGACGATGGCACGGATCGTGGCACTTGCGGGCACCGCCAACGACGCCAGAGAACGAAGCGTGTCGGCGAGTTCTGGACGGCGGAAGGTGCAGACGCCGATGTCGATCTGAAGGTTCGAGGCCATCATCTGGTCACCCGTCGGCGGAAATCGAGTAGTTCCCGCCAGAAGCCGGCGGACCAGGCGAAATGCATGACCATGGCTGAGATCGCGGCGAGCGGCCCGTAAGGATTACGCTGCCCGAGCGCCATCCAGACGCCATAGCCAAGGCAGGCTGCCGCCCAAAGGCCGACGGGAACCACTGCCATCCAGTTGACGATGGCGAGAAGCGCCCCGAACGCCAGAGGCGCCACCGCAAGCGGCAGAATCTGGCGCAGCCCCGGCATGGCGCGGTGCTTGAGGAAGTTCTTTGCCCGACCCCGACCGTAGCCGAAATATTGCCGGAACAGGGGGATGAGCCTCGCACGCGGATAGTAGACCATGCTCGTCTTGTCGGTCATCCAGATCCGGTAGCCAGCTTTCTTGAGGCGGTAGTCGAGCTCCGCGTCTTCGTTGTGGCTGAAGCTCTCGTCATAGCCGCCGACTGCCTTGAAAGCCTCGATGCGCATCAGCGCGTGGTGGCCGTGTTCGGTCCAGTGGCCGGCAGCACCGGTACGGTGCTTCGAACCGCCATTACCGAGCTTGGAGTTCTGCGCAAAGGCGGTCGCCTTCTGGAACGTGCCGAAACCCTCGGTCTGCATGGCGACGACGACGGAGTCGGCGTCGGTCGCCAGGGCATCCTCGACCAGGCGCTCGCAATAATCGTCCGGATAGGTGGCGTGCGCATCGATGCGAATGAGGTAATCGTAGCCCGCACCGAGCTCGGCGACCGCACGATTGACTGCGGCGCTCTGGATGCGCTTCGGGTTGTCGAGGAAAAGCACCCGCGGGTCTTCGGCGGCAAGACGCCGGGCGATCTCGCGCGTGCCATCCCTGCTGCCGCCGTCGGCGATCACGATCGCCGCATTCAAGGGCGTCAGCGATGGCCGCAGCTTTGCTACCAGAGCCTCGATATGCAATGCCTCGTTGAGGCAGGGTATGACGATGAGGCTGGATGCGGAGGTCACTTGATCCGAGCTCATAAAGATCCACCTTCATTGTGGCGGGGTTCTGCTATCGCGACCGCCGGCAGGGGCCGCGGCGGCTCGACAATAAGTGTCGCCAGCCTCCGGACGAGCGCCTCGCAGTCGCTGCGGTCGAACACCCAGGTGCCTGGATTGCAGCGGCTGATGCGCTCGGCGTTATCGGCATAGGCATCCGGCGTCATGGAACCGACGAGTGCGGCAAGGCTCTCGGCATTGGCTTCCTCGAGGACGAGGCCGATCCCCCGCACGGCAAGGAAGCGCGCCGTCTCGGTGCCTTTCATCGCGATTGGGATTCGTCCGTGGCGGCAGCCTTCATAGAGCCGGTTCGGCAGGAGCCAGGCGGAATTCTGACCTTCCTCGAAGAAGTCGATCGCCCAGGTAAAGTGAACATCGCCGTAGATCTCTGCGAGATCCTCCGGATTGCGATAAGCTCCCTCGAAACGCATGAACGGCTCGCTCCGCAGGGCGCCGTCGAAGTCCTCGAACTCGGAATAGGCGGGCCGGCCGCGCAGAACCACCTCGAAGCGACCCTCCATCATCCTCGAAAACTCGGCGAGGAGGGCGAGCGATTTGCGGCAGCGTAGCGCGCCGAACCAGCCGATCTTCCAAGGCGCGCCGGCAGGCGGGCATTCGGCCGCGCCGGCGACGTTCTCTGCCGTGCCGTCGATATCGAGCACCTTGTTTTCAAGCAGAATCGGCGGGGCATCGATTCCCGAGAGCGGTCGGAAATAATGCTCGATGAAGGCCGGCGAGCTGGTGATCAGCCAGCGTACATCCCTGCCAAGCTGGGCTTCGGCCGCACGCAGCGCCCGCCCGACCATGTCCTTGCGCAGCAGGAGCCGATGGATGTCGAGGCATTCATAGACGATCGGAATGTCCCCGCCGAAAAGCGCGACAGCTCTTCGCGCGACCGCCAGCATTTCGAGATTGCGGGCGATGATGATATCCGGCCTGCGAACATGCCGAAGCTTGTTCGCGAGACGCAGGCACGCGCCTGCGACCGCTCCGATGCGCTGCGCGAAGCGAGCATCAGCGGTCGTCCCGAGTTCGATCGGCTCGACGCCGTGAACTGCGGCCAGTGGATTGGCGCCGCGGCGGAAGCCGGCAAGCGTCACGCACGCGCCGCCGGCGACAAGCGTGAGGGTCCTGCGTCGCACCGCTGGATCGGCAAGATCCTGTGCCAAATAGAGTATCTGCAGCATGAAAACATCCGTTTCCGTGCTCAGCCCTGGCCGAGCTTAGTTCAATTCTGTGTGCACTGCAACAATGCGGATCAAATGCTCAACTAATGGAGATTTACTCAGTCCTGGTCAGTTCCAGCCGGCAGGCAACCGACTCGGCGAACTGGCATTTGTCGCCAGCGGCGGTGAAGGCGACGCGATCGACCTGCAGCTTAGTCGGCTCTTTGTAGGAGAAGGTGCCCATCCAGTCCGTGAGCGTATCCGTTCCCCAAAGGCTGAAGAAGATCTTCTGGGCATTCTCCGGTATCTTGGCGGGATCCGTTACCTCGTGAACCAGTTCGCCGTTGATGTAGTAGCGGATCCGGTTCTTCTGCCAGACAAAGGCGTAGTCGTTGAAGCCCTGGTTGGCGCCGCCCGGAACGTCGGCCAGGAACTCGTTGCCGCCTGTCGCCGATACGTACTGATTGAGCTGCACCTTCGCCGTGTTCTTGCCAAGCACCTCGAAATCGATCTCGTCATGCTGCTTCTTGTCGGCGGGACCGATATAGGTGAAGAAAGCGGAGTTGAGCCCGGAACCGTCGGCCGTCTTGATCCTTGCCTCGTAGGTGCCGTAGCCGAAACGTTTACGCGTCTGGATCTCACCACACGCGAAATTGCGCTCGCCTTCCTTCCTCTCCTCGAAGGTCAGCTCGAGAATGCCGTTGACGGCCTTGGCCTGCTTCTTCGACCAGGTGCAGTTCTGGTGGGCGCCATTGTTCCAGCCGTCGGAGACGTACCAGACACGGCTGTCGAGGGTGTCGAAATCATCCATGAAAGAGCTGCCATTGGCGCCCTCTTGCGCTGCGGCTGCACCTGCAAGAGGAAGCATCGCAACGAGAGCGAGATACAGGCGGCTGTTGCGGTCGAGTTTCATTGTCTTATACCTTCCAATGGGCGAAGTTCGCGACCCCGCGCCGGAACAGGAGGTAGCCGGAGATCGCGCCCAGGCAGGGGACGCCGATCCGAATAAGGCCCTCGCAGAGGAAGACGCGAAGCCAGTTGACGAAACCATAGGTGCCGAGAAGGGGGCTCGACTGCGGCTTGTAGGGGATATGCGCAAAAACGATGCTCGAGATCAGCAGAATGCGCATCAGATCGATGCGCGAGGAGACATTCGCGTCCATACTCACGATTTCAGTCACTCCCGATCAGGCGGCGCCTCGGCGGCGACCGTTTCAACAGAGCAGACTTAGGCCCGCACCGAAGAGACTAGGGCATCCTCGAAGAAAAAATATGGCAGCGCAGCAGCAAAGTGAATGAAATCATGCTGCACTGCACCTAAGCGGCGAGCCGCCGCAAATCGAGCTGCTACCCTGCGCGCATGCTTTCTGGCAAAAAATCCCGGTTTCGTCGTATGTTGCAGAAATTGTTCCCCGTAAATTCCTGGGGCTACCGCCGGCTGAATTCTGCGCCTGTGAATTTTTCGGTAGAAAGCTCTTCAGGTGAGGAAAAGAGGCGAATTTCAGCCTTCGCATGGAGGAAATGCGGCGACCATCGGGCGATCCTTTGTCGGCACTTTAGCTTCATGGCGCCAAAAGATTTTGCACTCGTTGAACGTGATAAGGACGCCAAACAGCGTGGCGCTCGATCTGGCAATCGCCCCTAAAATGTTACTGGAAAAGTGCTTCTCGCAGCGCGATATTGCTTTACATATTTTAATCGTTTCAGTACCAATCCAGGCCCGCCGAATCGGCGGGCCTTTTTGATGGCTCATGCGTGGCAGTCGGCCGCGCCTTCTCCGCTTACTGCTGTTTCGACTTTGCGGAAACGGTCTTCGTGTCGCTTCCTTGGAGCGGCTTTGTCAGTTCGTCGATTTCGCTCTGGCGCTTGGCGGCAACATCCGGCTCTTTCGATTTCAGCGAAGGCATGAAGATTGCCGCGAGAACTCCTACCGGTCCGAGAATGCAGCCGATCAGCAACCAGCGCAGACTATGACCGCCCCGGATCGCTGCGATGACAGCGGTACCAATAGCGCACAAGATCCAGAATTCGACGATCATAGAGCCTCGTTTGCAGCCTTCAGCAGGTTGGCCTTTGATTCACGCGTCCGGGGCGTGCCGCGCAGGTACGATCGGGCTGCCCGCGCCAGATTCCGGCACCTATCGATCTCGCCATTTGCTGGGCGGAGGCGTAGAGACCACTGCCATATGCTCCCCGATCGATCGCGTTGCCGGTCTCGACGAGCCAGCGGTTCACATCCTTGCCGTCGGCCCGAAAACATGTGCCGACAAATCGGCCATAGCGATCGCGCGCGACGAACTCGCAGCGCGTCGGACGCGATGCCGAGAGAAATCTGTCCAAGGCCGAGGCCGATTCCTTGCCGCACCGGTAATCCGTTCCTTTTTCATCGAGGCAGACTTGCCACGCTTCCGGCGCATCCACGCCGTTAAGTTGGATGCGTTCGCCGGCAATTTCAATAGTATCGCCGTCGATCACGAAGGCGTAGCCGACGAGGGCTTCCGAAGCCGCGGCGCTCTGGCTCCACAAAAACCATGCCAGTGCGGCGCAGAGCGTTCGCATCGCTACGGCGAGCAAGCTTAGCGACGGCATCTTCTTGCCGCAAATCTCTGCAGCGCTCCCGGTGCGATTCATGCCCCATTCCCGTTCAGCCCCGTCTCCCGTCAGGCTAACCCAGGTTGATCGCCCTTCGCATCCTTCAAAATTGTGGGTGAATGCCGGCCTCGGGGCCAGCCAACGGCGCCAAGAGGGATGCGACTCGCAAGGACGGTCAGAACACGAACATGTAAAGCAGGATAATGACGATAAGGGGGACACCCATCAGCCAGAGAATGATGCCTTTCATCGCGCAACTCCGTGTTGTTGCCATCGAAGCGGTAACGCGAAGTGATGAAAACCGTTCCTGCCGGCCGCGGCATGCGGGAAACAAAAAGGCCGGGCTGCCCCGACCTTTTCCTCTTCGGGGCTCTGCCCTGCCAGTACATCCGTGGTCAGCGGCCGGCCGCGAATCGTGCCCGCAAGGGTCGGACGTCACGCGCCGACGCGCCCTGCTAGGCAATTCCTGAGCGGTAGGTGGTGATCCTTAGGAGCGATTGCAAGCCCAAGTCGTCGCGTCGCCCTTAAAGGAGCTCGTCCGCTTCTGCGATTGGACGCGACGCGCTTAGCCGCCGCTCACTTCGGACGTTCCGCCGCGAACGCCTCCAGCAGATAGCGAACATCGCCCGTTCCACCGAGCGCAAGGGGCGCCGCCGACCGGCGGCGAAAGCGTTCGGTTTTGTCCGCAAGGATTCCGCCCGCAATTGCCGGTAGCGCTGCCGGATGATTAAAGACATAGGCAAGCGCGCTGCTGAAACCTTCCTGATTCTTGAGGTCGAGAAAATGCCGCAGCTCGTAGCGGTCGCGGATGTGGCGTTCGTGCCGGCGCAGGGCGGCCTCGGCAGCCCTGCTCAGCCGAGTTTCGGCGAGAATCGTCCGGTCGGCCTCGTATAGGCGTTTGAGGTCGATCGTCCGATGGCTGCCGCTTAGCGAATTGCCGCGGACGACAGCGGCATAGCCGCAGCTATGGATGATCTTGTAGCGTGCTCCCTTCGCCAGCGCCCGTGCGTAGAGATCGTAGTCTTCACCAAGGCGCAGGCTCTCGTTGTAGCGAAGCCGATGTTCGTCAAGGAAGGCGCGCCGCATCAGCGGCTTCAAAAACCCGATTTCACCGCGGCGCACACCGCGCCGCGAGATGTTCCCCTCTACAAAGCCGATAAGATCGATGAGGCGGGGGCTCGGCGCGAAACGGTCGATCTTGCCGTGAGCGCTCGCCGCTTGCGCCGCATCGATGAAGGCGATGTTGTCGGCGATGAAGTCCCAGCCGTCCTCCGCGAGCAGTTGCCGCAGGCGGCCAGGAAAAAAGAAATCGTCCGCGTCGAGGATGCCGAGAAGCGGCGAGCGCGAGATCGAGATTGCGTGATTGCGTGCCGCGGCAGGGCCGCGGTTCTCGTCGAAGCGAACGACATTCAGCCGTCCGGTCCCGTCGTCGGCGCCCCGCGCTGCGGCCGCGGTATCATCGGTCGAACCGTCGTCGATGACGACGACTTCCGTCGCTTCCGGTTCGGCCAGCGCAGAGGCAATCGCTCTCGCTATGGTATCGGCGGCGTTCTTCGCGGCAATGATAATGCAGACGTTTGCGGGCGTGGATGCGGTCATACGGGCCTCCAGCAGGTCATCGAATGCGCCGACGCGATCCATGTTCCCGCCGGGCACGCCGGACCATGCCGCGCGATCGTGTCGCAAACGCGTCAAACGACAACTTTTTTGCAGTTGCCACGGAAGCGCAAACCCGTCCGCGTCAGCGCGATTTCAGGGATTGAAATGATGCGGTCGATTGAGCCTGCGCAAGGAGACCTTGCCCGATTGCATCTCGTCATTCGCTGGCTCGACCGTCACCTTTTGCAAGGACATCCGGCGACGCTCGCGCGCCTCCTTCCAGATCAGGAACAGGACGGTGACGAAATAGCCTACCTGCATGAGTACGGCACAAATCAGCGTCTGAATCGCGGTTGAAGCAATTGAACCGCTGAGGAAATAGGTTGCGACGGCAAAAGCCGTCAAGGCGCCAATCATGCTCACAAAAAAGCGCGGTGCGAACATGGCGCTAACTTGCTCCCGGGTCTAAGACTGGAACGGTCATCGGACTTTCGTCCTCTCCTCCTGTACGGTCACTATATTGGTGCCCGCTTTTCTCTTCAACATGCAAAAGCTACTTTGTAGCCCTCGATGTTACGCCGGAAATCTTTCCGTCCTCTTTAACAGCCGGCTCATTGCGTGTGACTCTAATGGGTGTAATCACGAATATGTTCCTCTGAAATATATAGTTATTTCCGGGCGAAGTTTGAAGGCGGAGGGGACTCGACTGAAACCCCTAAAATTGCAGGGGAAAACGCGAACTCCTTCTGGTTGCTGCATCATTCGCGTCTGCTGCGCTGACTTTCCTTGATCAACTTTTGTTACAGCGTCTGACATAAAACGCCGCAGAAACTGTGCAGCGCAATATCATGATGCACTGCAAAAAACCTGGGGAAATTGCCGGTCGTCAATTTGGCGCGACGATCGGCTTCGCGTCCTCCAATGCAAAAATGATCCGACAATTCCAATACTTTATAATTCGAAATAATTAATCCGTGTCGATGCTTCCAGATGGCAGCCTTGTGACAAACTATCCTGGTTGTAATTTCCAATCATCATACTTAACTTTTCGTAATATTTCGCGATGAATACGCCTCCGAAGCGCTTGGGGCAGAGGCGTCAGAAGGCTGCCATCATTCCGCCTTCAAAAGACAAAATCTCACCATACACTCGCGCTAGTGAGCCCGCGTCCCACGGGACCGACAATCGCCAACCTAAATGGAGTCACCTCTATGAAGTCCGCGACTCGCTCGGCCAGTTCGCCGTTTTTCATCCCCGAGGAGACAGGAGCCGTCCGACCTATCGGGGGCATGGCAAAACGCAGCTTCGACATCGCTGCCGCGTCCCTGGCTCTTATCCTCTTCAGTCCCCTCTTCCTGCTTATCATGGCGCTCGTCAAATTTTCCGACGGCGGCAGTGTTTTCTATGGGCATCGCCGAATCGGCCACAATGGCCAGTCCTTCAAGTGCCTCAAATTCCGCACGATGGTGGAAAATGGCGATCAGGTGCTGAGGAACTATTTCAAGGCCAATCCCGAAGCCCACGAGGAATGGCGTACCACTCGCAAGCTTCAGAACGATCCGCGTGTGACTGTCGTCGGAAGCGTTCTGCGCAAACTCAGCCTCGATGAGCTGCCGCAGCTCCTCAACATCATTCGCGGTGAAATGAGCATCGTCGGCCCCCGCCCGGTGGTCGAAGACGAGCTCGAGCTCTATGATTCGGCCGCCGTCTACTACCTGCGCTCGCGTCCGGGCCTGACAGGTCTTTGGCAAATCAGCGGCCGCAACGATGTATCCTATGACGCCCGCGTGGCGTTCGACACACAATATGTCCAGAATTGGTCGCTTCTCGCCGACCTTGTCATTGTCTTCAAGACTATCCCCGCCGTCTGCTTCTCCCGCGGCAGCTATTGAAATCTTGGCGCTGGCCCGGTTCGGGGCGACGTCAAGCAACGAGAAAATCCCAAATGCAACTGATCAGAACTTCAGGGAAATCCGCTGGTTCCTGCACGCTTTCTTATATTACCCGCTTCGCGCTCATTGCGGCTCTCGCAACCGCTGGGGCGTCCATGGCGCGGGCCGACGAATATCGCCTCGGTGTGATGGACAAGCTCCGGATTCGCGTAGCCGAATGGCAGACCGCCGAAGGCACGGTCCGCGACTGGTCGGCCGTCAGCGGCGAGTACACGGTCGGTGCGTCCGGCAATGTTTCCTTGCCCTTCGTCGGTGATTTGCCCGCGAGCGGCCGCACGACGACAGAAGTCGCGGAAGAGATCGGGATAAAGATGCAGAAGCTCTTCGGTCTCCGGGACCGCCCGTCCGCCTCAGTCGAGATGGCGCAGTACCGTCCGGTCTACCTTTCCGGCGAGGTGGAAACGCCCGGCGAATATCCCTATGCCCCGAACATGACGGTATTGAAGGCGATCAGCCTAGGGGGAGGGCTGAAGCAGGCAGACAGTGGGCAGCGGTTTGCCCGCGACTTCATCAACGCTAGCGGAGAATCGGCAGTTCAGGTGGCAGAGCGCAGCCGGCTGCTTATTCGTCGTGCCCGCCTCCAGGCGGAAATCGCCAAGCGTAACAAGATCACACTGCCCGAGGAACTGACAAACGTCCCGGGCGCAGACAAGCTGCTTGAGAGCGAGACGGCGCTGATGGAATCGCGCGACAAGCGGCAGCAGCGCCAACTCGATGCACTCGCCGATCTCAGATCGCTTCTTCAAAGCGAGATCGAATCACTTGCGAAGAAATCCGAGACGCAGCAGCGCCAGCTCGAGCTCGCCATGGAGGACCGCGACAAGGTCGACAGCCTCGCCGAGAAGGGCCTGGCGCTCAGCCAGCGCAAGCTTTCGCTGGAGCAGCGGGTTGCGGACGTCCAGTCGCAGCTTCTCGATATCGACACGGCGTCGCTCAAGGCGAAGCAGGACGCGAGCAAGGCGGCGCAGGACGAGACCAATTTGCGCAACGATTGGGATGCCCAACTCGCCCAGGAGCTGCAGAATACCGAAGCCGAACTCGATACGCTGACGTTGAAGCTCGGCACGAGCCGGGATCTCATGACGGAGGCGCTGATGCAATCGGCGGAAGCGGCGCAACTTGAAGAACAGGCCGCGACGATCACCTATACGATCGTGCGCGAAAAGGACGGCAAGCCGTCAGAGATCGCGGCGGACGAGAACACCCCCGTGCTGCCCGGCGACGTCATCAAAGTGAACTCCGCATTAGCAATGCGATGAGGCGGGTATGAGGATCACCAAGGCGAGCCTCGTGAGCCCAGGAGCGAACGAGGGTTACGGCGCATGCGCCGTAGCCCTGTCGCTGTTCGTCTTCGCCTATTCGACCCGCTTCGGACAGGTTTCGATCCTATTTTATTATGGGCTGTGGCTGCCGCTCGTGCTGGTCGACTACCGCGCGGTTCTCGGCAACTACGGCAGATATCTCTGGATCATCGCCTTCACGATCTTCGCCTGTCTGACGGTTTTCTGGTCGGCCGCACCTAGCGTGACGATGCGCACGGGCATTCAGTACCTGAGCCATGTTGTCTGCGCGCTGATCGCCATGCGCACGATCGATATCCGCACCTTGACGCGCGGGATGACCGCCGGTGTCTCAATCGTCCTCGTCTATTCGCTGTTGTTCGGCATCTATCATTACGATCCGCTGGACGGCACCTACAGCTTCGTCGGCGCATTCGCATCGAAGAACCAGTTGGGCTTTTACGCCTCGCTCGGCATCTATTTCGCCCTCGTCGCGGTCTTCACGCTGGGCGAAAGGGGGCTATGGATGGGCGCGGCGGGGGCAGCAGGAGCGCTTTCTGCCTATTCGCTGTTCGCCTCCCAATCGGCGACTTCCGTCCTGACGACAGCCGCGGTCGTCGGACTGTCGCTCGGCACGCGGGCGATCTTGGCGCTGAGGCCGGCGAGCCGCAAAGTCCTTTTCCTTGCCGCGGCGGTTTTTGGCAGCGTTGCCGCCGTCGCGATGGTCTATGCCGGCGGCGTCGACCTGATCCTCGGCGCCTTCGGCAAGGATTCAACGCTTACCGGCCGTACCTACCTCTGGCAGCAGGGCATAGAGGCAGCGAAGGCGGCGCCTATCGTCGGCCTTGGTTACCAGGCCTATTGGGTGCAGGGCTTCTCCGAGGCCGAGCGTTTGTGGGAGGAGTTCTACATTACCGCGCGCGCCGGCTTCCATTTCCATAATACCTTCATCGAGGCCGCCGTAGAGACGGGCTTGATCGGGCTTGCACTCATAACCATGGTGCTGGTCGCAGCCGTTTTCGGACAGCTGAAGCGCGTGCTCTCGGAAGATCGCGATCCGGAAGCCATGGTGCTTTTCGGTGTCGCCATGCTGCTCCTCATACGGGCCTTCGTCGAGGTCGACGTGCTCAATCCCTATCACGTCGGATCCTTCCTCCTTTATTTCACCGCAGGAAAGCTGACGATCGCGCGGCGCCGACCGGCCGCGGCGTGGCCTTGGCAACCACAGGCACGGCCGTTGCATTACAGGTCCGGATTCAGCCGATGATGCCGGTGAACGGTCGATGAAAACGATTCATGGTATCCAGTATCTCCGTGCTGCGGCGGCGCTCGCCGTCGTGGTCTTTCACGCGGCGGAGAAGACCGGACACCATTTCGCCATCGGAGCCGCGGGGGTCGACGTCTTTTTCGTCATCAGCGGCTTCATCATGTGGGTCATCAGCGATCGCCAGGCCGCAACGCCGGCAAAGTTCATCGTCGATCGCGTCCGCCGCATCGTGCCCGTCTACTGGCTCGCGACGGCGGTGATGGTTGCCGGAGCCATGGCGGGCCTCTTTCCCAACATGGTCCTGACACCTGAACACGTCCTGTCGTCACTGTTTTTCGTCCCGGCGCGTTCCCCGAGCAGCGGCGAAATCTGGCCGGTCCTTGTGCAGGGCTGGACCCTCAATTTCGAGATGCTCTTCTATGCGGTGTTCGCGTTCGCTCTGCTTTTGCCGCGCAACCGGCGCCTGCCGGCCATCACCGGCCTGTTCCTCGTGCTGGTGATCGCAGGCCTCTTATTCGGTTTCGACAATGCGGTGATGCTGACCTATACACGGCCGATCATTCTCGAGTTCGTTGCCGGCATGGGCATCGGCGAGTTCTGGCTGAAGGGCAGGGTGCCGCCGCGCGCCACCGGTTCCGCGCTGATCGCCTGTTCGTTGGGCGGCTTTGCCCTTATCGCTCTCTTGCGACTGCCCTTTGACGAGCTGACGATCGGCCCGCTGGCGGTTGCGCTCGTCCTTGGCATCCTTTCACTCGAGGCGCATGGTTGCATGCGAGCCGTGGGGTTGCCGACGCTCCTCGGCAACGCTTCCTATTCGATCTATCTCTGGCACACCTTCGCGATTCCGGTGGCCGCAAAGGCGGGTTCGGCGCTAGGCCTGGATCCCATGATATCGATGGTTGTTGCCGCGCTCTCGGGAGCGCTTCTCGGCGTCGTTGCCTATTTGACGCTGGAACGACCGCTCATGCAGCGCCGGCGAGCCCGCCCGGTCCAAAGCCTTGCCGGCCGCGCAGGCGAATAATGCAATGTCGCCAAAGGTCTGTGAACGTGGCGTTCAAACGCCTTCACTCGACGCGCTTAGGTTCTTGTTTTTATTCATGCCGTCGTTCAGCCTGCTGCACACGTTTCGGCGACATGCATTAAGCGAACATGGGGCGCTTAGAAAGTTGAATCGCAGCAAGGCATCGAGGCTCCTGGGCGGTCCAATCACATGCGATCGGCCCGTCCGATCTCTGTCGATTGTGGGCGACCCACCTTACGCCGCTCAATCAACGAAAGAATTTGTAGTATGAAGCAATCTGCGCCGCAGTGTTGGACGACAGCTTGAGCTTGATGCCTATCCGGTCGCCTCTGTTCCATCGGACAATACCGGTCAGCAGTCCGAGCTCATTGCTGCGTATAGTGACTTCCTGCCCTGTGCGGGCGCCAATGTCGAAGAAGAGCTGAAAGCAAATACCCTCGTCGGAAAGATCCTTTACGACGCCGTTGCTCGATCCCGTCTTGCAACTAACGTTCCCAGTTATCTTTGTTTGTGCTCGCGGAGAAATGCGCTCGACGCTATCCTTGTACGCCATATCGCTCCTCTCGATAATCATCGATACCAATCACCGACAGTCCATTTTATTAGAATATGTGTAAATAATGTATAACATTTCGCATAGGAGACCATACTGTATATCTACTTTCCAAAGTAACATTCATGAAAACCTGCATAACTGATCTCAGAAATTTAGCGGCATTCTTGCCGCTCTACGCGGTGCTCGATATCCACAACGCTGTTGTTTTTGACTATCGCAAGTCAGTGATGTCTCGCGCTGTTGCAGTTCTCGCCTTCAGTTAAACTCCATGAAAAGATGCACGCGCTTCTGCGAGTTGGCCAATCATCCAATGCGAATATAAGTCGTCTCAAAACCTGCCGTATCGATCGCAATCGTCGCGATCTCTTCACGTCAATTGCGGTAGAGCATCCAGTCTTTGCGGGCGCCAGCAGCAGCGCCGCCTGAAAAGAACACGACCCTATCGCTTGTGGTCTCTGTGGCGATCTGCAGGGCCTTTTCCGCTTGCCCGACCAGTTCCGATGCCGTGCCGGCATCATAACTGGCGCTGCAGCCGAAGCGTCCAGTGACAACGGGCATTTTTGCCTGCCGGCTATCGAACGCCGCAAGGCAGCTCTTTCTGATATGGTCCGCGATCTTTTGGATTTCCCCCTCTGCCGTCGTCCCGACAAGAATGCCGATCTGCGGTCGGTCAAGCCAGGCGGCGAAGTCTGTGGTCTGCACCGTTCGCGCCACAACGAACCCGAGACGCTCGAGAACCGCTTCTTTCACCTTGATGAGCTCTTTGGCATCGAACGGCTCCAGCGCCAAAAGGTTGCAGAGAAGGAGCGACATTCCGTCGGGATAACGTTCGCCGCCATAGAGTTCGGCGAGCTTCTTGTTGAACCCACGCCGATTGGCGAGATTGGTGGCTAGATGGGTAAATTTCGTGCGCTCGAATTCCTCCACATCGTTCGCAATGGCCGCGACGGTCGATATTTGAGTCGAGACCCGATCGAGAATCTGCGTGCTCGCCGACTGCTGCGCCTCGGTCATATGACGGATCGCCTGAAGCTGCGATTGGATGGTTTTCACATCCCGCGGATCGGCGGACGAGATCTTGCCCGTCGCCCGGCCAAGCATGTTGGAGTAGCTTGAGAGCGAATTCTGGCCAGATAGCAAAGACTCTTTCAGAGTCGTCAATTCGCTCTGCAATCGATTTGCGGACTCGTCGTGTATCGAGTTTCCGAAGTGATGCGGCAGATAGATGCGTGCCAGCGCACCGAGATCTTCCTCGGAGATTGGCTTGTTCAGCCGTGCAAATTTCTCACGAAGTTCCGGATTGTTGCCACTGACAATGTCGTACATCAGTTCGTAGTTCACCGGCGACGCGTCGATTTCTAACCGGCACAAAGTAGAAAAAACTGTGTAATAAAGTTCCTTGCGGCTCTGCTCCGCAAGCTGTTTCGGAGAGGGATTGATAATTGCCATGATGCAGCGCCCTTCATGGAAGCATTCGCAGGCAAAAACACCTGCGACAACGTCGGACAGGTAGGCGTGAGGCTAATACCTCATATAAAATTGCTGGCGGCAAAAGTTTGTCGCGTCCGACCCGCGTTCATGCGGTTGTATTGACGCGAGTGCATCCGATCGGACAGCTCAGAGTATAGCCATATATATTAACAAGCGATAAAAAATACTTCAAAACTACGCACGGTCCTCGAAGAGGGCCGAGACGGCACCACCGGAATGTCGAGGAAAGCACCCTCGCATGAATGCGTTTTGAATGCGACGCGTGAGGTGCCTCGCGAGCGCATTGGAAAACCGAAATCGGGCCGCCTCCCTTCTCGAGAGGCAGCCGCTGTCGTTGCTCGGAAAATCAGCCGCCGTGATTCTGGCGCGAATGCCAGTTCCAGGCGGATTCGGTGATCGCCGCGAGATCGTATTGCGGCTCCCAGCCAAGCACCTGACGGGCCTTGTCGTTGTTGGCGACCAGCGTTGTCGAGTCGCCTTCGCGGCGCGCGGCATAGCCGACATTGAACGGCCGCTTGGCAACCTTCTCGATCGCGCTCACGAGCTCCTTGACCGTCGTACCGGTGCCGGTCCCAAGATTGAGCGCGACGCTCTCGCCGCCTTCGAGCAGATAGTCGACCGCACGCACATGCGCATCCGCCAGATCGAGCACGTGGATATAATCGCGCACACAGGTACCGTCGCGCGTGTCGTAGTCCGTCCCGAACACCTTGAAGCCATCGCGTCGCCCGAGTGCCGCCTCGATTGCGAGCGGGATGGCGTGAGTCTCCGGCTCGTGCCATTCGCCGATGCGTCCCTCGAAATCGGCGCCGGCGGCGTTGAAATAACGCAGGATAACCGAGCGCAGGCCTTTGTAGAGGCCATAGTCCTTCAGCGCCTGTTCGCAGATCCATTTGGTGCGGCCATAGGGATTGATCGGCGCCTGTTTGTGGCTTTCGTCCATCGGGACGCTGTCCGGCAGGCCGTAGGTCGCGCAGGTCGACGAAAAGACGAAGGCGTCGATGCCGGCGGCAAGCGCCGCCGACAAGAGAGTGAGCGTGCCAATGACGTTGTTATCGTAGAAGGCGGCCGGGTCCTTGACCGATTCGCCGACCTCGATCATCGCCGCGAAGTGCAGGATCGCGCGCGGCTTGTAGCGCGCGAGAACTTCATCGAGGCGCTGCCGGTCGCGGATGTCGCCCTTTTCCAAAGAACCCCATTTGACGAATTCCTCGTGGCCGTTGGAGAGGTTGTCGTAGACGACGGGTTGGTAACCTTTGGCGGCGAGCTGGAGGCAGGTGTGGGAGCCGATATAGCCGGCGCCGCCGACGACGAGAATGTAGTTGTTGTGCACGGGCAACCTCTTGGGGAATGACATCTGAACGACAGGAATGGGACACGCCTGCCAAGGAATAGCGGCGAAATTTCCAACACATTGTGAAAGTTCTGCAAAACGGCGGCCTTTTCAACAGCTTCGCCGGACTAACTGCACTCGCGTATCGGGGAGGGCCCCCGTCGTGGGCAACTGTTGCAAACATGCAGCATCGCGGCGGAGGTCGCCGCAGGCACAACAATCGCGCTTGGCGTGTACAGCCGCTTCAACTATAAGCAGTCATCCGGCAATCAGATTAGGGAGGTTACGATGGCAGATTTTTCCTACTCCCTACGGGGCGGGCCACGATCCTGACCCTGTGACGGGAGCGCTTGCTGCTCCTTGCCACAGCCTAAAAATCGTCATCGCCCGACCGCTTCTCCCAGAAGAAGCCGATGCTTCGATGATGCCGTACTGATCCCTTTCCTCGACGGCATTTCCACGCTCACCCGATATTGAGGCCGGTGCCTTCGCCACCGGGCAGTTCATATGGTCTTTGTTCGTTCCGTGGCGCGCAACCGCGCCTTCCGCAGCGTTTTCCGCTTTTCCTGGGCCCACTGGAAGCGCCAGCCCGTACGACTGGCCGCCATTCTCGGCGCTGTCCTGCTCTCGACGCTCGCCGATGTGCTGACGCCGCTCTATTCCGGCCGGCTCGTCGATGCAGTCGTGTCAGGTGCGGCAAGCGACGCCGCCTCCTGGAACGCGGCGATCACGGCTTTCCTGATGCTGATGGTCTTATCGCTCGGCGCCATAGTCTTGAGACACATCACCTTCATGAGCATTGTCAGTCTCACCTTGAAGATGATGTCCGACATTGCCGCGGCCGCCTTCCACCACATTCAGCGGTTTTCCAGCGACTGGCACGCCAACAGCTTCGCCGGCTCGACGGTGCGCAAGGTGACGCGCGGCATGTGGGCGCTCGACCTGCTGAACGATACGCTGCTTATCGCGCTCTTTCCTTCGGTGGTCATGCTCGTGGGTTCGACGGCGCTGATGGCTTGGTATTGGCCGATGATGGGGGTGATCATCGGTCTCGGCTCCGTGGTCTTCATCGCGGTAACCGTTGCCCTGTCGCTCGGCTATGTGGCGCCGATGGCAAGTCTTGCCAATAGCTGGGATACGCGGCTTGGCGGCGCGCTTGCCGACGCGGTCAGCTGCAACATCGTCGTCAAGGGCTTCGGTGCGGAGAACCGCGAGGACGCTCGTCTCGCCAGAGTGCTTCGCAAATGGGAGAGCCGCACGCGGCGCACCTGGTCGCGAGGCACGCTCAACGGCACGGCTCAAGGTGCGATGCTGCTCGGGCTGCGCGCCGCGGTCATCGGTTTCGCCCTCCTGCTCTGGGCGCGGGGGGAGGCAAGCGCCGGCGACATCACCTTCGTGCTCACCTCCTTCTTCATCCTGCAGGGCTATCTCAGGGAAGTGGGGATGCATATCCGCAACCTGCAGCGTTCGATCAACGACATGGAGGAGCTTGTCGACATCCATGGTCAGCCGCTCGGCGTCGAAGACCGGGCAGGCGCAAGGCCGATCCGGATCACCGACGGCAAGATCGAGTTCCGCAACGTGACCTTCCACTACGGGGCGCATCGGGCGCCGCTCTATGACGCGTTCTCGGTGACGATCCGGGCCGGCGAGCGCGTCGGTCTCGTCGGCCACTCCGGTTCGGGCAAGACGACGTTCGTCAAGCTGATCCAGCGCCTCCACGACGTCAGGGCCGGCGAAATCCGGATCGACGGGCAGAACATCGCCGAAGTCACGCAGGCATCGTTGCGCCAGCAGATCGCCATCGTGCAGCAGGAGCCGATCCTCTTCCACCGCTCGCTTGCGGAGAACATCGCCTATGCACGACCCGGGGCGACGCAGCGCGACATAGAGGAGGCGGCAAGGCTCGCGAGCGCGCATGACTT
Organism: Ensifer sp. WSM1721; assembly: GCF_000513895.2. Lineage (GTDB taxonomy): Bacteria > Pseudomonadota > Alphaproteobacteria > Rhizobiales > Rhizobiaceae > Sinorhizobium. The sequence continues at coordinate 660,973 of NZ_CP165783.1, forward strand.
CATCACGGCACTGCCGAAAGGCTATGGGACGCTGGTCGGGGAACGGGGCGTGAAACTCTCTGGCGGCGAGCGCCAGCGCGTCGCCATCGCCAGAGCCTTCCTGGCGGATGCGCCGATCCTCATCCTCGATGAGGCAACCTCGAGCCTCGATTCCGAATCCGAGGTGCTGATCCAGCAGGCGATGGAGCGGCTGATGATGGGGCGCACCACGCTGGTCGTCGCGCACCGGCTCTCGACGGTGCGCGCGCTCGACCGCCTCCTTGTCTTCGATCGCGGCCGCATCGCCGAGGAGGGCGACCATGCCGCCCTCATCCGGGTGAAGGGCGGTATCTACCGCAGCCTCTTCGAAAGGCAGGCGCTGGAACTGACCAAGGGGCTCGTCCTCAACGACGGCTGAGCGAAAGGGCTGGCCGGGGCGTGGGAATTTTGTCTCATCTGCAACCGGCCGGCCATTCACAAACGGTTCTTTTTGGCCTAGAAGGCCCGCAGGTAAAACTCCGGTCGCAGCCTACCCGGTCAAAACAAGGACACCTATCATGAAAACGATCGTAATCTGCTCCGGCGGATTGGATTCCGTTTCGCTTGCGCACAAAATCGCGGCGGAACACGAACTTCTCGGCCTTCTGTCGTTCGACTACGGCCAGCGGCATCGCAAGGAACTGGACTTCGCCGCCGCCTGTGCCAGGCGGCTTCGCGTTCCGCACCAGGTCATCGACATCCGCGAGATCGGCCGCCACCTAACCGGTTCGGCCCTGACGGACGACGTCGACGTGCCGGACGGTCACTATGCGGAAGAGACGATGAAGGCGACGGTGGTGCCGAACCGCAACGCCATCATGCTCGCGATCGCCTTCGGCGTCGCGGCCGCCCGCAAAGCGGACGCGGTGGCCACCGCCGTGCATGGCGGCGACCACTTCATCTATCCCGATTGTCGGCCAGGCTTCATCGATGCTTTCCAGGCGATGCAGAGCCACGCCCTCGAAGGTTACGCGGACGTCCTGCTCTATGCGCCCTACGTCAATGTCTCCAAGGCGGATATCGTCGCCGACGGGGCGAAGCATGGAACGCCGTTTGCCGAGACCTGGTCCTGCTACAAGGGCGGTGAACGCCATTGCGGGCGTTGCGGCACCTGCGTCGAGCGGCGGGAGGCCTTCCATCTTGCCGGTGTCGCAGACCCGACGGAGTACGACGACCCGGATTTCTGGGTCTCCGCCACCGGTGCATTTGCCGCTGAGGAGGTCAGATGATGTTCCGCATCACCAAGGAATTTCACTTCTCCGCCTCGCACCAATTGAAGAGCTTGCCGCCTGAGCATCAATGCGCGCGCCTGCACGGGCACAACTACATCGTCGAAGTCGAGCTTACCGCCGAGACACTTAACGAGCACGGTTTCGTGCGCGACTATCACGAGCTTGCGCCTTTGAAGCACTATATCGACGAGACCTTCGATCACCGCCACCTGAACGACGTGCTCGGCCACGACCGGGTGACGGCGGAATGCCTGGCGCAGCATTTTTACGAATGGTGCAAGGCTCGCCTTCCCGAGACGACGGCCGTGCGTGTCAGCGAAACGGCAAAGACCTGGGCGGAATATCGGCCATGACCGTCACCCGACCGACCGAAATCCGCGTCAGCGAGATCTTCGGGCCGACGATCCAGGGCGAGGGGGTGCTGATCGGACTGCCGACCGTGTTCGTCAGGGCCGGCGGCTGTGATTATCGCTGTTCCTGGTGCGACAGCCTCCACGCGGTCGAAAGCCGCTACCGGGACGAATGGCAGGCCATGTCGACGGAGGAGGTCTGGCGGGAAGTCACGCGGCTATCCCGCGGAAAGCCCCTGATGGTTTCGTTGTCAGGCGGCAACCCGGCGATCCAGCCCTTCGGCGATTTGATCGGCCGCGGCCACGGTGAAGGCTATCGCTTTGCGCTGGAGACGCAAGGCTCCGTCGCCCGCGACTGGTTCGCCGATCTCGACGTGCTGGTCTTGAGCCCGAAGCCGCCCTCGAGCGGAATGGAGGCGGACTGGGGGATCTTCGACGCCTGCCTGCAGGCATCTGAAGGCAGGCCGCAGACCGTGCTGAAGATCGTGGTGTTCGACGAGGCGGACTATGACTATGCGAGATCGACCGCCGCGCGCTACCCGCATCTTCCGGTCTATCTGCAGCCGGGCAACCATACGCCGCCGCCCGCAGACGCGGCCGACGCGCCGATCGACATAGACGGGATCATCGAGCGCATGCGCTGGCTTGTCGACAAGGTCGCGGAGGACCGATGGTTTGAGGCGCGCGTGCTGCCGCAATTGCATGTTCTGATATGGGGCAACAGGCGCGGCGTGTAGATCGGTCTGACCGTGCCTCTCAAGGCGCTCCGCGCACGGCAACTTCCATCTCGTGGATGCCTCCTCCGAGGCGGACTGGTTTCAGCGCCGGAGCTTCGGCATCCTTGACCAGGCGGATCACGCGCGAGAAGAGCGCGCCGTTCCGCGGGCTCGGACCGATTTTGATGACCGCCGTTTCCCGCAGGTCCGTCTCGAAGATCGAAAGGGCCCGCTTCAGCGCGTCGCTTTCCATTGTTTCAAGCGCTTCGTCGATGATCACCCAGCGGGGCTTTTGCACGAGCAGCCGGGCGAAGGCCAGGAGGCGCTGTTCGTCGTCACCGAGTTCGCGCTCCCAGCGAGCTTCCCGATCGAGGGAGGTCGCAAGGTGGTCAAGGCCGACTTTGGAGAGCGCGCTCACGAGCGCCGCATCGGAGAAATCATTGGCATGGGGATAGGCGAGGGCCTCGCGCAGTCGGCCGCGCGGGAAGTAAGGTGCGCGCGGGATGAAGACGACGTGGTCGCCGGCTGGCATTCCCACTCGGCCGCTTCCCCAAGGCCAGAGCCCCGCAAGAGCTCGAAAGAGTAGCGTCTTTCCGGCACGCGGATCGCCGACGATGTTGACCCGCTGCCCTGGGGCGATCTCGATATGGGATTCGGCGAGCCTTGTTCGCCCCGAGGGAGAGGCGACCTCAAGGTTATCGAATGTCATGCTGGCGCTGTCATTCTCGACGAATTCGATCCGCTTCTCTTCGTCGTGTAGGGCGTCTGCCGTGATCAGCGCACGGCGGAAGGCGGCGACGCGCAGGAGGGTCGCACGCCAGTCTGTAATGGCGCTGACATTGGCAACGAACCATTTGAGCGACGTATGCACCTGGTTGAAGGCGCCGACCGCCATCATGAGGCCGCCGAAGCTGATGTTGCCGGCGAAATAGACGGGCGCGGCGACGAGAATGGGTGCCACCACCGTGACCCAACCGTAGCCGTCCTGTACCCAAGCAAGATTGATCTCGGCGCGGAATATGTTGCGCATGGCGCCGAGGACGGAGGAGAGATCGAGTTGCAGGCGCCGGCGCTCGCCGGCCTCACCGCCTGCAAGCGAGATGCCGTCGATATGTTCGTTGGCGTACATCATCGAGAAGCGCAAATCCGCCTCGCGGGCATAACGCTCGCCGTTCAAGGCGATCATCCGCCGTCCGACGAGCCAACTCAGCCAGGACGCGGAGCCTGCGTACAGGATCGCCGCCCACACCATATAGCCGGGAATCGCCAGCGATCTGTCGCCTATCTGGAAGGCAAAGCCGGCTGAGAGAGACCAGAGGACGCCGACGAACGAAATGAGCAGGATCGACGATTGCACAAGCCCGAAGCCGAGGCTGGTGGTGAGGTCGGCGAGGTGGCCGGCGTCCTCCTGCATCCGCTGATCCGGATTAACGCCAATGGTGCCGGCATTTGCGAGCCGAAAGGCGCGGCGAGGCCGCATCCATTCTCCGATCAGATCCAATGTCAGCCCTTCGCGCAGCTTCAGCCGTACCATTTGGTTGAGCCATTGCTGCGCGACGTTGAACACCAGGAGAACGCCGGCGATGATGAGGAAAACCATGAGCTGATAGAAGAAGGCATTAAGGTCGCGCCGCTCGATCGCGTCGAAGAATGGCCGGTACCAGCGATTGAGAACGATCTGTCCGACCGCCGTTGCGACGATGACGCCAAAACTGCCGGCCGTTAGCCACAGGATCGGCTTGAGCAAAGGCGAGGCGACAAAAGCTCGGCGCATCATGTCGAACTGCTGCCAGAGAGTGCTTCCCTCCGCTGGCATAGTCGCCGGTCGAGGCGCAGTCTTGTTGCCCATACGCTTCTTCATCGTCAGTTCCTCCGTCTCGGCGGGCACGGCCTGCCGACCTAATCCGACGGTCGGTGCACCAGGCCCATCAGCCAGCATGGCGCACGAACAGACGGATTAGGGATTTTGCGATCTCCGTCGGTTCTGCGGCTGAAACACTTTCGCAGTGATTCCGAGAGACTGGCAGGGCGGTGCCCGGCTTCAGGAACGGCGGCCATTGTCCATCCGGCGGAGATCGGAAAACGTCCGACTTCAGGACTGCCGTCGTAATACCCAAATTCAGTGCCGAGCCGCAGCCCGTCCAAAGCAAATATGCCACTGAAAATCTGTAAGTGCTGAAATGCAGCCAATTTAAAAACATCCATGAGATGTAGTGTATGGCTAATGGTGCCCACTGGAAATAAATTTTGACGCGTAGTGCGGGCCGTTCTCAATCGGGCGCATAGAGAATACCCCGGGGCCGGCGTGCCGCTGTGTAACGCGGAGCCTTGATTGCATTCATGATTTTGCCTGCATAGGGCGCCCGCCGAGAATCGTTGGCGCTTCGCGGGCCTTTCCGATGAAACTCAGGTATTTCCCCAATTTTGACGCCTATACAGTCATGGGCATGGCTGACTTGAGAGAAAGCTTGGCAGGGGGACTCGATCGCCGCTTCCGATTCGACAAGATGAAGCGATTCGGAAGACGAGCGCTTTTTGGTTTGCCCTCCGGTTTCATTGCGGCTGTTGGCGATCCCCACTCCGGATGCGGCGCGGCCTGCCGGACCGCGTTTCATATCCCTCGGCTGAACGGTTCACCGCGAGAACCGCCCCAAGGTGCAGACGGAGGCTAATAAGTGTGTCGCGCCCAGTCCGATCACAAATCGCGGGGCTCGATTGTGCATCTCAACGCTGCACTTTGCGGTTGCGGCAGCCGCATCCTCAGGTGGTCGAGCGCAGGTAACGGTGCACAGGCGCAATTTCGGCTTGTTCATGTTACAGCTATGACATAAAACGTTACCGCCGCCCTGAGGCGCGTGTCACCCGCACTCAACAGCAAATTCGAAAAGAATTTCGGCCAAGAGAAGGAGACATTTATGTCTATTTCACCCTCCAATATTGGCGATAAGCAAGCCTCTCCAATGGCCGGCGGCGACATTGCCGCACGCGTCAAGGCCGCACGCGAGGCCGTTGGCTACAGCATCGAGGACCTTGCCGTCACTTGCGGCCTCGCCAATGTTGAAATCAGCGCAATTGAAAGCGGCAGGGATTTCAGTCCAGCGAAACTCAAACGCATCGCCGGCGCCCTGCAGGTGCCGCTTTCGGACTTCCTGCCTACTGAGATGCAATGACAAAGCCGGCCGGCCGCAGCTCGCGGCCGGCCGATCTTTTTTAGCGCCCCGTCGAGCGCGAAGGGGCAACTCCATGCATTTCACCCGCTCGTAGAAGGCTCTGGACTTTTTCAACGAGCTGAGTGCCGTCAAACGGCTTCGCCAGTCGAGGCAGCGAGCGAAACCGTTCCGGTAAGTCGGCTGCGGTATAACCGGTCAACAAGAGAACGGGTATCTTGCGTTCGAGGAGTTCGTCGATGAGGGGATAGACGAATTCACCTCGCAGATTAAGATCGAGTGTCGCCATTTCGAAGCGCTCTGTCCGCGAGGCGGCGATCGATGCGCTGAGGCTCGTGAACGGACCTACCACCACATAGCCGGCGGCGAGTAGATCGTCCTCTATTTGCAACGCCACCAGAAACTCGTCTTCGACGACGAGAACCCGGCATCCCTCGGCCGACGTCATGGGGAGGCTCCCCGCGGGTAGGGGATGTCGATCATGCATATCAGCCCCTCGGGCGCGAATTCGAGGTGGACGTCGCCGCCAAGGTCGGAGGCCAAGACCCGCTCCAGCAGCAAACGACCGAAACCGTTGTGTGTCGGCACTGGAACAGGCGGCCCGCCGGTCTCGCTCCAACGGATCCGCAAGCGATCGCCTGCGACGTCGATCGTCCATCCGACGTCGACAATGCCGTTCTTCACCGACAGCGCACCGTGCTTGGCCGCGTTCGTTGCAAGCTCATGCGCGGCCATGCCGAGCGTCAGCGCATGTTTGGGGGGCAGCATCGCCGGCGGCCCCGCAAGGCGCACATTGTTCCTGTTTCTGTCGTGATAGGGGGCCAGCTCGTCGAAGAGTACCGTTTCCAGCGACACGCCGGACCAGCTTGCCTCTGCGAGGCGCGTGTGTGTTTGGGCCAGCGCCCTGATGCGGGCATCGAACGACCGGTGCGCTCCCTGTGCGTCCGGATTGGTCGAAAAGGACTGGCGCGCGATCGAAGTGACGATTGCTAGCGTGTTTTTCACCCGGTGGCTGAGCTCGGCAACGAGAAGATTGCGCTGCGCCTCGGCCTCTTTCCGCTCGGTGATGTCCATGCAGACTCCGGCCAATTTTGCCGGCCTTCCCGCACCTTGCCGCGATAACTGCCCGAAGGCCTCCATCCATCGGACGGTTTCGTCGGCAAGCCTGATGCGATACGTGATGTGGTAATTTTCGCGGGTCTCGATCGCCTTGGCGATTTCCAGTTCGACCATGGCGAGATCTTCGGGGTGAATGTCTCGCTTGAAGTCCGCAAGCGTTCCTCCGAATGTGCCGGGCTCCAAATGATGAATCGCTTCGAGACCCGGTGACCAGATGACTTCGCCGGTATCGATGTTCCACTCCCAGGCCCCCATCCGCCCCGCTTCCAGCGCGATCTGCAGCCGGCGCTCGCTCTCCTGCAATGCTTCTTCCGCTTGCTTCCGCTCGGTTATGTCCACCGATGCGGCAACCGCGCCGACCACGTCCCCGGCGGCGTCTCGCAAGGGTGTCGCATTGCCGAAGAGGAAGCGCGAGGTACCGTCGTCGAATCGGATCTCCTGCTCGAAATTCTCTACCTCCTCCCCGCGTGCCGCGCGCTGCACGGGCAGTTCCTCGGGCGCTAGCATTTGCCCCGAAGAAAAGACGCGGAAATTGCTGGGACGTTCGCCGGGCGGGGCGGATAATGAGAGGTTCGTGTTGGACGCCTGGCGCAGCAGTTCGTAGGCGCTCCGGTTGCCATCGATGACCCGGCAATCGGGTGAGCGGGCGATCCAGATCGAGGCCGGCACGGCTTCCATGATCGCCATCAACTCCGCCGCCCGCGCCCTCTCCTTCGCCTCGTTGCGGCGCAACTGCTCCTCCGCGAGTTGCCTCGCCTCTTCGGCCCGCAAGCGCTGGACACTAAAGCCTAGCTGCCGCGCGATCGTCAGTGCCACGCTGATCTCGGCATCAGCGAAAACGTGCGGCAAGTCATAATACGTCATGAATTTCCCGATCAGCCGTCCTTCCGCGACCAGCGGAATGAAGCCGAGCGCGCTGATGCCTTCCGCTGCGATAGTCGCTTTCAGATCATCGGAAACGTCGGCGCGCGAGATGTCTTCAAGGAAGATCGGATCGGGGTCTTTCTGATCGGAGCGCCAGGGAGAGTGCCCGTCGACGGCCTGGCGATAACGCTCGGAGAGGCCGCGCCAGGCCACAAAGCGCATTGTTCCGGCTTTGTCGAAGAGCAGAATTGAAGCGCGGTGGCAATTGAGGGCATCCTGTATGGCATCCAGCGCTGCCTCGTAGACTTCCTCTATATCCTTCGCACGCTGAAGCCTTTCGGTGAGGCGATAGAGCGAGGCCTGTTCGCGCAGGCGCATGGCCAGCGCCGCGCCAGCCCGCCTCCGTTCGGTGATGTCGCGAGCGATCTTGGAAGCGCCAATTATGCGCCCCGTGGCGTCGCGCACAGGCGAAATCGTAAGGGAGATGTCGATGAGACTGCCGTCCTTGCGTTGTCGCCTCGTCTCATAATGATCGATACGCTCGCCGCTGCGGATGCGCCGCAAGATCTGCGGCTCCTCCTCATCGTGCCCCGGCGGCATCAGAACCGTGATGGATCTGCCGATCATTTCATCGGCGGTATACCCGAACAGCCGCTCGGCGCCCTTGTTCCAACTCGTGACGATGCCGTTCAGGTCCTTGGCGACAATGGCATCCGAGGAAGACTCGACGATTGCGGCGAGATAGCGGGAGTCTCGCTCGGCGCCAGCGCGATCGCTGATGTCGACAAGCAGGTTGATGCCGCCTTGAAGTACGCCGGAGCCGTCGAAGATCGGCGTCGAGTAGGTGAGCAGCAGCGCCGTCGTCCCGTCCGGGCGAACCGCTACGACCTCCTGTCCGCCGGCGGGCCGCTTTTCCCTCAGCGCCTCGGCCATCGGACATTCGTCGGGCGGCAAAATAGACCCGTCCGTGCGGCGCAGTTCTGCGCTCACGTACCATCGGTCTGTTCCCAATACAGGCTGTCGTCCGACAAGAGTTGCGGTGGCGCGGTTGCAATAGGTTACGATCCCCTCGGCATCCGTGACGTAGACGGCAACCGGCAGCGCATCGAGTGTTGTTTGAAGATCGTCAGCCCCCGTACCCCCGATTTCAACTTGAGAGATTTCGTCCGAAACTTCCGCGCTGCACATAGTTCCCTCCGCAGGCGCCGCATGACGCCGGAAAACGCGGGCGGTGGAGGATTGTTCCGGATGGGCAGCCAGGGAGCCGTCGTCAGCGATGGGTCACAGTGACAACACAGGCTTGCGGTAGACCTTCGTCATCCCCGATGTAAGCTTACCGAGGAGGGGAATCAGCACCGGGGTCTGCGGAGGAGATCACCCAATCACGCTGGAGACATTTCGATGAGCAGAACTGTGATGAATGCCGTGGGAAAGCCGCTTTACTACAGCGGGAGCTCGACGGCATGGTTTTCCGCCACCGGATCCGGGCCTGAGCTTTATGGAACCGCCGGCAACGATTCGATCTGGGGCGACAGTTCCGTCAACGTCACCATGTTCGGCGGCAGAGGCGACGACATCTACTATCTTTATTCGTCGATCAACCGGGCCTATGAGGCGCCGGGCGAGGGCGTGGACACGATAAATACCTGGATGAGCTACACGCTGCCGGCGAATTTCGAGAATCTGACGGTTACGGGAAATGGCCGGTTCGCTTTCGGTAATGACGCCGACAATATCATCAAAGGCGGCTCCGGCAGCCAGACGCTCGACGGCCGTGCAGGCAATGATGTCTTGATCGGGGCGGGTGGCGCCGACACCTTCGTGTTCGAGCGAGGCAACGGCAGCGATCTGATCACCGATTTCAACTTCGACGATACTATTCGCCTCGACGGCTACGGCTTCACGTCGTTCCAGCAGATTCTTGCCAATGTGGCCCAGGAGGGCACTGATCTCCGGCTTCATCTCGCCGGCGGCGAGAGCCTGGTATTCGCGAATACCACGGCAGACGAGCTGCAGGCGACGCAGTTCAGATTGAGCTTGGACCGCTCCGCCCTCACTCAGACCTTCTCGGATGAGTTCAATAGCCTTCAGCTGCGCAGCGGCACGGGCGGTATTTGGGATGCAAAATTCTGGTGGGCGCCGGAAAAAGGCGCCTCGCTGTCCGGAAACGGCGAGCTGCAGTGGTATATCAATCCGAGTTACCAGCCGACCGCTTCTGTCAATCCGTTTTCCGTAAAGGACGGCGTTCTGACGATCACCGCAGCGCCGGCGTCGGCGGCAATTCAGCAAGAGATCAACGGCTACGATTACACCTCAGGGATGCTGACGACCCATTCGTCCTTCGCCCAGACCTACGGCTATTTCGAAATGCGGGCTGATATGCCGGACGATCAGGGCGTCTGGCCGGCCTTCTGGCTGCTGCCTGCGGACGGTTCGTGGCCGCCGGAACTCGACGTTGTGGAGATGCGCGGGCAGGACCCGAACACCGTCATTGCCACGGTGCATTCGAACGAGACCGGGTCGCAGACGAGCATTGCGAGCGCCGTAAAGGTTGCCGATACGAGCGGGTTTCACAAATACGGTGTGCTTTGGACCGAGGACGAGATCGTCTGGTATTTCGATGACGCGGCGATAGCACGCGCGGATACCCCCTCGGACATGCACGAGCCCATGTACATGCTCGTCAATCTGGCAGTCGGCGGCATCGCCGGCACCCCGAGCGACGGCCTTCTCGACGGGTCCGAAATGAAGATCGACTACATCAAGGCCTATTCGCTCGATGCGGGTTGGCAAATCTGAGAACGACAGTTGCAAGAAGGCCGGCAGCGCCATGGCTGCCGGCTTATAGCAAAGCTTATTTCTGAATGCAGGTATCGGCCGTGTCCTTGGTGCATTCGTCGAGACCGGTAAAGACCGGATCCTCGACCGGCTTGCCGGCAATCAGGTCGAGCATGACGGCGGGTGCTTTGTAGCCCATCTCGAAAGGTCGCTGACCGACAAGAGCGGTCACCAGTCCCTCTTTGGCGATTGCCACCTCCTCGCCGATCGTATCGGCCGCGCCGATGACGAATTCGTTCTTGGCAATCTTGTCGGCCATCGGCTTGAACAGGTCGCGATAGGGCTGCGGTGCGCCGAACAGTGGCCAGCCGCCCATGATGCCGAAGGCATCGAGGTCGGGATTGGCAGCAAGAATATCGGTCATCGCCTGAACGCCCTTGGCGCCGTCGTCATTGGTGAAGACCGGGCAGCCGGCGACTTCTGTCCAACCGCCTTCTCCCTTGAGTTCGGTGAGACCCTTCTGGCCGGTCAATGCGTCCCGCATTCCCTGAGCGCGACGCAGGATGTTGTCGGCGCCGGGATTGCCCTCGATGGTGCAGATCTTGCCGCCGTTCGGCTTGCCCTTTTTGATATATTCACCGATGCGATAGCCCATCAGGTAGTTGTCGGTTCCGAGATAGGTCTTGCGCAGCGCCGAATCTTCGGCCGCGAGATCCGCGTCCAAGGTCATGACCGGCACGCTCGGGTTTGCCGTCTTCAGGGTCTGTGCAATGAGCTTGGCGTTCGAGGGCGAGATGGCAATGGCCGCGGTTTCAGCCTTTCCCAGCATATCCTGGACGATCTGCGCTTCTCCGGCCTCATCGGATGTCGATGCCGGCCCGGTATAGAAGCACTCGTATTCCGAGTCCGGATTTTCCTTGTTCCACTTCTGACAACCCTGGTTGATCGCCTCGAAGAAGGGGTTGTCGAGCCCCTTGACGACGATGACGAGCTGTTTCTTCTGGGCCATGGCCGTTCCGGCGCTGAATGCCAAGACGGCGGCGGCAAGCAATAGTGCCTTCCTCATTCCTTCCTCCCTTGAAACAACGGACACCCATGTGCCCGCCATGCAATTTAGCCCGGATACCAGACGGTGCGCGGATCATCCGGGGAGCGCTCGTAGCGCCAGGCCGATTCGATGAGCTTTTCCAGGTCATAGGCCGGTCGCCAATCCAGGAAGTACTTGGCCTTGCTGTTGTCCATCCAATTGGAGTGGAACCGGCTCGGTATGTCGACCGAGCCGAGGCCGCGTGTGCGGGCAAGATAGGCGGCGACCTCGCCGTAGTCGACCGGTCGATCCATCGAAATATTGAAGAGTTCGCGGCTCGCGCGCGGATTGTCGAGCGCCGCGAGGATCGCCGAGACCAGGTCATCGACATGCACGAAGTTGCGCTTCAGCGGCCGCCCGTCGGCATCGCGCAAGAGCGGCACGGTGCCTTCCCGCGCATGGCGCTTCGCATCGGCTTCGGGAACGAGCGTCTTCCAGTCCGGCCCACCGAACACGTCCTCGCCGAAAGACAGCGAATATTTGAAGTCGTCCTTCTCCATGATCCAGGGGGCGCGCAGGCAGCAGGCATTGATGCCGTATTGGATGCCGTATTGCGTGAGCATGACCTCTTCCAGCACCTTCGACAGCGCGTAACAACCCGGATAGGCGCGGTGCGGAACCGCCTCGGTAATGGGCGCGTCGTAGCGATAGTGGAAATGGCCGATGCCGGCATCGCCGCCGATGAGGATGAACTGCCGGGCCGCGGCACTCGTGCGGAACCCTTCGAGCAGCCAGAAGAGACCCTTGACCGTGACGTCCATGACGTCGTCGGGCGTTTCCTTGCATGTGGCGAGATGCACGACATGGCTTACACCGGAAAGCGCCCGGTCGACGACATCGCGGTCCGCAATCGAGCCGCGCGCCACTTCGATCCGGTCGGTTTCGGCGCACGCGCGATTGTGGCACAGCGCGCGAATGCGCGCCTGCGAAAAACGCGGATCGTCAAGCAGCCCCGCGATGAAGTGCCGCCCGACCTTGCCGGTTGCCCCGGTGACAAGGATCAGCATGCTCTCCTCCCACCAATAGCTAATATCCGCTTTTCTCGAACGTCAACGACTATTTGTATTACAATATGGTTTCGCGCGTACATGCGCCCAATATTTGTAGGACAATTGATTGACGCTCTCATGCGCTTTTGCGTAAATGGACATCAATTGTTTCCGGGGAGGAGACTTGGGAAACGATCCAAGCGGCGGCAGGCACGCCGGTTTCGGGAGGCAGACGGCTGTGGCGGTCCTCGAACTCGCCAATATTTCCAAACATTTCGGCGCCATACAGGCCGTCAGCGATGTTTCGCTTTCGCTGCATGCGGGTGAGGTGGTCGGGCTCATGGGCGACAATGGCGCCGGCAAGTCCACCCTGGTCAAGATGATAGCCGGCAACTTCCGGCCGAGCCACGGCACGATGCGGCTAGAGGGCTCGGAACTCGTTCTGCATCGTCCGGTCGAGGCGCGGCAGCACGGCATCGAGATCGTCTATCAGGACCTGGCGCTCTGCGACAATCTGACGGCGGCCGCGAATGTTTTCCTTGGGCGCGAGCTCAGACGCGGCGTCGGACCGCTGCGTGTCCTCGACCATAAATCGATGTACCGGCGCGCTGGCGAGATCTTCAAGGAGTTGAAGTCGGAAACCCGAGCCCGCGATCTCGTCAAGCAGATGTCTGGCGGGCAGCGGCAGGCGGTCGCCATTGCCCGCACGATGCTTTCGCGGGCGAAGATCGTTCTGATGGACGAGCCGACGGCCGCGATCTCCGTGCGGCAGGTGGCGGAGGTCCTGAACCTCATCCGGCACTTGCGCGACAGCGGTATCGCCGTCGTGCTGATCAGCCACCGCATGCCCGACGTGTTCGACGTCGCAGACCGCGTCATCGTGATGCGGCGGGGCAGGAAGGTCGCGGACAAGCCGATCGCGGCAACGTCGCCGGAAGAAGTGACGGGCCTGATTACCGGCGCCATCGAACAGGTGTGAGCGGGTCCATAAGTTGCGGCGGGATGCGGGCGGAAAACCGCACGCACTTTCCTCATCTCGCTGAAGGAAAGCGAAGGTCGACCATGGCAATTACGCTCGATCGGGCAATCGAACATAAACAGCGGGGTTGGCTGGCGTCGATTCTGGGGAGCCAGACCTTCTGGGTACTGGTCGCCGTCATCCTCGCCTGCATCTTCCTGTCGGTCACCACCGACTCCTTCGCCACGCCGAAAAACCTTTACAACATCACCCGCAACTTCACTTTCGTCGCGATCATCGCCCTCGGCATGACGCTGGTGATCATCACCGGCGGCATCGACCTTTCCGTCGGATCGGTGCTTTGCCTCTGCAGCATGGTGCTCGCCGTCGTCATGAATGCGGGCTACAGCATCGAGGTAGGCATTGCCGCCTCGATCGGCACGGCACTCGTGATCGGGGCGTTCAACGGTGCCATGATCGCCTATCTCGGCTTTCCGCCCTTCGTGATCACGCTCGGCATGCTGTCGATCGCGCGCAGCCTCGCGATGGTCGCCTCCAACAACACCGTCGTTTTCCAGTTCGGGCCGGATCACGACACGCTGCTCGCGATTGGTGGCGGCGCCTGGTTCTTCGGGATCGCCAATCCCGTGCTTTACATGATCGTCCTGGCACTGCTGACCGGCTTTGTGCTGCGCTGGACCCGGTTCGGCCGCTACGTCTTCGCGATCGGCGGCAACGAGCACGCGGCGACGCTGACCGGCGTTCCGGTCAGAAGGATCAAGCTCGCCGTGTACATGGTCTCGGCGCTTGCGGCCGGCATCGCCGGTATCATCCAGACCGGCTGGCTCGGTGCCGTCACCACCAATATCGGTGCGGGGATGGAGCTTCAGGTCATCGCCGCCGCCGTCATCGGCGGAGCCAACCTGGCAGGCGGTGTTGGCACGGCCTCCGGGGCCCTGATCGGAGCAGCGCTGATCGAGGTGATCCGCAACAGCCTTGGGCTGCTGGGCATCAACGCATTCTGGCAGGGGACCTTCATCGGCGGCGCCATAGTGTTTGCCGTCCTCTTCGACCGGATTCGCAACTTCCGGCAAAGCGAGTAGCGGATCGGCTCGAGGCGATATGTGAGGGCCTTCCCGTACCCATGTAAAACGCAGGGGAATCGAACGCAGTCAGCCCTTGGCGAGGATGCGCCGCATCTCTTTCATGGCTGCGTCGCGTTGCGGGTCGCGGCCGGCTGCATAGGGCAGGGTGAAGGGGACGGTAACGTCGGGCTCGACACCGTGGCCCTCCAGCCGGACGCCATCGTCGATGACGGCATCCGAGACCGCCACCTCCAGCAGGCTGTCGTCGGGCAGGAGGTAGGCGCGTCCGGCGAGCAGCGCGCCTGCCGTGCGCGTTCCGACGAGAGGTATGCCATTTGCCTTCAGCGCGTAGGCGAAGAGTTCGAGGCCGCTTCTCGCACCCTCGTCGATGATGGCGACCACCGGCCGGCGCCAGCGGACATTGGCGAGGATGTCCTTGCCGCTGCGCGGGACCAGCCGGAAGGACGGGGTGTCGCCGACGAAAAGCTCGGCAGCGTCAGGTGGGCCGCCGCCCCAACGGCCGCGCAGGTCGACGATGACGCCATCAGTATCCCTGAGACGGCCGGTGGCAAGCTCGCGGGCGACGATCTCCAGGCCATCCGGAGCGGACAGCGTCCAGAGACGCAGGTAACCGATCCGACGCCCCTCGCTTTCGCTCACCGCTATGCTCTCCTCGATCGCCTTCTCGAACGTGCGCAGCGGTCTTAGCCGTTCGACGGCGGCGTTCACGGTGAAAGGTTGCGCGCCCGCATCGCGGCGCAGCGCTATTTCCACGCTTCGACCGCGCTTGTTGCGGAAGGATTCGATCTCACGATAGGGCGCTCCATCGACCGAAAGGATCTCGTCGCCGACCCGGATGCCAGCGCGGTCCGCCGGTGAGCCGTCATAGACGTCGCTGACGAACCGCAGGCCGTTTTCGATCCGCGTGACCATGCCGATGCCGACATAATTGGCGTCGCCGTCCGGGGGGAACAGCCTCTTCATATCGTTGCGGATGGCATAGCGGAAAATATCGGCGAGTTCGTAATAATCGATCGTGTCCGGCTTGAAGCGCGCCGTGTGCGACGCGTCCAGGCTGGCGAGGACGCGCTCGATCGCGGCATCCACCCGAGCGTCCGGGCTTTTCGCCGTTACCGGATCATTCTCCAGTTCCCGTCTGACGGCCGCGCCGAAGCGGTCGAGCGCGGAGGCATCATGAAAGTTGTCGATGACAAGCGCGACGGCGCGGTCGAACACCGGCTCGCCAGAACGCGGCAGATCACGGCCTAAGCCGTGGCTGGGCATGGCGAGAAGCAGGAATGCCGTCAGGAGGGTAGCGGACGTCTTCACGTGCATGAACCGATCTCCGTTCACCGAGAGATCAATATCGGGGTAATAGCGGCCGCAATGAAGACGGGGTTCAACAACATTCCGTGAGCCATGGCCGCGGATGTCCGCACCGCCGGGTTGAGGAGAGCCGCATGGCACGAGACGTTCCCCGGAACAATGGACGAGTATTGCGGTTGTAGGTGCCTGCTACCGCAGGTCGCGAAGGAAGGAGCAATGGTCGTTTACCTGACAGGTCTGGTATCGCTGCTGCTTGCCGCCCTCAGTCTCGGACCGTCCTTTGCCCATGTTCTGGAGGCACCGCCGCGACTGTTCGCTTGGTCGCCGGAATTGTGGCGTGAGGCCACGGTCTTCAACGGCCAGTTCGCACTCTTTGCGAAGGTCGGCGCTCCGCTCGATGTGGGAGCCATATTGGCGGCGTTCCTTCTCTCCTATCTGCTCGCCAGCGAGAGGCCCGCTTTCTGGTTCGCCCTTGCCGGCGCAGGTCTCTTGGCTGCCGGACTGGCGGCATGGGTGACGCTTGTCGCGCCTGCAAACGCGGTGCTGGCGACCTGGAAACCAGGCCCGATACCGCCCGATTTCGAAGCCGTGCGCCTCAGATGGGAAACCGGCCACATGGTGGTCGCGGCGGCGAAGGTCATGGGTTTCGCGTCGATCGCGCTCGCCCTCCTGGCGCCGCGCCTGGCAAGCGGGTCGTCTTAGCACTATCGGGATTTTCCTGCCTCTGCGAGTCCGCGATATGGTGGCAGAGAGCGGGGATTTCGGGATTGGTCAGTCTTCATGGTTCCTGGCGTATCGATCATGGCGGCCGAGGGTTCCCCTCAGAGCGCTATGGCCGTCGCGATCAGGATGAGGCTGATCAGGCCGAGCGCCGCCCGCACGACATGCGACCACTCCCAGCGATCACGCAATGCGGTCCAGTCCTCGCCCATCTTTTCCTCAGAGCCGCGCGAGGCGCCGACGGCAAAGAAACGCGCGCCCGCCCCTTCGAGCCTCCTGTCCTTGAGCCAGAAATTGTTCACCGGATGCGTCAGTATCCAATAGGTCGCATGCATAGCCAGCATTCCGACGAGAGCGGCTGCGATCAGCCAGGAAGCGGGCGTACCTGCCGGGGTCAAAAGGAGAAGGATGGCCGTCAGGAGCAGCGCAGCCGGCTCCGCGGCGCCGCCGATCGTGAAACCCGGGTAGTAGATCGCCTGAACCGCCAGGTACTGGTCCTTCTGCAATCGCAATTTGCCCGGCCATTCGAGCGCATGGGCAAGGGCGAGCGCCGTTGCGGTCGCGACCAGTACGATCGTGAGAACTTCCACCGTCACGAGCATGATGTCGATCCGATTTTGCTTCAGCTATCGGCCGAACTCCACAATGCGGATTCGGTTCCCTCCGCCTTCGCGCTCAGCCGCGTCTGCCGGTCTGGCGCAAATGACCGAAGCGGAAGCCGCCCGCGGCGGCGGCGCGCACCATCATCATCTCGCCGATCGTCTCATGGGTCATCAGCCCGATGAGGCGGTCCGCACTGTCGAGAACCGCGACGGCCGGTGAACTGGACTCCTGCATGAGCCGCAGGCTCTCCTCGAGGCGCTTGCGGTGATAGATCGTCGGTATGTCGCGGCGCATGGCGGAGACGACCGGCGTTGTCGGGCCTTTCTCCTTCAACGTACGGATCATATCGTCGCGCGTCAGCAGACCCTCGAAGTGGCCGGCGGCATCGACGACCGGGAACTCGCGCTGCGTGGTCGCCAGCAACGTTTCGATCGCATCGTCGATAGTCGCGGATCGGTCGAGACTCGCGAACTCGGTGACCATCACATCGGCGATCATGACGCTGCCGGAGATCTCGCGGATCTGCGCGTTCTGTGCCTCGGCCGTCGCGGCGAGATAGACGAAGATGGCGATGAAGATCAGCAATGGATTGTAGAACAGGCCGACGAAGCCGAAGACGAAGGCAAGGCCCTGGCCGATCATGGCCGCGATCTGTGTGGCGCGCGACCAGGAGAGCCACGAAGCGAGCGCCGCCCTGAGCACTCGGCCACCGTCCATCGGAAAGGCCGGGATCATGTTGAACAGGACGAGGAATACGTTGACCCCGGCAAGCCTTCCGAGGAAGCTCCTTTGCGGATCTTCGACCCCTTCCATCTGCTCCATCCCGACCGAGCTGCCGAGCATGACGAACAGCACCCCGGCGATGGCGACGTTCACTAGCGGGCCGGCGATGGCGATCACGAATTCCTCGCCGGGCTTTTCCGGCATGCGTTCGAGCCGGGCGACTCCGCCGATCGGCAGAAGCGTGATATCCGGCGTCTTGATGCCGAAACGGCGGGCGGCGGCGATATGGCCGAATTCGTGCAGCACCACGCAGACGAACACGGCGATCACGAAGGCGATGCCCTCGATTGCCGCCGGCGTGCCTCCGATCCGGTAGTGCATCAGCCAGATCCAGACGAGCAGCAGCGCAAATGTCACGTGCACGCGCAGCGCCGTGCCGGCGATCGTTCCAATTCTGAAGGACCAAGCCATGAGCGATATGCTCCCGTCATGCTGCGACGTCCCGAGGTTCCTTGGCAGGCGGCAATCGCCATCTTCGCGACAGGTCGCGGCCCATGATGACAGGCGCGGCCGCCATAGACAATCGGCCGTTGGAAGCCGGACCTGCTGCCTAATCGACGAGGTGAAGGATCGTTCCGCGCCATGAAAGGCGGGGCGACCGAGGCGGGGCGGGTGCGAAAAACGCGACCATCTGTAACGGCTCGGAATATCCCTTCACGCGTGCATACGGCATTCATATCGGTTTTTATGATATTAAACAAAATCGTTGAAATAAAAAATCATCCAGTTTAGCTTCAGCCAAAATCGAATTCAATAAACGAGGAAACCCATGCGAGCGAAAGCGACCCTCAACCGGGAATACACCATCTCGACCGTCGACAAGCGGGTTTATGGCTCCTTCCTGGAGCATATGGGCCGTGCGGTCTACACCGGCATCTACGAGCCCGGCCACGAGAAAGCGGATAAGGACGGCTTTCGTACAGATGTGCTCGAGATGGTGCGCGACCTCGACATGCCGATCGTGCGCTATCCCGGCGGCAACTTCGTTTCCGCCTATCGTTGGGAGGACGGCATTGGGCCGCGGTCGGAACGCCCGGTACGGCTCGATCTTGCCTGGCGTACGCGGGAGACAAACCAGATCGGCGTCAACGAATTTGCCGATTGGGCGAAGCTCGCCCGCACCGAGATGATGCTGGCGATGAATCTGGGCTCGCGCGGCCTCGATGATGCCCGTAACTTCCTGGAATACTGCAACCATCCGGGTGGCACTTACTGGAGCGATCTGCGCGCCAAGCACGGCTACAAGGAGCCGCATAATGTGCGCATCTGGTGCCTCGGCAACGAGATGGACGGACCATGGCAGGTGGGCCATAAGAGTGCCGCCGAATACGGCCACCTCGCAAACGAGGTCAGCAAGGCTTTCAAGTACTTCGACAAGACGCTGGAGACCGTGGTTTGCGGCTCCTCGAATGACAAGATGAAGACCTATCCGGAATGGGAGGCGACCGTCCTCGAAGCGAGCTATGACAGCGTCGACTACATCTCGCTGCACAAATATTTCGGCAATGAAGAGCAGGACACGCTCAACTACTACGCCAAGGCCATCGATCTCGACCGCTACATCGTCACGATCGGCGGCGTCATCGACTACATCAAGGCCAAGAAGCGCTCGAAGCGCGACGTGAAAATCTGCTTCGATGAGTGGAACGTCTGGTACCACGACCGCAAGGAGGACGGCGAGCGCATCGCTAATTGGGACTGGCCGGAAGCGCCACCGCTGCTCGAAGAACTCTACAATCTCGAGGACGCGATCTTTGTCGGGTCGCTGCTGAACGTCTTCATCCGCCGCTCCGACCGGGTCAAGATCGCCTGCATGGCGCAGCTGGTCAACGTCATCGCGCCCATCCTGACCAAGGCCGGCGGACCCGCCTGGCGCCAGTCGATCTACTATCCGCTGCAATATGCCTCGAAATATGGGCGCGGCACGGCTCTCACGGTAGCGCAGTCGGGCCCCACCTATGATTGCGACGTCGCTCAGGACGTGCCCTATCTCGACCTCTCGGCGGTGCTGCAGGAGGACGGCAAGTCGATCGCCGTCTTCGCCGTCAACCGGAGCCTCGACGAGCCGCTCGGCGTGACGATCGACCTCCAGGGCTTCAAGGGGGCGAAGATCGTACACCATCAGATGCTCGCGGGCGAAGACCTCCAGGCGCGCAACTCGGTCGAGGACCAGAACCGCATCGTGCCGAAGTCGGGAAGGGAGCTGACGATCGACGATGCGGGCGCGCTCGTCGGCTCGTTGCCGCCGAAGTCCTATCACTTCGTCCTCATTTCCGTCGCTTCCGCTTGAGCGGCTCGGTCCGAGGCCGCTGGAGGAGCGGCCCCGGACCGGCATTACCATCGGGGAGGTCTAATGTCCGGAATCAAATTGACCGGCGTCAGCAAGTCGTTCGGCGCCGTGAAGGTGATCCACGACGTCGGCATCGAAATCGAGCAGGGTGAGTTCGCCGTCTTCGTCGGCCCGTCCGGCTGCGGGAAATCCACGCTGCTCCGCATGATCGCCGGGCTTGAGGAGACGACCGGCGGCGAGATCAGGATCGATGCCGAGGACGTCACCCACAGGGAAGCCTCGAAGCGCGGCGTCGCCATGGTCTTCCAGTCCTATGCCCTTTATCCGCATCTCTCCGTTTTCGACAACATGGCCTTCAGCCTCTCCATTGCGAGGCGGCCGAAGGCGGAAATCGAGAAGAAGGTCAGGGCGGCCGCGGAGATTCTCCGGCTCTCGGACTATCTGGCCCACAAGCCGAGCCAGCTTTCCGGCGGTCAGCGTCAACGCGTGGCGATCGGGCGGGCGATCGTTCGTGAGCCGCGCGTCTTCCTCTTCGACGAGCCGCTTTCCAATCTCGACGCCGAGCTCAGGGTGAAGATGCGCATGGAAATCGCCCGCCTGCACCGGCAGATCGGCGCCACCATGGTCTACGTCACCCACGATCAGGTCGAAGCGATGACGCTCGCCGACAAGATTGTCGTCCTGAAGTCGGGCGTGGTCCAGCAGGTCGGCGCGCCTCTCGAGCTCTATCGCAACCCCGACAATATGTTCGTTGCGGGTTTCATCGGCTCGCCGGCGATGAATTTCCTCAAGGCTCGGGTTGCCGCCGGCGCGAGCGGCAGGCTCACGATCGAGCTCGAGGACGCGCCCGGTATTCCATTCGAAATCCCGGCAAAGGCCGGCCTGCCCGCCGGTGAACGGATATTTGTCGGCGCCCGGCCAGAGCATATCGCGCTCGGCGCGCGGGAAGAGGGAATCCCTTTGAACGCCACGGCCGAGTTCATCGAGGAATTGGGCGGGACCGGCTATCTGCACGCGCTGACAGCGACGGGCGAGGAGATGACGATCGAATGCCGCGGCGAGGAAAGGCCGCAACCCAAGCAGCCGATCCGTCTCACCCTAGCACCCGAAGAGCTGTTCGCTTTCGGCGATCGAGGTGGCCGGCTGCGTTGATATCCGAAATTCGGGTTCAGAGCGCAATTCAGGCCACCGGAAGCATACCCTGGCTTCGGACGAGAGGACGTTCCGGGCAGGGGAGGAATGCGGCGCGAGCCGCTGGACTTGGAGCGTCACGACAGGAGGAGAGAGACGTGAAGAAGCTACTAAGACTTGCCTTTGCGAGTGCGCTGGCGATCCTGCCTTCGGCAGCCGCCTATGCGCAAACCGATATCACCTGGTGGGACTTCTTGAGCGGCGGCGACGGTGTCCGCATGAAGGCCCTCATCAAGGAGTTCAACGATACCCATCCGGACATCCGCATCAACGCGACCACGCTCGAGTGGGGTGTCCCCTTCTATAGCAAGGTTCAGACGGCGGCGGCCGTCGGCCAGCAGCCCGACATCATGACCTATCATTTGTCGCGCTTCCCGCTCGCGATTCCATCGGGCGTTCTGCGGCCGCTCGCACCTGAAGAGCTCGCCGCGGCCGGCATCAAGAAGGAGAACTATGTCGAAGCGAGCTGGAATTCGGCCTCGGCCGACGGCAAGGTCTACGGCATTCCCTTCGACGTCCATTCCATAGTGCTCTACTACAACAAGAACATCCTCAAGGAAGCGGGTCTGCTCGGCGACGACGGTCTGCCGAAGGAGCTGGATGGCGTGGACAATTTCAACGCCGCGCTTGAGAAGATCAAGGCGACAGGCAAGGCCCAGTACCCGCTTTCGCTGCACACCGACGAAGGCGGCTCGATGTGGCGGGTCTTCTACACACTCATTTCCCAGCAGGGCGGGAAATTCATCGAAGGCGAGGATATCCTGCCTGGAGACACCGGCGTCAAAGCGCTGACGACGATGGCGAATTGGGTATCATCCGGCTATTCGCCGCAACTCATCTCCTATGAGGCTTCGATCGCGCTCTTCACCTCGGGCAAGGCGGCGATGCACATCAACGGGGTGTGGGAAGTGCCGACGATGGTGGATCTTGAGAAGAACGGCAATCTCGGTTTCGAGTGGGGCGCCATTCAGATCCCCGTGCTGATGGGTCAGGCGGCCACGTGGGCGGACTCGCACGCCTTTGCCGTACCGCACAGCGAGGCGAAGCCGATCACGCCCGAGAAGCTGAAGGCAGTGCTTCAGATCATTGCCTGGATGAACGAGCATAGCCTCTCCTGGGCCGGCGCCGGTCACATCCCGGCCTACAAGCCGGTGACCGAAAGCGCCGAGTTCAAGGCGATGCAGCCGAATGCGACCTACGTCAAGCTCGCCGACACGGCCGTCTTCGATCCCGTCTCGCCGCTCGCCGGGGTCGGTGGAGCGATTTACGAGGCAACGCAGAACTTCGTCGTCCCCGCCCTGAACGGTCAGCTTGATCCCGCGGATGCCATCGAGCAGATGCGCGAGGAACTGCAGGGCCAGATGTAGTGACACTCCATGGACCGGTTGGCCTCCGCCGGCCGGTCCATCCGCACGCCAAATGGGAGGACTATTGCGGTGCTGACGAGCGAGAGACGGACCAAGACGCTGACCGCCGTTTTGATGATCGCGCCATTCGTGATCACCTACCTGACGGTTTTCGCCTATCCCGTCTACAAGATGTTCGCCTTGAGCTTCACCGACGCGCCGCTGATCGGCGACGGCCGGTGGATCGGTTTCGCCAATTATCTGAAGCTGCTCAATCAGAAGCTCTTCTTCACCTCGGTGTGGAACACCGGCTACTTCGTCCTTCTGACGGTGGTGCCGAACACGTTGGTCGGCCTCGGCCTGGCGCTGATGGTCGTGCGCCTCAAAGGCTGGCTGCAAAGCCTCGCGCTGGTCCTGTTCTTCCTGCCCTATATTCTCCCCGTGTCGGTCGTGACGCAGATCTGGGAGTGGGTGCTCGATCAGCAATTCGGTATTGCCCAATACGTGATCGAGCTCTTCACCGGCCGGCGCATCAGCGTCTTTCGTGACCCCATCTGGGCGATGCCGATGGTGGCGCTTGTCACGGTGTGGTGGACCAACGGCTTCAATCTGCTGCTCTTCATCGCCGGATTGCGCAACATCCCGGCAGACTACTACGAGGCGGCGATGCTCGACGGCGCGACACGCTGGCAATGCTTCCAGCGCATCACCTGGCCGCTGATCTGGCCTGTCACCGCGCTCGTGCTGACGCTGCAACTGATCCTGCAATTGAAGATCTTCGACCAGGTTTACCTGATGACGGAAGGCGGCCCTTTCAACTCGACCTATGTGCTGCTCCAGCTCGTCTATCGCGAGGCGTTCCGCCTGAACCACGGCGGGCTCGGCTCGGCTGTCGCGGTCTTCCTGTTCCTGATCATCGTCACCGTCTCGATGCTGCAATACCAGCTCTTACGCGTGAGGGGGCGCTGATCGATGCAACGGAAATCCGTAGGCAATATTCTTCTGCTGGTTCTCACCTTGTGCGTCGCCTGTATGTGGGCCTTTCCGCTCTATTGGGCGGTGGTGACGTCGATCAAGCCGGAGCAGGAGGTCGTCACCAAGACGACCTTCATCCCAGACGTGTTCAACTTCTCGGCCTATTATTTCGCCCTGTTCGAGACCAATCTCGCTTCCTGGTACGTGAACTCGCTTGTCACCTCCATCACCGTCACCGTGGTCGTCATCCTGATCAGTGTGATGTGCGCCTATGCGCTGTCGCAGATCGTCTTTCCCGGGCGAAGGCTCCTCTACGGCATCATTCTCGCAAGCTTCATGGTCCCCTCTCAGGCGCTCGTGGTTTCGCAATTCGTGCTCATGTATCGCTTCGGCTTGATCAACACCTGGGGCGGCATCATCCTGCCCCAGCTCATCGTCCCGGTCGTCGTGATCGTTTACAAGCAGTTCTTCGACTCCGTGCCGAAGGAACTGCGCGAGGCGGCGAAGCTCGATGGCTGCGGCGATTTCCAGATCCTGTTTCGGCTCTATCTTCCGCTCAATTGGGGGATCACCACCGCGCTCGCGATCATCACCTATATCATGGCGTGGAACGCCTTTCTGTGGCCCTTCCTCGTCACGAATTCGGAGGAGATGATGACCGTCACCGTCGGCATCACGCAGGTAGACGACGCCTTCGGCGTGAAATATGCGCGTGACATGGCGGTCGCCATTCTCGCGGCGCTGCCGGTCGCGCTTGCCTATCTGCTCTTTCAGAAGCGGGTGACGCAGGCACTGATGCTGTCGTCGGGGATAAAAGGATGAGCCTCCGCGCCATCCTTGCCCGGTCCACGGCCATCTCTCCCAGGCCGTGGGCCGGGCTCGACCTTGAAGGCATGCAACAAATTGCGTTCGCGTGTGGTATCAGCGCAGATCAGCCAATGCTTTAGCCGGAGTGTCAGTAGCCGAGAATGGAGACGAAGCTTCTCACAGTGGACCCGATCAAGGATGTCGAGGTCGTCCAGGCCTTGGGCTCCCCGACGCGGATCGAAATCCTCAATCTGCTGCGCCAGAAAGGGCCGCTGAACGTCAACGACATTGCGGCTCACATGGGCCTGCCGCAATCGACGACGGCGACGAACTTGAAGTCGCTCGAAAAGGCGGGCCTCATCCAGACACATACGATGAAGGCGACCAAAGGCAATCAGAAGATCTGCTCCAGCATCTATGGCGAGATCCTGATCCGGTTCGATGATCGTACCAGCCTTGCGGATGACGTCGTGACCGTCAGCATGCCGATCGGTCTGTTCACCGAGTTTGAGGTGGAGGCACCCTGCGGACTTTGCTCGGTCAACAACGTCATCGGCATGCTCGACGTCCAGGAGGTCTTCCTCGATCCGCAACGCATGCAGGCGGCGCTGCTGTGGTTCACACGCGGCTATGTCGAATACAAGTTCCCCAATAATGCCAAGGTCACGGGGCGGCCGGTCCGCAAGATCGAGTTTTCGGCCGAACTGAGCTCCGAAACGCCGGCGACCAACGCCAATTGGCCCTCCGATATTTCCATCTGGATCAACGGGATCAAGGCCGGCTATTGGACTTCGCCCGGCGACTTCGGCGATCGCCGGGGCCTGTATTCACCGGCGTGGTGGAAACTCAGCGGCTCGCAATACGGCAAGCTCAAGACCTGGACCATCGACGATCGGGGCACCTGGATCGATGGCGCAATGGTGTCGACGCAGACGATCACTTCGCTCGGCATCCCTGATCATCATTCCATCCGCTTCCGCATCGGCATCGACGAGAAGGCGGAAAACCCCGGCGGTCTCAACATCTTCGGCAAGGGCTTCGGCGATTTCGATCAGGACATCGTCATGACCATCTATTTCTAAACCTGTCCCGAAGTGGAAGGGGAGGCGCTTCAGATGCTCTCGGCATTTGCCGCATCGACGAGCCAGTCCCGGAAGGCGGCCATTGCCCGTGTCTTAGCGCGCGATTGCAGGCGCGTCAGCCAATAGCTGCCCAGCGTGACGGCGGTATCGAAAGGTTTCCGAACGGTATCTGCCTGCAAATGCCGGGAAAACATCAGGGGCGGGGCCAAGGCGACGCCCGCACCCTGTTGTGCGGCTTCCATCATGGCGAGTGAGGAATCGAACACGATGCTCTTCGTCAGCGGCATGTTCGTCGGCAATCCCGCAGCCGCAAACCATTGCGGCCATTCGTCTGCACGATATGAACGCAACAGAGTGAACCTGAGCAGATCGGCCGGCGTTCCTAGCTTCTCGGCAATGGCGGGGACGCATAAGGGGGAGAGCGGCGCTTCAAGGAGCCGCACTGCGTCGACCCCGTGCCACGCGCCGCTCCCGAACCGGATCGCATAGTCGAGTCCCTCGGCGGCGATATCGACGCGATTGTTGTTTGTCGAGAGGCGCAGGTCGACGAAGGGATGCCGTGCATGAAAGTCCTGCAGCCGGGATAGCAACCAGCCGACTGCGAACGTTCCGACGGCACCCACTCGGAGGACCTCGCGAAAGTGGCCGCCTTCGAAGCGCTCCAGCGTGCCGGCGATGCGGTCGAAGGCCTCGCGCAGCGCCGGCAACAACGTCTCGCCCTCATGTGTTAGCATCAATCCGCGAGGCAGCCGTTCGAACAGGGTGACGTTCAAATGGCTTTCGAGGCTCTTTACTTGATGGCTCACCGCCGCTTGCGTGACGGATAATTCGATCGCGGCCCTGGTGAAGCTCAAATGACGCGCCGATGCTTCGAAGGCTCGAAGCGCGTTCAAGGGCAAATGAGGACGAACCATGGAGAAACACCCAAATTTTTCTAATAGGTCGGGCAAGATATTGTCGTTTGCGGCATCCGTACAGACGCCGTATCTCCGCTAGGTCCGCCTGCTCCTTCCGGTTGTACAGGGGCCGTGAGAGCCGGATTGCGGTAAATTGCTGGTATCCTGCTCGGTTGCCGGCCGCAATCCGCCACGCATGCGGGCGATTCTTGGAAACGCGAGGTCTATGTATCTGCTATGAAAAAGATTTCCGCCGCGAGAATTGCAATTCTCATCGCTGCTCCTCTTTTCTGCGCAACTCACGCATACGCCGCCGATAAGAGCGACCAAAGTCTACTTAAGCGAGCCGTCGACGAGGCGATCCGTCCCGTCATGGAGGAAAATGGCATTCCCGGAATGGCCGTCGCGGTCACAGCGCAGGGAAAGAGATACGTCTTTAACTATGGCCTCGCCTCGAAGGAGAGCGGACAGAAGGTTACCGACGAGACGCTTTTCGAAATCGGCTCGATCAGCAAGACCTTCACTGCAACGCTCGCCTCCTATGCTGAATTGCGTGGAACCCTGTCCTTATCGGACAAGGCCAGCAAATATCTGCCGGCGCTCGCTGGAAGCAGCTTCGACAAGATCAGCCTTCTCGATCTCGGCACCTATACGGCAGGCGGCCTGCCGTTGCAATTTCCGGACTCCGTCGCCGATCAGGAGAGCATGGTTGCCTATTATAAGGCTTGGCGACCAAGCTATGCCGCGGGTACGCACCGGGTCTATTCCAATCCCAGCATCGGCCTCTTTGGCTATCTCGCGGCCAAGAGCATGGGCGAGCCCTTCGATGATCTGATGGAGAAGATGCTCTTTCCTGGGCTTGGGCTGACGAGCACCTACATCAGGGTGCCGGAAGAGCGAATGCAGGACTATGCCCACGGCCATACGAAGGATGGCAAGCCGGTCCGGGTAACGCCGGGCGTTCTCGGCTCGGAAGCCTATGGAGTGAAGACGACGGCGGCCGATCTGATCCGGTTCGTCGAGGCAAATATGGACGCCGCAGGATTCGACGTCGATCTCAAGCGCGCGATCGCCGCGACGCACACCGGATATTTCAAGGTCGGTGAGATGAACCAGGGTCTCGGATGGGAGATGTACGCCTATCCGACGGAGCTTGAGACCCTGCTTGCAGGGAACTCTACCCAGGTGAGCCAGAAGCCCAACAAGGTGACGAGGCTCGATCCGCCGCTTGCGCCCCAGGAAAACATGCTGATCAACAAGACCGGCTCGACCAGAGGATTCGGCGCTTATGCCGCCTTCGTGCCCGCGAAAAACATCGGTATCGTGATCCTGGCGAACAAAACCTACCCCATTCCTGCCCGCGTGAAGGCCGCGTACCACATATTGAAAGCGCTGGACGACGAACTCGCCTCGGCCGGCGCTCGCTAGCGCGGCCTAAGCATGCGGCCGTCCCAGGACGACGAGCTCCCGCCATGTGAGTGGCGGGTGCGCGCTATCCACGGTTCGTCAGCGCGACGAAATTCGCGATCTCGCTTCGAGGCCGCGCCGATTGCCGGCTTGAACCCGGCACTGCGCGCGTCAAATCATCATGTGCTCAATAGGCCCTGGGCGGCACGAACAGGCAGATTGTCTTGCCATAGGCTTTGCCCTCGGCAGAGCACCAGTGGTACTCGCCGTCTGGCGATATGCGAACCCTCCTGTCGGCATAGGGGAGAACTTCGCCCGTAGCTTTTATGATGAAGCCTTGAGGTCGCTCGCTTACGGCGGTCTGGGCCACCTGGCGGCAGTCCAGATTTGAACAGCAGGACGTCGGATATTGCCAGCCGCTCGGAGCGTCGTGGGCGAAGGCTGTCGTCGACAGCCCGGCGAAGAGGAGGAAAAGTCCGCGCATGGAATCTCCTTTCAGGAACAGTCGCCATCTCGGGTCGACTGCAACCGGCAGGGGTTCACTGCAGCGCCCCGAGTCCCGCAGAACGCGAAAGGGTCGCTGCAGCAGTTAGCATTGCCACATGACTTTGCCCTGCAATCGGTTCCGATTTAAGGAAATCACGCGGCAAGCTACAAACCTGCGGAGCGCCGAATTGATCCATTGCGGCGGAGAGGCCGTCCTCAGCCGAACATGTCGCTTTCGCCTTCGACGAGTTCCATCGGCCATACGGCGTTCACCAGCGCCTGCGGGTAATGGTGCTTGAAAGCGGGCATCGTCGACAGCAGGGTCTCGGCGAGCGCTATGCCGAGACCACGCAGTGAAAGGCGAAAGCACGTAAGCGGCGGCGAAAGGAAATGCGCATGCGGGCTGTAGCGCCCGATCACGGCTATGTCGCGCCCCGGCCTGACGCCGGCCTCCGAGAGCGCCTGATAGAAGCCGATCGCGATTGTTTCGTTGACGAGTAGGATCGCGGTCGGCCGCTCTTTGAGTGCTAAGAGATCGCGCGCGATCTGGTAGCCGCCGGCCTCGGTAGGGGTCGAGCGGAAAATCAGTTCCTCGTCCAATGTCAGCCCATGCGCGGCGAGCGCCTCCCGGCAGCGATCGACGAAGACATAGCCGAGGTTTACGTCATCGTGCGGCCGGGTAACGGCGATGCGCCGATGCCCGCGCGCCACCAGCCGGTCGATCGCGGTCTGCGCCATGCCTTCGAAGTCGAGGTCGAGCCATGGGCGACCAGCGTCCGTCAAGCTTCGGCCGAGGGTGACGAAGGGGATGTTGCGCTCGGCGAGAAACTCGATGCGCGGGTCGTGCCGTCGCGTCGCCGAGAGGATCAGCCCATCCGCAAAGCCGCGCGCGACGACGCGGCGCAGATAGTCGCTCGGATCTTCCTCGGAGGAGCAGAGTAGGGCGACCAGATCGAGCTTGTGCTTCGCGAATACGGCTTGCACGCCGTCGAAGACGCTCATGAAGAAGGTGTCGCCCTGGCCGGTGATCTCCGTGCCGGTCTGGATCATGAAGCCGATGATATTGGTGGTTCCCTGTCTGAGACTGCGGCCGGACTGGTTGGGCACGTATCCAAGTTCCTGGGCGGCCTCCAGCACGCGTTTGCGCGTCTCCTCATTGACGTCGGGGCGGCCGTTCAGCGCGCGTGATACCGTGCCGATCGAGATGTCCAGATGTTGCGCCAGGCGCCGAATTCCCTTCATGCGGAGCGCTCCCTCCTTCAACCGTCTCTTGGATCACGATGATTTCGGGTCGCGCCGATCAGATCATAAACGTGATCGATTCTAAGAAGTTAGAGCGGCGTGGTGGGCGGAGAGCCGCACGCACTTCTCCTCATCCCGCTCTAGCCGTTCCGAATTGCTATTGACATGTTTCGGAAAGTCCGCATAGTTCCGTAAACGTTTACGGGCGCCGAAACAAGGCGAAATCGTAGCTTTGTGGGAGGGGAATCGTGATTTTGCGTGCAGTTCTGTGCGGGTGCGGAGCCATGGCCAAAGGCTGGCTCAAGGCGATTGCCGCGGACGGTGAACTTCAGTCGGCAATCCGCATCGTCGGGCTCGTCGATGTGAACCCCGAAGCCGCCAGCGCGCTCGCCGCGGAGTTCGCCCTCAAGGACGCCGTGATCGGCTCCGACCTCGATGCGGTGCTGACCGAAACGACGCCGGATCTCCTGTTCGACATCGTTGTTCCGGCCGCCCGCCGCAACGTGGTCGCCACGGCGCTGAAACATGGTTGCCACGTCCTCAGCGAAAAGCCCATGGCCGCGTCGCTCGAAGCCGGCCGGGAACTGATCCAGCTTGCCAGGGAAGCCGGCAGGCTGCACGCGGTCGTGCAGAACCGCCGTTTCATTTCCGGCGTGCGCCGCATCCGTCGTTTCGTCGAAAGCGGTGCGATCGGTGACCTCACCGGCATCCACTGCGATTTTTTCATCGGCGCGCATTTCGGCGGCTTTCGCGAAGAAATGGAGCATGTGCTGCTCGTCGACATGGCGATCCACACATTCGACGCCGCCCGGTTCATCGCAGACAAGACGCCGCTTGCCGTATATTGCCATGAGGACAACCCGAAGGGCTCCTGGTACGCGCACGGCGCGGCGGCCACCGCCATCTTCGAGCTCTCCGACGGCGTGACCTTCAGCTACCGCGGCTCCTGGTGCGCCGAGGGTGCCAATACGAGCTGGGAGAGCGAGTGGCGGGTCATCGGCACGAAGGGCACGCTGCTCTGGGACGGGGCCGAGGATCTGCGAGCCAACCGGGTGGCCGGCAGCCAGGGATTCCTGCGCGAGCTCGCCCCGATCGAGATTCCCGACCCGGCCGATCCGCGAGAGACGCATGGGCATGCCAGCGTGATCGCGGATTTCGTCAGGGCGATCCGGTCCGGCACGAAGCCCGAAACGGTGGGCGACGACAATATCAACAGCTTGGCCATGGTGTTCGCGGCGATCGAGAGCGCCCGTATCCGGCAACGCGTGACAATCTGAACGAGGCATCTGATGAGCAATCCAGCCAAGTCCATCCGCATCGGCACCATGGTCAGCGCCACCAAGGGCGAAGCCGCAAAGCGCATCGGCGAGATCGCCGACCTGGGCTTCGAAAGCTTCGAGCCCTTCTTCTGGCAGACCACGAACGGCCAGGATCTTGCAGAGCTCGGCAAGCGCTGCCGGGACGCGATCGGTGACCGCGACATCACCATTTCGACGCTCGGCATGTTCGGCAATCCGCTGGAGGAAACCGATATCGACCTCCAGACGCTCGAGGGCTGGAAGGATTGCATCGACAACGCCTATCATTTCGGTGCGACCTGCGTTGCGGGCTTCACCGGCCGCATCCGTAACCGGCCGCTCACCGACAGCTTGCCGCGTTACCGCAAGGTCTGGCGCGAACTCGCCCAACGCGCGGCCGACAAGGGCGTGAAGATCGCCTTCGAGAACTGCGCCATGGACGGCAATTGGGCGACCGGCGACTGGAACATCGCCCATAATCCGGATGCCTGGGAACTGATTTTCAACGAGACGCCGGACGATCACATCGGCCTCGAATGGGAGCCCTGCCATCAGATGGTCTATCTCATCGACCCTCTGCCGCAGATCCGCAAATGGGCCCACAAGTTTTTCCACGTGCATGGCAAGGATGCGACGATCCGCTGGGATGTCATCCGTGAGCACGGCATCTTCGGCAAAGAGAAATTCGTCTTCATGCGCACGCCAGGCTTCGGCGACAGCAACTGGACCGACATCATCTCGGAACTGCGGCTCGCCGGCTGGTCCGGTTCGATCGACATCGAGGGCTGGCACGATCCGGTCTATCGCGACGCGCTGGAAATGACCGGCCAGGTGCACGCGCTCAACTACCTGAAACAGTGCCGCGGCGGTGAGTTCATCGCCGATCCGGCCTGAGACATGCCTGACGGCCGGCGTGGAGGGCGCCGGCTGCGGGAAAACCAAGAGGAGGAGTTTATGGATATCCGCAGATATGCAATCCTTGGCGCGTTCGCCCTTGCCAGTGTTTCCTTGCCGGCATTCTCGGCAAGTGCGGAAGATGTCACGATCAGCGTCTGGTCGCTCGACCGCGACATTCAGCCAGCACCGAACTTGATCAAGGACTTCAACAAGCTCAATACCGGAATTAAAGTCGAATATCGACAGATTCAATTCGACGACGTGGTCAGCGAAGCGATGCGCGCCTATTCAACCGGGCAGGCGCCGGACATCATCGCCGTGGACAATCCGGAGCACGCGCTCTTTTCGTCTCGCGGCGCTTTTCTCGATCTCACCGACATGATCGCCAAATCCTCCGTCGTGAAGACGGAGAATTATTTCCCCGGGCCGCTCGCTTCGGTCACCTGGGAAGGCAAATATTACGGCATTCCGAAGGCGACCAACACGATCGCGCTTTACTACAACAAGGACATGTTCAAGGCGAAAGGCCTTGATCCGGAGAAGCCGCCGCAGACCTGGGACGAACTCGTCGAAGCGGCGCGCAAGCTGACGGACCCGGCCGCGAACGTGTACGGCCTTGCCTTCTCCGCCAAGGCGAACGAGGAGGGGACTTTCCAGTTTCTGCCTTGGGCGCAAATGGCAGGCGGCGGCTACGACAAGATCAACTCCGAGGGTGCGGTGAAGGCGCTCGACATCTGGAAGAGGATCCTCGACGAGAAGCTCGCTTCTCCCGATAGTCTGACACGCGGTCAATGGGATTCAACCGGCACCTTCAATTCCGGCAATGCGGCGATGGCGATCTCCGGCCCCTGGGAACTCGACCGCATGATCCAGGAGGCGAAGTTCGACTGGGGCGTGACGCTGCTGCCGGTGCCGGAAGTCGGCGCCGAACGCTCATCTGCGATGGGTGATTTCAACTGGGCGATCTTCGCCAGCAGCGAGCACCCCGAGGAAGCCTTCAAGGTACTCGAATATTTTGTCTCGCAGGACGCCCGGATGTTTAAGGATTTCGGGCAACTGCCGGCGCGGTCCGACATCGCCATTCCGCCGACCGGTGAGCCGAAGAAGGATGCGGCGCTCAAGGTCTTCGTCGAGCAGTTGAAATACGCAAAACCGCGCGGCCCGCATCCGGAATGGCCGAAAATTTCCAAGGCTATCCAGGACGCGATCCAGGCTGCTTTGACCGGGCAGATGAGTTCGAAGGAAGCGCTCGACCAGGCAGCCGAAAAAATCAAGGCGGTTCTGGGCTGAGAAGCCGTCGGTTCCATCAGCGGTAGCGTTCACCGGATTGCCACGGTTCGCTCGAATTTCCTCCCGAGAAGGCGATCTCCGGCTTCGGCCGGGATCGCCCACGGGACGGGGGATAGTCAATGAAGAGAATTCTAGCCAGTGTAACGGACGGGAAAGGCTTCGACATAGGCCTCGTCCTGTTGCCGCTCGCCTTCCTGTTCATCATGTCCGGACTGCCGCTCGTCTACAACGTCGTGATGAGTTTCCAGGAGGTCGACATGTTCAGCCTCGGCAGCTTCGTCCGGCCTTTCGTCGGCTTCAAGAACTATGTCGACCTGTTCTCGCAGCCCGAAACCCGGCCCATTCTCTTCAACACGGCGCTTTTCGTCAGTTCTTCGATCGCTGGCCAATTCCTCATCGGCTTTGGCCTCGCTCTCTTCTTCTGGATGAATTTCCCGGGAGCGTCCTGGCTTCGCGGGCTCTTTCTCGTCTCCTGGGTCATGCCCGGCCTGGTCGTGGGCGCGATTTGGAACTGGATTCTCTCGGGCGATTTCGGCGTCCTCAACTTCTTCCTGCGGGAGACGGGTGTCATCGAAGGCAACATCTTCTGGCGCTCCGATCCGAACTATTCCCTCTGGGCCGTCATCATCGCCAATATCTGGCTTGGCACGTCCTTCAACATGATCCTGCTTTCGGTCGGTCTGTCGGGAATACCGAAGGACCTCTATGAGGCAGCCGAGCTTGACGGAGCCAACGCGCTGCAGCGCTTCTTCACGATCACCCTGCCGATGATGCGCTCGACAATCGGCGCGATCATCGCGCTCGGCCTGATCTTCACCCTGCAGCAATTCGACCTCTTCGCCGGCATTACCTCCGGCGGACCGAACAACTCGTCCAACGTGACGCAATATTGGGCCTGGGACCTTTCGTTCCGGCAATACGACTTCGCCAAGGGTGCGACGATCTCGGTCATCATGATCGTCTTCGTGATGCTCGCTTCCGTCGTCTATGTGCGCTCCACCCGCCATGAGGTCCGAGGATGAGTGATCAATTGCGCAATCGGGTGATGCTCGCCGTCGCGTTGCTGCTCGCGGCCATCTATCTTTTCCCACTCTACTGGATGTACATCACCGCGCTGAAGACGGGTTCGTCGATGTTCGCGACGCCACCGAAATTTCTGCCCAGCGAGCCGCAATGGGGCATCTACGCCTTCGTCTGGGAGAGCCGGAACATGGGGCGCTACCTTTGGAACTCGCTGGTCATCGCCTTGGGAGCGGTGTCGCTCATTGCGGTCCTCGGTGTCGGCTGCGCCTATGTGCTCGCCCGCTACCGCAATGCCTGGGTGGATGTCGGCCTGTTCCTGATCTTGATGCTGCAGGTGCTGCCTGCATCGTTGATGGTGACGCCGATCTTCGTCGGCTTCTCGCAATTCGGCCTTCTGGATACACCGCGCTTCGCGGTCATCCTGGCAATTGCCGCGAAGAGCATGCCCTTCTTCGTCGTCCTCGTAAGGGCGACTTTCATGAGCGTGCCGATGGAGCTCGAGGAGGCGGCGCTTGTGGACGGCAATTCACGCATCGGCGCCTTCTTCAACATCGTGCTGCCGCTTGCCAGGAACGGCATCCTCGTCAGCGCGATCCTGATCTTCATGCAGGCCTTCGGCGAGTTCGTGTATTCGAAGTCGATGATCCAGGCGGTCGAACTGCAGCCGGCAAGCGTAGGTCTCAACACCTTCATGGGACCGAACACCAATGAATGGAACAACATCATGGCCTACGCCACGATCTATGTGACGCCCGTTCTCGCCGCCTTCGTCCTCTTGCAGCGCCGCATTGTTTCCGGCCTCACTTCGGGAGCCCTCAAATGACCCTTCAGATCGAGCTCAACGGCGTCAACAAGTACTACGGCGCCTTCCACGCGCTGAAAGACATCAATCTTGCGATAGAGAAGGGGACCTTCGTCGCTCTCGTCGGTCCGTCCGGCTGCGGCAAGTCCACGCTGCTGCGTTCGCTCGCCGGGCTTGAGAAGATCTCGACCGGCGAAATGAAGATCGCCGGCCAACTGATGAACAACGTGCCGCCACGCAAGCGAGACGTCGCGATGGTCTTCCAGTCCTATGCGCTCTATCCGCATATGACCGTCGAGGAGAACCTGACCTATAGCCTGCGCATTCGCGGCGTGAAGAAGGCGGAAGCCCGTAAGGCCGCGGAAGAAGTGGCGGCGACCACGGGCCTGTCGCATCTGATGAAACGCTATCCCCGCGAGCTTTCGGGCGGCCAGCGCCAACGCGTCGCGATGAGCCGCGCCATCATCCGCCACCCGAAAGCCTTCCTCTTCGACGAGCCGCTTTCGAATCTCGACGCGGCGCTTCGCGTGCACATGCGCAAGGAGATCCGCGCGCTGCACGATCGGCTGCATGCGACCTCGGTCTATGTCACGCACGATCAGATCGAAGCGATGACCATGGCGGATCATGTGGTCGTCATGCGAGATGGCGTCATCGAGCAGCAGGGCCGTCCGCTCGACCTTTACGACCGGCCGGCCAACCGCTTCGTCGCGGGCTTCATCGGCTCTCCGGCGATGAACTTCATCCCGGCGAAGGTCGGCGAGGACGGCATGCATGTGGTTCTCGATCTCGGGACGGAGCAGCCGAGGCTCGCGCTCGCTGATCCGCTTGCGCCCGGCCGCGCGGTGACTGCCGGCCTCCGGCCGGAGCACATCCGCATCGTTGCCGCCGGGCAGGGCGCCTTCGACATTCCGGTCGGCGTCGTCGAATCGACGGGTTCGGCCACCTATATCACCTCGGCGACAAAGCCCGAACTGACCGTTGTGGAGACTGGGCGTTCCGCTGCTGCGAGCGGCGAACTCATCGGGCTCTCGATAGAGGCGAAGCAACTGCATCTTTTCGACGCCGAAACCGGCAAGCGGCTCGAGGCCGAGAGGGCGCGCGGCGACGCCGGTGCGCCTCGGCACCTGCATTTGGCGCAGGCTGCGAGGTAGCGGACACCTCACAGCTGCGCGTCTAATCAGACGCGCAAAGATCGCTGTAGCACTTTTGAATTGTTGCATGTTTCATCCTTAAATCGGATAGGACACATGCAGTGGACTTCGAGATGCGGAACGGGGACGCAAAGCGCGTCACCGACCGGTCTCTTGTGTCCTCAGATTCGTGATCAGTCGTTCCTGCCCTACGCGGATCACGTGCTCCATTGCGCTACGTGCGCCTTCCTCGTTGCGGCGCCCGATCTCCTCGACGATGCGGATATGCGCGATGGCGACGCGGTCGATCTCCGTCTCGTCGGCTGTCGGACTTGTGAGCCTGAAGACGCCCATCAGCGCCGCCTCGATCAGGCTGCCGACGGTGCGCATGAAGGGATTGAGCGAGGCTTCGAGCAGGCGGAGGTGGAACTCGAGGTCGGCCATGGCGAGTGTCTGCGCGCTATGACCGGCATCACCCATGGCGACGGCTAACCGCATCATCCGGGCAATGTCCGCATCGGTCGCGCGTTGCGCCGCAAGACCCGCAGCATAGGGCTCGAGCGCCAGCCGCACCTCGGCCACATGGCGCAGGAAGTCCTCGTTGACGCCCGCGTTGAAATGCCAGGAAAGTACATCGCCGTCGAAGAGGTTCCAGTTGGCGCGCGGCATGACGCGCGTGCCGATCCGCGCGCGAGCGACGACGAGCCCCTTTGCGGCAAGCGTCTTCATCGCTTCGCGCAGCACAGTGCGGGATACGTTGAAGCGTGCGGCGAGTTCCATATCTCCGGGAAGGATGTCACCGACGGCGAATTCCCCTCCGACGACCGCCTGGCCCAGTTCTTCGACGACAAGCCTGTGGCTCGTGCGCTTGCCGGGTCGGTTGCCGAAGATTGCCCGCATCTCAGGCGGCCCTCCGTCTCGTCACGCGCGTAGCCGCTCGTGACGGGACACGCGGATGATCCCCTTCTGCAGAAGGATGAAGGCAAAGAGAAGCAGACCGATCAGGATCTTCGTCCACCAGCTCGAAAGCGATCCATCGAAGGTGATATAGGTTTGGATCAGCCCCTGGATGAAGATGCCGACTAGCGTTCCCGCGACGAAGCCGGAACCGCCCGTGAGCAATGTTCCGCCGATGACGACCGCGGTGATCGCGTCGAGCTCGACGCCGACGGCCGCAAGCGAGTATCCGGCCGAGGTGTAAAGCGAGAACACGATGCCGGAGAGGCCGGCAAGCAGCCCCGAAAGGGCATAAATCCTGACCGTCGTGGCGGCGACAGGCACGCCCATGAGCTTCGCCGTCGCCGTGCCGCCGCCGAGCGCGTAGACATTCGTGCCGAAGCGGGTGCGGTGTGCGATGAGGATCCCGATGGCGAAGACGGCGAGCATCAGGCCGCCAATGAGCGTGATCCGCCCTCCGCCCGGAAGCTTGTAATAAAGCCCCTTCAGGGTTGCGTAGAAGGGATGCTTGATTGGAATTGAATCGATCGACAGCACGAAGGCCATGCCGCGGGCGAGAAACATGCCCGCAAGCGTGACGATGAAGGCCGGCATTTCCAGATAATGGATGATCGCTCCCATCAGCGCACCGAAGGCGGTGGTGATCGCGAGGACGAGGGCGAAGGCGACGAGCGGATGCATGCCGCCATGCTCCAGTACGACGGCGAGGAAGACACCGGTGAAGGCGATTACCGCGCCGACCGAGAGATCGATGCCGCCGGAGAGAATGACGAAGGTCATGCCGACGGCGGCGATACCGAGGAAGGCGTTGTCGGTCAGAAGATTGCCGATCACCCGCGTCGAAAGCATGTTCGGGTATTGCGCGACGCAGAGCGCGTAGCTCAACAAGAAGATTAAGATCGTTGCCGTAAGCGGAAGATATTTCTGCTTCATTTTGCTTCTCGCTCGGTCGGTTTTCCGGCGGCCCGCGGAATGCTCAGGAATGTGAGAGCGGTACGGAAGCGCGGCGACTGCAACACTAGGATGAAGACGATGATCGCCGCCTTGATGATGAGGTTGAACTCTGGCGGGAAGCCGGAGAGGAGGATGCCGGTATTGATCGCCTGAATGATGATCGCACCGAGCACCGAGGCAGCAATGCTGAAGCGTCCTCCGAGAAGCGAAGTACCGCCGACGACGACGGCGAGGATGGCATCGAGCTCCAGCCAGAGCCCGGCATTATTGGCGTCGGCCCCCTTGATGTCGGCGGCGGCGATGATGCCGGCGATCGCGGCGCATAGGCCCGAGAGCACATAGGCGGCGATCAGAAGGACCGGGGTGAGCACACCGGACAGCGTGCTTGCCTCGCGATTGACGCCAACGGCCTCGATCAGCATGCCGAGCGCGGTTCGTCGAACGACGAGCGCAACGAGAACGCCGAATACGAGCCAGATAACCACGGGCATCGGCAGGCCGGCGAAGGAGCCGCTGCCGATGAAGATGAGGCCGCCGTCATTGAAGGTAAGGATGGCGCCTTCCGTGATGAGCTGCGCGATGCCGCGACCCGCGACCATCAGCACCAGCGTCGCTATGATCGGCTGAATGTCGAGGACCGCAACGAGGATCCCGTTCCAGACGCCGCAAAGCATGCCGACGGAGAGCGTAGCGAGCAGCGTCACGCCCAGCGAATGGCCCGAGGTGATCAGGGAGGCGGCAACCGCGCCGCAGATCGCCATGACGGCGCCGACGGAGAGATCAATGCCTTTGGTGGCGATGACCACGGTCATGCCGATCGCCAAGAGGACGACGGGCGCGCCGCGATTGAGAATATCGATCAGGCTGCCATAGAGGCGTCCGTTCTGGATCTCAAGATTGAGGAAACCGGGAAAGACGATTGAAACCGCTGCAACAATCGTCGCCAGAGCAATGAGTTGCGGCAGCAGCCGGGTGAGATAGATTCTGACGAGCGAAATCACGATGCCCCTCTTTCATTGGCCGCGGCGATCGCTTCGACGATCTGATGCGCGGTAATACGGTCGCCGCTCAATTCGGCGACGTGAGCACGGTCGCGAAGGACGACGATGCGCGTGCTGTAGGCGACGAGCTCCTCGAGCTCCGACGAGATGACGATCAGCGACATGCCTTTCTCGCGCAGGGTCTCGATGAGCCTGACGATTTCGGCATGCGCCCCGACATCGATACCGCGCGTCGGTTCATCGAGGATGAGGAGTTCCGGTTCGGTTGCGAGCCAGCGGGCGAGGATGGCCTTCTGCTGATTACCGCCGGAAAGCAGCTTGATCGGCTTCTCGCGGTCTGCGGTTCGGATGTCGAGCGCGCGGATATAGTGGTCGGCCAGCCGGTTCTGTTCCGCACGCGAGATCGGCCGTGTCCACCCGCGTCTCGCCTGCAGCGCGAGCACGATGTTCTCCCGGACCGAGAGGTCGCCGACGATGCCGGCGGTCTTGCGGTCCTCCGGGCAGAAGCCGAACTTCCGACGGATGGCGGCGCGGGGCGACGAAAGATTGATTGGGCGTCCATCGATCTCGGCTGTTCCGCTGTCGGCGCGATGGGCACCGAAGAGGATTTCGGCCGTCTCCGTGCGTCCCGAGCCGAGGAGACCAGCCATGCCGACGACCTCGCCGGCGCGGACATCGAGATCGAAGGGGGCGACATGTCCCCTGCGGCCGTAATTCCGGAAGCTATAACGCGGCTCTCCTTCGACGGCATCCGGACGCGCCGATCGGATTTCGGCCGCCAGTTCCCGGCCGATCATCATCGCGATGAGATCGCGTCGCGCGAGGTCGGCGGTGTCGCGGGTTCCGACGACCTGTCCGTTCCTGAGCACCGTGATGCGGTCGGAGATCTCGTAGACCTGCTCGAGGAAATGGGTGATGAAGACAATACCGAGCCCGCGCGCCTTGAGACGCCGGACGATGCGGAAGAGCATCGCCACCTCGTGCGCGTCAAGGCTTGCCGTCGGCTCGTCGAGGATCAGCACCTTGCCGGAAAGATCGACGGCGCGGGCGATCGCCACGACCTGCTGGATCGCCACGGAATAGCTTGCTAGATCGCGCGTAACATCGAGTTCGAGCTCGTATTCCGCGAGGAGCTCGCGCGCCCTACGGTTCATCGCCTTGGTGTCGATCATGCCAAAGCGGCGCGGCTGGCGCCCGAGGAAGAGGTTCTCGGCGACGGTCAGGTTCGGCAACAGATTGACTTCCTGGTAGACCGTCCCGATCCCGAGCCTCTGGGCGTCGAAGGTGTCGCGCGGATCCACCTCGGCGCCGTCGAGCAGAATGCTGCCGCCGTCCCGCCGGTAGGCGCCCGTCAGGCACTTGATGAGCGTCGATTTGCCGGCGCCGTTTTCCCCGAGAAGCGCGTGAACTTCGCCGCGCCGGAGGTGAAAGTCGACCTTGTCGAGCGCCCTCGTGCCGGGAAAGCCCTTCTCGATCCGGCTGGCGGAAAGAATGTTGTCGCTGGTCTGCATGGATACCGTCTCAGAAATGCCACCCGCTCTGCGGAGACGGGTGCCCGGGGCAGGGGACGGCCCGCGCCGTCAGTGGGCGCGGGCCGCAAGCGAGATCAGTAACCGAGACCCTTCTTTTCCTCGTAGACCTTCA
Organism: Ensifer sp. WSM1721; assembly: GCF_000513895.2. Lineage (GTDB taxonomy): Bacteria > Pseudomonadota > Alphaproteobacteria > Rhizobiales > Rhizobiaceae > Sinorhizobium. The sequence continues at coordinate 701,489 of NZ_CP165783.1, forward strand.
TCGGATCGTCAGCCTGAGTGTAGAGCTTCGATTCCGTCTGGATCCACTTCGGCGGCTCCTTGCTATCCTTGAGATAGGCAGCAAGCGCGTCGAAGGCCGGACCCGCCATGTTCGGCGTGAGCTCGACGGTGGCATTGGCCTCGCCGGCGGCCATAGCCTGGAAGATGTCCGGAACCGCGTCGATCGAGACAACCAGGATGTCTTTACCCGGCTTCAGGCCGGCTTCCTTGATTGCCTGGATGGCGCCGACGGCCATGTCGTCGTTGTGGGCGTAGAGCGCGCAGATGTTCTTGCCGCCGTCTTCGGCCTTCAGGAAGCTTTCCATGACTTCCTTGCCCTTTGTGCGGGTGAAGTCACCGGTCTGGCTGCGGATGATCTTCAGGTTATCCTTGCCAGCGAGCGCCGCTTCGAAGCCCTTCTTGCGGTCGATGGCGGGCGAGGAGCCCGTCGTACCCTGAAGCTCGACGACGTTGCAAGGCTTGCCGGCCACGGTGTCGACCAGCCACTTGCCGGCCACATTGCCTTCATGCACGAGGTCGGAGGTCACCGCAGTCAGATAGAGATCCTTCGAGGCGTCGACGGTGCGGTCGAGCAGGATGACGGGGATTTCCGCATCCTTCGCCTCCTGCAGCACCTCGTCCCAGCCGGTGGCGACGACCGGCGCGAGCAGGATCGCGTTCACGCCCTGGGCGATGAAGGAGCGGATCGCCTTGATTTGGTTTTCCTGCTTCTGCTGCGCATCGGCAAATTTGAGGTCGATACCGCGCTGCTCGGCCTGCTGTTTCGTCAGCGTCGTCTCCGCCGCGCGCCATCCGGACTCGGATCCGATCTGGGAAAAGCCGACGACCAGTTCCGCGGCCGAGGCGCTACCGAACATGCAGGCAGCAAGAATCGTGGCACTCGCGAGTGCTTTGCGAAATTTCATGATTTCCTCCCAAAGAACGCTGCACTCCATGCAGCCAGTGAGAAAAAATCATATTATATTACTTTTGTAAACTCACATTTGATGTCGCCGTGCTGTATCCTTGAATTCGCCCACAGGCTGTAGGCACAGGGCTGCATTTCCAGCCGGCGAGGCGAGCTCGCCTGCCGGCGCAGACGGTGCATTTACCAGCGACTCAGGCGCGATTGATTGTCGGAAGGAAAAGCTCCACTTCGCGTTGCCTTTCGGGGGCCAGGGTTTCGACGTTCTGCTTCCAGAACGCTTCCGCCTCAGCGGGTTCCTCTTCCCAACTTCTTATCGATGTCTGGTTATCGTCGATGACCACACGGCGATGGCCGCCGAGTCGCAGATACTCGCTCGCAAGTCTACGCGCATTCGTGAGTTCCATGGCTCAACTCCAGGTCCTAGCTTCGGGAAACCAGCTCGTCTGCAAAAACGCTTCGAACTCCTGGACGTTCCCGGACATGGCGACTCCAATTCATACTCCGTTTTCACCAACGAGACGAGAATATGATTTTTTGACAACGACTAAGTGGCAAAACCGGATACGGCGGATGAAGAGGTGTTCGCGGCGGCGGCTCGCATCACGACAAGAGCAGCCGGTAGACGAAACAGGCAACGATGAGGCTGGCAGCGAAACCGACGCCCATCAGCAGTCCGTTCCTGACGAGCAGTCCGAGCCCGAAGATCGCAATGATCGTCATGGGCACGTTGGTCACCCAGGGAAGGAATTCCAGAAACGGGACGGTCAGCGAGAGCAAGATGCAAATGAGGGCCGCAACTCGATCAAAGGGCTTGCGGGCGAGCGGATGCAGCCCGCGCGTCAACCAGGGGTCCAGCCAGGAGGACCATTTTTTCATCGTCCGGCCTGTGGACTCGACGATTCGCCGGGACACGGTTTTCTGGCGGAGGAAGCGTGGCAACCAAATATGCTGCAGCCCGGCAACAATCTGCAAAGAAGTGAAAGCAACCACACCGGCGAGCACTGTCGAAACCGTCGGGACCATTCCCGCGGGGGACAAATTCGTACCGGCAGCCAGTACCAGTACGGCGCCAAAACTCCGGTCGCCTATGAGGCGGAGCAATTCGCCAAGGGAAAGCCGCGCTTGCCGCGCCGCACCGGCGAGTAACGCGTCCGCAAGCGCGCCGATGGATCGCCTGTCATTCATTGTCGATCGGGTTGCGCCCTCTCGGTTCAATTCCTCTCCCTTACGCAGCTTCGAGGCCAACTCTCTTTCGCTCCTCCGAGTGAGCCGAGGTGGCGTGCTTGTGAGCACCCGGGAGATTCTGGTAGATCTCGAGGTAGTCGCGTGTCATCCGCTCGGCGGTGAAGCGCCTGTCGAAGCTCTCGCGCACCTTCTGTCGGTCGAGCTCCAGCGTCCGCCCGAGCCTTTTGACGGCTTCTTCCAGCGTATCGACAAGGATACCCGAGACACCGTCTTCGATGACTTCCGGCGCGGAACCGTAGCGAAAGGCGAGCACCGGGGTGCCGCAGGCCATTGCTTCGATCATGACGAGGCCGAAAGGTTCCGGCCAGTCTATCGGGAACAGCAGTGTTGCGGCGTTGCCGAGGAAATCCGCCTTTTGAGATTCGTCGATTTCACCGATGAATTCGACTTTCGAATGGCTTGCGACGAGGGGTTCGACGACCGCCTCCCAATAGTCGCGGTCTTGAGCGTCCACCTTTGCGGCGATCTTCAGGGGCATGCCGGTCCGCGCGGCGATCTCGATCGCTCGGTCCGGACCTTTTTCCGGCGAAATGCGCCCCAGGAACGCCAGATAGTTTCCGCCGGGCGTTTGTGTAAACGGCAACACGTTCGGATCGAGGCCATGATGAACGGTGCCTCGCCAGTTGACAGGCGGCATCGGCAGCCGCTGGTTCTCGGAAATGGACACCACCGGAATATCCGGGAAGGCACGATAGAAGGGCTGGAGATCAGGCAGATCGAGCCGCGCATGGAGTGTCGTCACCGTGCGGTCCGCAAAATCCCTGATCAACGGAAAGTGCAGAAACTCGATGTGAAAATGCAGGACGTCGAACTGGTACGCGCGACTGCGGACCTCCTCTACCATTGCGACGTGATAAGGAAGGAAGTCACGGACCTCCGGATTGAGCCTCAGTGCCACATCCGAACAGGGCACCAGTTTGGCCGTGGTGAGCGAATCGCCGCTGGCAAAGAGAGTCACGTCGTGGCCCAGCCTCACGAGTTCTTCGGTGAGGTAGGAAACAATTCGCTCAGTTCCTCCGTAAAGCTTTGGCGGGACCCGCTCTGCAAGGGGGGCGATCTGCGCAATTTTCATCGTTAAGCTCCTGGCTCGATGGAATCCGACCGGGTGCCCGCGTTCAAAACGGCAAGCACGATCTCATCCTGCACAATTGCCAGAAAGCCGCTCTTGTTCCCTGTTGCCCGCCGTGCTTGCGGCGACGACCTTCATGTCCGCACTTATGGTTGCCGGAGGTGGTTGCAGGCTTACGCTCGACGCAAATCTTCCGGTCTTGAGTTGTTGCGAACCTCGCCAGAGTCGCGATTGCCGAGCCACGAAGTCACACCCGCCAGACCGCATTTTAGGGATATGAGAGGCGAGGCTCCTTCACGCGCTCGAGCTGAAAGAAGAAATGCCCGTCGTGTCCTTGCATGGTCATGACTCCAAGCACCCTGTCGGCATCGATCTTTCTGAAATGGTCGATGATCGGCTTACTGTCGTAAACCATCGCCGCGCTGGCCTCTCCGCGGAAGCTCATCGTCCGTAGCGAAGCGACCGGACCTCTCGCACGCAGGTGCTTCAGCAGATGGGAGAACAGATTTCTGGCAGCCTTCGTACGACCCAGTCGATGGAAACGGAGAGAGAGATTGAGCGGAATTGCAGAGGGATCGATCGGCACCAGGCGGTTAACACTCTTCTTGAACAGGAGGGCATCGGCGCGCATGTCGGCGCGGAAACGCTTTCCGTACCATCCCAGATTTTCGAGCACTCCATCGAGCGGGTGCCCACTGGGGACTTCGCTTCCTTTCCAGAGGCCAATCAATTCCTCGAGGGATACCGGTTGCAGCCTGTCGAAATAGGTGAGGGCCGCATCCTCTGATGGGAACGTCATCCGATCGGTCATAACAGCTCGACCCAAGAAGGCATGTGGTCGCTGGGCATATGGGAACGAGCATCGAACCTGGCTGTTCCAGTCGGCGACGCTGCAGGAACCCAGCTTGCAATAGCCCCGCTGCCGGCAGATTCACGCGAACCGGGTCGCCGATCTCGCGCGCGCTTTTGCGGCTTCTTCCTCGCGGTTGCGCGGAGGTTGCGCGGTCTCGAGCGAATCGAGCAGTTCGCGAGCGCATGCCGCAATCGAACTCACGGCGCGCTCGAATGCCGCCTCGTTGCGTTTCGAGGGTTTGGTCGTTCCGCTCAGCTTCCGCACGAACTGCAGCGCGGCGTCATGGATTTCCTCGTCCGTCGCTGGCGGATCGAAATTGAACAAGGGTTTTATGTTTCGGCACATGTGTCGCTCCAGGTCATTTCATTTCCCTCCGACCTTGAGGGCAGGGCGGCTACTGCATGTTTCCTTAAATCGTAACCGATTTAAGGATAAAACATGCAGCAATACAAAGTGCTGCGGCGATCTTTGCGCGTCTGATAGACGCGCGTCGCTGCTGTTAGCGCCCCTCAGTATATCCGATGAGGAACGGCATATTCGAGGCGCTTCAGTGTTAGCTCCCGTCGCGCGTGCGTTTGGCGCCTGCGACACGCCCGACTTCGCCTTCATTGCTGAAGAATGATTCCTGCCGCCTTTTCAGCGATCATGATGACCGGAGAGTTGGTGTTGCCGGAGACAATAGCCGGCATGATCGAGGCATCGACGACACGCAGGCCGCCAAGCCCGTGTACCTTGAGAGAGGAATCCACCACTGCCAGCGAGTCCCCGCCCATCTTGCAGGTGCCGACCGGATGGAAGATCGTCGTAGCGATATCGCCGACCCGACGGATCAGTTCCTCGTCGGTCTGGAATTCCACCCCCGGCAACATTTCCGTCGGTCGGAATCTCGCGATCGAGTTGGTGGCCATCAGGCTTCGGGCGTGGCGGATCGCCTTGGCGGCGAGCAGCCGATCGCCGACCGTCGACAGGTAGTTCGGGCGGATGTCGGGCGCGGCAGCGGGGGATTGGCCCACCACATGCACGCTCCCCCGGCTCTCGGGGCGAAGATTGCAGACCGAGACGGTCACGGCCGGGAACTTGTGCAGCGGCTCCCCCAGCCGATCGGTACTGAGCGGCTGGACATGGTATTCGAGGTCGGCGGTGGCGACGGCCGGATCGCTCTTGGCAAAAATGCCGAGCTGGCTTGGCGCCATCGACAAAGGGCCGGAGCGTCTGAGGATATATTCGAGCCCCATTCCCGCCCGGGAGAAGATGTTGTGGTAGAGCTGGTTCAGCGTCTTTGCCCCATCGATCCGGAAGACGGTGCGGATCTGCAAGTGATCCTGCAGATTTTCCCCGACGCCTGGCAGGGCGTGCGCTATCTCGATGCCGGCGGCCGAGAGGACATCGAGCCTGCCGATCCCGGACAGCTCCAGAATCTTCGGCGAGTTGATCGCGCCGGCGGAGAGTATGACCTCGCGCGTGGCGCTTGCGAGGTGCATCCGGCCATTCATGCGAAAGCGCACGCCTTTCACCTGCCGGCCGTCGAAGGCGAGGCGCTCCGTCTCCGCGCCCGTCAGCACCCTGAGATTGGGTCGCTTCATCGCCGGGCGAAGGAAGGCCTTGGTCGTGTTCCAACGCACCCCGCCGCGCTGGTTCACCTCGAAATATCCGGATCCCTCGTTGTCGCCGGTGTTGAAATCGTCCACCTTTGGAATGTCGAGCTCTTGCGCCGCGTCGCGAAAGGCATCGAGGATCGGCCAGGACAGGCGCTGCCGTTCGACACGCCATTCTCCGCCGGCGCCGTGCATGGCAGACTTGCCGCGGTAGTTGTCTTCGGACTTGAGGAAATAGGGCAGCACATCGTCCCAGCCCCAGCCGACATTCCCCGCCTGGCGCCAGCCGTCGTAGTCGGCCGCCTGGCCGCGCATATAGATCATGCCGTTGATCGAGGAGCAGCCGCCGAGTACTTTGCCGCGGGGGTAGGGCAGGGCACGGCCGTTGAGGCCTGGCTCCGCAGCCGTTCTCATCATCCAGTCGGTGCGCGGGTTGCCCATGCAGTAAAGATAGCCGATCGGTACATGCACCCAGTGATAGCGATCGCTGCCGCCGGCCTCCAGCAGCAAGACGCGGTTTCTCGGATCGGCCGAAAGCCGGTTCGCCAGGACGCAGCCGGCGGACCCCGCGCCGACGATGATGAAATCGTAGCTGCCCGCATCGGTGGCGATGTCGTCCGCACGCCCGTTCACGCTGCAGCTCCCGTCGTCAGAGTTTGCGAAGCGGAAAGCCGCCGCCAGAACGGTGCCATCACATCGGCAATCTCCCGATAGAGGGCATATCGTCGGGCATAATGCGCTTCGAGCGCGGTGTCCGGGCGGTAGTGCCGCTCGGTTCTCACCATTGCACTCGCTCCCTCGGCGAAGTCGGCGAAGATGCCAACGCCGGTACCGGCAGCAATGGCCGCGCCCAAGGCGCCCGTCTCGCGCGAGCGGGCGACGGAGACCGGGACGCCGAGCACGTCGGCAAAGATCTGGGGCCACACGAGGCTGCGCGACCCGCCGCCGGAGAGCACCGCCTGGTCGAAGCTCGCGCCCGCCGCCCGCATCGTCTCAATGTGCTGGCGATGACCGAAGGCGACGCCTTCAAGCACGGCGCGGACGAGGTGGGCCTTGGTGTGCCAGCCGGCGATGCCGTAGAAGCCAGCCCGGGCATTGCCATCCAGCTGCGCGCCATAGAGATAAGGGTGGTAGAGCGGATCGTCGGAAGTCGGAGCGCGCGTCGAAGCCAGTTCGCAGCAGAGGTCGAAGGGCGACCGCCCGTCGGAGCGCGGCTCGGAAAAGAACTCGCGCACCAGCCATTCGAGGTTTGCGGCCGAGGTCGCGCTCGACTCGATCGCCATGTAGCGGTCGCGGTCGAACGTGGAGGACATGAACACCGGTCCGTCGAGCTCGGGGCGATCGATGATCACCTGGTTGATGCTCCAGGTGCCGGCAATGACGGAAGCAGCACCCGTGCGGGTAACGCCCGAGCCGATTGCCGAAGCTATCACGTCGAAAAGGCCGCCGACAACCGGCGTCCCGGCAGCAAGGCTTGTTTCGGCGGCCGCCTCCTCCGTGACGCGGCCGCCGATGTCGGCGCTCTCGAGGAGAGGCGGCAGGAGATCCATACTATCGGCAAGGCCGTAGGCGGCCAGCAGCGCCCGGTCGTAGCGCCGGCCGGCGACATCGAGCAGGCCGCAACCGGTCATGTCCGAGACGTCGCTGACGCGTGCGCCCGTCAGCCGGTTGACGATGAAGTCCTTGCAGAGGAAGACGGTGCCGATCTTTTCGAAGATCTCCGGCCGGTGCCGTTTCAGCCAGGCGAGCAAGGTCGGCGTCTGCGAGGGCCATGGCCGCTGCCTTCCGATCGGATAGGTGCGGTCACCGACGCCTTCCGACTGCCATTGCTCGACTAGAGCTGCCGCCCGCGTATCGAGCGACTGGATGCCGAGAAGCGGTCGTCCATGGCGATCGAGCGCATAGAGGCCATTGCCATGGCCGGCGCAACCGATCGCGGCGATTTCGCCTGCGTCGATCCCCGCCTCATCGACACAGGTACGGATGACCCGACGCGCGTTCTCCCAGAGCTCGTCCAGGCCGCGCTCGACATGACCGGGGGAGGGCATGCGGCTGTGCCCTTCGGCCGAGGCTGAAGCGATTTCATTGCCCTCCCGGTCGAAGATCACCGCCTTGATGACGGTGTTGCCGGCGTCGAGCCCCAACAGATAGTCTCCCATGCTGAACCCCTCCCAAGGTCCGGTTGCGGCCGCACACACTTTTCCTCATACCGCTCTTGTCAGCCTTGCCGGTAAAGTGCGAAGGCCTCCTCGCCGCTCGCGTTCTCGTGCACGATCGCCATCAATCCGCGCACCACGGCGTTCGGATTGGAGTGCTGGTAGATGTTGCGCCCGTAGACCATGCCCATCGCGCCCTGCTTCATCAAGGCTGCCGACTTGTCGAATACGGCGCGGAGATCCTCCTTGCCGCCGCCGCGCACGAGCACCGGGCAACGCGCTGTCTCCACGACTCGATGGAAATCTTCCGCGTGGGTGGTCGGGTCCGCCTTGATGATGTCGGCGCCCATCTCGCGGGCGAGCCGGGTCAAGGTGACGATCTTCTCCGCGTCGCCGTCGACCATGTAGCCGCCATGCTCGGTGACCGGCTGCATGACGAGCGGCTCGATCATCAGCGGCATGCCGTATTTCTCGCAATCGGCTCGGACGCGCGCGATGTTCTGGACGCATTGGCGGAACAAATCCGGCTCGTCCGGCAGCATGAAGAGATTGACGACGACGCAGGCCGCATCCATCTGCAGCGCCCCGATCAGCGGCTCGGCCTCGTTCTGCAACACCGCCCACATGTCGCGGTGGCGGGTGCGGTTATAGGGATTGCCCATGTCGATGCGCATGACGAGCGCCGGCTTGTCCTTGCCGGGCAGTTCCTGCAGCAGGTCGGCCTGGCCATAATTCATCTGGATCGCGTCCGGTGCGGCTCCGACGAGCGCCTTGATGACACCCTCCATGTCTTCCAATCCGCTCAGGAAGGACGGTTCGTTGCAGACCCCGTGATCGATCGCCACATCCAGGCAGCGTCCGCCGTTAAACAGGCGGTTGATCCGCACCTTACGATTGTTTCTCATGGCATTCTCCTCTTCATGTTTTGCGCAGCCGCCTCTGGGAGGCCGCCGCAAAAGGATTGCGACGTCAGACCGCCGTCCTGGCATCGGTCTCGGGTTGCGGTGAGCGGGCGGCAAGCATCGCCTCGTCGACGCCGTGGCGATCGCGCAAAAGCGCAAGAAAGCGGGCCCGCTCGCTCGCACGGCGCTCGTCTCCCCAGCTCTTCTCCGCCGCCAAGAGGTCGAGCGTCGTGTCGAGAGTGGCGAGCGAGAGCACGCCGGAGATGGCGAGCGTCGTGCGGCGCAAGAGCAGGTCGTCCAGATGCTCGACTGCCTCGTTGCGGATCAGGAACAGCATTTCCCGCACCGAGTAATCAGAGCCGAGCATCGGTGCATCGGTTCGCTCGCTAATGAAGGTCGCTACCTTCGCAGCATCAGTTCCGTAGCGCGCGAACAATCCGGCGACGCGCGGTTCCGCAACGCCGGAGCGATCGGCAAGCGCGGCAATCCAGCTCGCGCGGTCAGCCGGAAAATGGCGCCCGCCGCCTATGGGGCAGTCTTTAGTCGAGATGCGGCGCGGTCGGCCGAGTCTCTTCAGCGCGATGTCGGCCGCGAGTTCGCCGAAAGAGCGGAACGTCGTCCACTTGCCGCCGATCATGCAGATGACCGGTGCTGCCGAATTCTCGAGCACGGTGCAGAAATGATCGCGCGGAATGCGGCCGGTGAAGCTGTCGCTGCTGGCCGGAAGCGGCCGCACGCCGGAGAACTGGAAGACGATTTCCTCGCGCTTGATCTCCATCCCCGGCAGGACGAAGGCGAGCGACTGCAATATGTAGTCGCGCTCCTCCGCCTCGCAGCGGACCGTCTCGGGATCGTCGACCCGAATATCGGTGGAGCCGACCAGCACTTTGCCGAGGTAGGGGAAGAGGATGCAGATGCGCCCGTCCTCGTTCTCGTAGTAGATCATGTGATCCCCGAGTGCGTCGCGCAGCCGGGCGTTGTCGATGATGAGATGCGATCCCTTCGTCCCGCCCATCAGCGGGGCGCCGCGGCGATCGGGCGGCAGGAGCGCGCCATTGGTGATATCGATCCAGCCTCCGGTCGCGTTCACGATCAGCTTGGGCTCGACCTCGGCGCTGAGCCCGTCAATATGGTCCACCACCACGTAGCCGCCGGTTTCGCTTGTGCGCAGCTCAGCGTAATTGACCGCCGACGCTTCGGTCGAGGCAGACAGCCCGTCCTGGAGGAGTTCGATACCGATCCGTTCGGGATGACTGACCCACGCGTCGTAATAGGTGGCGGAACTGCGTGTCCGCGGGTTGAGCGCCGGCCATTTGGCCAGGGTCGCACGCCGGCCGCGGAAGCGGTGCCGCGGCATCAGCGCTCGCTTGCGCGTCAGCAAGTCGTAAATCGAGAGGCCGGCCTTGATCGCGATTGCTCCGCGCCGGCTTGGCCGGCGGCTCAAGCCCAGGAAACGCACGATGCCGTTGGCAAGGCCGGAGAAAATGTCAAAGACCGGTACGGTTGTCGGCAGTGGCGTCACGAGGTGCGGGGCGTTCCTGAGCAGCCGGTCCCGCTCGACGAGCGACTCCTTCACGAGGGTGAACTCACCATTTTCGAGATAACGCAGCCCCCCATGCACCATGCGTGAAAGTGCCGCGCTCGCGCCCGAGCAGTAGTCGTGCTTCTCGACTAGGAGAACGCGCAGGCCCTGCAGGGCAAGCTCGCGAAAGACGCTGAGGCCATTGATGCCGCCGCCGAGGACGCAAACGTCCACCTTCGGGCTTTGGCGAAGCCCGTCGAAAGTCTCTTTTCTTGTCATGATGGCGGTCCGTTAGCTGTCCATGTTCGCCAGTTTCGCCGCTATTGCCGCGTCGATTGCCGTAAGGTCGTCCTTGCTTAGCCGGATCGTCCCCGCTCGCGCGTTGTCGAGAGCCTGGGCCGGATTGCGAGCGCCGCAGAGCGCGAAGGTGATGCCGGGCTGCGCCAGCGTCCAGGCGATAACGATCTGTGCGATCGTGGCCTCATGCCTTTCCGCGACCGGCCGGATCGCCTCGGCGAAGCTCTTCACCTTCTCTCGGTTCGCGACCGAGAAACGCGGATTGTCCCTGCGCTGGTCGTCGCCGGAAAAGACGCGTTCCGGACCGATCGTGCCCGAGAGCAGCCCCAGCGCCAGCGACGAGTAGCTGAGGGTCGCGACGCGATTGGCCCTGGTAATCGGCAGCAGGTCCGCCTCGATCTCCCGATCGATCATGCTGAAGCGCTCCTGGATCGCGTCGAGACCGCCGACGTTCACGTAGCTCTGCAACTCCTTCCGGTTCACGTTGCTTGCGCCGATCGCGCGGATCCTGCCGGCGGAGCGCAGGTCCTCGAGCGCCCGCATGGTTTCCTCGATCGGCGTCGTCGGGTCCTGCCAATGGGTGATGTAGAGGTCGATGTAGTCGGTTCCGAGCCGCTTCAGACTCTGCTCCACCTCGTGAAAGATCGACTCTCGGCCGAGATAGCGATGTACGGGCTTGCCGTCCTGGTCGAAGAAGTGGTTGCCCTGCCCGGTGTGCCAGACGAGTCCGCACTTCGTTGCGATCACCGCCTTGTCGCGCCGCCCGACAAGCGCTCTGCCGACGGTCTCCTCGGCCCGCCCGAGACCATAGGCCGGCGCGGTATCGATCAGCGTCACGCCGGCCTCGAGCGAGGCTTGGATCGCGGCGATCGATTCCCGTTCGTCCGTGCCGCCCCACATCCAGCCACCGATGGCCCAGGTGCCGAGACCGACCGCGGAGGCCGCGACGCCGGAGCGGCCGATCTCCCGTGTCAATTGTTGTCCGTTCATGGGCGCTCTCCGCCTTCCTTGGCCAGTTCGAGAATCCGCGCGCCCGTCGCCTGGTCCGTGACGAGCGTGTCCAGATGATTGCCGCGCATGACGCTGAGGATCGGGGCCGCCTTTGTCGGTCCGCTCGCAACACCGATCTTGGTCGGGATCGAGGCGAATTCAGAAAGCGTCAGAGAGACGAGGCGCCGATTGAGGCTGTAGTCGCAGACACGTCCATGGTCGTCGAGCAGATGGGCGAGCAGCTCGCAGGATGCGCCGGATCGCTCAATCGCCTCGCGATCGGTGCTGGAGGACGGGTGCAGGTCGTAATAGCTGGAGTCGTCCGACAGGATCGAGCCGATGCCGACCACGGCGACCTTCGCCTCGCGCGCCCGTTTGAAGACGTCCGCGACCGAGCGCATCCCGAGCAGCATTCTCCGTTCCGCTTCGCTGTCGGCGAAGAGCGGCGCGTGGATCTGGAACGAGTGCCCGCCAAGCCGGTCTGCCATGAGCGTGGAGACGTGGTTGACGTCCGTATAGTGCTTGCCCTGGACGCAGCCGGTCGCCGGTATGACCTCGACGTCGAAGCGCCGCGGCGGCTGCAGGCCGGCGACCACGGCACTCACGCCCTTGCCGCCGGTGATGCAGATGGTGGCGCCGTCGGCGATCTCCTCGAGCAGGAGCCGCGCTGCTGCCTCGCCGACCGCCTGGAGCGCGATCTGGGGGTTCTCGGAGATTGTCGGCACGACGACCGCGCGGCTGATGCCGCCGAGCGCCAGCAATTGTTCCTCGATATCGACCAGCGGCTCGACCGGCGACTTGATCTTGATTTCGACGAGGCCGAGCTGGCGCCCACGCTTGATCAGGCGGTTGACGGTCGCATGCGAGATGCCGAGCTGATCTGCGATCTGCGCCTGCGTCAGACCTTCCAGAAAGTGAAGCACGAGGGCCTGGTGCATCTGCCTTGCGATGACGATCTCTTCGCGAGGGGCGGACGCGGATTTCGGTTTGGCGTTCGGCATATCAGGCGGCCTTCCGCTTGTGCAGCAAATGATCGATCGAAACGGCGGCCAGCAGTATGCAGCCCTTAATCATATCCTGCCAGTAGACGGAGACGTCGAGCAGGATCAGCGAGCTCGTCACCACCGATAGAAGAGCGATGCCGAGAATGGCGCCGAGGACCGTGCCCGATCCGCCGTTGAGCGAAGCTCCGCCGATCACCGCCGCGGCGATGATGTTGAGCTCCATGCCGACACCGAAGGTCGGCGTCGCTGCGCCGAAGCGCGACATGTAGATGGCACCGGCGAAGCCCGAGAGCGTGGCGCACAGCACCGTCACCCAGAACTTAACCTCCTTCGTCTTGATCCCGGAATAGAGCGCGGCCTTCTCGTTGCTGCCGGTGTAGAACACCTTGCGGAAGGCGGTCGCCCGGCGCAGCAGGAAATCGAAGGCGACGACGACGGCGATGAAGATCAGGATCACATAAGGGACGCCGAAGAACGTGCCCTGGCCGATCGCCTTGAATTCCGGCGGCAAGGTGAAGAGCGACAGCGGCGTGCCCTTGGTGATGACGAGGCAGAGGCCGCGCACGATCACCATGGCCGCAAGTGAGGTGATGAAATGATTGAGCCCGACGACGGTGATGAAGAAGCCCATGATGCAGCCGATGGCGGCGCTCGCGAGAATGCCGGCGAGTGATGCCGTCCAGGGATCGAGACCCATCAGGAATAGTGAGCCGGAGAGCACCATCGAGAAGCAGACGACGGAGCCGACCGAAAGGTCGATGCCGCCGACGATCAAGAGGATCGTCATGCCGACGACGACGATACCCTCGACCGAGAAGGACATCAGCATCGCCCGGAAATTGCCGAGCGTGAGGAAATGCGGCGAGGCGAAGCTCATGACGACGCAGAGCGCCAGGATGATCGCGATCAAACCAGCCTCGCGCATCGTGCCGATCCGTTTCCATGTCGGCGTGCGCGTCTCGCGCGCGACCGCCAATGTATCGACTGCCATAGCCCTGTCTCCTGCTTCCTCAGGCAGCATGCCCGGATGCCTTCAAATTCGTGTCGTTCGCCGTGCCGATGCCGGATGCGAGCCGCATGATCGCTTCCTCCGTCATGCCATCGCCCGAAACCTCGCCGGCGATCCGGCCCTCGTGCACCACCAGGACCCGATCACAGAGGCCGATGAGCTCCGGCAGTTCCGACGAGATCACCAGGATGCCGATCCCGGCGCGCGCAAGCTCGCGCAGTAACCGGTGGATTTCCGACTTCGCGCCGACGTCGATGCCGCGGGTAGGCTCGTCCATCAGGATCACCTTCGGATTGACGGCCAGTTGCTTGGCGATCGCGACCTTCTGCTGGTTACCGCCCGAGAGCGAGAAGACAGGCATGTCGACACCGCCCATCCGCACGCCAAGCCTGCGGGTCAGCTCCTCGGCCAGAGCCCTTTCCCTGCGGGTGTTGAGCAGACCGAAAGCGGTCAGCACCTTGAGGTCGAGGACGGCAATGTTCTGCGCAATGGAAAGGTCGAGGAAAACGCCGGATCCCTTCCGATCCTCCGACAGATAGGCGATGCCGGCCTTCGCCGCGTCGGAATAGCGGCGCAGCCGAAGCGGTTTATCGTGTAGCCGGATTTCGCCATGCGTGACCGGCCGCAACGCACAGATGCCCTCGGCGATCTCGGTGCGCCCTGAGCCGATCAACCCACCGATGCCGAGGATCTCGCCACGGCGAAGCTCGAAGCTTATGTCGCGGAAGCGTGCGCCGTCGCCAAGATCTCGGACCGCAAGGATAGGTTCGCCCGCGCGTTCGGAGGCTTGCTGCTTTTCCGGATAAAGCTGGGTAATCTCGCGGCCGACCATAAGGCGCACCACGTCGTCAGGGGTGACGCCCGCAACCTTCTCAGTCGAGACATAGCGGCCGTCGCGGAATACGGTCACGCGATCGCAAAGGCTGAACACCTCCGCCATGCGGTGGCTGATATAAATGATCGAGACGCCGCGCGCCTTCAGATCGCGGACGATCCCGAAGAGCACCTGCGCCTCGGCCTCCGTCAGCGCCGCCGTCGGCTCATCTAGGATAAGCAAACGGCAATCGAGCGTCAGCGCCTTGGCGATCTCGACGAGCTGCTGACTGGAGATCGGCAGGTCACCTACCCGCTGGCGCACGTCGATCGGCGCGAGGCGGTTCATCACGGCCTGCGCATCGCGCTCCAACTTGCGGTAGTTCATCAGAGCCGAGCGTCGGCGGTTCGTCGCCGCCATAAACATGTTTTCCGCAACCGTGGCATCCGGGCAGAGCGCAATCTCCTGATGGACAAGGCCGATGCCGAGCGATTGCGCGGCGGCGGGCGAGGGGATCTTGACCGGCGCACCGTCAACGAGAATCTCCCCCTCGGAGGGCTGCAGCACGCCGGCGATGATATTCATCAACGTCGATTTGCCGGCGCCATTCTCGCCGCAAAGCGCGTGGACCTCGCCGCGCTCGAGCTGAAAGTTTACAGCTGTCAACGCCTTCACGGCTCCGAAATGCTTGCCAACATTACGGATCTCCAGCACGGTTCCTGACGCCATCACAATCCCCCTCTCGCCTCGTCGGCCGCCCGAAGTCTCTATCCCGGGCGGCCGTTTGCGACCCTACTCCTCGATACCCTTGGTGCCGCGGCGCTTCAGGTATTTGTCCCAGTAAAAGTCGTCGGCGTTTTCGGCCGTGACGATCGAGAGCCCGTTGTCGACGACGGGAATGCTCATCGGATTGAAGCCGGAGCGCTTGGCGTCATTCATCGGGTCGATCAGGTCCGGGTGCTTGGCGAGCCACAGCAGCAGGAACCCCATATAGCCCTGCATTCCCTGGTTCGGATTGATCGAACCGAAAACCTCCCCCGCCTTGATCATGTCGAGGATATTGGCATTGACGTCGGCGCACATGACGAGGACCTTGCCGCCCGTCTCCTTGTTCGCCTGCGCCGCGCCGATCGCGGAATTGGCCTCAGGCATGAAGACGGCGCCGAGGTTCGGGTTGGCCTGGATGATGCTCATCAAACCCTGATAGGCCTTGTTCGGGTCCTGGTTGGAGGCGGCCCGGCCGACGAGCTTCATGTCGGGCCACTTCTCCTCCATGCGGGCGATGAAGGCGGCGATGCGCTTGTCGTGATTGTCCTGGCCCGGGTTCTCGAGCACCGCGTATTCGCCCTTACCGCCGAGTTTTTCCGCGATCTTGTCGGCGGCATAGATGCCTTCGCGGGTGTTGTCGGAGGTGATGTAGGAAATGCGCTTCGAAAGCGGCGAGTCCGCGGCGAAGGTGACGACCGCAGTGCCCTGGTCGACCGCCCGATTGATCGGTTCAATAAACGGATCGGAGTTCATCGGATGGACCAGGATACCGGCAGGGTTCTGAGCAAGCGCCTGGTCGAAGGTGGCAATCTGCTTGTTGACGTCATATTCCGGCGTTCCGGTGTATTCCGTCTCGCAGCCGAATTGCTGGCCTGCCTGCTTGAACATCTCGTAAACCGGGAACCAGTATTCGACGCCCGACACCATTACGTTCATCACATATTTTTCGCCCGGCTTGCAGCGGAAGGGGTTTTCCGTCGCAGCACCGGCCGTGCCGGCAAAAAGCGTAGTTGCGAGGACCGCCATCGCGGTCGTGTTGAGAAAAGTGCGCAAGAGTCCTCCTCGAGGCCGAAGCCCCTCCCAAAAAGCGCGTGGGCACGCCAACGGCGGCCGCTGTGTTCATGAGGTCCGGCCTTCCTCCTCGAAGTCCGGTATCGGCAGGAAAACGCAAAGCCTTGCCGCTGTCAATATATTTCTACATGTGAAATATATTTCACGTCACTGGGTCGATGTGGACGAGACTTGCGCAAGACAAAAGCGACTGCGGAGTTAGGCGAGCGTGCCGACGGCGAGTTTCGGATGGGAACTGTGCAAAACGCGCGATAGTCGGCCGAGAACCGGCTCGTATGCGAGAAGCCCGACTTCGGCGCGACTCGCCCGATCGACGTAGGTCCAAGCAAGATCCGGCCGATGGTGTGGCTCCTGCCACTTAAATCCGCACAGCACCTATACCTCCGTATAGATCATTCTCTCCTCGTTGGCATTCGATCCTTCCTCCCGATCAATAGTCGGGCCGGGGAGCCTGCTGCTATTTTTAGCGTAGATACTCTGGCGGGCCGTTTCCTCCGAGCGCCATGAAATGACCGGTACCTCGTCCGGCGCTTTAAGAGGCGGAGCCGCCTGAAGGGACGAAGACGCTGTTCGCAGCGGCTCAAACTCGGGCGAAGGGAGCTTCGAAACGAAGCGGGCGCAATTCACCATCGAGGTACGATCATGCGCAAGCCAGCAGCTATTCTCTTTGCAGTCGCGACCGTTGCTCCGGCGGCGGCGCATGACGCGACGCCAACAGCGGCACAGCCGAATGGATGGACATATCCGTTCTCGTGCTGCAGCGGAATGGATTGCCGCGAAATCCGAGATCAAGCGGTTCTCGAAGGTCCCCGCGGATATGTCATCAAGCTCACCGGAGAGCTCATCACCCCACGAGATACTCGTATCAAGCACAGCCCGGACGGGCAGTTCCACCACTGCACCGTGGCCGGCGAGCCCACCGGTCGCACCCTTTGCCTCTTCGTTCCTCCGCGCTCCTTCTGAGGATTGTGACCACCATGACACAGGAACTCAACCGCATCGAAATCGATCTGGTCCCGCTCAAGCTGTTCTCCCGGCGCATGTCGGAAGGCCCGACCACTGTACCAAGCGATCCGCTCTACATGCCGTCAGACTATTCATCACGACCGAATGCTCACTCTGAAGCACATTTGATGACGTTTTGCGTCACGCCACGCGAAGCAACCGCGCGTCTCGGGCGTCAAGCTTGGCACGCCCCGACATCTGCGTTTACCCTATACGTAACTGGAACTTTGTTCGGTCTTTCGTTCTACTCGCTCGAGCTTGTCCGCCTCGTAGACGACTTTGAGGAGCTTTGCCCCGCGGAGCGTTCCTTGACCGTACATTGAGTCCGTGAAATCGGCGTCTCCGAAAGGGGCGTCTGCGTCCGTGCTTGAGCACCATCGCGCTTGTTTCAAGCATCTTTCTGGTTCGCAACCGTGTCGATGCTCTTGAGCGTAGCGATCCACTTCCCGCTTATAAGTTCCCAGGGCGATGCTGTCGATCAGGTGCGACCTCTGAAAGTGAGATCGATCTGAGATTCCGAGACAGTGACTCTTCCCACTTATGGTCGCGCAGCTTGTCATCGAGAAAAAGAACCCCTCCCGGGATCGGAAGGGGTTTGAGGGAAGGGCCGATGGAAAAACAAGGCCCACGGGAAGAATACCCGACCATAACAGTGCGCTTCCCACGTGACTATTGACTGAGAGGAAGGATCGCACATCAACATGGAGGGGACGACCTATACGCGGGTCCATGTGTTCTTATACGAACCTATGAGCCTTGCGGCTTTCCTGGCGCGAGCTTCAGCTTGTCCGCCATGCGGGCGAGTTCCGGCAAGGACTTGGCATGCATCTTCTGCATGACCTGGCTGCGGTGAACCTTCACGGTTATTTCGCTCACGCCCAGGTCGCCGGCGATCTGCTTGTTCAGTCGTCCCGCCACCACCAAGGCCATCACCTCGCGCTCCCGAGGGGTCAGGCTATCGAAACTCGCGCGCAACGTCGCCAACGCCTTTTCATTCTCAATCCAAACGCGGTCGCGGGCCAGGCCGACGTGAACGGCGTCAAGCAGATCTTGATCGCGAAACGGCTTCGTCAGGAACTCGATCGCGCCCCCCTTCATCGCCTGGACGGACATGGGTATGTCGCCATGCCCGGTGATGAAGACGATTGGAAGCTGGAAGTTTCCGCGCGACAACTCTCGCTGCAAATCGAGACCGCTTTGTCCCGGCAGCCGGACATCGAGGACGAGGCAGGTCGGACCGTTAGGTCGACCGGACTTGAGGAAGTCGCTCACTGAAGCGAGGAGTTTCACCTCAAAGCCGACCGATCGCAGCAGGCTGCCAAGCGCCTCGCGGACCGCCGGATCATCATCGACGACGATGACGGTTGCTGGTGCCTCGGTCATGTCAGCGCCCCTCATGAGGGTCGGGCTCGCGGGGAGGGACCTGACCGACAGAGCGTCGATGGCGCAATGAGAACACTCCCCCTCTCTCCTCAGCCAGTCCCGCAACGAAGGCATCTCGCTTATCAAGAATGCGCCCTAATTGCCTCAGCCACAAGGCCTGTTACGAGGTGATCCTGGCTGCGCGCATAGCGTGTCGATCCTGCCGGCGACCATCGCCGGCATGCTATTCTGCAATCGACCGGACCAAAAGGATCTGCAACCTCGGCAGCTCACCGCTCGTCGCGATGACCACCGGTCCTAAGGAGGCTATACCATTGTATAGCCTCCTATGCCTTTGTCGCCCTTGCATGCTGATGTAAGTTATCATCTGCGCCGCAACGCTAGTTTGCAGAAACGCCTATCGCGAAATTTGGAGGCGGCAGTGGCAACCAAGAAGCCTCTAATTGCGATTGTCGATGACGATCAGTCGATGCGCGAGGCTACCAAAGGCCTCATGAGATCGTTGGGGTTCGACGTCGAGGCTTTTTCATCTGCCGACGATTTTTTGAAGTTCCCCAATCTCCGCCGCACGGCCTGCTTGGTAACGGACATCCATATGCCAGGAATGAGCGGGCTTGATCTGCACCGCCGGCTCGTCGCGTTGGGCGAGAGCATTCCGACGGTTCTGATCACGGCCTATCCAAACGAAAATCTGCGCGCGCGTGCGTTGGATCGCGATATTGTCTGCTATCTGGAAAAGCCGTTTGGCGAGCAGGATCTACTGAATTGTATCAGTTCTGCGCTGGCGCGCGGAAGCGATGGCGAAGGTGATTGATCACGACCGCTGATGCCAGGCGACTCTGCAGGTCGCGAATGAGAGACGGCAGGTTTCGTCCGGACCCGCCAGCTCACATCGATGGCGTCTGACTGGCGCTCTCGTCCGGGTCTGAGGGCAGGGTGAATTGAAACACAGCCCCCGAAGGTTCGTTCGCCTCGGCCCATAGCCGCCCCCCGTGCGCCTCGATGATCGAACGACAGATGGCAAGGCCCATGCCCAGACCCTCCGCTTTGGTCGTATAAAACGCCTCGAACACCCGCTCAGCACTCTGGCGCTCCAGCCCGACGCCGGTGTCCTGTACCGCCACCAGCATGGCCCCGGATGGGTCGCGTCGAGACCTGATCAGCAGCTCGCGGGGCCGGTTCGCCACCTGCTTCATGGCCTCGATGCCGTTCATCACCAGGTTCAGAATGACCTGCTGCAACTGGACCCGGTCGCCTGCAACGGGCGGGAGGTCGGGCGCCAGCTCGGTCCGCAGCAGGATCCGGTGGCGGCGGATCTCACCCTCGACGAGGGCGACTGAATCTTCGACGAGGCCGTTCAGGTCCACCGGCGCCGTGACGGTGGCTGTCTTCTTAAGAAGCGCGCGCACCCGGCCGATCACCTCGCCGGCCCGGTGGCCGTCCCGGACGATGCGCTCCAGCGTCTCCCGCGCCTCACCGATGTTGGGGGGCTGGGTCGCGAGCCAGCGCAGGGCCGCATTCGCATTGGTGACCACGGCGGCCAGCGGCTGGTTTACCTCATGGGCGATCGAGGAGGTTAGCGCGCCCATCGTCGTCACGCGCGTGACGTGTGCAAGCTCGGCCTGCGTCTTCTGCAGCGCCTCCTCGGCCCGCTTGCGGTCCTCGATGTCGACGAGAAAACCATACCATTTGAGAATGTTTCCGTGCTCGTCCCTGAGCGGGACGGCACTTTCAAACCACCAGCGATATTCGCCGTCAGCCGCACGACGAATCCTGACCTCGGCCTCGAATGGGTGGCCCGTGGCCAAGGACGTGTGCCACTTGGACCTATACTGCTCGACGTCGTCCGAGTGGAATCGGGCTTCGGGCTCCCAGCTCGCTCCCGACCTTCCGTCAAGGGACAGGCCTGTGAACTCCTGCACCCGCCGGTTGATGAAATCGACACGGCCGTCGGGCAGGGCTGTCCACACCATCGCCGGAACGGTCTCGATCACCTGGCGAAGCTCGTCTTCGCTTCGCCGGGCCGCCTCTTCGGCGCGCTTGCGCTCGGTGACATCCTCGCAGACGATCAGGATGACGGGTCGCTTCTTGATCACCATCGCGCGGGCCGTCTCGCGAACCCAGACCATCGAGCCGTCCTTGCGAATCTTGCGTAGCTCCCAGCTCATCGCTTCGCCGAGATGGTCGAGGCAGGCCGCCGCATGTCTCTGGACCGCGTCTCGATCCGCCTCGTGAAAGATGTCCTTTACCGGTCGGCCGACGAGTTCGTCGACCGTGTAGCCGAGCTGCTCTGCGCCGAAGGGATTCACGGACACGATCGTGCCAGTCGCGTCCACCATGAAGTACATCGTCGGATTGTTCTCGAATACGGCCCTCCACTGCTCCTCGCTGTCTCGCAGTGCTTCTTCCGCCCGCTTGCGTTCGGTGATGTCCTGGATCGTACCAAACATGCTGCGGGGCCGGCCCGATGCGTCCCTGGTGAGGTCGCCCTGGCTGTGAACGATGCGCAGTTCGCCGTTGGGCCGGACGATGCGGTACTCCAATTCGTAGCGCGATTCGCCGCGCACGGCCTTCGCTGCTGCCAGGCTCCAGAACGATCGATCGTCTGGATGTATCCGCTCAGTCGCCTCGGCCAGACTGACGGGCGTGCCGGCCCGCGGCGTCAGCCCAAAGATGCGGTATGTCTCGTCTGACCAGGTAAGACGATCCGTGCCGAGGTCGCGCTCCCAGTAGCCGACATGGGCGACGCGTTGAGCCTCCGCAAAGTTGGCCTCGCTTCGACGCAAGCCCTCCAACGTCTCCTTGAGCCGGGACGTCATCAGAGCGAAGGCCTGTGCGAGCAGGCCGACTTCGTCATTTTGACGAACCTTGGGCACCTCTCGCCATTCCCCCTTTGCGATCGCATGTGCCGCCTGGGTGAGGGCTGTCAGCGGTCGCAAGGTGCGTCCGACCATCCCTAGTCCGAGGACCGCGAAGAGTGCGACAATGACCGCGCCGGCGACAATCGAAAGGTAGGCCGCACGATACACGGGCCGCAGGAAATCCGAAGCTGGTACCGCCGAGACGATGGTCCACTTAAGTGCACCGGGCGCAGCGTGATCGACTGCGGCATAGATCGTGCCGCGCTCGGGATCACTGAAAGAAAACACGCGCGGCCCAGCGGACGAGGACTCGGCGATGCCAGGATCTCGACCAAGGTGGCGGGCGCTTGCGCGCACGATGGGATCGGCGGCCTCCGATGCCTTCAGCCGCCGATGCCCGCCATCCGCAGCAATTTTGACGGGTGAAACTCCTCCCGACGCGCCAATCAAATGTCCGCTGGCATCGATGATGAAGGCCCGCCCGTTCTCGCCGATCTCAAGTGTCTGCAAGAATCGTGAAAGCTGTGTCAGGATGAGATCGATCCCGCACACTCCGACGAATTTGCCATCCTTGTCGAACACCGGGGCGGAGAGCGAGACGCCCAGAATCGGCTCGACTAGACCGAGATAGGGCTCGGTCCAATACCGCTCGCCGGTTTCTTTCGCCTGCGCGTACCAGATCTTTCCGCGTGAATCGAACGCGCGCTCGGATTTCCGCAAACGTCCGACCCCGCCGCCGGGCAACGCTTCGAACTCGCGCACGACGCCAGCGCGAAAATCGTCGGTCATCAGAAACACGGCGCTCGAGTCTGCCAATCGCCCGACCGAAACGAGCCCGCCCGCCTCGTTGCCGAAAAACATCCAGTCGACGTCGGGTTCCTCGGCCAGCAAGCCATGGAGTTCCTGTGCGACAGCATGCGGGTTGCCGAGCGATACGTCGTGACGAACCAGACCGCCGGCCAACCGCGATACCGCTTTGTCGGCGCCGCGCACCAAATGCCCGACGTCGCGATGCACTGCTTGCGTCACCTCTCGGATCAAACGTTCGGACATGATCGAGACGATGACGTTTCCCGTCCAAATCCATAGACCGGCCAGGACGAGACTTAGAACGAGAACGACGCCAACGACAGGGAAGATTAAGCGGTGCCGTAACATGATCCCCGAGTTCCCCCCGGACAACAGATCAATATTCTCTATTGCTCATACTGCGCCTGCGGAGAGGCTCCGGCAATCCGTGGCTCGATGATCCCGCCGAGTGGCTCGAGTGGGAGGTCTGTCGACGCTCATGTCCGCGACGCGTCGTCGATTCCAGGCCGCTGAGACCCAGCAAGAGAGTTCCATAAGCTATCTTATGCGATCCGCGTGTGTAGCCGGGTGGGTTCAAGGATGAAGTGCGACTTGCGATAGATACCAATGGGTTATCACTCGCAAGGAATGCTCATGAGACGCACCTACTCCCAGATCGATATGGATGAACGTCGTAGGATCGCTCGCTGGCGAGCGGCCGGCCTGAGCGCCACCGTCATCGCCGAGAAGCTCGGCCGGCATCGCTCGACGATTTTCCGCGAGCTCAAGCGGAATGCTTTTGAGGATCCGCAGATGCCGGATCTGAGCGGCTACTATTGCGTGACCGCCAACGAGATGGCACGTGAGCGCAGAGCCAAGCTGCGCAAGCTCGCCCGGTTCTCCCATGTGCGCCAATCGGTGATCGAGCGCATCATACATGGCTGGTCACCACAGCAGATCGCCGGCCGCATGCGGCTGGAGCGCCATCCGATTTGCGTCAGTTACGAGACGATCTACAAGTTCGCCTATTCCGCAGACGGCCAGGCCATCAAGCTGTGGCGGCACCTGCCGGAGCGTCGCGCGAGACGCAGACCGCGGCATGCCCGACGGCGTAACGGTCGCCGCTTCAGCCCGGAACTCAACATTCTTCATCGTCCTGACACTGTCGCCGAACGCAAGCAGTTCGGGTATTGGGAGTGCGATCTCATTCAGTTTCGCAAGAAGTTCGGCAAGGCCAACGTGACGTCACTGGTCGAGCGGGTCAGCCGCTTTGCGGTGTTCCTGCGCAACAACGACCGGCAATCGAAACCGATCATGGACGGGCTGATCGAGGTGCTCCAACCCCTGCCCAACGCTGCGCGACGCTCCATCACCTTCGACCGTGGCACTGAGTTCAGCGAATGGCCCTATCTGCAGGCCGGCATCGGAACGCAGACATGGTTCTGCGACCCGCAGTCGCCCTGGCAGAAAGGCACGGTCGAGAACACCAATGGCGGGGTTCGCAAATGGCTTTCGAGAGAGGTGGATCCCCTGTCGATCACCGACGGCGAGCTGAAGGACATCTGCGATCGGCTCAACTCGACACCGCGGAAGTGCCTCGGCTACCGAACGCCCGCGGAAGTCTTCCGCAAGAAACTGCTCGCGCAAATGCGACGTGTCGGTTAGCGTTACATGCGTAAGTCGCAGTTCGCCATGAACTTACACGGCTTGGACGCAGCTCAATGCCACGTCCAAGCCGAGGCCCTGCCGATTAGATCAGGTCAAATCGATCGGCATTCATTACTTTCGTCCAGGCTGCAACGAAGTCCCTGACAAACTTTTCTTTGGCGTCGGACTGGGCATAGACCTCCGCGAAGGCACGCAGTTGCGAATGCGAGCCGAAGATGAGGTCGACGCGGGTACCGGTCCACTTGACTTCATTCGTCTTGCGATCGCGCCCTTCGTAGACGCCTTCCTTGTCGGCAATGGGCGACCACTGCGTGCCCATGTCGAGCAAGTTGACGAAGAAATCGTTCGTCAACGCCTCAGGACGGGAGGTGAAGACGCCATGCTCCGGCTCGCCCGCCTTCAGCACACGCAGGCCGCCGACGAGCACCGTCATTTCGGGCGCCGTAAGCGTCAGCAGCTGCGCCCGATCCACCAGAGCCTCTTCCGCCTTCATGAACTGCCGGCGGCTGCGGTTCACATAATTGCGGAAACCGTCGGCACGGGGTTCCAGCGGGGCAAAGGACGCAGCGTCCGTCTGTGCCTCGGAGGCATCCATGCGCCCCGGTGTGAACGGCACGGTGATATCGTGGCCGCCGGCCTTCGCCGCCTTCTCCACGCCGGCCGCGCCAGCAAGCACGATGAAGTCGGCCAGCGAGATCTTCTTGCCGCCGCTCTGGGCGGCGTTGAAGTCCTTCTGGATGCCCTCAAGAACCGAGAGAACCTTCGCGAGTTGCGCCGGCTGGTTGACTTCCCAGTCCTTCTGCGGTGCGAGGCGGATGCGCGCACCATTGGCGCCACCGCGCTTGTCGGAGCCGCGGAAGGTCGAAGCCGAAGCCCAGGCTGTGGAAACCAGTTCCTGCACCGAGAGGCCGGAGGCAAGGACCTTGGCCTTGAGGTCGGCGACATCCTTCTCGTCAACCAGCTTGTGGTCGACGGGCGGGATCACGTCCTGCCAGATCAAGTCTTCCGCCGGGACTTCCGGACCGAGATAGCGAACCTTCGGACCCATGTCGCGGTGGGTCAACTTGAACCAGGCGCGGGCGAAGGCGTCGGCGAACCGATCCGGGTTTTCGAGGAAGCGGCGCGAGATCTTCTCATAAATCGGGTCGAAGCGGAGCGACAGGTCGGTGGTCAGCATGGTGGGAAGATGCTTCTTGGACGCGTCATAGGCGTCCGGGATGGAGGCATCGGCATTCTTGGCCTTCCATTGATGGGCACCAGCCGGGCTCTTGGTCAGCTCCCATTCGTAGTTGAAAAGATTTTCGAAGAAAAAGTTGCTCCACCGGGTCGGCGTCTGCGACCAGGTCACTTCGGGTCCGCCTGTGATCGCGTCCTTGCCGACACCTGTGCCGAAGGTGCTCTTCCAGCCAAGCCCCTGATCCTCGATAGCGCCGCCTTCAGGGTCCGGACCGATGAACGACGGATCGCCGGCGCCATGCGTCTTGCCGAAGGTGTGGCCGCCGGCAATCAGCGCCACGGTCTCTTCGTCGTTCATCGCCATGCGGGCGAAGGTCTCGCGGATGTCGTGCGCGGCAGCAACCGGATCGGGATTGCCGTTCGGGCCTTCCGGGTTGACATAGATGAGACCCATCTGCACGGCGGCGAGCGGGTCGGCCAATTGCCGTTCGCCGCTATAGCGCTCGTCGCCCAGCCAAGTGCCTTCCGGCCCCCAGAACAGTTCCTCGGGTTCCCACACATCGGCACGGCCGCCGGCGAAACCGAAGGTCTTGAACCCCATGGATTCGAGCGCGACGTTGCCGGTGAGGATCATTAGATCCGCCCAGGAAATCTTATTGCCGTATTTCTGCTTGATCGGCCACAAGAGACGGCGGGCCTTGTCGAGGTTGGCGTTATCCGGCCAGCTATTGAGCGGCGCGAAGCGCTGCTGGCCCTGGCCGGCGCCGCCGCGGCCGTCGGTGATGCGGTAGGTGCCGGCGCTGTGCCAGGCCATGCGGATGAAGAGGCCGCCGTAGTGACCGAAGTCGGCCGGCCACCAATCCTGCGAATCCGTCATCAGCGCATGCAGGTCCTTCTTCAGCGCGTCGAGGTCGAGCTTCTTGAACTCCTCGGCATAGTTGAACGCCTTGCCCATCGGGTCGGAAAGACCGGAATGCCGGTGCAGAACCTGGACGTCCAGCTGGTCCGGCCACCAGTCGCGGTTGGACCTGCCTCTCGGTGCCGTTTGGGCGACGGGACATTTGCCCGCGTTGTCACTTTTCTGATCCATGGTCATCTCCTGCTCCTTGTAGGGCACCTTCAAAAGGCGGCCTCTCCGCGAACTCTTCGGTTGAGCTGCATGCTTTGCGCGGCACGCACCCTCCCCTTGATTTCTTCTTATCGGATGCGTCTCATAAATTTAAGTTGGATTTACTGATCGTCGCGATAAGTTGAAATTATGAAAAATCTCACTCTGAAACAGCTTCGCTATTTCGAGGCTTTGGCACGCCATGGTCGCTTTCGGCTCGCCGCCGACGCCTGCGCGATTTCTCAGCCAGCGCTATCGATGCAAATCAAGGAACTTGAAGAAGAATTGGGCAGCGACCTCTTCGAACGCAGCGCACGTGAAGTGAAGCTGACCGCGTTCGGTCAGACGTTCGCGCTACGGGTCCGTGACATTCTTCGTGCGGTGGATGAATTGGGAGACCTCGCCCGCGCTTCCCGAGATCCGTTCCTGGCGCGCCTCAGAATCGGGGTCATCCCAACAATTGCGCCCTACCTGTTACCGACCATCATAAACGACCTCAACAGAACGTTTGACGGTATTCAAATACAGGTGCGTGAGACGCAAACGACAAAACTGATTCACGAACTGGCGCAAGGCGAGTTGGACACCGCAATCGTTGCGTTGCCTGTGTCGGAACCCTCTTTCACCGAGCTCAAGTTGTTCGAGGAGGAGTTCGTTCTGGTCCGACGCCGCGAAGACGCGCGCAAGCCGGTACCCGAACGCGAGGCGCTGCGCGAGATGCGATTGCTTCTGCTCGAGGAAGGGCACTGCTTCCGCGAACAGGCTTTGTCGTTCTGCAGTATAGGATCGACGCGACCCCGAGAAGTCATGGAGGGTAGCTCACTCTCCACTTTGGTCCAGATGGTCAGTGCAGGTATCGGTATAACGTTAATCCCGGAGATGGCGGTGCCGGTGGAAACGCGCTCAGCGCATGTCTCGATCTCTCGTTTCCAGGCTCCACGGCCTTCGCGCACGATCGGGATGATTTGGCGCAATTCGACGCCCCTGACCAAACAGCTTCTGCAGATTTCGGAGGTGGTTCGCCGGTCAGCCGATGCCGCGCGCGAACGGCATTTTTCGATCGCCGGTGGGGACTGGACCAGAGAGGCGCCCGCCCTGAACGGGTAGAGGCGAGTCCGTCGGGGCGCCAGCGTGCTGCGTGAACCATCGCCGCATTTGGTGACTTGCCATACAGCCAAAGCTGCAGGAGAGTCGACGTGGGGAGGAGCTCTCGATGGGCATCTACAGCGACGTCATCCTGCCGAAGCTCTGCGACCTTTCGATGCGCAACGAGCGCCTGCGCCCCTATCGCGAGCGCGTGATCGGCGCGGCTGAGGGCCGTGTCCTGGAGATCGGCAGCGGCTCCGGCCTGAACCTGCCATTCTATCGCCCGGCAGTGCGAGAAATACTGGCGCTCGAGCCCGCGCCAAGTCTTCTGGCTTTGGCGCGCCGGGCCCCGCATCCGGAGATGCCGGTGAGTTTCATCGAAGCGTCGGCAGAGGCCATTCCACTCGACGACAGGAGCGTCGACACGGTCGTGACGACCTGGACCTTGTGCACCATTCCGGGGGGCTCGGCGGCGCTCGCGGAAATGCGCCGCGTGCTCAGACCGGAAGGCAAGCTGCTTTTCGTCGAACACGGACAGTCGCCTGATCGCGGAGTGCGCTGGTGGCAGGATAGCCTCACGCCGGTCTGGCGGCGCATCAGCGGCGGCTGTCACCTCAATCGCCCGATCCGGTCTATGATAGAAGGCGCCGGTTTCCGGATCGACAGGGTCGAGACCGGCTACATGGCCGGGCCGAAGCCGATGACCTTCATGTACGAAGGCAGCGCCCGTCCGAACTGACGAGAACCCCACGGCGGCGGCCAAGCGCGCATGGGCTTGGCGCGGTGCTCAAGATGCGAGCAATGCCCTCGCCGCGGGTGGCGCCGACCAGATCAGCGATAGCGGCGATGCAGCGACAGCCGCCCATCCGTGCCGAGGCGTGCTTCGACATCCGTATAATGTTCCAGCATGACGTGCGGTGTTCCGCTCGCGGCTGCGTGCGCGCCGGTAATGACGGCGACCTCGGCGCCGGCGGCTTTGCCCGCCAGGATGCCCGCCGGGGCATCTTCGAAGACGAGGCAATCCTGAGGGCGCACGCCAAGCCTGGCTGCCGCAAGAAGGTAACCCTGCGGATCGGGCTTGCCGGCCGAGACGTCCTCGCCCGTCACCATAAGGCGCGGAAGAGGGATGCCCGCCGCGGCGAGCCGGCGCGCGGCCAGTTCGAGCGGCGCAGAGGTGACGATCGCCCACTTCTCCAGCGGAAGCGCGTTCAGGAAGGCGCGGGCGCCGGGAATCTCGACAATACCCTCGACGTCCGCGATTTCCGCCTCAGCAAGGTCGCGCGCCTCCTGGACGGGGTCTACCAGCAGACCGAGTCTGCTGATCGTGTCGACGGCGCGCACGCCGTGGACCGATGGCAGAAAGGCGATAGGGTCGATCCCGTTGCGAACCGCCCAGGCGCCCCAGACCCTTTCGACGACGGCCATCGAGTTGAGCAGCGTACCGTCCATGTCGAACAACAGGGCGGCAAAGTTCTTCGTGAAAATTGCAGAGGACGAAGTATCCAAATCGATTCCCTTATTGTGAGCTCAGGGCGGATGCATTGCACACCTACCGCCTCAGAAGACGTCCTACAATGGCTAGCGCAAACCGTGATCGTCGGTCACGAGAAAATCGATCGGCCCGCCCGGCCTGTCATCGTCGAAGACGGCGCAGGAGAGCACGCCGCCGAAGACAGCACCCGAATCGACATTGGTCCTGTTGCCGACGGTTCTGGGATTGCTCCGGCTCGGCGTGTGCCCGTGGCATACATGTTTGCCCCAATAGCTGCCCGAATAATTCGGGTCCGTGCGCATCCACAACAGGATATCGTCGCCCTGCTCCTCCAGAGGAATATTCTCGTCGACGCAGGCATGCACGAAGATGCGGTGGCGCTCGATGATGATCGACGGCAGTTCCGTCATCCATACGAGATGACTCAAGGGTATGGCGCCACCATAGGAGGCCAGGGTCTCTTCCCCGCCATTCAGCAGCCAGGTGGCCATTTCAGCCACACCCTTTCGCGCCGACAGCAGCATTTCCTCATGATTGCCCTTGAGAGTGAGCCATTGCCAGGCAGGATTTTGCGGTCCGGCCATGATCCGTTCGACGACGCCGCGGCTGTCCGGGCCGCGGTCCACCAGGTCGCCGAGGAAGATGACCCTGCCACCCGGGGCGGCAGCTTCGATACCCGTCAGCAGGATTTCGAGCTGCCCGAGGCAACCGTGAATATCACCGACCGCGAAGGTCAAGTGCCGGCCATTCATGAACCGGTTCTCCTATGCTCGTCCAAGACGGCTCTCTCCTTTCGCTGCTGACAAGGAATCGACCGCCTACGGTCCTGTGCATGGTTCCTTAAATCGGAATCAATCCAAAGACAAACCAATTCAAAGCGTTACAGCGTCTTTCGTGCGGCGGGAAAAGAACGGCGCTGCAAGGCGTGCCCCAATGTCGCTGGCCGCGAAGCATGCGCTACGCAAGAAAGCTCTATTTTCGTCGACCGGAATCGGATTTATCGGATGCGATGAGCGGCGCTACGGCGCAGGATCAATGATGAGAAGACCCCTTCGGGATCGCCGAACTGGTTATAGAGACCGGATCGCTTGCCGGAAACGTATCTTCGAGTCCCTCTTCCAGTTGCTCTTCCATTGCGTGCTGGTCATGCGCCTGGCGCGCGGTCGCCATTGCTCCTTCAGGGACCGAAGGAGATCGCCTCGTTCCGGTAATGCCGAGAAGCGCCTCGTCGGCTTTCACTGCCGCTGCGAGTATCTCTTTTGCCCGCGCAACCGCATTCATTCTGTTCAGTGTTCCCTCGGCGTTCTGCGGGCAAGTGACCGACACGATTTCTCCGGTGGTGGCGACGAATTCGACGGTGAATCCCGCCTTGCCGCCGCGCTCCGGGTAGACTTGAATCCCGGCGAACTGCATCGGTACCTCCTATGACGGCCACGCCGCGCCAAGGGTGAAACGCGGATGGCGCGGCCGCGGCCAAGTCTACCAGATTTGACAAATCTTCGACAGCTTCCCTCGCCTTCATAGTCCTTGGATCCGTCGCCTTGGCACGATTACAGAAGATCGCGCGCCGATCTCGCCTGCGGCTCGTCGACCGGCGCTACAAGCTCCAAATTCTGCGCCGCATGGTAAGCCGGCGTTGTCTTCTCCCGGACATCCGGCCGCGTACAGACCGCAAAGGCGTCGAGATTGCGGTTATAGACCTTGGTCTGGACGTCCATCATGCCGAGCACGGTATGAAACAGGTTGTCGTGCGATCTCGGCTCGTCGGCATCCTTCGCAAGGCAGCCGGTGTCGATACCCATTGCCGCCTGGTATGGCTTCGAGAACCAGGCAAGGAAGGGCACCTGCGTCTGCTCTTTCGGTGCGATCGCATAAGGCGCGCCGTGCAGATAAATTCCGTTCTCGCCGAGCGACTCGCCGTGGTCCGACATGTAGATCATCGCCCCGGCGATGCGGTCCTGATGCTTTTCGAGGAGCCGTGCGACACTGGCGAGGATGTGGTCTGTGTAGAGGATCGTATTGTCGTACGCGTTGACGATTTCCTCGGTAGAGCAACGCATCAGCTCCGCCGTACGGCAGTCGGGGGTGAAGCGGCGGAACGCCTCGGGATAGCGCAGGTAATAGGACGGGCCGTGGCTGCCGAGCTGGTGCAGCACGATGACACTGTTTGCCGTCGTCGCGCCGAGCTTCCTGTCAAGTTCGTCCAGGAAGATCTCATCGAGGCATTCGCCGTTCTTGCAGAGCGGATTGTTCTTCTGCCGGGTCATGCTTGCGAAGCTGATGAGGTCGGCGATGCCCTTGCTGCCTGTATTGTTGTCCCACCAGGTGACCGAAACACCGGCATGCGTCAACACGTTGACCAGGTTCTCCGTGGAGCGGGCCTTCCAGTCGCTATATTGCTTGCGCGGATAGACGGAAAACATGCAGGGCAATGACACGGCGGTCGCCGTACCGCAGCTCGTCGTGTTGCGGTAGTTGACGACGCTGAGCGCCTTGAGCTCCGGATTCGTCTCGCGGTGATAGCCATTCAGCGAAA
Source organism: Ensifer sp. WSM1721 (assembly GCF_000513895.2). Classification (GTDB taxonomy): domain Bacteria; phylum Pseudomonadota; class Alphaproteobacteria; order Rhizobiales; family Rhizobiaceae; genus Sinorhizobium. The sequence continues at coordinate 732,815 of NZ_CP165783.1, forward strand.
AATTCATCGCCCGCGCGGTCTCGCCCGCGACCACGACGACCACGACGGGCTTGCCGGCACTTGCAATTCGAGTTCCCCCTTTCGCGTCGGTTCCAAGCGGCTGCACGACCAGATTGCGCTCGCGGTATGTGGAGAGGGCGTAACGCACTGCCGAAGTCATGGGGCCTGCGGGGTTGAACCTCACCATCAGGTCCCGGTGCTCTCGCATCGCGTAGGCGATCGTCGCAAAATTGGCGTAGATGAGTGCGCCGCTCAAAACCAGCGCCGGCGCTATGAAAAGGAAATTGACGGCCGCTTTTGCGAGAAAGCGTCGGTGTCTCACCTTTATCCAGACGATCAGAAGCGACGGAATGAAGGCGTAGAACGCGAGGTGAAGCAGGAGGCTGCCCGTCAACAGGTGACTGGCCTCGGCCCCGGTCGTAACAGCGGCATTGCCGATCATGCCCTTGTCGATGACCACCCCGAAGCTGTCGGTAAAATAGGCGGCGGCGGCCGATATGACGATCAGAAGAATGATCACCGGCTTCATCACGTACTTCATGGACAGGGACGTCAGCACGGCGAATGTCGTGAGGCAGAGCGCAGCGCCGAGCGACAGCAGGCCGGGCCAGGCGCGATCGAAATAGACTATCGCATGGCTCCAGAAAGAATTGTTGGTCAACAGCAACAGATAGAGGGTGACGATCGCGCTCAACGCAATACTGCCGATCTCCGGCCGGCGAATTCTGAAGATGGTCAAAACACTTTTCTCCAAGAATGCGAGCTCGTTGCTCTCGTTGGTTACGCCGGGATTGAAGTTGCACGGCCGCCCGGCAGACGACTCCGCCCGAATCGGCGGGCGCGTCTCGATGCTTCCGGCAGTACAGCGGGCAAGCTGTCGAAGCGCTGTCGGCGAAGGATCGTGGAAGGGCGGGGTTGCTTTACGAGATGCGAGCAGCGGACAGCCTTTCGACAGGCTTGCGAAGACACGGTCTCGCCCCGACTCGCTGAGGTGGCCTGTTGATCGAGGGAGCTGGCTATGAAACCGTTATTTGTTTGTGCGTTGGCCGCGGTCGCTCTTCCCGGCCTCGCTCACGCTGAGGACGACATGTCCTGCACGAATGAGCCGCGATCGGCCTGGATGACCCTTGATGCTGCGACCGTCAGGATCCGTGAGGCGGGCTACCCGGAGGTGCGCGCGATCAAGGTCAGCGGCTCCTGCTACGAGATCTTTGCGTTCACGAGGAAGCACGGACGCGCCGACGTCTACATGAACCCCGTAACGGCAGAGATCGTTAGGGCGGAAGTTGAGAATTAGAGCGAAAGAGCGCAGCTTGCGGAACGTTGGCACTTCGAGCAAAAGCCCCTATGGTCGGCGGCCGTGACATGGCTTGAACTCAGGAAAACGCATGCGCTTGCTGCTCGTCGAAGACAGTCCCCGCCTCATCGAGCTCGTCGGCGAGACCATGCGAGAGGCAGGATGGCGGCTCGATGCGGTGTCGAGCCTGCGCGAGGCAGAGGCAGCGATCACCGAACGAGAGCACGATCTCGTCCTTCTCGATCTCGGCCTCCCCGACGGCGAAGGTCTCGACCTTTTGAAATGGATAAGACAGGAGCATGCCGGCCTGCCGGTTCTGATCATCACGGCGCGCGGTTCCGTCGATGAGCGGGTGCAAGGGCTGGATGCCGGGGCCGACGATTACCTCGTCAAGCCCTTTCACCATCGCGAACTTTTGTCCCGCTGCAGGGCCATGTTGAGGCGCAATCCGCAAGCGATACAGCCGGTGCTCGAAGCCGGCGCCTTGCGCTTCGATCCGGCGACGGCGGAGCTCACCTGCGATGGGGCGATGATACCCCTCCCCCCACGCGAACGCTCCCTGCTCGAGATCCTGATGCGCGAGGTAGGACGCGTGGTTCCGAAGCGCCGGCTCGAGATCGCGCTATCGGAATACGGGCAGGAACTCAGCTCGAATGCGCTCGAGCTTGCCGTCTCTCGCGTTCGAAAGCGGTTGCAGCCGCTCGCGACGGGTGTCCAGATCGAAACCGTGCGCGGCATCGGCTATCTGCTGCGGACCGCTCTATGAGAAAGCGCAATCCCTCGCTGATCGGCATCGTTGCACGACGCATCATCGCCTTTTCGCTGCTGGCCATGATCCTGCAGATCGGGGTGGTTTTCGCCGACTACTGGTTCGACGACGACGAGCTCAGCGTCTTGATGCTGCAAGAGGAGACCGAGACCCTCGCGCGGGCCATCGCCACTCATGACGGGCTCGTGACGTTCAAGCCAGGCACCGAGCTAAGGGAGCGTTATCTAGATTGGGAGGGACGGCCAGGGGCGATCTATGTCAGGGTACGCACCACGTCCGGCTCAGTGCTCTTCTCCAATTGCACGTTAGACTGCGCCGCGCATTTTCTGCCGCTGGAGGTCAACCCCCCGAGCTTCTGGATGCGGCAGATCGAGCCGGGCAAGCCCTTCAGTGTCGCGGGAGGCCAATCCTTCGAACGCAACGGCATGACGGTCCTCGTCGAACTTGCGGTGATTAAGGACCCGAACGGCTTCATGTACAGCGTGCTGCTTCGCGAGATGTTCGATTCCATGATCGTTCCGATGACGCTGATGTTCTGCCTCGTCATCGGCGCGACGATCTGGTCGATCCGCAACGCGCTCAAACCGGTAGCGATGGCGGTGCGAGCCGCCGATGCAATCGATCCGCGCGACGGCAATGCCCGGCTGCCCTCAGCCCGCATGCCGCAGGAGGTCGAGCGCCTCGTCGCGGCCGTCAACCGTCTGCTGGCGCGTGTTGCCGACCTGATCCAGTCGCAGAAGGTGTTCTCTTCCTCTATCGCACACGAAATCCGCACACCGGTTTCGATCGCCAAGATGGAACTGAGCCGCATCGACGATCCTCGTGCCCGTAACGCCGAGCGCGATCTCGACGCGCTGACGCACATCCTGGAGCAATTGACCTCGCTCGCCCGTGCCGATGCCGTCGACCCCTCGGCCTATCGAAGCGCCAGCCTTTCCCGGATCGGCGCGGAGGTTGCCGAGGCCACGGCGCCTTTCGTGTTCGACCACGGCAAGTCCATCGAATTCGTCGACCACGGCACGACGCCGGTGACGGTGATCCCGGCCCTAGTCGAGAACATGCTACGCAACCTGATCGAAAATGCCGTGAAGCACAATCCGGAAGGCACTCGCATCGTCGTCACCTGCGGCCCGGGACCGTTTGTCTCCGTCGAGGATGACGGCAAGGGGCTCGTGGACCTCCCGGAACACAATGAGGATCTCGGCTACGTCAAGCGCTCGGGCGAACTCGGACTGGGTCTCAAGATCGTTCACCGAATCGCCGAGCTTCACAAGGCGAAGATCGCGATCGACACGGCGCCAGACAAGGGAACGAAAATCGCGGTCGATTTCGCCGCGGCGCTGTGAATCACACATTCGCTGTTCGGATAGCACCCTCGCGCGACGGATGCTTGCTACGGCGCCTTTGAGTTGCTGCATGTCTTCGTCCTTAGATCGAGTCGATTTAAGGAGACATGCAGTAGGCACGATGCTTATTTTTTAATCCGACGCATTTTCTTGGATGCGGATTTCGTGCCCAGCGATTGATCACATGCTATTGGGCTGTGCAACGTCTCTCGACCCGCCTCAAGAGTATCCATGTTCAAAGCTTCGGCCTTCTTCCGGCGCTTCCTCCCATCGCTTGCGCCGATCAGCCATTGGGAACGCTTGCGCGCATCATGCGGCGCTCTCGTCGGGGTCCTGTCGACGGGATTCATCAGCGCGGTTGCGGTAGGCGCCGATGCCAGCCTGCCGCTGCTCATCGCGCCAATGGGCGCCTCGGCCGTGCTGCTCTTCGCCGCGCCGTCAAGCCCGCTTGCACAGCCCTGGTCGATCCTCGGCGGCAATGTCGTTGCCGCGACCGTCGGCGTCACCTGCGCCTTGCTCATTCCCAATCCGGTGGTGGCAGCCGCCATTGCCGTCGCGCTGGCGATCGGCGTCATGCTGGTCCTTGGTTGCCTGCACCCGCCGAGCGGGGCCGTCGCGCTCACTGCGGTTCTCGGCGGCCCTGTCATTCGCGAGGCCGGTTATGCATTCGTGCTCTCTCCGGTCGCCATCAATTCGCTGGTCATCCTGACAGCCGCGCTCGTCTTCAACAATCTCACCGGCCGGCGCTATCCGCATCTTGCGCCCGCGCCGAACCCCCATCAAACGCAGGATCCCGTGCCGAGCCAGCGTCTCGGGGTCGTACCCGAAGACTTGCAAGCCGTGCTGGCCCAGTATGGTGAGGTCGTCGACGTCAGTCCCGAGGAACTGGATGCGTTCATTCATCAGGCGCAGACGCGCGCCTTCACCCGGCGCTCCGGCGAGACCACTTGCGCAGAGATCATGTCGCGCAATGTCTTGACCATCGAACCGCAGGCGCCGCTGCGCAAAGCGTGGAAAATGCTGCTCGACCACCGCATCAAGGCCTTGCCGGTCGTGACGGAAGCCGATGGCCTTGTCGGTATCATCACTCAAACGGACTTCATGAAGCACGCGACACTCACACCTGACGGACGGCTGCAGGTCGGCCTGCGCGAGCGGGTCGGCAATATCATCGGCTTGCCGGCGAAATCGCCCCGTCTTGTTTCCGATATCATGACGAGGCGCGTGCAGTCGGCCGTGCCGGAAACGATGATCGCGAAGCTGGTGCCACCGATGGCCGATATGGGGCTGCACCACATGCCGGTCGTCGACGCCAACAACCGGGTCGTCGGCATCGTCACGCAGTCGGACCTCATCGCTGCCCTTTTCCAGCGCCGACTGGGCGCCGTCCAGGAGGTCGCCTGATCCGCCGCTTCTTTTAGCAATTCTCGTCACGCCCTCATGTGGACGCGCCTAGCGCGTGTTCGGCCGTCCTACTGCATGTTTCCTTAAATCGTACCCGATTTAAGGACAAAAACATGCAGCGATTCAAAGTGCTACAGCGTCCTTTGTGCGTCTGGAAAAACACACGGCGCTGTGGTGCTGAGCTGCGTCGCGGTTCATTCGATCGATTGACTTAGTCGAACGAATGGCATAATATGAGCCCATGATGAAAGAGAGCCACCACAACACGCAGCTTCGGGCCGAGCGCGGCGACGTAACCCGCGAGAAGCTCTTGAACTCGGCCATCGACGTCTTCGGACGCTACGGCTTCGACGGCGCTACAACGCGAAAGCTCGCAGATGCGGCGGGTGTCAATCTCCAGGCGATCCCCTATTATTTCGGTGGCAAGGAAGGGCTTTTCATTGCCGCGGCCGAGCACCTCGCCTCGATCATCGGTAGCCACGTCGGCGACCTGCGCGCGGCCATCCTGACACGGTTCGCGGAGCTCGATGCTCAGGGCGCGCAGATGACCACCGCGGAGGCACGACAGCACCTCACCCAGATCGTCCAACGCATGGTTGTTCTCTTCGTCAGCGAGGAATCCGAAAGCTGGGCGCGGTTCATCATTCGCGAGCAGATGGAGCCCACCGAGGCTTTCAGGCGCATCTACGGCAATATCATGCGACCGATGATCGAGATGGCACGGCGCCTGATCGGCGCCATCCTCAAGGATGATCCGGCCTCCGAACACATACGCCTGAGGACGCTCTCCTTCGTTGGCAGCGTTCTCGTCTTCCGTACGGCCCATGCAGCCGTCTACGCGCAGCTCGAATGGGAAACGGCAGGCCCGCGCGAACTCGAGATATTGCAGCGTCACGCCGCCGAGCTTGTCGCGGTGCTCGGTGCAGAGAAGGACCGCCAATCATGAGGAAGATCGCCATTCTCGTTCTTCTGCTCGCCGCAGCGGCCGTCGGCGGCTGGTGGTTCGACGTGCCGGCGCGCCTCGGCTTTGCGAAAGACAACCGGCAGCAGGTGCTTTACGGCAATGTCGATATCCGCCAGGTCTCGCTCGGCTTCCGGGTCAGCGGACGCATTGCCGAACTCCACGTCGACGAGGGTGATGCAGTCAAGGCGGGCGACGCGATCGCGAGGCTCGACGCCGAGCCGTTCCAGCAGGCGCTCGATGCCGCCGAGGCGGATGCGGAAGCCCTCAAGGCGACGCTCGCAAAACTCAAGGCCGGCGCACGGTCCACCGAAATTGCGCAAGCGCGTGCCGCTCACGAGGAGCGCCTTGCCGATCTCGAGAACGCCGAGCTCGCCTACCAGCGCGCCCGCCAGTTGCGGCCCAATGGCACGATCTCGCAGGCCGACCTCGATCAGGCAAGCGCAAGCCGGGCCGCCGCCGCCGCCCGCGCGAACTCCGCCCGACATGCGCTGGAACTGCTCGAAGAGGGAAGCCGCATCGAGGACATAGCTGCCGCGGAGGCACAGGTGCACGCGGCGACCGCCAAGGCCGCGAGCGCCCGCACCTCCCTCAAGGACACGGAGCTCACCGCCCCGGGTGCCGGCGTCATCCTCTCGCGCGTGCGTGAAACCGGCGCGATCGTTTCGCCGGCGGACACCGTCTACGTGCTGTCGCTGACCGAGCCGGTGTGGGTCCGCGCCTATATCGCCGAACCCGATCTCGGCCGTGTTCACCCGGGCATGAAGGTCAGAGTGACATCCGACACGGCTCCCGACCGCGGCTATGAAGGAACCGTCGGCTTCGTCTCTCCGGTTGCGGAATTCACGCCGAAGTCGGTCGAGACGCCGGAGCTTAGAACCGACCTCGTTTACAGGCTCAGGATCGTCATCGCCAATCCGGGTCCGGACCTGCGCCAAGGCATGCCGGTCACCGTGCATCTGCCAGGTTTCGGGGAGAGCTCATAATGTCGGCCCCGCGGACGGAAATCGACGCCGCCCCCTTTGTCCGGCTCTCCGCCGTGACGAAACGGTTCGGCGCCGCATCCCCTGCCCTCGACGCCATCGAAGGCGTCATCCTAGGCGGCCGGATCACCGGCCTCGTCGGTCCCGATGGCGCCGGCAAGACGACGCTGATCCGACTGATGACGGGGCTGATGCTGGCGGACGAAGGAACCGTCGAAGTGCTCGGCTACGACACGCGCAGGGACCCCGCCGCCATCCAGGCGGCGATCGGCTATATGCCGCAGCGTTTCGGCCTTTATGAGGACCTGACGGTTCAGGAAAATCTCGATCTCTACGCCGATCTGCGCGGCCTGCCGAAGACGGAGCGCGGCCGCACCTTCGCCGAACTGCTCGAATTCACCGATCTTGCCCGCTTCACGGCACGACTCGCCGGAAAGCTCTCCGGCGGCATGAAGCAGAAGCTTGGCCTCGCCTGCGCGCTTCTGCGCAAGCCGCGTCTGCTGCTCCTCGACGAGCCCGGCGTCGGCGTCGATCCGATTTCGCGGCGCGACCTCTGGAAAATGGTGGAAAATCTGACAGCTGAAGGCATCGGCGTCGTCTGGTCGACCGCTTATCTCGAGGAGGCGGAGGCCTGTGATCACGTCTTCCTGCTCAACCAGGGAAGGTTGCTGTTCTCCGGTCCGCCGCAGGAGATGACGGGTCGCGTCGAAGATCGCGTCTTCCGCCTTTCCGGCGTCGGTGGCCGCCGCCGCGACAGGCTCGCGCGCCTTCTCGATGAGGACGGTGTGGTCGACGGCGTCATCCAGGGCGAAGCGATCCGACTGGTGATGAAACCGGGCCTCCCCCCTCCCACGCTCGGTACCCCTGACGGGGCGCCCCCCGCGCGCGCCAGCGTCACGCCGCCGCGCTTCGAGGATGCCTTCGTCGACATGCTCGGCGGAGGTCCCGGCGGCCGCTCCAGGCTTGCCGAAACGCAGAGGGCTTTCACAGCGGAAGCGGCCAGGCCGGTCATCGAAGCGCGCGGGTTGACCAAACGTTTCGGCGATTTCACCGCGGCCGATAGCATCACCTTCGACATCCCCCGTGGCGAGATTTTTGGCCTGCTCGGTCCGAACGGTGCGGGCAAATCGACCACCTTCAAGATGCTGTGCGGTCTTTTAAAACCCAGCGCCGGCGAAGGCCGGGTCGCCGGCTTCGACTTGCGGCGGGACGCAGCCGAGGCGCGCAACCGGCTCGGTTACATGGCGCAGAAATTCTCTCTCTATGGAGACCTGAGCGTCATACAGAACTTGAATTTCTTTGCCGGCGTCTACGGGCTTTCCGGTGCCAGAAAGCGCGAACGCATCGATCTCATGACCGAGATCTTCGATTTTCGCTCGATCCACGACATGTCGGCGAAGGACCTGCCGCTCGGCCTTAAGCAGCGCCTCGCGCTCGCCTCAGCCGTGTTGCACGAGCCGGAAGTTCTTTTCCTCGACGAGCCTACGTCCGGCGTCGATCCGATCACCCGGCGCGAGTTCTGGAGCCATATCAATGGACTCGTCGAAAAAGGCGTAACTGTGCTCGTCACCACGCATTTCATGGACGAGGCGGAATATTGCGACCGCATTTCGCTCATCTATCGCGGCCGCTCGATTGCGCTCGGCTCGCCGGACGAGATGAAGGCACGTGTCGCGAGCAAGGACCTTCCCGATCCGACGATGGAGGACGCCTTCGTGGCACTCGTGCAGGGCTCGGAGGCGAAGGAGGCGGCATGAACGTGATGCGCAAGCTCGACCGCAAGCCGGAGCGAGCCGGCCGGGCACGGCGTTTCGCCGCGCTCGTGCGCAAGGAGAGCTATCAGGTGGTGCGCGATCCGAGCAGTATTCTGATCGCCTTCGTCCTGCCGATGATCCTGCTCTTCCTCTTCGGCTACGGCGTGTCCCTCGACACGACGCGTACGCGGGTCGCCCTCGTCATTGAGGAGGCGACGCCGCTCACCCGCGATCTCGCCGCGAGCTTCGAGGCGTCCCGCTATTTCTCGGTTGTCAACGGTCGCGACCGCCGAGAATTCGAGGACGATCTCGTGCTCGGCCGCGTGCGCGGCATCCTGGTCGTTCCGGCAAACTTTACCGCCGACCATGCGGCGGGGCGCCACCCGACGGTCCAGGTGATCGTCGACGGTTCGGACCCGAACACGGCCAACTTCGTGCAGAACTACGCGCAAGGCACCGTCGCGAATTGGGAGCGCCAGCGCGCGAGCGAAGGCCGGAGCCCTCCACCGGCAATCGCCGCCGATCAGCGCTTCTGGTTCAATCCGGAACTGACGAGCCGGAACTTCCTCGTGCCGGGGTCGATCGCGATCGTCATGACGCTGGTCGGCACGCTGCTCACTTCGCTCGTCGTCGCCCGCGAATGGGAGCGCGGTACGATGGAGGCGATGATGGCGACGCCGGTTTCCGCCGCCGAACTGCTCGCCGGCAAGCTGCTCCCCTATTTCATCCTCGGCCTGACATCGATGACGCTCTGCGTGCTCATCGCCGTCTTCCTCTTCGGTGTACCTTTCCGCGGCTCGATTGCAGCGCTTTACGCGCTCTCGGCAACCTTCCTGATGCCGGCACTCGGGCAAGGGCTGCTGATCTCGGCCGCCACCAAGAACCAGTTCCTTGCCTCACAGCTCGCGCTGATCTCGGCCTTCCTGCCTGCGTTCCTCCTGTCCGGCTTCCTGTTCGAGATCAACTCCATGCCCACCGTCATCCAGTGGATCACCTATATCGTGCCGGCGCGCTACCTGATCCCGAGCCTCCAGACGGTGTTTCTCGCCGGCGACATCTGGCCGATGTTTGCCCGCTCGATTGCGGTGATGTTTCTGATCGGCTGCATATTCTTCGCGCTTGCGGCACGCAGCACCAGAAAGAGGATCGGCTGATATGTTGTGGACGCGGCTGAAAGCCCTGATCGTCAAGGAACTGCTGGCGGTGCTGCGCGACCCGAAGGGCCGCACGGTCCTGATCGGCCCGCCGATCTTACAGCTTCTTGTCTTCTCCTACGCAGCGACGCTCGAAGTGAAGAACGTCGACCTGATGGTGCTGAACCGCGACCACGGTCACTGGAGCCAGGAAATCATCCAGCAGATCGGCGGCTCGCCGACCTTCCGTAGCGTCACTCTCGCCGCCAGCCCGGCGGAAGTCCGCTTCGCGCTCGACACCCAGCGCGTGCTCGCGGCCGTCGAAATCGGCCCCACCTTCTCCCGCGATATCGAGGCGGGAAGGCCGGCCGAGGTGCAGGTGATCCTCGACGGGCGGCGCTCCAACGCCTCGCAGATCGTTTCCGGCTATGTCGGGCGTATCGTCGGCAGTGTTGCAGCCGAAACACCCGCCGGCAAACGCGCTGCATCCGACGTCACTCAAGTCGAGGCACGCAACTGGTTCAACCCCAACCTCACCTTTCAATGGTTCATGGTGCCGAACCTTGTCGCGAGTATCGCACTGCTGATCGGGCTCATCGTCACCGCGCTGTCCGTTGCACGCGAGCGCGAACTCGGCACCTTCGACCAGCTTATCGTTTCCCCACTGCGCACCCACGAGATCCTGCTCGGCAAGTTGATTCCGCCGATGATGATCGGGCTGTTCCACATCACCATCTATATTCTTGCCGCGGTTTTCGTCTTCGGGGTGCCGCTGCGAGGCTCGCTCCTTCTGCTCTATGGCAGCGCGATCTTCTATCTCGCCGCGGTCGTCGGGCTCGGTCTCTTCATCTCGGCGCTATCGATGACGCAGCAGCAGGCGATCCTCGGTGCCTTCCTGTTCATGGTGCCGGCCATGCTGCTCTCCGGCTTCGCGACGCCCATCGAGAACATGCCCTCCTGGCTCCAGCCGGTAACCCTCATCAATCCGCTGCGTTACTTCCTGGTGATCGTGAAAGGCGTTTTCCTCAAGGATATCCCGCTTGCGGAAGTCGTCCGCCAGACGCTGCCGCTCTGCCTGATCGCCGTCGTCACGCTCTCCTCCGCCGCCTGGCTCTTCCGCCGCCGACTGGAGTAAGCCAATCAAAAAATGGCGGCCTCACGGCCGCCGATTTTCTTATCCTCTCAGGAACCGCTCGACCGCAGCAATCTCGTTCTGGCGGATGTCATGGCCGCCGGAATGCCATTCCACTTCAACGGCCGCCTTCTGCGCCATGAAATACTCGCCGAGCGCCTGCGTCAGTGGGGCCGGGCAGATCGGGTCGCGTTCGCCGGCGGTGATCAGTATCCTGCGCCCTGCGAGCGTCGGATTGTCCTTCGGCCGGAAGGGGATCAGCGGATGCATGAGGACCGCCTTGTCGAGAAGGCCTTCTTCGATCAGCACGTTGGCGAGAATGTTGGCGCCGTTCGAGTAGCCGAGGCCGATTATCTCAGAAGCTTCGTGCTCGGCCGCTAGTGTTTTTACGAAGTTCGTCATCTTCTGCGTGGCGCGGGCTAGATCCGCCATGTCGTAGACCCCCTCGCCCGTTCGCCTGAAGAAGCGCGCGGCGCCATGTTCCGACACATCGCCGCGCGGCGAAACGATCGTCGCCTCGGGCAGAAGCTGCGCCCCGACGCCGAAGAACTGGTTCTCGTCTCCGCCGGTCCCGTGGAGCACAAAGAGGATCGGACTGCCAGGCTTGCCGGCCTTCAACTTGTGCACATAACCATGATCGACCACTGAATTCTCCTCTGCTGCCCGCCATGTGCGGACGCGCCACTCGATGTTGAACACTGCCCCTCGCCCGTGCGAGCGGACGAGGGGCTTGCCGGGGCCAGTTAGCCTTCGAGCTTCTGCAAATGGCTCTCGAGGATCGGCCGCAGGTGCTTGTGCTGCTGCGGCAGCTTCAGCGCCTCGCCGAGGTGGGCAATGTCCTCGTCGCGATCGAAGCCCGGTTCGTTGGTGGCGATCTCGAAGAGAACGCCGCCTGGCGTGCGGAAATAGATCGCCCAGAAATAATCGCGATCGATGACGGGTGTCACGTGATAGCCGGTGTCCATCAGCGCCTTGCGCACTTGGAGCTGTTTGTCGCGGTTGTCGACCGCGAAGGCGACGTGATGCACGGAGCCGGCGCCTTGCGCCGCGCGGCTGATATTCGGCAGCGTCTCGAGGTCGATGAGGCTCGCGCCGTTGCCGCCCGGCACGACGAGCCGCGTAACGCCGTCCTTCCTGTCGAGCTCCTCATAGCCCATGAACTTGAGCAATTCCGCCGTCGCGCCTTCGTCGCGCAGCCGCATGGCGACCGAGTGGAAGCCGCGAATTGCATGGTCCTCGGAAATGCCGCTTTCGGTCCAGGGCGCACGCGGATCGTCCTTGACCTCGACCAGGGCAAAGCCGTCGCCGTCGGGACCGGCAAAATTCAGGCGCTTCTCTCCGAAGCTTTCCTCTTCCTTGAGACCGCCGATGCCGAGCTGCGCCAGCCGATCTCGCCAGAAGCCGAGCGAACCTTGTGGAACGGAGAAGACGGTCGTTCCGACCTCGCCCGTGCCGGCACGGCCACGCGGCATCTGCGGAAAGGGGAAGTAGGTCATGACCGTGCCGGGCGTGCCGATCTCGTCGCCGTAATAGAGATGGTAGACATCCGGCGAATCGAAGTTCACCGTTTTCTTCACGCGGCGCAGGCCGAGCGTGTTCGTGAAGAAATGGTTGTTGGTGCGGGCATCATCCGCCATGGAGGTGACGTGGTGCAGGCCTTTGATCTGGTCGAGCATTGTGCGCTTCCTTTCTGCCCGCTTCGATGCGGGGCTTAGCCGATGGCGAATAGATGCGCCGCCGAAGCCGTTCGCGAAAGCCCTGCTCGCAGGAACGCATTGTCAATGTTGCGTTGACGAACACTTCAGACCGTTGACGATTAGTGTACTCTCTTGCCATCACAGGGGCGGCCTTCTACGATCCTTTTACATGATCAGCCATGCGAGGGAGGAGGAGCCCAGGCATTCCGTGAGATACCGTTTCGTGCTTGTGCTCTGCCTGCTGCCGATCGCCGCTACGGTGCTTGCCGTGCAGGGAACGACGCTCGCGACGCTCAGCTACATGCAGGAGGCGTCGGCACAGGCGAACACGGCGCTGAGGCTGGCGGTCGCCGCCCTCAACGGTCATCTCAACCGTTATCAGGCTCTCCCGGCACTTATTGCCGACCACGACGACGTCAAGGAACTGGTTACGCGTCCCCGCGACCGGAGGCTGCGGGAAAGCGTCAACGGTTACCTCAAGGAAATCAACGAGCTTCTCCGCTCCTCCGACATCTATGTCATCACGCCGGACGGCGAGACGATTGCCGCCAGCAACTATGACGGACCGACGAGCTTCGTCGGCGAGAATTTCAGCTACCGCCCCTATTTCCAGGACGCGGTCAAGGGAAAGCAATCCCGCTTCTACGCCCTCGGGACGACATCGCTGAAGCGCGGCTACTATTTCGGCGCGCCGGTCCGCGTGGGCGAGGATATCCGCGGCGTCATCGTCTTCAAGGTCGACATCGAAACCATCGAGGCTTCCTGGCAGGGCGGCGAATACAGGATTTTCGTTTCCGATCCCGAAGGCGTCATCTTCATGAGCGGCAACCCGGAATGGCTTTACGCCGGTATCCTGCCGCTGACGCCGGAACGGCTCGCACGCACCGAAGCCTCGCGGCGTTATGCCGACGCCATCCTCCACCCGCTTCCGGTCGTGCGTAGCGAGCGTTCCGGCCACCAGTTCATGACGATCACGGCAGGCGAAAGCCGCCGGGAATACCTCGTCCTTTCGCATTACATGCCCGAGGCGGATTGGACGGTGAACGTGCTCACGGACACGGCCTCGGTGCGGACACAGGCGCTGACCACGATCGCGGCCGCCATGTTGCTCATCTGCCTTGCGGGACTAGCGATCGCTGTCCTCTTCCAGCGGCGGGTGCGGTTGCGCGAACGTATGCTGATGCAAGAGCAGGCCCAAGAGGAACTCGAGCGCCGGGTCGAGGAGCGCACGGCCGATCTTGCCCGCGTCAACGCCCAGATCGAAGCGGAGATCGCCGAGAGGCGGCTCACCGAGCAGCAATTGCGCCAGACGCAGGCGGACCTTATCCAGGCGGGCAAGCTAGCAGGCCTCGGCCAGATGTCGGCGGCGCTCTCGCACGAATTCAATCAGCCGCTGGCCGCGGCCAAGACCTATGCCGACAGCGCCCAATTGTTGATCGAACGCGGACGGACCGACGAGGCAAGCGACAATGTGAGGCGCATTTCCGGACTGATCGATCGTATGGCCTCGATCAGCCGGCACCTGCGCAATTTCGCCCGCAAGCCCAATGAGAAGCTCGGACCCGTTCGCCTCGAAGAGGTGATGCACGACACCATGGAGATCGTCGCGGCACGGCTGAAGGCGTCGGATGCTGAAGTCGACATCGATCTCGGCGGCGAACCGCCCGTGGTCCGGGCGGGTTCGGTCCGATTGCAGCAGGTGCTCGTCAATGTCGTCTCCAACGCCGCCGACGCCGTCGAAGGGCTCGAAGATCGACGCATCTCGGTGCGCGCTTGGCGCGAGGGCGACAGGGCGGTGCTCACGGTGCGCGACCGCGGCCCGGGCGTGGCGCCCGCGATTGCCGAGCGCATCTTCGACCCGTTCTACACCACAAAGGGCGTCGGCAAAGGGCTCGGCCTCGGCCTTTCCATTTCCTATAATATCGTCAAGGACTTCGGCGGCAGCCTGGCGGTGTCGAACCATCCCGAAGGAGGCGCCGTGTTCCGCATCGAGCTCGCCCTCGCCGAACGGGCCGGACGCGAGGCCGCCGAGTGAACGAGAGCCGCATCCTGCTCGTGGACGACGAAGAGGAGTTGCGCCGTTCGAGCGCGCAGGCGCTCGAGCTCGCCGGCTTTCGCGTCGACACGTTCGCCAGTGCCGAACATGCACTAGAGCTGATCGGCTTCAGCTTCCCGGGCGTCGTCATCAGCGATATCCGCATGCCCGGCGTGGACGGGATGACGTTCCTGCAGCGCATTCGCGAGATCGATGCCGAGCTGCCGGTGATTCTCGTGACCGGTCATGGCGACGTCCAGCTCGCGGTCCGGGCGATGCGTGAGGGCGCCTACGACTTCGTCGAGAAGCCGTTCACGGCGCAGATGCTTGCCGGAACCATCCGCCGCGCCCTCGACTGGCGCGGGCTCGTGCTCGAAAACCGGCGCCTCAGAGCCGTTGCGGGCAAGCGCGACGACATCGAGCATCGCCTGCCTGGGCGCAGCCAAGTGATGGTCGATTTGCGCTACCGCATCCGGGCGATCGGCGCTTCGGACGCCGACACGCTGATCATCGGCGAAACCGGCGTAGGCAAGGAAGTCGTCGCCCGCGCGCTGCACGATTTGAGCGGCCGTGCCAGCGGCCCCTTCATCGCGATTAATTGCGCGGCCCTGCCGGAAAACCTGATCGAGAGCGAGCTCTTCGGCCACGAGCCGGGTGCCTTTCCCGGGGCGCTCAGGCCGCGCTACGGCAAGTTCGAGCATGGCCGCGGCGGCACGATCCTGCTCGACGAGATCGGCTCCATGCCTTTCGACCTGCAGGCGAAGTTCCTTCGCGTGCTGCAGGAGCGCGTGATAACCCGTCTCGGCTCAAACGAGACCGTGCCGCTCGACGTGCGTTTCATTGCGACCAGCAAGGTCGATCTGGAGCGCGAGGTAGCCGGCGGCCGGTTCCGCGCGGACCTTCTCTATCGACTGAACGTCGCAACGCTGCGCGTCCCGCCGCTTTCCCAGCGCCGCTCCGACATTCCCTTGCTTTTCATGCAGCTCGTGCGCGAATCCGCCGCCCGCTACGGTCGCGACGACATCGATATTTCGCCCTCCCTCGCCTCCGAAATGGCAGCGCGCGACTGGCCGGGCAATGTGCGCGAGCTACGCAATGCCGCCGAGCGGTTGGTGCTGGGGCTCGATGTCGAAGGGGAGGACACGACTGCGCCCGCCGACAGCCCGCGCCTCGCCGACAGGGTAGCCGCCTTCGAAAAGAGCGTCATCGCCAGCGCACTTGCGGCACACGGCGGAGCGCTGAAGCCCGTCTACGAGTCGCTCGGCATTTCACGCAAGACGCTTTACGAGAAGATGCAGAAGTTCGGCCTCGACAAGAGGGCGCTCGCGGACGAGCCGTGAGTGGACCGGAAGTACAGGTTCTGGATCGATCGCGAAGGCCTGACCTCCCTTACGGAGGACTTGAAAGATGAAGGCGGCGCGGTCGCCGTCATTGCGGCGACCGCGGGCGGGCGATGTCGTTCACGCCTTCCGCATCGGGCGCCTGGCCATAGCTCATGCGCCGCATCTGCGCGATGACGCGCTCCATCTCGTCGTCGGGCAGGATCGGCGGCTCGCCGAGGGTCAAGGCCTGAACGTAGATTCGTGACAGAGTCTCGACCTCGATCGCCAGCCACAGTGCGGACTCAAGCGTCTTGCCGAGCGAGATCTGGCCGTGCTGGCCAAGCAGACAGGCCATGCGGTCCTTGAGGGCGACAAGCGCGTTGACGGAGAGCGCCTGCGTGCCGAAGGTCGCGTATTCGGCGCAACGGATCGTCGTGCCGCCGGCAATGCCCGTCATGTAATGAAAGCTCGGGATGGTCTTGTGATGACAGGCAAGCGTCGTCGCGTATATCGAATGGCAGTGCAGCACGACGTTGATATCGGCGCGTTCACGCAGGATATCGCGATGGAAGCGCCATTCGGACGACGGCCGACGGCCGACATAGGTGCCGTCGAAGCCCATCTCCACCAGGTCCTCGGGCTGCATCGTCTCATAGGGCATTGACGAGGGCGTGATGAGAAAGCCGTCATCGGTCCGCACGGAGAGATTGCCGGCCGTGCCCTGATTGATACCGCTCGTATTCATGCGCCGGCAGATGTCCACCATGTCGCGCCTGAGCGCCAGCTTGTCGGTTGTCGCTGTTTCAGCCATGAAGACTTCCTTTCGTGTTCCGGAGTTCGTCTCGGTTGCCCGGCTCTCCACGGGAGAGCCTGCGCCAATCGGCGGCGTAGCGGCAAAGTTGGCGCTGGAGCACGCCAAGATCGGGCGGTTCGCTAACGGTGAGCGGCGCCGGCCCGTCACGCGTTTCGTGCCCGGCAAGCAGCGCCGCCCCGGCGGCAACGCCATAGGCGTCGAGGTTGAAGCGCACTTGGCGCTCCGGGAGCAGCGCCGCCACGACGCCCGCATAGAGCGGATCGCGCAGGAAGCTGCCGTCGAGCACGACAAGGCGATCTTCGGAGAGCGTCTCGATGCACTCGACGGTAAGCAGCGCGCAGTAAAGGAGCGCCAGAACTTTGCGTTCCATTGCCGTCTCAGGCGGCGACCCGAGAATTCGCCCCCTCCCCGCGCTGCCGGGAAAAAGGCCGTCGTCGTCGCCGAACGAGGGAACGGCGAAGGTCCGCTGCGCGACAAGGTGCGCAAGGACACCGAGGGACGCGTGTTCTGCCGGCGGATCGCCGCCGGCGACATGGGAGAACTCACGTCCGCCCATCGTCAGAATGCCCCCGAGGCTATTTCCGAATACGTCGCTGTTCAAGGTCATGCCGCGGTGCTCGTCTAGGCGCTCGAGCGGCGTCGAACGGGAAAAGCCGACGATCCATGTTCCCGTCGAGATCACGATGAAATCCCGCAGACCCGCGGCGTGATAGCGGTAATGGTTGAGGCTGCTGTCGTGGCCCCCCGTCAGCACACGCATTTCTCCCGGCAGGCCATATCGCTGCACGAGTTCAGTCCGGATCGGCGCAAGCGCCTGCCATGCCTTGGCGAAGGGCGCCATCAGCGGCTCCCAGCCGCGGGCACGCACGATCGGCGCCCAGCGGCTTTCCGCGACATTCCAGAGATGCGACTGGGCTCCGAGAAAGCTCGTTTCCGACGCCGCGACGCCGGAGAGCCGCCAGGCCCAATATTGCGGCAGGCCGAGGTACCAGCGGGCTTTGCCGAACGCATCCGGCTCCCGCTCCTCCATCCAATAGAGCTGGCGGGCCTGATGCGTGGCGCCATGCATCGTGGCACTGCCGCGATCGAGAAAGGAACCGGCAAGCGGCGCATAGCCGTCGCGGATGTCGGCTGGCAACGTCTGCTCGTAATCGATCATCGGCAGCACCGCACCATCGCCGGCATCCGGATCCGCACCCGTCAGCACGCCGCCCGAGCCGTGTCCGGCGGTCACGACGGCGGCGAGATCGTAGCGCCGTGACAGAGCCGCGAGAGTCTCGAAAACCCACTCACCCAAGCTCTTGAGATCATGATGACGCCAGGGCGGCCCGGGCACAACGGGATTGGGAATGCTGACGATCTCGACGACCGCCCCGTCCGCCTCGACCGCGCTCAGCTTGACATTGGTCTTGCCGACGTCGAGGACGGCGACCATAGCCCCTGGGTTTCCCCGACCGTTTACCGCCGCATCCACTTCTCTTTTCCTCGATCGACCGCGTGGCTTCCCGGGCGAGCCGGGACGCCTTCTCGCGGAACGTCCCCGGTCAGATCAGCCCATACTGTCTGGCCTTGTTGCGCAGGAACGGCAGGCCGTTGCCCATCACTTCTTCCTCGTCCTTCGCAACGGGGCGCCAAACAGCAAGGCCATAGGCCACTTCCGGCGGCATGTTGATAAAGCTTTCCATGGCGAGACCGCCCTTGAAGCCGATCGCCGCAAGGGTGGAAAAAATCTCATCCCAGCCACAGGTGCCGTAACCCGGCGTGCCGCGATCGCTTTCGGACAGGTGGATATATTTCAGGTGCTCGCGCGCATCGAGAATGCCCTTGCCGACGCCCTTCTCCTCGATGTTCATGTGGTAGGTGTCGAGGTGCACGAAGATATTGTCGGCGCCGACCCGCTCTATCATCTTGACCGCCTGCCAACCGGTGTTGATCAGGTGGTTCTCATAGCGGTTGACGGCTTCGACACCGAGTTCGATGCCGCGCGACTTGGCATGCTTGGCCGCTGCCTCGAGCACGCGGACAATGTTGTCGTACTCCGCCAAGGTAGGCGGCACGCCGGTGCGCTCGCCGATGCCGCCATAGATTACGCCGGAAAGCGCTTCGCCGCCGAGATCGGCCGTCTTGTCGATCGCAACCTTCAGATGGTCGATCGCCGCGTCCGGTCGCACCGACGCCCACGCACGCTCCGGCAGACCGAGCGAGCAGAGCGCGCGCAGGCGGTTTTTCTCGAGCAGTGCACGGGTGTGCTCCGTGTCGACCGCAGGCGGGTTGAGCATCGGGATCTCGATGAAGTCGACCTCGTATTTGACCGCGGCCGCCACCGCCCGTTCGGCCCCTCCCCGGTCCCAGTTCATGGTCCACATGCTCGTATGGACGCCAAAACCCTGCATGGTCATGATCCTCTTCTGACAATTGAAATCTTGATCCTGGTTGCCACCCAACGAAGAATCATCACGCCGACAAGCAGGATGCCCCAGACGGCAGTCGCGAGATGCTGGTTGGCTCCAATGAGATTGAGGCCGGACGAGAGAAGCTGTAGCACCACGAGGGCCACGAAGACCGGGATGACCCGGCCGAAGCCGCCGAACGGATTGACGCCTCCCAGGAAGCAAGCCAGCACGGTGATCAGCAGGTAGGATTCACCGTGGCCGATGCGCACTGAATTAAATCGCGCCAGCATGATGATGCCGGCGACCGCACACATGACGCCGGAGAGCGTGTAGATGAGCACGATCGCCTTGCGGGTGTTGATGCCGGAATAGCGGGTCGCCTCGAGGTTGGAGCCGATCATATAAGTGTTGAAGCCGAGCTTGGTACGGCCGAGAAGCACGTGCCAGGCGAGCACGCATGCGATGAAGACGATCAGCGGCACGGGGATTCCGGCGATCGAACCGTGGCCGATCACGCCCATAAACGGCGGAAAGCCGGAGACATCGCCGCCGCGTGTCAGGAACTCGCCGAGCCCCCGCAGGAAGATCATCATCGACAAGGACACGAGAATCGGGTGTGCGCGGGTGAAGGCGATTACCAAGCCCATTACGGCTCCGCTCGCCGCACCGACCATGAGGGCGAGCAGGCAGGCAACGATAAAGATGCCGAGGCCGGCGTCTACGCCGCCGTTCGCCTTCAGGATCCAGGCGACCGTCAGTCCGGCAATATTCGCCGTAAACGTGATTGCGAGGTTTAGGCCGCCGGTCAGGATCGGCAGCAGCATGGCGAGCGTCAGGAGTCCCAGTTCCGGGAGTTGGAAAGCTACAGAACCGAAGGTCGCGGCACTCAGGAACTGCGGCGAGGCGATGCCGAAGACGAGCACGACGGCCACGAAGGCGAGGCCGGGGCCTGCCATTTCGGGTCCGAGAGCAGCTTTGACGCGTTCGAGGATCGCGGTCACCGTCCCCCTCCTTTCTGGCCGACGAACGGCAGCAGACGCTCGATCCGGGTGTTGGAGAGCGTGATGGCGATCAGGATGATGGCGCCGACGATCATCTTGAAGGCGAAGGGCGAGACGCCCATCAAGTTGAGGCCGTTCTGGGTGATCGAGATCAAGAGCACGCCGAGAATGCAGCCGAGCACTGAACCTTTGCCGCCACCAAGGCGGGCTCCGCCCAAAACGACCGCGGCAAGCACGTCGAGTTCGCGTCCGTAAAGCGCGTTCGGCACCACCTCCTGCGCATAGTGCGCTTGGATGAGACCACCGATGCCGGCCATCAGGCCGAGCCAGCCGAAGGCGATGAACTGCATGGCGCCGATATTGATGCCGAAGCGGCGCGCCCCTTCCGGATTGTCGCCGAAGGCATAGAGCTGCCGTCCGATCGTGGTGCGGGTGATCAGCGCCCAGGTCGCCACGACGCAAATCACCATGACGAGAACCGGCAGCGTGATTTCGATCCAGGTTCCGTTCGGCATTTCATGCTCGAAAAGAATGACCCGGTCGGTCAGCCAGTCGGGCAGGTTGTAGATCGACACGCCTCTGGTGAAGAACATCAGTAGCCCGAAGTAAATGTTGAACGTGGAGATCGTCGCAACGATCGAGATGATCCGGAAGCGGTGGATCAGGAAGGCATTGACGCAGCCAAGCAGGATGCCGAGCGAGCCGGCGATCAGGAGTCCGGAAACCCAACCGCCGCCGCCGATCCAGCCGAGCGCGATCGCCGTACAGTATTGGACGACGGAAGCGGCGACCGCAAAGGAGATGTCGATGCCGCCGGCGATCAGCACCACCAGTAGCCCGACCGCGAAGATGATGTTGACGGCGCTGATGTTCAGGAGGTCGAAGGCATTGCCGAGCGAGAAGAAGTTCGCCGTGGCGAAGGAAAGCACGGTGCTGATGGCGACGATCACCGCCAGCAAGGAGAACTCGGTCGCGTGAGTGCGGATCAAGCTACGCATAGACGGCCGCCTCGATGTCTTCCAGACGCGTCTGGCGCGGATCATAGCTGCCGACGATGCGGCCCTGCGCCATATGCAGGACCCTGTCGGCGTTGAAATAGACCTCAGGCACCTCGTCCGAGATGAGGATGATCGCCAGGCCGCTCTCGGCGAGCTTGGCAACAATGTCGAAGATGCCGGCACGGGCGCCGACGTCGACGCCGACGGTGGGGCAATCGAGAATCAGGATCTTCGGATCGGTAGCAAGCCACTTCGCAATTGCGACGCGCTGCTGGTTGCCGCCGGAAAGCGTCGATATCGCATCCGCCTGGCGGCCGATCCTGACGCCGAGATCGGCGATCCAGCGTGAAACGAGGCCGCGCTTACGATCGTCGGAAAGCAGACCGCCGGAGAGAATCTTGCGAAGCGAGGCGATCACGAGGTTGTCGGCAATCGACTGCGGCTGGATGAGCCCGAGCGACAGACGGTCTTCTGAGAGATAGGCGACACCCGCCTTGATTGCGTCGCGGTTCGAGCCGAAGCGGACCTCCCGGCCCTCGATGCGGATCGAGCCCGCGGCGGGTTTCAGCATCCCGAACAGGGCGAGCGCCAGCTCGGTCCGCCCTGCCCCCAAAAGACCGGTGATTCCGACCGTTTCGCCGCGGCGGACGGTGAGCGAAATGTTCTCGAACTGGCCCGGTCGCGTCAGTCCCCTTACATCGAGCACGACCGGCTGATCGTCCCGCGGGCGTGCGCGGACGTGCTGATCGAAGGTCTTGCCGGTCATCAGTTCGGTAATGCGCGACTGCGTCATGCCGGCGGCGGCATAAACGCCGACCAGCGCGCCATCCCGCAGCACCGTGATGCGGTTTGAAATCTCCAGAACTTCGGCAAGTCGGTGGCTGACGAAGACGACGGCGACGCCGGAGACGGAAAGAGTGCGGACAATGTCAAGGAGATGATCGGTCTCCGACTGCGTCAGCGATGCCGTCGGCTCGTCCATGAAGACGAGCTTCGCCTCGCCGATCAGGGCCCGGGCGATCGCCACGATTTGGCGCTGGGCGATCGCGTATTCCTTGAGCGGCAGCTCGACGTCGAGCGTGACGCCGAGACGGGCGAGCGCGTCGATGGCGATCCGCCGGATGCGTCCGTAGTCGACGAGACGCGGCCGGCGGCCGACGACCTCGTGGAAGGCAATGTTCTCGGCCACGCTCATTTCCGGGAACAGCGCCAGATCCTGCCAGATGACCTGGATGCCGCGATCCTGCGCGGTGACTGGCGACATGTGCGAATAGGTCTCGCCGTCATATTCGATGACTGCGCCATCCGCCGGGCGATAGACGCCGGTGATCACTTTGATTAGCGTGCTCTTGCCGCAACCGTTCTCGCCGGCGAGACAATGCACTTCACCGGGGAGCACCTCGAAGCTCACATTCTTCAGCGCCTTGATGCCGCCAAACGTCATATTGATGTTGCGAAGGGACAGAAGCGGCTTTTCGCCTACCGTCGCGCTCGTTGCCTGATGCATGGACCCTGCGCCTGTCGTACTTCGTTTCGCGAGACTTGCCAGGCCGGCCGGAGCCGGCCCAGCAGCCGGGAGAACCCGTTGGGATGGGATGCCCGGCGCGGCCTCCCACCTGCAATCATTGCGGTCTAGAGACCCATCGCAGCGAGATCGGCGACCGTGTCCTTGTTGATCGGCACGAGCTGGTCCACAATGATGTTGCGGTTTTCGAAGTCTGGATGGACGACGCCAAGACCTTCGATTTCATCACCGTCCTTGATCTCCTCGCCCTTGAGGAGCTTATCGGCCATCGTTACAAAGACTTCGCCGGCCTGCTTCGGATTCCACATGAAGCCTCCGGAGATGGCGTCGGACTTCACGAGCTTCTGGCCTTGTCCGGGCGAGAAGGGCCCGAGAACGAAGATCTGACCCACCTTACGGCGTTCTTCGATAGCGCGGCCGGCGCCGATCGGACCCTGGCTGCCGAAGGCGAGGAAGCCCTTGAGGTTCGGGTGAGCGGAGATGAGGTCGAGGGCCGTCGAGCGGCTCTTGTCGACGTCCTCGGCAACGCCGTAGCGTTCTCCGACCAGGGTCATCTCGGGATGGTTCTTCTTGAGATAGGCAATTGCCGCGTCTGCCCAGGCGTTGTGCAGCGGAACGGTCAGCGAACCGACGAACACCGCATATTCACCCTTGCCGCCCATCTTGTCCGCCAGGAGCTTGGCATGCGCCTCGCCGAAACCCTGAGACGAAGCGAGCTCGAAGTCCCAGTCCGCGCCCTTCTGACTGGGCGATTCATGCGTGATGACAATGATGCCCTTCTCTTTGGCCTTCGTCAGCACCGGCTCCAGCACCTTGGCATCGTTGGGCACTACGCCGATGACCTTCACGCCCTGGGCGATCAGATCCTCGATCGCGCGAACCTGCAGTGCCGGGTCAGCGCTCGTCGGTCCGACCATGAAAGCGTCGAGGCCGAGCTTCTCGCCGCGTTCCTTGATCCCGGCTTCCATTGCGTTGAACCACGGGATGCCGCCGATCTTGACGACGACACCAACCTTGGGCGTTTCCTGCGCCGCGACGGAAAAGGCACCGGCGAGCGAAAGCGATGCCGCTAGAGCGGCGGCAAGAATTCTCTTGATCATGTCTCTCCTCCACAGGTTCCCGCAGGGGGAACTCTCCCGGGCGCACAGGCGCCGGCCTCCAGTTTTCATCCTCCATGACGAGAAGGGAATTTCCCGCCGCTTACCGCCGCCTCCTCAGACGACCCATCGCATTTGCGCAATCGATATTTCCATTTGCACAATCGATGGTGCAACGACTATCCTGCAGACTTAATCTTTCGTCAAGCGGAAATCGGCTCTAAGACATTTGGGGAGGGCCACATGCCGAACAGCAGCAAGAAAAAGGCGACGATCTACGACCTGTCGGTGCTCTCGGGAAGTTCGCCCTCAACTGTGAGCGCGGTGCTGAACGGCACCTGGCGCAAACGGCGCATCAAGGAAAGCACCGCCGAACTCATCCGCAATCTCGCCGAGACCCACCAGTATACGACGAACCGCCAGGCACGTGGATTGCGCAGTTCGCGCTCCGGCCTCGTCGGGCTGCTCTTGCCGGTCCACGACAATCGCTATTTCTCTTCCCTCGCCCAGACTTTCGAGGCGCATGTGCGCAGCAAGGGCCAGTGCCCGATCGTCGTCAGCGCCAGCCGCGATCCTGACGAGGAGCGCAAGACGGCGGAAACGCTGATCTCCTATTCCATCGACGAACTGTTCATCTGCGGCGCAACCGATCCGGACGGCGTCCACGAGGTCTGCGATGCTGCGGGGCTGAAGCACATCAACATCGACCTGCCCGGCACGAAGGTCCCCTCCGTCATCAGTGACAATTTTGAGGGCGGTCGGTTACTGACCGAAGCCATCATACGCCACTTTCCGGCCGACCGCCCGCTCCAGCCGAACGATCTCTATCTGTTCGGCGGCCGTAACGACCATGCGAGCCATGAACGGATCCGCGGCTTCCGCGCGGTGAAAAAGGATCTGCTCGGCGGTGATCCGGACGAATGCATCCAACCGACCGGCTATGCGGCGAATAATGCAAGGAGAGCCTTCGAAGCCTTTTTCGCCCGACACGGCAAGTTGCCCCGCGGTCTTTTCGTGAATTCCTCGATCAATTTCGAGGGCTTACTGCGCTTCATGGCCGGGCACCCGCACGACAATTTCGCCGATCTCGTCGTCGGCTGCTACGACTACGATCCTTTCGCCTCGTTCCTCCCCTTCCCCGTCATCATGATCCGGCAAAACGTCGAGGGAATGATCGCCAAGGCCTTCGAAGTGATCGAGGAAATGCGGCCCCCCCCGCAAATTCATTTGGTCCAGCCGGAGCTCGTGCCTCCAAGGACCGCGCTCACAGGCCCGCTCGACGCGCTGAAAGACATCGACCTCTGAGGTCGAGAGTTTTCAAGTCGTCCTACAGCGCCGCGTCTTATCAGACGCGCAAAGGTCGCTGTAGCACTTTGAATTGCTGCATGTCTTTGTCCTTAAATCGAGGTCGCTTTAAGGAGACATGCAGTAGCCGCTCCCCTTCACAGGCTGGTGGAGAGGCCCAGGGGCCCCTCCTCGGCCGCGACCGTACGCGGAAAGAAGGCGCCGCGGACGGATGCGGGCAAACGCCGGCAAAAACGGTCGATACCCCCACCACCTCAAACGTTGAACGCAGCGCCGATCAGCGTCTTCGTGTAGGCCTCCTTCGGCGCTTGGAAGATCGCGTCCGTCTCCCCTTCCTCGACAATGCGGCCGTTCTTCATCACGATCACGTAGTCCGACATCGCCTTCACTACGGAGAGGTCGTGGCTGATGAAGATGTAGGAGAGGCCGTGCTTCATCTGCAGATCGCGCAGCAGCTCGATCACCTGGCCTTGCACCGAACGGTCGAGCGCCGAGGTGGGTTCGTCGAGGATCACCACCTTCGGCTTCAGGATCATCGCGCGGGCGATCGCGATGCGCTGGCGCTGCCCACCCGAGAATTCGTGCGGATAGCGGTTGCGCGAAGCGGGATCGAGGCCGACCTCCTTCAGAGCCGC
The DNA here is from genome assembly GCF_000513895.2 of Ensifer sp. WSM1721. Taxonomy (GTDB): domain Bacteria; phylum Pseudomonadota; class Alphaproteobacteria; order Rhizobiales; family Rhizobiaceae; genus Sinorhizobium. Next base: position 758,416 of record NZ_CP165783.1, read on the forward strand.
GATCGCACGCCGATCGCGCTCGGCGCGGCTCAACTCCGGCTCGTGCACGTAGAGGCCTTCGCTGATGATCTCGCCGACGGTCCGGCGCGGCGAGAGCGAGCCGTAAGGGTCCTGGAAGACGAGCTGGAGTTCGCGGCGCAGGGGCCGCATCGCACTGCGGTCGAAGCCGGATATATCCGTTGTGCCGAAACGGTAGTAGCCGCTGCTCGGCAGCAGCCGCAGCAGGGCCCGCCCGAGCGTCGATTTGCCCGAACCGGACTCGCCGACGATGCCGATCGTCTGACCCTGCTTCAGGCGCAGATTGACGCCGTCGACCGCGCGGAAGACGGTCGACGCTCCGCGGAACAGTCCGCCGGGGATCGTATAGTCGACGGCAACGTCGCGGCCTTCGAGGATGATCGGCGCGCGATCGGCGGGCGGCGCCTTGTGCCCGCTTGGCTCGGCGGCAAGCAGCATCTTCGTATAGTCCGCCTTCGGCCGCTCGAAGATCTCGGCCGTCGTCCCCTGCTCCACGACCTCGCCCCGGCGCATCACCGCGACGCGATCGGCGAAGTGCTTGACGATGCCGAGGTCGTGCGTGATGAGCACGATCGCCATGCCGAAGCGCTTCTGCAGCGATTTCAAGAGATCGAGGATCTGCGCCTGGATCGTTACGTCGAGCGCCGTGGTCGGCTCGTCGGCAATGAGGATGTCCGGCTCGTTGGCGAGCGCCATGGCTATCATGACGCGCTGGCGCTGGCCGCCGGAAAGCTCGTGCGGATAGCTGTCGATCCGCCGGCCGGGTTCCGGAATGCCGACGAGTTCCAGGAGCTCGAGCACGCGCTTCCTCGCCTCCTTGAACGTGCCGCCGCGGTGATGGACGATCGGCTCCGCGATCTGCCGGCCGATCGTGTAAAGCGGATCGAGCGACGTCATCGGCTCCTGAAAGATCATGGTGATCTTCGAGCCGCGCACGCTGTTCAGTCTCTTCGGCGAAAGCCCGATGAGCTCCTTGCCGCGATAGCGGGCCGAACCGGTGACCGTGCCGTTCTTCGCGAGCAGCCCCATGATGCCCATCATGGTCTGGCTCTTGCCGGAACCAGATTCGCCGACCACCGCCAGCGTTTCGCCGGAACGGACATCGAGATCGATGCTCTTGACCGCCTCGACCGTGCCGTCCGGCGTCGAAAAATCCACCTTGAGGCCGCGCACGGCGAGAATGGAGTCCTTCATCTCTGTCATGTCAGCGGTCCTTCGGGTCGAGCGCATCGCGCAGGCCGTCGCCGACGAAATTCAGCGAGAACAGCGTGACGACGAAGAAGATGGCCGGGAAAATCAAGAGCCACGGCGCCGACTGGATGTTGTTTGCACCTTCCGAGATCAGCGCCCCCCAACTTGTGAGCGGCGCCTGCACGCCGAGGCCGAGGAAGGACAGGAAGCTTTCGAGCAGGATGACCTTCGGCACGACGACGGTGACGAAGACGATCACCGGACCGATCGTGTTCGGAATGATATGCCGGCGGATGATCTGCCAGTCGGTGAGACCGAGCGCTTGCGCGGCGCCGACGAACTCGCGCCGCTTAAGAGCCAGCGTCTGGCCACGGACGATACGCGCCATGTCCAGCCATTCGACCGCGCCGATCACCAGGAAGATCAGGATGAAGCTGCGGCCGAAGAAGACGACGAGCACCACGACGAGGAAGACGAAGGGCAACGAATAGAGGATCTCGACGAGACGCATCATGACGTTGTCGACGCGCCCGCCGATATAGCCGGATGTCGCTCCGTAGACGACGCCGATGCCGAGAGAGACGAGGCTTGCGAGCAGACCGACGGCAATCGAGATCTGCCCGCCGAGCATGACGCGGACGAGCAGGTCGCGGCCGTTGGAATCCGTGCCGAAGGGGAAATATTCGCGGTCCACTTGCCCTTCGACCTTCAGTGTGCGGCCGTCGTCCTCGGTCGCGAGCACCTTGGTGTTCTCGAACTCGTTTGCCCGGTCGAAATAGCGCGTGGCACGCGGGTCGATCGGCTGGTCCGACGTCACGGTGGCGGTGAAGGTTTCGCCCTCGACATTGAATTCCGTCAACGTCACGCGCGCGCGGGTCGCGACACCCTCCATCACATCCTGCAGCGTCGACGTGTCCGGCCGGGGCTCGAGGCTCGGGCTGATCGAGACATAGGAGGGGAAGACCTGATCGTAGGTGTGCGGCGAGAACCACGGACCCACGAACGAGAAGAGCGCGATCAGCGCCAGCATGACGCAGCCGGCCATGGCGGCACGGTTGCGGCGGAAGCGGATCGCTGCGAGCTGGAAGAGGCTGCGGCCCTTGGTTTCCGGCGAGGCGGCCGGTGCCTGGACGATATCAGTCATGGCGGACCCTCGGATCGAGCAGGCCGTAGAGAATATCGACCAAAAGATTGAAGACGATGACGAAGATGGCGATGAGGATCACGGTGCCCATCACCAGCGTGTAGTCACGGTTGATCGCGCCGAGAACGAAATAGCGTCCGACGCCGGGAATGGTAAAGATCGTCTCCACCACGGCCGAACCGGTCAAAAGTGCTGCCGCGCAAGGCGCAAGATAAGAGACGACGGGCAGCAGCGCGCCGCGCATCGCATGCGTCACCACGACGACGCGGGACGGCAGGCCATAGGCCTTCGCGGTGCGGATATGGTCGGTGTTGAGCGCCTCGATCATAGAGCCGCGCGTAAGCCTGGCGAAGACGGCGAGCTGCGGAAGAGCGAGGGCGATCATCGGCAGAATCAGGAAGCGGAACGATCCGTCGCCCCAGCCGCCGGCGGGCAGCCAGGAAAGCATGATCGCGAAGATGAGCGTCAACACGGGGCCGACGACGAAGTTCGGTACGGTGACGCCAACCGTCGAGATCGACATGACCGCGAAATCGAGGAAACTGTTCTGCCTGAGCGCGGCGATCGTGCCGGCAATGACGCCGCCGATGACGGCCAATATCAAGGCGTAGAAGCCGAGCTCCATCGAATAGGGCAGCCCCTTGCCGATCAACTGCGCGACATTGTTGTCATGGTAGATGTAACTCGGGCCGAAGTCGCCGGTCACCGCATTGCTGAGATAGGTGACGTATTGGCGCCAGAGCGGCTGATCGAGGTGGTAGGTCCTCATCAGGTTCTCCATCGTGGCGGGAGGGAGAGGACGCTCGAGATTGAAGGGGCCACCTGGGGCAAAGCGCATCAGGAAGAAGGAAATGGTGACGACGATAAACAGCGTCGGCACCGCACTCGCCAATCGGCGAAGGATGAAGGAGATCATGGACGTGCTCCGGAGGCGACGCGCGGGAGCCCGCGCGTCGTCTCAGTTCGTTATTCGGCGACGCTCAGGAACTTGCTCAGGTGCGCGTTCGGCGAGTTGTCCTGCCAGCCTTTAACGCGATCCGAAACGAGCCACAGGTCAGCCTGGGTGAGGAACGGTGCGATCGGCTGTTCCTTCATCAGCAGCGCTTCCGCCTCGTGCAGGATCTTCGAGCGGGCCGCCGGATCCTGTTCTTCATAGGACTTCTTCATCAACGCGTCGTACTCGGCGTTTTCGAAGTGGCCATAGTTGAAGGTCTTGTTGGTGCTGACGCTGAGCGCAAGGAAGTTCTCCGCATCGGCATAGTCGGCGACCCACCCGGCGCGCGCGACGTTGAACTTGCCGCCTTCCTGCAGATAGGCGTAATGCGACGACACGTCGAGGTTCACGAGCGAGACCTTGGCGCCGAAGGTATTCTTCCACATGTCCGCTACAGCGGTTGCAACGCGCTCATGGTTCGGGTTGGTGTTGTAGCGGATTTCGATGTTCAGCGGCTTGCCGCCCTCGCCGTAGCCGGCTTCCTTCATCAGCTCGATCGCCTTGTCTTCGCGGTCGAGCTGCGACATCTCGGCGAAATCGGCCTTGGCGGGTTCACCATAGCTTTCGATGCCCGGCGGCACCATCGAGTAGGACGGAAGCTGCGAGCCGCTGTAGATTTCCTTGGCGAGGAAGTCGCGATCGACTGCCATCGAGAGCGCCCGGCGAACGCGAACATCGCTATAGGGCTCCTGACGCGTGTCGAAAGCGTAATAGTAGGTTGCAAGGGTCGGTGAGACGTGGACCTGGTCACCGTAGGACTTGCGCAGCCGCTCGATCTGGTCAGCAGAAAAGTTGTAGACGAGGTCCATTTCCTTCGCTTCGAAGCGACGCACCGAGGCCGCCTGGTCGTCGATCGGGTAAAAGATCACCTTGTCGAGCTTGACGTTGGCAGCATCCCAATAGTTCGTGTTCTTCTCGACCGTCAGGCTGTCGTTCGGCACATGCGCCGTCAGCCGGAAAGCACCGTTCGAAACCATGACGCCCGGCTTGACGAAATCCGCGCCATTCTTTTCGACGCTCGCCTTGCTGACCGGCAGCGCCGTCTGGTGGGCGAGCAATTCAAGAAAGAAGGGCGTCGGGCGCTCTAGGGTGACTTCGAGCGTCTTTTCGTCGACGGCCTTGACGCCGAGCTGCTCGAGCGGCAGTTCGCCCTTGTTGACCTTTTCCGCATTCTTGATCGGGTAAAGGATGTTGGCGTATTCGGCGGCCGTCTTCGGGTCCTCGACGCGGCGGAACGAGAAGGCGAAATCCTCGGCGGTCACAGGCGAGCCGTCGGACCACTTGGCATCGGCACGCAGCTTGAAGGTGTAGACGGTACCGTCGTCCGAAAGCTCCCAGGTTTCGGCGACACCGGGTACGATCTTGCCAGCGGCGTCGTAGATCGTCAGGCCTTCATAGAGGTCCTTGAGGATGAACTCCTCGATGTTGATCGAGGTGTGCGCCTGGTCGAGCGTCTGCGGCTCGCCGGCATTGCCGCGATGAAGCACGGCCTCCGCGAGCGCCGGACTTGCGCCGATGAGCAGCGAGCCAATGAGCGCGGCGGTGCTGAGATTGAGTTTCAGTGAAGCCATTTTTCTTCTCCTTCCCCTCGATTTGAGTGTGGTTGATCGCAGGAGAGAAGTGCAATTTCGCGGGAAAGGCAAGGCGATTCCTGCACCCTCCTTTATAAAACGAAATTCTGATTATCGCAAAGGTTGTGGCTCCGTTGCGACGAATCCTGCCGCCTCGTGACGATGCGCGGCTGAACGGAATTATGCGCCGCCCGCTGCCAACTGCAACGTTTTAGATGTTTTTTCCCAGGGGGAACGCATGGCGGCCGTGGCACAGCCGCGGCGTTGTCATGCAAACTTCATGAAGGGAAGCGGCACTTTACGTAATACGCGGAAAAATTTGCCATTTCTTTCGCAATCTTTTTGCGAACTTGGCTTGCACATCTCTGCAGCCGCGTTGCTTGACGAGGAACAGATTTGCGCCGGTCGGTGGCATGGAGCTTCGCCGGAAGGCTGCCTCTCTCGCGCCTCTTCCCCAGGTCGCCATCACCAACCAGAAAGCGAAAGCGGTGATTTTTGACGGGATCGTTTTTTCATCCACAGCAATTCCTCTGAAGCACGTTCATCAAGTGCACGTGGCGCATCCAGGCCCGGTTGCCAAAAGGTCTGCATCAATTATTGTGCGCTTGACTTGGGTCCGGAACGCCGTTTTCGGGGGCAGTGGAGCACGCCCATACGCGTGTGCAAAGGGCGGCGAAGGGGCCTCATCCGACGGCGGCTTCGACCGCTTCATCGTGGCGCCTGGAGTGGGCGTCTAGCATCAGGGAGATTTCGAATGGCATTGATCACATTGCGGCAACTGCTCGACCATGCAGCGGAAAACAATTACGCGCTGCCAGCCTTCAATGTGAACAATCTCGAATACATCCAGGCCGTCATGAAGGCCGCGGATGCGACCGATTCTCCCGTTATCCTGCAGGCGAGCCGCGGCGCGCGCGCCTATGCGGGCGATGCTTTCCTGCGTCACCTGATTCTCGGCGCCGCGGAGGAGTATCCGCACATCCCGGTCTGTCTCCATCTCGACCATGGCGACCAGCCGTCGACCTGCATCTCGGCCATCACCAACGGCTTTACCTCCGTGATGATGGACGGCTCGCTGGAGAGAGACGGCAAGACCGTCGCGAGCTATGAATACAACGTCGCCGTCACCGCGGAGGTCGTGAAGATCGCTCATGCGGCGGGCGTCTCTGTCGAGGGCGAGCTCGGCTGCCTCGGCAATCTCGAAACGGGTGCCGGCGATAAGGAAGACGGGCACGGTTTCGAAGGCAAGCTCACGCGCGAGGAGCTGTTGACGGACCCCGACCAGGCCCTCGACTTCGTCACCAAGACGGGCGTCGATGCTCTCGCGGTCGCGATCGGCACGAGCCACGGCGCCTACAAGTTCACGCGTGAGCCGGACGGCGAGATTCTCTCGATCGAGACGATCGCCAAGATCAATAGGCGGCTCCCGAACACGCATCTCGTTATGCACGGGTCGTCGACCGTGCCGGCCGATCTCCAGGAACTTTTCAACGCCCATGGCGGCAAGATGAAAAAGACCTGGGGCGTGCCGGTCTCGGAAATCCAAAAGGCGATTCCGCTCGGCGTCCGCAAGGTCAATATCGATACCGATCTTCGCCTCGCCTTCACCGGCGAAATCCGCAAGCACCATCTCGAGCATCCGGACAATTTCGACCCGCGCAACTACCTGAAGCCGGCAATCGCCCGCATGACGGAGGTCTGCAAGGAACGCTTCCAGGCCTTCCGCTCCGCCGGCCAAGCATCGAAGATCCGGGTACTGAGGCTGCCGGAAATGGCGAAGCGCTACGCAGCCGCGTAGTTCGTCGGGTCACAGGCACGTTGTTGTCGCAACCGGGCAGGCGCATCGCGTTGGCGTTTCGCCGGCTAGCCTTGCCTCTCCATATGTATCTCGTGCTCGTAGAGCTGATCCATGCTGAGCGAGGCCACTTCCGCCAGGCGCATCTGACTTTTCACGCGGCCTGAGCCGAGAACCACGACATCGTCGCAAAACGAAATCGTGCTGCGGTGATGGCTGATCACGACCGTTGTGCGGCGGCCCGCTCTCGATTTCAACGTCTCGACGATTGCCGCTTCCGACAGACCGTCGACGGCATTCGTCGCCTCGTCCAGGATCAGGATCGCCGGGTCGCGCACCAGCGCCCGCGCGAGCGCGATCCGCTGCCGTTGTCCCGCCGAGAGGCTCGCTCCCCTGTAGCCGACGACCGTCTCGTAGCCTTGCGGCAGTTTTTCGATGAAGCTGTGCGCCTCCGCCAGCTTCGCGGCTCGCTCCACTTCCGCAAACGTAGCGCTCTGACCGTAGGTGATGTTTTCCAGAATGCTTCCGTCAACCAGTTCCAGATCCTGGCTGGCGACGGCGATTTGCCGCCGCCACTGGACGGGATCGATTTCATCGAGCGGCACGCCATCGACGAGAATGCGTCCCTCATCCGGCTCCACGAAACGGCAAAGCAGATTGACGATGGTGGTCTTGCCGGCGCCCGAGCGGCCGATGATTGCCGTCGACCGGCCATGATGGATCTGGAAGCCCGCGGAACGCAACACGATGGGGCGTTCCTCAGAGCCTGGATATCGGAATGTCACCCGGTCGAACTGGATGGCCCGTCGCAAGCCCTCAAACGGCTCGCTGCCCGTCGGAGGCTTCGGTTTGTCGGAAGAATCCAGAAGCCATCGCACCTCCTCGAGCGAGCCGCTCCACCCCTGGATCTGGCTCCAGGACATCTGCAGCGCACGCACGTGCGGCTGCAGGCGGTAGAGCAGGATGACGAAAGCGACGATCACGGGAAAGCTCACCCCGACGAACCAGGCACTCACCACCGCCGCGAGAAAGAGGGCCGAATGGAGCACCTCTGTCAGCGGTGGCAGGACGCCTTGGCGTGTCTGGAGCACAAATCCGGCGCGACGCACGGCTTCCGATGCGGCGTCGAAGGCGTTCTTCTCGCGCTGCTCCTGACCGAACACACGGATGAGCCGCCCCGCATGCACCAAGTGCAGCATCCTCCCGGCGAGTTCGCTATTGAAAGATGTCACGTCGCGGCTCGGGCGTTTGAGCGTGGCCGAAAGGGCCGCATGCGCAAGCTGAACGAGAACAAGGCCGAGCGCCACGAAAAGCGTCATCTGCCAGGAGAGGAGCAACAGGAAGGCCATCAGGATCACGGTTGCGGAGCCGTGCACGATCGAAGCGAGCACCGTCTGTATGGCGTCGGAGGCGCGCCATGATTCGTTGGAGATGATGTTCAGCAGGCGGCCCGGATTTTGCTGCATGAAGAAAGGATAGCCGATCCTCAAGAGCTGATCAGAGAGCGCGCTTCGGATGGCGTGGCTCGCCTTGCCGTAGATGAAGTTGGTGAGCAGCGTATTCGCAAAGGCCAGAACATTCTTGAGTGTGATCAGGGAAAGGACAGCTGCGGCTATCGCAAGCAATCGTGTGCCGTCGTTCAGCCCCTGCCCCATTTGCTGAAAGAATGCGGAAATTCCGCTCAAGCCCCCAGCCTGTCCGTCCCCAGCGATAATGCTGAGCATCGGGATTATAAGCCCGATTCCGGCGCCTTCGAGCGCAGCGCTGGCGAGGCCCAGAACGACGACCACCGGAAGAAGGCGCAATTGCGGTCCCAGCGCGTCACGCAAGACATGCAAGCCGGGCAACAGGAATCGCAACATGGCGGCCCTCATATTTTCTTTTTCAGCTCTTGTGCTGTCTGCTTGAACCGGTGTCGGCCGATCCGCGAGTAATCGACTGGTTGCAGCAAGGCACATGAACTTTACGGCGCCGAGTAGATTCATCGAAACGATCGGCCAATGCGACAGTCGGAGTTCTGGATCGAACCTCGCGCCGCCGAAAGCCTGTGTGCAGGCGGATCTGACGGTCCAGCAAAAGTGCCTGATAAGCCACGGCGCTCCGAAGAGGTGCTTCAAGCAAAGCCCGCCATTGCCAAGGCTATAGCTGCGGTGAAGCTTTTCGATGGCCGCACGGGTGCGCCGTCCATGGTGATGGTGGACGACCATGTCAGGAACATACTCGACCGCAATGCCGAGCTCGAAAGCGCGCACGAGATAGTCCGTGTCCTCAGCCGATTGCAGCGGCGCGCCGGCTCCGAAGCGCTCGTCGAAGGGACCGACCAGAGCCGCGACGTCGCGATGCATGCTCATGTTGCAGCCAAGCACGAAACCGCCGGGGTGAACGTCGCGGGTCAGCTGCGCCGCGACCCTCGACCGTTTGATCGTGAAGGGCAAATCGGATGGACTGCCAAGTTCGACGCGACCCCCGCGGATGACGCGCATTTCGCCATTTGCGTAGTGGCGCTTCAGGTCAGCGAGATAGCTGCTATCGACCTCGCAATCATCGTCGATGAAGACAAGGATTCGGCCCCGGGCCTGCTCCAGGCCGGCATTGCGTGCCGCAGCAAGCCCCGGGCGCGGCTCGGTGACGCGTGTGATCGCGATGGGCGACGCGGCGGCGATACGGATGAGCTCGTCCGGTGTGCCATCGGTAGAGCCGTTGTCGACGACCACGAGCTCGCTTGTAATGGAGGCGTGGGCGGTACAGGCGCGCTCTATCGATCGGATGCAGGCCTGAAGCGCCCGGACGCGATTGTGCGTGCAGACGATGAAGGTCGCGAAAGGGCGGGCACCGCCAGAGCTCGACGGGATAGCCATGGACCCCGCCGCCGCATCAGGGTGCACCCTTTCCCTCTCTAGACTTTCGCCCGTCATCTCACACCACCCCATTCTGGGGAAGCACGCTTGCGGCCGGCACGGACTGCAGGTAGCGCGCCAGCGCATCGACCCTTCTTGTCGCAGCAAGCGAAAGGCGGCTGCACCAGGGCGCGCGAGAGCCGACGAAGAGGCCATATCGCTCGCGGCGCCGAATGAGATTCCATTTCCCCGTTCGCGTCAGAAAATCGTGCGTCAGCTCTGGCCGCTTCTCGTCAGCGATGAGTTGGTAGAGGAAGTAGAAGAAGCAAAGCATGCCATCCTCGTAAGCCTGGCGTGTCTCAGGCGGACAAGAGGCGATCTTCCTCTCCAGCGAGAGAATGAACTCCGCAGCGACGCGGATCGTTTCCTTTGATGCCACGACGCCTAGCTCGCGAAGCGAGCTTGCGTCATCGAAAAGGCCTTCTCGTTCAAGATTTTCGGCGACGATCTTCAGATGCGTCTGACGCATCTGCCGCTGGTGTCTGCTGGTGACGCTGTCGCCATGGATTCGATAGGCAACCAGGGCTTCATCGATCATCGTCGCGGGAAACCGATCGGCAACCCGTCGGAACAGATCGAAATCTTCCGCGTGTGGATAAGCGCCGTCGTATATGAGCATCTCCTCCGGGATTAGTCTTCGGTTGAAGACCACGGTGGAGTGAATGAAGATCGTGAAAAACATCGAAAGGACCCGCATGCTGCCCGGCCGGTAGATCGGACTGGGCTTGCCTCGGACGATGCGATCGCCGATCAGAGTATCGACGCCGGTGCCGCACATGGCGAGACGAGGCTGCTCCAGGAAAAGCGCCACCTGCCGCGAAAAGCGCGTTGAATACGAGATGTCATCGGCATCCATTCGTGCCACCAGGTCGCCGCTCGCAAGCGCCAGTCCCTCGTTCAGGGTCGTGATGAGGCCGCGATTTTCCCGAGAACGAACGGAGATACGGCTATCGGCCTTCCGATAGCGGTCGAGAATCTCGAGCGAGCGATCGGTCGAACCATCGTCGATTGCGATGATCTCGAGGCGGCGATAATCCTGGCGCAGAATGCTTTCGAGCGCAGGAGCGAGATAGGGTTCGCCGTTGTAGACGGGCAGCAGGACGGACACCAATGGCTTCGGCATGGCTCGGCTTACGTTCATTGAAACATCCGATATCTGAAGGGCATTGCTGCGGTCGACCAGCGGCCCGAGGTAAGGCGTAAGCTCCTCGTCCCGCCGTCCTGTGGCGGCCTCATCGCCTCCTGGGCGAATGTAAGGAAAGTGCCGCTTCAGCGCGTTGAGCGGCTTTTCGAAGGCAAGCCAGGAAATCGACGCCACGATCAAGGTGCCGGCGCCTGCAACGAAAAGCCGCCCGAGTCCCTGCTCGGAGACATTGACGGGAATCGAGCTCTGCGCCTCGACGACGAATGCCAGGACGATCGCATGATAAAGATAGACGCCATAGCTGACGCGGCCGAGCGCTGTGAGCGGACCGGATCCAATCAGGCGACCGAGATAACCGCCGATCCCGCGCGAGCAGTTGCCCACCAGCATCGTCAGGGGGACGAGCGGGAAGACTTCGAGCGCAATCCAGGCGAGCCAGTCCACAAGCGGCGCCTTCGCCATGGGCCGCAGCCACAGCAGGACCAAGGAGACCGCTAAAAGCGGAATACAGCTTCGCTGCGCCCATTGCGGCCATGCCTCGCCCTTGCAGCGGTGGGCGGCCAGAAAGCCGCCGGCTGCCAGCGCATCCATCGACGCCGGCGGCAGCAGGTCGCGCGCGAGGGAGGGTGTCCCGGTCAGGGGCCAGTAAAATCGATAGGCAATCGAGCATAGGATGACGCCTACGCAAATTCGAGCAATCGAGCGCCGCGGGGCGATGAGAATGATCAAGGGCCAGACGATATAGAACTGCTCCTCGATGCTCAGGCTCCAGGTATGACAGAGAACCCACGGGCTCCACTCGTTCTGCAGCGCGTACCAGAAGTTAGAGAGGTAAAGCGCATGCCACGCCAGCACTTCTTTGGAGCTCTCCAATCCGGTCAGCCACACGAGGCCCAAGATGGCAAAATACGGGGGAAATATACGCAGCGCCCGGCGCGCATAAAAGGATTTGAGTGCAGTTGCCGGTTCGAAGCCGGCAGCGTCGCGCGCATCGAGAAGCAGCCGCGTTATCAGGAACCCGCTCAATACAAAGAACAGCCGCACGCCGATATGGCCCAAGTGCGAACCATCGGCTGCAAAGAAATGCGCATAGAGCACCAAGCTGACAGCGACGGCTCTGAGCCCGTCCAATTGCCGGTCCCGCGCAATCCCCATGAGCATCCCTCCCAAGTTCAACCTTCGCGGGATACCGTCCTGACAGATCAGTCCCCCGACAGGTATGATCCTTGCCGCAGGCCCCGCTGAGCGTTCCTTGGTTAGAGCCAGGATTATGTAAGTGAAAGAATAGTTAAGGGCGGCCACGCGACTGTATGGCCGAATCGGGCCAAACTTTGGCGCGGCTGTCGCAAGATTACCCCGTGGGCCGCTGTTGAAATGGCAGTGTGTCGACCGTGCAATACCATGCTGAGATCAAAGCCGATTTGGATTAATGGTCCGAATCGCCTCTTTGGTTGCATGAATATTGGCAATACATCACAGAACGCGAGATCTGATGCGAATATTCTAATCTAATTCTTTGCCGAATGCCTCTGTTTAGCTTGCTAAAAAGTCGGCGGCGTGTTGATCCAGAGCAGAACGGTCTCGCCGTCATGCCTGTTCGACCAGGCGTGACGGCGACGGCTCTCGAAGTAGAGGGAATCGCCCGGATGGAGATCGTAGAACTGATCACCGTCGAGAACGAACTCGACACGGCCGGAGAGCACGTAGACGAATTCCTCACCCTCGTGCCGGTAGGCCCCCTCGCTCGATGCGCCGGGCGCCAGCACGAAGCGGTGGCAGTCCATCTGGTTCTTCCCTTCCGCAAGGAGCTGAACCGTCACACCCGGCGTCGTGCGCGGCCAGTTACGCCACTCGCCGGCCCTGACAAGTGCTCTCGCACGAGGCTCCACTTCGCCGGAGAGGCTTGAGACCGTCGTTCCGAAATACTCGGCGAGGTTATGCAGAACTGCGACGGAGACGCCCTGTGACGTCCGCTCCAACGTAGAGAGAACCGACGCGGCAATGCCGATCTCGCCAGCCACCTGCTCCAGCGTCTTGCCCGCGGCGTGTCTCAGGTTTCGCAGCTTCCGGCCGACCTGCAGGTCGGCATTATTCTCTATCGACGTGGCCGAGCCGTTATCGTCATTCGCCGCGCTCTCCGCGTCCAGCGCCTCCCGTATCGCGGCCGGATTGAGGCCGCGTTCGGTGCGAAACCAGGAGATGCGCTTCAACCGTGCAAGATCGGCCTCGCTGTATTGTCGATGGCCGGTGGCGGAACGCTCCGGGACGACGAGCCCCTGCGATTCCCACAGCCGCAACGTCGACGCCGAGACGCCGGCGAGCCTCGCCGCCTCGGCAACCTTGTAGCGTACGTTGTCAGCACCGCTCATCCGTTCATGTCCTCGTTCTGCCACTCCGACGCGACAGCGTGCCCTCGAATGCTGCCGGCAATCTACCCGCGCCTCGTCGATTTACAAGAAGGTGGCCATCAGCCTCGGTGGTGTCTCGATCAGCAAATTTGATTTGCATTCCATTCCAGAAGATGTACCACTTCCGGAGAAAAGTTGCAGAAAAAATGCAATATATTCCCTCGTAGCCAGGACGACGACGATGACCAGCCTGACCGACCGCAAGAACGCAGCCATATCCCGCGGCGTGGGAATGACCACGCAGATTTACGCCGATCGCGCGGAAAATGCCGAGATCTGGGACAAGGAAGGCAAGCGCTACATCGACTTCGCCTCCGGCATCGCCGTCGTCAATACCGGTCACCGCCACCCGAAGGTGATCGCCGCCGTCAAGGCGCAGCTCGACCGCTTCACCCACACCTGCCATCAGGTCGTCCCCTACGAGAACTATGTGCATTTGGCCGAGCGCCTGAACGCGCTTGCGCCCGGCAACTTCGCGAAGAAGACGATCTTCGTCACGACCGGCGCCGAAGCCGTCGAAAACGCCGTCAAGCTCGCCCGTGCCGCGACGGGCCGTCAGGCAATCATCGCGTTTGGCGGCGGCTTTCACGGCCGCACCTTCATGGGCATGGCGCTGACCGGCAAGGTCGTGCCCTACAAGGTCGGTTTCGGTGCCATGCCGGCCGACGTCTTCCATGCCCCCTTCCCGATCGAGCTTCACGGCGTCAGCGTCGAACAGTCGCTGGCGGCACTCAAGAAGCTCTTTGCCGCCGACGTCGATCCTGCCCGCGTCGCCGCGATTATCATCGAGCCGGTCCAGGGCGAAGGCGGCTTCTATCCGGCTCCGACGACCTTCATGAAGGCGCTCCGCGAAATCTGCGACCAGCATGGTATCCTGCTGATTGCCGACGAGGTGCAGACCGGCTTTGCCCGCACCGGCAAGCTCTTCGCGATGGAGCACCATGATGTCGCTCCGGATCTGATGACGATGGCAAAGAGCCTGGCCGGTGGCTTCCCGCTTGCCGCCGTGACCGGCCGCGCCGAGGTCATGGACGCACCGGGACCGGGCGGCCTCGGCGGCACCTATGGCGGCAATCCGATCGGCATCGCCGCGGCTCATGCGGTCCTCGACGTGATCGAGGAGGAAAAGCTGTGCGAGCGGGCGAACCAGCTCGGCAACCGGCTGAAGCAGCGCCTCGCGGCAATCCGTGAGAAGGCGCCGGAGATCGCCGACATCCGCGGCCCGGGTTTCATGAACGCGGTCGAATTCAACGACATGAAGACGAACGTGCCGAGTGCCGACTTCGCCAACAAGGTCCGCCTCATCGCCCTGGAAAAGGGCCTGATCCTGCTCACCTGCGGCGTCCACGGCAACGTTATCCGCTTCCTGGCGCCGATCACGATTGAGGACGAGGTCTTCGCCGAGGCGCTCGACATTATCGAGGCATCGATCCTCGAAGCGCGCGGTTGACGGCAAGCCGGGCGGCCGCTAACGCGGTCGTCCGGCTCCAGCGCCGTCGGGTCTTAGAAAGGCCGCAGAGGCTCGGGCGCCGGCCTTGCGCCCAAACAAACGAAGAAGCGAGGCTTGTCGCCGCGGCAGCCATCGCGGGAGGACGCTCCATGACCTTGACGCCCGCACTGACCAAGCATATTCGCGCAGTGGAGCTGTTCGCCTCGCTCGACCGCGTGACGCAACCCGTTGACAAGTGGGCCGGCGCGACCTTCGACGTCTTCAACCCATCGACGGGCGAATTGCTGGCGACACTTCCCGACATGGGGATCGAGGAGGCGCATGCTGCGATAGCCGCAGCCGCCCGGGCGCAATCCCTTTGGGCGGGCATGCCCGCCAGGGAGCGGAGCGCGATCCTGCGTCGCTGGCACGATCTGATCGTCGAGCACGCCGACGATCTCGCCGCCATCCTGACGGCCGAAATGGGAAAGCCGCTCGGCGAGGCGAAGGGCGAGGTTCTGCATGCCGCCTCTTACGTCGAGTGGTACGCAGAGGAAGCAAAGCGCGTCTACGGTGAGACCTTCCCGGCGCCAGCGAACGATCGCCGCATGCTGGTGATCAAACAGCCGGTCGGCGTCGTCGGCACCATCACCCCATGGAATTTTCCGGCGTCGATGGTCGCCCGCAAAATCTCGCCGGCGCTTGCCGCCGGCTGCGCGATCGTTCTGAAGCCGGCGGAGCAGACGCCGCTTGTCGCCGGCGCCATGTTCGTGCTCGCCGAAAAGGCGGGCTTCCCGGACGGCGTCGTCAATATTCTCTATGCTTCCGAAGGCGCCCCGATCGGCCGCGAACTCTGCAGCAATCCCAAAGTGCGCAAGATCAGCTTCACCGGCTCGACAGAGGTCGGCCGCCTGTTGATGCGGCAGTGCTCCGACCAGATCAAGAAGGTGAGCCTGGAACTCGGCGGCAATGCGCCCTTCATCGTCTTCGACGACGCCGACATTGACGAGGCGGTGGACGGTGCTATCCAGGCGAAGTTTCGCAATGCCGGCCAGACCTGCGTTTCGGCAAACCGGATCTACGTGCAATCCGCAGTTCACGACGTCTTCGCCGAGAAATTCGTCGCCCGCGTGCGTGAGCTCCATGTGGGCGATGGCTTCTCCCCCGGCGTGACCATCGGCCCGATGATCGATGGGCATGCCATCGAGAAGATCGAGGCGCATGTCGCCGACGCGATCGCCAAGGGTGCCGAAGTGCGCTGCGGCGGCAACCGGTCCGGGAGGAAGGGCACCTTCTTCGAACCGACCGTGCTTACCGGCATCTCGCATGACATGCGGGTTGCACAGGAAGAAACGTTCGGGCCGATCGCTCCGATCATCCGCTTTGAAAGCGCCGAGCAGGTGGTGGCAGAGGCGAATGACACGATCTACGGCCTCGCTGCTTATTTCTATGCCGAGAACCTGAAGCGGGTCTGGCATGTGGCCGAAGCGCTGGAATACGGCATGGTCGGTATCAATACGGGGCGCATGTCTTCGGAGGCCGCGCCCTTCGGCGGGATCAAGCAGTCCGGGATCGGCCGCGAAGGGTCGCGCCACGGCCTCGAGGATTACCTCGAGATGAAATATCTCTGCATGGGCAACATCTGAGGCCGGTGCCACGCCAGCCGATCAGTCCGCGTGGCTGCTGATCAGTGCAAGCGTATGGCGCGCGATCATCAACTCCTCGTCGGTCGGAATGACGTGAAGCGCGATGCGGCTCCTCGTCGTAGAGATCACTGCAGCGCCCGCCTCGTTCGCCGCCGCATCGAGCTCCGCGCCAAGCCAGGCAAGCCCTTCGGCGATGCGGGCGCGGATCGAAGCGGAGTTCTCGCCGACACCCGCGGTAAAGACGAAGGCATCGATGCCGCCAAGCGCGGCCGCGAGCAGCCCTGCGTGAAGTCGGCAGCGATGTACGAAATGGGCAATCGCAAAGGAAGCGCGCGGATCGTCGCTCGCCAAGAGCTCGCGCATGTCGTTCGAGATGCCGGAGAGCCCCTTTAATCCGGCGTCGTGGTAAAGAAGGTCGGAGACCGCTGCGACGCTCATGCCCTTCTCGGTGATCAGGTAGAGCACGATGCCCGGGTCGAGTTGACCCGGGCGCGTTCCCATCGGCAGGCCGTCGAGCGCAGTGAAACCCATTGTCGTCTCGATGCTCCGCCCGTCTCGCAGGGCGCACATCGAAGCGCCGCTTCCAAGATGTGCGATGATGACCCTTCCCCGCGCCACCTCCGGTGCCACTTCGCACAGCCGCTCGGCGACGTATTCGTAGGAAAGCCCATGAAAGCCGTAGCGTCGCACGCCTTGATCATAGAAGGCGCGCGGCAGGGCGTAACAATCCGTGTGTTCGGCGCGGCCATGATGAAAGGAAGTGTCGAAGCATGCGACCTGCGGCACCTCCGGGTTGATCTCCATGGCAAGGCGGATCGGCGCCAGATTGTTCGGCTGATGCAGAGGTGCGAGATCCTGGTAGTGCGCCAACCGGTCGAGCACGGTCGCATCGATCAGGACGGGCCCGACATACTCGGAACCGCCGTGCACGACGCGGTGACCGATCGCCCGTAGCTCGACGCCCTCGAGCGCCAGGAGCCAGTCCCGGGCCTCGGCGATCGCGGCAGGAAGATCGGGAACGGCTGCCGCGTCGAAGCTGCGCCCGACGAGCTCGGCGCCGTCGGCCGTCGTCGCCTTGAGGTGCGGGCGCCTCCCGATGCCGTCGATCTTCCCGCGAATCCGGCGCTCCAGCCGATCATCGGCGATGTCGAAGATCTGGAACTTCAGGCTGGATGAGCCGGCATTGAAGACGAGGAGCGCTTCCATCATGTCAGACCGCTACTGCATATTTCCTTAAATCCTAGCCGATTTAAGGATAAAAACACGCCCGCCGCAGCCATCTGCGCGATAGCTTCGCACCCGAGTGAGGCCGCTGCAAGACGGCCCTTGAAATTCCAAGCTCCACTTGCCAATTGGGAGCAACAAATCAAGGAGGTCAGCAAGCGCGATGAGTGAAGTCGAAATGTCCGTAGAGAAACATGTCTTCGAAGCCGATGTGGCGAAACTTCTGCACCTGATGGTGCACTCAGTCTATTCCGACAAGAACGTCTTTCTGCGCGAACTGATTTCGAACGCGGCGGATGCCTGCGAGAAGCTTCGTTACGAGGCGATCGTGGCACCCGAACTGCTCGGCAGCGATGCTTCGCCGCGCATTACGCTGACCCTCGACGAAGACAACCGCCGCCTCATCGTCGAGGACAACGGCATCGGCATGAGCCGTGACGAACTGGTTGAATCCCTCGGCACGATCGCCCGGTCCGGTACACGGGCCTTCATGGAGCGGATCGAAGCCGCGCAGGGCAAGGACGGCGCACAGCTCATCGGCCAGTTCGGCGTCGGTTTCTATTCCGCCTTCATGGTTGCAGACAATGTCGACGTCGTCTCCCGCCGCGCCGGCAGCGACAAGGCCTGGCACTGGGCATCGGACGGCAAGGGCAGCTACACGGTTTCCGCCGTGGAGCTTGCCGATGCGCCGGCACGCGGCACACGCATTACGCTGCATTTGATGGACGACGCCAAAATCTACACGTCGCGCTGGACGGTCGAGCGCATCGTCAAGGATCAGTCGGGCCACGTCCCCGTTCCGATCTCTGTCGTCGAGAAGCCCGGCGCCGAGCCCACCCAGGTCGCCGACGGAACAGCGCTCTGGACGAAGCAGAAGAGCGAGATTTCCAAAGAGGATTACACGGATTTCTACCGCGGCGTCGCCGGCCAATATGACGAACCGGCGCTGACGGTCCATTTCCGCGCCGAAGGACGGCACGAGTATACCGCACTTGCCTTCGTTCCTGGTTCCAAGCCCTTCGATCTTTTCGATCCCGATCGCAAGGGCAGGATGAAGCTCTATGTGAAACGCGTCTTCATCACCGACGAGGCGGAGCTGCTGCCGCGCTACCTGCGCTTCGTGCGTGGCCTCATCGACACGGCCGACCTGCCGCTCAACGTCTCGCGCGAGATGATCCAGGAAAGCCCCTTGCTCGCCAGCATTCGCAAGGGGCTGACGAACCGTATTCTGACCAGCATCGAGAAGCTCGCGGAGAACGAGCCGGATACCTTCGCGAAGCTCTGGGACAACTTCGGCAGCGTCATCAAGGAAGGTATCTACGAGGACTTCGAACGGCGAAGCCAGCTTCTGGCGCTTTCGCGCTTCCGCACGACCGCTTCCGACGAGAAGCCGCGCGCCTTGAGCGACTATGTCAGGGACATGAAGGAAGGTCAGAGCGCGATCTACTATCTGACGGGCGACAACCTCGCCCAGTTGAAAGCCTCGCCGCAGCTCGAGGGTTTCCGCGCCCGCGGCATCGAAGTGCTGCTCTTGACGGACCCGGTCGACAGCTTCTGGGTGACCACGGCGCCCGATTTCGAGGGCAAGCCGTTAAAATCGATCACGCAGGGTGCTGCGGACCTTGCTGATGTTGCGAAGCGGGAAGATGGGGCCGCCCCCTCGCCCGAGGCAAGCGCGTCCGTGACCGAATTCGTGAACTTCACAAAGGCGACGCTTGGCGAGGCGGTCTCCGATGTCAGAACTTCCGACCGGTTGACGGAAAGCGCAGTCTGCCTGGTTGCGGCCGAGCACGGTCCGGACCGCCAGCTTCAAAAGATGCTCCAGGGCGCCGGGCGCAACGAAGGCGCGCCAAAACCGGTCCTCGAGATCAACCCCGGCCATGCGCTCATCGCAGCCCTTGCCGCCTATCCCGCGGAGGACAGGGAGTTTCGCGAGGATGCGGCAAAATTGCTGCTCGACCAGGCCCGTGTTCTCGACGGCGACAAGCCAGAAGACCCGCGTGCCTTCGCGGAGCGTCTGTCGCGCGTGTTCCATCGCGCATTGAAAGGCTGAAGGGATCTCCGGATGTGGGCGGTTCCGCCCACATTAATTCCTCCTCCTGCGGCGGTGGCTGCCCATATTGCCTCGCGGTGTCGGTCTATGCGTTTTGGGCGCGCGCAAATCTTCGTGCTAAGCTGGTCGCCATGCGACGGGGCGGTACGGCCGGATGGAACCCGCTAACCGATCATACGAATTGCTGACAGCCGCCGACCTCGAGAAGATCGAATCGGTCGCGATGCGTAGCCTCACCGCGATTTTCAATCGTGCGCCGGTCGCCGGCCTTTATCGAGACCGCCTCATCCTGCTTGCGTTGGCACAAGGCAGCGCGCTCCATTACCTCGACGGCAGAAACGGGATAAAGGACTTCGATGTCTGGGCGTTCTTCGAAGCAGGCCCGCCGAAGCGGTTTCCGCATCGCAAACGATGGTGCGTGGACTTCGGCCCGTCACGCTTCGGGCGACATCCCGACGATGCCGGCTATTCCGGTCGCCGGCTCGACCTCATGGGCCGCTCGATCGATGTCATGAGCGGCGAGGCGCCGGAAGATGCCGTGCGACGGTGGCTGGGTACTCGCGCAAAGTCAGCTATCGCCCTTCGTAGAAAGCCGATGTTCTGCCTCCTCCCGCGCCGATGTTTCGGCGAACGGATCATCTGAACCGGGTCGCGACCTTCGACCGGTTCGAACGGAACGATGCGGAGCGGTTCCTGCTCAGTCGTCATCGGGTGGGCACGGCCACTTTGCAGGCGCCGACAGTCCGGCCGGCAATTTCGTCGCTCCGTCGCCGCAGGCAAGATCGACCTGTTCCTGCTTGAGGCCGGTGACCGCCGAGAGGTCCAAGCCCTCTATCCTCGTCAGAAACAGGAAGGCGCGATCCAGATCGATCGGCCCTTCAAAGACCGCTCCGCTGAGATTGGCGCGCGACAGATTGGCCATGGAGAAGCGCGTGCCGGTCAGCACCGCCCCCTCGAAATTGGCGCGGCCAAGCTCCGCCTTTTCGAAATCGGCACCTGTCAGCCGTGCGCCGCTGAAGTCGGTGCGCTGCAGTTCGGCACTGACGAAGGAGGCATTCTGCGCGGAGATACCCGAAAAATTGCCGCGGTAGGCCTCGACCCTGGTGAAGTTCGCCTTGTCCGCCCTGGCTCCGGCCAGCGAAGCGCGCACGAGCGTGGCCTTTTCGAGATTTGCCGAACCAAGATTCGTGTCGCGCAGGTCGGTCATCGTAAAGTCGGTACTGACCAGATTGCTCGCCTCGAGGTCGCTGCCACCGAGCATGAGAAGCCGCTTATTGCAGTCGTGCCAGTCCGTTCCCCTCCCGGGTGAGCCTTTGCAATCCGCCGACTCGGCGGCGCCGCAGGCGTATGCCGATGCCACGATTGCGACGACGAAAACCGCGGCACCGGAGATGAAAGAATTCGTGCTCATCGGTCCGTTTCCTGTCTTCCGGACGTCCTCATTTCGCCGCTCCCACCCATGATCAGCCGGCCCTTGCCGCCGCATAATTCAGGCGTCGAACCACTGCAAGAACTGCGTTCGTTCAAGAGGTTACGGCGCCGCCGCTCACTTGAAAAGAGCCGCAAGCCCAGCGCCGTCAATAAACGATTCGGATTGCACTTTTTAAAATCAAATGAGGAACTGCGCCGACACTACGCCTCAACGCCCTGAATGGCTGAGACCTGCCAGTCGGTGCCGGGCCGGCGCAGGAAGGTCCAGATCTCGACCGCTTCGGTGAGCTCGTTGGGGTCGCCGCTGATGACGCGGCCGGTCGTACGGTCGCGCATCACGTCGATGCTTTCATAGCGCATCGCAACGGTCACGTAGTCGGCGCCGTTTTCCTTCCATGCCTCGGCGACGTCGCCTTGGACGAGATGCACGTCGCGCACTTCGTTCCTCAGCCCCTTGGTCGCGTTCTCGCTCAGCTCTTCCGCGAGGTAGGACATGGCCTCCGGCGTCGTCAGGCGGCGCAGCGCCGCGTAATCTTCTGCTCCATAGGCGGCCTGGACCTCCTTCAGCATCGCCTCGAAACGATCGAGGTCGTGCTGGCCGACGCCGATTTCGTCGGTCTCGCCTGCGGCAGCGGACGACTGCGTCGGGGCCGATCTTGTGCCGGCATTGAGCCCGCCCATTCCTTCACCGATGCGTGGGATGCGGAAGGAAGGTGCGCCCGAGGCCGTCGCCGAAGATCGCGCGGATGCCGACGGCGCCGAATAGGCCGGCCGCTGATTGCGGCCGAAAAATCGCATCGCCAACGAAATTACCAGAAAGAGGACACCGAGCTGCAGCAACAGGCCGAGAAAACCGATGCCGCCGCCGAGGCCATGGCCGAGCAGCATGCCGATCAGTCCGCCCATCAGCAGACCGCCGAGCATGGAGCCACCGAACCCGTTGAAAAAGCCCGGGCGCGGACTGGTCGTCCGGTTCTGCGCAGCCGGATTGGTGGCGGTGGATGGCTGCGCATTCTGCCGCGGCGTCATCGTGCGGTCGATCGGCGCGGCCGGAGCCGGAGCTGTGCGGGTTACCGGCGGGGCCGAAAAGGTCCGGCTGCCGCGAGACCCGAAACCGCCGCCCGCCCGCCGCGCCTCGGCGACATCGACCACCGTCAACATCACCATGAGGCCAGCCGCCACCATTGCCATAGCCCGTCCGAAGCGCTGCATTCCATCAATTCCTTTGTCACTCCCGGCCGCAAACGGCCCTGGCAACGCATATAGAGCGTGCGGCGGGGGAGTTTAAGAGCGGTACGGCGTAATTCGTGGAGATTGGCCCGATTTACGGGTAAATCGCTCGATGATTCAAAGCGCTGGCACGTGCGGCCGAAGCACCGGGACGGCCGCGAGAGCAACTGAGCTTATGATGGGCCAAAATGAAGCTGATGCAGCTACGTCTTTGTAGACACGGTTTCTTCCGCAGCCATCGCCATGCCTGCGCCGTTCCCGTTGATACGTAATGCGATCTTTTGAGCACGGACGAGAGCTTCCTCGCTGTGAGCCTTGAGGCTCGTGGAGGCAGGGCTGCTCTCGACCTCTTCGCAGACGTTTGCGCGGAGGCACACCGGTCAGATGGCTAGCCTGCGAGCCGCGGCACAGGATCCTATCGGCAAGCACCCATGATCCGCCTGAAATCGCCGTTCAGGACGGCGTCCGAAACCGGATGGAGGCCCGTCTGGCTTGCGGCGCCCCGCTCGTAACGGATATGCTGATTGCCAACCACGCCGAGCTTCGGAAGGCGGCGTTCGGGATCGAGGGAGACCACCTTAACGACGCCGAACAGCACTTCCGGGTCCACATCACCGACCTCAAGTTCGAACAATCCGTTGGCCGGGAGCTCGCGGTCGACGCAACGCTGCGGTTTGCCATCCACGCTAAAGAGCGCGATCAGCGCGATCAGCTTCTCTCCGGTTGGGTTCATCACATGGATACGCGTCCGGCCTTCGCGCAAATCATATGTGCCGATAAGATAGGAAGCCACAGCAGTGCCGGCACCTTCGCCTGGCCGCCCCCGATCGCCGTCGGGCGTCGGCTCGACCGCGGCAAGGGTCACAAACCGGCTGGCTTCGCGCGGCGCTAGCTCGCCCCGCTCATTGCTTCCCGCCGCACGGAACAGGAATTCATAGACGCCAGCCTTGCCCGTGTCGGTGAAGCTGTTCGTCCAGACCGCATCGCCCGCGACCGTGTCGCCATGCGTCCCATCATCGAAGAGCACCACGCTTTCCGTAGCCCGCTCCGGGCCGGTCACGCGGACGTTCACCTGACCATGTGGCATCGGCCATTGGCGATCGCTCAGCCGCGCCTCGAGTCGCACCGACCCCCCCGGCAGGAAGCGGTCGGGTCGGGCGGAGACCGCAAGGCGGTAGTTCGACGACACCGCCGCGGCGAACCCGACCGGAATCAGTCCGCGGTTGGGATCGATGAAGCTCGAATACTGAAAGCGCGATTCGGCGAGCGCCCGCTTCACGCTCCTGGGGTTCCAATTTCCGTTAGGAGTGAGCCTGAGGATCCAGTCGCCCACATAAGTGTTCGCCTGCGATACATCGGGGAACACAATGCGGTAGATGCGATAGGTACCGCGGCGCATCTCCTGTATCGGGATGCCGCCGATGGTAACACCGGGCATAATGAGAGCACCGGTTGGGCTTATGAATTGGAGATCGTAGAAACTCCTGAGCGCGGGATCATCGAGCACCAGAAAGTTGGCGTTCCGATCCGACGAGACGACCCGAGCGGTGTCTACGACGATCGGGGTCGGCGAGCGCAGGTCGACCACATGGGTAGGATCGACCACCAGATCCATACCCGTCGCGTTGGAGAATATCTTGAAATAGAAGCTCTCCAGCTCGAACAAGCTTTCACCTGTCAGCGAGTCGGAGACCTGGTGATAGCCCTCCGTCCCCATGTTGGTGATGCTTTGGAGCTTGCCGGCCTCGATGTTCGAGCCGAGGCCGACGCTGTAGATCTGAAGATTGGGATTGGCTGCCTGGATTGGACCGATGACGTTGAGGATATAGGGGCTAACATTCTCGATGCCGTCGGTCAGCACGACCATGGCCTGCTTGCGGTCGCTCAACGGCCCACCCATGGCCGCGGCGGCGTTCTGCATCGCGCCGCCAATCCCCGTAGTTCCGGCGGGGCTCAACCGCGCCGTGTCGGTAAGTGCAGCAGCGCTCAGCTCGGACGCCGCGACGGCACTGCTCGTAGTGGCGGTAACGAAGTCGAGTGCAAGATACTGGCTGTTCTGGTGGTTATACTTCCAAAAGCCAATCTTGTCGCCGAAGCCGGTGCCTCCGATGTCCGGACGCTGCAGGTCGGTATAGAGCATTGCTGCGTCCCGCAACGCCTCGATCTTGATCCGGTCGCCGGCGGGATCACTCATGCTACCGCTGCGGTCGAGCACCAGCATCGAGTCGAGCGGGACGGGAGTGACGCCCTCGCCGACAAGCGTGATCGGCACGGTCGCGGCTGTGGGATCATTGCTTGTCACCTGCATCTGGATCAGATGATTACCGATCCCCTGCGGCTCGTAGGTCTGGCGCAGGATCAACGGCGGATCGCCCGGTGCTATGGTGGTCGAGGTCGCGTCGTTGATTTCCGACCAATGCGCCAGATTAGGATCGCCGAGCGGGGTGGTCAGCGCAACCGATACAGTGAGCGGCGCCGTGCCGTCGTTATGCAAAGCGATGGCTTTGCTGAAGGCAAAGCCGAGTTCTACTTCGCCGTAGTCGAGCACGACCTCGGAAACGCGAAGCACCGGCAGCGCTGGGGCACCGGGCGGAACGTCATTCGTCAGCATTACATCGTCGACGACGACGCGGCCGCGGCTCGAACCCCAGCTTGGTCCGACGTTCAGCCGCACGGCGACGATGTTCGACAAGTCGAGGTTGCTGCCATTATTCAGAAAATCGGTGAGGCGTATCCGTACGCTTTCCATCTCGTTGTGCCAGCCGCCCGATCGGGCATAGGGCTCCTCAAACCCGCCTCCATAGGCGCCCGTGTTGATCGAGCTCGTGTTGCCTGAGAGATCACGCAACGTGACGGTGAAGGTGAGATCGCTCGCATCCGCCAAGGTGTTGGGGTGCTGCGTGCCTTGCGCACCACGCAGCGACAGGAACGTGTGTGCGGTAAAGTCGCGCCGTCCCGCGGCCACCTCCCACTCGTAAAATCGGTCCTGATTGGTCCAGTCGAAGACCACGCCGCGAGTGTCATCGCTATCATGCGCCTGCGTCGCGCCATTGAACGGATCGGAGGCCATCCAGCTAAAAGAGCTGTCGTTGTCGTCGAGCCGGCCCTCGGTGAGGTTCTGGACATCGTAGAGCACCTGGGCGCCCGAGCTGCTGATGCCGTCGCTTGGTTGCGATTGATAGTCGTCGATTACGAAGTTTCCGACAGGAGAAGCATTGCGGTATTCATGGGAGACGACGACGCAGGAATTGCTGGTCGTGACGCCGATCGGACGGAAGCGCTCGTACTGGCGGGTCAGAAAATCGAGTGCGGCCACGTTACCTTCGACATAGTGCTTGATCAGCGGCAGGAAGTGGCCGAGTTGAATGTCGTGGGTGAGGTCATTTGGAGGGCCTATCGCGCACGGGCCCGTGAAGTTGGCGCCGGCTGCGTCATTGTCGTGAAACCAACCGTGGCCGGTCCCCTGCGCCACCGTCGACTGGCGGTAGCCCGTGGCGCGATCGTGGATGTGGAACGTCTGGCAGAGAGCACACCCGGCGGAGCCGTTAACATCCGAATCTCCCGACGCCGTCCAGAGGTGGTAGTTCGCATCATGTGGGTTGGCGATGCCGAGCGCCGGCGCGTTGGACGGCAAAAGGGAGGCCGCGCCGCTGCCGTAAAAATCCGTCGGCAGCATCGAGCTGATCAGCTTGATCGCCGAGCGCGTGTAGTTCGTCGGCGAGTAGGAGCCGTTCGCCAAACGGTCATAGGCGATCGCCACGCCTTCGCCGCCGCGGCTGTGGCCGATCCAGACGATCCGGCTTGCGTCGATATGGCCGACGAGGTCACCGCTGGCGATCGCGCCCGAGCTGGCCAGCTCGATGAACGCGTCAGTATGGCCGAGCGTCGTGACCGCAGCAGACTGCGTGCCGGGCTCCGTATTGTTGTCATGGCTCACCACCACATAGCCGTAGGAGGCCATGTGGTAGCCGATGTGGTCGTACCAGCGATAATCATGGCCGTTGCCGCGGCTGATGATGATCAGCGGCAACTGACCGAGCGACCCGATGCTGCTGGGATAGTAAAGGTCCTGCGCGAGTTTGTAGCTCGGAATGCCATAGGTGGAGCCGGTCGTGGAATCGATCGAGTATTGGAGCTCCGTCACTGCCAGGGGACCGGCTACCGTCGTGTCGTGCACAACGTAAAGCCCTGCCTCGTCGTCGAGCCCGTCAATGAAATCGGCTGTGCTCAACATCCCGTTCTGGTCGCAGTCGAGTACGACGTCATAACCGACGCCAAGCCCTGTGCCCGCATCGGCATTGAGATCGCCTGCCGACGCGACCTGGAGGGTGTTGGCCTGAATCGTTCCGGCCACGAACGCCTTGGCCTGCGTGCCGCCTGGCGTCACATCGATCAAGCTCGGGTCCGAAGCCCATTGACTGGCACTCTTGGCGGCTGTCACGTAAACGTCGCAGGTCTGCCCAGCGATCGATGGAGAGCGCGTCGGATCGATTGCGACTGATACAGGCGCGTTCTGATTGAATGCGCGCACATATTCAAAATGCGGAAATACCGTCAGTGGATTTCCGGCCAACTCAGTAGCGGTCTGAGCCCAGACCGATGCGGCTTGCAGGGCGGTCAATGCGCCCGATATGCAGACAAAGGCTCCCCGGAAGGGTGACATCAATGCCTCCTTCGGAAATGGATGTTTGAAATTTCAAGCCTGTCCCAATGCCCGTGGCCAACAGGTGAACAGCGACTTTGGAAGCGGCATGCACTAAAGCAAAAACCTAAAGCGCCTCTAATGAATCCGACTGAGCGCTGCGCGTCTTAGGGGCGGCGATCCTTTTGAGGCGCAGAAACGACCGGCAGCCGCCAACTCTCGGCCAAGGCTCTCTCCTGGGGCGCATATTGCAGCACCAGATCAGCGACATGCGTACGCAATAGCTCGGCTAGATCGTTGGCGACCAGCGGCTCGGCCCTGACGCGTTCGACCGCTTCCCTCGCGAAAGGCCGGATCTCTGCGCGCTCGGCGAGCCGGCGCTCGTTGCGAATGGTCTCCGCCGTCACGCTCTCCGGAAGCCCCGGCGCGCCAAACCAGAGCGGCGCTGCGGAAAGATCAATGTCGCCAGGGATAAGCCCAACGATCACGCCGGAGCCGGAGCCTCGATTGAGTCGCTGCACCGTGCGATCCCCGGCATATAGGATCGGCTCGGGCGCATTGCGCGGCACGACAATATCGGGGTCGACCTTGATGACGACCAGCGTGCCGGAGCGTACGGTTCTTGCTTCGGCGCTCCAGTCGAATTCGAAGCCTTCCTGGAGTTCGAAGCGGTGCACCGCGAGCAATTCCTCAACCCGGATCGGCCAGTCAGCGACCTCGCGCGGCTCTTGGGCACGTGCCGTCAGTGCCACGACAATCAGCAGCCAGGTAAGGACAAACCTAAGCTTCATTGGAGCAATCATCCAATCGTTCGGTCAAATGCGTCCGACCGAGAAGAATAACACTAAGTTGATCTCAACGTCCTAGAGGCACTCTCAAGAGCCTGCCAGAACGCGATCCGCAACGCAGTTACCTCTGAAACAGCTCTCGGCAGCACACTTTCAAGTTCATAATCGTGGCTGCCAGATGAGCCGGCCCCTTTGAACTGAAACGTGCACGCTTGCAAGTGCCCCCAAAACCCAGGGCCAACTTATTCTCGAAATATCTAGCTGACCGAGATATAGTCCGATTTTACAACGCCAACTTGCAACCGGTGCTTGATGTGCAGGTTTCATTAGTCTCCGTTTATACAACCGTTTTCTGAAGTTCCAAGGTTGCAAAGACGGGCTGTTACAGTTTCTGATCAACAGATCGGCACAACGGAGGTCGCGTAGTTCTTACGGTGAGCGGTTCCTGTCATTTCCGCGTCGCCCCCCGCGCACCGAAACTCTGCTGATTGCCTGTCATTCTACGCCGCATCACTACCACGCCCGCGCCCTTGTTGCGCCGGCTGAATCTCTTTTGATCATCGCTGATCCAGGGGCGCCAGTGAGAGAACGGGGGCGGCATGGTTACATCTCATCCGAAATCCGGGGCAATGAAGTGCGCATGCTCCGCACCGCCCTCGGCCGGCCCACCGCCGGATTCCTCGAAGACCCCCGTCGAAGGTCGAGGTCATGCTCAATCCCGACGGGCGGTTCTTGGCGTCTCCGCATCAAGCGTGGGTGTCGTGGGATGATAGAAAACGGGAAACCGTTTCCAGGCACAAGGCCTTCTCCTCCACATGCGGCATGTGGCTGGAATGCTCGAACAGCACCCATTCGCAGTTCTTGACGCGATCGACATACGGCTTGACGACGAGCGGCGTGGCCTCGTCGTATTTGCCGGAGATCAAAAGGGTCGGCGCCTCGATCAATGTCAGCCGGTCCTCGATCGTCCAGTCCTTCATCGTCCCGATCACATGAAACTCGGTTGGCCCGTTCATGTTGCGATAGACCGTATTGTCTTCGTCCATGATCGCAAAAGTGCGCGCGACTTCCGGCGGCCACGGCGTGACGCGGCAGACATGGCGGTCGTAGAAGACACGCGAGGCGGTGATGTATTCCGGATCGGTGATCGTGCCCGCCTGCTCGTGCCTGAGCAGCTTCTCCTGAACCGTCTGCGGCAGCTCCTCGCGCAGGCGATTGGCTTCCGCCACCCAGGTATGCATATTGGCCGGCGAATTGGCGATGACCAGCGCCTTCAGCCCCATCGGCTTCAGCACCGCATGTTCCGCACCCAGCATGCCGCCCCAGGACTGTCCGAGGAAGGCATAGCGATCCTGGATGCCGAGATGCTTCAGCAGCGCGTCGAGTTCATCGAGAAACAGGACCGGTGTCCAGAAATCCGGTCCCTTGTCGGGAAGGCGCGTGGAGTTGCCGTTGCCGAGCTGGTCGTAGTGGATGACGGCGCGGCCGTCGATCTCGTTGATCCCCTTAAAGGAATCCACGTAGTCATGAGTGCAGCCCGGCCCGCCGTGGGCCACGACAAGCGGCAGCTTGCCGCTGTCGAGCGAACCGGTGATACGATACCAGGTCTGGTATTCGCGAAAGGGCAGGAAGGCTTCCTTCGACGCAACGGCGGCCACATGCATCTCCACGTCTGACAGTGGAGGAAGCATAACGCGGCGTTTTAAGCCGTGGCAGCTATCACAAGTAATAGGACGGGCGCTCTTCGAGCAGCCGGTAATGCGTGGCGCGTACCACCGCCTGGGTACGGTTCTTGGCCCCGAGCTTCTTGGCCGCGGCGTTAAGATGCATGACGACGGTCGGAACCGAGCGTTGGATGATCCGGGAAATTTCCTTGGCAGAGTGGCCTTCGGCGGAATAGCGAAGGCATTCACGCTCCCGTTCCGTCAGCCTTGCAGTGCCCGCGTTGAAGGCCCGCGCGTCGAACAGCGAATAGGCCGCCTCGTGAAAGACATGGGCGAGCAGGTTGAAATCGGCGACATAGCGTAGCGCATGCCGCTCGAATTCCCGGTTGGCGCCGAAACGCACGCCCGTCACCGTCGCATAGTCGCCGCGCGGCATGTGGACGGGAACGGTGATGCCGGTCGACATATCCCGTTCGCTCAGATAGCGGGCGACAGGCGCCGTATCATCGCTCATGAAGCGCCTGATGAGCGTGTCTGCATCGGCATCATAGTTCCAGAAAAACGGCGTTGACGTGCGCAGCGCCACCTGCTGCACGGGATCGATGCGGAAATAGCCGCGATCGAACCAGTATTCGTGCATGTCATCGGAAATATTGCGCAGCTTCAGCAGCGACGGGATCATGATCGTGCCATCGAGATCCCAGGGCACCGGCGTATAGTCGTAGATCAGCGCCTCGAAACCGATCGATTTCATCGCCTCGAAGACCTGATCGACACAGCCATCCAGGGTCTCGTGCGCGGTGAACTGGTTCCTGATCGTCCCGATTTCATCAATCATCATTGGCTCCGGTCCCGGTCACAGGCGTACCTATCACTTCTTATAGCTGGGCGCCGACTGGCGTTTCGGGTAAAAATTTAGCCATGCTCAAATATTGAGCAAGCAGATTCTTTGCCGGGGCGGCCAATGTGGCGTGATATCGAGCCAGAGGCGCGACATGAAATCGAAGTCGATGGCTACAAGGTGATGGCCTACAGCTTCGGTGCAGGCCCGGAAACCTTGTTATGCCTGAATGGCGGTCCGGGATTACCCTGTGACTATCTGCGCGAGGCCCATTCGTGTCTCGTCGACCAGGGCTATCACGTCGTCGCCTTCGATCAGCTCGGCACCGGCGCCTCCGACCGCCCGACCGATTCTTCGCTTTGGACGATCGGCCGGTATGTCGAGGAGACCGAAACGGTTCGCAAGGCACTGGGGCTCGGCAAGGTGCATATGCTCGGCCATTCCTGGGGCGGCTGGCTGGCGATCGATTACGCGCTGACATATCCGGAAAATCTGCAGACGCTGATCCTCGAGGACACGGTCGCCGACATGCCGCACCTCGTCACCGAGCTTGAGCGGCTGCGCGCCGCACTCGGTCCGGAGACTGTGGCCATGATGCAGAAGCACGAGGCGCAGGGCACCTACGACCATCCCGAATACATGGCAGCCATCACCATCCTGAACTATCGCCATGTCTGCCGTCTGCCGGAATGGCCTGCACCCGTGCGCAGGTCGCTTGCCGACTGGAACATGGGTCCCTACGGGACGATGCAGGGACCGAACGAATTCCTCTATATCGGTAATCTCAAGGACTGGAACCGCATCCCCGACCTTCCCGGCATAAAGGTGCCGACGCTGATCACCACGGGAGAACACGACGAGCTCACGCCAGCCTGCGCGCTGAAGATGAGGCTCGCAATTCCGAACGCCGAGCTCAAGGTCTTCGCCAATGCGAGCCACATGCCTTTCTACGAGAACCCCGCGGAATATTATCCTGCTCTGATCGATTTCCTGTCGCGGCACGGGCCGAACTGATGCAACACATGGCGAGAGACATCCGAAAAAGACGGAGGCGCCGACATCGCCATGCATCGCTATAGGTTCGTCCTCACTCGACCTTTGCAGTTCCTGCCCGTCATCTTCGGGATCAGCGTCATCACCTTCATTCTCGTGCGGCTCATCCCCGGCGATCCGGCGCGCAACCTGCTCGGCGCCCGCGCCACGCCATCGGCCATCGCCAAGATCCGCGCCCAGTACGGCCTCGACGAGGCGATGTGGCAGCAATATTTCTATTTCGTGAAGAATCTCGGCAATGGCGAGATGGGCAAGTCGATCCTCTACAAGATCGATGTCCTGGAGCTCATCGCCACCCGTATCGAGCCGACCATCGCGCTCGTCCTGTCGAGCGTTTTCCTGTCGGTCCTCATCGCCGTACCCATGGCGGCGCTGGCCGCGCGCAATTCCGGCAAGGCGCCCGACCATGTGGTCCGCCTTGTTTCCACATTCGGCATCGGCTTTCCTCCCTTTTGGCTCGGCCTGATGCTGATGATCCTTTTCAGCGTCAAACTCGACCTGCTGCCGGTGTCCGGCTACGGGGAGACGTTCGGCGACAAGCTCGCCCATCTGGTCCTGCCGAGCCTGACGGTAGCTCTTTCCCTTTCCACGGTGCTGATCCGCAGCCTGCGCGCGGCAATGATCGAGGCGCTGAAGTCAGACGTCGCGACCGCCGCCCGCGCGCGCGGCATGCCTGAGCGCATCGTCTTCTGGCGGCATGTCGTGCCGAATTCGCTGGTGCCGACCATCAACCTTCTGGCGGTCAATATCGGCTGGCTGATCGGCGGCACGGTCGTGGTCGAAAGCGTCTTTGCCCTGCCGGGCATGGGGCAGCTACTGGTGCGCGCCATCTTCTCGCGCGATTACATGGTCGTGCAGGGTGTCGCCATGGTGTTTGCCTGCGCCACGGTGCTCGTCAACTTCCTCGCCGACGTCGTCACCGTCGCCATCGATCCGAGGGTGAAACTATGAGCGCCGGCACGGTGTCCTCGTCGCCCGCCGGCTGGCGGTTGCGCTTCAGCCAACGGCTGCCCTTGGTCATCGGCGCGGGCATCCTGCTGTTTTTCCTGCTGCTGGCGATCGGCGCACCCGTCGTTGCGCCCTATGACCCGATCCTGCAGAACGGTGCAACCCGCCTGCAGCCGCCATCGCTCCTGCATCCGTTCGGCACCGACAACTTCGGCCGCGATCTCCTCTCACGCGTCATCTGGGGCACCCGCATAGACCTCCAGATCGCCCTGATCGGCGTGGCCTTCCCCTTCGTGATAGGCACGATCGTCGGCACCGTCGCCGGCTTCTTCGGGGGCATCGTCGACGCGCTGTTCATGCGCCTCATCGACATCATCCTCGCCTTTCCGTTCCTGGTGCTGATGCTGTCTATCATCGCCATTCTGGGTCCGGGCCTCAGCAGCTTCTACATCGCAATGGCGCTGGTCGGCTGGGTGTCATACGCCCGGTTGATCCGGGCACAGATCCTGGTCCTGAAGAACAGCGACTATGCCGTCGCGGCCATCAGCCTCGGTTTCGGCCGCTTCCGCATCATGTTCCGGCACTTGCTACCCAATGCCATTGTCGGCTCAATCGTCTTCGCCATGTCGGATGCCGTCCTGGTACTGCTGAGCGGGGCCGCCGTCAGTTATCTCGGTCTCGGCGTGCAGCCGCCGGTCGCCGAATGGGGCGTCATGGTCGCGGAAGGCCAGAGCTTCATCACCACGGCCTGGTGGATCACGCTATTTCCCGGCCTGTCTATCGTCTGCCTTGCCTTCGGCTTCAGCATGCTCGGCGACGCGCTTGGCGAACTGCTCGGAGTGCACGAATGAGTGCCTCCGTCCTGTCGGTCCGCGACCTGACCGTAAAAGCGCATCTCCACAGAGAGACGCGCACCCTGCTGCAGGGCGTCTCACTCGACCTCGCCAAAGGCGAGATCCTCGGCCTCGTCGGCGAAAGCGGCTCGGGCAAGAGCCTGTTCTGCCGCTCACTCGTGCGCCTCCTGCCATCATCCTTGCTGAAGATCGAAGGCGGCACCATTCTCTTCGAAGAGCGCGACCTCACTGCCGTCACCGACGCCGAGATGCTCAAGGTGCGCGGCGCCGAGATTGGCATGATCTTCCAGAACCCGACCAGCCATCTCGACCCGGTCATGCGCATCGGCGACCAGATCGTAGAGGGAATCCGCTATCATCAGGGCATCAACGGCCGCGATGCGCGGGCGGCAGCGATCGAGATACTGGCGCAGATCGGGTTCCCCGATCCCGTCCGCCAGTACGACAGCTACCCGCACGAGCTGTCCGGCGGCATGCGTCAGCGGGCGATGATCGGCGTGGCGCTGTCCTGCAATCCGCAAATCCTCATAGCCGACGAACCGACCACCGCGCTCGACGTCACGATCCAGGCGCAGATCCTGAAGCTCTTGATGGACATCCGCGACAGGCGCGGCCTGTCGATCATCCTCATCACCCATGACCTCGGCATCGTGGCGCAGACCTGCGACCGCATTGCCGTGATGCGCGGCGGCAGGCTGCTGGAACAGGGAGCGAAACGGACGATCCTGTCCGCACCGCAGGACCCGTATACCGTTCGCCTCATCCACAGCCATCCATCCATGCCGGACGTGGCGCTCCCCGCCGCCAGTGCCCCTGCGCCCTCACATGCAGCGACAAGGCCGCTTCTGGAAATCGACGATTTGCATGTGCGCTACCCGGCAGGCGGCAGCCTTTTTAGGGGAAAGAACACCAGGACTATCGCCGCCGTCTCGGGCGTCAATCTGCAGATCATGCCCGGCGAAACGGTCGGCATAGTCGGCGAATCCGGCAGCGGCAAGAGTACGCTTGCCCGTGCTGTGCTGGGCCTGACGCCGATCTCCGCCGGTCATGTCAGCTTCGACGGTATCGATCTTTTTCAGCAGAGGAATGCGGGTCTCGCCAGGCTGCGGCGCGAGGCGGCCATGGTCTTTCAAGACCCGTTCAATGCGCTGAACCCGCGCCTGACCATCGGCCAGACCCTTGCTGAAGTGCTGAAAGTCCAGAAAAAGATCGCCAGAGCCGACATTCCGTTACGCGTCGACGAGCTGCTGGACCTTGTCGGATTGGAGCGCGAATTCGCCAACCGCAAACCGCGCAGCATGAGCGGCGGGCAGTGTCAGAGGGCTGGCATCGCCCGTGCGCTCGCCGTCGATCCCAGGCTGATTATCGCCGACGAATGCGTCGCGGCACTCGATGTCACGATCCAGGCGCAGATCATCGATCTTTTCCGCAAGCTAGCCCGCGACCTTGACCTGACCTTGATCTTCATCGCCCATGACCTGGCGATCGTGCGCAACCTGTGCGAACGCACCGTAGTGATGTATCGCGGAGAGATCGTCGAGGATGGTCGCTCCGAGGACGTCTTCTCCCGGCCGAAACATCCCTACACCGCCGCATTGATCGCAGCGATCCCCGACATTGATCCCGACAGGCCATTGCTCGGCCATACCTATGCCGCGCCTCTCGAACCGATCCATTCCGTCAAACGCATGCCATAATTACGAAGGGAACGAACCATGACCAAAAGATGGAACAACATCGGCCGCGCCGCTTTTGCAGCCGCCCTCATGCTCAGTGCCAGTTATGCCGAAGCGGCCGGCATCCTCACCATCGGCCGCCGCGAGGATTCGACGACATTCGATCCGATCAAGTCGGCCCAGAACGTCGACAACTGGGTGTTTTCCAACGTCTTCGACGTGCTTGTCCGCGTTGACAAGACTGGCACCAAGCTGGAGCCCGGCCTCGCCGAAAGCTGGACCGTTTCCGATGGCGGCCTGACCTACACTTTCAAGATCCGTGACGCGAAGTTCTCTGACGGCTCGCCGATCACTGCCGAAGATGCCGCCTTCAGCCTGCTGCGCATCCGCGACCACGAAGGCTCTCTCTGGAGCGACAGCTATAAGATCGTCGAAACCGCCGAGGCGGCCGATCCGAAGACGCTGGTCGTCAAGCTGAAGACGCCCTCCGCACCGTTCCTGTCGACGCTTGCCCTTCCGAACGTCTCGGTGCTTTCCAAGACGGCCGTCGAGGCTGGCGAGGACGCCTTCGCCGAACTGCCAACGGCATCATCCGGCGCGTTCACTGTCAAGGAGTGGCGGCGCGGCGACCGGGTAATCCTCGAAAAGAATCCGAACTTCTGGCAGGCCGACCGTGTGAAACTAGACGGCGTCGAGTGGATTTCGGTTCCGGACGACAACACTCGCATGCTGAACGTCCAGGCCGGCCAACTCGACGCAGCGATCTTCGTTCCTTTCTCGCGCGTCGAGGAATTGAAGAAGGACCCGAACCTCACGGTTCACATTGACACCTCGACCCGCGAGGACCATCTGCTCATCAACCATGAGCACGGCATGCTTGCCAAGAAGGAAGTGCGCCAGGCACTGGACATGGCGATAGACAAGAAAGCGATCGTCGACACGGTCACGTTCGGCATCGGCACGGTCGCAAATTCCTACATTCCAAAGGGCTCGCTCTATCACTACGACGCCAATTACCAGTATCCTTACGATCCTGAGAAGGCCAAGGCGATGCTGGCCGGGGCCGGAGCATCGGACCTGACGCTCAACTACATCGTAAACGCCGGCAACGAGGTCGACGAGCAGATCGCGGTGCAGCTGCAGCAGCAGTTTGCCAAGGCGGGCGTCACGGTCAATCTGCAGAAGGTCGACCCGAGTCAAAGCTGGGACATGCTGGTCGCCGGCGACTACGATATTTCGGTCATGTACTGGACGAACGACATCCTCGATCCAGACCAGAAGACCACCTTCGTGCTCGGCCACGACACCAATATGAACTACATGACCCGCTACAACAGCGACAAGGTGAAGCAACTTGTCGCCGCGGCGCGTCTGGAGCTCGATCCGGCGAAGCGTGAGGCCATGTACGTCGATATCCAGAAGACGGCGAAGGACGATGTCCACTGGGTCGACCTCTACTACAGCCCCTACCTGAACGTTTCGCGCAAGAACATCGAGAACTTCTACCAGAATCCGCTTGGCCGGTTCTTCCTGGAAGACACGGTAAAGAACTGACGATTGGACCGCCATGGACGATTACAGGCTGCGAACCGGTATCGTCCATGGCACATCAGAAACCCCGGCAAACGTTAACGCAGTCTGACGGCGACCCTCGGGGCGCCGTTCTTTCATTCAATCCCGATCCCGAACTTAAGCGGTCTGCGCCTCGATCTGCTTCGGCTGCGAAGCCACCGAGGTGATCACATCTTCCGATTAACTGCCAAGCGACACCGCCGAAATATCCGACCAGCCTCCCCAGCGCAGCACCGCCGTGTCGATCGGCGCGTCCCACAAGGAAAGCTCCCGTTCATCGAGGCGAGCAACGGTGATTGAGAGGCCCGCCATGTCCAGGGAGGTGACATAGGTTCCGACCAGCGACCGGGCAACTATGACACCCAGGCTCTGGAGCCGCGCTCGGGCGGAATTGTAGGCGAGATAGAGTTCCGACACAGGGGTGCCACCGAATCCATTGATGAGAGGAGCAGCTTATCGCCCCGGTCCCGTGCCAGATCGCTCAAGATAGCCTCGAGCATCGTTTCAACGATTTCTTCGGCGGCCGCGAATT
Source organism: Ensifer sp. WSM1721 (assembly GCF_000513895.2). Taxonomy (GTDB): domain Bacteria; phylum Pseudomonadota; class Alphaproteobacteria; order Rhizobiales; family Rhizobiaceae; genus Sinorhizobium. The sequence continues at coordinate 795,161 of NZ_CP165783.1, forward strand.
TGACCCGTGCACGGCCCGGCTCTCCGTGAATTCCGACGCCCATCTCCATCTCGTCTTCGTTGAGCACGAAGGTTTTCCGCTCCGTGTCAGGTACGGCCACACCGCTGAGCGCCACGCCCATGGTGCGGATGCGGCCGTTGAGGTCCTCGCCGAGTGCGCTGAGCTCGTCGAGCCGCCAGCCGGCCTCCGCCGCCGCTCCGAGCAGCTTCTCGACCACGAGCGTTCCCGCAACGCCTCTCCTGCCTTGGCTGCGCTTCGACCCGCCGGGATTGACATCGTCGCGCACGATAACGGTGGCGATCCGGTGCTCGGCCGCAGCGAGTTCGGCCGCCATCTCGAAATTCATGACGTCGCCGTCATAATTCTTGACGATGAGCAGGCATCCCTCCCCGACGTCGGTCTCCCGGATCGCGGCAATGATCTGGTCCGGCGTCGGAGAGGTGAAGACATGTCCGGTGCACGCGGCGTCCAGCATACCTCTCCCGACAAAGCCGACATGCATCGGCTCGTGCCCCGAACCGCCGCCCGAAATGAGCGCGACCTTGCCCGGCCGAAGGCTCCGCCGGCGAATGAACTTCCTGTCGGCTCCGAAGCTCACCATGTGTTCATGGGCTGCTACGAAGCCGGCGAGGCTTTCAGCCACCAGCGTCTCGGGTCGGTTCATGAACTTCTTCATCGTGCATCCCCCACGACGCCGTGCTCTCCTGCCCGCAAAACGCCGCAACGCATAGAGTCTCGGCATCGGTGGCCTTGATCGAACTCGAACATAGAGAGCCTGGGCGCAGCGATGTACTGAAACACATCACGACCCTCTAATCCATCGTTCCGACCAGTTTCGCCATGTTCCGTACGAGTTCCTCGATCGCTTCGTCGAATAGGCGGTTCTTCTTTTCATCGCCGAGATCGGGAACGATCAACGAGAGCTGCCGCAGCTTCTCCGCGCTCCCGAAATCCGGCAGCTTGCCGGGGTGCGCGGATTGATAGGCCTGAAGAAAGCGCTCCTGCTCACCGGGGCTGAAGTGGCAGACGCGAAAGATCGTCGCCAGATGCCGCGCCGGCAGCGGAGTCGAATAGGCCGGACTCGTCACCTGTGTGACGAAGCTGCGATGCTTGCCGAGCGCCGCGGCGAGCCTCTGACGGGTGCCCGACGGCCGATTGTCGATGATCTGCGCCAGGATCGTCTTGTAGGCGATGATCGCGTCTTCAACCGTCTCGCGCGACATTCATTTCATCTCCGCCGCGGCCCGGCCATCAGATCGCAAGCCGCCGATTGTGGATCCTATGTCCCTCACGCGATTGGCCGCCACCGAGAAGTGGCGAAGGCCCGCAGCCATGAGCGCCGGTATATGCCGGGGTTCGGAGGCCATCTCGCCGCAGATTCCGATCGGTCTGTTCATAGCTTCGGCAAGCGCCACACCCTGCGCTATTACCCTGCAAACCGCCGGCGTGGCGGCGTCGTAAAGTGCGGCGACGCTTTGGTCGTCTCTTGCGGCAGCCGCAAGATATTGCGCCAGATCGTTTGTCCCGAAAGAAAAGAAGTTCGACCGCGAAAATCGGTCGAGCATCAGCGCCGCCGCCGGGACCTCCACCATCATGCCGATCTCCGGCATGCGAGTTTGCAACCCCCTCTTGCCAAGCGCGGTAGACTCCTCTTCGAAGATCGCCCGCATCGCATCGAGTTCCTCCGGGACCGTCACCATCGGCAAGAGGACGCCGAGATTGCCATGTACGGCGGCGCGCAGCAGCGCGCGCGCTTGGGCGCGGGCAAGCTCCGGCCGCGCCAGGAGCAACCGGATGCCCTTGAGGCCCATGAAGGATTCGCTCCTCATGGCGCCGAGGCCCGGCAATGTCTTGTCGCCGCCGAGATCGAGCATGCGCACGATCGCCGGAGATTCGCCGGCCCAATCCAATGCATGCCGATAGATGTCGTAGTGCTTTTCCTCATCGACGGCATCCGCGGGCGACGTCACCAGAAATTCGGTCCGCATCAGACCGATGCCCGCGAAGGAGGCTGGATCAATGGCCTCGAGCTCGCGCGGATCATTGATGATGGCAGACAGCCGGATCGCAACGCCGTCGGCGGTTTCGATCGTTCCGCCGGCGCGCGAGGCGGTCGGCCTTGCTGCAGGCTTCCTCGATTTCGCCTCGCGAACATGCCCATCGTCGGGCGCGATAACGGCTCGGCCGCCATTCGCATCTACAAGAACGCGCGCGCCGGGTGCGATTTCGAACCGTCCCGTCGCCACCAGCATGGGTACCGAACGGCTGCGAGCGAGCATTGCCACATGGCTGGAGACGCTGCCTTCGAAGAGGACGATGCCGCCACCGGCCGTCCAGTCATGCGCGAGGAAGAGGCTGGGCTCGAGGTCCTTGCCGACAAAGACCGAACCGGGCGCAAAATCTTCCAGAGGGCGGCCCGTGAGCGCGCTGAGGACGCGATTGCGGATGTCGACGATGTCGACCGCGCGGGCGCGGAGCTGCTCATCGGGCGCCTCCTCGATGCCGGCGATATAGTCGTCGAGCGCGCCGAGCCAGGCGAGTGCGGCGCCATCCCCGGCCGCGATCCGTTCCTCGGCCATTTCGACGAGAGCCGGATCGAGCAGCATCTCGATCTGGAAGTCGAGAATGCCGGCGCTCTCCTCGTCCGACCGATACGCGAGAGCATCGAGCTCCGCGACGGCGGTGGCGACCGCCCGTCGCAGCCGGTCGCCTTCCGCGACCACGGTGTCGCCGGGCGCGAGCGCCTCCGCCGTAAATTCGGCGGCGAGATGGACGGGCCCGACCCCCACACCCGGAGAGGCGGATATCCCGGAGATTTCAAGCGCTTCGGCCATGCTTCTTTTCTTCATCGAAATCGCGCTTGACGAGCGCCTTGAGCGCATGGATCGCTTCCGCGGCGCGTAAGCCTCGGGCTCGGATTTTCAGGATCGAACCCCTCCGAATCCTCGCCCCCATGATCTTGACGATGCTCTTGCCGTTCAGCCAGACGTTGCTGTCGTTGACCTCGATCTCGACGGTGCAGGGAAACGATTTCGCGAGCCGCGTGAAAACGACCGACGGGCGAGCATGCAGCCCGAAGCCGTGCGTCACCTCGATCTCCGCCTGACAGTAACCCTGCGTGTCCACTGCCTCGGGCGCTTCCCGTCGCGGCCTGTTGTCCATCACGGCGACAGTTCCTCCGCGGTCGCCACGACCCGGGCAAGAGCCGCCCCGCCCGACGCTTCGGCCGCTGCCATCACCGCCCCCTCGACCAAAGGCGCATCGCAAATGATCACTCTTCGGGAGCGCGGCTCCCCGAGCATTTCGATCGCCATTTCGCTGTTCGTCTCCGCCCCGCCGAGATCGACGAAGATGGCTACCCCGGCATCCGACCAGGCCCGTTCGATCGCGGCGAGGATGCCGGCGGCGTGCGTGCCGAGCCCACCCTCCGCGTTGCCGCCCGACCAGGCGAGCGGCACGCAATCGCCGACCATCTGGCGCACCATGTCGGCGGCACCTTCCGCGACAAGGGGGGAATGCGAAACGATGACGATGCCGACATTTGCAGATTTCGGGTTCATGCCGGACAATGCTCCTCCAAGAAACGACAGATCGCCGCCGTCAGCAGCGCACAACTCTTCGCGCCCGGATCGACATGTCCGATCGACCGCTCGCCGAGAAATGCGGCGCGCCCGCGCATCGCTCTCATGCCGAAAGTCAGGCTTGCCGCCCGTTCCGCCTCTTCGCAGATGTGTGCCAGTCCCGCGCGCCTTACCACTTCGGCATGCACCGGGTAAAGCACGTCGAGCAGCGTCTTGTCGCCGGGACTCGCCCGCCCGCGACGGGCGACGGCAGTGATAGCAAGCTCGAGCGCGCCTGCAAACTCGATCTGTCCGTTCGAACCGGCCAATTGACGACCGGTCTCGATCAGCAGCGTTCCGTAGAGCGGACCGGCCGCACCGCCGACGCTCATGACGAGAATGAAGCCTATCTCCTCCAGTGCTTTCGGCAGGGTAAGCTCTGCGAGCCGGTTTCGCTCGGCGTAGACCGCCTCCAGGCCGCGACGCATGTTGGTGCCATGGTCTCCGTCGCCGATAGCCCTGTCGAGTTCCGACAGATGATCGGCATTGGCGGCAATCACCTCGCGACAGGCTTCGATCAACCCGCCTATGAGCGCTGCATTTGCCACCACGACCAACACCTTTTACCAACCTCGCTCGATCATACTCGCGATCGGCCGCCACCGTTAGAGCATGTGCCTACAGCGCCGTGCGTCTTTTCAGACGCACAAAGGACGCTGTAGCACTCTGAATTGCTGCATGTTTTTGTCCTTAAATCGGGTACGATTTAAGGAAACATGCAGTAGCGCGGGATGAGGAAAAAGTTGCGCGATTTTCCGCCCGCATCCGGCGCTGACTTATAAGAGTCAACCACGGTTATGATTTAGGTCGATCCGACCTGAAATCATCGTGATCTAGGCAAGCCCTGCTGCGACTTCGAAGACCGCGGCCACAGCGATGGCTCCCGGGTCTGGTACGCCATCGAGATCCCGTTCGCCGATATAGGAGGCGCGCCCGGCCTTCGCCTTCTTCATCGCCCGTGTCGCGTCGGCGCCGGCGCGGGCTGCGGAAGCCGCCGCAGCGAGACCGCCGGCCTTGAGGGCGCGCAGCGCCGGATCCAGGGCATCCACCATCGTGCGGTCGCCAACGGCCGCTCCGCCGTAGAAGGTCATCCGTTCGAGTCCCGCCAGCAGCGCGCCCGCCATGTCCTTCGTGTCCGAATAGGCCTTGGCCGCCGCGGTGAAGAAGATCGACAGGAGCACGCCGCTCGATCCGCCCATGCTGGTGCTGAGTATGCCGCCGATCGAGGAAAGCGTCGCGGCGATGTCCTTCAGCGGCAGCCTTTCGATCTGGGCAAGAACGCTGCGCGAACCTGTCGCCACGGTCGAGCCGGTATCGCCGTCGCCGGCTCGGGCGTCGAGATGGTTGAGTTCCGCTTCGAGCGAGAGCAGATGATCGCAAATCGCCGCGATCAGCCGATCGGCGGCCGGATCGTGACTGGCCGCCACGGAATCGGTGGCGGGCACGGCAATCGCCGGCAGAACGGAGACATCATGGCACTCGACGGCGGGTATCCAGGCATGCGGGCCGACGCGCGATTTCAATGCCGCCTCACGCTCGCCATCAAGCCGGATGAGCGAAAGCGAAAAGCCGTTCATGTTGAGCGCCGTCATCATCGGCGCCGGGCCTATCGTCAGCTTCACACGCGTGGCGAGTGACGAGGAAAGGACCGTGTGGGCGATCAATCCCATCTCGATCGGCGGCACGGCGCCGAGATTGTTGATGAGAAGCGCATAGCCGCCGTCTCCCGGCAAAGCTCTGGAAAGCCGCTCGGACATTGTGGCAACAATGCTGCGCGCCTCCTGCAGGGCGATCCGTTCGGCGCCGGGTTCGCCGTGGATGCCGAGCCCCAGTTCCCCCTCGTCCGCCTCGAGCCGCTCCGCATGGGCCTGGCCGGGAATGGAGCAGGAGGAGAGCGACACGCCGAGCGAAACGATGTCGCGCGCGGCCGAGCGGGCGGCGGCGGCAACGGTCTCGAGATCCGCATCCTGCTCTGCCAAATGCCCCGCAATCTTGTGGACGAAGAGCGTTCCGGCGACGCCGCGCGGCTGGGCGATATCCGGAAGAGCGATGTCGTCGGCAACGATCACCATCTCGACGCGAAAGCCTTCGACGCGCGCCTTTTCCGCCGCGAGCCCAAAATTGAGGCGATCGCCGGTGTAGTTCTTGACGATCAGCAGGCAGCCCCTCGGCCCGGTCACCGCGCGGATCGCGGTCAGCACCGCATCGACGCTCGGCGAGGCGAAGATCTCGCCGGAAACCGCCGCGGTTAACATGCCTTTTCCGACAAAGCCCGCATGCGACGGTTCATGGCCGGCCCCGCCGCCGGAAACGACGGCAACCTTCGCCTTGTCCCAGTCGCCGCGCAGGACGACCTTGATGTCGGGATAGCTGTCGAGGCGCGCGAGGGTGCCGGCTGGCGCGGTCTGCAGCAGGCCGTCCAGCGCTTCGGTGACGATGTTTTCCTTGCGGTTGAAAAAGTGCTTCATCGTGCTCATCCAATTGCCTTGTCGATTAATCCCCGCAGCATCAGCGCAGCCGCTCGCCGGCCGACCCGAAATAAAGGGGCTGTCTCAGTGAAAGGTTGATCCGGTCGCCTGGCTTGATGGAGAGATAGGGATCAGCAAGCGTCACGAGCTTGTGCCCCCTCACCCGGATGTGCAGGTGGTTCTGGTCGCCGAGATGCTCGATCCAGTCGACTTCGGCATTGCCCTGAGCGTTGGTCGCGATCTCCAGATGTTCGGTGCGCGCGCCGATCGTCAGCGCGCCGAATGGTGGCGCGGCCCCGGGCAGAAGGTCTATGGGAAGCAGGTTGATGTGCGGCTGGCCGAGGCGCGCGGCGACATGCAGATTGGCCGGGTCCGCGTAGATCTCCCGCGGCGTGCCGACCTGCACGAGCCTTCCCTCGGACAGAATGCCGATGCGATCCGCCATCGTCATCGCCTCGACCTGGTCATGGGTGACGTAGAGAAGCGTCGAGCCCAGCTCCTTTTGGATCCGCTTCAGTTCGAGCCGAAGCTCCGCCCTGAGCTTCGCGTCGAGTGACGACAGCGGTTCGTCCATGAGATAGATCGCCGGACGGCGCACCAGCGCGCGGCCGATCGCGACGCGCTGCATCTCGCCGCCCGAAAGCCGCGTCGAGCGGTTTTGGAGCTTATGCTCGATCCGAACCATGCGTGCGACCTCGCGCACGCGCCGGTCGATCTCCTCGGCGCCAAGCCGCCGTGCCGGCGAGCGCAGCGGAAAGGCGAGATTGTCGTAGACGCTTAAGTGCGGATAGAGCGAATATTGCTGGAAGACGAAGGCCACGTCGCGTTCGGCCGGCGACTGTCGACCGACGTCGCGACCGGCGATCGTTACCCGCCCGCAATCCGGGCTTTCGAGCCCGGCGATCAAGCGCAGGGTTGTCGTCTTGCCGGCGCCCGTCGGCCCGAGGAGGACCACGAATTCCCCGTCCCTGATGGTTAGCGACAGATCGTCGACCGCGACCGTGTCGCCGAAGGTCTTGCCAATACCGTGAAGAACGACCTCAGCCATGGTGCGCCTCCGCATAGAGGGAGGATGCGATCGCCCTGCCCGAGGTGTAGTCGAAGACGGCGAGCCTAGCCTGGTTGAATTCGAGCCCGACGATCTCGCCGAGCCTGAAGCTGCGGTCGGCCGAAACGCGCGCCTTGACGATGCCGGCGGCGGTCTCCACGGCGACGATCTGGTTGGTGCCCAGATACTCGCTGCCATAGACAGCACCGCGGACGGGGGAGTGATCGCTGAAGCGGATATGTTCCGGACGGACGCCGAGCGCCATTTCGCCCGGCGCCACGTCCTCCCCCACCTCCGGCACGGCGACTTCGACACCGTCGAGGAAGATCGATCGCGTCCCTCTCTTGAGCCCCGAATGGAAGCGCATGAAATTCATCGGCGGCGAGCCGATGAAATCGGCGACATACATCGAGGCTGGACGATTGTAGATTTCCTGCGGCGTGCCGAACTGCTCGATCACGCCGTGATTCATGACCGCGATCTTGTCGGCCATCGCCATCGCCTCGTGCTGGTCGTGGGTCACGTAGACCGTTGTCGCATGGATGCGATTGTGGAGCTCGCGCAGCTCATGGACCATCACCTCGCGGAATTCCGCGTCGAGCGTGCCGAGCGGCTCGTCCATCAGAAAGCATTTGGGCCGCCGGATGATCGCGCGGCCAAGCGCAACACGCTGGCGGTCGCCGCCGGCGAGCCCCGAAACCGACCGGTCGAGGATGTGGTCGATCCTCAGGAGCTTCGCGGTCTCCTCGACGCGGGCGCGGATTTCCGCCTTCGGCACCCCCTGCGACAGGAGCGGGAAACCGATGTTCCGGCGCACATTCATGTGCGGATAAAGCGCGAAGAGCTGGAAGACGAAGGCGATGTCGCGGGCGCTCGCCCGGTTGAAGGTAACGTCCTCGCCATCGAGATAAATCTTGCCGCTGGTCGGCAGCTCGAGCCCGGCGATCATCCTGAGCGTCGTCGTCTTGCCGCAGCCTGACGGCCCGAGCAGCGCCAGAAACTCGCCGTCCTGGACCGTGAAACTCGAATCCTCGACAGCGACGAAATCACCGAACTGCTTGCGCAGGTTTACGATCTTGATCTCGGACATCGCTTACTCCGGAAATTTCGAGACGATGATGAACATGACGGTTCCAGTCAGCAGCATGGCCAGCGAATAGGTGTAAAGCGTCAGCAGGAACGGCTGGAACAGCATCAGGAAGCCCGCGGCGATCAGCACCGTCGCGATGTTTTCCATCGGTCCGCGCCGCAGGAACAAGGACCGCTTCTGCCGGGCTGTAGGGGTCGTTTTTTGCGGAGTCGTCATTTGCGTACCGCTCCGAAGGTGATGCCGCGCAGCAACTGCTTGCGCAGGATGATGGTGAAGACGAGAATCGGCACCAGGAAGATCGTCGTGCCGGCCGCGACCGCCGGCCAGTCCTGTCCGCCCTCGCCGATGATCGTCGGGATGAACGGCGGCGCGGTCTGCGCCGAGCCCGAAGTCAGGAGCACCGCGAAGGCATATTCGTTCCAGGCGAAGATCAGGCAAAAGATCGCGGTCGCGGCGATGCCGGTCGTCGCCTGCGGCAGCACGACCTTCCAGAAGGCCTGCAAGCGGGTATAGCCATCGATCATCGCCGCCTCTTCGTATTCGCGGGGAATCTCGTCGATGAAGCCCTTGAGCAACCAAACGGCGAGCGAGACGTTGACGGCGGTATAGAGCAGGATCATCCCGAGCGCCGTGTCGGAAAGTCCGAACTGGCGATACATGAGGTAGATCGGGATCGCGACCGCGATCGGCGGCATCATTCGCGTCGAGAGAATGAAGAACAGGAGATCGTCGGCGAGTGGAACGCGGAACCTGGAGAAACCGTAGGCCGCAAACGTTCCCAGAGAGACCGCAAGGAAGGTCGAGCCGAAAGCGATCACGAGCGAATTGCCGAAGCGCGGCCAATAGTTCGATGGGCCGGCGATGACCATGTTGCGGTTGCGGGTGATCTCGTCGCAGGTGCTGGTCGGTGCTGGGAGCGACTGGATATAGTCCGGCGTCTGCCTTGTCCGCGTCGTGAAGAGATTGCAGAAGCCCTCGAGCGTCGGGGTGAAGACGACCTTCGGCGGATAGCTGATCGAATCCGGCGGCGACTTGATGCTCGTCAGAAAGATCCAGGCGAGCGGGATCATCGTGACCAGCGCATAGAGGATGACGATCGTGCCGGCGATGCGTTTCACGGTCGGCGTCGGCTCGACCACGGAATGGGCGGTGGTATTGACCGAACTCATCGCTGTTTCACCTTGTTGAGCGCTTTGACGTAGATGTTGGCGAGGCCGAACACCGCGACGAAAAGAATAATTGCGAAGGCCGAAGATCGTCCGGTGAGCCAGCTTTCGAAGGCCTCGCGCTTCAGCGTGATCGACGCGACCTCGGTGGTCGAACCAGGCCCTCCGCCTGTCAGCAGCATGACCATGTCGAACATCTTGAAATTCTCGATGCCGCGGAAGAGCACGGCGAGCATGATGAAGGGCAAGGCCATCGGCACGGTGATCGACCAGAATTGCCGCCAAGCGGACGCGCGGTCGACCTCGGCGGCCTCGTAGATGTAGTCCGGGATGGACCTGAGGCCGGCGAGGCAGATCAGCATGACGTAGGGGGTCCACATCCAGGTATCGACGATGATGATCGCCCAGGGCGCCAGGCTCACCGAACCGAGCATCTCGAAGGATGACGGCGGAATGCCCGTGAAGAACGAGACGATATAATTGAAGAGGCCGATCTGCGGCTGGTAGAGGAACCGCCAAAAGTTGCCGACGACCGCCGGCGACAGCATCATCGGGATGAGGATGACCGTCGTCCAGAAGGCGTGGCCGCGGAACTTGCGGTCGATCAGATAGGCAAGTGCGAAGCCGATGACCGTCTGTAGGAGGATCGTCCAGAAGACGAAATGCGCCGTCGTCTGCATGGCGATCCAGATATCCGGGTCGTTCAGCACCCGCTGGTAGTTGCGCAAGCCGACGCCGTCGACTTCGGCGTAAGGGCGGTTCGCGCGGAAATTCGTGAAGGACAGATAGACCGCCCAGATCAGCGGGAAGATATTGATCGCAAGCAATAAGGCGATCGTCGGCGTGATGAAGAGCCAGGCGATGGCACGGTCGGAAAGACCGCGCACCCGAACCGCGATCGTCGTCGGCGTAGCGTGGGCAAGCATGTCGGCGGATCGCTCCGCAATAGTGGAAGGGGCATCGGTCACTGACGTCACCTGAATTCAAGGAAGAATCGGGTTCGAGGCCGACGGCCCGGACCTTCGCGGCCGGGCCGTGTTGCTGAGGGAGCCTAAAGCTTGCCTTCGTCCTCGAAGATTTCCTTCCAGTCGTTGACGAGAGAGTCGAGTGCCTCTTGCGCCGTGCCCTGGTCGGCGACGACATAGTCGTGCAGGCGCTTCTGCATGGCCTGCAGCAGGATCGCGTAGGACGGCTCCTGCCAGAAATCCTGCACCTGGTTCATCGCCACGAGGAAGTCGGCCGCGAAGGGCTGGCTGTCCTTGAAGGACGGATCGTTCAGGACGGCATTGTGCACGGCGTAGCCGCCGAGCGCCCACCATTTCTTCTGGACATCGGGCTGAGCGAACCATTTGATGTAGGCGAGCGCGCCGTCCATGTTGTCGGTATTGGCGACGACGGACATTCCCTGCCCGCCAAGCGTCGAGGCGGCCACCTTCTGCTTGGGATTGACGAAGAAGCCGATCTTGTCGCCGCCGACCTTCTCGTCCTTGTAGAGGCCGGGGAAGAAGGCAAACCAGTTCATCGCCATCGCCACCTGGCCGGATTTGAAGGCGTCGAGCCCCTCACCCATGTAGCTGTCGGTGTAACCGGGCGGCTGACAGCATTTGTAGAGAGCCTTGTAGGCTTCGAGGCCCGCCACGGCATCCGCGGAATTGACGGCACCGTCCATGTCGTATTTGCCGCCGGTCTGCTCGTATTTGAAGCCATAGGGATAGAGCGCCGAGGTCGCGCCCATGGTGATGCCCTCGGAGGCACGCTCGGTGAAGATCGCGGCACCATAGACCTTCTGGCCGTCGATTTCGCGACCGGTGAAGAATTCGGCGACCTGCTTCAATTCATCCCAGGACTTCGGCGGGCCGAGGTCGCGGCCGTATTTCTCCTTGAACTCGGCCTGCAATTCCGGCTTGGCGAACCAATCCTTGCGATAGAACCAGCCGTTGGCGTCACCCATGGCCGGCAGCGCCCAATAGTTCGGCGTGCCTTTCGGCCAAGTGGAATAGGCATTGACCGCGGCTTCGGCGAAGTCGCTCATCTTGATGCCTTCCTTGTCGAAGAAATCGTTGAGCTTGACGTAGTAGCCGTTCTCGGCGGAACCGCCGATCCACTGGCTGTCGCCGATCAGGAGATCGCAGAGCTTGCCGCCCGAATTGAGCTCGTTGAGAATGCGGTCGGCGAAGTTCGGCCACGGCACGAACTCGAACTTCATCGTGGTGCCGGTCGCTGCGGTAAAATCCTTGGAGAGCTCGACCAGCGCATTCGCCGGATCCCAGGCCGCCCAGCACAGCGTCAATTCATCGGCCTTCGCCATTCCCGGTATCGCCGTCGACAGCACGAGTGCCGACGACATGCCCATCAGGGCCTTCGTCACCTTCCGCATGTATTCCTCCCAGATACAGAACCGACCGACGCCGGCCTCGGAAAATTCTCCCTTGCTCACATGCCCAAGCCATACTCCCTCATGTTGAGCAATATGTTTAGTGATATACGCTTTACTAAACACATCAAGTGAATTCGTCGCTGCAGCGCAGCATGCGTCGCGCGGAGAGCCAGAGGGGGAGCGTGCAAAGACTCGAGCGGCCTTGGAACGTTATTGTGGCCGCAGACCATCAACACGTCTCGATGCGCGGAAGACCGGGACGATCAGGTCGCCTCAGATGTGCCCTAATAAATATTGGTCTACTTGATTAATTTATAAGCATCAAACGCACAAATTATGAGCATAAATTTGCAAAACTTCCGCTTTACTTTAGAGGACATCAAACTATACTGGCAATGTTTCTAGGGTTCCGATGCGATAAAGCATGACTGGACCGAGAGAAACCTCCGGTGGGGAGACATCCACCGGGTCCACGGCGGGATAAAAGCCCGGGAGGCTCATGCAGCGATGTCGTTGCTTTGGGAATCCCGCCTCGTGATTTCCGAGAAATGAGCGCAGCTTGAGCCCCAAGTCGAACAAGGGGAACAGACGATGCGTTTCGGAAATGGCAGATTCGGTTTTCGTGCCCTCTCGGCCGCTCTCGGCCTCTCTCTCGCGCTACTCGCGGGCGGGACGCAGGCGGAGCCGAAGAAGGAATTCAATATCGCCTGGACGATCTATGTCGGCTGGATGCCATGGCCCTACGCGGCGGATGCCGGGATCGTGAAGAAATGGGCCGACAAATACGGCATCACCATCAACGTCAAGCAGATCAACGATTACGTCGAGTCCATCAACCAGTACACCGCCGGCGGCTTCGACGGTGTGACGGCGACGAACATGGATGGCCTGACCATTCCTGCCGCCGGCGGCGTCGACACGACGATCCTGATCATCGGCGATTTCTCCAACGGCAATGACGGCATCGTCTCCAAGACCGCGAAGACGCCCGCCGATCTCAAGGGTGAGAGCATCAATCTTGTCGAACTGTCGGTCTCGCACTACCTGCTTGCGCGCGCTCTCGAAGCGGCGGGGCTTTCCGAAAAGGACGTGACGATCGTCAACACCTCCGACGCCGACATGGTCGCCGCCTTCAAGTCGCCGGAGACCTCGACGGTGGTGACCTGGAACCCGCTGCTCGCCGAGGTCAGGGCCGAACCCGGTTCCGCCGCGCTGTTCGATTCCACGCAAATTCCGGGCGAGATCATCGACACGCTGATGGTCAACACAGAGGTGCTCAAGGACAATCCCGCCTTCGGCAAGGCACTCGCCGGCATCTGGTACGAGACGATGGCGGTCCTTTCCGATCCGGGCGAAAAGGGCAAAGCGGCGCGTGCCGCCATGGGCGCGATGTCCGGCACGGACCTTGCCGGCTTCGAGGCCCAACTTGCGGCGACCAAGCTGTTCGCGACACCTGAGGAGGCGGTCGCCTTCACCGAGAGCGAGGACCTCATCAAGACGATGGACCTCGTCAGAACCTTCTCCTTCGACCATGGCCTGCTCGGCGACGACGCTTCCGACAAGGACGCCGTCGGCATCGCGTTCCCGGGCGGGCAGGTTCTCGGCTCGACCGACAACGTGAAGCTGCGCTTCGACGTCAGCTACATGAGGCTCGCTGCCGAAGGCTCCCTCTGACGCCGCTACAGGGCACGGACTGACGCTGCCCCTGCCCTGCCGGCTTCGGCCCGAGATGTTCTCCAGAGGATGGAAAGACTCATGCGACGTGCCGTCAATATCGTCCCGGGATCGGGAACGCGGATCCTGCTTGCCCTCCTGCCCTTCCTGCTGATCGCCTGCCTCTATGTCGTCGCCTCGGCGGAACGGCGGGCCGCAAATCCGGGCGACAAGCTGCTGCCGCCGATCACGGAAATGGCGACGAGCATGGACCGGTTGGCGACCGAGCCCGACCGGCGGTCGGGAGACTTGACCCTCTGGTCTGATACCGCGGCGAGCCTCCAGCGACTGTTCATCGGCCTCGGTGCGGCCGCCGCCATCGGCTTGGTGCTCGGGCTGACGCTCGGGCTGCTTCCGCTAGCAAGCGCCGGGCTGTCGCCGCTCGTCGCCGTCGTTTCGATGATCCCGCCGATGGCGATCCTGCCGGTGCTGTTCATCGTCTTCGGCCTCGGCGAACTCTCCAAGGTGGTGCTGATCGTAATCGGCATCGCACCCTTCCTCGTTCGCGACCTCGCCATGACCGTCACCGCCATCCCGAGTGAGCAGATCGTCAAGGCGCAGACGCTCGGCGCCTCCACCTGGCAACTGATGCTGCGCGTTGCACTGCCGCAGGCGATGCCGCGGCTCATCGAAGCGCTCAGGCTATCACTCGGCCCGGCCTTCCTCTTCTTGATCTCGGCGGAAGCGATCGCCGCCGAGAGCGGCCTCGGCTATCGCATCTTCCTCGTCCGGCGCTATCTCGCCATGGACGTGATCCTGCCCTACGTCGCCTGGATCACCCTCATCGCCTATCTTCTCGACTGGCTGCTGGCGCGGCTCGCCCGGCGCGCTTTCCCCTGGGCCTATGTCCAGGAGACGCGCCGATGAGCGAGATCCGCGTCCACAATGTCTGGATGGAATATGGCAACCAGATCGTGCTCGAAAGCATATCGGTCGACATCGCCTCCGGCGCCTTCGTCTCCGTCGTCGGTCCCTCGGGCTGCGGCAAATCCACCTTTCTCCGGATGATCCTCGGCCAGCAGCGGCCGACGCGCGGCATCATCACGCTCGATGGAGCGGCGCTGCCGGACGAGCCGGGTCCGGACCGCGGCGTGGTTTTCCAGCGCTATTCGGTTTTTCCCCACCTGAACGTTCTACAGAACGTCCTGATCGCCTTCGAATTCGCGGAGAGCTCGTTCACGGCCAAGCTGTTTGGAGCGAAGCGACAGGCGGCCAGCGAGAAGGCGGAAGCGCTTCTTGAAGCGGTTGGGCTCAGCGAGCACACTCGGAAGTATCCGAGTGCGCTTTCGGGTGGGCAGCAGCAGCGGCTGGCGATCGCCCAGGCGCTCGCCAGGGAACCGAAGGTGCTGCTGCTCGACGAGCCTTTCGGCGCGCTCGACCCCGGGACGCGGGCGCAGATGCACGCGCTCATCAATCCGCTCTGGCGCGAGCGCGGCATGACCGTGATCATGGTGACCCACGACCTCAAGGAGGCCTTCGGTCTCGGGACGCGGCTGCTCGCCTTCGATAGGCCGCGCATCGATCCGCAAGCGCCTGAGCGCTACGGCGCCCGCATCATCTACGACCTCGATTTGAGCCGCGACGGGCCCGTCCCGGTACTCGGCTTTTCGCGGCCGATCGAGGCCAGCCCCACGTCCCAGGAAACGAAAAGGAGCATGCCCCATGCGTGAACCCCCAAGCCGCCAGTCTCGCCGCGCCGGCCCCATAGCGACGCCCGTTCGCGAGCGCCGGCACCACCCGGATTTCAACATGCTCGACAGCCAGGGCTGGAAGGCGCTCGAGGCGGAGGGGAAGCTTTCCGGCAACGGCTGGGGACGGGAAAAGAAATGGGCGCTCGAAATGGGCCTGCCGGGCTCGGAGAGCCTCACGGACAAGTCGATCCCCACCTTCGCGCGGGGCGAGCTGCCGCATTTCGCCGGCATCAACACGTTCCTGAAGGCGCCCTACGTCGAAAATGTCCGCGATGTCGGCAAATACGATGCGGCCGTGCTCGGCATCCCGTTCGACAGCGGCACGACCTATCGGCCGGGCACGCGCTTCGGACCGCAGGGTATCCGCCGCATCTCGGCGCTCTACACGCCTTATAACTATGAAATGGGCGTCGACCTGCGCGAACAGATGACGCTCTGCGATGCGGGCGACGTCTTCACCATCCCGGCCAATCTGGAAAAGAGCTTCGACCAGATCACCCGCGGCGTCGCCCATGTCTTTTCCTCCGGCGCGCTGCCGATCATGCTCGGCGGCGACCATTCCATCGGCTTTCCCTGCGTGCGCGGCATCGCCGAATGCACCTCGAAACGCATCGGCATCATCCATTTCGATCGCCACATCGATATCCAGGAAAAGGATCTCGACGAACGCATGCACACGACGCCGTGGTTCTGGGCGACCAATCTGCCGAACGTCTCGCCGAAAAATCTCGTCCAGCTCGGTATCGGCGGCTGGCAGGTGCCGCGCGACGGCGTGAAGGTGGCGCGCGAGCGCGGCACCAATGTGCTGACGATCGACGACATCGAAAAGCTCGGTCCGGAGAAGACCGCCGAGATCGCGCTCGAGCTCGCCTGGAAGGACGCCGACGCCGTCTACATTTCCTTCGATGTCGACAGTATCGATTGCGGCTTCGTACCCGGCACGGGCTGGCCGGAACCGGGCGGCTTCCTCCCGCGCGAGGCGCTGAAGATCCTCGGGCTGGTTGCGGCAGAGGGGCTCTGCGGTCTCGAGGTCGTCGAGGTCAGCCCGCCCTACGACACCTCCGACATCACGGCGCTTTTCGGCGTGCGGGTGGTGGTGGAGGCGCTTGGCTCGCTCGTAGCGCATGGCAAGCTCGGCTCCCACAAGCACCTGATCGACAAGCCGGTGAGCTTCTGAGGAGACGGCCATGCACGGCGGACATCATCACCACCACGGCGCGCAATCGCACCACCATGATCATGATCACGGTCACGACCATTATCATGAGGGCCACCAGCACACGGGTCCCGGCCATAACCGGCAGCGTGACACCGTACAATGGCAGGTACCGCATCGCCCCGAAAGCAAGGACCTGTCGCCGCCGCACGAACGTGATCTCGATCTCGTCGAGGCGAGTTTCGTCGAGAACTTCGCCCGGGCGAGTGATCAGACGAGTTTTCTCAGGCTTGCGGGCATTCCCTTCGTCGGCGTCGACGCTTCCGGGAAAGCCCTGCATCTGCTTCGTGTCGAGACCGCGGATCGCACCGACATCGGCGCGGTCGTGCCGCTCCTCGGTGGCAACGGCGTACGCTACGACGTGCTGCCCGCCCGCATGACCTCGCGCCGCCACGACCTCTCATTCCTCTATCACGACGGCAAAGCGGTCGTCCGGCTGTCGTTCGCCGAGGCACGCAAGCTCGAGGACCGCACTGACGCGTCGCATTTCGATATCGAACCGACCGAATGAATTCTCCCTTCAGAAAGGCAACGTCATGATTTTTCGGACCATCGCTGCGCTCGCCGCCCTCCTAATCACTCTGCCCGGTCAGGCCCTGGCCCATATCGGCGACCCTGTCCACGGCATCGAAAGCGGCTTCCTCCACCCCTTCTCAGGCCTTGATCACCAGCTCGCCATGGTCGCCGTCGGGCTGATTGCCGCGCGGCTTGGCGGCCCGGCGCTCTGGCAATTGCCAGTCGCCTTCGTCTCGGCCATGGTCGCGGGCGCAGCCGTAGCCATGAGCGGGACGACGGTGCCGCTCGTCGAAACGGCGATCCTCGCCTCCGTGATCATCTACGGCGCAGCGCTGATCATAAACGCGAACGTGCCGGTTACTCTGGCTGTCACGGGCAGCGCCGCCTTCGCCTTCTTCCATGGCTTGGCCCATGGAGCCGAGGGGCCGGCTGCCGCTCCCCTCGGCTATATCCTCGGTTTCGTTGGCGGCACGGTGATCCTTCTCGTAACCGGCATCGCCGTCTGCCGTGGGGTTGCCCGATATGACGTGGCCGGAGCGGCGGCGCTTCGTATCGCCGGCACGGTGATCGTGAGCGCCGGTGTCGGGCTCGCTTATGTTGCCTGACGCTTCGCGCGCGAGGAGATGAATATGCGTGCCATAGCCGACATGTTGATTTGCTGGCGACAGGTCATCTTCGCGGGTATGGCTTCCCGCTTTGCTGGTCTGCAGAGACTGCATCCAGCCTCGCCCCCGCCGACAACCAGCGCGCAGAGCGACGCTGTAAAGAGCGACGGCCCCATAACGCTGCGCAAACGTGGTAAAAGGCGAGTGTGAAGGTCGCGTTTGTCGAGGCGGGCCGCACCGCAGACCTCCTTGGCCGGTGGCACTGATGGCCCGGCGCGCCCGCGTCCCGCAGGTCCTGATGCAATCCTACCGGCGCGGCGAGCGCTGAGCGATAACCCGGAGAGCCTCACCCATGTTCGACCTGATCATCCGCAATGCGAATCTTCCCGACGGCCGCGAGGGCTTCGATATCGGCATTGCCGGCGGCAAGATCGCAGCCATCGAGAAATCCATCGCCGCGACCGCCGGCGAGACGATCGACGCGACCGGCCGGCTCGTCAGCCCGCCCTTCTGCGATCCGCATTTCCATATGGACGCAACGCTATCGCTCGGCATGCCGCGGATGAACGTCTCCGGGACGCTGCTTGAGGGTATCGCGCTCTGGGGCGAGTTGCGCCCGCTCTTGACGAAGGAAGCCCTCATTGAACGGGCCTTGCGCTATTGCGACCTCGCCGTCACCCAGGGCCTTCTCTACATTCGCAGCCATGTAGACACCTCCGATCCGCGGCTGGTGACGGCCGAAGCGCTGCTCGAGGTCAAGGAAAAGGTCGCTGCCTACATCGAGCTTCAGCTCGTCGCCTTCCCCCAGGACGGCTATTACCGCGCACCCGACGGCGTCGCCTCGCTCGAGCGCGCGCTCGATATGGGCGTCGGCATTGTCGGCGGCATTCCGCATTTCGAGCGGACGATGGAAGATGGCGCCCGCTCAGTCGAGGCGCTGTGCCGGATCGCCGCCGACCGTGGCCTGCCGGTCGACATGCACTGCGACGAAACCGACGATCCGATGTCGCGCCACATCGAAACGCTGGCTGCCCAGACGGTACGTTTCGGCCTAAAGGGACGCGTGGCAGGTTCGCATCTCACCTCGATGCATTCCATGGATAATTACTACGTCTCGAAGCTCATCCCGCTGATGGCTGAGGCGGAGATCAACGTGATCCCCAATCCGCTGATCAACATCATGCTGCAGGGCCGGCATGACACCTATCCGAAACGGCGCGGCATGACGCGGGTTCGGGAGCTCATGGCGGCCGGCCTGAACGTCTCCTTCGGGCATGACTGCGTCATGGATCCCTGGTACTCGATGGGCTCGGGTGACATGCTGGAGGTCGCCCATATGGCAATCCATGTCGCGCAGATGGCCGGCGTCGAGGACAAGCGCAAGATCTTCGACGCGATCACCGTCAATTCAGCGAAGACCATGGGGCTCGAAGGCTACGGTCTCGACATTGGCTGCAAGGCAGATCTCGTCGTGCTGCAGGCGGCCGACGTCGCCGAGGCGTTGAGGTTGAAGCCGAATCGCCTGTTCGTCATAAAGGCGGGCAAGATCATTGCCAAGACTGCGCCGCGCATTGGAGAGCTCTTCCTCGCCGGGCGCCCTGCCTCGGTCGAGATCGCGCGCGATTATGTCCCCCAGGTGCAGCAGCGCTGACCGGAACCGATCCAGATAGGAGGAACAATATCGAAGACCTGCACGCCGCCGGGCGATCGCCGATGGGGGACGTGGTCCCCGGGAGCAGTTCATCACCGTTGAACGATACCAAGACAGGTCTATCATATGAGTATGTCCCCAGTCCCGAACGACGCCACCGCTGTCCGCCCGGAGTTGCAACCGCAGGACGCGTCGATTGTGCCGGGCCGCTATTGGCACGCGCTCGCCGACGGGCGCATCCAGTGCGACCTCTGTCCGCGATTTTGCAAATTGCATGAGGGGCAACAGGGACTCTGCTTCGTCCGTGCCCGCCAGGCCGACCGGATGGTGCTGACGACCTACGGGCGCTCCAGCGGCTTCTGCGTAGATCCGATCGAGAAAAAGCCGCTCGATCATTTTCTGCCGGGCACCGCAGTCCTGTCTTTCGGCACGGCGGGCTGCAATCTTGCCTGCCGCTTCTGCCAGAATTGGGATATCAGCAAGTCACGCGCGATCGACACGCTTGCCGATGCCGCTTCCCCCGCGGCGATCGCGCGTGCGGCCGTGGATCTCGGCTGCCGCAGCATTGCCTTCACCTACAACGACCCCGTCATTTTCCACGAATACGCCATCGACGTGGCTGATGCCTGCCGGGAACAGGGGATTAAAAGCGTCGCGGTCACGGCCGGCTATGTCTGCCCGGAGCCCCGCACCGAATTCTATCGCCACATGGATGCGGCCAATGTCGATCTCAAGGCATTCACCGAGCGCTTTTACCAGCGCGTCTGCAGCGGCCATCTCCAGCCGGTGCTCGACACGCTTGTTTATCTCAAGCGTGAAACCTCCGTTTGGTTCGAGATCACGACATTGCTCATTCCCGGCGAAAACGATTCTGAGGCGGAGATCGAGTCACTGACGCAATGGATCATGGAAGAACTCGGGCCAGATGTGCCGCTTCACTTCACGGCCTTCCATCCCGACTGGAAGATGATGGACAAGCCGCCCACCGCGCCCGCTGCGCTGACACGGGCGCGTCGGATCGGTCTCCAAAACGGGCTGCGTTACGTCTACTGCGGTAACGTGCACGATGCCGTCGGCGGCAGCACCTGGTGCCACGCCTGCGGCGCATGCCTGATCGCCCGCGACTGGTACCGCCTGCTATCTTGGGCGCTCGACGCCGAAGGCCGCTGCCGCCGCTGCGGCACGCCTTGCTCGGGAGTGTTCGAGCCGCACCCGGGTGACTGGGGCGCCCAGCGCCGGGCGGTGCGCATTGCGCCGATGGCGGCACCGGCTTGACCAGCCGGCTGTGCGAAAAAGGCTGAGGGCCGCGTCAAAGGAGATAGCGGCGATTTCCAGCGAGGATTTCTAAACTCACGGTCTGTGGTCGCCGTAAACTTTCAGGTATTCTTCGCCGAATGGTTCTCCGGAAGCCGCCTTTTGGCACCGGCGGGGAGGGTCAATATGCCAATATCGCAAACATACCGGTTCTTCACGCTCGTGCTTGTTTGGCTGCTGCTGAGCAACGCAACGGCGGCGCAGTCGGGCAACGGGCAGTGGCGTAGCGCAGCGCCGATGCCCTCCGAGCGGTCCGAGGTCGCCGTCGCCGAGCTGGACGGCAAGATCTATGTGGTCGGGGGCTTCTCCGAGGCCAGTGACCTGGAGATCTACGATCCGCGCGCCGACCGCTGGAGCCGCGGCGCGCCACCCCCGCAGCCGTTGCATCATGCAGGGACGGTCGGCCTGAACGGTAAGCTCTATGTTATCGGCGGCTATTCAGATGGCTGGACGCCGATGGCATCGCTCTACGAATATGATCCGGCGCGCAATCGCTGGCGCGGCCTGGCACCTATGCCCACCGCACGAGGTGCACTTGCCGTAGCGGTGCTCGACGGCAAGATCCACGTCGTCGGCGGCGCCGGAGACGATCGACGCAATACGCCTGCGCATGAGGTGTACGATCCCGGCAGCAACACTTGGTCGAACCGTGCGGCTCTAGCAACCCCGCGCGACCATCTCGCGGTCGCCGTGGTTGGCGGGCGGCTCTATGCGATCGGTGGCCGCATCGACGGCAGCTATGCCCGCAACCTGGCCGCCAACGAGGTCTATGAATCGGCGAGCGACCGCTGGGAACGCCGCTCCGATTTGCCGACGCCGCGCAGCGGGATCGCTGCAGCGGTCATTGGCGGACGCATCGTTGTGGTCGGCGGCGAAGCGCCCGAGGGTACCTTCGACACGGTCGAGGCTTACGAACCGGTGAGCGACGACTGGCAGCGTCTTGCACCGATGCCGACGGCGCGGCACGGCTTGGGCGCGGCCGTGGTCGATGGCCGGATATTCGTCGTCGGCGGCGGACCGACGCCGGGCGGCTCGGCTTCCCCCGCCAACGAGGTCTTTAGTCCCTAAACGCGCCGGATTCACGCCGTGCCCTGAAAGGCCCGGTGATAAGCTCGCAGCATTCTCTTAGGGGAGTTGCGGGAGTCTCTCTTGCGTTCGCTTGAAGAAATCCATCATGAGGGTGAGCGCCGGTTCCGCATGCGTCTCAAGCAGGAAGTGCCCACCGTCCAGGATGTGCGCCTCCATGCGTGGGAGGTCCTGCATCCAAGAGAGCGTTTCGGCGATGTCGAAGAAGGCGTCGTGGCGGCCCCAGACCATCAGCGCTGGCGGCTGCCGCTGCTTGAAATAAGCGCCGATCGCATCGAACTGGGCGACGTAATTGCCGTAGTCGGCAAGAAGGGTGCGCTGCATCTCCATGCGGCCGGGCAGGTTCAAAACCCTCCAGTCTTCGACCCAGGGCTCGCCCTTGATTTTGACGACGACCTCTGCCGGCACGTCCCGCGTGTACTGGTCGCGCGTCCCTTCGAAGGTGAGAAAGGTGGTCGCTCTGGCCTTATTTTCCGGGGTCGGATCGGACCAGTACGCGAACGTCGCCTCCCACTGCGGCGCAAAGCCAGTGCGATGCGCATTGGCGTTCTGAATGATGAGGCCCGACACCAGCTCGGGCGATTGCATGGCGATCCGCAATCCGACCGGCGCACCCCAATCGTGCAGATAAATGAAACGTTGACCGATCTCGATATGGCGCAACAGCTCGGTGATGGCGTTGCTGAGCGCTGCAAACGAAGGCGCGGGAAGAGGATCGGATTCTCCGTATCCGGGCAGGTCGGGCGCGACCACGTAGGCGACGCGCGACAGCGCGGGGATCGCGTCACGGAACGTGCGCGATGAACTCGCGTAACCGTGCAGCAGCAATAGCCCGGGGTTCGATGTATCACCCGCTGTGACGTAGGCAAGCTCGGTTCCATCGGAGAGACGCATTCGGCGTCGGGCGGTTTTATCATGATGGGTTTGCATACCTGACTCCTGGATTTGTCGTCAGCGATGAAACCTGATATTTAGACTTATGCGGTTACAGCGCTGTAACCGCATAACGCGCTAAAAAAGGTTACGTTCCCTGTCGAGCGATCACACGGCCTGGGTGCCGGAGCACTTCATAGGCGGTCATCCCGCCCTGGACCTTTCGAACGCTGTGTATGACCGGCGAGCCCCACCGCCGGACAATGAGCTTTTTAAGTCCCCCCGGGACGTCGGGACGTGGCTCCTCGCTGCAGGGTTGGCAGACGAACGTGGAGCAGAAGCGGTCGCCGAGATACGCGATAGGCACTTCCTCATCGGAGTTCGTGTGATACGGGACTCGTCATACGAGGTCTTCGATGCGATCGCCTCAGACGTGGAGATCCCGTCGCAACCGCTTGGCCTTCTATTCTCACGCGCAGCACGCGGGTTGGGAGCCCAGCCAGTCGGGTGGAATGCGACAAGGCTCGATCTCACGTCCAATCAATGGCGAGACCCAACCCTTGTGACCGCATTCCTCGCCCATCTGTCGATCGAGGCATTCTTTACGCTGCCTCGTACAAGGCTGCATGCCTGCCCACGATGTGGGTGGCTGTTCATAGACACGTCGCGAGGCGGGAAGCGCCGCTGGTGCAACATGCGGATTTGCGGGAATCGCGAAAAGATATCCCGCCATAGGGGCCATATGGGAACTTAATCGGCAGCGGTGTGTCAAAACGAACCCGCGGGAAATGGTTTCAGCCGCGATAGAGCCAGAGCAAGTCAGCGGACGTGTCTTCCAGTCCTTAATTCCCGCACTGACTTACCCATTTTAAGTCCCCTTTTGGGCTGCTTCATTTTAGTTTTGGCGCATCAGCTTAGCCTAAAGAGCGCAGCGCTCCCGAGGCTAAAGTCTGCCGAGGATGTAGTAGCCAGTCTTGCGTCGGGCGTCGTTCCAGCACATGAGCCAGAACCGCCAGCGTGCATACCACGACATCGGCGGCAGCTTATGCCGCAGGCGATAACAGCCCATGGTGTAGATCCAGCGCTGCTGGAGCTTGTCACGCAGGGTTTTGGCGCCGTAGATCTTCTCGGAACCAGATCCGACGAAGAAATGGTAGGCGGGCCCCTCGACATAGGTGGCAAGGTCGCGAATCACGAACTCGGCGATCGTGTAGGATGCGGCGCACCATGCGCGTCCCAGTTCCGGCCAGCGCCTCAGAAGGATTTCCGTCGCGCCGTCGGAACGGAAAACGCCATAGAGCCACTCGGCGGGAAACGTCAGGTTCCGCGGTAGCTGCCCGATCGCTATCTTCTTCGCAAAATCAAAGATATTGCTGTTCGGTATCATGAGCCGGACACGGTCCCCGTCGATCCGCTCCGTCGCGCCGGCCGCGAGCAGTTTCGAGGGCTGTGCCTCGAGCGCAGCAAGAAGCTTCGAGAGGTAGTCCGGCGAGGACAGGTCGTCGCACGCGCGCAGGCAGAAATACTCTCCTCGTTCGCTCGCGAGCGTGATCGCATTTGCGAAATTGTCGAGTGCGTTCAAATGCCTGCTGTTCTCGACAATCTCGAACCTCGGATCCTTCCGACAGAAGGCCCGGGCCACTTCGAGAGTGTTGTCGGTCGATTTGTTCTCGACGATGATTGCCCGAAAATCCTTAAAGTCCTGATCCGCAATGCATTGCAGGCTCTGCTCGAGCGTCCGTGCGCCGTTGTAGACTGGAAAGGCCACGACCAGTTTGCTTTTCCTCATTGCTGCCTGTCTCCCGGTCGCATGTTGGCGTCTCTCGCTCGATTGCACCGCATGCCGCGACTAACGGGCCTCGGATGCGAAAGCAATGGGTGCGATGAAGCCCAGTTGCAGCAACTGTCGCGACCCTGAAAATCGGATGGAATGCTCGTTGGTAAAATCGAATTCGCCGGTTTCCTGGAGATTTTCGAGCATCTTGCGATAGGCTGCAGCCCCGTCGAAATACTGCCCGTCGGCGACCGCGAGTTCGATCTTCTCCTTGTAATCCGAGAAGAACTTGAAGTGCAGCAATGCTCCGGAAACGGGGAGAAAATTGCGCTCACAAGGCAGTGGCTGGTGGATGCTCACGCTCAGACTGCAGTCCTTGTCCCAAAAGATCACCGGATATTTAATGAGTTCCAGTACCTGCGCGAACTTGCGCTTCCGCGGCCCGCCCGTAATGCTTATCGCGCGTTTCGTGTATGTAATTTCGTATCCGGAACCGTCGAAGTGATCGGCAAGTTCCCACGGCATGCGCTGGTCATTGCTGCCCAAAATGGCCGAGCCAAGCGGTCCGATTGGATACATGTCGAGCATCGGAGCGGCCAGTCGCTTTTCGCCCTTGCTCTCGATAGCCCGAATAAGGTCGCTGAGCGGCCGATATTCGCAGTCCTGATAGATCAGAAACTCGTCCGAATCGACGTTGAGATACCACCGCTCGGTACCATAACGCTCGAACAGCGCTTCGCGCCACTCGCGGCCCCGGCGAGCATCGCGATATCGCAGTGGCGAAGTCCACACATCGACGTCCGGTTGCTCGAGGAGATACTCGCGCGTGCCGTCAGCCGATACGTCGTCGACGCAAATGAAGCGGGTTACACCAAGTTTCCTGTAATGCGCCAGGAAGGACGGCAGGAGCTTTCGGTCGTTGCGCGTGTTGAACACGAGCGGGAGATCTTCCCGGCCGAGCGTCCGTGCGCCGCCTTCGGTGAGGCATGACATTTCAATCGCGCGGCTCCGTTTGCGAATGCGCGCCTGCAATTTATGGGTCTCGTATCGGGTCAGCAGTCGATCGAGAAAGCTTCTGCGGATCCGCCTGCTCTCAATTTCCGAAAGACGAAAAGGGTAGTGCAGGTCTTTCAAAATCCGCTCCAATCGGCCACCGCGACAGTGCGTTTATCGGCATCATCCCGAGAATTCAACTCCGGAAAACGGCGCTCCGGACATCGTTTGTCCCGCTGCATGCCTGCCGCCATTCTAGACGGATCGACCTAAAATCATGAACGTGATCGATTCTAATAAGTTAGCGCGGGATGCGGGCGGAAAACCGCGCACACTTTTCCTCAGCCCGCGCTAGAAAGCGAACGGATATCGCGGCTGGAGGCTTCGGGTGGCGAGCTTGAAAAAGTTCTTGATCTTTCCCGGTATATGTTCGCGACGATCATAGGCCTCGAGCAGGTCCGCCGATCTGCGGTCCTCGTTGAAACGGGCGATCCATCTTTCTGTCAATTCATCACGCTGGACGGCCAAGGAGGTTTGCGGTTCCGCGGGCAGGGATACCTGCAGATGTTCTGCTATGTGCCTGACGAAGGATGACGGGTCTGGAACGATATCCTCATAGACGAATTCGGTGAACGTCACTCCGGTGAGTTCCAAATAACTCTGCCAGAAAATGTAGCTGTCGCGAATGTAGAAGAAACATCGCGCAATTTCTTCGAAGTCGTAGGCCGGCTCTATCTTGCATTCGATATGGGCGGCAAAACTGCGTGTTTGTCTTGCCCGTGCGTAGGAGACCGCTTGCCTCAGCGTATCGCTGCGTCGCAGGAAGACGATCGCGACGTCATGCACGGAAAGACAATGCTGGATAAAGTCCATTCCGTAGATTTCACGCGTCTGGAAGAGGTGGTTCGGAAATATCTTCAAGCCGAAGTTTCCGTTTGGAGTGGAGCTCTTTTTGATGATTTCTGCGAAGAATGCGTCCCATGACATGGCGCTGGTATCGAGGCGGTGAATCTTGGGGGACAGCCATTCACTCGACTGTCCCATGTTCCCCGAATGATTGATAAGCGAACCCAACCAGTTCGAACCGCTTCTCGCTTCTGTCAGAAGTAAATAGCCGCGCATAGATTCTCCGCTCGATCTGCCCCTGCCCAGCCGAACGGTTCGTTAGATTTGAATGTAGGCCTTTTTTAGCACAACGTGATAGACCGGGCGCCTACCTCTGCTCCTTGGTCGCGGAAGCCGTCATGCCAATTTCCTCTAGCACTTCGGCGCTGTGTTCGCCGAGGCGGGGCACGCCGCGTTCGAGCGCCAGGGAAGCTCCGGAGAATCGGATCGGTGTCCTCACGCCGGGCGATGTGCCGTTTGCTGCGCCCGTATGGGGTGTATCCACCCGCATCTGCCGATGCATCATCTGCGGATCGGCGAAGACGTCGCCGACGGTGTTGATCGGCCCGCCCGGCACGCCGGCCGCCTCGAGTTTCGCGAGCAGCGCATCCCGCTCGAACTTGACGGTTTCCGCGGCGAGTTCTGGGGTCAAGTTGTCGCGGTACTGAACGCGGCCGGCATTTGTCCGGTAGCGCTCGTCGGCGGCAAGGTCGGGCCGTCCGAGGACGTCACAGAATTTGACGAACTGCCGGTCATTGCCGACGGCGACGATCAGGTGACCGTCGGAAGTCGGAAACACCTGGTAGGGTGCGATATTCGGATGGGCATTGCCGAGCCGTCGCGGCGCCTTGCCCGAGACGAGGAAGTTCAGCGCCTGGTTAGCGAGCACGCCGGTCATGCAATCGAAGAGCGCCATGTCGATCTGCTGTCCCCCACCGGTGCGTTCCCGCTGCGCCAACGCGGCCTGCACGGCGATCACGCCATAGAGCCCGGTGAAGATATCGGCAAAGGCGACGCCAATCTTCTGTGGCTCGCGATCCGGCTCACCCGTCAGGTCCATGATCCCGCTCATGCCCTGGATGATGTAATCGTAGCCTGGGCGGTGGGCATAGGGCCCGTCCTGACCAAAGCCGGTCACCGAACAATAGATGAGCCGCGGATTGATCTTCTTCAGGCTCTCGTAGTCGAGCCCGTATTTGGCGAGACCGCCGACCTTGAAATTTTCGAGCAGCACGTCGGATTGCGCCGCAAGCCGCCGCACGGCCTCCTGCCCCTCCGCCGTCGTGAAGTCGAGAACGACCGAGCGTTTGCCGCGATTGCAGGCGTGAAAATAGGCGGCATCGAGCTTCTCGCCGGCCTCGCCTTCCACGAAGGGCGGCCCCCAGCTGCGGGTGTCGTCGCCGGCCGCGCTCTCGACCTTGATGACGTCGGCGCCGAGATCGGCGAGCGTCTGGCCGATCCAGGGACCGGCGAGAATGCGTGCGAGTTCGAGGACGCGGATACCCTTGAGCGGAGCTTCCATGACTGTGCCGCTCAGAAGAAGGCCTGCAGCCCGGTCTGGGCGCGGCCGAGGATCAGTGCATGGACGTCATGCGTGCCCTCATAGGTGTTGACGGTTTCCAGGTTCAGCATATGGCGCATGACCTGGTACTCTTCCGAAATGCCGTTGCCGCCGTGCATGTCGCGAGCCATGCGGGCGATGTCGAGTGCTTTGCCGCAATTGTTGCGCTTGACGATCGAGATCATCTCCGGCGCCATGCGACCGTCGTCCATCAGCCGCCCGACACGCAGCGAACCCTGCAGCCCGAGCGCGATCTCGGTCTGCATGTCGGCGAGCTTCTTCTGAAAGAGCTGGGTCTGGGCGAGCGGGCGATTGAACTGCTTGCGGTCGAGGCCGTATTGGCGGGCCGCATGCCAACAGAATTCCGCCGCGCCGAGCGCGCCCCAGGAGATCCCGTAGCGCGCACGGTTGAGGCAGCCGAAGGGTCCCTTCAGCCCCTCGACGTTCGGCAATAGGGCCCCTTCGCCGACCTCGACATTGTCGAGAACGATCTCGCCGGTGATCGAGGCACGGAGCGAAAGCTTGCCGGCGATCTTCGGCGCTGTAAGCCCTTTCATGCCCTTTTCCAACACGAAGCCGCGGATTGCATTGTCATGCGCCTCCGACTTCGCCCAGACGACGAAGACATCGGCAAGTGGCGCGTTGGAGATCCACATCTTCGAGCCGATCAGCCGGTAGCCGGACTCAGTCTTTATCGCTCGCGTCTTCATGCCGGCCGGATCGGAGCCGGCATCCGGTTCGGTAAGCCCGAAGCAGCCGATCCACTCGCCGCTGATAAGCTTCGGCAGATATTTCTGCTTCTGCTCCTCGGAGCCGTAGGCGAAGATGGGATAGATCACGAGCGAGGATTGCACGCTCATCATCGAGCGATAGCCGGAATCGACGCGCTCGATCTCGCGAGCAACGAGGCCATAGGCGACGTAGGAGGCACCGACGCCACCATAGGAGTCGGGTACGGTGACGCCGAGGAGGCCGAGATCGCCCATCTCACGGAAAATCGCCGGATCGGTCTTCTCCTCCCGATAGGCTTCGATCACGCGCGGCTGCAATTTTTCCTGGGCGTAGGCGCGCGCCGTGTCGCGGATCATCCGCTCGTCTTCGCTCAACTGATCTTCGAGCACAAACGGATCATCCCATTGAAACTGCGTCCTTGCCGACATGTCTCTCTCCCGTCGCGCTGTTTGCGTTACGTGTTATGGCAAGCGAGGTCCATGGTTTCAAACGAATTTGAGGCACTGGCTCATGCGCTTGCGGAATGGAGCTTGTGTCGGCAGCCGTTCTGCGGATTATTCGCGGAGCATGCTCACGCGGGATGAGGAAAGTGTGCGGTTTTCCGCCCGCATTCGCGCCAACTTATTAGAAATCGATCACGTTCGTGATTTTAGACCAATCCGACCTAATATCATCGTGATCCAGCGCCACCTCCGACGCCATGACCAACAATCGCCTCGAACGCTTCGCCCATAACCTCGATTGGAACCTGCTGCGCACCTTCGTGGTGGTCGTGGAAGAAGGCAGCATCACGGCGGCCGCCAATCGGCTGCTCCTGCAGCAGCCGGCCGTCAGCATGGCGCTGAAGCGGCTCGAGCAGACCATCGGACAGAAATTGATCGATCGCCGGCCGGGACGCTTCGACCTCACCGAAGCGGGCGAGAAGCTGCACGGCCGATGCCGCGACATCTTCGCGGCGGTGATCCGCCTGCCGCACGTGCTCGAGACCGCGGGCGAGGAAGTCACGGGCCATCTCAATATTCACACGGTGAGTCATGCCCACAATCCCGCCTGGGACAGAAAGCTCGATAGCTTCTTTCGCATGCATCCGAAGGTCACGATCTCCGTCACCGTCGCAACGACCGTCGACGTGCTTAGCGCCGTCGAACGCAACATCGCGACGATGGGGCTCTGCGACGGCATCATACCGGAAGGCTTGAACAAGAGTTTTCACATCCGCGAGCGCTATGCGCTCTATTGCGGCCGCGGCCATCCGCTTTTCGGCGTGCAGGGAGTCGATTTCAATGATCTGCGCGGCGATCCCTTCATCGCCTTCATCGCCGACGTGCTCGGCGGCCAGCACATGAACTCCGTGACGGCGGTGCGCGCGATAGGCTCCTTCGGCCAGCAGGTCAGAGGCGTCTCCTGCAATGTCGAGGAAGTGATGCGGCTGATCGCCGCCAATGTCGGCATCGGCATGCTGCCCGATCATCTCGCCCTTCCAGCGGTCAAGGCGGGTGAACTCTGGCAATTGCCGCCCTATCGCGACTTGCCGACGACCGACGTCTTCCGCATCTCCAATCCGAATTCGATCCTCAATCCGGCGGAAGAGGCCTTTCTCGCGCATGTCGCCGACACTGAACCGCTGGATCATCATCAGGATTGATAACGACATTAACCGCTATAAATTTGAACGCCATTGTCGCTCTTTCTATGGTCCGCTCAAAAGCACCGGAGCGGACCATATGCGCAACTACGACGTGGCGATCATAGGCGGCGGTATCGCCGGATTGTCGCTTGCCTATTTCCTCAGTCCGCACCGTTCCGTCGCCATTCTCGAGCGGGAAGACGCGCTCGGCTACCACAGCACCGGGCGTTCGGCCGCCGAGTTCGTGCTGAGATACAATGCCCCGGAAGTCTGCAAGCTCGCTGCGATCTCGAAGGTCTTCTTCGATCGGCCGCCGGAAGGCTTCACGGAGGTCCCGCTCCTGAAACGGCGCGGCGGCGTGATGATCGCCAATGCGGAGAAGGTCGAGCGATTTGAAAAGGTCCTCGCAGAGCAACGCCAGTTCACGTCGGAAATCGAGCGGCTGACGATCGAGGAGGCGCTTGCCCGTGTGCCGATCCTGAAAGCCGATTACGTCGCGGCCGCCTTCCACGATCCCAATTTCTGGGACATCGAAGTCGAGAACTTGCTCCAGGGTTACGCCAAGGGCGCACGGCGCAACGGTTGCGACATCCTTGAGCGTCATGAACTCCTTGATGCACGACACGACGGCGCTGCCTGGGTCGTCCAAACGGCTGCGGGCGAGATCCGGGCAAGGATCGTCGTAGATGCCGCCGGCGCCTGGGCCGATCCGGTCGCCACCCTCTTCGGCCTGCGGCCCCTCGGCATCGTGCCGCATCGTCGCACCGCCATTACGGTCGATCTGCCCGAGGGCGTCGACACGGCGATCATGCCGGAAATCAACGAGATAGACGAGGACTTTTACATGAAGCCGGAGGGCGGACGACTGCTCGCGTCGCCCGCCGATGAGACACCGTGTGAGCCTTCAGATGTGCAACCGGAGGAGATCGACATCGCCTGGGCGGCACACTACGTCGAGGAAGCCACGACGATTGAGGTAAGAAGAGTTGTCAAAGGCTGGGCGGGCCTGCGCAGCTTCACCGCCGACCGGTTGCCCGTCGTCGGCTTCGCTCCCGGCCGTCCGGATTTCTTCTGGCTTGTCGGCCAGGGCGGCTACGGCATCCTCACCTCGCCGGCGCTCGGAGCACTTGCCGCAAGCTTGCTTGCGGAGACTGTGCCGCCGGAAACTTTCCGGAGCGAAGGCCTCGATTTCAAGCTTTTCGATCCGGGTCGCTTTCCGAAATAGCGGCGGCAGGCGGCAACACCACCCAAACCCACTTCTCGCCAAGCCTATTTCTCGCAAAGTCTGCGCGGGCCGTCATAGGGCTGGAACGTGCAATCGTCGGGCCGGAACGAGCGATAGGCGCGTGCGCAGGCTCGAAAGTTGCAAGCGGGTGCCGAGCCCGCCACTCTGGCGTCGCTTTCTTCCGCACCGGCGGCCAATGCGGCGGTCATGAAGTTCCGCCAAATCTGCGCCGGCAGCTTTCCGCCTGTCACATCCTTCATTGGGGTCTCATCGTCATTGCCGACCCAGACACCGACGACCAGCGGTTCGGTGAAGCCGATGAACCACGCGTCGCGGTGATTTTGGCTCGTGCCGGTCTTGCCGGCGGCAAGTGTTCCGATATCGGCCTCCCGCCCCGTTCCGCGCTCGACGACGAGCCTCAACAGGCCGACAAGGTCCGGCCGGTATTGACTGATGTCTGTGGTGGGCTGTTCCGAAGGGCCGACGCGGAAGGCTTGCGGCTGGGCTTCGGCTTGCAGGGACACGATGCCCCATGGTTCGATCGGGGCCTTCCCCGCCCGCACCGAAGCGTAAGCTCCGGTAAGATCAAGCAGGTTGACCTCCGACGAACCGAGAGCGAGGCTCGGCGTTTCGGAGAGCGGGGCGTCGATCCCGAGTTCCCGGGCCGATGCGATGACCTTGTCGATCCCAACCTCCATCGCCAACGCGACCGTCGCAGCGTTCAGTGACCGCGCGAACGCCTCCGCGATGCTGACAGGGCCGCTGTAGCCGCCACCGAAATTTTCCGGGGACCAGCCGTTGATGTCGAGCGGCGCGTCCTCGACGGGGTCGAAGGGCGTCAGGCCCGCCTTCAACGCTGCATAATAGACGAACAGTTTGAACGCGGAGCCGGGCTGACGCATCGCGGAAACGGCGCGGTTGAAGGTGCTCTTTGAATAGTCGCGACCGCCGACCATGGCGACCACGGCGCCTTCCGGCGTCATCGCCACCAGGGCCGCCTGCGACGCCCCGGTTCTTTTGCCGTTCTGCCGAAGCGCCTCGGCGACGACCTTTTCGGCGATCGCTTGCAGTCGCGGCACCATGGTCGTCCTGATCCTGATGGTGCCGCGATAGGGGCCCGCCAGTTCGCGGGCGTCCTGCATGACCCAGTCGGCGAACCAGCTACCCGACCGGGTCGCGGGTTTGGATGGCTGGAGTTTGAGGAATTCCGCGCTCGCTGCTTTGGCTTGGTCGGGCGTGATCCTGCCGCTCTCGACCATGGCATCGATGACCAGTTCCGCTTGCTGGCGCGCGCCCTCGGGATTGCTCAACGGATTGAGCTGCGAAGGGGCGCGGATGATCCCCGCGAGCATTGCCGACTCGCCGATATTGAGGTCGCCAACGTTCTTGTCGAAAAAGATGCGCGCAGCAGCCGGCACGCCGGTAGCACCCGCTCCGAGGTAGATGTTGTTCAAATAGCGGGTAAGGATCTCGTCCTTGCCGAGCTTGCTTTCGAGCCAGAACGCGATCACCGCTTCCTGGATCTTCCGCTTCCAGGTACGCTCGCGCTCGAGGTAGAGGATCTTGATCAATTGCTGCGTGATCGTGCTGCCGCCCTGCACGACTTCGCCCGCCCCGACATTCCTGTAGATTGCGCGGGCAATACCTTTCAAGTCGATGCCGAAGTGCTCGTAGAAGCGCCGGTCCTCCCTTGCGAGCACCGCGTCGATCAGGTGTGGCGGAAAGTCCTCTCGCTTCGCATAGGGGCCCTGGATCGGCCCCTGGCTGACCAGCGGTTTGCCGTCGGCCGTTTCGAGCACCACCACCGGCTTCAGCGAGGCATCCGCGATTTCGTCCCATGGCACATCGCTCAGCGCCCAAGCAGACACGGCCACCAGGAGGACAAGAGATGCTGCGATCGAGACCGCTGCGCCTCGCAGCAGAATTGCTCGTTCGGGGAGCCGGCTCTTTGGGGCGGAGCGATTTTCTGCTGCGCGCGGCACCCTCGCCCGCGGCTTCTTCCCTCTTCGCTCCAGTACGCCGACGGCAAATGCGCCGAGCTTTCGCGTCGCCTCACCCATCGCCACAGGCACTTCCTCCCGAAGTGCCCGGCCAAGTCTTCCCAACGCGCGGCGCAATATGGCAAGTGCCTTCAAGGTTTTGGCGAATGCGGTTCGCTGCGAATTGCCGTGCCGGTAACGGCCGCGCTCGCGGGTACGCCCGTGGCTCACCCCCTCACTATCCGACGCAGCATCGTTTTCCGCCATCCAAGCTCTCGATCAGTAACTGCCGTCAGAGCGCATGCCAAGAAGATGCGCTTCCATCCTGCAACAGTGAGCGGGAAGCAACACGCATGCCGATCGCGCCGACCAGTTGCAAGGTGAATAGGTGCGCAATGGCCCAGGTGGATCAGTACTCACAACAATAAGCTTAAGCCCCCTCGCCCGTCCTTGCACGTGATCTCTTCTTTCCCGTGCATAATGAATTTGCGGGCGAGTGATTGCCAGAAAGATGTCCAAAACATGATCGTGGACCACCCGACTGCGACAGCCAGTTGACATGCTCGTGAAGGCGTGACCGCGACGGAGTGCCGGTTCTATTCTTGGCGCTCCGCGCCGTTCGTGGCAGCGACGCACAAGATCCACGGCATCAACTGCCAGCGGATCCATCTGGCTCGCCTCGCGGTCAGATGTCCTTGAGAAGGCGAAGCGCGTCGTAGATCGCCGCATGCGTGTTGCGCGCCGCGACCGCATCGCCGATGCGGAAGAGCTGGAATCTGCCGTCAGGGTTGCGAACGATTGATTGTGGCTCGTCGGCGATCAGTTGGTCGTGCGATATCTCGCCGAGATTGGTCGAAGCCGCTTTCAGTTCGAAATACAGCTCGTCGAGCGGAATGGTTCCGTGGTTTATGACCACCTGGTCCACTATGCGCTGCTTGGCAACGCCGCCATAGTCGCTGCCGACATGGGCGATCAGTTGGTTGCCGTGTCGCTCAACCGCATCGAGCCTGAAGGTGACCGTGAAGGTTGCGTCCAGTTTCTGCAGCGAGCGCATGTAGGGGACGAGATTCATCGCCATGACCTCCGGTGCGAAGGACCGGTCAGGCGTCATGATTTCGACCTTGGCTCCGGCATTGGCGAGAAACTCGGCCGCCTGGAGACCGGCGTGATCGCCGGCGTC
This sequence comes from Ensifer sp. WSM1721, assembly GCF_000513895.2. Taxonomy (GTDB): domain Bacteria; phylum Pseudomonadota; class Alphaproteobacteria; order Rhizobiales; family Rhizobiaceae; genus Sinorhizobium. The sequence continues at coordinate 829,551 of NZ_CP165783.1, forward strand.
ATCGAAGATCAGAACGTTAGTGCCCGGCTTGACGTCGCCGGAGATGATGTCCCAGGCGGAAACGACGAGTTCGTTGCCCCTCGACAAGACATCAGTGTGTGGCAGTCCGCCCGTGGCGATGATGACGACGTCCGGATTTTCCGCCTGAACGGTCTCGGCTTCAGCCCATGTATTGAAATTAAAGGTGACGCCAAGCTTCTCGCACTGGCTCATGCGCCAGTCGATGATGCTGATCATCTCCCGGCGGCGCGGGCTCTGCGCAGTGAGGCGGACCTGTCCGCCCGGATCGCTCGCCGCTTCGAAGACAACGACTTCATGACCACGCTCGCCCGCCACACGGGCCGCTTCGAGGCCGGCGGGACCGGCCCCGACGATCACCACCTTCCTGCGCCGGTCAGCCTTCGCAATCGTGTGCGGCATCGTCAGCTCACGTCCCGTCGCGGCGTTGTGGATACAGTAGGCGGCGCCACCCTGATAAATGCGGTCAAGACAGTAGTTCGCGCCGACGCAGGGGCGAATGTCCTCTTCACGCCTTTCGATGATCTTCCGAACGATATGCGGGTCCGTCATGTGGGCGCGGGTCATCCCCACCATATCGACCTTGCCGGCGGAAATCGCGTGGCGGGCCGTCGCGACGTCCGGGATCTTCGCGGCGTGGAAGGTCGGAAAATTGGTGGCGGCACGAATTTCGCCGGCGAAATCGAGGTGCGGGGAATTTGCCATGCCCTGGATCGGGATCACATCCGTCAGCCCGGCGTCGGTGTCGATATGGCCCCTGATCACGTTCAGGAAGTCGACGAGCCCACTTTCCTTGAGGCGCTTCGAAATCTCGAAGCCGTCTTCTTTCACCGTACCGCCGGGCAGACACTCGTCGGCGGTGTATCGTATGCCGACGAGGAAATCGGAGCCAACCCGCGCGCGGATCGCTTTCAGGACATCGAGACAGAACCGCATGCGGTTGTCCAACGAGCCGCCATAAGGGGAGTCGAGTTCGTTCGTGAGCGGAGAGATGAACTGGTCGATGAGATGTCCGTAGGCTTCCAGCTCGATCCCGTCCATGCCGCCCGCCTTCATGCGCTCGGCCGCGTCTGCAAAGTCCTTGATGATCCTCTCGATATCCCAATCTTCCAGCTTCTTGGGAAAGGCGCGGTGCGCCGCCTCCCTATGGTGCGACGGAGCCACGACCGGAAGCCAGTCGCCCTTGTCCCAGCGTGTCCTACGGCCGAGATGGGTGAGCTGGATCATGATTGCCGCACCCTGTTCGTGCACGGCGTCCGTCAGATCCCTTATCCACGGCACCACCTCGTCCTTGTAGACGAGCAGATTGTTGAACACCGGAGGGCTATCCTTCGAGACGGCAGCGGAGCCTGCCGTCATGGTCATGGCAACGCCGCCCCTCGCCCTTTCAACGTGATAGGCACGATAACGCTCCTTCGGCATGCCGTCTTCCGGATAGGCGGGCTCGTGGGCGGTCACGATGATGCGGTTGCGCAGCGTCAGGTGCTTGAGCTGATAGGGTTGAAGGAGGGGATCGTTCGACATCTGCCAGGCTCCGATCTTAGATATGCTCCGGGAGCGTAATTGAAAATGTACATAAGTGTCAATTTCACGATCACATACGTCATGTTTGGCGACATCGATGTACAGTTTTTCTTGCGTGACCCCTCACGGTTTGCTAGGAAACGACCATGGAGCAGACCATGAATGACAGCGGTTGGCGCGGTTCCCCGGATGTTTGGTTGGGGGCGGCCTACGAGTCCCTGCTCGAGGCCGGCGTCGATGCGGTGAAGATCCAGCCGCTTGCGAAGAAACTCAATTTATCACGGACGAGCTTCTATTGGTTTTTCAAGGACCGCGAGGAACTGCTCAACGCGCTGGTCTCGCGCTGGCGCGAGAAGAACACGGGCAATCTCGTCAAACGGGCTGAGGCCTATGCCGAGACGGTTGCCGAGGCGATGCTGAACGTCTTTGACTGCTGGTTGGACAGCAGGCTTTTCGACTCGCAATTCGAGTTCGCGGTGAGGAGCTGGGCCCTCCAGTCACCCGAAATTCTGGCGGAGGTCCAGAGCGCCGATCAGCAGCGCCTCGATGCCCTGTCGCGCATGTTCCTGCGCTTTGGGCACGACGACACACACGCCGACGTTCGGGCACGCACGATCTATCTGGTGCAGATCGGATACATTTCCATGCAGACGAAGGAAGACATCGCCGTCCGCATGAAACGCATCCCGGAATACGTGGAAATTTTTACCGGACAGGTGCCGGAGCAGCGGGAGCTCGATCGCTTCTTCGCGCGGCACGGCTATTCCGGATAGCGGGTGAACGGCGCGCCTGCGTGCCGCCCCGGCGCTGTGCGCCTGTGGACTGTAACAGAAGCTACAAAAAACTGACATTTCGCCTTCACGAGGCACGGATATGGCAGGGGTCATGCCGATGACCGGTCTCCCCGAGAGAGGAACTGCCACCAATGTTTCAGTTGAAGAACGTAACCCGCCAGTTCGGCAAGAAGACCGCCGTGAGCTCGGTTACCTTCGACATCTCTCAAGGGCAGATGGTCGGCATCATCGGCCGCTCCGGCGCCGGCAAGTCGACGCTCCTGCGCATGATAAACCGCCTCGTTGACCTCTCCTCGGGCTCGATCGAGTTCGGCGGCGTCGAGGTCTCTTCGCTAAGGGGTGTCGCGCTACGCAGCTGGCAGCGCGACTGCGCGATGATCTTCCAGCAGTTCAACCTGGTGCCGCGCCTTGACGTCCTCACCAACGTCTTGCTCGGGCGGCTGAACCACCGTTCGACGATATCGAGCATTCTCAACATGTTCAGTCGCGAAGAGCGGATCATGGCGATCGGCGCGCTCGAGCGGCTCGGCATCGAGCAGTCGGCCCTGCAGCCGGCTGGCACGCTTTCCGGCGGCCAGCAGCAGCGCGTCGCGATCGCCCGTGCGCTGATGCAGCAGCCGAAGGTATTGCTTGCGGACGAGCCGATCGCATCGCTCGACCCACTCAACGCCAAGATCGTCATGGATGCGCTGCGCGACATCAACGAGCGCGACGGCATCACCGTCATCACCAATCTGCACACGCTCGACACCGCCCGGAATTATTGCGAGCGCATCATCGGCATGGCGCACGGCCGCGTCGTCTTCGACGGGCAGCCGAAGGACCTGACCGCCGCGGCCGTCGCCGAGATTTACGGAGCCGACACGCCGATCGAGGAAGCGATGACCTCGACAAGCATAAACATTCCCGCGGCAGTGCCGCAGGAAACCGCATCGGCCGGCTTGAAGCCGCTGGCACTGGCCGGCCTTTAAGGCCCGCCGCGATCGAATGCCCGCGTCAAGGGCATCTTTAACCGCAATCCATCCGGAACAACCGGAAAAAGGGAGAACGAACCTCATGCTGAAGAAAGCTCTTCTGGGCGCCGTCGCGCTCATCGCCCTCGTCGGTCAGGCCCAGGCCGAAGACCTCAAGGAATTCCGCATCGGCATCATGGGCGGCGAGAACGAAGCCGACCGCCTGCGCAACTATCAGTGCCTGGTGGACAAGCTCCCGGCCGCCATCGGCGTCGAAAAGGTCTCGCTGTTCCCGGCCGCTGACTACGACGGCGTGATCCAGGGCCTCCTCGGCGGCACGCTCGACTATGCCGAACTCGGCGCCTCCGGCTATGCCAAGATCTATCTCGCCAAGGCCGATGCCGTCGAGCCGATCCTGACGACGGTCCAGACAGATGGCGCGACCGGCTACCACTCGATCATGGTCGCCCGTAAGGAGTCCGGCATCACCAAGCTCGAGGATCTCAAGGGCAAGAAGCTCGGCTTTGCCGATCCGGACTCCACTTCCGGCTACCTCGTTCCCCTCGTGACGCTGCCGGAATCGATCGGCGCGCCGGTCAAGGAATATTTCGGTGAGACCGGCTTCGGCGGCGGCCACGAGAACCTCGTCCTCGAAGTGCTGAAGGGCACCTTCGATGCCGGTACGACCTTCGGCTCGGGCGTCGGCGAGTTCAAGGACGGCTACACCTCCGGCAACCTCCGCAAGATGGTCGACAAGGGCATCCTCGACATGAACGACCTCGTCGAACTCTGGAAGTCGCCGCTGATCCCGAACGGCCCGATCGTCGTTCGCACCTCGATGAATGACGACATGAAAGCGAAGTTCAAGCAGTTCATGATGGATCTGCCGAAGACGGATGCGGCCTGCTTCTCGGCCATCCAGGGCGGCGAGTTCAGCGGCTACACCGAGGTCAACAGCGACTTCTACAAGCCGATCATCGACGCCCGCAAGGCGACGATCGGCGGCTGATCGCCTCCATGCCTAGCTGCGCCGGCTGCAGTTCGCAGCCGGCGCCTGTCTGTTAGGCGCCTCCGGCGTCCATCTCCAGAGGCCGGCTTCCGCCGGGAACCCCATGGCCACTTCCGTGCTGTCGCGGCACCTAAGCGAGAGCGGCGCTCTCATCGAGAGTCATTGGCGCGAGCTCAATAGTCGCCGGCGTTTTTACACCTGGCTTGGGCTTGCCCTTTTGGCATTGGCGCTCTTCGCCTCGCTCCGCTTTGCCAACGACACGAATGCCGGCAAATTTATCGATCGTCTGCCGCATCTCTTCGATTTCGCCGGAGATCTGATGCCGCGCGATGCGATGGAAGTGATCCGCGCAATGTTCGATCTGCCATCGCCCTATGACGACGGCAGTTTCAAATACAATTACCCGGACGGACGGCTCTACCTTACCGACAGCCTCTACGTCCCGGAATATGTGCACAAGATTCTGGAAACGGTGAATATCGCGATCTTCTCAACCGTGATCGGCGCCTTCTTCGGCTTCATTTTGTGTTTCCTTGCGGCGCGCAATCTCATGCCTAATCCCTGGATCAGGGGGGCCGTGCGCCGGCTGATGGAAATCCTGCGCGCCTTTCCGGAAGTCGTCATCGCCGGTTTCTTCCTGGCGATCCTTTCGCTTGGGCCCATTCCCGCGATCGCTGCTGTTTCGATCCACACGATCGGCGCGCTCGGCAAACTTTTCTTCGAGGTGGTCGAAAACGCCGATATGAAGCCGGAAGAGGGTTTGCGGGCCGTCGGTGCGAACTGGATCGAGCGCGTCTGGTTCGGCATCGTTCCGCAGGTACTGCCGAATTTCACGAGCTATTTCCTGCTGCGGCTCGAAATCAACGTGCGCGCCTCGACGATCATCGGCGCCGTCGGCGGCGGCGGCATCGGCGAACTCCTGCGGCTGTCGATCGGACAGAACCATCAAGCGAAGACGCTGGCGATCGTCGTCTTGCTCTTTGCGACGATCTGCGCCGTGGATCAATTTTCCGCCTGGCTTCGTCGCCGCCTCGTCGGCGATCAGGCTTTCCAGCTCGCCCAGTAGGACACGTCATGATTGCCTCGACCAAGCTCAGCGCGCTCGAAATGGAAGCCATCGCGGCGCGCCACCCCCATCTCCTGCAGTCGTCCACCAAGACACGGCGCAGGATTTTCCAGGTGGGCCTCGGCATCGCCGTCTACATGGTCTTCTGCTGGTGGTTCTTCTCGATCGGCAACGTGCTTGCCAATGCCAATTGGGGCATAGCCGGCACCTATCTCGCCGACTGGGTGTCCTACGAGGTCCGCCCGGAGATCGAGATTGCGCCCGACGGGGCAATGAGCATCTCCTACCAACGCAATTCGCCCCTCGGAAAGAGCCCGAATCCGGAATGGGTGGCCCTGGAAAAGCAGACGGTGACGCGTACTGTCGAGACGCCGGCAGCCGCGGCGCCGGCGCCCAAGCCGAAGGCGAGTTCCTCCTTCAACTTCATGGCGCCAAACGCGGCGCTCGGCGGAGCCCAGGGGACCGCGACTGAGCAGAAGACGGCGGCTACTCGCACGGAGGAGGTCGTAACGCGCGCAGTCGTGACCTACAACCGCTCGACGCGGATCGAAGTTGCCGACAGGCTAGTGAAGGTTACCCATGCGGGCGAGGCGCTGACGATGAAGGTCGACGGCACCAAGACGGTGACGCCCGAGGGTCCCCTGCCCCGCTGGGCGACGCAGAAGCGGCCTGGCGAGAAGATCACGCTCTCCTTCGGCGCGACCGGTTGGGCCGAAGTCGAAGGCGACGGCGTTTCGATCCGCAACCGCTTCTTCGGCTGGGCGAACTTCCTCTTCGACACCAACTCGCCGTTTTTCGGCAAGTCCTACGCCGACGTGGCGTCGTTGACGCTCTGGGGAGACCGCCTCGATCCGACGCGCTCGAACCTGTCGCTCGCCTGGGACAACATCCTCTACAATGCGGAGTGGCAGCATCTCGACGTCTGGACGAAGCTCCTGCAGACGGTCGTCATGGCCTTCGTCGGTACGCTCTTTGCGTCCTTCGTCGCCTTTCCGCTCTGCTTCCTGGCGGCGCGCAACATCACGCCGAACCGCATCACCAATCAGATCGTCAAGCGCTTCTTCGACTTCCAGCGGTCGGTGGACATGTTCATCTGGGCGCTCTTCTTCACCCGCGCCTTCGGGCCCGGGCCGCTCGCCGGCATCTCCGCGATTTTCTTCACCGACACGGGCACGCTAGGCAAGCTCTACTCCGAAGCGCTGGAGAACATCGATGACAAGCAGCGCGAAGGCGTGAAATCCGTCGGCGCCGCGCCGATCGCCGTGCAGCGCTTCGGCGTCCTGCCGCAGGTTCTGCCCGTCTTTGCCAGCCAGGCGCTTTATTTCTGGGAATCGAATACGCGCTCGGCAACGATCATCGGCGCCGTCGGTGCCGGCGGCATCGGACTCAAGCTCTGGGAAGCGATGCGCACGAACTCGGATTGGGAAAACGTCGCCTATATGGTGCTTTTGATCTTGATGGTTGTCTTCGTTTTCGACAGCATCTCGAATATGTGCCGTTCGCGCCTGATGGGGCGAAAGGCGCATTGATCCGATTTGCGCGGCCGCCATCATGATGTTGTCACGTGAATCGGATAGCTGCGCATCTCACCCGCGAATGGCGGCCCCAAAACGGGGCCTGCCGATGAAGAAAGTGAACGACCCCGTGCGCTACGCAATCTATTTCGCGCCGCCGGCCGATGACCGGCTGTCGCAGACCGCGGCCCGTTGGCTCGGGCGGGACGCCTTCAATAGCGGCGCCCTGGCATGGACGGAAAGCCCTGCGCTCGACGGCGAGCAGCAGATGGCGCTGACAGCCGAGCCGCGCCGCTACGGCTTCCACGGAACGTTGAAGGCGCCGTTCGAGCTTGCGGCCGGGCGAAGCGAGGCCGAGCTGATCGCAGCTTTCGACGAATTCGCGGCGGAGATCGAGCCTTTCGAAGTGCCGGAGATCACGCTGACGGAGATCGGGCCCTTCTTCGCGCTCGTGCCGACCCGGCATTATGCGCCCTTGCAGAACCTGGCGGAGCAAGCGGTTCGCCGCTTCGAGCCCTTTCGGGCGCCACTCTCGGAGGCCGATATCGCGCGCCGCAACCCCGAAAAGCTCACCCAGCGTCAGCAGGAATACCTTACGGCATGGGGCTACCCTTATGTGTTCGAAGAGTTCCAGTTCCATCTGACCCTTACCGGACCCGTGCCGGATGACATGCGCGCCGTCATGCAGGAGACGCTCGAAGCCGCTTTTGACGAATTCATCGGCAAGCCGCTCGCCATCTCGACGCTCGCGCTTTTCGTCGAACCGCATCGTGTCGCGCCCTTCACCGTTCATTCCCTGCTGCCGATCGGCGGCGCAACCACGCGAAAGATTGCATGAATATGAGCAGCGAAAAGGTTTTGACCAACGCCCGTATCGTTCTCGAAGACGGTATCGTCGACGGTTCGGTGCTGATCCGCGACGGCAGGATCGCCGACATTTCGGAAGGTATCAGCCGCGGCGGCGAGGATTTCGAAGGCGACTACCTGCTGCCCGGCCTGGTCGAGCTGCACACAGACCACCTCGAAGCACACTACTCGCCGCGGCCCGGCGTTCGCTGGCTGAAGATCGCCGCCATCCAGGCCCATGACGCCCAGGTCGTCACCTCCGGCATCACCACCGTCTTCGACTGTCTGCGTCTGGGCTCGGACGAGGATGGCGGCTTCCAGAAGGGCGAAATGCGCAGCATGGCCGACGCCCTCGCCCGGGCCAAGGAAGAAGGACGCCTGCGCGCCGATCACCTCATCCATCTGCGTTGCGAGGTATCGACCGCCGATGTGCTGGAACACTATGAAGATTTTCGTGACGACCCGCAGGTTCGTCTCGTCTCGCTGATGGATCATGCCCCCGGCCAGCGGCAGTTCCAGACGATGGATCAGTACACGCTCTACTACAAGACGAAGCGCGGCCTGTCGGACGAAGCCTTCGCCGCTTTCATCGAGCGCCAGCAGGCGCTGTCGGCGCGCTATGCGACGCCGCATCGCACGGCCCTTGCTGAGGCCTGCGCCGAGCGCGGCATCACCATCGCCAGCCACGATGACGCGACAATCGAACACGTGGAGGAATCGATCGGCTACGGCATCCGCCTTGCGGAATTCCCGACGAGCTTCGAGGCGGCGGAAGCCTCGCATCGCGCCGGCTTGAGCGTGCTGATGGGCGCGCCGAACGTCGTACGCGGCAAGTCGCACTCCGGCAACATCGCCGCGCGGGATCTCGCCGAGCGTGGCGTGCTCGATGTGCTTTCTTCGGATTATGTCCCCTTCAGCCTTATCCACGCGCCCTTCGTGCTCGCCGACGAGGTCGAGGCGATCGATCTTCCCAAGGCGATCGCCATGGTCACGGCAACGCCGGCGCGCACCGTCGGGCTCGACGATCGCGGCCGGATCGCCGCCGGCCTTCGTGCCGATATCGCACGCGTCCATCGACTCGAGGGCATTCCGGTCGTCCGCTCGGTCTGGCGCGAAGGCAGGCGTGTCGCATGACGGCGGCCGAACAGGAACGCGGAACGCTCATCGTCGTTGTCGGGCCGAGCGGCGCCGGCAAGGACAGCGTCATGGGCTTTGCCGCCCGCCATTTCGCCCACCGGCCAGATATCCTCCTTGTCCGGCGAGTGATCACGCGTCCGTCGGACGCAGGCGGCGAGGTGCATGAGAGCGTGTCGGCCGCGGAGTTCGAGGAAATGCGCCAAAACGGCGCCTTTGCCGTTTCGTGGCAGGCCCATGGCTTGAGCTACGGCATTCCGGTGGAGATCGCCGAGAAGGTCGCAAGCGGCATGACAGCGATTGTCAACGGCAGCCGCGCCGCCCTCCCCGCCATCCGCGCGGCCTTCGGCACGATCGCCGTCGCCGTCATCACCGCCGACCCGCCAGTGCTGGCGAAGCGCCTCGCCGAACGGGGGCGCGAGAACGAGGAGGACGTGCTCCGACGCCTGACGCGGCAGGCGCCGGACATTGTTGCAGGCCCCGACGTGACGGTGATCGACAATAGCGGCCGGCTCGACATTGCCGGTCGGCGCTTCGTCACCCTTGTCGAGCAGCACTCCGTGAAGAGCCACCACCCCGCCTGACGGGCGGAGCGGCACTTCTCCCGGCAAGCCGGGACCGAACAATGCGGGCTCTCGTTCCGTTTGCTGGCCGAAGGAACCGCTCGTAAGCTGCTCGCATGGATCCGCGTCACGGCATCGTCGCGACAGGAGACCGAGTGAAGGAAGAGCGAACGCTCGAAACGAGCTATTGCGGCTCCCCTTGTACCGACGCCTCCTCCGCCGCTTCCTCGATCTTCTTCACCATGGGCAGGTCCGCCGCCGAAGCGATGATGGAATCGAGGAGGCCGGGAAAGCGGGTGTCGAGGTCGTCGCGCCGCAGCGTAATCAGCCGGCTGGTGCCGGAGACCTCGGTGCGCGTGATGCCCGCCTCGCGCAGCTTGGCCAAGTGATAGCTGATATTGGTCTTGGAACCGAAATCCGTAAACTTCAGGCACATCGTCGGCCGCCCCTCGCGGCGGGCAAGATAGCCCACGATCGCCAGCCGCGTCGGATCTCCGAGGGCGGCGAGAACATTGGACAGGGTGATCTGGTCGGTGGCGGGATGCGGTAGGGTCATGGGTTCAAAGATTGCTGCCTCGGCATATTGACATGACGAGCCATCAAGTTCAATAGTTCAATATCTTTTGAACAAAGGGCCTCCCCATGGACAAGCGCCTTATTTGGCTCGCCGTCGGCTCCTTCACCATGAGCACGGTCGGCTTTGTCTTTTCGAGCCTTCTGCCGTCGATCGCGGCGGACGCGCATACGACCATTCCGCAAGCGGGGCACCTGATCACTGTGTTCTCGCTTTCTTACGCCATCGGCGCACCGCTGCTTTCGGCATTGGCTGGCGCGGCGGACAGGCGTCGGGTGCTTGTCGCTGCGATGCTGGCCTTCGTGGTCGGCAACTGCATAGCGGCGACGAGCGTGTCCTTCATTACGCTGATGGCTGCCCAGATCGTGATGGGGATGGCGAGCGGATTGTTTGCTGCCACTGCGCAAGCGACAGCGGTTTCGCTGGCCGGGTCGGAGCACCGTGCGCTGGCGATCTCGATTGTGGTGGGCGGCACCACATTCGCCGTGGCGCTGGGCGCACCTCTCGGAGCGCTGATCGCCGCTCTCTGGGGTTGGCGCGGCACGTTCGCGGCGGTGGCTCTGCTCGGAGTCACCTGCGCCGCCGTGCTCTGGCTGCGTCTGCCGCAGGGTCTGAGCGGAACGAAGCTGACACTTTCCGAGCGCTTCGGCGCCATCGGCCGTCCGGGCGTGGCCTCGTCGCTGATGGTGACATTTCTCTATCTCACTGGCGCCTTCGTCATAATCTCCTATCTCGCGCCGCTGGCGATCGATGGCGCCGGGCTTTCGCAAATGGCGCTGCCCGGTCTGCTGCTCGCCTTTGGCGTGGGCGCGGTGATCGGCAATCTGTCCAGCGGCTATTTGGCCGACCGGATCGGCGCTACGCGCATGGTGGCGCTGTCGCTGATGTCGGCGCTCGTGGTATCGCTGACGATCGGCTTTGGCCTGTACCTCCTCCCGCGTGACCTTGCCGGCTTGCTGCTGATCGGCATCATGGTTCCATGGGGCATAATAGGTTGGGCTTTCCCGCCGGCGCAGGCGAGCCGCATCGTCGGCTTCGCGCCCGAGATCGCGCATCTGACCCTGTCGCTCAACGCTTCGGCGATCTATCTCGGCATCGCCACCGGCACAGCAATCGGCGGACGAGTACTGGAGAATGCGGCGGCAGCCGACCTCGGCTTCATCGCGGCGCTGTTTCCAGTGGCGTCTCTCGCTGTGCTCTATGCAGGCCTGCGCTCCTATCGTCGGCGCTTGGCCACTGTGGCGGCGGAATAGATTTGAACTTTCATACTCGCCGCACAAATCGGCGAGCGGCTGCGATTGGACGGAAGTTCTCCCGAAAGCCCCGGACTCCGGTCCGGGGCTTTTTTGCTGCGCTTCTGGCCGGCAGCGCCCGCCGCGTTACCTCACAGAGGCATAGTTTTTCCACTTGCCACCGTGAACATTATGTATATACATTATCCGCGGAGAAGGGCGGAGCTCATGGACCGAAACGAAAAGACACCGTCTGGCAGAACGAGCCTCTGGCGCAATGCTCGCCTTGCGACGCTTCGCGAAGACCTCGGACCGCTCGGCATCATCGAAAAAGCCGCCATCGGCGTCCGCGGCGGCCGGATCGCTTATGCCGGAGCCGAGAGCGAACTGCCTGTGGGCTTTGCCGAGGCGGACCAGGTGGTCGATTGCGAAGGCCGCTGGATCACGCCGGCGCTGATCGATTGCCACACCCATATCGTCCACGGCGGCAACCGTGCCCGGGAATTCGAGCTCAGGCTCGAAGGCGCGACTTACGAGGAGATCGCCCGCGCCGGCGGCGGGATCGTCTCCACCGTCAAGGCAACCAATGCCTTGTCGGTCGAGGAGCTGGTCGAGACGGCACTGCCCAGGCTCAACGCGCTGCTCTCCGAGGGCGTGTCCACGGTCGAGATCAAATCGGGTTATGGCCTCAACATCGAGGCCGAGCTGAAGATGCTCCGCGCTGCGCGCCAATTGGAGCGCGTGCGCCCCGTGCGTGTCCTGACCAGCTATCTCGCCGCCCATGCCACGCCGCCGGAATACAAGGGCCGAAATGGCGACTACATCGCGGACGTCGTCCTGCCCGGTCTCGCCAAGGCGCATGCCGAGGGACTCGTCGATGTGGTCGACGGCTTCTGCGAAGACATCGCCTTCTCACCGGCCGAGATCGCACTCGTCTTCGATAGGGCCAAGTCGCTCGGCCTGCCGGTCAAGCTCCATGCCGAACAGCTTTCCAATCTCGGTGGCGCCAGGCTTGCCGCTTCCTATGGTGCGCTTTCGGCGGACCATCTCGAATATCTCGATGCCGAGGGTGCTGCGGCGATGGCGACGGCAGGCACCGTCGCCGTCCTTCTGCCCGGCGCGTTCTACACCCTTCGCGAAAAGCAGTTGCCGCCGGTCGAGACTCTTCGCGCGGCCGGAACGCGCATCGCCGTTGCGACGGACTGCAATCCCGGCACCTCGCCGCTGACATCGCTGCTGATGACCATGAACATGTCCGCGACGCTTTTCCGTCTGACGGTCCAGGAATGCCTCGCGGGCGTGACGCGCGAGGCGGCCCGCGCGCTCCGGATCCTCGATGAAACCGGCACGCTCGAGGCGGGGAAATCGGCGGATCTCGCGATCTGGAACATCGATGCGCCGGCGGAATTGATCTACCGCATCGGCTTCAATCCTCTGCATGAGCGGATTTTTAAGGGTGAAAGGATTGCCGTATGACCATTGTGCTGAAACCTGGTGCGGTTCCGCTCAAGGACCTTGAGACGATCTACTGGACCGGCGAGCCCGCCCGCCTCGACCGCGCCTTCGACGCCGGCATCGCTAGGGCTGCGGAGCGGATTGCCGAGATCGTCGCGGGCAATGCGCCCGTCTACGGCATCAATACGGGTTTCGGCAAACTTGCCTCGATCAAGATCGACAGCGCCGACGTGACCACCCTCCAGCGCAATCTGATCCTGTCGCATTGCTGCGGCGTCGGTCAGCCGCTGCCGGAGAATATCGTGCGGCTCATCATGGCGCTGAAGCTCATCTCGCTCGGTCGCGGCGCCTCAGGCGTGCGCCTCGAACTCATCCGCCTCCTCGAGGCGATGATGGAAAAGGGCGTCGTTCCGCTAATCCCGGAAAAGGGTTCGGTCGGTGCCTCCGGCGACCTCGCACCGCTCGCTCACTTGGCCGCCGTGATGATGGGGCATGGCGAAGCTTTCTTCTCCGGCCAACGCATGGCAGGCGCGGCCGCTCTGAAAGCGGCGGGGCTTTCGCCGGTGACGCTCGCCGCCAAGGAGGGCTTGGCGCTGATCAACGGCACGCAGGTCTCGACGGCGCTCGCGCTTGCCGGGCTTTTCCGCGCGCATCGGGCAGCCCAGGCGGCGCTCATTACCGGCGCGCTTTCGACCGATGCGGCCATGGGCTCCTCCGCCCCGTTTCATCCGGATATCCATACCCTGCGCGGTCATCGCGGGCAGATCGACACGGCCGCCGCGCTTCGCCGGCTGCTCGACGGATCGGTCATCCGCCAGAGCCATATAGAAGGGGACGAACGGGTGCAGGACCCCTACTGCATCCGTTGCCAGCCGCAGGTCGACGGCGCCTGCCTCGATCTCCTGCGTTCAGTCGCCGCCACACTCACGATCGAAGCCAACGCCGTCACTGACAATCCGCTGGTGTTGTCCGACAATGCCGTCGTCTCCGGCGGCAATTTCCACGCGGAGCCGGTCGCCTTCGCCGCCGACCAGATCGCGCTTGCGGTCTGCGAGATCGGCTCCATCTCACAGCGCCGGATTGCACTCCTCGTCGATCCGGCCTTGAGCTACGGCCTGCCCGCCTTCCTTGCGAAGAAGCCCGGCCTCAATTCGGGTCTTATGATCGCCGAAGTCACCTCGGCCGCGCTGATGTCGGAAAACAAGCAGCTCTCGCACCCCGCTTCCGTCGACTCGACCCCGACCTCGGCCAACCAGGAAGACCACGTCTCGATGGCCTGCCACGGCGCCCGCCGCCTTCTCCAGATGACCGACAACCTGTTCTCGATCGTCGGCATCGAGGCGCTCGCAGCGGTCCAGGGCATCGAATTTCGCGCACCGCTTGTGACGAGCCCGGAACTTCAGAAGGCGGCGGCCACCCTGCGCGCCGTCGTGCCCACGATCGAGGAAGACCGCTACATGGCGGACGACCTCCGGGCCGCAAGCGAACTCGTCGCTTCAGGCCGGCTCGCCGCCGCCGTCTCCGACGGTATTCTCCCGACGCTGGAGGGCTGACATGGCGGTCCATGAAGTCCGGCAGGGCACCTCGCCCGTCATTCTCGGTTTTCCGCATACGGGCACGCACGTACCCTCCTCGATATGGGAGCGGCTGAACGACAATGGCCGCATCTTGGCCGACACGGACTGGCACATACACGAGCTCTACGAAGGTCTGCTGCCGGACGCGACCACCGTCCGCGCCACATTCCACCGCTACGTCATCGACGCCAATCGCGACCCGGAGGGCGTCAGCCTCTATCCCGGCCAGAACACGACGGGGCTCGTTCCGGAAACGGATTTCGATGGCGTGCCGATCTGGAAGGCTGGCGAGGGCCCGACGGAGGCCGAGATCGCAGAGCGCCTGCGCGCCTTTCATGCGCCCTATCATGCCGCCCTTGCCGCCGAGATCGCCCGCGTCAAGGCGATCCACGGCGTCGCCGTGCTCTATGATTGCCACTCGATCCGCTCGCACATCCCCTTCCTTTTCGAAGGCAAGCTGCCGGACTTCAACATCGGCACGGATATGGGGAAAACCTGTGCGCAAACGATCGAAAGGTCGGCAGTAGAAATCGCCGCAAAAGCAGATGGTTACAGCCACGTGCTCAACGGTCGCTTCAAGGGCGGCTGGACGACCCGCCACTATGGCCGCCCGCAACAGGGCGTGCACGCCATCCAGATGGAACTGGCGCAATCGACCCATTTGACTGCGGAAGCACCGCCCTTCGCCCTGGACGCGGCGAAAGCCGAAAAGCTTCGAAGTCACCTCCGGAACATCCTGGAAGCCATTAAAGCAAAAGCATTCGACCTCCAACGCACAGGGAGTGAGGCATGAACACGAACAATCCGCGCCACAATATTCGCGAGGTGCGCAGTCCGCGCGGAACGGAGATCAGCGCCAGGAGCTGGCTGACCGAAGCGCCGCTCCGGATGCTGATGAACAATCTCGATCCGGATGTCGCCGAGAACCCGCACGAACTCGTCGTCTATGGCGGCATCGGCCGCGCCGCCCGTACCTGGGATGATTTCGACCGCATCGTCGCAACGCTCAAGGATCTGAACGAGGACGAGACCTTGCTCGTCCAATCCGGCAAGCCCGTCGGCGTCTTCCGCACCCACAAGGATGTGCCGCGCGTGCTGATCGCCAATTCCAATCTCGTACCGCACTGGGCGACCTGGGATCACTTCAACGAGCTGGATAAGAAGGGTCTCGCCATGTACGGCCAGATGACCGCCGGCTCCTGGATCTATATCGGCACTCAGGGCATCGTCCAGGGCACTTACGAGACCTTTGCCGAGGCCGGCCGCCGGCACTATGGCGGTGATCTGAAGGGCAAGTGGATCCTCACCGGCGGCCTCGGCGGCATGGGCGGAGCGCAACCGCTCGCCGCCGTCATGGCCGGCGCCTGCTGCCTCGCTGTCGAGTGTAATCCCGACTCGATCGATTTCCGTCTGCGCACCCGTTATCTCGACGAGAAGGCCGAAACGCTCGAGGAAGCCATGGCGATGATCGAGCGCTGGACCAAGGTCGGCGAGGCCAAGTCCGTCGGTCTCCTCGGCAATGCCTCGGAGGTCCTGCCCGAGATGGTCCGCCGCGGTATCCGCCCCGATATCGTCACCGACCAGACCTCGGCGCATGATCCGATCAATGGTTATCTGCCGAGGGGCTGGACGATCGCCGAATGGAAGGCCAAGCGCGAGAGCGACCCGAAGGCGGTGGAGAAAGCCGCGCGCGCCTCGATGCGCGACCATGTCGAAGCGATGCTCGCCTTCTGGGATTCCGGCGTCCCGACGCTCGACTACGGCAACAACATCCGCCAGGTGGCGAAGGATGAAGGCCTCGAGCGCGCCTTCGATTTCCCGGGCTTCGTGCCCGCCTATATCCGTCCGCTCTTCTGCAGAGGCATCGGACCGTTCCGCTGGGCGGCGCTTTCCGGCGACCCGGAGGATATCTACAAGACGGACCGGAAGGTGAAGGAGCTGCTGCCCGACAACAAACACCTGCACAATTGGCTCGACATGGCGCGCGAGCGCATTGCCTTCCAGGGCTTGCCTGCACGCATCTGCTGGGTCGGCCTCGGCGACCGTCATCGCCTCGGCCTCGCCTTCAACGAGATGGTACGCACAGGCGAGCTCAAGGCACCGATCGTCATCGGCCGCGACCATCTCGACTCCGGCTCGGTCGCTTCGCCGAACCGTGAGACCGAAGCGATGAAGGACGGCTCGGACGCGGTTTCCGACTGGCCGCTCTTGAACGCCCTGCTCAACACCGCCTCCGGCGCCACCTGGGTATCGCTGCACCACGGCGGCGGCGTCGGTATGGGCTTCTCGCAACATTCCGGCATGGTGATCTGCTGCGACGGCACCGGCGATGCAGCCCGGCGCATCGAACGGGTGCTCTGGAACGATCCGGCGACGGGCGTCATGCGCCATGCCGACGCGGGCTACGATGTTGCGCTCGACTGCGCCAAGGACCAGGGCCTGCGCCTGCCGGCGATTCTTGGGAACTGATGGAGTGGGTGGCTGCTCCAGATTGCACAGCATCCACGCCTTCCTACTGCATGTTTCCTTAAATCGTACCCGATTTAAGGACAAAACATGCAGCAATTCAAAGTGCTACAGCGTCCTTTGTGCGTCTCAAAAGACGCACGGCGCTGTAGCCCGCAAGTGCCCGCGAGCGCACAGCTCGCGTCTTGCCGATCTCCCCGCTTGTGGGGGAGATGCCCGGCAGGGCAGAGGGGTTTAAAACGACCAATCGCTGGCCGCCATAATCCAATGGGATTCCGCCGTGACCCTACGTCCACCGCGCCGATAGACGCGCCTTCGGCACGAAATCGAAATCCCGATCGAAGGGAAAGACCGGCCGCCGCCGGCGCTCGCTCGCGAGGTATTCTATGTCCTGATTGACGACGCCATCGGTCAACGCCATCAGGTTGGGATTGGCGATCGGCGCGAGTTCCGGCGAAAGATAGCCGGATTTGACGACTAGCAAACGCACGGTCGCGGGATCGAGGCCGAGTCGACGGAAGTCCTCGATATTGTGATAGGGACGGCGCCGCGCCGACAGAACGATCACGATGCCTTCCGCCTCGATCACCGCCTGACGCTCAGCGGCAGATCCCGGATCATCAACGCGCATGACCTTCACCGTCACCTCTGCGGGAGCACTCGACGGGTCGAGACTGCCGCCGATCCGTAACGTCAGCGTCTCGCCCTCGCCGGCGGCGAAGCAGACCTCCACGGCCGGTCGATCGGCGATGCCGGCAATCAGTGCATCCTGCCAACCGCGCTTGAGAAGCGCATTCAACACATCGGCTCGGTCGCCGACACCGCCGCCGGTTGGATTGTCGCCGGAGTCGGCCAGAATGACGGGCTTCGTTGTTGCGCCTTCAGCAATGTCGAGCATTGCCTCGAGCGGTCCGGTGACCGGTCCGAAGGAAAATTTCTTCCGCTCATTCCAGTAACTTGCAGCGATTTCCTCCGCCGCTTTCGAGGCCGCCGTTCTGTCCGAGCCGGTGACCACGGCGCAGGCCGTCGCCCGCGGCTCATCGGCCCAGACGTAACCCACCATCAGATTGGCATCGAGAATGCCGGGCCGTTTGTCGATTTCCGGCAGGGCGCGATAAAGGCTTGCGGCCGGCTCGTCTTCCGTCGAGGTACGTTCGCCAGGCAGGAGCACCGGCACGGGTGCCCAGGCGATGCCGGGGCGCGTGCCATGACGCAACGCCTCAATCAGCCTCGACCAGGCCCGCACCATGGTTTCGCGCGTGTCGATATGCGGCGCAGTTCGGTAGGCGGCGAAGATATCGATCTGATCGATGATCCGTTGGCTGACATTGCCATGGAGGTCGTAGCTGACCGCCAACGGACAATCACGACCGACGACGGCGCGAGCGGCGGAGATCCAGTCGCCTTCCGCATCGTCCATCCCGTCGACCTTGATCGCCCCGTGCATCGCAAGATAGAGCCCGTCGAGCGGCAATGCCGCTTCGAGCCGTTCGAGGAACTCCGCCCGGAAGACATCGTAGGCTGCACGGGAGACCGGACCGCCGGGGACGGCCCGCGCATGCAGGAGCGGAATATGCTCGATCCCTTCCGCCTCGAGGAAATCGAAATATTCCGCCCTCAGGAGGTCCTCTCCCTTGAGCACCCGGAAGTCTTCGACCGTCATCAGAACGGGCGAATAGGTGCTGCATTCCGTATGGATTCCACCGACGGCGATCCGCATGGCCGGTCAGCTCACAGCATAGGGCTCAAGGGCGCGATAGCGGCGAAGCGCAGCCAGTCCTTCTGCTCCTTCGGCGTCCAGGCGGCTTCCGCGATCGCCGGCAAGCGCGGAAATACGAGGCGATTGAAGTAGCCGCGCGACAGGAAATGCTCCGACCAGATGCAGGCCTGCACGCCCTTCATGCGGCTCCTCAGCTCTTCCGGGAACTCGCCTTGTGCCTCGTAAGCATAGGTATGCGCCGGCGTTGCCGTGCCGGCCCAGCTCGCACCGGGCTCCTGCCAAGCCTCCGCCTGGGCCATGTCGAGATAATAGGCTTGGCCGGGTGTCATCACGACGTCGTAACCTTCCCGCGCCAGCTCGATCCCGACCTTGGGATTCTCCCAGGCCATTAAGAGCGTGCCGTCGGTTCCGACGCCGCCGCCGTGCGCGACCTCGTTCCAGCCGACGAGCTTGCGGCCGCGCGCCGTCAGCATCTGTTTCACCTTCTTCAGGAAGTAGGACTGCAGCGCGAAGGTGACGGAAATCCCCTCCTCTTCCATCAGCTTGCGCGCAAGCGGTGACGCCATCCATGAACCATCGGCCACTTCGTCGCCGCCGACGTGGATGTACTGACTCGGGAAGAGCTCGACCATCTCGTCGAAGACCTTTTCCAGGAATTCGTAGGTGAACGGCACGGCCGGGTTGAGGGCGTTGTTGGGATAACCCTGGACCGAATGATAACTCTCCGGCGCCTCCTGCCCGTCGGCAAGGTCGGGAAGCGCGACGAGCGCGGCCGTGCTGTGACCGGGAATGTCGATCTCCGGAACGACTTCGACGCGGAGCGCCGCCGCATGGGCGACGATCGCCTTGACCTCTTCCTGGCTGTAGAAACCGCCGACCGGGTCGGCGCCGTTGCCGAGTTGCGGCAGCATCGGCTCGTCCGGACCGCGCAGCACGCCGAGCGTCGTCAAGGTCGGGTAGGCCTTGATCTCCAATCGCCAGGCCTCGTCGTCGGTGAGATGCCAATGGAAAATATTGAGCTTGAACCAGGCAAGAATGTCGATGAGACGCATGATGTCGGTCGTCGGATAGAATTGCCGCGAGACATCCAGATGGCAGCCGCGCCAGCCGTAGCGGGGTTGATCGACAATCGTGCCCGCGGCGGGAAAGCGGAATTTGGTCGCATGATTGCGGGCGCCGTCGATAAGCTGCGCGAGCGTCGTCAGACCATATTGCCGTCCGGCGGCTGCACCGTATTCGAGCCGGATTTCCCGACCTGAGAAGGCAAGCCTGTAGGCTTCGACGCCAAGGTCACCCCTCTTCGCGAAGACGATCGGTTGGCCCTGCCCGGACGGCGCAAGGCTGAACGGAGCGTGGCCGGCCGGGAAGAGCCTATGGAAAAGCGCCAGCACATCGGAGATCGCCCTGATGTCTTCTGTGCTGCTGTTCGCGGCCGGAAAGAGAACGGCCGGAAGTCCTTCTCCGGCCACCGCATCGATCTTCGCCGGCCAGGGCTGCAGCGCGAAAGGCAGGCCAACGTGGCCCTCTGGCAAGCGCGCCGGCGGCGGCTCGCTCGTAGCTCCTTCCAAACGCAGGTCGGACACGGCCACCGGCACGTGCCGCCCAACGGCAAGCGTCAGATAGGCCGATTTCGCCCCGTCGGTGCAATGTTTCGCCTGCCGGTTGAGGCCGCTGACGGTGAAGGTCCAGCTTTCCCCGGGCGCAAGAACCAACCCCTCAGGCGGCGCGAACTCATGGAAATTGGCGTTGCGGCGCAGGAAGGTTGCGTTATCGCAGGCGGTTGGATCCACCACGCGGGTGAGCGACGTGTAGGCTAGACGGAAGCCGCTGAGCGGCTGATCCGAAAGATTGAAGAGACTGAAGGTGAAGCATCCGTTGGGGCCGCCCTCCGGTTGCCAGGCAGATTCGAGGCGATAAAAAACCGGCTGCATGGGGCATCCTCCAAGATGGATTGATCAGTAGTGGTTGGATTGCGAGAACGTACGCGCTACCTCGGCT
Organism: Ensifer sp. WSM1721; assembly: GCF_000513895.2. GTDB lineage: Bacteria > Pseudomonadota > Alphaproteobacteria > Rhizobiales > Rhizobiaceae > Sinorhizobium. The sequence goes on from NZ_CP165783.1 coordinate 849,994, forward strand.
TGGCCAGCGGTGAGGCCGCAGTCGACCGGCAGGCAGACGCCGGAGATGGCTTTCGCCAAGGGGCTCGCAAGGAAGCGAACGGCCTCAGCGACATCATCGGGATCGACGATGCGCTCAAGCGGATACCAGCGCTTCGCCTCTTCCAAGACTTGCGGATTGGCCGCCGCACGCGCCTCCCAGGCTTTCGTGCGCACCGTGCCCGGTGCGACCGCATTCGCGCGGATGCCGAACTTGCCGTATTCGACGGCGATCAGCCGCGTCAGGTGCAGAAGGCCCGCCTTGGCGGCGCTGTAGGCCGGATGGCCAAACACGTTCATGCCGTTGACCGAAGCGACGTTGACGACCGAGCCTTGGCTCTCCTTCAGCATCTCCTCGACCGCGCGGAAGCAAAGGAAGGCGGCTTCGAGATTGAGGGCGTTGTCCATGCGCCAGATCGCCTGCGTGGTGTCATGCAGGCTGACTGCACGCGCCGCGCCGGCATTGTTGACGAGCGTGCGCACCGTGCCGAGCGACCTGGCTTTGGCTGCCATCGCCGCCACGCTTGGGGCATCCGTCACGTCACAGGAGACGGCGACGAAATGCTCCTCGGCGCCGAGATCGTGCGCCGCTCTCTCGGCAGCATCGCCGTCGATATCGGCGAGCAGCACCACGTCATGTCCGTCAGCGAGCCGCCTGGTGATCGCGCGGCCGATATCGCCGGCTGCTCCGGTGACGATCGCGACGGATTTCGGCATAGGCGTTTCCTGCGGCACATTAATCTCCGAGAAGTTGGCGGTCGTCTCCATCCCTGTGCACGACGAGTTGCTGCTTGATGCGCCTGAGCGTCGCCGTGGCCTGCGGCTGAACGCGGTAGGCGACGAGGCTCGCGACGATATCGAGCAGCGCGACATAGGCGATGCGGGTGGAGGTCGGACGATAGATGTTGTGCCCTTCCGGCAGGTCGATCGGGACGGCGATATCCGCGGCTTCAGCAACCGGACTGCCGCTCTGGGTAAGTGCGATCGTCGGAACCTTGGCGTCGCGCGCGAGTGTGAAGGCACGCACCAGCTCCGTATTGCGCCCCGAAAAGGACGAGCCGACGATGACATCGGCGGGGCGCGCCGCCGCCGCCATCATCAATTGCATGCTGTGGTCGGAGCTCGAGGTGATGCGCAGCCCCAGACGGAACAGGCGGTTCTGCAATTCGCCGGCGATCATCGAGGAATTGCCGCCCGAGCCGAAGGCATAGATCATTTCCGCCTTAGCCAGCCGATCGGCGGCTTGCTCTATCGCGGCGAGATCGAGCGAGCGGTGCAGCAGGAATAGCGCATTCTGTGCCTTGGTGATGATGTCCTGCGCCACATCGGCCGGCTCCTGGCTCTTCGGCTCCGGCTTCAGATAGCGCATGCCGATATAGGGGGTGCGCGCCAGTTGCACCTTGAAGTCGGAAAAGCTTTCGCAGCCGAGCCGCCGGCAAAAGCGCGTGACCGTCGGCGGCGAAACATCGGCCTTGCCCGCGAGCTCGATGATCGACGCGTTCACGGCGAACTCGAAATCATTGAGCAGGATGTCGGCAATGCGGTTTTCCGACTGGGAGAGCCGCCCCTTTTCCTCCTGCAGTGTCGCGAAAATGTCCATCGAACGGCGCCCCCTTCCTCTCAGGCGTCCTTCGGCTTATAGGCGACGCAATCGATCTCGTGCTCGGCACCGTAATCTTCCTCATTCAAAATAGTGAGCAGACTGCCGATCGCCTTATGCGCCTGCGCGACGATGTTGCCGTCGATGATTTCGCCATTCTCCATAGCGACTTGGCCCGAGACGTAGAGCCAGCCGTCCGCCTCGACGGCGCGCGCGAAAGGCAGTGAACTTCCTCCCGCACCGGCCTGTTCGCCGCCATAGTGCTTGATCGACACGGAACTCGCCTCTTGCAAATTATTTTCTTCTTCCGTTGACAAGTGACCATAGAATACGGAATTTGACCAGAGAAAATGCTGATTTATGAAAAGAATTTCAATCCGGGGCGAAACACATGCGGAATCTCTTCCAGAATCCGTTTCCCGAAACCGACATTGCCCGGTGCTCCATCTGGGAGATGCTGGTGAGCCGCGATATCGATGCGTTCCTCGCCGCCGATTGGTCGATGGTGGCGGACGATTTCGTCGAGGAAGGCTTCATCGGTATAGACGGAAGGCGCGAAACAAATCCGGATAAATGGCGGCTCACCTTTCCATCTCTTGCCGCCTACCGGGATGAGTGGCTGCGCCAGGCACGGGATTTCGCCGAACAATCCTTTGCCGAGGATCCGCGGGCTGCAATCTTCGCGACAACCACGCTAGAGGACATCGAGATCAACGCGGAGTTCGCGCTCGCGCGCAAGAAGTTCGACGGACGCTTGACGAAATTGGACGGCAGCTTCGATGTCTTGAAGTGGCAGACGGTCTATTATTGCCGCCTGCATGGGGGCCGTTGGAAAATCTGCGGCTTCACCGGCTACCTTCCCAACCCGATGGGGTCCGACTGAGGTGAAGGAAAAGGCAACGGCATTGCGCATCTTCACAGCGGCGCTCGCGACCGAGACGAATACCTTCTCACCGATCTGCATCGACCGGCGCGCCTTCGAAGCATCGCTTTACGCCCTGCCCGGCGAGCATCCGGAAACGCCGACGCTTTGCACCGCGCCGATCACCGTCGGCCGGCGCATAGCGGCGGAGAAGGGTTGGCAATTGATCGAGGGTACGGCCGCCTGGGCGGACCCGGCGGGGCTCGTCAACCGGCAGACCTACGAGGATCTGCGCGACGAGATCATCGCCCAACTGCGCGCCGCCCTGCCCGTCAATGCCGTCGTTCTCGGCCTGCACGGCGCGATGGTCGCCGACGGCTATGAGGATACCGAGGGCGACCTGCTTCAGCGCGTGCGCGAAATCGTCGGGCCGGACGTGCTCGTCTGCGCCGAACTCGATCCGCATAGCCACCTCACGGAGAAGCGGGTCGCGGCCGCCGACTTCTTCGTCTTCTTCAAGGAGTTTCCCCACACGGACTTCGTCGACCGTGCCGAAGACCTCTGGCGGATCGCCGTCGATACGCTCGAAGGGCGCGTCGCCCCGGTCATGTCGATCTTCGACTGCCGCATGATCGACGTGTTCCCCACTTCGCGCGAGCCGATGCGTAGCTTCGTCGACAAGCTCATGCGGATCGAGCGGGACGATGCCGATGTGCTGTCGCTATCGGTCGTGCATGGCTTCATGGCCGGCGATGTACCCGAAATGGGCACCAAGATGCTGGCCGTGACCAACGGCAATAGCGCAAAGGGCGACGCGCTTGCCCGGGAACTCGGGCTCGAGCTTTTCGCCGGTCGCGGCACCTATCGCATGCCGGAAATCGACGAGCGTCAGGCCGTGACGCAAGCGATGGCCGCGCCGGCCGGCCCGGTGGTGATCGCCGACATGTGGGACAATCCCGGCGGCGGTACGGCGGGCGACGCCACTGTCGTGCTGGAAGAACTGCTCGCGAACAACGTCACCGATGCGGCGATCGGCACCATCTGGGACCCGATGGCCGTGCGGATCTGCATGGCCGCCGGAGAGGGCGCCGAGATCCCCCTGCGCTTTGGCGCGAAATCGGCACCTGGCACGGGCAGGCCAATCGATGGCATCGTCAAGGTCGTCAAGCTCGAGCGCAACGCCGAGATGCGCTTTGGAGAGAGCTTCGCTCCTTTCGGCGATGCCACGCATATCGAATTTCGCGGCATCGACATCATCCTGAACTCGACACGCGCGCAGAGCTTCGACCCGAGCCTTTTCTCGGTCATGGGGATCGATCCGACGTCGAAGAAGATCCTTGTGATCAAATCCACGAACCACTTCTTCGCCTCGTTCTCGAAAATCGCCGCCGAGATCATCTATTGTTCGGCGGGAACCCCCTACCCCAACGACCCGGCGAAGACGCCCTACCGGCGTGCAAAACGCGACATCTGGCCGATGGTCGCCGACCCGCATGGGCCGGAACGGGGAGCCGCCTGACCCTCGCTGGCGAAGAAACGTTGCGCCCGCCTGCGGGAGCAGGTGGCGGGCAGGGCGGATGAAGGGGCGACCATGTCAAGCAGTCAGTCGACGATGCGTTTCGCCATGAGTAAGTCGTCGATTTCGCGGCCGTTACGGAGGCAGCCGCCCGGAACGCGGCCGATGTGGGTGAAGCCCTCTCGCTCGTAGAACCGGATCGCTGTGGAGTTCTCCGCGCTGGCTGCGAGCTCCAGTTGGCGAATACCCATGCCTCGTGCATATTCCGTAACGGCCTCCAAAAGTCGCTTTGCTAGGCCGGTCCCGCGCGTTTCCCGCCGCACATAGACCATGATCAGCGTTGCGCGATGCGCCATCTTGCTGGCCCGCTGGCGCATCAGCCCCATGATCCCGATTGGGACATCGTCCTCAAAGGCAACGAAGACCGGATCGCCGAGCAATCGGCGACGCCACTCATCGTCCGAGAAATTTTCCCAATCTTCGGCGCTGCTCGCAAAGGAAGCGGGCTCCGTGCGCAACGCTTCGAGCCGAATACGCCGGAAGGAGTCGACATCGTCGGCGCCGAGCAGCCTGATCATCGTTCCCACGTTCAAGCCACTGCCGGATCGAACAGGCTCATGTCGATGTCCGTCATCTCCACCCGGCGCTCGAAGGCGATGCCGTTCTCGTCGAAGAGGTGGCAATCGGCGGCGCGGATGCCGGTCCTGACCTGTTCGTCCGCCCGGATGGAGATGTTTCCCGGCAGCATGGCGCAATAGTTCTCGCCTTCCCCGCCAAGCGAGGCATAGGCGACAGTGTGCGCGCCGAGGCGCTCGATCACCGAAGGCGTGACCGTGAGCGTCAGGTCCGCCGCTCCGGTCTGGATATGTTCCGGCCGGACGCCGAGGGTCAGCGTGCGACCGACCATGCCGCCACGAGGCACGACCGGAACAAGGGCGGTCTGGCCCCGATAGTCGATCTCGACGCCCGCGTCGCTCGCACCCGTGCAGGTCACCGGCAGGAAGTTCATCTTCGGATGGCCGATGAAGCCGGCGACGAACATATTGGCCGGCTTATGGTAAAGCTCGAGCGGCGCACCGGTCTGTGCGATCTCTCCGGCATTCAGCACGACGATCCGGTCCGCCATCGTCATCGCCTCGACCTGGTCGTGCGTGACGTAGATCATCGTCGCCTTCAATTGCCGATGCAGTTTCGCAAGCTCGATGCGCATGTCGGCGCGCAGCGCCGCGTCGAGGTTCGAGAGCGGCTCGTCGAAGAGGAATATCTTCGGCTCGCGCACGATCGCCCGGCCGATCGCCACGCGCTGCCGCTGGCCGCCGGAAAGCATGCCCGGCTTCTGCTGCAAGCGCTGATCGAGATGAAGGATGCGCGCGGCATGCTCGACCTTGGCCTTGAGCTTCTCCTCCGGCATCTTCTCGACGCGCAGCGGAAAGGCGATGTTCTCGAACACGGTCATATGCGGATAAAGCGCATAGGACTGGAAGACCATGGCGATGCCGCGCTTGACTGGTGGCAGGTCGTTCACCCGCTTGCCGTCGATGACGATGTCGCCCGCCGTCGTCTCGTCAAGGCCCGCGATCATTCTGAGCAGGGTGGACTTGCCGCAGCCGGAAGGGCCGACGAAGACCACGAATTCGCCGTTCCTGACTTCGAGCTCGACGCTCTTCAGCACCTCGAACGTGCCGTAGAACTTCTGAACCTTATTGAGTTTGAGCTGTCCCAAGAATCTGTCTCCAACCGCCTGCGCGTGAGGCGGCACGTGCGCAACAAGCGGAGGCCGCGGACTCCGAAGCCCGCGGCCCCGATAGGCGTTATTTGTACTGTTCGAGCTCGCCGGCCGCCTTCTTCAGCGCATCGGCGGGCTCCGCCTTGCCGGTGACGACCGACTGGACCATTTCGATCATCGTGTTCTGCAAGCCCTTGTAGTCGGTAAAGAGCGGCTCCGGCCCGCCGAAGGAGATGCCATCGATGAACGGCTTCCAGTAGGGATTGGCGGCGACCATCTCGTCCACGGCCTTGCCCGGACGCAGCGGCGTCAGGCCTTCCTGCGCTTCATAGATCGGCTGGTTTTCGGGATTGGTCAGGAACTTGGCGAACTCGATCGCCTTTTCCTCGACGCCCGTGCCGCTGAAGACTGCAAGGCTGTCGGTGATCAAGAGCGTGCCCGGACCCTTGGCGCTCGGCCCGAGCGGCAACGGCGCTACGCCCCAGTCGATCTTCGTTTCCTTCAAACGGTTCACCGCGCCGACGGATGCATGGATCATGCCGAGCTTGCCGTCGAGGAAGATCGCGCGCACCTCGTTCTGCTCATAGGAGGTCGGGCCTTCTTCGGCATAGGGGACGATGTCCTTCAGCGCCGTCAGTGCTTCGAGGTTCTCCTTGCTGTCGAGCGTGATATTGCCGTCGGCGTCGATCACCGAGCCGTTATTGGTGTAAACCCAGTGCAGGAACTGGTGCATGGTGTTGTCGAAGGTCTTGGCTACAACGCCAAATCCGGCGATGCCTGTCCTCTCCTTGATCGTCTTGGCGTATTCGAGCTCTTCCGCCCAGGTCTTCGGCGGCTTCTCCGGATCAAGGCCGGCCTGCTTAAACAGTTCCTTATTCCAGAAGAGCGACTTGGTGGAGAAGGCGACCGGAACGCCCCATTGCTTGCCGTCGGTCGTCACCGTGTCCATGATGTAGGGGTAATAGGAGGCCTTCTCTTCGTCCGTAAACGGGATCGGGACGATAAGCTCATTCTGTGCGAATTCCTTGAGCGTGCGCGAGCCGACATAGGCGAGCGCCACGGGCGTGCCGGAGGCAGCAAGCGTCGTCACCTTGTCCTGGCACTGGCCCCAGCCGACCACTTCCGCGGCAATCTTATAGCCGGGATTGGCCTCCTCCCATTTCTTGATGAACTCGGCGTGTGCCGGCTGCATCTTGTCGCCGCAGGCGAGAAAGGTGATCTCGGTATCGGCCAGCGCCGGCAGCGCCGTGGTGGCGAGAAGCGCGAAAGTCCCGGCAATCAATGAGGCATGCTTTCTCATGGTATTCCCCTCGCTTGTGAAGCTCGTTGTTGCGGTTACTGTTTCACGGCGCCGGCGGTCAGGCCCGCGACGAGATAGCGTTGCATCAGGAAGATGAGGACGACGGCCGGCGCGATGCCGACGAAACTTGCCGCCATGAGCTCGTTCCAGACCACTTCCTGCCGGCCGAAATAGGCATAGAGGCCGATCGGCAGGGGCATGTATTCGGATTTCGAGTTGAAGGTCAGCGCAAAGATGAATTGCTGGGCATAGGAGCCGATAAAGGTGGTTATCGCGACCACCGTGATGCCGGGCATGGCGATCGGCAGGATGACACGGCGAAGCGTGTAGAAATGGCTTGCGCCGTCGACGAAGGCCGCCTCGTCGAGCTCGCGCGGAATGCGCATCATGTAGGTGCGCAGCAGCCAGATGCCCGACGGGATGAGGAAGGCGACGCCCGGCACGATCATCGCGAAATAGGTGTTGAGTACGCCGAAACTGCGCATCAGCCTGAAGAGCGGGATGAGCAGCACCGCGCCTGAAAACATGTTGACTGCAAGGAAAGCCGCAAGCAGCGCACCGCTGCCGCGGAAGTTGAAACGGGCAAAGGCGTAGGCAGACGGCACCACGAGCACGAGGACGACCGCCGTGACGATGGTGGAGATGAAGAAGGAATTGAAGATGTAGCGTGCGAAACCCGGCACGCTCACCCACATCGTACGATAGGCCTCGAAGGAACCGTTCTCGGGCCAGAAGCGGTAAGGCGAGGAAAACAGAAGCCCGAGCGGCTTCAGCGACACCAGGAAGCCTTCGACGAACGGCGCGAGAATGAAGGCCAGGAAGACAAAGATGCCCGCGTAGATGCCGACGAGTTCGTACCAGCGATAGCGGTTGATCATGGCCGGCTGGCTCATCGGCTCTCTCCCGAGGCGAGACGATGGGTGACGCGGAAATAGACGATGCAGAAGATCGACAGGAAGAGGCAGATCAAGACGGCACGCGCCGCCCCTTCCCCGTATTTTTTCGAGCCGATCGCGGTGCGGTAGGTGTCGATGATCATCGTCGTCGTGTCGCCGTTGGGCCCGCCTTGGGTCAGGATCCAGATGATGTCGAAGGAGTTGAAGGTCGCGATCAACGACAGCATCGACATGGTGATCATCGCTGGAACGAGCAGCGGCAGGGTGATGCGGCGGAAGCGGTAGAAGCGCCCTGCTCCGTCCGTCCAGGCCGCCTCATAGAGGTCCTGTGGGATCGCCTGCATCGAAGCGAGCAAATAGAGCGTCACGAGCGGCACGCCGATCCAGACGTCGGTGATGATCGTCGCCCAGAAGGCTGTGGAGCCGTGCGCCAGGAAGGCGACCGGGCCATCCACCAGTCCCCAATTCTGCAGCATGCCGGAGATCATTCCGAACTGGCCGTTATACATCCAGCCCCACATGAAGATTCCGATCGCCATCGGCACGATCCATGGCGGCATGGTGAGCACCCGGAACAGCGCTCGTCCCGGCACGGCGGCGTTCAGCATCACCGCACCGAAGGTGCCGATGATCATTTTGATCGCCACGGAAAAGGCAGTCCAGACGAAGGTGCGGATGATCACTTGTGCGAAAGTGCCGTTGAAGATCTTCTCGTAATTGGCGGTGCCGACCCATTTGGTCGTCTTCTTCAGCGAAGCGTCGGTGAAGGAGAGGATGAACGTGTCGACCAGAGGATAGGCGACGATGACGGTGACGTAGAGGACGGCCGGAAGAAGCAGAAGCCAGGCGAAGATGACGGTGCTGCGCCGAACACTCATCCCCCCGCCCCTTTCAAGCCGCACGGCCGTGCAGGGCTTCGTCGAAGCGGTCCCAGAGCGGCCTCAAATCGACGACCGTCTTCTTCATCCGCGCCTCATCCATGGAGAGCGCCAGGATACCGGCCTCGAGCGCATCGAGCGGCGAGACCGGCAGCGGGCCGCCATCCCGGACATGGGCGATGATCTCGGCCGCCATCTGCTCGTCGGCGCCGTAGTGCTGCGACAGCGCCGTCTCCTTGGCGTATCGCTTTTCGACGACTTTCCGGCCGGAAAGCACTTCGTGCACGTCGAGATTGCCGCGGATGAAATCGCCCTCCGCCATGCCGCGCGAGCCGATCACGCAGAAGCGGCGGAACTGGTCCGGCACGTTGAGGTTCGTGTGAAAGTTCATCGCCACGCCATTGGCATATTCGATGATTGCGACCTGGTAGTCGATGATGTCGCCGTCGCTGTCGAAAACCTTGTCCGTGGCGTTCCAGCCGCTCGGCTTGCGGTGGAAGAGTTGCAGGTCGTTAATGCCCTCGCGGGCCGGATCATTGGTCGGAACGAAGCTCTTGCGGCCGCCGAAACTCGCCACGCGCTCGGGTCGGGCACCCACGACTCCGTTGTAGAGGTCGAGATCATGGCAGCATTTTTCGAGCATGAAGCTGCCGGCATAGCGTCCGTAGCGGCGCCAGTCGCGCATGAAGAATGCGCCATGATAGGGTTCGATGTGCTCGGACGCCTCGATCGAAACGATCTCACCGAGCGTTCCCGCCGCTTGAGCGGCGCGAAGGTCGCGGTACATCGGCGCGTAGCGCAGCACGAGTCCGACCATCAGTCTATCGTGGCCATGTTTCGCCAGCAGCGCGGCAAGCTCCAGGCTCTGCTCGATCGTGCTGACGATCGGCTTCTCGCAGAAGATCTTGAGCCCCGCCTCGAGACCGATGCGGATATGATCGAGATGCATGTGGTTCGGGGAACCAATCATCAGGAGGTCGAGCTTCTCCTTGGCGATCAGCTCCTCGGGCGTGGCATAGGCCTTGCCGGCGGCGATGCCCTTGTCCGTGAGTGTTGAAAGGCCGGCGGGCGCCGGGTCGACATAACCCGCGATCTCGAAGCCTTCGTCGATCGCCTTGAAGACATAGCCCAGATACCCGAGGCGGAATCCGAGTCCGATTATCCCGACTTTCATGCTCTCGCTGTTCCCTGCCTTTTGGCGTAATTTATTTTCGTAGACTGGGGTAGAAATTTCGAGGCGTCAACCGAAATCCAATCAATCGGGCAGAATGTGAAATTCATTTTCATGCAAGGGCAGCGATCGTTACTCCCCACCTCCGCATTCATTACACATGAGGTGGAAAGCGGCACGGCGGTCCGTCGAGGCACAAGTCCAGCGGCCGATGAAACTGAAGCGCCCTATATCAGACGTGCGCACGTCCGGAGAGCGTCCGCTCCAGTCCCTGGAGCGCATCATGGATGAGGACGGCGAGGACGGCGACGATGAGGCCGCCCTGGAGCACGAAGGCGAGATTGTTCGACTGCAGTCCGGCGATGATGACCTCTCCAAGCGTCTTGGCGGCGACCGTGGAGCCGATCGTTGCGGTGGCGAGGCTGACCACGACGGAAAGGCGGATGCCCGTGAGGATGACCGGCAGCGCCAGCGGGAGCTCGATCCGGAAGAGCCGCTGGCGTTCGGTCATACCCGCGCCGCGTGCGGCCTCCATGACCGCGGGAGGTAGCGTCGTCAGTCCCGTCAGCGCATTCTCGAAGATCGGCAGCAGGCCGTAGAGAAAGAGCGCGATCAGCGTCGGCTTCTCGCCGAAACCGAAGATCGGAACCGCGAGCGCCAGAACGGCCACCGGCGGAAAGGTCTGACCGATATTGACGAGACTACGCGACAGCGGCAGGAACTCGGCGCCGGCCTTGCGCGTGACGAGGATCGCGAGCGATACGGCAACGACGGTTGCCGCGAGCGTCGCAATGAAAACGGTTCGAAGATGCAGGACGGTGAGCCAGAACAGGCTGCCCTGATCGTAGATCGCCGGCGCGTTCGCCTGCACCAAGGGTTTCAGCAGCGGCTCGAACCAGATGGGCTGCAGCAGGAAGACCAACAACAGGAGCAGCACCGACAAGCGCACCAGATTGGACAGGGATGCCATCTACTCGGGCCTCGCGGCGCGCTTGACAAGGCCATCGAGGCTCACTTTGCCGATGATGGCGCCATCCGCCGCGGCGACCGGCAGGGCCGCGCGTCCGGACCAGAGGAGCTCGGATAGGGCCTCGCGCTGGCTGAGCGTCGCCGGTATCGGCTGACCTTCGGCTCCGCCGGGCTCGATTGCATCGGCGGCGGTTTCGATTGCAAGCAGACGGAACGGCCTTTCGCTGCTGCCGATCAACGCCTCGACGAAGGGGTTGGCCGGCCGCACCAGCATTTCGGCCGGCGTCGCATATTGCAGCACCTCGCCCTTGTCCATGACGGCGATCTTGTCGGCGAGACGGAAGGCCTCCTCCATGTCGTGGGTGACGAGGATGATGGTCGTGCCGAAGTGCTTTTGTATGGCGAGCAGATCGTCCTGCGCCTTGGCGCGGATGATCGGGTCGAGGGCGCCGAAGGGCTCGTCCATCAGCAGCAGGTTCGGCTCCGCCGCAAGCGCCCGCGCGACGCCGACCCGTTGCTGCTGGCCGCCGGAAAGCTCATGCGGATAGCGCGCGCCGAAGAAGTCGGGATCGAGCTGGAACAGCGTCAGGAGTTGCTCGACCTTCGCCGTGATCCGCGCATTCTCCCAGCCGAGCAACGTCGGCACGGTGGCGATGTTTTCCGCTACCGTCCGGTGCGGGAACAGCCCGTGTCCCTGGATCGCATAGCCGATGCGGCGGCGCAGTTCGAATTCCGGCACCGACCGATTGTCCTCGCCGTCGATCCTGATCATGCCGGAGGTGGGCTCCACCAGGCGGTTGACCATTCTGAGAAGCGTGGTCTTGCCCGAGCCGGACGTGCCGACCACAACGGCGACCGTGTGGGGCTCGACGGTCAGCGACACGTCGCTGACCACTTCCGTGTCGTCGTAGCGCTTGGTGATGTGGTCGAATTCGATCATGCCGCTCTGCCCCGGCTGCGAGAGGAAGCGGCCATTTCGATTAGGGCATCGAGCACGATAGCCGCGGCGAAGGCGAGGACGACGGTCGGCACCGCACCGAGCAGCACCAGATCCATGGCCGTCTGACCGATGCCCTGAAAGACGAAGACGCCGAAACCGCCGCCGCCGATGAGGGCAGCGATGGTCGCAAGGCCGATATTCTGGACGAGCACGATGCGAATTGCAGTAAGGATGACCGGAAAGGCCAGCGGGAATTCGATGGTGGCAAGCCGCTGCCAGTCGGTCATACCGAGGCCACGCGCGGCATCGTTGGCGGCGCGCGGCACGCCTGCGAGGCCGACGACCGTATTGGCGACGACCGGCAGCAACGAATAGAGGAAGAGGGCGACGAAGGCCGGCGCAACGCCGATGCCACGAATGCCAATCGCCGCTGCGCTGGGAACATGCGCCGCAATCCATCCAAGCGGCGCGATCAGAATGCCGAAGAGCGCGATGGACGGGATGGTCTGAACGGCGTTGAGCACGCCCAGCACGCTATTCCGCAGACGGTCGACCCGGTGGCAGAGGATACCGAGTGGCAAGCCGACGGCGGTCGCCGCGGCGAGCGACCCAAGCGCCAGCGTCAGGTGGCGGCCCGCCTCGGCCCAGAACGTGTCGGCTCGGCTCGCATATTCCTTCAGCATCGACAGCCCGTCCCACACGCCGGCGAAGAGCATGCCGCCAACGAGCGCCAGTACGCCGGCGAGGAAGAGAAGGCGGACGACCGGTCCCGGATTGAGCCGCGTCAGCGCATCGGCGACAAGGAGCGCGAAGGCGAAGAGAAGAATCCAGAAGCCGGAGGCCGGAGAAACGCGGGCATAGGCATTGTCCGGCGGCGTCAGATTGTCGGCGGCAGCACCGGCGAGAAAGCACAGCGCGACCAGAACCGCGAAGGCCGAAGCCATTCGCACCGTCAAGGGCGTCCTCAGTAGTGCAATGACAGCCGCCACTGTTACAAGGGCGATAAGCCCATAGCCGAGCAACGGCGGCAAGGCCTCCCAAATCGCCCTGGTTTCGCCCTGCACGATGCGGTTGGCCTTGAACGTTGCGAAGGGGGCAAGCAAGGCGCCATAGGCTGCAAGGGCTGCTACAATCGCGCCGAGCTTATCGAAAGCGAGAGGCTTGCGTTCCGTTTCCCCGATGATACCGATCGCCATGAAATGATCCGCTCGACGCGTTATTCCGGGGGCGTTGCCCGATCCGGACCGGGCAACATCTCCTGTCGCAGGCTTACTTCAGAAAGCCATTTTTCTTCAAAAAATCCTCGGCTACCGCCTTGGCTGGCTCTCCGCCGACCTGCACGCGCCCATTGAGCTCCTGCAGCGTCACCAGATCGAGCTTTTCGAAGACGGGCTTCAAGAGGCTCTCGATCCCGGGGTTTTCCTTGAGCGCCGCCTCGCGGATAATCGGCGTCGGCTGGTAGACAGGCTGTACGTTCTTGTCGTCCTCGAGAACGACGAGGCCGGAGGGCGCGATGCCGCCGTCGGTGCCGTACACCATCGCGGCGTTGGCGCCGTTCGTCTGGTTGGCTGCAGCGGCGATCGTCGCGGCGGTATCGCCGCCGGAAAGCGTGATGAGCTGTTCCGGCTTCAGCTCGAAGGAATAGGCCTTCTGGAAGGCGGGCAAGGCTGCCGCGGAGTTGACGAATTCCGACGAGGCTGCGAGCACGACCTGACCGCCGCCGGAGACATATTTGCCGAAGTCCGAGAGCGTCTTGAGGTTGTTCTTCTCGGCGACATCCTTGCGCAGCGCGATCGCCCACGTATTGTTGGCGGGCGACGGCGTCAGCCAGACGATCTTGTTGGCTTCGTAGTCCAGTTTCTTCGCCTGCTCGTAAGCCTTGGCCGCATCCTTCCAGGCCGGGTCGTCGGCCTTTTCGAAGAAGAAGGCGGCATTGCCGGTATATTCCGGATAGATGTCGATCTCGCCGGCGGTGATCGCCTTGCGCACCACGGGGGTCGCACCAAGTTGTACCCGATCGGTGGTCTTGATGTTGTTCGCATTCAAGACGGCGAGAATGATGTTGCCGAGGACGCCGCCTTCCGTGTCGATCTTGGAGGAGACCACGACGTCGGCCTTGGCCACCGCGGAGGTGAGTGCAAGGGCCAGAGCGGTGCCGATAAATGTCTTCATCAGGGTCAGGCGCATGATTGGTCTCCCTCGATAGGTCTGTTCCCCTTGGCCACGGATTCTCCGCTGGCTCCGACTAGAGAATCCCATATATGTCAGGGTTCCGCAAAAGGACAGGGCACTGGCACCTTCGCGGACCTGCGGTTGAGCTTCGGCAGTATCGCCGATCTAGCCGCGTGCGGCCAGTTGCATTCGACTCCGAAGTCGGTCACTCTCTGATCGGGTATGCCTTCACAGCCGAAGTCCTCGGGACTTAGATCGATCGCCAATTTGCAAATGCATGCATGATCCAAGGCGGCTGAAGAAGCCAACGGCGATTTCTCCGTCAGCCGCCCGCGCAAGTCTCTAAAAAGTTGCTCGGGGGGATTTGATGTCCGTCTATGTTCTTGCGCTTCTGATCGGCGTCGTCGCGGGTCTGCGTGCCATGACGGCGCCGGCCGCCGTCAGTATCGCCGCCGCAGCCGGCTGGCTGCCCGTCACCAATAGCTGGGCCTCCTTCATGGGGTTCCGGTATACACCTTATGTCGTCGGGCTGCTGGCACTCGGGGAATACGTCACGGACCAGCTGCCGAGCACACCCAGCCGCACGGTTCCACAGCAATTCGGCGCGCGCATCGTCAGTGGTGGCTTCTGTGGCGCGGTGATCGGCACCGTCGGCGGCTCATTGCTCGGCGGGGCGATGGCCGGCATCATCGGTGCCGTCATCGGCACGCTCGGCGGTTACCAGGCTCGCAAACGCCTGGTTGCGATGATCGGCGGCAAGGATCTGCCGATCGCTCTCCTTGAGGATCTGGTTGCCATCTTACTCGCACTTTGGGTGGTGTCGTCATGAGCAGGAAATTCGACGCGATCATCATCGGCGCCGGCCAGGCCGGGCCGTCACTCGCAGGACGGCTGACGGAGGTCGGCCGGACCGTCGCCCTCGTCGAGCGTAAGCTTTTCGGCGGAACCTGCGTCAACACGGGCTGCATGCCTACGAAAGCGATGGTCGCGAGCGCCTACGCGATCCACACCGCGCGCCGCGGCGCCGAATACGGCATGACGACCGGGCCCATCTCGGTCGATTTCGCTCGCGTCATGGCGCGAAAGGAGAAGGTCCGGCTCGATGCCCGTGCGGGGGTCGAGAGCTGGCTGAAGAACATGAACAACTGTACGGTGCTGGAAGGTCATGCGCGCTTCGAAAGCCCGACGGAAATCCGCGTCGGCGAAGAGCTGATCTCCAGCGAACAGGTTTTTCTCAACGTGGGCGCGCGCGCCGCTGTCCCGGATTTTGCCGGTGTCGACGAGGTTTCCTTTCTCACCAACAGCTCGATCATGGAGCTCAACCATCTGCCCGGCCATCTGGTGATCATCGGCGGCAGCTATATCGGGCTCGAATTTGCCCAGATGTTCCGCCGCTTCGGCTCCGAGGTCACGGTGATCGAAAAGGGACCACGGCTGATCGCACGCGAAGATCCGGATGTCTCCGATGCAATCCGCGCCATACTCGAAAAAGAGGGAGTTCATATTCGCCTCAACGCCGAATGCATCCGCTTCGCCAAGCATCCGGACGGCGTGGCCGCCGGTGTCGATTGCACGTCAGGAGCGCCCGAGGTCATCGGCTCCGATGTACTGCTTGCCACCGGCCGCCGTCCGAATACGGACGATCTCGGTCTCGACAAAGCGGGCGTGAAGACCGACGCGCGCGGCTATATCGAGGTCGACGACTTCCTGCGCACCAACGTGCCGCATATCTGCGCGATGGGCGAATGCAACGGCCGCGGCGCCTTCACCCACACATCCTACAACGACTTCGAGATCGCCGCCGCGAACCTGATCGACAACGACCCGCGCCGGGTGAGCGATCGCATCCAGACCTATGCACTTTATATCGATCCGCCGCTCGGCCGCGCCGGCATGACCGAGACCGAGGCGCGCAAGAGCGGGCGCAAGCTCCTGATCGGCACCCGTCCGATGACGCGGGTCGGGCGCGCGGTCGAGAAGGGCGAGACGCAGGGCTTCATGAAGGTGATCGTCGATGCGGACACGAAGGAGATCCTCGGCGCGTCGATTCTCGGAACGGGGGGCGACGAGGCGATCCAGAGCATCCTCGACGTCATGTATGCGAAGAAGCCCTACACGACGATCTCGCGGGCCGTGCATATCCACCCGACGGTATCGGAACTGATACCGACCGTGTTTGGGGACATGTCGCCGGCGATGTAGTGTCCCGCAGCGATGCTGCCAAAACGCCTCCGATGATCAGCCCGGCACTTAGGTGCGAATTGCGGGCGCAAACAACCGTTCGCGCCCGCGGCTACTTCGCTGTCGCTATTTCACCGGTATCATAAGGTGGGCGTAGGGAGTGCCTGCCCACATCACATACGGCCGGGATGTATCGGGCTTGGCGTCCGTCGGATAGCCTTGCATCATCTCCATCGCATTGACGATCATGACATGGGGACCGGTTTCCACCCAGTTGTTACCTTCTTCGGGTTTAGTCGCGTAAGGATCGGTATTGCTAGCGTCGGAGCCGCCGGCCAGCATATAGATGAAGCCCACCTTGCCTTTGGGCGGCTCCTTCTTTTGGATCCATGCCGTCGCCCATTCCATCGCATTGGCATCGCCACACATCGGATCCGGGCCGGGCGTGGCCGGAACGTCCGGCATGCACCAGAAGCCATTGGTGCCCTCCCTCAACGTGCGCATGTTGCCCTTCTCGTCCATAGCGTGGATCGCAGCACCGCTTGCTACCCCGGCGGGCGCAGCGGATTCAGCGCTTTTGATCAGTGCAGCGTCGTCGGCGGCTGCGCCCTGCACTGCAACCAAACTGCTCGCCGCCAATAGGGCAGCGGCCGTTAGAAGCCGTTTCATGGCCGTTCTCCCGGATCGCGTTCATCGTTGTCATTGTGTCGGCCTTCGGCTGTGCCAAGCCGTATTAGCCGAAACTAAAATGATAGCAGATTGGACACACCCGAACAATTAAGTAGGGCAGGTCGCGCGCCTGCGACGCTCCGGTATCGTCCGTTGCCTCTGGGGCTCAGGATCACTCATCTTTTCCGCAGCTGAACCATCTCAGCGACATACAGGAGAGGCCCGCATCGATCTTGCCGATTTCCGTGGTCTTCAGTGGCACGACCTTGTAGCCGGCCTTGTCGAGCATCTCGATCGTGCGCGGAAAATCGGAACCGACCATGACGACGTCGTTGACGCGAAGGGCGTTGGCGGCCGGCTCCTCGCCTTCGGGAATGATCATCTGCCTGAAGTTTTCAAAGACGCCGGAACGCGCCAGCCGATTGGTGGAAAGGATCGTCTCGTCGTCGAGCAGCGAGCAATCGGTCTTGAAGTGGAGCACGCCTTCCGGTGTGGCAACGATCTCGCTCCTGCGGCCAAGCTTCGCCAGACATCCCCGCAGCGCTTCGGCGCCCGCCCTGTCGGTGCGCGCGGAAAGCCCGATCATGACGCGTTCCCGGGTCGTCAGCACATCGCCACCATCGGCATAGCCGGCCGGCAGCTCAAGGACGGTTTCGAACATATCGTGGAGCGTCGGCGCGATTTCCTCTGCTTCCTTGACGCGCGTGGCCGCACCCGGGCGCAGCAGGATCGCGCCTTCAGTGAAGACGAGCGCAGGATCCTCCACGAAGATCGAGTCCGGAAAGGCCTCGAGCGCCGGCAACACCGCGACCATCACGCCGGCCTCACGCATCGCCTCGACATAGGCGTCGTGCTCGGCCTTGACCCCTTCATAGGTCGGGCTGCCGCGATCCTCGGCCCGAAGGCCATCGACGACGGACCGCGAGGGCGAACGCACGATGATGGAATTGAAGTGAAAGGCAGGACGCGACATTCGAGATCTGTTCCTTATGATTTGCTTAGGCGGAAACGCTGCTGATGAAATCCGGACTGCTGCGCAACGTGTTGCTTACGGTGCAGATTTCCTCCGCGGCCGCCTCGGCAATGGCGTGGCGGACGGTGTCGTCGAAATCACCCCTGATGACGAACGCGATATCGAAGCGCGCCACGCGCGACGGCTCGTCATGCGCCTTCTCGCCGGTTACTTTGACCGAAAC
Source organism: Ensifer sp. WSM1721 (assembly GCF_000513895.2). Taxonomy (GTDB): domain Bacteria; phylum Pseudomonadota; class Alphaproteobacteria; order Rhizobiales; family Rhizobiaceae; genus Sinorhizobium. The sequence continues at coordinate 868,087 of NZ_CP165783.1, forward strand.
TTCTGTCAACCGGTCGAGAACGCCGAAGCGGCTCGCCGCGATCCGGGCGCTGAGGACTAGGCAGCTCGCGAGCGAGGCATAGAGCAGATCGAGCGGTCCGAAGCCCGGCTGAGAAGGGCCGGTGACGATGTCGAGCTCGCCGCCGGTGAGCGACGTGACCTGCGGGAAGCCGGTGCGGCCGACGACGGCGGTGGCGCCCGTTTCCCGCGTCCTCACCTTGACCTCGGCCATACCGCAATCTCTCAGGCTGATTCCGGCGGGATGACACCCTTGGTGAAAAGGAAGCAGCCGTAGAAGCGCGTCTCGCCGGTGGTGATGACGCAATAGGCCTTCTTCGCTTCCTCGTAGAAGGCGAAGCGCTCGATGCCGTACATGGGGACGGGCTTGCCCTCGGCGCGATCGATTTCGGCCTGGACCTCGCGCTGCACCGGCGGGAGTTCGTCGGGCGCGCCCATGACCTCCATGCGCCCCGCCGAGGGCTGGAGCGGCGTGTCGAGCGGCAGAACCGAAAGCACGGCCTTCACCGCGCGCGCGGCTGAAACATTGTCGATGTGGAGCAATTTGCCGAGCGTCGTCTGGCGGGCGATCGCATCCGATGGGAAATTGGTGTCGGAGATCACCAACGTATCGCCATGGCCCATTGAGCGAAGCGCGTGCAGCACGTCCGCATTGAGGGCCGGATCGAGATTCTTGAGCATTTCTGTCTTCCTCCAAAACGCCACCGCTTACGGGTGGCGCGGGTCGCATCAGGCCGTTTCCGGCGCCGATCGTCAACAGGGCTGCTCCGCTTTCCCCACTCTTCCGGCTCTCTCCGCGGCCGAAAAGGGCGGATCCCTACTCGCCGTAAGGAATCCAGATGTTCTTGACGTCCACCGCTCGGCGCAGAAACGCCTGCCCCTCGGCGGCCGAACGATCCATCCAGTCGATGGCCTTGCCGTAGTCGACGAAGGTGCGCTTCAGATTGCCGACCGACAGCTTTTCGACGAGCGTCGAGAGCTCCGGCGAGCCGAACGCCCAGAGCGCGTCAACGTCATTATGGGCGGCGAGCGTTTTGGCGAGTTCGATCGTCGAGCCGGTGACGATATTGATCACGCCGGCAGGCACGTCGGAGGTCTCGAGGAGGGAATCGAAATCGGTCGCGGCCAGCGGATGCGGTTCGCTTGGAACGGCGATGACGCGATTGCCGACGGCAATGAGCGGCGCGACAAGACTGACAAGCCCAAGCAGCGGCGCTTCCGGCGGGCAGATGACGCCGACAACGCCTTGCGGCTCCGGCATGGCCAGCGCCACGCCGCGCAACGGCGGCTGGTGTACGACGCCCTCGTATTTGTCCGCCCAGGCGCCGTAGCTGAAGAGACGCGCGATCGAGGCGTCCACCTCCGTCCTGCCATTGGCGGCCGAGGCCCCGGTCATCGCAGCGATGCGATCGGCGAATTCCGGCGCTCGGGCGCTCAAGTTCTCGGCGATGTAGTAGAGGATCTGCGCACGGTTATGTGCCGTTGCGGACGACCAGCCGGACGCGCCCCGTGCGGCGGCGACGGCGTTGCGGATGTCCTTGCGATTGCCCTCGCCGACCTCGCCGATCACCTTGCCCTTCGGCGAAAGCACCGGCCGCGAGTAGTTGCCGTCCGGCCGCGCCTGCTTGCCGCCGATGAAGAGCTTGGCGGTGCGGTCGAGTGTCGGCGTCGCGAACTCACCGGCCACGGGCTTCGGAACCGGCACGTTAGATTCGGCACGGAGCTTGCGCCCGACCCAGGCCTTCGGCTTCAGATATTCGTAGCAGCCTTCCTTTCCGCCTTCGCGGCCGAAGCCGGATTCGCGTTTCCCGCCGAAGCCGCTCGAGGCGTCGAAGAGATTGGTGGCGTTGACCCAGACGACGCCGGCGGCGAGCTTTGCCGCTACATGCAGAGCCAGCCCGATCGTTTCGCTCCAGACGCTGGCGGCAAGGCCGTAGCGGGTATGGTTGGCAAGCTGGATCGCCTCCTCCGGCGTACGGAAGGTCATGGAAACGGCCACCGGCCCGAAAATCTCCTCCGAGGCGACGACGGAGGTCGGCTGGACATTGGTGAGCAGCGTCGGTGGATAGAAGCTGCCGCCCTTCGGCAACTCGATCTTCGGCTGATGCAGCGACGCGCCTTCGGCCAGACCCTTGGCCACCATGTCTTGGATGCGTTGCAACTGCACCGGCGCAACGATCGCCGCCATGTCGATCGCCTTGTCGAGCGGATGGCCGACACGGAGCGTCGCCATGCGCCGCGCCAGCCGTTCATGAAAGAGCGGCGCCACGCCCTCCTGCACGAGCAAGCGCGAGCCGGCGCAGCAGACCTGACCCTGATTGAACCATATCGCGTCCACGACGCCCTCGACCGCCCCGTCGATATCGGCGTCGTCGAAGACGATGAAAGGCGACTTGCCGCCGAGCTCCAGCGTCAGCGATTTGCCCGAACCGGCGGTCTTCTCGCGGATCAGGCGGCCGACCTCGGTCGAACCGGTGAAGGCGATCTTGTCGATATCCTCGTGCTCGACGATCAGCGCCCCCGTCTCACCCTCGCCCGTCACGATGTTCAGCACGCCCGGCGGCAAACCGGCCGCAGAGGCAAGCTCCGCAAACAGCAGGGCAGTGAGCGGCGTGAACTCGGCGGGTTTCAGGATCACCGTATTGCCGAGCGCCAAAGCCGGCGCGATCTTCCAAGCGAGCATCAGGAACGGAAAGTTCCAGGGAATGACCTGGCCGACGACGCCGACCGGAACCTGATCGGCAAATTCCGTCTCCTGAAGCTGCGCCCAGCCGGCATGATGATAGAAATGGCGGGCAGCAAGCGGGATGTCGATGTCGCGCGTCTCGCGGATCGGCTTGCCGTTGTCGAGCGCTTCAACGACCGCGATCAGGCGGGCATGGCGCTGGATCATGCGGGCGAGCGCGTAGAGATGACGGGCACGGGCATGGCCAGGCAGTTTCGCCCAGGGGCCTTGCGCCTTGCGTGCGGCCGCCACGGCGGCGCTCACATCGTCACGGCCGCCGAGCGCTATCTTCGCAAGGAGCGCGCCCGTTGCCGGCTCGAAGCTGTCGAACGTCTTGCCCGAGACGGAATCGATGAACGTGCCGTTGATGAAGTGGCCGAACTTGCTCTTGTGGCGCGCGAGCCACTGGCGTGCCTCCGTGTCGGCTTCGGGCGCGGGACCGTAAGACATTTCGTCGAAGAATTTGGCGACGCTCATCGAATTATCCTATCGGGTGTCTGTTGAGGGCCGAATAGGCACCGCTGACATGATGTTCGAGCTGACGTTCGATGTCGGCCAGCAGGCTCGATGCCCCGATGCGGAAGAGGTCGGGCTCCAGCCATTCCCGCCCGAGCTCTTCCTTCATCAGGAACTGGTAGTTGAGCACGTCCTTCGCGGCGGAAATGCCGCCGGCCGGCTTGTAGCCGACCTTCATTCCCGTCCGCTCCTCATAGGCGCGGATCATTCTCAGCATGACGAGGGTGACGAGCAGCGTCGCGTTCACCCCCTCCTTGCCGGTCGAGGTCTTGATGAAGTCGGCGCCAGCCATCATGCAGACGAGCGAGGCGCGCGCGACGTTGCGGAGCGTCTTGAGATCGCCGGTCGCGAGGATCGCCTTGACATGCGCGTCGCCGCAGGCGGCACGGAAGTCGCGCATCTCGCCATAAAGCGCCTGCCAGTTGCCGGTCAGCACATGCTCGCGCGTTATGACGATATCGATCTCCCGCGCCCCTTCGGCAACCGAGGCTTCGATCTCCCGGAGCTTCACGTCATGCGGCACGAGGCCGGCAGGAAAGCCGGTGGAAACGGCGGCGACCGGAATACCCGAGCCCTTGAGCGCCTCGACCGCCGTCGAAACGAAGCGATGATAGACGCAGACCGCACCGGTCGTAATACCGCGATCACCCATGCCGAGCGCATCGAGAATATCCTGGCGCACCGGCTGGCGCGCCTTGGCGCAGAGACGCTTGACGCGTTCGGCCGTGTCGTCGCCATTGAGTGTCGTGAGATCGATGCAGGTCACCGCTTTCAGCAGCCAGGCGGCCTGCGCATCCTTCTTGACCGTCCTGCGCCCCGGCAGCGTCGCGACGCGCCGCTCGGCGGCAGATAGGTTTACGCGCTGGTCGAGCACCCAGGAAAGGTCGAGCTCGACGCCGTCGTTGCGCGGCCAGTTATGACCAGCACCGGCGGGATGTTCTTCCACCGCCAGCACACGTTTCCGAGCAAGATCTTCCAACAGACTTCTCCTCGATCTCCCTGAATCACAAGGCGGCACGCCCGCAATCCATACCGGCGCATTGTTATTTTTATCACATCAATATTGTTACGATCGCATCATTTTACCCGGCATGTCAAGCGCGGGCGTCCCGCTCCGAGGCAAACTATCATAACTTGCCGGACAGCGGGACCGCACCGGCGGCTGTTGCAGCCTCCCCTTCTTCCGTAATAACGGATCGGAAGTCGCTGAGTGGCGCGAAGAAGGCCGCCTTCAGCCTGCCGAGCTTGCTCTTGTCCACGACGAGATAGCTCTCGCGCGCCAGCGAGATAGCCTTCTGCTTAACCGGCACCTCATGAAAATGAACGCAGGTCGCGCCCCTCGCCGAATCGACGCCGGCCGCAGAGAGGAAGGCGACATTGATGCCGAGCTGATCCAGCGTATCGAGCCCGGAGCCGCCGGAAAAGGAAGCCGAGGACGGATGATAGACGCCACCGAGCATGACGAGCCGAACATTCGGCTTACGTGTAAGCCGCTCCGCCGCATTCAGCGAGTAACATGCTGCTGTTATTGAGTAATTTTCCGGTATCAAGTCGACCAGATATTCAAGCGTCGTACCGCAATCGATGAAGATCGTCTCATCGGGGCGGATGTGTTTGGCGGCGTGGACGCAAGCCTCCCGTTTTGCTGCCGCATGGCTGTCGGCCGCGCGCGCGAGCTCATAGGGCGCATCGCCATCGATCTCCGCGGCCGGAACGATATGGCCGCCGAGATATCCAAAAAGACCGGGATTGTCGGCGACGTCGCGGCGGATCGTCATTTCCGATACGCCGAGCAGCGCCGCCGCCTCTTTCAAATGCAGCACCCGACGCGCCGAAAGCGCGTCGGCCAATGCGATGATGCGTGTCGATTTTCGATTGGCCATGGTTTTTTCCGTACCAGCGACTTGCGAACGCGGCGCAACATTTTTTGTGAGAAATATCACAGATGAAGCTCTGCCCGCAAGGCATGCGACGGTACAACGGTCGAGAGAGTGCCAATCAAGCAGGCCCGCGCGCTGCGCGCCCCATCACAACTGCAGGGCGTCCCTGAGATCGCCGCCCTTCTTCGTCGTTCGCAAGTCGAGATCCGCCTCGATGTGATCGATATGCTTGAGCATCAGCGCGCAGGCGCTGTCGACGTCCTTTTTCTCCAGGGCGTCGACGATTTCCTGATGTTCGTTGTGGCCGCAGCTCGAGATCACCGACTGGCCGTAGAGCGCGATCACAAGGGAAGAACGCGCGATGAGTTCGTCCATGAAGCGCTTCAGAATGGCATTGCCGGTGATCGCGGCGATCGCCAGATGGAAATCGCCCGACGCCTTGATCTCGGCCCGGCGAGCGGTGGCGCCGCGCTGGTTCGTCAATCGCTCCTCTTGCGCCAGCAGCTCTCGCAGGTCCTTGATCTCAGCCTTTTGAATGTGGCGCGCCGCATCCCGGATCACACTGGGTTCGATAAGCCGGCGCGTCGCGAAGATTTGCTGCGCCTCGGCGACGGAAGGATGGGCGACGAAGGCACCGCGGTTCTTCTCGACATTGACGAGCCCTTCATATGCCAAGGCCTGAAGGGCGGCACGCACGAGCGTGCGGCTGACATTGAACAGGCTGCCGACGTCATTTTCGGAAAGCTTCGTCCCGGGCGCCAGACGTCTTTCGACGATCGCCTCGCGCAGCGCGTCGCGAATCTGCTGGGCGCCGAAGTCGATGGCGTTTTCCGCCGCGGTGAAATTGGCTGAAGTCATGAGGCTGGGAATCCGAACAGTAGCGACACTCTAGCGCGCGGCACGCTCGAAGTTAACTACTAATTGCGCTCAACTCCTGCTTAGATTGTATACAATAATAGGCACTCTTTGCTGACAAGCGCCTATTAAATGTGCAGGCAATTTCGGCTGCGGGCGGAACGGACCGGCTCGTTCGACGAAGTTAGCCGCGAAATCAGCCTTTTAGCAAACTGGCATGCTTGATGCTTCTCGTCCGCTGCAAGGAGAAAGCGGGCATGTCCAAAGCAGCAGAAATCGATATCGCCTCCATTTCAAAGGTCTATGGCGCCACGACGGCTGTTCACGCCATCAGCCTGAAGATCCCGGCCGGCAGCTATTGCTGCCTTCTCGGTCCCTCGGGCTGTGGCAAGACATCGACGCTGCGCATGATCGCCGGACATGAAAGCATCTCGTCGGGCGATATCCGCCTCGGCAACGTCGTCGTGACCGATTTCCCGCCGGCAAAGCGCGGCACCGCGATGATGTTCCAGTCCTACGCGCTCTTTCCCCATCTCGACCTTGTCGACAATGTCGCCTTCAGTCTGAAGATGAAGGGCGTCGAAAAGCAAGAACGCCGGGCCAAGGCGCTCGAAATGCTCAAGCTGATGCAGATGGAGGCCTATGCGACGCGCCGTCCAGCACAGCTTTCCGGCGGGCAGCAGCAGCGCGTGGCGCTCGCTCGCGCTCTCATCACCGATCCCGAGGCGCTGCTCCTCGACGAGCCGCTCTCAGCGCTCGATCCCTTCCTGAAGATCCGCATGCGCGCGGAACTCAAGAAGCTGCAGAAGACGCTCGGCATCACCTTCGTGCATGTCACGCACAGCCAGGAAGAGGCGATGGCTCTCGCCGACGTCATCGTCATCATGAACAACGGCCGGATCGAACAGGCGGCAGCGCCCCGCACCGTCTTCGAAAGGCCGGCGACCGCCTTCGTCGCCCGCTTCATGGGCGACCACAACGTGCTTTCCGGCCGCGTGACCACAATCGAAGACGGCATCGTTACGCTGACTGTGCCGGAGGGGCAGACGTTCGCGGTTCGCGATATCGCGCAGGAGGTTGGAAAGCCCATCGATATCGGCATCCGTACAGATCGTGTGCGACTCGGCCCCGCGTCGGAGAAATCGCTCGGCTTTGAGGGCGTGGTCTCGAATGTCGAATATCGCGGCGCCTCCGTGAAGATCACCGTCTTCGGAGCCGGCAGTGACGACTTCACCGTCGTCGTCTCGGACGCCGAATACTTCAAGAAACCCGTGTCGACCGGCGACGCCGTATCTTTGAGTTGGGCCTTGGAGGATGTCATCCCTCTCGGCCGCATGTCCGCCTGAAGCGGGATGAAAAAAGCGGCTAACCACCGGTCTGTTCAAGAATAAATCGATCAAGCACCACCAAAAGGGGAACGAAAGCATGACCACTGAAACAAAGACTGCCACGCCCGGAAAGGGCATCTCGCGGCGTTCGTTGCTGAAGACCGGGGCGGCCGCCGTCGGCGCCATTGCCGGTTCGGGCGCGATCACCGGCTTCCCGACCATCTGGGCGCAGAACCCGATCACACTCCGCCAGTTCGGCACCGGCGTCTCGAACATCAATGCGATCGCGGAGAAGTGCAAGGAAGACCTCGGCATCACGCTGGAAATGACCGCGACCGATTCCGACGCCGCAGCCCAGCGCGCCGTCACCCAACCGGACTCCTACGACATCGCCGACATCGAATACTGGATCGCCAAGAAGGTCTTCCCGACCGGCGTCATGCAGCCGATGGATGTTTCGAAGATCAAGTATTACGACAAGATCGTGCCGCTCTTCATTAATGGCAAGCTGAAGCCGGATAGCGTGGTCGCGCAAGGGACGGCGCCGCATACGGTCGGCTTCGTGGATGCACTGGACTCCAAGACCTTCGCCAAGGAGCCGACGCAGTGGATGACGCTCATCCCGACCATCTACAATGCCGACACTCTCGGCATCCGCCCGGATCTCGTCGGCCGCGACATCACCACCTGGGCCGATATCATGGACCCGGCCTTCAAGGGCAAGACGGCGATCCTCAACATTCCCTCGATCGGCATCATGGACGCCGCGATGATCATGGAGGCCATGGGCAACATCAAATATGCCGACAAGGGCAACATGACCAAGGACGAGATCGACCAGACGATCGACTTTCTCATCAAGGCCAAACAGGACGGCCAGTTCCGCGCCTTCTGGAAGTCCTTCGACGAGAGCGTCAACCTCATGGCTTCCGGCGAGGTCGTCATCCAATCCATGTGGTCGCCGGCCGTCGCGGCCGTCCGCTCGAAAGGCATCGCCTGCAAGTACCAGCCGCTGAAGGAAGGCTACCGCGCCTGGGGCGGCGGCCTCGGCCTTGCCGCCCACCTCCAGGGCGCTCAGCTCGACGCGGCTTATGAATATATCAACTGGTATCTCTCCGGTTGGGTCGGCGCCTACCTCAACCGTCAGGGCTACTATTCTGCAGCCATGGAAACCGCGAAGGCCCACATGTCCGAGGACGAATGGGGCTTCTGGGTCGAAGGCAAGCCCGCCAAGGGCGACATCCTCTCGCCGGAAGGCAAGGTCATGGAAAAGGCCGGCGCCGTGCGCGACGGCGGCTCCTTCGAGGAACGCATGGGCAAGGTCGCCTGCTGGAACTCCGTGATGGACGAAGACCGCTACATGGTCCGCCGCTGGAACGAGTTCATCGCGGCGTAACCGGTTGCGTAGGCGGTCGCTTTTCGTCGGCTGCCCCTCACCGTCCCCTCTCCCGCGCGCGGGGAGAGGGGACGAGAATGCCGCGCCCGCACCTCTCTTCCGCGACGGCTGAGAGGGACGAGAAGGCCGCCGCGCGTCCCTTCTCCCCGCCTACAGGGAGAAGGTGCCGGCAGGCGGATGAGGGGCTGCCAGGAAGCTTTTGGAGAAGATAGACAATGACGGCAGTCGCAACCTCGGGAGAAATGAAGGCGGGCAAAGCACCCCGCTCCCTCGCCGCGCCCCGATGGCTGATCGCCTATCTCCAGGCCACTCCCCTCCTTCTGATCCTCGGCTTCTTCTTCATCCTGCCGATCCTGATGATCATCGTCGTCAGCTTCTGGGACTATGATTTTGCCGGCCTCTACCCCGACTTCCTGACGATGAATTACACCGACACGCTCGGCTCCTGGGTCACCTGGAAGACCTATCTCAACACGCTGAAGTTCACCGTCCTTACCTGGGCGCTGACGCTCGTGATCGGCTTCTGGGTCGCCTATTTCCTCACCTTCCACATCCGCACGACGACGATGCAGATGGTGCTGTTCCTCGTCTGCACCGTGCCGTTCCTCACGTCGAACATCATCCGGATGATCTCCTGGATCCCCGTTCTCGGCCGCAACGGCCTCGTCAATTCGGCTTTGATCAAGCTCGGCGTCACTCCCGAACCGATCGAATGGCTGCTCTATTCCGATTTTGCCGTGGTCCTCGCCCTGGTGCATCTCAATACGCTTTTCATGGTGACGCCGATCTTCAACACGCTGATGCGCATCGACCGTTCGCTGATCGAGGCCGCGCGCGACTGCGGCGCAAGCGGCCGGCAAATCCTCTGGAACGTGATCCTGCCACTCGCAAAACCGGGCATGGCGATCGGCTCGATCTTCGTCGTGACGCTGGTCATGGCTGATTTTTCGACCGTTCAGGTCATGTCGGGCGGCCAAAGCGCATCCGTCGCGCTGATGATGAAGAACCAGATGTCCTTGCTGCAGTATCCGGCAGCCGCCGCCAACGCGGTCGTGCTCTTGGTCGTGGTCCTTCTGATGGTCGCGGCGATCCTCAGGGTCGTCGATATCCGCAAGGAGCTTTGATATGAATCGCGAAGTACAATCCAAGGAATTCTACGTACTTACCGCCTTCTTCGCGCTCTTCGTCCTGTTCCTCTACGGCCCGCTCTCGGCCGTCCTGATCCTCTCCTTCCAAGGGCCGGATGGCGGCCTCACTTTTCCCATGAACGGCGTTTCGCTGCGCTGGTTCTACAATCTCTTCGAGAAGCAGGCGGTCGGCGACTTCGGCGCCTCGTTCCGCCGCTCCTTCACGCTCGGACTGATGGTGACGGTCGTCAACGTCGTCGTGGCGCTGCTGGCAGGCCTTGCCTTCCGCTACCGTTTCCGCGGCTCGACGGCGCTGTTCTACATGACGGTCGCAAGCCTCGTCGTGCCCTCGATCATCATCTCGCTCGGCATCGGCGTCGTCTTTCAGCAGTTCGGGCTCAAGCCCGCCTGGTATTCCTCGGGGTTCGGCGCACACTTGACCTGGACGCTGCCCTTCGGCGTGCTGATCATGTTCGCCGTCTTCAACCGCTTCTCGCCTGCCTATGAGGAAGCCGCGCGCGACCTCGGCGCCACGTCCTGGCAGACTTTCCGCCATGTTGTGCTGCCGATGATCGCTCCGAGCCTCGTCGGCGTCGGCCTCTTCGGCTTCACCCTCTCCTACGACGAATTCGCCCGCACGCTGATGACGTCCGGCACCTATAATACGCTGCCGCTCGAAATCTATGCGATGACCACCAATGTGACGACGCCGGTGCTCTATGCGCTGGGCACGGTCACGACGCTCTTCTCCTTCACAATCATCCTCATCGCACTCGCCGTCATCCTGGTACTCAGGCGCCGGCAGGCAAGAATAAGCTGACATTCATGCGCATTCTGATCGTCAATCCGAATACAACCGTCTCGATGACCGAGAAGGCAGCGGCAGCCGCGCGCCGGGTGGCCGGGCACGGCACAGAAATCATCGCCGCCACGTCGAAGGGCGGACCGGCCTCGATCGAGGGGCACTATGACGGGGCGATCGCCGTGCCCGGCCTGCTTATGGAAATCCGTGATGGTGAGGCGGCCGGGGCTGATGCCGCGATCATCGCCTGTTTCGACGACACCGGGCTCGACGCGGCACGCACGCTCGCCGACATCCCCGTGCTCGGGCTTTGCGAGTCCGCGGTGATGACGGCCGGGCTGCTCGCCGAGCGCTTCACCGTCGTCACCACTCTCGAGCGCTCCCGCGTGCTCATCGAGAACCTAGTCCGCCGCTACGGCGCGGGCGAACGGGCCAGGGTTCGGGCCGCCGATGTTCCGGTGCTCGAACTGGAGGACAAGGCGTCCGCGGCCCTCCCCAAGCTGAAACGCCAGATCGAACTGGCGCTCGATCAGGACGGCGCCGAGGCGATCGTCCTCGGCTGTGCCGGAATGGCCGACCTCGCCCAGTCGCTCCAGCGCGAGTATGGCGTGCCGGTCATCGACGGCGTCTCGGCCGCCGTCAAACAGGCCGAGGCGCTGGTGGCGCAGGGGCTTAAAACCAGCAAGCGGGGCTCCTATGCCTCACCGCTCGCGAAGCCCTATAGCGGCGCGATGAGCGCCTTCGCGCCGATACCGACGTAAGCCTTCGAACGAATGCCTCCGGTTGCAGCGCCGATCGGTCGGCGAGCTATTCCCTCCTCCTCCCTGCTCGGTTGACAACGCCCGAGGAAGGTTGAAAGAGTGGTGCTCATTCGAAACGGGCAGCGTTGGGGAGGACTTCATGTCTATGCGCGCGTCTTTCGGCCTTTCGACCCTTCTTCTCACGCTCGTCTCCCTTGGAACGCCCGCCGCGGCGGCTGAAACCGACCGCAGGATCGAGGTCACGCGCGATGCCGACTATTTCGGCTTCGACCTGCGCACCGAGCAGAACGTCTCGCTCGATCAGTGCCAGAACGCCTGCGTTGCCGATCGATCCTGCAGGGCCTTCACCTACAATCCCAAGGTGAAGTGGTGTTTCCTCAAATCCGACTTCAATCAGCTGAACACGTTTACAGGGGCGATCGCCGGAAAGGTCGTCGAAACCGCTACAGGCGAACCCGATATCGGTGCGCCGCCCCGCCTCTCCTTCGTCTCCGACGACCTCCTGCAGCAGGCGCGCGACGTCAAGGCCAATCTTGCGCTCGCCGAGGATCAGCAGGGCTTCGGCGTCAATGGGCTGATCGAAGCGGCGCGCGGCGAGTTGACAGCTGGCAACGTGGAAAACGCCCTGAAGGCGTTCCGCGGCGCGCTGGCGATCACCCCGGAGGACGGCGAATTGTGGCTGGAGACGGCGCGCGCGGCCAATCGGATCGTCGGCAACACCGAGATTGCCGCCGAGGCGGCCCTTGCCGCCCTCAATGGCTATCAATTGACGCGCACGACTGGGAACCGCGCGGATGCCCTCGCCGTTCTCGCCAAGGCGCTCGAAAACATGGGAAACTACCGCGCCGCGCTCAGTGCCTACAAGGCGAGCCTCGAACTCGTCCAGGCGAAGACCGTGGAAACCGCCTATCTCGATCTCAAGGCGCGCCAGGGCTTCCGCGTCACCGGGCACACGATCGATGCCGACAGCGCCAGCCCCCGCGCCTGCGTGCAATTCTCCGAGCAGCTCCTGAAGAACGGTCCGGACTATGCCTCCTTCGTCACGCTCGACGGCGCGGCGCCGCAGGCCGTCGAAGCGAAGGGCAGCGAGATCTGCGTCGAAGGCCTGAAGCACGGGCAGCGCTACAAGCTTGCATTCCGACCGGGTCTGCCCTCCTCCGTTGACGAAATCATCGAAACGCCGGTCAGCCTCGATATCTACGTCAAGGACCGCTCGCCGATGGTGCGCTTCACCGGAGACAGCTTCGTGCTGCCGTCCACCGCGCGGCGCGGCATCCCGATCGTTTCGGTGAATACGGAAAGCGCCAACCTCAAGCTCTACCGTATCGGCGACCGCAGCATCTCTTCGCTACTCACAGGCTCGCAATTCCTCACCCAGCTCGATGGCTATAGCGAAGAGCTCATCAAGGACCAAAGCGGCGAACTCGTATGGCAAGGTGGCATCGATATCCAAACCGAGCTCAACAAAGAAGTGGTCACGAGCTTCCCGGTGGACGAAGTGCTGCCGAAGCGCAAGCCAGGCGTCTACGTGCTGACGGCCACGTCGGGGACCGGTCTCACCCAGGATTGGGACGCACGTGCCACCCAATGGTTTGTCGTCTCCGACATCGGCATCTCGACCTATGCCGGCACGGATGGGCTCAACGTCTTCGTCCGCTCGCTCGCGAGCGCCAAGCCGCTCGGCGATGTCGAACTGCAGCTCGTCGCAAAGAACAATGAAGTGCTCGGCACCGCGACGACCGACGCCGAAGGACGCGCAATCTTCGCCGCCGGTCTGATCCGTGGCACGGCCAGCATGACGCCTGCCGTCATCACAGCCAGGAAGGGCGATGACGACTACGTCTTTCTCGATATGACGCGCGCCGGTTTCGATCTCTCCGACCGCGGCGTCACCGGCCGCGCGGCCCCTGGCGCAATCGACCTTTTCGCCTGGACCGAGCGTGGCATCTATCGCGCCGGCGAGACCGTTCATGCGGCTGCACTCGCCCGCGACGTCAATGGCGCGGCGATCGAGAACCTGCCGCTCACCTTCGTCTTCCTGCGGCCGGACGGAGTGGAAGACCGCCGTCTCGTCAGCGGTGGTGGCAAGCTTGGCGGGCACACGCTCGATCTGCCAATCCCCGAAAACGCCATGCGCGGCACCTGGACGATGCAGATCTTCACCGATCCGAAGGGCTCGGCGATCGGCGAGAAGCAGTTCCTTGTCGATGATTTCGTACCGGACCGGACCGAGTTCGATCTGACGAGCCAAGCAAAGGCGATCGAGGTCGGAACGCCGATCGAAGTCGCCGTCGACGGCCGCTTCCTCTATGGTGCGCCGGCCGCGGGCCTGACGCTCGAAGGCGAGATTTCGGTCAAGCCGACGCGTGAGAGCGAAGCCTTCAAGGGCTACGTCTTCGGCTTGGCCGACGAGGAGGCGAGCGAGGACAGCCGTCTGCCGCTGGAAGGTCTCGAACCGCTCGACGAGAACGGGAAATCCGTCTTCAACGTGGATCTCACCGAGGTTCCAGCGACCACGCAATTGCTCAACGCCAATGTGACGGTGCGCATGCGTGAGGCCGGCGGACGCGCGGTCGAGCGTTCGCTGACCCTGCCGGTGAAGCCGGAAGGGCCGATGATCGGCATCAAACCGGAGTTCTCCGGCGATCTTGCCGAAAATTCGGTCGGCAAATTCCACGTCATCGCTATCGGCGCGGACGGGGCGAAGGTGTCGATGCCCGGCCTCGTGTGGAAGCTCGTCAGCGTCGAGCGGAACTATCAATGGTATCGCGACGGAACCGCCTGGAAATACGAACCGGTAGTCTCCACCAAACAGGTGGCGAACGGCACGGTGGATGTCGCGCAAGACGGCGCGGAGATCGCCGTTCCGGTCGGCTGGGGTCGCTATCGGCTCGAGATAGAGACGGCGGCAATGGATGGCCCTGCCTCTAGCGTCGAGTTCGACGCCGGCTGGTATGTGGCGGCGACCTCGACGGAGACCCCGGACGGGCTCGAGATCGCCCTCGACAAGGAGAACTACGCAGTCGGAGAGACGGCGAAGCTCAAGGTCTCGCCGCGATTTGCCGGCGAACTCCTGGTCACCGTCGGTACGGAGAACCTGATCACGACGAAAACGGCGTCGATCGCCGAAGCCGGTGGCGAAGTGGAGCTGCCGGTCACCGCCGAGTGGGGTGCCGGGGCCTATGTGACGGCGACGCTCTATCGCCCCGGCGACGCTCAGGAAAGCCGCATGCCGATGCGCGCGATCGGCATCAAGTGGCTGACCGTCGATCCTGCGGAACGCAAGCTTGCCATAACGCTCGACGCGCCTGAGAAGACGCAGCCGCGCCAGCCCCTCGATATCAGCTTGAAGGTGAGAGGCGCCGGCGCGAACGAGGACGCCTACGTCACGGTGGCTGCCGTCGATGTGGGCATTCTGAACCTGACGCGCTATGAAGCTCCCGATCCGGACGGCTGGTATTTCGGCCAGAGGCGGCTAGGCCTCGAGATCCGCGACCTCTACGGCCGGCTGATCGACGGCTCGCTCGGTGCCAGCGGTCGGCTGCGCACGGGCGGCGATGGAGGCCAGATGCCGCTGCAGGGCAACCCGCCGACGGAAAAGCTGGTTGCCTTCTTCTCGGGGCCGGTGAAGCTGGACGCGGACGGCGAGGCGAAGGTCCGTTTCGACATCCCCCAGTTCAACGGAACGGCGCGGGTGATGGCGGTTGCCTGGACGAAGTCCGGCGTCGGCGATGCGGCAAAGGACGTGGTCATCCGCGATCCGGTGGTCGTAACCGCAAGCCTGCCGAAGTTTCTGGCACCGGGAGACCGGGCGGAACTGCGGCTCGATGTTGCCAATACCGACGGTCCCGCCGGCGATTATCAGGTCCAGGTGACGACCAACGGTCCGGTGACTGTCGAACAGACCGGCGCCGCGGAAACCCTGCGGCTTGAAGCCGGCGGCAAATCCGCCGTGACGCTGCCGCTCGCCGGCCAGTATCCGGGCAGCGGTCTGGTGACGGTGACGCTTTCGAGCGCTGCCGGCCAATCGTTCGAACAGACGCTGGACATCCCGGTGCGGCCGGCAACGCTGCCGATCACTGAGCGCCAGGTCGTCAACATCGCCGCCGGTAGCAGCCTGACGGTCGACGACCAGCTGCTCGCCGACAGCGTGCTGCAGGGCGCCTCCGTCAGCCTCAATGTCACGCGCTCTGCCGCCTTCGATATCCCGGCGCTCCTGATGACGCTCGACCGCTACCCCTATGGCTGCGCCGAGCAGACGACAAGCCGCGCCCTGCCGCTGCTCTACCTCAGTGAGCTTTCGAAGCAATCCGGACTGGCCGAGGACGAAGCCGTGGCGAAGCGCGTGCAGGAGGCGATCTACACGGTGCTTTCCTATCAGTCCTCTGCCGGCAGCTTCGGCCTGTGGAGCCCCGGTTCCGGTGATCTCTGGCTGGATGCCTATGTCACCGACTTCCTGACCCGCGCGCGCGAACAGAAGTTCGACGTCGCGGAACAGGCAATGGTGCAGGCGCTCGAAAATCTGCAGAACGCGCTCAGCTACGAGACGAATGTCAAGGACCGAGGCAACGAGATCGCCTATGCGCTGTATGTGCTTGCCCGCAATCGCAAGGCTGCGATCAGCGATCTTCGCTACTATGCCGACACGATGCTCGGCGATTTCCCGACGCCGCTCGCAAAGGCACACATCGCCGCAGCACTGGCGCTCTATGGGGATGCCGCGCGTTCGCAGGAGATATTCGCGGCCGTGGTCAACATGTCGACGGGCCTCGTCAATGTCAGCCTCGCCCGCTCCGACTACGGATCGTCGCTGCGCGACGGCGCCGCGGTGCTGGCGCTCGCCGCCGAAAGCCGGCCCGTGCCGCCGATCATTCCCGAACTTTCGAAGATCGTCTCCAAAGAGTGGCAGCAGTCACGCTACACGAGTACCCAGGAACAGGCCTGGATGCTGCTTGCAGCACGCGCCATCCAGGGCGGCGACGAGGACATGAGGCTGGAGATCAATGGTGCCGGGCGCAGCGGCAGTTACGCCGCGCGCATCACCGGTGACGCCCTGATGGAACATCCGGTCGTCATCCGCAACAACTCCGCCGATGCGGTCTCTGCCGTTGTGACGACCGTTGCCGCCCCTCAGCAGCCGCTCTCGGCCGGCGGCGACGGCTTCACCATCGAGCGGACCTATTACACGCTCGACGGCGTCGAAGCGAATGTCATGGAGGCGCGACAGAACGAGCGCTATGTCGTCGTGCTGAAGGTGACCGAGAGCAATGACTGGCCGTCGCGCGTGCTGATCACCGATCTCCTGCCCGCCGGTTTCGAGATCGACAATCCGAGCCTCGTCGACAGCGCCCAGCTTTCGAACTTCGAATGGATCGGCGAAGTCGAGGCCGCCCATACCGAATTCCGCAGCGACCGCTTCGTTGCGGCCTTCAATCGGTCTACCGGCGACAACCGCGAGATAACCCTCGCCTATGTCGTGCGCGCCGTGACGCCCGGCACCTATGACCATCCGGCCGCAAACGTCGAGGACATGTACCGGCCGCAATTCTCGGCGCGCACGGCGACGGGCCGCATGGAGGTGCTGGCAGCCCAGTAGAGCGCGTGATGTCTATCCGGCGGAAACTATTAGTCGCCTTGCCGATCGGCCTCGTCATGACCGCGCTCGGAATAGCCGGCCTCGAATGGGCCGACCGCGCCTTTCCGCCGCCGCTCGAAAAGGCTTGGGCCGTCTCGGCCGAGGTTCTCGACAAGGACGGGCATCTGCTGCGCGCCTTCGCGACCAAGGACGGCCGTTGGCGCCTGAAGACGACGGTGGACGATGTCGACCCGCGTTTCATCGAGATGCTTATCGCCTATGAAGACCAGCGCTTTCGCAAACATCACGGGGTCGATCCCTTGGCGCTCGGTCGTGCCGCGCTGCAGTTTGTCACCAACGGCCGCATCGTCTCCGGCGCCTCCACTCTCTCGATGCAGGTGGCAAGGCTGATCGAACCGCGCGAACGGCGGACATGGACGGCGAAGCTGTTGCAGATGGCGCGCGCCATCCAGATCGAACGGCGCCTCAGCAAGAACGAAATCCTCGACCTCTATTTGACCCATGCGCCCTATAGCGGCAATCTCGAAGGCTTGCGCGCGGCAAGCCTCGCCTGGTTCGGCAAGGAGCCGCGTCGTCTTTCGATCGCCGAAGCGGCACTTCTCGTCGCCTTGCCGCAATTGCCGGAGAAACGCCGCCCCGATCGCAACCTCGCCGCCGCCGAAGCCGCCCGTGACCGGGTTCTCGCCCGCGCGGCGGTGGCCAAGGTCATCGGCCAAGGCGAGGCCGAGCGCGCGGCAATCGCCGCAATACCGACCCGACGCCTGCAGCTACCGGCCCATGCCGCACACCTCGCCGAAGCGGCGCTGCGCAAGGATCCGAAGGCGCTGCGGCATCAAACGACGCTCCGCCGCGACATCCAGCGCGGTCTCGAAGCCGCGGCACGCGAGGGCGCCGCAAGACTTGGACCCAAGGTCTCGGTCGCCATGGTGATGGCCGACATCAGAACAGGCGAGATCGTCGGAGAAGTCGGCTCGGCCGACTATTTCGACGCCAGCCGCTCCGGCTGGATCGACATGACGCGGATCACTCGCTCGCCAGGCTCGACTTTGAAGCCGTTCATCTATGGGCTTGCCTTCGAGGAAGGGCTGGTCGCCCAGGAAACGATTATAGAGGACCGGCCGGCTGACTTCTTCGGCTACCGCCCGCGCAATTTCGACATGAGCTATCAGGGTGACGTCAGCGTGCGCCAAGCGCTGCAACTGTCTCTGAATGTGCCAGCGATCCGGCTCCTCGACGCGGTAGGGCCCGCGCGACTGATGGTGCGCTTCCGCCGCGCCGACGTGCGGCCGAAGCTTCCTCCGAGCGAGACGCCGGGACTAGCTATAGGCCTAGGCGGCGTCGGCATCACCTTGCGCGAGCTCGTCCAGCTCTATGCAGGCCTTGCCAATCGCGGCTGGCCGGTGCGGCTCGGAGACGGCATAGAGGGCAAAGCGGGATTGATCGATGGCGAGCCGCTTCTCTCGCCCGTTGCCACGTGGCAAGTCGCCGATATCCTCTCGGCGGTGTTGCCGCCGGCCGGCAGCCGCCAGCGCGGCATCGCCTACAAGACCGGCACCAGCTACGGCTACCGCGATGCTTGGTCCGTCGGGTTCGACGGCCGCCATGTACTCGGCGTCTGGGTCGGCCGGCCCGACAATGGTGCCGTACCGGGCTTGACCGGTTACGGCGCGGCGGCGCCGATCCTCTTCGAAGCCTTTACCAAAGCCGGGATTGCGATCACGCCGCTACCCGACGCGCCCGGTGGCGCCGTCCGCCTCTCCCAGGCGGATCTACCGATCAGCCAGCGACGTTTTTCCATGACGGCGAGCGGTCTGCTGACGGCGTCGATCCGCGAGGCCGCGCCACAGATCGTCTTTCCGCCGGAAGGCGCCCGCGTCGAGCTCGGCGGAAGCGGCGGCAGCGCAATGATGCCGCTGACGTTGAAGCTACAAGGCGGCCGTGCGCCTTTCCGCTGGCTTGCGAATGGCCGCCCGCTGCCGGAGGTTACCCGGCGCCGTGTCAGCCAGTGGCTTCCTGACGGCGGCGGCTATTCCACACTGACGGTCATCGACGCGCTCGGGCGAGCAGCCAGCGTTCGCGTGTTCGTCGAGTAACGAGCATGCGCTACGTCAACGCCCGGTTTACAAGCTTTTGCGCCACCGGCCGGAAGGCGTAGCCTGTCCGGCCGATGAAGCTATCCTCGTTTCAGGCTGACAAGGCGGTCTTTGTGCCGGTCCTTGCGACTCGCGGGTCGGCGTATTCACGACAAGCGGCATGCCCGCCTCTAGGCAAGCGGCAATGAACGCTTCCCGCGCCACTGCGGCCGGCGTCATGCGGTTAAGCGCACGCTGGCAGGTACGCACCGCTCGCTCATAGCGCTCTCCCTTGCGCAGCGGCCATTCGTTCTCCAGAAAGTCGAGAGCCTCATAAACGGAGGTGAAGGTACGCGTCAGACCGTTCGAAAGGCGCACCGTGAGGGGGATGGTCCAGGGAATCTCATTGAGAAGCATTTTTCCTCCTTTCACATGCCGTCAATGGATTGACACACAGAGAAATATTGGCGCTCCCAGCGCAAATTCAAGAACCGGGAAAGCTATATTGCGCAGCAACTTATGCGGCTTCGCTCTACCGGTTCCGAGAGGATTTTCGGTTCTTTTGCCGGCACGCCGAAGCTCAAGCAGGATACCCCTTGAAACCGCGATCCGACTAACTAAATCGAGGGTGCGAGCCGCCTTTTCAGGGGCTCGCAGTCGGGGAGCGCCGGTCTCTTCGGCGCTCCTCATCGTCCATGTTGCTCAAGGAGGATATGGCTATGAGAACAAGCTTCGATTTCTCGCCCCTGTCACGCTCCAGCGTGGGCTTCGATCACCTCTTCGACCTGCTCGACTCAGCAAGTCGCATGGCGCCCTCCGACAATTGGCCGCCTTACGACATCATGCGCACCGGAGAGAACCAGTACCGCATCGCCATGTCGGTCGCCGGCTTCGCACCCGACGAAATCACCATCACGCATGAGCAGCAGCTTCTGACCGTGAGCGGTGAGAAAGCCGGAGAAGAAGAAGCCGAATACCTCTATCGCGGTATCGCCGCTCGCAACTTCGAGCGACGCTTCCAGCTTGCCGACTACGTGACCGTAACCGGCGCGAACCTCGCCAACGGTCTCTTGACGATCGATCTCGTCCGCGAGCTGCCCGAACAGATGAAGCCGCGTCGCATCGAGATCCAGCAGACCGAAATGCTGCCCTCCGGCGACGGCAAGAAGCAGATCGAGGGCGAAAAGCACGCTGCATAAGAGCAGTGGGCGACGCAACCCCGATCCCGCCGAAGAGCCGGCGGCGGCCGGCCCTTCGGCTCGACAAGTGGTTAGGGCGGGATTCTCGATCCCGCTCCAGCGAGAAGAAAGGAACCGACCGATGAATGTACGTGATCTCATTCCATGGGGCCGCGGACAGGCACAGGTCCCCGCGTCCTATCGCGACAGTGATCGCAATCCTTTCCTGGCATTGCACCGGGAAATGAACAGGCTGTTCGATGACGTTTTCCGTAGCTTCGACACACGCCTGCCCTTGGCTTACGGCGACCTTTCAGGCTTCGGCGGTTGGCCGAGCGTGGAAGTCTCCGATCGGGACAAGGAAATCAAGGTAACAGCCGAACTGCCGGGGCTTGAGGAGAAGGACATCGAACTCTCCATGGCCGATGGCGTGCTGACGCTGCGGGGAGAAAAGCGGGCCGAGACCGAGGATCAGGAACATCAGTTCTCCGAGCGCTACTACGGTCGTTTCGAGCGGCGCATCCCGCTCGGATACGACATAGACGAGGGCAAGGTGAACGCCACATTCAAGAATGGCCTCCTGACGGTCACGCTACCCAAGACCGAACAGGTCCAGGCCAAGACCAAACGCATCGCCATCAACAGTCAATAGTTCGTAGTGGGTGAGCCAAAGATATGGCGGCCTTCGGTTCACCCGCCACTCGCCGATCTTCCGGACGGAAATACCCTTGCTGCACAGCGCATTAGCACTCTCCGCTGGAGAGTGCTAAAATTTTCTCTGCCCCTCTTGAATTCGCTTTTCGGCAAACCAGATCAAACGTGCCGGTCGCCAAAACAAGGGGGCAGGCCCGTCCGGACTGGTCAACGGTCCGGCGGAGCGGGTTTTTCGCTTTGTTTGTCCAGGAGGAAGACATGAAGTTCCAACCGCTCCATGACCGCATTCTCGTCCGCCGTCTCTCATCCGAGGAGAAAACCAAAGGCGGCATCATCATTCCCGACACAGCCAAGGAGAAGCCGCAGGAAGGCGAGGTGATCGCCGCAGGTCCTGGCGCGCGCAACGAGCAGGGCCAGCTCGTCGAACTCGACGTGAAGGTCGGAGATCGCGTGCTGTTCGGCAAGTGGTCCGGCACGGAGATCAAGATCGAAGGGGAGGACTTGCTGATCCTGAAGGAAGCCGACGTGCTCGGCGTCATCGAGGACCTGGGCAGCGAAAAGAAGGTCGCCTGAGACCGCTCGGCCCATCGAAGTCAGTGAAGGAGTGAACCATGGCTGTCAAAGACGTAAAATTCCATACCGACGCCCGTGAACGCATGCTGCGAGGCGTCGACACGCTTGCCAATGCGGTCAAGGTGACGCTTGGACCCAAAGGCCGCAACGTCGTCATCGACAAGTCCTTCGGCGCACCGCGGATCACCAAGGACGGTGTTACGGTCGCCAAGGAGATCGAACTCGAGGACAAGTTCGAGAACATGGGCGCGCAGATGCTGCGCGAGGTCGCCTCCCGAACGAGCGAAATCGCCGGCGACGGCACCACGACCGCAACGGTGCTGGCACAGGCGATCGTCAGGGAGGGCGCCAAGGCGGTTGCCTCGGGTATGAACCCTATGGACCTCAAACGCGGCATCGATCTCGCGGTCGATAAGCTCGTCAGCGAACTGAAGGGCAATGCGCGCCAGGTTTCCAAGAATGAGGAAATCGCCCAGGTCGGCACGATCTCGGCCAACGGCGACGCGGAAATCGGTCGCTATCTCGCCGAGGCGATGGAAAAGGTCGGCAACGAGGGCGTGATCACCGTCGAAGAGGCAAAAACCGCCGAGACCGAACTCGAAGTGGTCGAAGGCATGCAGTTCGACCGCGGTTACATCTCTCCCTATTTCATAACCAATCAGGATAAGATGCGGGCGGAATTCGAAGATCCCTACATCCTCATCCACGAGAAGAAGCTCTCGAACCTGCAGGCGATGCTGCCCGTCCTCGAAGCGGTCGTCCAATCGGGCAAGCCGCTTCTCATCATCGCCGAAGACGTCGAGGGCGAGGCGCTCGCCACCCTTGTTGTCAATAAGTTGCGCGGCGGCCTGAAGGTGGCTGCCGTCAAGGCGCCCGGCTTCGGCGACCGGCGCAAGGCCATGCTGGAAGACATCGCCATCCTGACCGGCGGCTCGGTCATCTCCGAGGACCTCGGCATCAAGCTCGAGAATGTCACTCTCGACATGCTCGGCCGTGCCAAGAGAGTCTCGATCGAGAAGGAGAATACGACGATCATCAATGGTGCCGGTTCGAAGGCCGATATCGATGGCCGTATCACCCAGATCAAGGCGCAGATCGAGGAAACGACCTCGGATTACGACCGGGAGAAGCTGCAGGAGCGGCTCGCCAAGTTGGCGGGCGGTGTCGCAGTGATCCGTGTCGGCGGCTCGACCGAAGTCGAGGTCAAAGAGCGCAAGGATCGGGTCGACGACGCGCTGCATGCAACGCGCGCTGCCGTCGAGGAAGGTATCCTGCCGGGTGGCGGCGTCGCTCTCCTGCGCGTCGTCACGACGCTCGGAGACGTGCCGACGGCGAATGACGACCAGCGGGTCGGCGTCGAGATCGTCCGCCGCGCGATAGAGGCCCCCGTGCGCCAGATCGCTGAAAATGCCGGCGCCGAGGGCTCGATCATCGTCGGCAAGCTGCGCGAGAAAACGGACTTCGCCTATGGCTGGAACGCTCAGACGGGCGAATTCGGCGATCTCTTCTCGATGGGCGTGATTGACCCGGCCAAGGTCGTCCGCACGGCTCTCCAGGATGCGGCCTCCATCGCGGGTCTGCTGGTCACCACCGAGGCAATGATCGCCGAGAAGCCCAAGAAGGAGGCGCCGCCCGCCATGCCGCCCGGCGGCGGAATGGACTTCTGAGTCCGCGTTCGATCCGCGTGCGAAGAAGCAAGGGAGCGCCCCTCATCCGGCCTGCCTGCCACCTTCTCCCCGCAAGCGGGGCGAAGGAGACTCGCGGCGGCGCCTCGCTAAAAGTCCCCTCTCCCCGCTCGCGGGGAGAGGGCTAGTCCTCGGGTTAAACCCGAGGAGAGGGGCATTCCCACGCCAGATCAGCCTCTTAAACGATATTCTTTACCTTCCTGAAGAATACGCTCGCCTCCCCTGGCGAGGCGCTATGCCATCACCACAGCCTCAGCCGGCTGGGCTCTCGCCTCCGCGGGAGCGCCTTTCATCGGCCGCCCGACAACATAGACTTCGGCCACCGATCGGTCGTCGCCCATTGTCTGCAGCACGAAGAGTTCTTCTGCCAGAGACGATGCCACCTGCATTCTGAGTTCCATCGCCGGTTTGGCGCGGCTGTCGAGGATGACGATATCTGCATCTGCGCCGACATGCAGCGAGCCGATCCGATCTTCGAGGTCGAGGGCGCGCGCATTGCCGAGCGTCATCATGTAGAAGGAATTGAGGGGGGAAAGCCGTTGGCCCTGCAGATGCAGCACCTTGTAGGCCTCATCCATGGTCTCCAACATCGAGAAGCTTGTCCCCGCGCCGACATCGGTCGCGACCGAATGACGGGCGCCGAGCTTGTCGAAGCGGTCGCGGTCGAAGAGGCCACTGCCGAGAAAAAGATTGGAGGTCGGGCAGAAGACGCCGACGGCGCCCGTCTCGGCCAACACCGATATTTCCCGGTCGCTCAGGTGAATGCAGTGGCCGAGCAAGGTCTTGCGGCCAAGCAGCTCATAGCGCGCATAGATGTCGGTATAGTCCTGTGCCTCCGGATAAAGCGAAGTGGCGAAGGTGATCTCGTCCCTGTTTTCGGAGAGATGCGTCTGAACGTAGCAATCCGGATGTTCCGCGACGAGCGCCCGGCTCATCTCCATCTGTTCGGGCGTCGAGGTAATGGCAAAACGCGGGCTGATCGCGTAATGCGCGCGGCCGCGCCCGTGCCACCTGGCAATGAGTTGCTTCGTTTCGTCATAGCCCCTCTCCGGCGTGTCGCGCAGCGCTTCGGGGGCATTGCGGTCCATCATCACCTTGCCGCCGATCATCAGCATGTTTCGCTCCTCGGCCGCGGTGAAGAAAGCATTGACGCTTTCCGGATGCACCGAGCAATAGGCAACGGCCGTCGTCGTGCCGTTCGAAAGAAGCTCGTCCATGAAGCGGCCGGCAATAAAGGCCGCGTGCTCAGGCGCCCTGAATTTCTGCTCCTCGACGAAAATATAGGTGTTCAGCCATTCGAGAAGCTGTGCGCCATAGGAGGCGATCGCCTGCGTCTGTGGGAAATGCAGGTGAGTGTCGATCAATCCGGGCAGGACTAGATGCGGTCGATGGTCTGCGATTTGCACGCCGCTGTCCGCCTGTTTCGCCACGTCGCCATAGGGGCCGACTGCGGCGATTTTGCCGCTGCTGACAAGCACGGCGCCATCTTCGAGGAAGCGGTAGGACGATGTGTCGTCGATGCCCTCGGGCTCCCGGATGAAGGTCAGCACCCGGCCGCGGATCAGCAAATCGCTCATTGAATTTTTCCTTCCTTCACGGCGGTCTCGTACCAGGCGGTGAGCAATTGCCGTTCTTCCTCGGTGACCCCGGTGACATTGGCGGGCGGCATCGCATGCGAGCGCCCCGCTTGGAGGTAGATCTCGCGAGCATGCGCGACGATGTCGCCATCAGTTTCAAGGACGACGCCCTTCGGTGGCACGATGATGCCCTCCCAGCCGGGCTCCTGCGCGTGGCACATGGAACAGCGGCCAAGCACCGTATCGCGGACTTTCGAGAAATCCGGCGACGCGATGACGGCCTCACCGGCCGTGGAAGCCCTCGCCTCCCCGCCTTCGGAGAGAACCTTGGGCACGGTGGAAAGCCACATGATGACGATGAAAAGGAGCACCGTGACGAGCCACGTCCAGGTCGGGCTGCCGGCGCGGGCATGCCGCGTGTTGAACCAGTGGCGGATGGTGACGCCCATCAGGAAGACCAGCGAGGCGATGATCCAGTTGTATTGAGTGCCGAAGGCGAGCGGATAGTGGTTCGACAGCATCAGGAACAGGACAGGCAACGTCAGGTAGTTGTTGTGTGTCGAGCGCTGCTTCGCCTGTTTGCCGAGCGCCGGATCGGGCGTGCGGCCGGCGATCAGGTCGGCAACGACCTTCTTCTGGTTCGGAATGATGATGAAGAACACGTTGGCCGACATGATCGTCGCCGTGAAGGCGCCGAGGTGCAGGTAGGCGGCGCGCCCGGTAAAAAGCTGGGTATAGCCCCAGGCGACGGCGACGAGCACGAAGTAGAGCAGCACCATCAGCCGCGTGTTGTCGTTTCCGAGCGGCGAGCGACAGATCGTGTCATAGGCGACCCAGCCAAAGGCAAGCGAGGCGAGCGAGATGGCGATCGCCGTCGGCTTCGACACGTCGAGCACGTTCGGATCGATCAGATAAAGATCCGCGCCGGCGTAGTAGACGAGTGCCAGCATGCCGAAGCCCGAAAGCCAGGTGACATAGGATTCCCATTTGAACCAGGTGAGGTGCTCGGGCATGTTTTCCGGCGCCACCAGGTATTTCTGGATATGATAGAAGCCGCCGCCATGGACCTGCCACTCCTCGCCATGGGCGCCAACGGGCAGACCGGGGCGCTGCCTGAGGCCGAGATCAAGCGCGACGAAATAGAAGGATGAACCGATCCAGGCGATGCCGGTGATGACATGCAGCCACCTCACCGCAAATGTCAGCCAGTCCCAGGCGATCGCGTATTCGTACATTGAGGCCTCCCATTTCTTTGGGCTGCATTATGTGTCATTGCTTGCGGGGGCGAGAACGCTGCGAGATCACCAACTCTTTCAAAAAAAACTATAAAATGGCCGAGCCGAGAGCACGGTAATCTGGCCACGAGGAGCAGAGGCGGGAGCATGTCCTATCTCGATAATGTGCGCGTTTTCGTGCGCGTGGTGGAACTTGGAACGCTGTCGGCCGCAGGCCGCGATCAGCGCGTCACACCGGCCGTTGCCAGCAACAGGATCAAGGAACTGGAGCGGCATATGGGAGTGCGCCTGTTCAATCGCACCACGCGCAAGTTGACCCCGACCGAGCACGGCCGCGTCTTCTATGAAGGCGCCGTCAAGATTCTCGAAGCGGTGAACGAAGCTGAGAGCGCCATCGCCGATCTTTCGCGCAATCCCAAAGGCGCGCTGAAGATCACCGCGCCGCTCGGCATCGGCCGGCGACTGATCGCCCCCGGCATCCCCGAATTCCACGACCGCTATCCCGACATCGAGGTGCGGCTGCGCCTTTCCGACCACAACGTCGATATCCTGAGCGAGGGCGTCGACGTTGCGTTCAAGCTCGGCATTCTCGAGGATTCGAACCTTCGCATGCGCGGCATCATGAATTGCGATCGCGTGCTCTGCGGCTCGCCGGCCTATTTCGAAAGACGCGGCGTGCCCGCGACGCCCGACGAGTTGATCACCGAACGTCACGACTGTCTGTTGCTGCGCTATCCCGGCTCGAAGGAATATTACTGGACATTGCAGACGCCGGACGGCGTGCGCAAATTCGAAGTCGCCGGGCCCTATGATTCAGACGACGGCGACGTGTTGACCCAATGGGCGCTCGACGGCCGCGGCATCATCAACAAGCCGCTCTTCGAGGTGAAGCAGTACATCGACGAGGGCTCACTGGTGCCGATCCTGGACGAGACTCCGCCACTCAGCGCCCAGCTCGCGGCGATCTACCCGCATAAGCGCTTCCAGGATCCGAAGGTGCGGCTGATGATCGATTTCATGGCCGAGCGCTGTCAGCGGCTGATCGGCAAGGTGCTGGCTGAGCCTGCCGCGGCGCGGGGGCAGGAGCCCCGTGACTTAGACGAAGTCGAAACAGAGTTCTGAGGCGAATACGCGCCTGAACCCGCGTCAGCAAAGTTTGCACCACACCTTAGAAACCAGCGGGCGGAACAAAGTTCGGCCGCTGTAGATTTTCATCTTCATGAAGAACATGACGCTTGTTGCAGCATCGGTGATATCGGGGCTCTGTGCTACCGCCAGCGCTCAGGAGCTTCAGCCAGACGCCGTCAACAGGGCTTCTATTGCTTCCATCCCGTCAGAGCGACCCTCTGACGCCCCCACTCGACCGGACCCCGCCATCGTTCATCTCCAAGTTCTTCTGGATCGCGCTGGTTCATCTCCCGGGGTGATCGACGGCTACTACGGCGATAATGTCACCAAAGCGATCGCCGGTTTCGAGGCCATGCATAGCCTTCCCGCTGATGGAAAGCTGGACCCCGAGGTCATCGGCCGGCTTGCCGACGAAATGCCCCCCGTCCAGCCTTATGTCATCTCTGGAGACGACGCCAAAGATCTCGTCGATCGCATTCCCGACGACTACGCCGAGCAAGCCAGGATGGAACACCTCGGATATACAAGCGTCCCGGAGAAATTGTCCGAGCGGTTTCACATGGATGTCGACCTCCTCAAGGCGCTCAATTCCGGCTCGGCATTCGCCGTCGGGGACACGATATCCGTTGCGGCGCCCGGCGTCGCGAAGGAAGGCAAGGTCAAGCGGATAGAGGCGCGCAAAGGAGCGGGGCAGGTCCTCGCCTTTGCCGAGAACGGCACGCTGCTTGCGGCATATCCCGCCACGATCGGCAGCAACGAGACGCCGTCGCCTTCGGGCACGCACAAGGTCAAAGGTGTCGCTCGAATGCCCACCTATACCTACAACCCCGAAGTCAACTACCAACAGGGCGACAACACCGAGGTTCTAACGCTTCCCGGCGGCCCCAACGGCCCGGTTGGAACCGTATGGATCGATCTGTCGAAGCCGACCTACGGGATCCACGGCACGCCTGAACCGTCCCGCGTCGACAAGGACCCGTCGCATGGATGCATCCGCCTGGCAAACTGGGACGCAGAGGAACTGGCCGCGATGGTCAAGCCGGGGATTGTCGTCGAGATCACCGACTAGCCATCGGAGGCCGGCAGACATCGGGAGAACAGCGGCCCGGTTCCGACGTCCGAACCATGACCAAGAGCGCTCGGGCCGGCGGCGGAACCCGCCGTGATGTGTTTTGGCCGCATGGGCGGATCTTTTCACGTTGTTCGGATGTCGCAAAGGGGTGGAGAGCGGTCACCCGAGGCTGGCACATGGAACGGCCGAATTGCGGACATAGCGGTCGTTCCCGTCGGACAACTAACCGCGCGGAGCTTTGGGTCGCCAAGAGTGAACTACGGGGTCATATCGTCCAATACAAAGATTGGGATCTGGTTCAGCCGGCCCCGGATCGCGCACGCCCCACGATCGATCAGACGTTGTAGCACGATCGTCTCCTGTCCCTCGCGTGCGACCTCTTCGACGAGTGCGCCGCTAACGATCAGCCTGGTTCCGGTCGTGCGCGTCATCTCTTCGAGCCTGCATGCTACATTGACTGTATCGCCAGCAATCGTGCGCTCCACGCGCGGCACAACGCCAATACTTCCAATCGCCACCGCGCCGAAGTGTATCCCGATCCCAATTTGGACCGGCAGTCGACCACGCATGCCTCGCCTGGCATTCCATCGGGCCAGTTCTTCAAGCATTGAAAATCCGCACGCTAATGCAGACGTTGCCTTGCATGGAAAGAACCCATCGGTTCCGAATGCCGCCAATATCGCGTCTCCGGCGCGCTGGACAATCCATCCGCCATGAAGAGAGACCTGCTGAGCCATATGCTCGTGATAGCGGCGCAGGAAATCCATAGTGGTACTCGGAGGTACTCTTTCGGCCCAACTGGTGAACCCGACGATATCGGCAAACAATACGGCCGCCGTCGTAAGGTCTTCGCCCTCGACGTTTACGGTTCCGGCCCGAAATGTGGCCGGCCCGCCCGAGCAGAGTGCTCCTCCGTTAGCCGCCTCCAGTTTGTTGCGCATCGTTGCTCCTCTGCATAGGAACTCAGAGCCTTTAGGATGTCGTGACTTTGCTTGTCGCGCGAGCCATCTGGCGCTAACGTTTCTTTGCCTTCAGGGCAAAGCGCACCCTTCGCAGTAGCAAAGAATCGCTTGGGATGGAGAAGAGCTTCCAGGGCAGGAGAACTCCGTGGAAACCCACCAGATCCGATATTTCCTGGCCGCGTGCCAGACGCTCAATTTTTCCCGGGCGGCCGAACTATGCGAGGTCTCGGTTCCATCGTTAACCAAGTCCATCCACAAGCTGGAACAGCAACTCGGCGGTCATTTGTTCCGACGTGAACGGCACCTCACCCATTTGACTGATTTGGGCCGGCTCATGCATCAGCACTTTACTGAGGTGCAGAACGCGTTGGACGCCGCTAAGGCGGACGCTGAAAGATATGAGAACCTGCACAAAGCAAGACTCAAATTGGGCGTTTTCTCAACCATGCCTGGGAGGCATCTGACTTCTTACCTGAGAGCCCTGCGTGCTGCCGCCCCAGATCTTCGACTCAACATTTGGGAAACTAATTGCGAAGAACTCGGTTCGGCGCTGTTGGCCGGCGACATCGATGTCGCCTTCATGAGCGCCACGGGATATGGCGAACGACTGAGGGCTATACCGCTCTTTCAAGAACCCTATTTCATCGCTTTTGCGGCGGGGCACCGCTTCGAGCGGATGAATGCAGTGCCGCTGCGGGATATCAGTGGCGAGCCCTATATCAAGCGACTCCACTGCGAGTTCCCTTCTAATCTATCGAAACTCGGCGTAGCGCCGCCGTACAAGGATGTGCAGGTCCGGTATATGAGTGAGCGCGAGGACTGGATTCAGTTGCTTGTTTCAGCGGGGCTGGGCTGCAGCGTCATGCCGCAATTTCTGCCGATCATCGACGGGGTCTTAATTCGCCGCTTAGTCGAGCCGGAGGTATCGCGGCAAATCAGTATCGTAACAGTAGCGGGACGGCCACACAGCAAGCCCGTGTCGATTGCGGTCAAAATCGCTCAGTCCTTGCCTTGGAACATCGAAGGAGCGCAAACCCCTCTGACAACTCCTGCATAAGCGGGCAAGGGCTATATGATGATTGGAACTGGCTCACTGCTCACCCTGGGCCGAAGAGGATAGCGTCCTAACAGAATTTCGCTACGCACGGGCTCCAGCGCGACACATGTGGAACGGCATAAACGAGGCCATCGCCCTTACCACCATTAGAAGCCTTTCTGACGTCGACGGCACCTTGGCGGCAAAAGGCATCGAGCGCCGCTGAAGGCATATTTGATAAGAAGCGATCAGCCCACAGACATCGGCTGATGGGCATCGCGGTGGTAACCACGTGCTAGTGCCCGAGCGTCCACTCTGGGCTCAATCGTCCCGTTCGTCGTGTCCGGCGCCAAGGACCGCAACGGGTCGACTGTTCGCACTCACCACGGTCACAGATGGGGAGCGGAAGTTCACTGCGAAGGGACAGGACGGCCGCTTTCGGAGCCTTTCGGCCGTTCGGGCTCCGTTTTCTTCCCGCGGCGTGGATATCAATGACTTAGGTGCAGCGAACCTGACCTGCGTCGGTACGGGTTAAGTCAATCGGAGAATTGCCGAAAAAGCTCGCCTTTTCTACACTTGGCGTTCTGGTCGAATGGGAGGAGAGAACCATGCGTACAATCTCGACCGCGATTCTGGGGCTCGCCATTAGCATTGGCTTGGCTGGGTCCGTGGAAGCCCAATCGGCACGGTCAGACATCGAGGCCGCGCTCGTGACGTTCACCAAGGCTTTCAACGCCAAGGACGCAGCTGCGGTTGCGGCGCATTATACGGAAGACGCCGCCATTCTGCCCCCTGACAGCCGACGCGTAGATGGACGCGACAAGATTCAACAGTTCTGGCAAGGAGCAATCGACGAAGGGTTATCTGATCTTGCCCTAGAAGCGGTGGAAGTCAGTGAGAGTGGTGACTTCGCCTTTGAGGTGGGGAAATTCAGTCTGAAGGCCCCTGGAAAGGATGCCAATCCAGTGGACCAAGCTGGCAAATACATCGTTATCTGGAAGAAGGGAACGGATGGCGCCTGGCAATTGTACCGGGACATCTGGAACGCTGATCCTGCCACCCAGCAGTGACCGAAGCGTACGCAACGTTCGATCGTTGGGTCGATCTTCCCGTTTCCCGTCCGTGGAAGGGTGGGACGCTGTCCTTCGCTCGTCTTTAGCGAGCGACAGCTTGCATGGATCAGAGGACATACTGGTAAGCGCAGTAGGTCAGAACGAACGGCACAAGCATCCAGATCAAAACGATGATGAGGGCTGCTATTAAACGATGCGGCGGCACTCCGCGGATCGCCGCTTCCCTGGTCGAAATAGGCAAGCCATTCGGAGACTGAGGGGCGATGAAAGTAGGACCCTGGATTTCCGGAACTCCGGTCGCCGCCAAGAACGTAGCTCTCCTGCGTCCGGCAAATCTCTTGGCCCCTCACGCCGATCGTTCAGCGACCTGGTTGCTCGGCGTGAGGTCTCGAATTTCGCTCCGTCTCGGCTGCCCTGGCTCAATTGCGGAGCTGGAGCGGTCTTCAGTGCTGGTGATGGGCCACGCTGTCGGGAATTGTGAACGTATGCGTCACCTCCTGTCCTGGGAACACATTGTGATTGGCGTCGACCAACTGGATCCTCACCTTGTGCTGGCCGGGGGGGAAATTGGCTATATCCACCGTGTTGTTGTCGCTCGCATCTGCCCACCACCACGGCAGGTCGTCGACGATGACGTGCAGATGCCCGATACGTGGGGATGCGCTGACGGCGCCCTTGCCGAACACTGGTACAATGCGCACGTTCTCCACTCGGTACTGCGCCCAGTAGACGCCTATGGCGAGCCCCTCGGGAAGCGGATCGTCCACGATCAGCTTAGGTGCAGGCTCGTTTTCAATGGCGACATATGGAGACGGGCCGCGGATCTCCCTCGCACTCTGGGCGAAGGACCCTGTGGCGAACAAAGTGATGGCGGCGGCGGCCGCCAGAGTCTTTATGAGCATGGTCATTTCAGTCGCTCCTTGGTTCAAAACGCCATTTTCCTAATGGCTGGCTTATGCCGGACACGAACACCGGTCGGCACGAGGGAGACCGAAAAGCCGCTCGTCGGGAGCTCACTTCCACGTTGTAGAGGAATGGCTTCCGAGCTTGCCCGCGGTCCCGCGGCTCTCAGTCACTTCGAACCGCTTGGGGGAAACTGAGGCACGCTGGTATCTCGAATGTGTCCCCCGCGGCCGCGAAGTGTATCGCTGTGTAGGAGCAGGACGAGCCGTACAGGTCTCGCTGAACCGTTGGTCTGGCGCCTGCACGGTGATCATTGCTGAAGTGATGGCTTTGGGCCGCGGGATGGCTGAGGGCAGGCAAGTAAAGGCATTCGGCGAAGCAGATCGCCGAGGCCGTCTTCCGGGTCATGCTCCCACTGATCGCCCCCGGCGTTGCCTCGGGTGCACTCTTCGCCTTCGTGACTTCGTTCGACGAAGTCGTCGTCGCACTATTCATATCCGGCTCCGAGCAGCATCACTTCCGCGCCAGATGTGGAGCGGCGTGCGCGAGACGCTCAGTCCGACGATCGCCGCGGTTGCGATCGTGTTTTCGACGTTGTTCCTCGCCATCCAGCGGCTGCAAAGGCGAGCCGAGCTACAAAAGATTCACCGCGAAGGTTAAAAGCAAAAATCGGCACCTGCGGCGGAGGATCAGTCGTCCTTGAGTGCTCGGTTCAATGTCCGCCTTGAAACCAGCACCGGAAATTCAGCGCGCTCTGGATGAGCGGCAGCCATGGGTGGGAAACGCCGTTCGGCGGGGTTCAGCCGAACGGCTTAATAGCGCCAACACCGGACGTTGCGACAGTCGCAAAACTGCCTAATCTCCTGCGTTGCAGAAGTCAGAAAAACAAATGTCGCCTTAATTGGGAATTTTGTGACAAAAGAGAACCACAATATGGAATCGATTATCGAGATTGGGACCATAAAAGATGTTGAGTCGTGGGCGGAGCTTCGCGTTGCGCTGTGGCCGCATCACTCGCTCGAAGATCATCGAGCTGAGTTGGGCCGGGCGTTTCTTTCAGAAAGTGGAGAAGCCGTCGCGTTCATCGCTCGAAATGCTGCGAATGAAGCTGTCGGGTTTGCCGAGGCCACTTTGCGACATGATTATGTGAATGGATGCAGCAGCTCGCCCGTTCTATTCCTCGAAGGGATTTATGTCCGGCCCGTTGGCAGGCGAAAGGGTATCGCACGATTGCTTTGCAATGCCGTTGCCGATTGGGGGAAGTCGCTTGGGTGTGTTGAGTTTGGCTCTGACGCGCTGCTTGAGAATTCAGCCGGCCATGCGCTCCATACCGCTTTAGGATTTGAGGAGACACAGCGCGTCGTGTTCTTCCGAAAGCCACTGTAGGCCGGTGCTGCCCTTCCACGAGGATGGTTCGCCGCACAAATCCTAACACCTGCTACGTCACAGGCTTTGTCGCATAGCTCGACTAGATGGGGCGGCTGGATGTAAGTGTACTTCCGCCTTCGGCCCAAACCGGACTCTCGCATCGTAGTCTTTCCCGCTTGTTCATGGTAGGCACGCGTCCAGCATGGCGACGCAGAAGGAGACAGCCGTAATGAAGTGCCTGCGCATCTATGCCACCCCGGATGGTGAGTCGCATTTCGACGAAGTCGAATTGCCGACGACGAAGAGGTCTGTGCACCCGGATGCCGTGCCGTTCGACGTGACGGCCAGTTATCCGGCGTCCCGCGTCCGCTTCACCCACATCCCAGCGGGGATGCGCGAGGTTGCTTGGCATAAGGTCCCGGAGGCGGTGTTGACAGTCAGGCTGGATGGTTCGGTGGAATACGAGACGAGCGACGGAGAGGTGCGCCACGTTCCGGCGGGTAGCTTCGTGTTGGTGGCGGACACGCATGGCAAGGGCCATCTGTCGCGCCATTCCCCGGAGGCGCAAACCGTCATCTGGATATCACTGCCGAACGGACTCGAATTGCCGCCCGCATAGTCCGTCTGGATGCGCCGTCAGCGCCGCGATTGAGAACGATGCGAGCGTTCGTGCGTTCACGTGGAGGCTGGGCGAATATCCCGCCCCGTCGGAACCGGCGTGATCCGATTTGCTTCAGCCCATACCTCTACCGACAAAGAAACGCGGTCGAGCGGTTTTTCAACCGGATCAAGCATTGTCGGCGCATTGCGACGCGCTACAACAAGCGCGCTGCCAACTACCTCGCTTTCGTCAAACTCGCGGCCACACGGGTCTGGCTGAGCGTTTATGAGTCCACGACCTAGTTCCCGTCCGTCGCACTCGGGTGGAAGCGTGCCGTTTGAAGCGTTACCGGGAACGAGCGAGAAGCGGGGCAAGCGGACTAGCCGCTTTATGATGGCGCTACAGAGAAGCGGCTGTCACCAGTCTGGCAACTTGCCTCCCACGCAATGGGCTGTCCAAAAAATCGAGGTCCATTCGGGAGCCACTTGGACAGCTCGCACTGTCGTTCCCAATGTGCCTTGAAAGCGAAACCCTAGCGCTCATGGAAAGTTGTCGTTTCACTTCATCATGAGCTCGCATTGGGATCGCGGGCCGATTGCGCGCCAACCCCGTTCCGTATTCCGATCCGCACATTGGAAATGACTCGCGTTCTCCCCGGCTTGAGCGTTAACTGCGTTGTTCTGACGGAGGAGGCAAACCATGACCATGTATCTCACCCGCTTCAGCTACACGCCCGAGACGTGGGCGCGCATGATCAAAAACCCCGAGGATCGCCGAGAGGCGGCTCGTACGTACATTGAATCCGTGGGCGGAAAGCTCCATGGGTTCTGGTACGCCTTTGGCGAGCATGATGGTTGGACTCTGTGGGAGGCGCCTGATAGCGTATCGATGGCCGCTGTCGCGATTGCTATCGGCGCGGGAGGCGCGCTGAGTTCTGTTGAGACCACTGTCCTCCTCAGCGTCGAGGATACGATGGAAGCCCTGGGAAAGGCAAAGCAGATTCGGTATCGTCCGCCGGCAGCGTAGGCGCGGCCACTGCTTCCCATCCATACTGAAATAGAAGATGAGTGCTGCGTGCGTATCTCCCTTCCCGGCGCGAATTCTCTGTGCACACCTGTGGGACTATCCGACCCTTAGTGGTTAAAGGTAAGCAAGGGGTGGGAAGCGGTAGTCTAACGCCAACGCGCCGGATGGCTAGTTTGCGCACACCGAAGCGGACACCCGCCCGGCAGGGTACTTCAGGAACTGGCACGATCCTGCCAGAGGGACGGAGCAGGTCTGCGTTACCTACCAGTTCAGATATCGATCTGCTCGGCCATTGTGAGTGCGTCGTCGACTTCGATTCCGACCGACGCCATCAGCGCCGAAGCAGGTTTGTTTCTGATCGCGCGAGCAGCCGGGCGCGCATGACGCTGATTGCGCATGATCTCTGCCCGCGCGACAGGACGCCAAGCTACTCCTTGTAGTTCTTTTCTAAGAATTCCGATCTGAAGTTCTGTGGCGGCGTGTCACGCTCCGGCCTCCCCTCCGGCGTGAAGTCCATCAGGTTCCAGTACGGCCACACCGTGTCGACGTGGTTCATCATCGACTCGGTGCTCCAGAAATGGAAAATCTTGCCGTCGCGCTTCGTGAAGACAAGCATCACGGGCAACTGCATGTCGTCGCTATCGCCCTGGCACTTGTAGTCCGCCTGGAAGGGCGACTCGTATCCGGACAGCAGCGGGATCTGCGACCAGCCGCGTTGTCTCGCCCACGCATTGATCTTCTCGGCCGGGGCCTTGGCAATGGCGGCGAACGCAGCGTCCTGCGCGACCGAATACCAGGTGCGGTCGAACCCATCCATCAGCGACGTGCAGGACGGACAGGGCTTGTCCCAGCTCGGGCCGAACATCCATGAGTAGAGCAGCAGCGTGGTCTTGCCGCCGAACAGCTCGGAGAACTTCACGCGCCGGCCCAGCTTGCCGTCGTTGGCCCATTGGAAGACGTAGTCCTCCTTTAGCTCGCCGCCGAGCGGGAGCGTGCGGCGCTTGGCAGCCACCGATTTAGCCTTCTCCACGAGCTCTTGCTCGTCCTTAAGCAATGAGTCGCGCGCAGCGCGGTACACGCTGCTTTCATTGGGATATCGCGGTTCACCCATCTCCGTCTCCTTTGAAGCATGGCGGCTTATGGTCGTAGTGCCACTGCTGACACCGGCGGAAGTCTCGGTGCTGTGCTTTAACTTAGTGGGGTGCAATCGGTTCCGGTCCAGTCAGTCAACTGCCAGGCGCGGTGAACTTTTCAAGTTGGCGCCTATTGGCGCATCCTGAGCAGACGTTTCGACAGTGAGGGCTCAGGGTCGCGAGCTGCCGCCTACTCCAGGATCGACTTTTGTCAAAAGACTAGAGATCGATGCAATTGCGCGCCCGCCCATGCCCCGTCGGCTACGGCGAGCGACACCGAATGGGGGATACGCGCCGCGTCGCCGCAGGCGAAAGCGCCGGCAACAGTCGTTTCCTTCGTCGGGTCGGTGCGGATCTGCGTGCCAAGTGGCGTCTCTTCGGTCTCGCAGCCGAGCGCTCCGGCAATCGGCGTCGCAGGGGCATTGCGCGAGGCGGTAAAGAGTCCGGCAAAGGATAGATTTCGTCCATCAGCAAGGAGGACATCGGCATGGCCTTTGATCTGGGTGACCGGCGTATCCTCAATCGTCACGCCACGTGCGTCCAGATCGGCGCGGGTAGCGGCATCGAGCGTCACCACGCCATTGGTGAGAAAGGTCACCTCACCCCATTCGGGCATGAGCATGGCTTGATGCACCGACATCGGCCCCGTCGCGATCACCCCGATCCTGCCCCGGTCCAGTTCGTAACCGTGGCAATAAGGGCAGTGAAAGATGCTTTCCCCCCAGCGTTCCGACATGCCGTCAATCTGCGGCAGCGCATCGGTCACCCCGACGGCGAACAGCAGCCGCCGCCCTTCGTGCCGGACACCATCCGCAGTCGTGACGGTGAAGGCGTCTTTTACCCCGTTGGCAGCTTCCGCACGGCCGTTGATCCATGTCAGCGTCGGATAGACGATGAGCTGCGTGCGTGCCTTCGCGGCGATTTCGGCAGGGTCCACGCCATCCTGACCGAGAAAACCGTGCGAATGGCGGGCGAAGCGATTGCGCCTGAGCCCTGCGTCAATCACAACAACGGTGCGACGGGCACGGAGAAGCTGGAGGGCGGCGGCCATTCCGGCGTAGCTGCCCCCGACGATGATCACGTCATTTCGCATTGATTATTCCTTTTCGGGGCACCGCTCCGCGTGCCGACGGGCGAAGTCGGCGGCGAGGTCGGCGAGGGTGACAACGGCAAAACGGTCGAGCAGAAGCGCTTCGGCCTCAGCGAAGGCGGTGTCGAGCGCGGCGTTCACCGATTGCTCGACGAGACAGTCCGGCGTTTCGTTCCGGTTGCCGATCGCAAAGATCGCAGGTTCCCCGAGGACCTCGTGCAACTGGCGTAGCGTGACGGCGCTGAGGTCGGCCGTGATGTTCCATCCGCCGGCATGCCCACGCGCGGAAGCCACGATCCCGGCCTTTCGCAGGAGCCCCATCGTGCGACGCACGACCACGGGATTGGTGTGCATGCACTGCGCCAGCGTTTGCGAAGTCATCGAGCCGTTTTGCTCGGCCATGTGCAGGAGCGCATGAAGGACTGAAGAGAGGCGACTGTCGTGTTTCATGTAACTTCAATTATTACGATTTGTCGCAGAGAGCAAGTTTTTCTGGAGGTCCCGGTGGCTCGTTAGGGTGGTTTTTGCCGTACGTTGCCTTCGAGGGGAAGGAGCAGCTAGCGGCCAGAAGCCATCATTGCACGGTGTTTAAGCTTCGGCACCCTGCTTTTGACGGCGCGCATATAGCGCATATAGACGGGGCGACTGCCCCGTGACGCGTTTGAATGCCGTGTTGAAAGCCTGATCAGACGAGTATCCGAGCGACATCGAAATTTGGGTGATCGTATCCTGACCCCGCACGAGCTTCGCGGCTGCAGCCATTATCCGCCAGCGGGTTAGATAGGAAATGGGGGGCTCGCCGACGCGGTCCCGGAAGTGCTGCGCGAAGCTGGTCCGGGACATTCCCGCAATCCCGGCGAGTTCTTCCACCGTCCATGAATGGGCGGGGACGGAGTGCATCGCTCTAATGCACGGTCCAAGTTTGGGATCAGCCAGCGCGGCGAGCCAGCCAACCTCACCTTCTGGCAAGTCCTCGATATACAAGCGCAGTGTCTGTGCAAGCATCATGTGGGAGAGGTTCTGCGCCATCTGAAAAGCGCCGGGCCTGCCTCCGCGAAGCTCATCCATCATGAGGTCTATGTAAAGTCGCAGCTTGGCTCTGTCATTCGATGCTTCGACACGTATGAGAGGGGTAGTGTCTGCAGCATCACCTCCGCATGTCGGCCCTCCACCTCAAACCGACTGCCGACAAGGAAGACGTCGCCGCCGCCATTGTAGGTCACCACCTCACCGCTGCGGTTCGGATCAAGCGTTTCGCTTGCCAGCTTCGGCTCTGCTTCCAAGTCGCTGGCAATCAGGGCCCGGCACCCTGTCGGGAGGACGAAGCAGTCGCCGGCCTTGAGCCGGATCGGAGCCGCTATCTTCTCTATCGAAAGCCAGCACTCTCCCTTCATCACCGCATAGCATTTGATGCGCCCGGCGAGGTCATCCAGCACCAGCGCCCAGGATCCGCCCGCGTCAAACCCGGCAGT
Organism: Ensifer sp. WSM1721; assembly: GCF_000513895.2. Classification (GTDB taxonomy): domain Bacteria; phylum Pseudomonadota; class Alphaproteobacteria; order Rhizobiales; family Rhizobiaceae; genus Sinorhizobium. The sequence continues at coordinate 906,928 of NZ_CP165783.1, forward strand.
GACGTAGCTCCGAGGTTGAAGAAGAGCGAGCAACTCAGAAAGCGGGTCCATCAGTCACTTTGAACGATCACGAACAAATAACGTACTCTCAAGGATAGATCGTTCAGACGCAGCTGTCTATCTAACGTCCGATCCGCAGAATTGGAGTTGATGACATGAAGGCTGCAGTTGTAAATTCGTTTGACGCACCTCCGTCCTTCCAGGACTTCCGAGAGCCGGAAGCCGGGGAAGGCGATACCGTGGTGAAGGTAGAGGCGGCGGCTCTAAGCCCGATCGTCAAGGCGCTGGCTTCAGGACGGCATTACGCAAGCGGTGCTACCGCAGGATTTGTTCCCGGTGTCGACGGAGTGGGAATCGATGCCAATGGACACCGAGTTTATTTTCTCTTTCCGAAAGCGCCGTTCGGCTCCATGGCCGAGAAGTCCCTCGCAGCGAGCCGCATGACGGTGCCCGTCCCGGATGCCCTTGCCAGTGATCGTGCAGCGGCGATCGTCACGGGCGCGCTTGCTTCGTGGGTTGCGTTCACACGAAGGGCAAAGCTTCAGAAGGACGAGAAGGTCCTCATCGTCGGAGCGACGGGGTCTTCCGGGAGCATGGCCATTCAGACTGCCCGCTACTTCGGCGCGAGCAAGATCGTCGCGGTCGGCCGAAACAAGGAGAAGCTGGATCGCCTCGACGCCGATGTGAGCATCGCTCTGGGAAATGAAGCGGATGCCGCTCTGCGTCGTCAGTTCGATGAAGGCATCGATGTCGTCCTCGACTTCGTTTGGGGTGATGCCGCTGCCCGCGTGCTCAGGGCGGCGACCCAGAATCGGGGATCAAGGACCGGAGAGCCTCGTCTGCGTTACGTCCAGCTCGGGACGATGGCCGGCGACGAAATCGCATTGCGTGGAGATATGCTCCGCAGCTCGGGCCTCGAACTGGTGGGAAGCGGTATTGGAAGCGTTGCTGTCGCCGATCTTGTCGCTGGAGCAGGTGAGCTGTTGGCAGCGGCGCCCGAGGCGGGCTTCGACACGAAATTCAAGAGCGTGCCGCTGCACGCGATTGCAGAGGCTTGGAACGGCGACATTGATACCCGCTATGTATTGATGCCCGGTTTGTGATTTCCTTGATCATCATCGGCCCATTGCATGACCGCAATGGGCCAGCACCGGCAATTCGGAAGTTATTGGCGAGCGGCGGCTTTGGGTCGATTATCCTACCTTCCTCAGCGGCTCGCGAGAGGGTGGTGAGCGACGAGTTGCTTCACGAGGCGAGCGGCTTCCTCTGGAATTGCCGGTATGGTGCCTGATTTCCGTGTCGACCCAAAATCGAGGCCGGCGAAAAACAGGCCTGGTATGGTCCCCACTCCATCCTCGTGTAGGGGTTGGCCGGCTGCGTCGAGGGCGCCGGGGAGCCGGACCCACGAGAAATCGCCGGTGAAGCCCGTGCACCAGACCACCGATCTGACGCCGCTAGCATTCCAATCGATGGACCGGATGGGGGGATCCGGCAGACGCGGTTGAACCGTCTCGGCTGGATCGTTGTCGGCTGGTGGCGCATCAAGTCCGGCCCCCTCGATGTATTCGTCAATCAGGCGCTTGGCATTCGCGGAAACGTCGTCGGCAAATCGCATATTGCCGTCGAGCTCGTCGCCGAAGGTGAGGCTGCCATTCTCCACGCCCCTGAAGCGACCGAGCAACACCACCCCTTGCGCGCTCAGCGATTGCAGGCTGATTGTGTGGGTCGCGCCAACCAGCGCGCGGGCTGGAAGCTTACCGGAGGGTAGGACGAGTTCCTTGCGGGGGACGTCGAGAAAGCCGGCCAAAGTCAGCCAATTGAGTATGTTGCCTCCGCGGTAGTGCCGGACCCAACGGCCGTTGCGGCTGGTCGCCAGAAACACCAAGCGCCCGGCTCGAGCCAGATCCTCGGCGATCTGGCCGCCAGATTGGCCGCTGCCGACCACTAGCACCGCGCCATTCTCGAGATCGGTGGCACTGCGGTAGGCCGAAGAATCGACCTGGTGAATGGCGATCGGCAAATCCGCCGATTCTGGTGGCCGGACCTGTCGGTTTTGGTCGCCGGTGGCGATCACCACATTGCGCGCAAGAAGCGCGCCACGAGCCGTGGCGACGCGAAAAAGGCCATCGTCTTTCGTCAGCTCAGTTACCGGAGTTTGGGTGACTATCGGCAGGCAGTGGCGCTCTGCATAGCCTTCGAGATATGCCACGAAATCGTGGTGAGTTATCGCGCCCCAGGGATCGGGTCCCTCGTAAGAGTCACCGGGTAAGATGGAGCGGATTGTAGGTGAGTTCAGCCTAAACGAGTTCCATCGCTGCGTTCGCCAGGTCTCGCCGATCCGGCCTCGATCCAGCACTTGGTGATTGCGGCTCTCCCGTTTTAGAAGATAGCTGACGCCGAGACCCGCAGGGCCAGCGCCAATCACAAGCGCGTCGAAAACCTCGCTCATGCGTCCCCCTGCAAAACTACAGGTTCATAGCATCGCATACTGCAGCTTCTGGCGGAAGGGGAGGCTACTTTCGATCGGCCGAGTCGAACGTGTTCTCAAGGGTCTCACTCGGGTGGATTCCGGTCCTTGGACTCGTGGCCCAACAACGACCGGTTTGCGCCCATGCTGGTCGTTCGGGGCAGTCTCGTCCGTTCCCGGAACCTGCCATCCGTTCCGGTCTCGGCCGAGCGGCCAGCACAAGGCTTCTACGGCGAAGAGTGGAGAAGTGCGGAACGTCGCTTTCGCGAGGGGGCGGAAAGCGACCGGACTTGTCACGGCCGCCCATGCGGTGGGGCCTTGCATGTCGACAACCCACGTTATATACTAAACCACATGGTTCAGTATTCAAGCGCCCGCCTTGATGCTTCGTTCGCTGCGCTCTCGGATGCCACTCGACGTGGCGTTCTGGAGCAGCTCGGACGTGCGGAGGCTTCGATCACGGACCTTGCCGAGAAGTTCCACATGACCCTCACGGGTATGAGGAAGCACGTCAGCGTCCTGGAGCGGGCGGGACTGGTCACGACGGAGAAGGTCGGCCGCGTGCGGACCTGCAAGCTCGGCCTTCGCGGCCTGGAAGAAGAGGCGGCATGGATCGAGAGCTACCGCCAGCTCTGGGGCGCACGCTTCGACGCGTTGGACAAGGTGGTCGAGGAATTGAAATCAAAGGAGAAGATGGATGAACGAAAGAGGCAGTGAGCCCACCGGCATGAAGAACCGCACGACCGTGGAACGTAAGTCGGATCGGGAGCTGGTCGTTACGCGGGTCTTCGACGCCCCGGCCCGCATCGTGTTTGAAGCCTGGACCAAGCCCGAGCTGTTCATGCGGTGGTGGGCACCGAAGTCAATGGGCGTGCCCCTGCTTTCCTGCGACATGGATGTTCGTGCCGGGGGCAAGTACCGTCTCGAGTTCGGACAGGATGCCTCGGACTCCATGGCATTCTTCGGCAAGTACATCGAAGTGGTGCCGCACTCGCGGCTGGTCTGGACCAATGATGAGAGTGAGGACGGCGCCGTGACCACGGTGACCTTCGAGGATCAGGGTGGCAAGACGCTGCTGATCTTCCATGAACTCTATCCCTCGAAGGAAGCCCTCGACGAAGCCTTCATCGGGATGGAAGGCTGCATGCCCGAGCAGCTCGAGCAACTAGACGAGCTTCTCGTCAGCATGGGAGAGCGATGAACGCCGACTTCACGTGACGATCACTTCAGCGAGCGGAGGGCTGGACAGCAGTCACACACCCTTCGTTCCCCGGCCTAGCGGCTCGCCTCCTGCAGCGCCGCCAACGCGCGTTGCGGCTCGTCTGTTTGTTCGCTTTGCCTGGAGCGAGGCGGTGTGGCACGCATGGCGGCTGCGTCCTCCCGAGCCGCATCGGTTGTGGACATCTACATGTCCTTTCGGCCACAAGAGTTGTCGGACTGCAATCGGCTCCAATTCCGGTCGTCAAACCTCACTCCGTCGAACGTCTCAGATGGGTCGATTCTTCCCGTTCCCCAAACTCGCCAAGGTGGCTTGCTGGCGTTGCTTTCCCTTGCCTCCATAGAATCTCGTCAAATTTGTAACTCCCACCATGTCGACGCCCCGAGCTAAGTCACTCCTGCGAATTGCAAGAAGGAACTCGAAGGAGAGCGACGATGACCAAAGAAACGATCAGCTTTGTTTATGTGACCTACATCCAAGCGACGCCGGAGAAAGTGTTCGAGGCGATCACGAAGCCCGACATCGCGCGCCGCTACTGGGGACACGAGAACGTCTCCGATTGGAAGCCCGGTTCGAGATGGGAGCATATCCGCGCCAATGACGAGCGGAGCGTCGAGCTCGTCGGCGAAGTGGTCGAGAACACGTCGCCCCGGCGTCTCGTCATCACCTGGGCTAATGAGTCCGATGCCGACAACCCCGCGAAATACAGCCGAGTGACCTTCAGCCTCGTTCCGTTTGACGGCATGGTGCAACTGACCGTCAGCCATGACGAGCTCGAAGCCGGCAGCGGAATGGCAGCGGGGATCAGCAAAGGATGGCCGATCGTGCTGTCCAGTCTCAAATCCTTCCTCGAAACGGGCCAGGCGATCGACGTCTTCGCGAAGCCGCGCCACACCGAACTGGCGGCCTGACCTTGAACAGGGACCCGAGCGGCTGTCGTGTACTGTGATCAGACGCGCAAAGGTCGCTGTAGCACTTTGAATTGCTGCATGTTTCCTTAAATCGGTTACGATCTAAGGAACCATGCAGCAGACGCCATTCGAGGCAACCGAAGAATGCGTCCATTTCAGCTACAGCAACTGGGTCTGTTGGCCGCCGTCGCCTGTGGCCTCGTGGTAGTTTCCGGGAGCTCCTCGCAGGAGACCGCGGCCGCCGACAAATTCTATCGGGTGATAGACGGCAAGGCCGATGCCCGGACCTACAACGGATACCGGCGTTATCATGGCGGCTGCAGCCATTGTCACGGCCCAGACGGAGTCGGCTCGACCTTCGCCTCCTCGCTCGTCGATCGGCCGCTCGATATCGAAACGTTCAGGCGCATCGTTCGCGATGGCCAGAGCAGTAGCGGGAGTTCGGTTATGAAAGGCTTTGCGACCGATCCCAATTTCGCTCCTTACATCGACGACATCTACGCCTATCTGCAAGCCCGCGCCGACGGCGCTCTTGGCCGCGGACGACCGAAAAGAATGGAGCCTTAGACCTCGGCGCCTACTATCGAGTTGGTTCCGTGCCGGTCAATTTTTTTGCTTCCGAGCTTCGTCACACGCTCCGGCTGAGCGGCGCTGAACGCAGGCGAGGTCTCGGGTGTTCCGGACGGGAGGTGCCCGTTACTCCTCTTTTCCCGCGAGCATTTCGAGAGCCGCAAGGTCGCAGAGCAGGAGCCGGTGTCCGCGTCGCTCGATGAGCCCCTTCTTGGCTAGAGCGCTCATCTCGCGAGAGACCGCCTCCCTGTGCGTGCTGATTGATGCCGCCAGTTCGAAATGGGTGGGCGCCGGGTCTATGAAGACCGGGCTGCCGGCTTCATCCGGCTTGTCCGCACGGCGGAGCAATTCGAGGATGAGGCGCCTGCGCACCACCAAGGTGCTGAACTCGTAAACCCGCTCGGTCATATGCCTTATGCCCGCCGCAAGGTGCTCGAGGAGGGCCCACGAAAACTCCGGGTGGTCGGCAATCAGCCTGCGGAAGGCCGGCGCCGGCAATCTTGCCGCACGGGTTACCTCAAGAGCCACGACACTGGCCGATCGCGCCTTGCCGTCGATCGCAGCCACTTCCCCGACGATGTCCCCGGGGCCGCGATCGCCGTAGAAGATCTCGCGGCCGTTCTCGGAAAAAAGCGTAACGCGGGCGTGGCCCTCCAGTATGAAGAAGACGTCGCGTCCGCTCTCGCGATGCGCGACGATCAGTTCGTCGGCGGCATAAGTGCGAACGGTCCAATGTTTGGACAAGGCAGCGACGGCTGCATCACCCAGCCTCGAAAGAAAAGTTGGCAAACGCGTCATGGCCGTCGTTTCCATTCGGCCGAACTCTACTTCCTTCGGCCTTGGCGGTAAAAGAACTTCCTGCCGCCCCTTGGGGACGCGTGGGCGCACCGCTCGTTTTATTCAATTGCCTTGCCGCGCCTGTGCGAATTCTCACAGACGGAACCGAGCCACGCCTCATATCCTTCGGGCACCGGTCTTGTTCGGGCCTGTTCGGTTGAAGAGGAGAACTTCCATGTACAGATACACAATCCTTGCCGCGCTTTGCTTGACGGCGGGCAACGCCTTCGCAGGTGAACTCAAGGCCCTGCAAGGCGGAAGCATCGATCTCGGCGCTTATCATGGCGTCATCTATTACACGGAGGCCGATAGCGGTTTTCAAGTGGTCACAACGATCGCGGATGGGGCGGAGGGCTCGCCCGTTCGCTTCGAGGCAACGCTCGAGGAGGGCCAAAGCCTTGCCATTTCAGTTCCTGGCGGTTTGGGTGAACCCAGCAAGGCTCTCGAAATCTCGCGTGCCGGCGGCAGGCTCCTCATGAACGGGATCGATACCACCCCCAAACTCGTTCATGCCGGCCGGTGAATCCGTTCGCCGTGGAAGCGCCAACGTTAGATTTCCCCACTAAAAGGACGAGGAACCGACCTCTGCCTTTACCGGCTTTTCCTTCTTGCGTGGTGCAGCACCCTTCGGCCGTTCGTGGGTAAGTACCGCCGTGAGAATCTCCGCGGCGGCCAGCGCCGCAATCACTGCCGGCCGCTTGTCCTTCACCGCCGTGCCGCCGATCGGGCAGACGAGCCGGTCGAAGAGCTCGGGGCGTTCGACTTCACGGGCGAGCCATGTTTTGAAGGTGGCGCGCTTCGTCTTCGAGCCGATCATGCCGACATAGGAGGCGTCTTGGCGGCCGAGCGCCTCCGCCGCAATCAGGAAGTCGAGCGCGTGGTCATGGGTAAGGATGACGAAGGCGCTGCCTGAAGGCGCATCACGCACAAGCGCCTCGGGCATTGCCGTCAGGCAGGTCCCGATTCCCGGGACTTCGACCACCGAGAGCTCGTGCTCGCGGGTGTCGACGAGCACGGTCCGGACCGGGAGCAGCGACAGCGCCATTGCCAGTGCGTTGCCGACGTGACCCGCGCCGAAAATATAGACGTGCGGCCGACGCGCGATCTCAGCATCGCTGCGTGCGACGAGCGCCGTGCGCGTCTCCTCGTCGACGGTCTTGAAGGAAAGCGCCACGCGGCCGCCGCAGCATTGTCCGATCTCCGGCCCCAGAGGAATTGTCAGCTGCTCGTCCGCAACGGCTCCGTGAATGAGCTTTCGAGCATGATCGATCGCCATATATTCCAACTGCCCGCCGCCGATCGTGGCGAAGGTGCGATCCGTCGAGACGAGCATCCAGGCATCCGTGTCGCGCGGCGTCGAACCGGCCGCTTGCGTCACCTCGACGAGGACGCATGCCGCCTCTCGCGCCAGGAAATCACGGATATCCTCTTTGCTTGCCATCTTCGTCAGCCATCCGCTGCATCGCGCGCAGCCCCGCGCAGACGCTCGATCGCCATCAGCACCCGTTCCGGCGTCGCCGGCGTATCGATGCGCGGCGGAAAACGATACGCCGCAACGCTCGCCGCTGCCATGGATATAGCTTCGAGGACGGAAATGCCCAGCATGAAGGGCGGTTCTCCCACCGCCTTCGAACGGCGGATCGTCTCTTCCCGATTGACCGACCATTCCGCCAGCCGCACGTTGAAGATGCGCGGGCGATCGGAGGCAAGCGGAATCTTGTAGGTGGAGGGCGCATGGGTGCGCAGGCGCCCCTTCGCATCCCACCAGAGTTCTTCCGTCGTCAGCCAGCCCATGCCCTGCACGAAGGCCCCCTCGACCTGACCGAGATCGAGCGCCGGATTCAGCGACTTGCCGACATCGTGGATGATGTCCGTGCGCTCGACCTGGTATTCGCCGGTAAGCGTATCGACGCTGACCTCCGAGCAGGAAGCGCCATAGGCATAGTAATAGAACGGCCTTCCCCTGCCCTCGGCGCGGTCCCAATGGATCTTCGGCGTCTTGTAAAAACCGGCGGCCGAGAGCTGCACCCGCGCGGCATAGGCGGATTTGATGAGGTCGGCGAAGGCGATGCGCTCCGCTCCGATCCTCACCGTATTCGGTTCGAAGGCGACGTCGGCTTCGTCAACGCCGTAACGCTCCGCCGCGAAGCGCACGAGCCGCGCCTTGATCTGTTGAGCCGCATTTGCGGCCGCCATGCCGTTCAGGTCGGAGCCGGAAGATGCGGCCGTCGCCGAGGTGTTCGGCACCTTGCCGGTCGAGGTTGCCGTCACTTTGATGCGGTCGAGATCGACCTGGAACTCGTCCGCCACCACTTGCGCCACCTTGGTATAGAGCCCCTGCCCCATCTCGGTGCCGCCGTGGTTCAGCTGGATCGAGCCGTCCGTATAGACATGGATCAACGCGCCAGCCTGGTTGTATTCGGTCTTGGTGAAGGAAATGCCGAATTTCACCGGCGTCAACGCGATGCCGCGCTTAATGACGTGGTTCTGCCGGTTGAAGGCAAGGATGGCCTGGCGCCGGGCGGCATAGTCCGACGAGGCTTCGAGTTCCTCGATGATCCGGCCGATGATGTTATCTTCGACCGTCTGGTGGTACGGTGTCAGATTGCGCCCCTCGCCGCCGTAGAAATTCAGCTTGCGGATTTCGAGCGGATCCTTGCCGAGCGTATAAGCGATGTCCTCGATCATCCGCTCGCCGCCGACCATGCCCTGCGGCCCGCCGAAACCACGGAAGGCGGTATTCGAGACCGTGTTGGTCTTGAGCGGGCGTGAGCGCAGCCGGACGTTCGGATAGAAATAGCAATTGTCGGCGTGGAAGAGCGCGCGGTCGGTCACGGGACCGGAAAGGTCCGCCGAGAAACCGCAGCGGGCGGCAAAGACTGCGTCCACCGCCTCGATCCGGCCGTCGTCGTCAAAGCCGATCTTGTAGTCGACGTGGAAGTCGTGCCGCTTGCCGGTCGCCGTCATGTCGTCGTCGCGGTCCGGGCGCACCTTGACGGCGCGGCCGTATTTCCTCGCCGCAAGCGCCGCCACCGCGGCAAAGAGGTTTGCTTGCGTTTCCTTGCCGCCGAAGCCGCCGCCCATGCGGCGAACATTCACCGTCACGGCATTCGACGGCACGCCCAGCACATGCGCGACCATGTGCTGCGTCTCGCTCGGATGCTGCGTCGAAGCAAAGACTGTCACCTCATCGTCCTCGCCGGGGATCGCAAAGGAGATGTGGCCTTCGAGGTAGAAATGGTCCTGGCCGCCGATCCGCATTTCGCCCTCGACGACATGCCTCGCCCTGGCAAAGCCGGCGTCGATATCGCCGCGTTCGAGCTTCAGGGGATCGATCACCAGCGGATAGTTGGCGGCCGCGGCTTCGACGACGTCGGTCACATGCGGCAGATCGCGATATTCGATCTTCACCTTGGCCGCCGCGCGCCGGGCCGCATCGCGCGAAGTTGCGATCACGGCGAAGATCGGCTGGCCGTGGAATTCGACCTTGCCGGTGGCGAACACGGGATCATCGTGCTTGTGGGCCGGGCTGATATCGTTCTCGCCCGGAATGTCGTCCGTCGCCAGGATCCCGACGACGCCGGGGCTGTTCTTCACCGCCTCGAAGTCGATCGACAGGATTTCGGCGTGCGCGTGCTCAGAGAGTCCCAGGTAGCCGTGCAGCGTGCCGGCTGGCTCTGGAATATCGTCGATATATTCGGCCGTGCCCGACACGTGCTTGTGGCCGGACTCGTGGCGTTCCTTTTCGTGGACGCCGCCGCGGATGCGGTCTATGGGCTGCATCACATTCATGGGTCCACCTCTTCTAGACAGCGACTGCGGCGGCGCGATCGATACGGACGTTACTCGTATCCTGCGTTTCCAGATAGAAGCGCCGCAGCAGGTTTTTCGCAACCAGCATGCGGTAGCCGGCCGAGGCGCGCCAATCGGTGAGCGGTGTGAAATCCTGCTCGAAGGCGGCGACAGCAACGTCGATGCTGGCGTCGTTCCACGCCGTGCCCTTGAGAGCGGCTTCCACATTCGACGCGCGCTTCGGCGTGCCCGCCATGCCGCCGAAGGCGATCACCGCATCCGCGACCCGGCCGGTGCCATCGAGCTTCACCCGGAAGGCACCGCACACTGCGGAAATATCCTCGTCGAACCGCTTCGAGACCTTGTAGACGGCGAAGCTGTCGCCGTCGGCGAGAAACGGAATCCGGATACTCTCGACAAACTCGCCGGGCTCACGATCCTGCTTGCCGTATTCGATGAAGAAGGCCTCGAGCGGCAGCGTCCGGCGCCTCGTCCCCTTGCGCAGGGTTATCGTTGCGCCAAGTGCGATCAGCGCCGGTGGGGTGTCGCCGATGGGTGAGCCGTTGGCGACATTGCCGCCGACCGTGCCCATGTTACGCACCTGCTCGCCGCCGATCCGCTCCCAGAGTTCGCGCAATTGCGGGAAGTGGCGGACGACCACCGGGAAGGCCTCCGTGTAGCTGACGCCGGCGGCAAGCGTGATCCCTTCCGCGTCGACGGAAATCTGGCGCAGTTCCTCGATATGCGAGAGATGGACGACCGGCGCGATGTCGCGCATGAACTTCGTCACCCACAGTCCGATGTCGGTCGAGCCGGCGACGATCGTCGCTTTCGGATTGGCCTCGATGACCGCAGCGAAATCGTCGAGTGACGCCGGAAGCACGACGCGTTCGTCTTCGCCGCCGATCTCGACCCGGCGGCCGTCCCTAAGCGCGGCCAGTTGTTGCGTGATCTTCTCGCGGTCGGCGACCAACGGGTCCTTGCCGACCTCGCCGATCGACGAAATCGCCTGGGCTGCGCGGATGATCGCCGCATAACCGGTGCAGCGACAGAGATTGCCCTGCAGCGCCTTCTCGATTTCCTGGATGCTCGGCTTCGGATTCGCCATCCAGAGGCCGTAAAGAGACATCACGAAACCCGGTGTGCAGAAGCCGCATTGCGAGGCGTGGGTGTCGACCATTGCCCGTTGGACCGGATGCAGCGGACCGTTCGGCTGCGCGAGCGCCTCGACCGTCACGACATGGCAGCCGTCGAGGGAAGCGACGAAACGGATGCAGGCATTGACGGACTCGTATTTCAGCCTGCCGTCGAGGAGCCGGCCGACGAGGACGGTGCAGGCGCCGCAGTCGCCTTCCGCGCAGCCTTCCTTGGTGCCGCGCAGGTTTCGTTCAATTCGCAGGAAGTCGAGCAGCGTCTGGACCGGCGAGACGTCGGCGACTTCGACAAGGCGGTCGTTCAGGAGGAAGCGGATCGTGTTGCGGATCTCGGTCATGACCGTCAGCTCCCGCGATAGGTGGAATAGCCGTAGGGCGAAAGCAAGAGCGGCACGTGATAATGCGCGGCACGGTCGGCGATCCCGAAGCGGATCGGGATCACATCGAGAAACGGGTATGCGCCGCGATCGGCCGCGGCACCAAGATATTCGCCGGCGTGAAAGCGCAGCTCGTAGGTGCCCGTCTCCATAGCGGCCCCCTTGAGGAGCGGCTCATCGCAGCGCCCGTCGTCATTGGTCCGGGTTGTGGAGAGATGCTCCATCCGATCACCCTCGATGCGGTAAAGATCGATGCGAAGCTTGTTTGCCGGTTTGCCGTTCGCCGTGTCGAGCACGTGTGTTGTCAGGCGCCCGGCCGTTCCGCCTTGAGATTGCATGCTTTATCGCTCCTCCGAAGTCAGCATCGAGGACGGAGTATCCAAAGCGTGGGCGCCTTTGTGTAGCAAGCTCAACCTTCGAGACTTTCAAACTTTTCGGGGGGAATAGGCCGGCGATTTTCTCGCTACCAATTGTCATGACGATACAATCTCTGGAGGAACTGCTGCTATGAGATACCCACGCGATCTCCTGGGTCATGGTCCAAGCTCCCGTATCGCCTGGCCCGGCGAAGCGCGGATCGCCGTCCAATTCGTGGTCAATTACGAAGAGGGCGGAGAGAATTGCGTCCTTCACGGCGACGCGGCGTCGGAGGCGTTTCTGTCGGAAATCGTCGGCGCGCAGGCATGGCCGGGACAGCGGCACTGGAACATGGAATCGATTTACGAATATGGCGCACGTGCCGGCTTCTGGCGGCTGCATCGGCTCTTCAGCGAAAGGCAAGTACCGGTCACCGTGTACGGGGTCGCCACGGCGCTGAAGCGTTCGCCGGCGCAAGTCGCCGCCATGCAGGAGGCTGGGTGGGAAATCGCATCACACGGTCTGAAATGGATCGAGCATAAGGACTTCGACATCGAGCGCGAGCGCGCCGAGATCGCAGAGGCGATCCGCCTCCACACGATCGTTACCGGCGAGCGGCCGCGCGGCTGGTATTCCGGTCGTTGCTCCGCAAACACGCTCGACCTCGTCGCCGAGACCGGCGGCTTCGATTACGTCTCCGATTCCTATGCCGACGACCTGCCCTATTGGCACGAACATGCCGGCCGGCATCAGCTCGTCATCCCCTACACGCTCGACGCCAACGATATGCGCTTCGCGACGGCCCAAGGCTTCAACAGCGGCGATCAGTTCTTCAGTTACCTGAAGGACAGTTTCGACGTCCTCTATGCCGAAGGTGCCGCCGGCTCGCCGAAGATGATGAGCATCGGCCTGCACTGCCGGCTCGTGGGCCGTCCGGGCCGGGCGGCCGCGCTGGCGCGCTTTCTCGATTATGTGAAGGGTCATGAGAAGGTCTGGCTCGCCCGCCGCATCGATATCGCTCGCTACTGGACAGAAACCTATCCGTTCCAACCGAACGAGAACCGTCCCTCGCGGCTTTCCGAAGAGACCTTCGTCGACCGCTTCGGCGGCGTCTTCGAGCATTCGAGCTGGATCGCGAAGCGCGCCTTCGCCGGCGAGCTTTCCCCGGCCACCGACACGGCGACCGGTCTGCATGCAGCGCTGACCGCGGTCTTTCGCGAAGCGAGCGAAGAGGAACGGCTTGCCGTGCTGAAAGCGCACCCGGATCTTGCCGGCAAGCTCGCCGAAGCGAAACGGCTTACCGAGAGCTCCACTGAAGAGCAGGCTTCGGCCGGCCTCGACGCCGTGACAGATCACGAGCGGGAGCGCTTCAGGGCACTCAACAGCGCCTATGTCGAAAAATTCGGCTTTCCCTTCATCATGGCCGTCAAGGGCCGCAGCAAGGACGAAATCCTCGCAGCTTTCGAAACTCGGATCGACAATGACCGTGAGACCGAATTCGACAGTGCCTGCCGTCAGGTGGAGCGGATCGCGCTCCTGCGGCTCCGCGACATGCTGCCGGACTGAGCGGAAAGAGGCGGCATTTTCTAACGAAGATCGGCCGGCCCGAGTTTTGGGCCGGCCGTTTTCTATGTCCCCTCATCATGGAGAGTTTCGGGAGGACGCTGCGGTCTCACCCGCCGAAGAAGGCGAAGCGGACGACGAAGAGCGCCGCGACGAGCTGGGTCGCCGGATGGATAACATTCCACTTGCCGGTGCAGACTTTCAGGACGACGTAGCTTACGAAGCCGAAGGCGAGGCCGTTGGCGATCGAGTAGGTGAATGGCATGGCGATCGCCGTTAGCGCCGCGGGTGCTGCTTCCGTCAGATCGTCCCACTCGATTTCCGTGAGCTCACGCATCATCAGGCCGGCGACATAAAGCAGCGCCGGCGCGGTCGCATAGGACGGGACGGCGGCGGCAAGCGGCGAGATGAAGAGTGCCGCGAGAAACAACACCGAGATCGTGAGCGCGGTGAGACCGGTGCGGCCGCCGGCTTGCACGCCGGAAGCGCTTTCGACATAGGCCGTGGTGCTGCTGGTGCCGATCAGCGAACCGGCGATGATGGCCGAACTGTCGGCAAGCAGTGCGCGTCCGAGGCGACTGGGCTTGCCCTCCTCCACCAGTTTCGCGCGCTTGGCGACACCGATCAGCGTGCCGGTCGCATCGAAGACTTCGACGAGCACAAAGACCAGGATGACGTGGACAAGGCCGCCATGCAGGGCCCCCATGATATCGAGCTGCAGGAAGGTCGGGGCGATGCTCGGCGGCGCCGAGACGACGCCCTTGAACTCGGAGACGCCGAGAAGCATCGACAGGACGGTGACGACGAGTATGCCGATGAGGATCGATCCGCGCACTTTGAGCGAGTCCAGCACGGCGATCACGAAGAAGCCGAGGATCGCGAGCAGCGGCCCCGTCTGTTTGAGATCGCCGAGGCCGACCAGCGTCGCCGGATTGTCGACGACGATGCCGGCGTTCTTGAGGGCGATGATGCCGAGGAAGAGGCCGATACCGGCCGCAATGGCGCTGCGGAGCGAATGCGGTATACCGGCGATGAGCCAGCTCCGCACACCGGTAACCGTCAAGAGCAGAAAGATGAGGCCCGAAATGAAGACGGCGCCGAGCGCCTGCTGCCATGTGAAGCCGAGGGCGGCAACCACGGTGAAAGCGAAAAAGGCGTTGAGCCCCATGCCCGGCGCCATACCGATCGGCCAATTGGCGACGAGCGCCATGACGGCCGAGCCGAGAGCGGCGGCGAGACAGGTCGCGACGAAGACGGCGTCGCGGTCCATGCCCGTCGTCGACAGGATATCCGGGTTGACGAAGATGATGTAGGACATCGTCAGGAACGTCGTGACACCGGCAATCACTTCCGTGCGGACGGTCGTGTCATGTTCTTTCAGCTTGAAGAGTCGTTCAAACATTTTTCCTCCCTGAGACCACGATGATCTTGGGTGAACCCGAGATCATGAACGTGATCGACTCTCTTAAAGTTGGAGTGGGATGCAGGCGGAAACCCGCTCATGCTTTTCCGCATCCCGCTCTGGCGGCATCAACGCGACGCAGCCGAACGACAGAGACCGGAGCTGCTCCTCCAACTTCCGGCCGTTGCATTTCGATCGCCCGCACCCAGCTTTCTACGGGCGGTGATCCAGGCCGTGCGGCCTCGCCGGATGGAAAGCCATCACAAGCACACCGATTGTGCGGCCTCGCGCGCAGGATCGCTAGCCACCGATTTCGACGGCGAATGCGAAAGACTTTCAAATTTTCCAGTGCATTCCGGCGGGATTCCCTCAGGAATCGCCATGTCTCCGGTGTCGGAACCGGTCGTCGTGATGAGGAGCCAGAGCCTCTGTTTTGACGATAAGGTGCATCATGAGCCGATCGGCCGATAATGCTGCCGTGGCTGTCATCCTTCTCGACATCCACAGCGGTGTCCGCTTTCTTGCACGACTTAAGCCGTGCGGGCGCCGAACTTCGGCTTGCCACCTTCCGTGACCTTGCTCATGGGGCGCCATCGTTCGCTTTTTGATCTTGCCATCGCATGTCCGTGCCCCTTTAATGTTGAGAGGTCTCTCTGGCGGCCGACTGGCTGAGGAAAGCCCACCCCATGAAGCCAATGAACGAAAAGCACCTCGGAGTTCTGCGCAGGCACATGGTCGAGGTGATTGCGATCTATGCCGACCTTGCAAGCGAAGAACTCGGCAAAGCAGCGCTCGATGAAAGGGTGATGGCGGCGATGTTGCGGGTGCCCCGGCATCTCTTCGTGCCGGCTCCGGTCGCGCCGTTTGCCTACCAGGACATGCCGCTGCCGATCGGCTTCGATAAGACCGTGTCGCAGCCCTTCATGGTCGCTCTCATGACCGACCTCCTTGCTCCCCAACCGCATGAGGCAGTGCTCGAAATCGGCACCGGTCTCGGTTACCAAACCGCAATCCTCGCGCAACTCGCCGGGCAAGTTTGGAGCGTCGAAATCATCGAAGAGTTCGCAAGCCATGCCGAGGCTCTCCTACAGGGCTTCGGCATCTCAAATGTCGGCATTCGTGTCGGCGACGGGTCTCGCGGCTGGCCCGAGCACGCGCCATTCGACAAGATCCTGGTCACCGCCGCGGCCGAGGAGGCCCCACCCGCTTTGCTTGAGCAACTCAAGCCAATGGGCCGCATGGTTCTTCCTCTGGGATCTGAAGAACAGGTGCTGACCGTCATCGACAAGGATGACCAAGGACAAGTTGAGGAGCGGAAACTCATCCCGGTTCGGTTCAGCCAACTCGAGGCGTCATAGACTACTTTGGCGAGGACCGCTTCCAGCACAGAGCGAGGACACCAACAAAGGACCGCTTTGGGTGTAGTGCTACGTGATGCCCTTGGTGACCTGGGTGGAGACGATGTGTCGCTGGAAGAGCACGAAAAGGACAATGACCGGCACGATCGAGATGAACGCTCCTGCGAGAACAAGTCCCCAATCGCCCTGCGCACCCCCGTAGGAACGGCGCAGGCTGAGAAGCCCGACCTGGACCGTCAGCGCTTCTGGCGGGCTGGTGATGAGCACGAGGGGCCAGAAGAAGTCGTTCCAGGCGCCTTGAAAGGCGAGAATCGCGTTGACCAACAAAGCCGGCTTGGCGTTTGGCAGAACGATTTTCCAGAACACTTGAAAGCGGTTGGCGCCGTCGACGATTGCAGCTTCCTCTATTTCTCTTGGAAACCCCTCGAAAAACTGCTTCATCAACAGGACATTGGCTGAGGCGACGGAAACGACGATCACGCTCCAGGGGGTGTTCAGAAGCGACAGATCCCTGAAGATCAGATAGTTGGATACGAAGGTCACTTGCGCCGGAATCGTCATTGAGAAGAGCAATGCAGCGAACAGTAAGCGGCTGCCCCTGAACTTGAGCCGCGCAAGCGCATACCCGGCAAGGCTCGCGACGACGAGCGTCAGGACCAGGCGCCCGATGGCGATGGCAAGACTATTGACCAGCCAGCTTCCAAACAGGCTTTTCCCGGTCTGCAGGTCAGCCGTCTCGTTTATCACCCGCCGGTAGTTGTTGAAGATCAACCCGAGAGCGCCTGGTGTGATGTTGTCCCAACTCAGCAGACGTCCGCGACGCTCGGATCGCGATGGCGAAATCGGACTGTCGATAAGTGTTTGAGAGGACGGAGCGGTCAGATTGAGGGGTGTGCGTTCGATCCAGGGCCCGTTCCGGCGGTCGGTGCGATAGGTGATCTCATAGACGAATGTCCGCGTCTGCCAGGGCTGCCGAACCCCCCGCGCGTCACGCACCTGCATCGTTGCCGAGCTGGAACTTTTCAGCGCAATCGACGCGTAGTCCGCGGCATAATCCCGCATG
Source organism: Ensifer sp. WSM1721 (assembly GCF_000513895.2). Taxonomy (GTDB): domain Bacteria; phylum Pseudomonadota; class Alphaproteobacteria; order Rhizobiales; family Rhizobiaceae; genus Sinorhizobium. Next base: position 923,998 of record NZ_CP165783.1, read on the forward strand.
AGCGCAGCGGCGATGCCCGACCCCGGACGGCGACGAGGAATCTCGGCTTTCGGTTCGACGATGGTGGTGCCGACGGGCGCTGCGTAAGTGACACTGAAGGTAATTTTTGCGCCAGGAGAGAACCCTCCCCACAATGCATCACTCGCGCCCTCCTGCCCCAAACGGGCGGCGGCGATCCATGCGGCCGGGTTGAGCTGGTCGAAATAGAGACGGAACGGTCTTTCCAATGGGTCGACCTTCAAGCTCGCCATAAAGGCAAGAACGAATGTCCCTGCCATGATGGTCGCGACGGCCAGAAAGGTCAGATACAACCACGCGCTTACCGCAAGCTGGCGGCGGCGAAGCGCGCTAGCCGGCAGGCGCCGGCGCGACGGCACGGCCCCGGCAGCGGTTAGCCTCGCCATTACTCGGCCCTTTCCTTCACACCGACCGATTTTTGAACGTAGACGACAGCGATTGTGAGAATGCCAAGGACGAGCGCCGCAGCACTTGCCATGCCGATCCGCGAAGAGGCGCCTGCCGGAAAGGCGTTCTCATAAACGTAGTAGGCAAGCGTTACTCTACTTGCGAGTGGCGCCGCATCTCCCAGAATCGCGACCTGGTCGAACATCTGCAAGGTACCGATGACGCCCATCGTAACGACTGCAAAGGTCACCGGCCTGAGCGCGGGGACGGTTATGTGGCGAAATCGCTGGAAAGCGTTGGCTCCGTCGATCTCGGCCGCGTCGTATAAGGCGCTCGGGATCGATTGTAGCCCTGCCAAGAACAACAGCATCAGCGTCGGGACCGTTGTAAAGACATTCATCAACGCCACGGACCACAGCGTGACCGGCATGAAAAGGAAATGCCGCTGGGTATTCAGCCAGGAAATCAGCAGATCATTGTCGAAAACGGGCAGCAATCCCGAGAAGGCACAGGCAACGACAAGCGCCAGCGCGCCGACGGCGGCGGCGAGCAGAAAGAAGGGATCGAAGATCGAAACACCTTCATAGCTGCGCCGCGCGTTGAGAACGAGTGCGCCCTGCAACGCAGCGAAGCCAATGAAGAACAAAAGGACATGCCGGCGATAGGCAAGCACAGTGCCGACGATCGCGGTCATGAAGCCGTCTCTCTGAAAGAGCCAGAGAAAGATGAGCGTCATCGCCGCACTGGACATGATCGATGGCAGGTAAAACACCGTCCGAATGAGTCCCCTCGCCCGGACGGCATGGTTCACGAGAACCGCCAGGGCAAGCGCAAGCACGGTCTGGACTGTTGTGACGATCAGCGAGAAGCCAATCGTGTTCCGCAGGGCGATGAGGAAAAGTTCATCGGAGACGAGTGCAATGTAATTGGACAGCCCGACGAAGCTCGGAGCCTTGAACAAGTCGTATTCGGTAAAGCTGTAGTAAGCTGTTCGGATAATCGCGTAGACGAAAAACAGCGTCATCGAGATTGTGAAGGGCAACACGAAAAGCCAAGCACTCCTCTCGTCTGAACTAACTCGCAACATGCATGTCCTCCCACGGGTGCCCTGCTTCACGCGTCCTCTAACCGCTCGACCCGAGAGCAATTCAGCCTTATTTTGCGAACATCCGGTCGAGGGCGCTTTGCGCGGATGCCAAAGCTGTGTCTGCATCCGCCTCCCCGAGGATCACAGAATTGAGCGCAGCATTGATCGGCTGCATCCAACTTCCTCCGACGTCTCCGAAGAAATACGGCGTGACGTGATCGTCCGACAGGCCCTCGAGAATTACTCGGCTTGTCATCTGCTCGGGCCGGCCGCCCCGCAGCCAAGGGTTGTCAGCGAGGCCCGTCCGGCTCGGGAGAGCCAGCCCCTGCTCGAAAACCCATTGCTGGGCTTCCTCCGTGGTCAGGAGCGTGGCGACTTTTGCAGCAGCCTTACTGACCTTCGAGGCCGCGTTGACGGCCCAACCGACGGTGAAGAGAATATTGCCTCGTTTGCCGCTTTCAGGGTCTTTCGGCATCCGGACAGTGCCGAGATTCATATTGGGAGCACTATCGCGCAGGGCGCTGATAATCCAGGCGCCCTCGATCGCTATGGCAGCCCGCTCGGACGCCAAGCAACCGCCGGTCCAGCTTTGACCTGCGTCGGCGGCCATGACGGCAGCCCCGGACTTCACGAGTCCGGTGTAGAAATCGAAAGCCCGACGAAAACGCTCGTCGAGCACGGTTTTTCCCTGACGATCGAAAGGGGACCAGCCTGTCGACAATGCAAACGCGCCGAACCGGGCATATTCCGGAACGATGCAGAGGCCATCGACCTCCGGAAGAGCCTTGTGCACGGCTAGCAGTTTCTCCTGCAGCGTCGTCCACGTATCGTCGTCGCTCGGATAGGCAACCTCCGCATCGTCGAAGATGTCTTTGTTGAAATGTACGGCCAGCGCGTTGAAGTCCTTCGGGATGGCGTAAAGCTTCCCGTCATAGGTGAAGGCCTCGAGGAGATTGGCTGCGAAACCGGAAACGTCCTGTGTCACGGGGGCCGCTTGACCGGCGCTGAATATGGAGCGCGCCCAGAAGACATCGACGTAAAAAAGGTCCGGAGCGGTGCCCGCCGACAAGCCGTTGATAATGAATTGCGAAAAGTCGCCATCAACGGGCTCGTACTTCACCGTGATGCCCTCTTTCGCGAGCTTTTCGGCAAGAACGTTGGTCAACAAGCCGTTGACAATGGCGACCTCGGACCCGCCCCAACCGGATATCCGCACGGTCTCGTCAGCCAACGCCGGCAAGCCAAGGAGCATGGTCGCTGCGGCGAGAGCTTTCGCAGGACGGAACAGCATATCGGCTCTCCCTCCGATCAGATGGCCACGGAGCGGCAAGTGCAGGACTAAAAGGCGTCCCGCTGCTCAGGAGGTAGATAGCTTCGTAAGCGAAAACGTCGAGCGGCACTCCGTTACTCGCCGATGCAGCGGCCATGGCAGCTTTCAGCCGGGATGCGCGACGCATTCACCCGTTCAGTGTTCTACTACAGCGCCGTGCGTCTTTTCAGACGCACAAAGGACGCTGTAGCACTTTGAATGGCTGCATGTTTTTGTCCTTAAATCGGGTACGATTTAAGGAAACATGCAGTAGCGAATTCTCACGGCGTTTGGGCACCGGTGGCCGTGACATAGATCGAATAGAGCGAAGTGGTCGCAGCGATGAAGAGGCGATTGCGGCGCGGCCCGCCGAACGTGAGGTTTGCAACGGTCTGCGGCACGAGGATCTTGCCCAGGAGTGTGCCGTCCGGCGCAAAGCAGTGGACGCCGTCGCCGGCGCTCGACCAGAGATTTCCCGCCATATCCGTCCGGATGCCATCCGGAATGCCGTTGTCGATCGTCGCGAAGACGCGGCCGTCGGCGAGCCCGCCAGCGGCAACGTCGAAGGCACGGATGTGGCGCGGCAGGCCCTCGTCATGACTCGCGCCGGAGTCCGCGACATAGAGGATCTTCTCGTCGGGAGAGAAGGCAAGGCCGTTCGGTTGGTTGAAGTCGGTGACGACGGCCTCGATCTCGCCGATCTGCGGATCAAGCCGGTAGACGTTGCGGGTCTCCTGTTCCGGCTCGGCACGATAACCTTCGTAGTCCGAGAGAATGCCGTAGGTCGGATCGGTAAACCAGATCGTTCCATCGGATCGTACGATCACGTCATTCGGCGAGTTGAGCCTTTTGCCCTGATAGCTTTCCGCAAGCACCGTAATCGAGCCGTCGATCTCCGTGCGGGTCACCCGCCGCGTCCCATGCTCGCAGGAGATCAAGCGCCCTTGGCGGTCGCGCGTGTGGCCGTTGGCGAAATTCGAAGGCTGGCGGAAGGCGGAGACGCCACCCTCCGGCGTCCAGCGCAGCATCCTCTGGTTCGGGATGTCGCTCCAGAGAAGCTGGTTGGCATCGCTGAACCAGACAGGGCCCTCGGCCCAACGGCAGCCGGTATAGAGCTCCTCGAGGCGGGCACTGCCGACGATCATTTGGGCGAAGCGCGGGTCATGAATCTGGTAGATCGGGTTCTTGGCCATGAATGGTGCTTTCTTTATCCCGCTAGCGCGCACCCGGCTGGCGACCGCCTGCCAGCATGATGACGCTGATGATGATGAGGCCGGTCATAATCAGGCGGATGCCCGCGCCGAGCCCGTAAGTGTTGAGCATGGAAACGACCAAGAACATGAAAAGCGAGGCGCCCCATATGCCCGGCACGTTGGAATCGCCGCCCGCGACCGCCGTGCCGCCGAGGACGACGACGGCGATCGACATCAACAGATATTCCGATCCCATGTTGAGCGCTGCGCCGCCGGAGAAACAGGCGAGCAGATAACCGGCCAGCGAGGCAAGCACGGCGCAGAAGACATAGGTGACGAAGCGGGTGCCGTCGACCGGAATGCCTGCCATCTTCGCGGCCGCCATACTCTGCCCGATAGCCGAAATCCAGCGCCCGTAGACGGTCTTCCCGAGCAGGAACCAGGCGAAGATCGAGATGATGAGAGCAATGATAGCGACGTTGGGAAGCCCGAAACTATTGGCAGTCGTAAAGTCCGCAAGGAAGCTCGGCGGCTTGATGCGCAAGCCGCGATTGGTCCAGATCGCAGCCGACTGGACGATAAAGCTCACCGACAGTGTCGCGATGATCGGCGGGATGCGCAGTGCCTTTATAAGGGCATAGTTCAGCATTCCCACTCCTATGCCGATCAGGACGGCGACGACCAGTCCCGGTACGATCATTGCATTGTCCACGTCCATGAGCTTCAGCGCCACCGTTCCCGCAAGCGTCATCGTAGAGGGGACCGAAAGGTCGACATTGCCGGGGCCAAGCGTAATGACGAACATTTGGCCGATGCCGACGATGATCGAGAAGGCGGCAAAGGTGAGCGCTGCCTGGGAGAGGTCGAGCGTGCTTGCGCCGCCCGTCACCATGATAGTGGCGAACCAGACGACGAAGGCAGCGAGCCACGACCAAATCCACGGCCTGCGAGAAACACGGTCAAGCATCCTCATCGGCCCTTCTCCCGCTTCTCGACTCTATTGAGGAGCAGGCGCAGCGCCAGCACGATGATGAGGATCGCTCCCTGTGCGCCGATCTGCCAGTCGGGCGAGATGCGCAGGAAGGACAGGAACGAGCCGGCAAGCGTCAGCGTCAGGGCGCCGATCACGGCACCGATCGGCGAAACGCGCCCGCCGATGAATTCTCCGCCGCCCAGGATCACGCCGGCGATCGAAAGCAGCGTGTATCGAAGCGCGATATTTGCGTCCGCCGAGGTGGTAAGCCCGACGAGCGCGATGCCGGCGAGAACCGCGAAGAAGCCGGCAAGACCGTAAGCCGCCGCCCGTGCGGCAAGCACCGACCAGCCGGCCCGTTCGACCGAACGCTCATTGCCCCCGACGCCGCGGATCAGTACACCGAGCGAGGAGCGCACGACGAGAAGATGGGCGGAGGCGGCGATGACGACGCTTACGACGATCGCCATCGGGGCAAAGGGCGGCTTCATCGTCATCAGCGCGCGCACCCAATCCGGCGCCTGCCCGCCGGGCGCCGGCAGGAGAAGGACGGCGAGCCCGGCCCAGACAAAGCTCATCCCCAGCGACACGACGATCGACGGAAGATTGCGCAGGTGGATGACGACGCCGAGCACGGCGTAGACCATGACTACTCCGGCAAGGATGAGCGCTCCGATGATCGGCGCGTCTCGCAGGAAGGTCGCCGTGACACAGGCGACGAAGCTGACGAACGTGCCCATCGAAAGGTCGAGATCGTTGACCGCCATGATGAGCATCTGCGCGATCGTCGCGAGCGCGATCGGAACGGCGAGATTAAAGAGGAGGTTGAGCCCGATGTAGCTCATCGCGCGCGGCTGCAGCCAGAACACGGCGGCAAGCAGCATGGTCAGCGAAAGGGCTGGGATCGCCAGCCGGATCGCGTCCGCGGAAATCGTCAGCCTCATGCCGCTGCTCCCCGGAACGAGGCGGCGAGAATATTCTCCTCGGTGACGGCATCACCGGCGAGTTCCGCGACGATTGCGCCCTCCCGGAAAACATAGACGCGGTCGCAGAGGCAGACCTCCTCCATCTCCGTCGAATACCAGACGAAAGTCCGGCCGCCCGCGGCCTGCTGGCGCACGATTTCGTAGACCTCCTGCTTCGTGCCGACGTCGACGCCGCGCATCGGATCATCCATCAGCACCACCGGGGCGCGCGTAGAGAGCGCCCGTGCGAACAGCACCTTCTGCTGATTGCCGCCCGAGAGCGACAGGATGCGATTGGCGAGATCCTGGGTCCGTATGTCGATGCGGCGCTTCCAGTCGGCGCCTCGCTCCGCCTCGGCTGCAGCATTCACGACCCCGCGCTTGGCGAGATCACCGAGGGAGCCGATCGAGAGATTTTTCAGGATGCTCCAGAGTTCAAAGACGCCGTTCAAGCGCCGGTCCCCCGCCACGAAGGTCACGGCAAGGTCGCGGCGCGGCAGCCAGTCGCTGGTTTTGGCGGCATGAAGTTTCATCAGCATGCGCGTCTGGCCGTGGCCGGCGAGCCCGGCAAGCCCGACGATCTCACCGCGCTTCGCACGGAACGGCATGCCGCGGCCGCCCTGCGCGATAACGACGGGCGCGGCGGCGAGATCGCGGGTCGCGCGGCGATGCGCCTCGCCTTTCACCACGCTACCCATGGATTCGACGAGACTTTGATCGGTCCAATCCGCGGCAGGCCTATCGGCGACGATGCGACCGTCCTTCATGACCACGATGCGGCTCGCCGTCGACAGAATCTCATTCAGGATGTGCGAGATCAGGATGACCGATCCGCCGGCGGCGACGAAGTGGCGGACATAGGCGAGCATCTGCTCCGCAAGGCTGGCGTCGAGGGAGGAGGTCGGCTCGTCCAGGATGACGAGCCGCGGCGCGACACCGGCATCGGAGAAGGCCATGGCGATCTCGACCATCTGCCGCTCGGCGATCGAAAGTTCGCCGACGCTCCTGTCGCTGGCTATTCCGTGTCCTGGGAAAACCGCATCGAGACTCCGCTCTATCACCTCCTTGGCACGTTTTCGCCAGCCGAAGCCGCCGAGATGACGATGCAGGATACGGGTATTCTCGACGACGGTTAGATTGGGGCAGAGCGACAGTTCCTGGAAGACGCAACGCATACCGCGCTCCCGGGCGGCATTAATGCCGTAATGCGCCAGGATGTCGCCGTCTGCCGAAATACTGCCCTGATGCGGGGCCAGGCCGCCATTGATGACGCTTACGATCGTCGATTTACCGGCCCCATTATGGCCGACGAGGCCCACGCATTCGCCGGCGCTGATGGCGAGCGTCACGCCGTCGAGCGCCTTGACCGCTCCGAAACTGACCTTGGCGTCCGCGACCTCGACGATCGCCTTCGGCTTATCACCTGTCATTGATGCCGTCTTGCTCCGGGAAAAATTCGCCGCGCGGCCCTACAGCGCCGCGCGGCATGCGAGGCAGCCTTACTTGGCCGCTTCGATGACCTTGATCGCGTCTTCCTGCGTATACTCGACGTTGGCGACGCCGCCAGCCTGGGTGTTGGCAAGGTTCTCTTCGAGGTTGGCCTGGTCGATGCGCAGGAACGGCACCACGAGATCCTTCTTTACTTCCTTGCCGTCGAGAATCTGCTGCGCGACCCAGAAGGCGAGCGTCGAGACGCCGGGGGCGATGGAGACGGACATGGTCTCGTAGCCGCTCGCGTCCTTCTGCTCTTTCCACCATTTTAGCTCGTCTTCGCGGTTGCCCATGACGATCACCGGCATCGGCCGCTTTGCGGCCGCGATTGCCTGCGCGGCGCCGTATCCGTCGCCGCCCTGCGTCACGACGCCTGCGATCTCCGGCAGGCTCGGCAGAATGCCGGCGACTGCCTTCTGCGCGACGTCCTGTGCCCAGTCGCCGTGAACGGAGCCGACGATCTTGAACTGTGGGAACTGCTTGACGCCCTCGTGGATGCCGGCCGAGATCTCGTCGTCGACGAAAACACCGGCAAGGCCGCGAATCTCGAGCAGATTGCCGCCCTGCGGCAGCTTCTTCGAGAGATATTCGACCTGGCTGCGGCCCATTTCCTTGAAGTCGACGGCGATGCGCCAGGCGCAGGGCTCGGTCACGATGCCGTCGAAGGAGACGACCGTTATCCCCGCGTCGCACGCCTCTTTCACCGCACCGTTGAGCGCGGTCGGAGACGCGGCGTTGAGGACGATCGCGTCATAGCCCTGCAGGATCATGTTCTGGATCTGCGCGGCCTGCTCGGTCGCCTGGTTCTCGGCCGTCGTGAAAGCGTCGGCGGCAGCAACGACACCGGATTTGACCGCCTCGCCCGTCACCTTATTCCAACTCGTCAGCATGGCCTGCCGCCACGAGTTGCCGGCATAGTTGTTGGAAAGGGCAATCTTCTTGCCCGATGTATCGGCGATAGCCGATACCGGCATGGCTGCGCACGCGACGGCGACAGACGCCAGAAGCATCTTACGAATTGTCATGTCTCCTCCCTCCGAATCCGTCCTACGATCGGATCGCTTCATTGCCGCTGCTGCTCGCGCGCGGCTGACATTAATGCTTGCACTACAGCGCCGTGCGTCTTTCAGACGCACGAAGGTCGCCGCAGCACTTTGAATTGCTGCATGTTCTTTCCCTTAAACCGGCTACGGTTTAAGGGAATATACTGAGCTTCCTCCTCTCAGTAAGGGCAGGATGAGCGAGAACGGGGCGGCTGTACAGGCGGCACAAGGCAAGACGTTTGCGGGTTTTGCACGAGGGGATGCGGGTTTACGCAAGACGCGAGGCCGTCTCGGGCGCTTAACTGAGCAGACGATCGCGACTTGGAGGAGCACGGACGCGATCGCGGGAGGAACTGCGGACATGCCGCATCTGGCGCCGGCCGCACTGGTCGATCATTATCTCGGTATTTCGCGGCTGCTCGCCGGCCAGCTCGATTTCCGTTCCGCTATCCGTGCGGTCGCGGCCGAGATAGCGCACATCATCCCACACGACCATCTCGACGTCTGCATGCTGATGGTCGACGGCAATTACCACACGGCCTACGAAACCGGCATGGACACCGCCTGGGGTAATGTCGCATCGGCGCCGGTCGCCAACAGTCCGATACGTACCCTGCTCTGGGGCGAGGTGGACCATCTGCTGACGGATGATGCCGTCAACGATCCGCGTTTCCACTTCGAGGGTGCCTTCAAGCGGCCGATCATCGAGCAGTCGCTGCGCAGTCGCGTGCACGTGCCGCTGAAGGTTCAGGGAGCAATCATCGGGGCGCTGAGTTGTTCGTCGCAGACGCCGGGCCTCTATGCCGTGGAGGATGTCGACCGCGCGCGCATCATCGCCGACCTCCTGGCGCCCTATTTCTTTGCGCTGCGCGCTGCCGAACAGGCGCAGCAATCGGCGATCGTGGAGGCAGAAGCACGGGCACGCGAGGAAGGCTTGCGGCAGGGGGCGTTGAAGTTGACCGAGGCGCTCGAGCTGGAGCGCCAGCGCATCGGCATGGACCTCCACGATCAGACGCTCGCCGACCTCACCCGCCTCTCGCGCCGCATCGACCGGCTGGCGCGCTCCGGCGAGGTGACCGGCGAAGCGCTCGAGCCGGTATCGCGCGGGCTCCAGCACTGCATGCAGGATCTGAGACAGATCATCGAGCAGGCGAAGCCGTCGATTCTGCAGCTCTTCGGCCTCGCCCAGGCCGTCGAGAACCATCTCGACCGGTCGGTCCGCGACAGTGCCACGCCGATTGAATGGGCGCTCGTCGACGAGACCGCGGGCACCCTCGAAACTCTGGAGCCGACGGTCAGTGTCGCGCTGTTCAGGATCGCCCAGGAAGCTATCAACAATGCGGTGCGTCACGCTCAGCCACTCGCGATCACCGTCCGTCTCAAAGTCGAGGCCGGGCAGCTCGCGATCGAGATAGCGGACGACGGATACGGTATTGCCCGGCACCGCGGGCGCATCGGCGGCGGAATCGACAACATGAAGACACGGGCGCGACTCATCTCGGCGAAGTTCACGATCGGCCCCGGGCGCAACAATTGCGGCACCATGGTAGCCGTTTCGTTGCCGCTCCACCGGAACGCGGAAAGGCCAGCCATTCAGCGGGAGGAACAGCGATGAAGGTTCTGATCGTGGAGGACGACCCCTTGCACCGCTCCTACCTGCACGAAGCGGTCTGCTCGGCGCTCCCCGAGTGCGAGACCGTCATCGAGGCGGAGAATGGCACCGCGGGCGAGCTGCTCGCCCGCGATCATAAATCCGCACACATTGTCATGGATCTGCAGATGACGGGCCGCAACGGGATCGAGGCTGCCCGCACGATATGGAAGGAGCGCCCCGACACGCGCATCCTCTTCTGGTCGAACTATTCCGACGAAGCCTATGTGCGTGGGGTGTCGCGCATTGTTCCGGATGGTGCAGCCTATGGCTACGTGTTGAAGTCCGCTTCAGACGAGCGACTGAAACTGGCCCTCCGCTCGATTTTTGTCGAAAGCCAATGCGTAATCGATCGCGAAGTGCGCGGCCTCCAGCAGAAAAGCATCGGGCACGCCAACAGCTTCACCGATTCCGAGTATGAAATCCTAGTCGACATCGCGCTCGGTCTGACCGACCGGGCAATCGCGAAACGCAGGAATCTGTCGCTGCGCAGTGTGCAGAATCGATTGCAGCACCTCTATGACAAGCTTGACGTCTACCAGGCGAGCCCGGAGGATCGCCTCGACAGCCAATTCAACCTTCGTGCTCGCGCAGTTACCGTCGCGTTCTTGCGCAAGTTGCTGAACTACAGCGCTTTGGAGAGGGCCGAGGCGGAGTTGCAAGGCTGGCTCAACGCTCAGTCCTGAATTCCGATAGCCGAAGACAGCGTTGGCTGCGGCTCAGAGATGGCCGCTACCCGGTCCGGCCAGCCGCACCTGATTTGCTTCAGCCCTACTTGAGAAAACCTCGTGAGTAGTCGCTCATTCGTGGTTTACCGCGTCGCAGGGCGGACGGCCTCGACCCGAGGGCTGAACAACCGTTTGACGCCCTCGGCGAGCTTCTCCATGTAGAGATAGATCACCGGTGTGACGAGAAGCGTCAGCGGCTGCGAAACGAGCAGGCCGCCGACGACGGCGACGCCGAGCGGCTGCCGCAACTCCGCGCTTGCGCCGCTGCCAAGCGCGATCCGCAGCGTCCCCATCATTATCAGGTCAATAGTGAAGCTGAGTTCTTCACCCATCACCTGTCTCCCGCATCGCGGATAATCGGAGCGAGTTGGCGGCCAAGTTCGTCGCTCAATGTGCGCATATAAGTCGCTGTCACGTGATGCTTGTCGTAGTAGACCAGCACATTGCCGATGACCGGCGGGCAGGCTTCGGAGGTGCAGAAGAAATCCGTGAAATCCAGAAAGTGCAAATTTTCCGCAGGAGGGAGTGCCGAGGTCGGACTGGTGCGCGACAGCACCAAATCACGCTTCACGACGCATTTTGGTGAGAAGCGTCCATTGATTTCGACGCACTCCGGTACATCGAAGCCGAACCAGGGCGTGTCGCGCATCGCCACCACCTGGATTCCCGCCCGGGTGAGCCTCTGCCATTGTTGGCGATAGCCAGCCGGCGTATCTTCGATCCCGTCCACCACACGTGTCGAAGTCGTAAAAACCAGATCCGGCTTTTCCGACAGGAGTCGTTTCATCAATTGCTCCTGCCATTTCGCACAGGCTTGGCGATACTCCGGTGGCTCCGACAATTCCTGCGAGCTCAATACGCAACTGCTCTTTGTGTAGGTAACGATCTTCCAGCCGGGATACCGGGAGAAGACGCGCTGGAGGGCCGGTAGCCAATGCACAGTGTGTGAACCGCCTACGAGCGCCAGCACATGGGGCGCATCTGCCGGACCGAAAACGCAGCTAAGCAAGGAGGTCCCCAGCAAAGTCTGATGGCAACCCAGGCGATACACATCTGCATCATCCCACCTTGCGGTCAGCGGGCCGGGGTGGACGGGGATCTCACTCGATAACGGGAACGGTTCGTTGATGGCCGCTGCACCGGGATAATGCGCGGCGTCAGCGACCCGCAGCCGCTCCTCGTTCATCATGCGACTAACCTGACCGTTCCAGATCAACAGACCAGTGGCGATCGCGGCGAGGGTGCCGGTCGCGGCGATCGCCGTCGGCAACGGGCGATCCTTCCGTGCCGAAAAACGTGGCTCGATAAGCTGCGTGGTAACATGCGACAGAAGGATTGAGACGAGCAAAACGCCCGTACCTCCAATGATTCCCGCCGATGTCTGATAGGAGAGGGTCAGATACAAGACCAGGATCGGCCAGTGCCAGAGATACAAACTGTAGGAGATGTTCCCCAGCCATTTCAGAGGGCGCGCGCCGAGCAATCTGGCAACACCAAATCGCAAAGGCGGACCATCGCCGCAAACGAGAATTGCTGCCGCAGCCAGCGTCGGCCAGAGCGCTGCGTAACCAGGGAAAACTGTCGAGACTTCGAGCAGAATGCCGCAGCTCAAAATAGCCACTAGACCAATCCACCCGCCGATGGTGCGTTGTATTGACGTGAGTTTGATATTGGGGAGCAGCAGTGCGACGACGCCACCGAGCGCGAATTCCCAGATTCGTGCAAAAGTATCGTAATACGCGAAAGCCTGATTTCGCGACGTCGCGTAAACCGAATAGGCGAGCGACAGCGCGAAGGTTCCCGTAAGAAACGCCAATAGGCTGACCCGCGATGGTCGCCGCCTGATGAAAGTGAACACGGCGAGTCCAGCAGCCAGGATCAGCAGCGACTGAACCTGCGCGGAGAGTGCCCAGTAATGCTGGAGCGGGCTTCCGACTTGATCTCGTGCGAGGTAGTCGATCGCCGCGTTCGCCAAGTACCAGTTTTCAACGTAAGCAGAGCTTGCGGCGAGCTGATCGATAACGGTCTCCCATCGCATCCTCGGCAGCCAGAACGGCGCCGAAAGAGCGATAACTGCGATCACCGATAAGGAAGCAGGTAGAAGCCGGCGAGCCAACCTCGTGGCGACGAGAACAAGGTCGACGGCATGCCCAGCTTCCGCCTGGCGCGCGAGCGACCCAGTGACCAGATAGCCGGATACGATGAAGAACACATCGACGCCTCCTGAGACCCGGCCGATCCATATGTGATACACCGCGACCAGCATTATGCCGATCGCCCGCAGGCCCTGAATATCATCCCGTCGCGCTGCCATTGCGTGGAGCCACCCCACCCGCGTCTACGAACGTCTTAGAATATCACAAGCTGAAATTGAGTAAGGTCGCGGTTTCGCTTCCTCAATAGGCCAACGCACATGAGACGACCCCCCAAGCCCTAACCCGAAAGGCGTACATCTAAGGGGCGATTTGATACTATCCATCAACTACTTTAGCGTGCTCTTCGCCCGCAATCAAAGGGTGGGTCGAATGCGAACTTTAACTCAGACGGGTGCAAGCTGCGGTTCGACAAGGGTGGGCGGAATATAATCTTGTCGCTGTCGCTTGCGTAATTGCCTGATCGCGGCGTCCCGGAAGCGGATCATCGCAACAGGACAGTTCAAAAGCAAAAGAGCGCCAAACACGAGGGAGAAGATTCATGGCAAGCCTGATCGGTGGAATCCCGCCTTATCGTGGCATCAATAACTTCATCACCGGGACGTTCGACGGTGACTTCATCTTCGGTGATCCCTATACGACTGGTAACACCCTTGGCGTGCGTGAGATCGGCGGGCCGCTGACCGCCGGCAGTGGCGGCAAGGACTGGCTCATCGGTCTCGGCGGCGACGACTGGCTCTTTGGCGATGCTTGGGAGATCGGCGGTACGGGCCGGGGCGGCAACGACTGGCTCATCGGCCTCGGCGGCGACGACTGGCTCTTTGGTGACGCCTGGGAGATCAGCGGTGAGGGCCGAGGCGGCAACGACTGGCTCGCGGGCGGCAAGGGGGATGACACGCTCTACGGCGATGCCAAAATCATGTCCGACCTCGCCCACGGGGGTGACGATCAACTCTTCGGTGGTGAAGGGAACGACACGCTCTACGGCGATGCAGAGGTCATGGGCCCAAATACCGTGGGTGGCGACGACCATCTCGTCGGCGGCTCAGGAGACGATAAACTTCTCGGTGATGGCGCTCAGGTGTCCCAGTTCCCCTTATTTGGCGCCACCGGGGGCAACGATCATCTCGAGGGTGGCGCGGGAAATGACACCCTTCTTGGTGATGCCGACACATCCGGCATAAGCTTGGGCGGCGATGACTGGCTCGAGGGCGGCTCGGGTGACGATTTCCTTGTCGGTGAGGGCGGCATCTACCCCTTCGGCGGCATAGGCGGCGACGACCGGCTCGACGGCGGCGCAGGAAACGACGCTCTTTACGGCGACGACTTCGGTGGCTTGGCCGAAAGCGCCCAGGGCGGCAACGACCAGCTCAACGGCGGCGCGGGAAACGACATCCTCTACGGTGAGGGCTTATTCATGTACGACCACGCCTCCGCCGGCGACGACCGGCTCGACGGCGGCGCGGGAGACGACATCCTCGTCGGCGATGCCGAGTCGGTGGGGCTCGCCTGGGCCGGCACTGACCTCCTGATCGGTGGGAGCGGTAACGACCACCTGTACGGTGATGAGATCGATTTCTCTTTCTTTCAGGGCACCGCCGACCAGTTTCTGTTCGAGCCACACAGCGGGCAAGACACAATCCACTTCTTCGAGCTCGGGGTGGACATCATCCTGATCGACGGTGGCTACGGCTATGCCAGCTTCGCGGAACTGCAAGCCAACATCAGCGATGACGCAAATGGCAACGCGGTCGTGCATCTGAACGGCACGGTCGACCAGATCACTCTGACTGGCGTTCAGGCCGCCAATCTCACGGCCGCAAGCTTCTTCTTCGTCTGAATGGCAGCTTGCGGATGCGAAGGAGACGGGCAGCGCACGCTGGACATGATCGTTTGGTGGAGACGGCGTGACAGCGGAGCGACTCGATCCGATTTTGACCAGCCGCGCCACGGGCTGGTCATCGGAAGCGAGGCCTCCGCGGCGCCCTGCTTGGCCTTGGTCGCCAGGCTAACTATTGCGGCCGCCTCGGCGAGGCAGCAACCAGACGTGCGTAGGCGATCGCTGACAGCATATTGACGTGGTTGGCCTTGCCGGTTCCGGCGATGTCGAAGGCCGTTCCGTGGTCAACCGAGACGCGATCGATCGGCAATCCGAGCGACACGTTCACCGCCGTGTCGAAGGCGACGAGCTTGATTGGGATATGGCCTTGGTCGTGATATTGCGCGACGACGAGATCGAAGGCGCCGTTGTAGGCGCGCGCATAGACAGTGTCGGCAGAAATCGGGCCGGAAACATCGATGCCCTTGGCCTTTGCGAGCTCGACGGCGGGCGCCAGGAAGCGCGTGTCCTCGTCACCGAAGAGGCCGTTCTCGCCGCAATGCGGATTGAGGCCGGCGACCGCAATGCGTGGCTTCCGGCCGAGCCGCATGAAATGACTGTGGCCAGCCTCGATCGTCGCCAATACCCGCTCGACCGTCGCCCGCTCGATGGCGCCGCGGAGCGACACATGCGTCGAGACGTGGATGGTGTTGAGCCGCTCGGAGGCAAGCAGCATGAAGGAGCTCTTGGATCCGGTCAGGTGCGCCAAAAGCCCGGTATGACCGTCGAAATGATGACCGGCGAGGTTCATCGCCTCCTTGTTGATCGGCGCGGTGACGATGCAGTCGGCCTCCCCCGCCAACGCCATCTCGACAGCGCGGCGAATATAGCGGACCGAAGCTTCGCCGGCCGCGGCACTCACCCTGCCGATCTCCGGCAAAGCCGCGTCGAGAGGCACCTCCTCGACCAGAATGGCGCCATCCATCCTGCTCGTCGCAAGGCCCAGGGAAACCCCGGTCGCTTGCTTGGCGCGCTCAAGCGCCTCGATATTGCCGATCACGGTGAAATTCGCGCGCTCCTTGTGCGGGAGCGTCGCGAGCGCCTTGACGATGACTTCCGGCCCGACGCCGGCGGGATCGCCGAGCGTGATTGCGACGCGGGTCTCCTTGCCCATTTTTTCTCTCCCTCAAGGAACGCTCGTCGGTGCCGCGCGTGTCCGAAGCCGTGCGCACACCGGACGGCATGCATCAGTAAGCCGCCTCGTAGATCGCGAGAATGTCGGCGCGCGAGAGGTCGCGCGGATTGTTGTCGAGCAGGCGTCTGATGGCAAAGGCATCGTCGGCCATCGTGCCGAGATCATCCGCCGGGACGCCGAGCTCCGACAGCTTCATCTCGATGCCGAGCGCCGCACAGAAGGCATGAGCCCCCTCGAACACGGACCCGACTTTGTCGGTGACGGGCAGGTTCAGCGCATCGAGGACCGCTTTCGTCTTCTCAGGCACCGCAGGCGTATTGAAAGCGAGCACATGCGGGAAGATCAGCGCATTGGCCGCGCCATGCGCCACGTGCCAGCGGGTGCCGAGCGGATAGGCAAGGGCGTGGCCGCCGGCGGTGTTGACAGGTCCGAGGCAATAGCCGCCATAGAGCGAGGCGAGCGAGAGCCCGGCGCGCGCCTCCGCATCGCTGCCATCGCGCACGGCCCGCGCGAGATAGCGCCCGACGAGCCGCGCGCCTTCGATGGCATAGATGTCGGCTGCGGGATGTGATTTGCGATTGGTGAAGGCCTCGACGCAATGCGCCAGGGCATCAACGCCGGTCGCCGCAGTCACCTTCGGCGGAACGGTAAAGGTCAAGGCCGGATCGATGACGGCGATGTCGGCAAGCATATGGATGCTTTCGACCGCCAGCTTGGCCTTTGTCGTCGGGTCGGTGACGAGCGCACGGATGCCGGCTTCGCTGCCCGTCCCGGAAGTGGTCGGCACTTGGGCAAGCGCGGACTTGCGCGGCCCGGCGACCTTGCCGGCGCCGACGACGTCGACGAGCCGTTGGGATGATCCTGACAGGACCGCCGCGAGCTTGGCGAGGTCCATGGCACTGCCGCCGCCGAAACCGACGATGAGATCGGCGTTCGCACCGTCTGCCGCGGCAAGGACGCGATCGAGATCGCCCGTATCCGGCTCGGCCTTGACTTCACCGTAGACGGTGATCTCACCGGCGAGCCCGAGAGCCTCGATACGCGACGCATTGAAGGCGTCCGAGATGACGAGAGCACGCCGATATCCCTTGCTCTTCGCCCATGCCCCCAGCCTCGCCGCCACGCCGATGCCGAATTCGATCAGGCTCGGCCTCACCATGGAAATGGGCGCTTCCAGATTGTTCATCCGATCGATCCTCCCTGAGCGTGACAGCGGCAACGGCAATCACTAAGATGTAAAGTTGTTATCTCCGATGTCATCAAATAGCAAGTGCATCTCGCGATTTTCTGTCCCGCCCCTGCCGTTTCATGATCCTCGACGACAGGCCGCAGCACCTCGTAACCCAAGCATATCTGTCTGAAATTAATTGTAAGTTCGCGGCTGCCAGCACGGGTCGGCACGCGGTTACGCATGCCGCGTCTTGCAACCGCCGGATCGCGCGACCTCGAACGAAAGAGTTGTCATCTTCAGTGGAAGGTGGGTCGGTTACCCGCAAGTTCACCTTGTCGCTTCGAAGAAATCCGGCTCCAGCCGGACATATTTGATCGCCCGACGGAAATAGGTGTAGGCGATGTGCAGCCTGCCCTCGCCGTCCTCGACGATCGACGGATAGGAGAATTCGCGGTTGAGCGAGTCCTTGGAATTGTTGCTGAGGCAGAAGCCGTCGCCGGTGTCGAGATCGATACGGCGCGGGAAAGACCGCCCGTTATCCGTCGAAAGCGCGAGGCTGAGCGGCGCCCGGGGAACGCCCCAGACGGCCGGACGAGCGGAGGCGATCGCCTCGCCTGAGGTGCCGCTAGCCTCCCCGCCTTCGCCCTCGATCTCGTCATAGAGCGAGTGGCGGCGCGCGTCCGACATGGAAGCATTGCTGTGGTTGTAAACCATTGCGATCGCGCCGTTTTTCATGCGCACCGCCTGGATCGAGGAGTTGTTGTTGGGCAGATCCACGGGCTCGGGCGGCGTCCAGTGGAGCCCGCCATTCTGCGAGCGACTGCTGAGAATATTGGTCGCGAAACGGTTGCGATAGAAGGCAACCATGGCGTCACCACCGGTCGGCACGATGTTCATGTGCACCGCACCTATACTGTCCGGAACCTCCTCTATCGTCCAGCTCTTGCCTTCGTCGCGCGAAATCAGGACGGCCGCGCGGTCGACGTCGCCGGTCCAGCGCCGCCCGGGCTGGCTCATGCAGCGGAAGACCGGCAACAGCCAGTTGCCGGCGCCATTCACGACGACCGGCTGGCGCACGAAAGTTCCGGGAATGTCGCAAAGCACGTCCGCCGGGCCGAAGGACTTGCCGCCGTCGGCGGATATCCGGCGTTTGACCACGGCCCCGTCCTGGTTGCCGGAGGTTTGTGAGGTGAAGAGCAGCCACACGCGCCCGTCGGGTGCCGTAAAGATGAGCGGATTTTGCTCTGACTTTTCCCGATCGTCTGACATCTTTTCCGGCTCGGACCAACGGTTTGCGCCGGCCTCCAGTCGCGACATGTAAACGGAGATGTCGCCCATTCCTTCCATCGTTCCGCCGAACCAGACGCAGCTCAAGGCGCCGTCGGGAAGAAAGGCGAGATTTGCTGCATGGTTTTGCACCGAGGGCGAGGGAAGAAAAGACTCGTACCGGCCGGGCTCCCCGGGGATTGCCGCCACCTCCCCCGTCATCCGGGGCGGGACCTCATGCGGCTCCAGAGCGGAATACGCCATCCGATCCTCCCTCACGCCAAAGCTGCAAATTTAACCGCGAGGTCCGCGCGCTCGCTCGCGCTCAGCGGCATCAGCGGCGGCCGCGTCCGGAACCAAGCATTCTCGCCGTGTCTCAAGCCGAGCATCGCCTTGATCGTCGGGATTTGGACATAGGCGTTCGACAGCGTCCGGTAGGCATTGATGCGCGCCTGCGCCGCTTCCACCTCTGCCGTCCTGGCCGTGTCGGACACATGATCGAAAATGAATCTGAGCGAGTCCGCAATGAGGTTGGATGTGGCGGTGATGCAACCTGCACCGCCCGCTTTAAGGAGCGGCAGCAGCAGCGGATCGGCACCGGCAAGTACCGAGAAACCCGGCAGTTCGGCGACCAGAGCCTGCATGTTGGCGAAATCGCCGGCGGAATCCTTGATGCCGACGACGGTGTCGGGGAAAGTAGCGGCGAGCCGCTTGACGAGCGGAATCGAAAGCGGAATGCCGGAGACTTGGGGAATGTGATAGAGGACCACCTTCAGCTGGCTGTCGCCGATCGTTTCAATGATTTGCGAATAGGCGGCGAAGAGCCCCTCATCGCTCACGCCCTTATAGTAGAAGGGCGGCAGCATCACGACCCGGTTCACCCCGCGTGAAAGCGCATGCTTCGTCAGTGCGATCGTTTCCGGTATTGCCGCAACGCCCGTTCCGGGCATGAGCCGGTCGGGCGCAATGCCCGCAGCAAGAGCGCTTTCCAGAATGGACCTGCGCTCGTCCTGGGAAAACGAATTGGCCTCGCCCGTCGTGCCGAGCAGGGCGATCCCATGACATCCATTGTCGATGAGCCGCCGGCAATGATCCGCGAAGAGCGCGAGATCGGGCTCGCCATTCTGTTTGAGCGGCGTCGCCGCCGCTGAATAGACGCCGGCCACCGCATGTTTCATCTTCATGTGCCTCTCCTCCGACGGCTCTCGGCAAGATCTTTTTACAAGATCACCGGCTGGCGGCTTCGACTGCCATTTGCCTCGGCTCGCGAGTGCTCCGCCCTCCACTTTTGTCTTCAACATCGAGCTTGTTGTCAATATGGAAATCCGGATCGAAAATTTAGTCGTCAGCTAATATGTTGATATATATACATTCTTGTCTCGACGAAAATCCCAACGCGCCGTTTCTCCGCATTTTTCGTTGACATATTTACAATATAGGTGAAGTCTAAGGCCAATCAGAGCGCCGCTATCCGGGGGAGAGCGGAGGCGCTCGATTTCACGCACGGGAGGAAGAAATGACCAAACGGAATGATCTCGACGTTGCCGCCATTTCGCGGCGAGAGGCGCTGAAGCTCGGATTGGGCGCCACCGTAGCGCTCACGATCGCGGGCATGAATGCACGCATCGTCATGGCTCAGGAAGGCCAGGTGCTAAAAGTCGCCAATCCGGCCTTCAATCAGGATTGGTCGCCGCTGCGCGGGGGCGGCGTGCCCTACCGGTGGAATTCAGCCTGGTGGGCCTCGCCGATGTATTTCGACAGCGAAGGCAAGATTCATCCTTATGTCTTTGCCAGTTGGGAACCTTCCGAGGGCAACAAGGTCTGGACCTTCAAGATCGACCCCAAGGCGACCTTTTCCGACGGCAGCAAGATCACGGCCGAGGACGTCAAGGGTTCATGGAACGTCTCGGCGATGCCGAACACCAAGAACCAGCGCGCCGACCAGGTCCTGAGCAAGGTTGCGGGCTACGCGGATGTCAGCAGCGGCAGCGCCAACGAGCTTTCAGGCGTGGCGACGCCGGACGAAGGCACTGTCGTCGTGACGCTCAGCGAAGCCGATCCGATCTTCTTCATGCGCCTTGCCAACCACATCGCCCCGATCACCAAGGCGTCGCAGTCGCGCGGCGAGGACGGCGAGGAGATCCAGGATTGGTATATGCCGGACAGCGGCGCGGTCTATTCCGGGCCGTTCAAGCTGACGGCGATCGACCTCGACGCCGGCACCCTGACATTCGAGCCGAACGAGAACTTCTTCGGTCCGAAGCCGAAGCTTGCCCGCATCGAGATCGCTTCGATCGAAGACAACGTCACGGCGACGTCGCTCATCAAGTCCGGCGAGTTCAACGCGCACACGGAACTCGTCACCTCGACGATCATCCAGGATCTCGGCGCCGAGTTCGCAGCCGGTCCGATTATCCCCACCAGCCAGCACTTCTGGTTCAACACCGCGCGCAAGCCGATGGACGATCCGAAGGTGCGTGAGGCGCTGATCCGAGCGGTCGACCGCGATAGCCTCATGAAGGCATCCTTCCCGGACGGCCCGCACAAGAAGACGGACCAGATCCTGAACTCGGTACCGGGCGCCGACAATTCCGGCTTCGAGCCCTATCCTTACGATCCGGAGGGCGCAAAGAAGCTGCTTGCCGAATCGAGCTATGGCGGGCCGGAGAAGCTTCCGAAGCTTCTCTTCGTCGGCATTTCCGGTCCGGCGATCGAGGCGGCGGCGCAGTTCATCGCCGAACAATGGCGCCAGAACCTCGGCATCTCGGCGGTCGACATGAAGCCGCAGCAGGATGCCTATGCCGGGCCAGACCAGAACGCGGTCCAGATTTTCCGCGACGACGTCGGCACGCGCGTGCCCGATGCCGCCTCCTATCTGCAGGGGTCGATCGCCTCGACCTCCTCGAATGCCCAGAACAAGCTCGGCGGCTATAAGAACGAGAAGGTCGACAGCCTGCTCGCGCAAGCCGCCACCAAGGCAGCCGACGATCCTGAGCGCGTTGCTCTGGCGCAGGAGGCACAAAAGGCCTTCCGCGACGACTGGGCCTTCATCCCCTGGTATGCTCAGGCGATGTCGCGCTGGGCCACCGCCGAGGTGAAGGGCATCGACAAGAACCTCGACTGGCAGGTCGCAGAGCCGTGGAATATTTCGATCGGCTGATGCCGCCGACGACAAGATTGCTCACGTGCGAGGTCCAAAGCGCCCTCGCACGTGAGCGAATGCATGGATCGAAAGCGACGTTTTTCGAAGCGGTCCGTGTTGAGAATAGCCGGTTCAAGCAGCCTTCGGACGCTTTGCACCGGCCACGAGTGAGTGTGGCGTTCGGGACCTGATCGGGGCCCGCTGGCGTCATGCGGGAGGATTTGCGGCATGCTGCGCTACATCGCGACACGATTTGCCATCTGGGTACCGTCGGTTCTTCTGGTGATGATGGCGGTCTATGCCCTTGCCTTCTATGGAGCGGGCGACCCGATCAAGCTGATTTTCCTGAGGGCGCCCGGCGACGTCGCCTACAATCCCGAGCGCATCGAGGCGATCCGCGAGAGCGCGGGGCTGAACAAGCCCTTCATCGAGCAGTTCGGCTATTACGTCTGGAACCTTCTCCAAGGGGATTTCGGCAATTCGCTGAGTTCCGGGCGCTCGGTCTGGGCGATGGTCAAGGCAGCGGCCCCAGTGTCCTTTAAGTTGGCGCTTTGTTCGATCATCCTGACGGCACTCGTCGCGATCCCACTCGGCATGATCGCCGCACTCAACCAGAACCGCCGCCTCGATTACATCATCCTCGGCTCGGCGCTCTTTCTCTGGGCCATTCCGGCCTATGTCGCCGGGCCGCTGCTGATGGTCGGCCTGATCGTCCTCCTTCCCGGCGTCAACGTCCCCTATGGCTGGGGCGGTGTCTTCGACATCCGCATTCTCCTGCCCTTGATCGTGCTCTCGTTTCAGCCGATCGCTCTTATCATCCGGCAGACGCGCGCGGCGGTCATCGAGGTGCTCTCCGAAGATTTCGTCCGTACCGCGCGCGCAAAGGGCGTGCCCGAGATCGTCGTGGCGCTGAAGCATATATTGAGGCCGGTCCTGACGCCGGTCGTCACCCAGCTCGGCCTCATCATGATCACGATCGTCAACGGCGCGATCTTCGTGGAGCTGGTTTTCGGCCTGCCCGGCCTCGGACGCCTCACCGTAAAAGCGCTCACCAATTCCGACTATCCGGTGATCCTCGCGATCACGCTCATCGGGTCGTTCCTGGTGATGATTTCGAACCTGCTCGTCGACATCCTCTATCCGCTGCTCGATCCGCGCGCGGCGGATACGAGAAGGAGCCGCTGATATGTCCGCCGTTCAAACCGAGCCCGCAATGCTTTCTGAGGAGCCGCCGGTCAGCCTGTGGCGTGATGCCTGGTACCGGCTGAAACGAAACCGGCTCGCGATCTTCGGCCTCTGCGTTATTGTGCTGCTCGCCTTCACGGCGCTCTTCGGTCCCTATCTGACGCCCTACGACTTTCTCGGCCAGGATCTCGAGGCGCGTAACCAGGCGCCCTCGCTTGCCCATCTCTTCGGCACCGACGATCTTGGTCGCGACGTCTTCAGCCGCGTCGTCTATGGCACGCGGACAGCCTTTCTCGTCGCCGTCGTGGTCACCGCCATCGCACTTGTCATCGGCACGGTGCTTGGTGCGGTCGCCGGCTTCTTCGGCAACCCGTTCGATCGCGTGATCATGTGGCTGACCGACGTGACCATGTCGGTGCCGAACCTGCTTCTCGTGGTTGTCATCAACGCGTCGCTGAAGACGCCGATAGCGCAATGGATGGAGGCGCGTTATCTCGAAACGCTCAATCCTTTCTATCGCGAGACGGTCTGGATCGACTTCCTGCTCGTCTTCGGCTCCATGGCGCTGATCTCCTGGCCGCCTTATGCGCGGCTCGTCCGTGCCCAGGTTCTGTCGATCCGCAGCCGGCCCTATATCACCGCCGCTCAGGCGCTCGGCCTTTCGAACCGGATCATCCTCACTCGCTACGTGATACCGAATGCGCTCGGACCACTGATCGTCGCCGTCAGCGCCGGCCTCGGCACGGCGATGGTGCTCGAGAGCGCCTTCTCCTTCCTCGGTGTGGGGGTCAATCCGCCGACACCGAGCTGGGGCAACATGATTTCGGACGGACTGCGCGTCTGGCAGCACTATCCGCATCTGCTTGCGGCACCGGCAGCCGTTCTCGGTCTCGCATCCGTCGCCTTCTCCTTCCTCGGCGACGGCCTCAATGACGCTCTCAACCCGCGAGGCAGCAAATGACCGGCATGAAGACGGAAAACCGCCTGCTCGACGTCAAAGGCCTGACGGTCGAGATCGAAACCCGCAGCGGCCCTGCAGTCGTCGTCGACGGCATCGACCTTCACGTCGACCGGGGCGAGACGCTCGGCGTGGTCGGCGAGTCCGGCTGCGGCAAGAGCCTGACGATGCTGAGCCTCATGCGGCTCCTGCCCAATAAGATCCGCGTCGCCAAGGGCGAGGCGCATTTCGACGGCCGCGACCTGCAGAAGATGTCCAATCGGGACCTGCGCAAAGTCCGCGGCGGCGACATCGGCTTCGTCTTTCAGGATCCGATGACCTCGCTCAATCCCGTAATGCGGATTGGCGATCAGCTTGCCGAGCCCTTGATCTACCATCGCGGCATGAGCAAAAAGGAAGCGCGCGGGCGGGCGGTCGAGCTCCTGCGCCTCGTCGGCATTCCAGGGCCCGAGCAGCGGATCGAAGCCTATCCGCACGAGCTCTCCGGCGGCATGCGCCAGCGTGTGATGATCGCGATCGGTCTTGCCTGCGAGCCGAAACTGTTGATCGCCGACGAGCCGACGACGGCGCTCGACGTGACGATCCAGGCGCAGATCGTCGATCTCGTGAAGGGCTTGCGGGAAAAGCTCGGCATGTCGGTGGTCTGGATCACGCATGACCTCGCGCTGATCGCCGGGCTCGTCGATCGCGTCATCGTGCTCTATGCCGGCACCGTCGTCGAGGATGCGCCGGTCGACGAGCTCTATGCGCATCCGCGCCACCCCTATACGCGCGGGCTGCTCGCCTCGATCCCGAAGCTCTCCGATCAGCCGGCATCGCGGCTGAATTCAATCGGCGGAACGCCACCCGAGCCCGGCCGCAGGCCTCAGGGCTGTCCCTTCGCGCCCCGCTGTCCGCTGGCCATGGACATCTGCCGCACACATGTGCCGAAGCTCGAACCCGTCACCGCCGCGGGCAGCCATCGCACCGCCTGCTTCGCCGCCGAGAAAGCCCGGGAGGCCGCCTGATGGGTGCAGAACCTCTTCTGAAGATCGAAAACCTGGTCAAACATTTCCATGTCCGTCTCGGCGCCTTCGGCGAGCGGGCAGCGACGGTGCATGCGCTCGACGATTTCACCCTGGATATCGAGGAGGGCGAGACCTTGAGTCTCGTTGGGGAATCGGGCTGCGGCAAGTCGACGACCGGTTTCACCATCCTGAACCTGCACCGGGCGACCGCCGGCAAGGTTCTCTACAAGGGCCAGGACCTGACCGCGCTCGACGAAAAGCGGATGCGGCCGTTCCGACGCGATCTGCAGATCGTCTTTCAGGACCCCTATTCGACGCTCAATCCGCGTATGACAGTCGGCGAAGCGATCGGCGAGCCGATCCTCTTCCACAAGCTCGCCACCAAGACGGAGCTCGAGGGAAAGGTGGCGGCACTACTCACGGATGTCGGGCTGCCGCCGCGCTTTGCGTCGCGCTACCCGCACGAGCTTTCGGGAGGCCAGCGCCAGCGCGTGGTGATCGCGCGGGCGCTCGCCTGCCAGCCGAAGTTCATCGTCTGCGACGAGGCGATCTCGGCGCTCGACGTCTCGATCCAAGCGCAGATCATCAACCTGCTCCTCGACCTGCAGGAGAAATACGGCCTCACCTATCTTTTCATCGCCCATGATCTCGCGGTCGTACGCCACATCTCGACCCGCGTCGGCGTCATGTATCTCGGGCGGCTGGCGGAGCTCGCCAGCCGCGATGAACTCTTCGAGATGCCGCTCCATCCCTACACGAAGGCGCTGCTGTCGGCCGTACCGGAGATCGACCCGCAACATGAGCGCGACCGTAAGCGGCAGATCCTTCAGGGCGACGTCCCAAGCCCGCTCGACCCGCCCGCCGGCTGCCGCTTCCATACACGCTGCCCGATCGCCATGGAGGTCTGCCGCCGCAAGGTCCCGAGCTGGAAGGAGGCGCGCCCGGGGCACCTCGTGGCCTGCCATGCGGTGAACGGCGAATAGAGCCATGACCATTCGCGTCGCCATCGTCGCTGACGATTTGACGGGCGCTCTCGACACAAGCGCGCCCTTCGTCGATGCCGGCTTGAGCGTTGCCGTTGCGCTGGACGTCGAAGCCGTCGAGGAGGCGATTGGGACCGGCGCGGACGTCATCGTCGTCAACACGCTGTCGCGCGCGCTTGCTCCCGTTCAGGCGACCGAGCGCGTTGTGAGAGCGGCAATCCTGCTTAAGCGGGTCGCGCCTGAATTCGTCTTCAAGAAGATCGACTCGCGGCTCAAGGGCAATGTCGCCGCGGAGAGCGAAGCGCTCGCCGCTTCCTTTAACCGCCGCCGACTCCTCGTCGCGCCGGCCGTTCCGGACCAGGGGCGCCACACGCGCGCGGGTCATGTCGTCGGTTTCGGCGTTGCCGAACCGCTGCCGATAGAGCCGCTGTTTGCCGGCTGTGAGACGAAGGTACGGGTTGCCGACGCGGCGTCAGATGCCGATTTGGATCACGTCGTCTCGAGCCTGGACGGGTCGAAAACCATTGCCGTCGGTGCGCGCGGCCTCGGCTCGGCACTTGCGCGCCGCTTGGCGACCCGGCCTGCGAAGAGCCCTTTCGAGCCCTGCGAGCGAACCCTGTTCGCCTTCGGTTCGCGCGACCCGATCACGGGCGCGCAGATGGACGCGCTGCTCGCAAGCGGCCTTGTCCGCGACTATCGCGAAGCGCCATTGGGGGAAGTCCCTGCTGACGGCAGGCCTGCGATGCTGCCAATGCTCTTGAGATGCTCCGGCGAACTGAGCGATGCGGCGGACGGGGTGGCGCAGCGCTTTGCCGCGAGCGTCTCGCGCATCGCGGGCGACACAGAGCCCGACATGCTGATGATGGGCGGCGGCGACACGGCATATGCTATCCTGCGCTCGCTGGGTGCCCGCGTGCTTGCGCCGAAAGGCGAGATCGAAGCTGGCATTCCTTGGTTCGAGGCGGGGCGCTCGGGCGGCAAGCGAATGCGCTGCGCGGTGAAGTCGGGGGGCTTTGGCAATCCGCAATCTCTGATAAAGATCTTGCAGGATAGGCCGAAGACACTGCAAGTCAGGCAATGAGAAGGATGGTGAATCGCATGACGGACAGGGCCGAGACGGGCCGGGAGATCGCAACCGAAGCGAAAGCGGAGCGTGGCAGATCGGTGAAGCTCGTCGATCGCGTCTTCGATCAGTTGCATGAGCGCATTCGGACCGGCAACTACGCCCCCGATTCACGCCTGCCCGGCGAACACGAGCTCGCCTCCATGCTCGGCGTCTCCCGTCCGGTGGTCCGCGACGCGCTGAGCCGTCTGCGCGAACAGGGGCTCATCTATTCGCGCCAGGGTGCGGGCACCTTCGTCAGCGCCCAGGTTTCGGCGGCCGCCCAGCTTGCCTATTCGCCCGTCAAATCGATCGCCGACATCCAGCGTTGTTATGAGTTCCGCCTGACGATCGAGCCGGCCGCGGCCTACTACGCCGCTCAGCGGCGAGACGAGGCGGCGATCGCCCGGATTGCAGCAGCCTTGGCCGAACTGCGTGAGGCGACGAGCCACCAGCTTCACCGCACCGACGCGGACTTCCTCTTTCACAAGGCCGTGGCAGAGGCGTCGAACAATCACTACTACACCGCCTCGCTTGAAGCCTTGCGTGCGCATATCGCCGTTGGCATGCATCTCCATGGGCTTTCCCTCATGGGCCCGCGGCCGGGTCTCGAGCAGGTCTATGAGGAGCACAAAGCGATCTTCCGCGCGGTCGCCGATGGGCGCGCAGAGGATGCGCGCGACCTGATGCTGCAACACCTGGAAGGTTCGCGCGACCGGCTCTTCGAGGGAAAGGTGCTGGATCTGTCCTTCTGAGGCGAGATGAGGACAAGCGGGGGTTTTTCAGCACGCCGGCGGCGTAGCGTATTCAATCGGATAGACGAATTGAGCCTTGCTCGACGCGGTACGTCGACGAGCATACCACTATCGTCTCGATCATCAGGCTTCCCCAATTCCGCCGCGCGGCGCACACTACGCAACTATCAATGTGATTCGGGCGGGGAACGGAAACAATGCTGCTCGCGTTTGATCGGCGAGCAATCAGGAGGTCTCGATGAAAGAGATTCCCTGGCGTGCACCCCTGGCGGTGACGCTTCAAAGCGGTATTCAGCGACGGTTCTGCGGACCCTATGACGCGCTGGACTTCCTCGAGCATGAGTGGCCGACCCACGGCAGTCGTTACCAACGGGCCGTCAGCGACTGCCGGGCGGCGATATCACGGGCGCAAAGTCCCGATATCTCGAGAGCGTCGTTCATCGGCGCATGCGTGGAGGCTTCGCTGATGTTTACGGATTTACGAGCCCGCACTCCACGAAGCAAACGCGCCAGCGCGGGATGAGGATAGTGTGCGCGGTCGGATCGACCTAAAATCATCGTGATCTAAGAGCGAGGCCCGTTTGTAGCGTCACGTTTGCCCCGCGCGCCGATCAAGGCCCCGTCAGCGACTGGACCTGGATCAGATGCGTCCTCATCGTCGGGTAAGTGGCCTCGGCAAAGGCTTTCAAGGCACCGGCCTGTCCGTGTTCCGCGTAATTCCTGAAGAGTTCAACGGCTGATTCATGGGCCGTGACCTGGGACGAGAGGTATGCCGGATCGAAGTCGCCGCCTTGCAGCGCACTCAACGCCGCCAGCTTCTCCTCGCTCTCCTTGTCGAGCGTGTCCGCCAGTTGGACGCCATCCTTGCGGGCAGCCTCGGCCAGCTCCTTGCCGGCTCTGGAATGATCCGTCCGCATCCGCTCGGCGAAATCGAGGACCTGCTTTCCCCTACCCCGCTGCCGCGCCAGTTCCGCGGCTTTCAACTCGAAAAGGTTGGAGATCGCTACCTGCCGCGCGAATCCCTGGGCATCGACGGGCAGCTTTTTCTGCTGTGCGAAGCCTGTCCCCACCGAGGACAGCAAGAGTAATGCCACGCCAAGGTTGAGATTGAGAGATTTCATGACGCACCTCCGAGCGCAACCCAACCAGCGGCTCGACTTATCGTTCCGGCACTTCAGGATGGTGTTGGAGCGACCGCAACGGTCTGAAGAGACGACTCTATTCGGGCGCGTCGAAGCTAGGACGAGCCGGAACGGCCACCCCAGCAGAGATTAAATCTTCGTAAGCTGTTGAAATAGCACTAGACCTCGCGACCGCTTGCCCCGATGCTTCCCGCTGTATCGGCGGCTCCAAGCCCCGCCGCTGCTCAAGATGGTTCTGGAACGCGCTCCGTTCCTCGAGCCCTCGGCCGCAAGGAAATTCGCGGAGAGATCAATGCGATTCAGCCAGTTCCACTACCTGCCGCTTCCTGCTCCGCTCTTCTCCGCCTTGGCGCTCCTGTTTGTCTTGCTGGTCGCGCTGATTCAGATCGGGGTTTTGCAATACGCTTACACCCGCCTTGGCATCAGCGCCCGCGCCGCCCTTCTCATTCTCCTCGCATCGCTGCTCGGCAGCTATCTCAATCTCCCTCTGGCGGAATTGCCGGGGCAGCCCGTCCTTTCGGGACAGGTGGTCGATTATTTCGGCATGCAATATGTCGTGCCGGTGGTTGTCGATTGGCCGGGAACCGTGATCGCGGTCAACGTCGGCGGCGCGCTGATCCCCAGCCTGATCTCCATCTATCTGCTCGCCAAAAAGAGCCTATGGGGCCGCGGCCTGCTGGCTACGGTGGCCGTGGCTGCGGTGTGCCACGCGCTCGCCCGGCCGGTACCCGGCCTCGGCATTGCCCTGCCCATTCTCGCTCCTGCCATTACCACAGGGATCGTCGCCCTGTTGCTGTCGCGGCAACATGCCGCTCCGCTCGCCTATATCGGCGGCAGCCTCGGCACACTCATCGGAGCCGATCTGCTCAACCTCGACAGTCTGCAAGCGCTGGGAGCACCGGTCGCCTCGATCGGCGGCGCCGGGACGTTCGACGGGATCTTCGTCACTGCCGTCCTCGCCGTGCTGATCGCCAGCATCCCGGGCACATTCCGTCGCGCGCGCGGAGAACGCCCGCCCGCCGGCGTGCCGGAGGATTCGGAGACCAGACCGCGCGACGCAGGCGGCCATCATCAATGACCTAGTGCCATTGGCCCGGATCGGACGCGTATGCGGCCAAGGTCCGCAGGTCAGCGCTCGACCTTCGAAAGCGGCTTGAAGGCAGGACCCTGCAATGGTTCGCCGTCCGCGGAAAAGTGGGATCCATGGCAGGGGCAATCCCAACACTGTTCGAAGCGGTTCCAGCGGACGACGCAGCCCATATGGGTGCAGCTCGCGCTGCATAGTTTGAGATCGCCCTCTTCGGTTCGAAAGGCGGCAGTCATTTTGCCGTCGAGCTTCACAAGGGCCCCTTCGCCGGGACGGATGTCATTGAGCGAAGCAACCTCGCCGCCGCCAAGACGCGCCGCCCAGTGCTTCGCAGCGTCCACATTCTCCCTTGCGAACTCGATGGCGCCGCGCAACATCAAGCGACCGGGGTCATAGACGTCGGCCCAAGGGCTGACACCGTCGTCGATCAGGTCCCGGATCAGCAGTGCTCCCGCCACTCCCGTGGTGAGGCCTTCTCCACTGTCTCCGGTAATGACGTAGACCTGGTCGTATCCCGGGCTTCTCCCAATGAACGGCACATAATCCGAGGGTTCGAACACCTGCCCGGACCACTTGTGGCTTATTGGGCCGAGCTCCGGAAAGCGCTCCCGCGCCCAGGCCTCAAGCCGGGCCAGGCGCTCATCCATGTCGTCCGCCTCGCCGGTCTTGTGATCCTCGCCGCCGATGATGAGCGTGTCCTCGTCGCTTTCCGGCTGAAGACGAACATAGTGATAGCCCGGCTCCAGGGTGTCCCAGATGAGCGCGTCCGGGGCCGCGCCCTTTGCAATAGGACCGGCGATCACATAGGTGCGGTAGGGGGCCTGTTTCGTGTGGATGGGAATACGAAGGTGAAACGGCGAATTGGTCGCCACCACGACCCTGGCGGCCGTGATGATACCGCCGGTGCCGGTTTCGGCGCGCACCTGATGATCCTTCTCGTCCAGGCCGACGATCGGAGTTTCAGGATAGAGTGCGGCACCGCGGCGATGCAGACTTCCGACGAGCCCGTCGAGATACTTCAGCGGATGGAATCGACCCTGGCGCGGAAAGCGCAGGGCCGGACCGGAGCGCCAGGTGCCCGGGCCGTTGTCGACCCATTCCGCGTCTGCGAAGCCTGCGGTCCGGGCTGCGTTCAGTTCCTTGCGCAGATATTCGGCATCCTTCTCTTCCGCCGGAACGAAATAGCCGTCGATCCGCGCAAAATCGCAGTCGATCGCTTCCTGGCGACAAATCTCCTCAATGCGATCCACCGCCGCGCACTGGCTTTCATAATATTGCCTGCATGCATCCGCTCCGCGCAGCGAACGCAGCTCTTCGAAATAGTCGTCGAGCTCGAAGGCCAGATGAGCGCTGGTGCGCGCGGTCATGCCGCGGCCGACAGGTCCGCGGTCTACGACTGCTACCTGGTGGCCCGAACGGACCAATTCGTAAGCACATGAAAGGCCGGCGATTCCAGAACCGATGACCAGTATTTCCGTTGTCAGATCACCCGCCAGTGGTGGACCGTCGTAGTCCATCGGGTGCTCCATCCACAGCGAGCGGCTACGTTCCTCCCCGGCATTCATGGCGAACCTCGACGGATGCGGTTCCCCCATAACGCGCTTTCGCGGGGCGAGTTCCGGTGATCAGCCGAAGATACGCCGGCAATCGGCTGTCCCCGTGTCGGCGGCCTGCCGCCTTCAGGAAACTCGGAAACTTCCTCGGGTTGCAGGCGTTCTTTGCAGAGATCTTTTACATGCCCCTATTTGACACTTGAAAAGCACAGTCGTATGCCCATCAGGGTCCACCATTTCGGGGAGAACCCATGACCACCTCCCTCGACCATGCGCCGGCACAGGCGAATAGTCTGCGCCAGTTCCTGGTACTCACCCTCGGATCGGTGGGCGTTGTCTACGGCGACATCGGGACAAGTCCGCTCTACGCCTTCCGTGAGGCGCTTCGCCCGTTTTCGGAAGGCGGCGTTGCGCGCGAAGAAGTCGTCGGGCTCATCTCGCTGATGATCTGGACGCTGACGATGATCGTCACCTGCAAATACGTCCTCTTCCTGCTTCGAGCCGACAATGATGGCGAGGGCGGCACGCTGTCGCTGCTCGCCCTGCTCATGAAAAGAGCTCCGCGCTATACGACGGCCATGTTCGTGGCAGGTATTCTGGGCGCCGCCCTTTTCATTGGCGATGCGATGATCACGCCGGCGCTTTCCGTGCTCTCGGCCGTCGAGGGACTGAAGCTCGTCACGCCGGCCTTTCACGATTACGTCCTGCCGATCTCGGCCGCCATCATGGTGCTATTGTTTGCCGTGCAGTCTCGCGGCACGGAAGCCGTCTCGAGGTTCTTCGGCCCGATCACTCTCATCTGGTTTCTGGTCATGGGAGGAGCCGGCATCGCCCATATCGGCGACGATCTGGCAATCCTTGCCGCATTCAATCCCGTTCACGCGGTTACCTTTTTGTGGAATGCCGGTCTCGTCGGCTTCATCGTGCTCGGCGCCGTCTTCCTCACGGTGACGGGAGCCGAGGCGCTTTATGCCGATCTCGGCCACTTCGGCCGCCAGCCGATCCAGGCGGCCTGGTTCGCGATTGTGTTTCCAGCACTGGCTCTGAATTATCTTGGACAGGGCGCGATGGTGCTGTCGCATCCCGAGGCCATCTCCGATCCATTTTTCCTGATGTTCCCGAGCTGGGCCCTGTTGCCGGTGGTGATCCTTGCCACTGCCGCAACGATCATCGCCAGCCAGTCGGTGATCACCGGAGCGTTTTCGCTCGTGCGGCAAGCGATCCACCTCGGCTTCCTGCCGAGATTCGAGATCTGCTACACTTCCGAAACACAAACGGGACAGATTTACCTGCCTTTGGTCAACACTTTTCTGTTGGTCGGCGTGCTTGTTCTGATGTTCGTATTCGGTAGTTCCGAATCC
This sequence comes from Ensifer sp. WSM1721, assembly GCF_000513895.2. Classification (GTDB taxonomy): domain Bacteria; phylum Pseudomonadota; class Alphaproteobacteria; order Rhizobiales; family Rhizobiaceae; genus Sinorhizobium. The sequence goes on from NZ_CP165783.1 coordinate 956,722, forward strand.
CTTGCCCCGGCCTATGGCATATCGATCACCGGCGCCATGCTGATCGACACAATTCTCGCCTTCGCGTTCGTGCGCTATCTGTGGAGCTGGTCTACCTTGACCGCGACTGCGTTCCTGCTTCCTCTGTTCCTGCTCGAACTGATTTTTCTCGGCGCCAACCTCTTCAAGGTCCACCACGGCGGCTACGTGCCCATTCTCTTTGCCGGCAGCGTGATGATGCTGATGTGGACCTGGCGCAAAGGAGTCAGGCTCCTGCGGGAGAAGACGGCGCGCCACGAGATCCCGCTCAACCAGTTCATAGCCGCGGTCGAGCGCAAGTCAGAGCACGCTCCCGTTGTCGTACCGGGAACCGCAATCTTCCTGACCGCAACTCCAGACACGACCCCCGCGGTTCTCTTGCACAACATCAAGCACAATCACGTGCTGCATGAGCACAATGTCGTTCTGACCATCAAGACCGCCAGAGTGCCTTATGTGCCGGAAAAGGATCGCTACACGCTCACCAAGCTCTCCGAGCGCTTCAGCAGGCTGGAGCTCAGATTCGGCTTCATGGACGACCAGAATGTTTCGCAGGCGCTCGCGCAATGCCGGAAGGCAGGCTTCAAATTCGAGATCATGACCACTTCCTTCTATCTCGGACGGCGCAAGCTGGTTGCAGACCCTCAGTCGGGATTGCCTCGGTGGCAGGACAAGCTCTTCATCGCAATGGCGGACTCGGCGATCGATCCCACCGACTACTTCCACCTGCCCGCGAACCGTGTCGTCGAGCTAGGAGAACAGGTCATCATTTAGATGTGCCGACTCTCTGCCGTTATTCGCCTAGCGCCTGAGCTTAGACGGCGCGCGGAATTCGTCCTTTTGAGCGCGCAGACCCTCTAGTAGGGTCCGGAAGCCTCCTACCGCCCTGTTGGATGTTTCCTTCGGATCATCGGAATTGGCGATCCACTGCGCAGCACCGCTGCTCGCCGCGATGATGAGCCGAGCACCCGCCTCCGGATCGATGTTTGCAATAACCCCCTCGTCCTTGAGCGCGCCGATGGTTCGCGCAACAGCGGCAATGCAGCCATTGGCGTTGGGCCATGTCGACGGATCACCGAGGACGGCAGGACCGTCCCGAAATATGATGCGCCGGATCTCCGGCTCGAGCGCCATCTCGACATAGGCAACGTTCTCCTCGACGAAACCTTCCCATCGCGTCGAGGCCTTGGCTGACACCCGGTTCAGCCGCTCCGTCATTTCGGCGTCTATCTCCTGGATCACCGCCTGAAGCAGGCCCCTCTTGTCTCCAAAATGATGATAAAGCGCACCGCGCGTCAGGCCGGCCTCGGCGGTGAAATCATCCATTGAAGCTTCCGCGTAACCGACGGTTCCGAATGCCCGCCGCGCCGCTGCAATCAGCTTGGCCCGGGTCTCGGCGATCATTTCCTTGCGTGGCTTGGCCATCGAGGTCCTTTCGCATACGTCGCGTATATTTTTTTTCATACGCAGCGTATTTTAATTGACATACGTCGCGTATGCAATTACCTCTTCACATACGCCACGTATGTGGGAAGCATGTCCGAAGTCTCAAAGGAGCGTCGCATGTCAAATCCGTACAGGGAAATCTTCGCCGCGCCCGGCGCCAAAGGGTTTTCGTCCGCAGGCTTTTTCGCAAGACTGCCGCTCGCAATGGCTCCGATCGGGATCGTCGCGATGCTATCTCAGACCCATGGCGAATATTGGCTTGCAGGGGCCGTGTCGGCCACTTTCGCCCTCACCAACGCGCTTGTCTCACCGCAGATATCCAGGCTGGTCGATCGTTTGGGCCAGGCGGCCGTCGTCACGCCGACCACGATCGTTTCGGTCCTGTCATTCCTCGCCCTTATCGTGGCAGCAAACCAGAAGTGGCCTGAATGGACGATGTTCGTCGCCGCATTCGTCGCCGCGAGCATGCCGAGCATCCCGGCCATGGTCCGCGCCCGATGGACGGAGCTTTTCCGTAACCGGCCGGAACTGAACACCGCCTTCGCATTCGAGTCGGCCGCAGATGAGCTGGTCTACATCGCCGGAGCATCTCTCTCCGTAGGATTGGCGGTCGCGCTTTTTCCTGAAGCCGGCATGCTGATCAGCACGCTGTTCCTTGCCCTGGGAACTGCCGCGTTCATATTGCAACGCTCAACGGAACCGAAAGTGCGGGTTGTAGCGGGGCACACTACGCAAGGCTCGGCGATCCGTCAGCGCCCCGTACAGATCATCACGCTGGCACTCGTATTCGTCGGTTCGATCTTTGCAACGGCGGAAGTAAGCGCCGTGGCGATCACCAAGGAGCTCGGGCAGCCGGGTGCGGCAAGTTTGGTGATCGGCGTGTATGCAGTCGGCTCCTTCGTGCTCGGGCTCGTCCTTGGCGCTTTCAACCCCAAAATGCCGCTGCACCGGCAATTGCTCATCGCCGTCAGCGTGCTTGCCTTCACGTCCTTGCCGCTCCTGGTGGCAGGCACATCCGTACCGCTGCTCGCGCTCGCCGTCTTCCTTAGCGGCATCGCGATCTCCCCGACCTTCATCACGGCCTTTGGACTGATCGAACGCCGCGTACCGGACTCAATGCTGACCGAAGGCGTCACTTGGGTGATGACCGGAATCGGCATCGGGATGGCGCTCGGCGCATTCGTGTCGGGCTGGGTCGTGGACAGTTTTGGCGCGCAGAACGGCTTCTGGGTTTCGATCGCAGCCGGCGCAGCGACGGTGGTGACTATCGCTTTGGGGCAGTCTAGCCTTGCGGGTGAAAGGGCGGAGCATCTGAACGGTGAGGTCCCGCAACCGGCAGAGTAGTCCGGAAGCCGCGGCAGAGCACTCGCTTGCAGCCGCGCTGACTTCGATGACCGCATCACCGATGCACGCCGCACCTCATGCGGCGTGCTTTCTTAAGGCTACCGTACGGACATCCCGTGCGTTGTCTCGTCGGATGACTGGAACGCGCCGGCCCGGCGCCTACGATTCCTCGATCGAGTCCACCCGATCCGGATAGAATGCCAAGTGGTCCTTGATTTCGCGAACCGCTGCATGCGGGTCTTCATAGGTCCAGACGGCGTTCTTCGAGCGCTCGCCACCGGGGATGATGCTGTAATAGGAAGCGTCGCCCTTGTAAGGGCAATGCGTCGAATGGTCGGTGCGGTCAAGCAGCGACATGTCGACGTCCTTGCGGGGGATATACTGCACCGGCGGGTAGGAGGCCTCTCGCAATGTCAGCGCCTCGCGCGTATCGGCAACGACGTGGCCGTTGAGTTTGACGACGACGCGCGCTGGATTGCGATGGATGGTGATCGGATGGTCGGGCCCGGGAATTTTGATCGGCTTGTCTGACATGAGCGATCGCCTTCGGAAGATTGCACCGTTTTCTTACATAGGGGGCATGCCTCCGTTTCCCAAGGGACGGCAGCCGCTTCACGCACAGGCCGTCTCCGGGGACTCCTCGGATCACGCATCTGCCCTAAGTCGAGGGACAGGCTGGTCAGGAGATTGGACATGGTTACGAGAACCGGCGGATGCCTGTGCGGCGCCCTGCGCTACGAAGTAAGCGGCGAGCCCTTGCGGGTTGGGCTTTGCCATTGCGCGGATTGCCGAAAGGAAAGTGGCTCATCTTTTACGACATTCGCCGTCTGGCCCACACGGGCTTTCAGGAGCAGTGGCGAGGTGAAGGTGTTCGCCGGCCGCGGCTTTTGCCCCGCTTGCGGATCGCGGCTGTTCAACCCGGGGGAGGAGGAAACCGAAATCCGCGTTGGCTCGCTGGATGACGTCCCGACCTTTCTGGTCCCGGAGTACGAAATTTGGGTTATCAGACGCGAGACCTGGCTCCATCCTCTCGCGGTGCCGCAATATCCGAGAGATCGAGGTCAGTCTGCCGAGGAGGCTGGCTAACCATTCTTCGGCCTCCGGGTATTCGTCGAGTCACTCTGCCAAACGTCGCCTTCATCTCCGGGCCTGTTACTTCTACGCCGCCTATCGAGCCAGCGCATTGCCGGCGTGACGGTCAGCCCATGCATGACGATGGAGATCAGGACGATCAGGGCAACCGCTGACCAGAGGACACCGACCTCTTCGAAATTGGCCATCCCCGTTGCAAATGCGAGGTAGTAGATCGAGCCTAGACCGCGGATCCCGAACACCGAGATTGCCGCTCTTTCTCCTTTCGGCAGGCTCGAGGGAAGACTTGCCCAGGCGGAAGCCGGCCGAACGATCAGGATGACGAACAGCGCGAATGCGACCAAGCGCCAATCAAGTTCGTCAATAAGCTGTCCGACACTGACGGCCGCCCCGAAACAGACGAGAAGCACCATCATCAGCAGCCTTTCGATCTGCTCGGAGAAGTTGTGAAGTTCCTTGTGAAATTCGTGATGGCGCTCGACCGTGCGGAAGGAAAGTGCTGCGACGAAGACGGCCACGAAGCCGTAGCCGTGGGCAAGTTCGGTCAAGCTGTAGGCGAGGCAAGTGATGCCCAGGGCGACGAAGCCGTCACCGGTGCGCACGAGTGCCGCTTTTTTCGGGAGGCGGAACGTGGCGAAGCCGAGTAGCTTGCCGACGAGCCACCCCGTGGCAACGGCGGCAAAAAGCCGCCACAGCACATCGATGAGGAGCCAGTTCGTGAACCAGTCCGGCTCGTCGGGCGCGAGAGCGATTGCAATCGCCAGATAGACGAAGGGAAAGCTGAGGCCGTCGTTCAAGCCAGCCTCGGATGTGAGGGTGAAGCGGACCTCGTCCTCCGTCCCGGTCTGCGGCGGCCCTACCTGTACGTCACTGGCGAGCACCGGATCCGTCGGTGCAAGTGAAGCGGCAAGAAGGATCGCCGAAGCAGCTCCAAGCCCCAGCATCCAGTGGGCGCCGACCGCCATTAGGGCAATGCCCGCCGGCATTGCGATGCCGAGAAGACGCCACGTGAGCGCCCAGCTAAGGAGGCCCAATCGGCGATCAATCTTCAGGCCAGCGCCCATCAGCGCGACAATGAGGGTAAACTCTGTCATACGCTCTATGACAAGCCGACTGTCGAAACCGGCCAGTTGGGAGATCGGGTTGAAGATCGACTGTCCGGCCAATATGCCGATAGCGATGCAAAAGATGGGAAGGGAAAGCGGCAGCCGACGAAAGGCCATGGGAATCCAGGCCGTCAGCAGCACCACGATGCCGAATAATCCAAGAGCTATATGGTAACGCTCCATCTCCAATCCATCAGGCCTTTCCACGGCCCTCGTACGGTTCGGATCACCGATGCTGGGAAGAAGGAGTTGCGAGCAGTATGGTTCCGGAACGAGCGGTCAGGAGGGGCCAATCATGCCCGCCCGGCACCTCGGTGTCGTTTCAGTCCAGCAGATGATGCTTGGCTACAGCCACGACCTCGCGTGTCAGGTCAACCAGCCGATCGGCGGCAAGACGGTTCATCTGCCAATACAAGGGAACGTCCAACGGCGTTTCCGGGATCAGCTCGACCAGCCGCCCGGAGTCCAAGTGCTCGCGCACAAGGGGGGCCGGGTTCATGCCCCATCCCATGCCGGAAAGGCTGGCTTCGACGAAACCTTGCGTCGAAGGCAGCCAATGGGTGGGCGGGCTGAGCTCTTCTTCGAATACCTGACGTATCCACCGGCTCTGGAGCTTGTCCTTCTGATTGAATGTCAAGGCCGGCGCATTGCCAATGGCCTCCGCCGTGACGCCCTGCGGGAAATGCCGGGCCATGAATCCGGGGCTCGCCGTTGCATGATAGCGGAGCGCGCCGAGGAACATGCGCCGGCAGCCCTGAACCGGCTTCTCCCCGCTCGTGACGGCGGCGACCACTTGCCCTCGCCGCAGCCATTCGGCGGTATGGTCCTCGTCATCGACCGCAATGTTCAAGAGATGCGAAGACCGTCTGGCGAAGCTTGACATGGCCCCCAGGAACCATGTTCCGAGACTGTCGGCATTGGTCGCAATGTGCAGCGTCACCCTCTGTTCGGGCTCCGCAGGATCGACAAGGCCAGGCAGATGCTCGAACAGCTCGGCTTCGAGCATGCCGACATTCTCCATGTGCCGGCAGAGCCAATCTCCCTTCTCCGTTGCGGTGCAGGGATTGCCCCGCGCGACCAGAACGATGCCAAGACGTTCCTCGAGCTGCTTCACCCGCTGCGACACGGCCGAGGGTGTCACGTTGAGAAGAGCTGCGGCCTTTTCGAAGCTGCCTGTTTGAACCACCGCCGAAACGGCGCGGAGAGCAGAATAATCGAGCATGACTTAGTTTTGCTTAATCCGGGTTAGCAACATTAACTATCCTGAATTTGCGAAACGCGATAGCGGAAAGGCTCACGGTATTTCGGGAGCGCGCTTCAGAGCATGAATTTTTCGGTTTTCGGCACGGGCTTGATGATGGGGCTCAGCCTGATTGTCGCGATCGGCGCGCAGAACGCGTTCGTGCTGCGCCAGGGCTTGCGCAACGAACATGTATTCGCCGTCTGCCTCGCCTGCGGATTGTCCGACGCCGTGCTGATCACGCTGGGCGTGACCAGTTTCCAGCAGATTGCCGCATTGCTCCCCTGGCTCGATCCGGTCATGCGCTATGGAGGAGCGGCGTTCTTGATCTGGTACGGTGCGAAAAGCCTCTATTCCGCCTTCCGCTCGTCGGGAGCGTTGGCGGTGCAGGAGACGGCCTCATCGACCTTTCGGGCGACGCTTGTCACCTGTCTGGCTCTCACCTGGCTCAATCCGCACGTCTACCTCGATACGGTCGTGCTGCTCGGTACCATCTCGACCCGGTTTCCGGGATACGAGGCATCGTTCGCGGCCGGAGCTGCAACGGGCTCGTTTCTATTCTTCTTTTCGCTCGGCTACGGTGCAACCTGGCTGCGGCCGATTTTCTCGAAGCCGGCATCCTGGCGGATTCTGGAAACGCTCATCGCTCTTACAATGTGGATGATTTCCTTCAACCTATTGAGGCAGATGTAGCCGAGGCTCTGCCGGCATTCCGCTTCGACCGACCTTCGTTAACACCAACAGCATGATTGGGCTCAGATTGTCCGACGAACTCCACCATCTCCTCATCGTCTATACCGCCTATGTCATCGCGGCCGGGAGCCCCGGCCCCAGCAATATGCGGATCATGGGGGTGGCGATGCATAACGGAAGACGTGCAGCTCTCATACTCGCTGCCGGCGTGGTCAGCGGTTCGATCTTCTGGGGTACGATGGCGGCAACGGGTGTCTCCGCAGTTCTGACCCGCTATGCGGAAGCGCTGATCTTGCTCAAAATCTTCGGCGGTCTTTATCTCCTCTATCTCGCCTTCAAGGCTGGCAAGGCCGCGCTTGCTTCCGACGCGAAAGCTGCTGCACACGCGGGTCCGAACGGTACCGCATTGTCGGGAGCAGACCTCTACCGGCGCGGATTGCTCATGCATCTCAGCAATCCGAAATCGATCCTCGCCTGGATCGCCCTGGGCTTGGACCGGACTCGTCATGGCATACGCTTGCTGCAATCCTCGGCGGTTGCGCGGTCTTAAGCGTCATCATCTTTTGCGGATATGCGATCATCTTCTCGACCGCACCCATGGTGCGCCTGTACCGTCGTGCAAGGCGCTGGATCGAGGGGCTCCTGGCGATGTGTTTCGGCTTTGCCGGCCTCCGACTGCTGTTCTCGCGCGCATAGAGATTTAGGAGAGCACAATGAAATTGTTCGCTGGCCTTTCGGCTTTTCCCATCACGCCCGCGGATGCCTCGGGGCATGTCGATACCGGAGCGCTCGAGCGCCTTCTCGAACGGATCTCTGCGGCCGGCGCTGACTCGATCGGGCTGCTCGGAAGCACAGGCGGTTACGCCTTCCTTTCGAGGTACGAGCGTCAACGCGCCGTCGAGGCCGCCATGGAGTGCGTTGGCGGCAAGATACCCGTCATCGTCGGCGTCGGCGCGCTAAGAACAGACGAGGCTCAGGCGCTCGCCCGCGATGCAAGGAAGGCGGGGGCGAATGGTCTCCTGTTGGCCCCCATGTCCTATACTCCTCTGACGGAAGAGGAGGTCTTCCAGCACATTTCCGCCGTTGCGGAAGCGGGTGAACTGCCCCTGTGCATCTACAACAATCCAAGCACCACCCATTTCACCTTCACCGACGACCTGATCACCCGGCTGGCGAGCGTGCCCAACATTGCCGCCGTGAAAATGCCCCTCCCCGCTCAGGGGGATTTCAAGGGTGAACTTGCGCGTCTGCGCTCGCGCGCACCGGAAGGTTTTGCCATCGGCTACAGCGGCGATTGGGGTGCTGCGGATGCGCTGCTGGCAGGCTGCGACGCCTGGTACAGCGTGATCGCCGGCCTGTTGCCTTCCGAAGCCGTTGCTCTCACGCAGGCAGCCCAAGCCGGCAACGCGTCCGAAACCGAACGCCTCGGCCGGGCCTTTCAGCCCCTGTGGGGCCTGTTCAAGGAGTTTGGCAGCTTCCGCGTCATGTACGCGATTGCCGAGGTACTTGGCCTTTGCCACGCCGCACCACCACGGCCAATCCTGCCCGTGCCGCCCGCCCACATACCGAGAGTGAAAGACGCTCTCGACCGCATTGCCGCCGCCGCAGCTTAGTTGAGGAGCCGGACGCTCACCGCCCCATTGCGAACGCCGGCGACAAGCGCGATCATCGGCCGGATGCTTTGCTTCACCCAAGCACGGAGACAGCGCGATGGCGGGAAGGAGCGAAACCGGCGGCGGACAACGCGGAAGCGTTTGGCGGATATCGGCCTGGATCATCGCAGCGCTCGTGCTCTTCTTGCCCTTGGTCGCGATGCAGTTCACCGATGAAGTGAATTGGGATGTGACCGACTTCGCTTTCGCCGGTGGTCTGATCGTCGCCACTGGTGTCACCTTTGAACTGACGGCAAGGATGACAAACAATAAAGCGTATCGGGCAGCCGTCGGCGTTGCGCTCGCGGCAGCATTCAGCCTCGTCTGGATCAATGCTGCCGTTGGCATCATCGGGTCCGAGAACAATCCCGCCAACTTGATGTATGGCGGGGTGCTCGCCGTCGGGATCGTCGGCGCTATTATCGCTCGTTTCAAGCCGAGCGGTATGGCGCGCGCATTCTTCTTGACCGCGCTCACTCAGGGGATGGTCGGCGTCATCGCGCTCGCCGCCGGATTGGGGTCTCAGGCGCCGAGCTTTCCGGAAGCCGTCGTGTTCCTGACCGGCTTCTTCGTCGCCCTGTGGCTCTTATCGGCCTACCTGTTCCGGAAGGCGGCGCAGGAGCGAACGTCCGCGGTTGCAGCGCCGTAGGTCGACCCGCCATGTCCGTTTTCGAATCCAACGGTACGTCCCCGAACGATTACGGGTTCCACCCACCGCTGCCGTATTGACGGGTAATCACCTCGAGAAGATGACCATTTGGGTCCTCGAAATACACTCCGCGGCCGCCGTCGTGGTGATTGATCTCGCCCCGCCTCGTTCGGCCCGGGTCGGCCCAGTAAGGGAGTTTCCGTTCGCGGATCCTACCGAAGATCTCGTCGAACTCGGTTTCGCCGACCAGAAACGCATAATGCTGCGGCGTGATTTCGCCGTCGGTATCCATGTAGTCGAGGTTGGCGCCATTTTCTGTCGTGACCATCTGGAAAGGGCCCCAGCGCCTCGGGGCTGGAAGGCCAAGCATTTCCGCCAGGAATTTTGCCGACGCCTCGCTGTCACTGGCTGACAGTATTGTGTGGTTGAAATCTACAGCCATGCCACCGCTCCTTGTGATCTCATCTTGCCGTCGCTGCGAATTCTTCCGTGAATGAACCGATGCTGCAGCACGTGACGAGACGAGGCCCCAGAATAGAGATGGAAATTACTCAAATTCGGGCCGAGCGAACGGAAACCGAGCATTTTTACTTCCGCCGCTTCCCGCCGGCGGGCATGCTCCCCTGTCGAATGGCTCACGCTACTGCATGTTTCCTTAAATCGTACTCGATTTAAGGACAAAAACATGCAGCAATTCAAAGTGCTACAGCGTCCTTTGTGCGTCTGAAAAAGACGCACGGCGCTGTAGAGGCACATTTCGGTTACCGTTGAAACGTGGCCCTCCTTACGGCCATGGGCCGCCGGTAAACTGCCAGAGACGACTCCTTCCATCGGCCTTCCTGTGATATGTTTCCGATTTGGTGCTTCCTCCGGGAGGGATGGAAATGGAAGCCACTTCAGCCTTGGCGAGAAGCTGCATTTTCGCAATTTTCTCCGGTTTTATTCTCCTCTCGTTTCCAACGGCGGCTGACGAGCGCGCTGACCTGGCGACCGGAACACGGCTCGCCGAACTGCTCAGGGCGGCCCGAAGCGTCCTTTCGAATTACCAGTCGCTCATCAATGATCCGGCGGTAGGAGATAAAAATCTCGATGGCGAGCGCTTCACGAAGGAGGCGATTGCCCTCTATGCCCAGCGCACCGGCGGGCAATCGATCTCCGATGATCTGGCGGAGCGCGACCGCAAGCTGCTCCAGGCTCAGGTCGAGGCCATGCGTGAGGTCGTCGACGAAGAGCAGGACGACATAAACCGCCCCGGCATCGGCTTTAAGGGTTTCGTTCCAGCCGTTTTCGCGCGCTTGATGAACGAGAAATTCGCCGCCAAAGTCGGACACGAGGCGCTGGTTCGAGTGACTGCGCCGGAAGCCCTAGTGCGCAACCGAAAATCGCTCCCCGACGCCTGGGAGACAAGGGTCATCAATGAAGTCTTCTCGGATCCGAAGCGGCCGAGGGGCGAAATCTATACGGAAGTGACCGAGGTGAACGGCCGTCCTGCTTTCCGCATGCTGCTGCCCGAATATTACACGGAGTCCTGTCTTACCTGTCACGGCGTGCCGAAGGGCGAAATCGACGTCACCGGCTATCCGAAGGAGGGAGGTAAAGCGGGCGATCTTGGCGGTGCGATCAGCATCGTCCTGTTCAAATGAGCGCGCTGGGACAGCAGCTGGAGGCAGCCGGAGCGGCCTCTGCGCCGACGAAGCGGCTCGCCAGCCGGCTCGCCAATCTGCCGATTTCCGCGCGAGTGGCGGCGCTGACCGCCGCAGGTCTGATCAGCCTTGTTCTGTCATCCGTCTTCCTCACTCAGGCGCTTTATCGCAGCGCCGAACGCATGGCCGAAACCAGGGAGCTGTTCGATAGAGCCGCATCGGCCGCCGCAGCGCATGTCGCCTTTGGAGATCTCAGATACTGGCTCACCGACCTCTCTGTCAGTTTGCTCATGAATTCACAGCGCAACGCCGATGACGCTCGCGAACGGCTGCAGGTCCAACTGGATCGCCTCGCACAGCATGCGCCCGACGCGGTCGAGGAAATCCGCACCGAGGTCGACGCCTATGTCGGAACCGCGTTGCAGGCGACGGACAGCTATACCCAGGACAACCGTATTGTCGGCAACGCCTTGCTGGCGAAGGCCCGTATTCACAGCGGCAAGGTCGATGCCGATCTCAACAAGCTTGTCGACCAGGTAAAGGCCGAAGCGGAAGCCGCTCGCAACGAGGTCGTCGCACAAACCGAGAAGACCGCCACAGGCGCCGCAATCCTTGTGGGCGTCCTGGTCCTGGTCGGTTCGCTTCTCACGCTTCTCGTCCTGCGCTCGATCGTCGGTCCGCTCAGGCGTCTCAATCGCGTGATCGAGGACCTCACGGAAGGCCGCTACGACGTCGAGATACCCCAGGAGGGCGGCGACGAACTCGGAGCGATGGCGCGGACGCTCATGCTTTTCCGTGAAAGCGCGATCGAAAAGAAAAGGCTCGAAGACGAAGCGGAACGTCAGAGGCGGACGATCGCCGCGGCGCTCGAGGCGATTTCCGACGGATTCGTCCTCTATGATCCGGATGACAGAATCCTGGTCGCAAACAGCAAGTATTGCGAAATCTTTCCGAGCCATAGGCCCAACGAACTTCGCGGCAAGAGCTTCCACGAAATCCTGGAGCAGAATCTCGCAAATGGACAAATAGACCTAGAGGGCAAGTCACCGGAAGATTGGATCGAGGACCGCCTGCGCCGTCACCGGGATCCGGCCGGCCTCGTCGACGAGCGGCGGTTCGGCGACAAATGGGTCCGCATCAGCAAGCGCAAGATCCCCGATGGCGGGACGGTGGCCGTCTACACCGACATCACCGAACTCAAGCAGCGCCAGGTCGAACTCGAGCGGGCCAAGAGCAAGGCCGAATCCGCAAGCGAGGCCAAGAGCCGCTTTCTCGCTTCGATGAGCCACGAATTGCGCACGCCGCTGAACGCCATCATCGGCTACAGCGAGATGCTGATGGAGGAGGCGCGCGACCACGATGACGAAGAGCTCGTGCCTGACCTCGAAAAAATAGCCGCAGCCGGACGGCATCTGCTGTCTCTCATCAACGACATCCTCGACCTCTCGAAGATCGAGGCGAACAAGATGGAGCTCTTCCTCGAAACCTTCGATGTCGCCGAATTGCTGCGCGACGTGAGTGCTACCGTCGCGCCGCTGATGGCAAAGAACCGGAACGAGTTCATCAAGGATATCGATGGCGATCTCGGGGAGATGCACTCCGACCAGACCAAGCTGCGCCAGAATCTCTTCAACCTGCTCAGCAACGCCGCCAAATTCACCAATGGCGGCAAGGTGACGCTTTCGGTTCGGCGCCAAAGAAGGGCGGACCGCGATTGGCTCGTGTTCAAGGTGTCCGATACCGGCATCGGCATGACGCCGGAGCAGCAGGAACGGCTCTTCAATCCCTTTACGCAGGCCGATCCGTCCACCACACGGAACTACGGCGGTACGGGGTTGGGGTTGAGCATTACCCGCAGCTTTTGCCGCATGATAGGCGGTGTCGTTAAAGTCGAAAGCGAAGTCGGAAAAGGCTCGACCTTCACCATGGAGGTGCCGGCTGAGTGCAGGCGGGAAGCCGAAGAACCTCGGACAGCCGAACCGCCGCCGATCACAGAGGGCCGGACCGCGCTGATCATCGATGATGATCCGGCTGCCCGCAACCTGATCGCAAGGGCGCTCGCGGAAGCAGGCCTTGCCTCGATCGAAGCCGCAAGCGGACCGGAAGGGATAGCCGCTGCTCGGGAGCATCGGCCCGCGGCAATCATTCTCGACATCATCATGCCTCATCAGGACGGCTGGTCGGTGCTGCGCACGCTGAAGAGCGATCCCGAACTCTGCACGATCCCCGTTATCCTGGCGACGATCCTGGCGGATCGCGAGCTCGGCCTCTCGCTCGGAGCAGTCGAATATCTGACCAAGCCCATCGACACCGACAAGCTGATCCGGACCATAGAGACTTACGGCGGCGGCAATCGCGACGTGCTGGTCATCGACGACGATCAGGCTTCGCGCGAGTTCCTCCGGCGTATTCTGGTGAAGAGGAAATGGACGGTCCACGAGGCGGCCGACGGCATCCGCGGTCTCGAGCTCATGAAGCGCCTTAAGCCGCGTCTCGTCCTGCTCGATCTTCTGATGCCCGAGATGGACGGATTCCAGACGCTGAGCGAGATGCAGAGCGTACCGGAACTCCAGAATATTCCGGTCGTCGTCGTCACTTCGAAGGACCTTTCTGCAAACGAGCTGAGCTGGCTTCGCGACCGAGCGGTAGCCGTCGTGAACAAGGGCGCAAACAGCAGGTCGCAGCTGGTCGCGGCCCTCGAGCGCCAGATAGGATCACGCGAAACGGCCGGTACGGCCGTCGCCGACGGCTGAAGGCACTGCAATAGACCGGAGGAGAAGCGCAATGACGAGAATCCTTCTGGTGGAAGACAACGAAATGAATCGCGACATGCTTTCGCGGCGGTTGTCTCGTCGCGGTTTCGACGTACTGATCGCCGAGAACGGAAAGGCCGGCGTCGAGCTTGCCGCTTCGGAAAAGCCTGATTTGATCCTGATGGACATGAGCCTGCCGGTGATGGACGGCTGGGAAGCGACCAGGCGGATCAAGGCCAACCCGGTCACGTCGAGGATACCGGTCATCGCGCTGACTGCCCACGCGATGGCGAGCGATCGGGACATGGCGCTCGAGGCCGGCTGCGACGACTATGACAGCAAACCGGTCGACCTTTCGCAGCTCGTCCGGAAGATCGAGCAACTGCTGACGACACCCCATTGAGCGGCCATTTACGAAAATGAGTATCGGGAACGAATTTCAGCGCCAGGCCATCGCCGCCCATGTGGTGCAGCGGCTGGCCGGCCCGGCGCGGGCGATCCTGGGATTTCAGGAGTTGCTGGGAGAGCAGGCGCGAGACCTCGGTTTGACCCACATTCAGACGGACCTGGAGCGGATCGGAGCCGCCGCAAGGCAATTGAACGGCCTCATAGATGGCCTGATCGAAGGGAAGGACTGCCCTTCGCAGGAAGGGGGAGCAGAGGCGGAGGCAAGGCTCCGCCATGATCTGCGGACGCCGCTCAATGCCATTATCGGCTATGCGGAAATGATCCTCGACGAGGTCGGGGATCAGCATCAGCACACGCTGGGGGAGGATCTCGGTGAGATACTTGCCGCTGCGGCCGAGCTCCTGAAACAGGTTGATGCCATTGCCGGCCTTTCGCGCGGAGGAGCCCTCGAGCTGCAGCCGGGCGATCAAACCGAAATCGACGCAGCGGAGCTGGAACGCCTCCTCTTCAGGACCGAGCATGAGCCATGGCCCGATCAGGGTGGCAGGATCCTCGTCGTCGACGACGTCGCCAGCAATCGCGATCTTCTCTCCCGCCGGTTGCGCCGTGAAGGCCATCGCGTCGTCACTGCCGATTCCGGCCTGTCAGCGCTTCAAAGACTGAACGAAGACGAGTTCGACGTCATTCTGCTCGACATATTGATGCCGGACATGAACGGCATCGAGATTCTATCGCGGCTCAAGGCGGAGAACCGATGGCGCCACGTTCCGGTGATCATGATATCGGGCTTGAGCGAAGTCGCGGCCGTCGCCCGGTGCATCGAGGCGGGAGCTGATGACTACCTCACGAAGCCCTTCAATCCGGTCCTGCTGCGCGCCCGCATCAACTCCGCGCTCGAGAAGAAGCGCTGGCTCGACCGTGAGCACCGCTATCTGCAGCGGATCGAAACGGAGAAACGACGCGCCGATGCGCTTATTCACGCGATCCTGCCCGATCAGATCGTCGACCGCCTGCAGGGCGGCGAAGAGATCATCGCCGACCGCTTCGAAGAGGTTTCCATCCTATTCGCGGATATCGTCGGCTTCTCGCCCATTGCCGCACGGCTGCCGCCGTCCGATCTGGTCAGGCGGCTGGACGGGATGTTCAGCACGTTCGATCTCCTGACCGAGCGGCATGGCGTGGAGAAGATAAAGACGATCGGAGACGCCTATATGGCCGCCTGCGGCATCCCGGAGCCTTGCGCCGATCACGCCGACAGGATCGTAGCTCTCGGAAAGTCCATGCTGCAATCGTTGCGCGACACCTTCCCCGACAGCGATCGCTTTCGGGTTCGCATTGGAATCCATTCGGGGCCTGTCGTCGCCGGCCTGATCGGACGGCATCGCTTCGTCTACGACGTGTGGGGAGAAACCGTGAATATCGCGAGCCGCCTCGAATCCCAGGGGGCGGCCGATCGCATTCAGATCTCGGAGGCAACCAGGCGCGCCCTGCGGGGCCGGTGGACCCTTGAGCCGCGATGCGCGCTGGACCTGCGAGGCATCGGCGCGATTGAGGCCTATTTTGTTCGATAGAGAACCGTTGCGGTCACCAAATCACGCGGCCTCACAAGTAGCAATGTGTGTACTCGCCGATCCGGAAGTCCTCGAAGCTTTGGGACCAGCGTTTCCCCGGCCAGACATAGTCCACTCTGCCTTCTGCGGGTCGGTAGACGGCCGTGTAGAGAGTCCGGTAAGGAACCCGCCCGGAATAAAGTGGGGGCAGAAGGAACAGGTCCGTCAGCCTCGAAAGCGACATGGAAGGCTCCTCCAGCGCTTGCAAAAGCCGGAGCTGTCGCACCATCGAAGACGATGAGGGTCTTCCAGTCCGCTGATGGTTCGTACATGCCCTCACCCGCGAGATGATCGGTCGCTGGCGGGGGCCAAGGAACAGCGTAGCGTGCCGGCCCGAGCGATCGAGCACTGTCACGTTCTGTGGAAGCGCCACCGGTATCCGGCACAAGGCCGCCACCGCCTGGTTCACTCGATGACAGGTCTCGAGCACGTAGCGGAGCATGAGAATGATCGAGAAGCCGACGCCCTGAACACGGCTTCCACCGAAAGTCACACTGGCGACCAGTCCCTCCTCGTTCATACCGTCGAGGCAGCCTCCCCAAGGTCGCTGCGCCTTCGAAATCACCTTCAAGCCCGACCACTCGGTCAACTCGAAACGGTCAGACACGATATCGGGCGGATAGTCGAAGTTGCGGATGAGTGCCGGTCCTTCTTCTCCGAGCCAGACGGCCTGACTGCAGCCATAGTTTTCCGGCGCGGGCCGGTAATGGCTCAGCATCCGGTGAGCCACCTCGTCATCTCCGACGAGGGCGCAGGCGTGCTCATAATGAGGAACCAGCTCGGGCATGTGCCGCTCGAGAGCGGCGCGACAATCCTCGGCGCTTGGGGTCGGCACCACGGCTTGCCCGAAATACCAGCTCTCGGCCTCCGCCCGGCCGGCGACAAAACGCGCTAGCCAAGCTTCCCCCGGCCGGTCCTCCCGCGCTGCAACGAACGTCTTGTACATAGCGAACAGGATTATAGGGTGGGGGGTGTTCCAGTGGCAACGCAGCCTCCGATCGGCGCTCCCACTCCATTGCTGGCATCCTGAATTCCCTCGATGTACGGCGGGTCGGGGGCAAAGCGGCAGATCGACGGCAACGTCATTCTCCGCGACCGAGCTTCCTGGCTGCGCCAATTTCAACGATCCGGCTCGAAATGCGCTCGGCGAGATGGCGATCGTGGGTGACGAGAAGGACGGCTAGTCCGGTCTCGCGGACGATCTCGAGCAGGAAGTCAATGACTTCCTTCTGGCTGAGCGGGTCGAGTCGCGAGGTGGCTTCGTCGGCAAACAGGAAAACGGGGTCGAGCAACAGGGCACGAAGGATTGCGAAGCGCTGCAGTTCACCCCCGGAGATCTGATTGGGCAAGCGGTCCAACAGGTTGCCCTGCAACCGGAGCCGGGCAAGCAGTCTCTCCACCTCGATCCACGTACGCCCATGCAATCTCACCAGATCGACAAGCCCTTTTCGGATGGGTTGATGTGGAGCGAACGCCGCCGGAGGGTCCTGATAGAGCTTCTGGTAGCGCAGCGGCGATAGATCCTTCCGTCGCTCGACCGTGCCGGAGTCGGGTCTGGCGAGCCCGAGAAGAATGTTGCCGACGGTGGTCTTGCCGCAACCGCTGGGGCCGACAATGGCGACGATCTCGCCGGCACGGATCTCGACATCCAGATCGGCGAACAGCAGCCTTTCTCCGTAGGCCTTCGCAAGCCCGCGTCCGGCGACCACGATCTCGCCCGAGGTCGTCGTTGCCCTTCGCTCCCAGCCTTGCGGATCGGCAGCAATCAATGCGCGGCTATAGTCGTGTGCCGGCGCCGCCAACAGCTTTCCCGCCGGGCCGCATTCGATCAGGCGCCCGTCCAGCATCACGCCTACCGTGCCGCCGAGCGCCCTGGCAACGGCGACGTCATGGGTGATCGTTAACAGCAAACGCCCGCGGTCGACCTCTTGCCGCAGCCGCGCAACAACGGAATCGCGCAGGGCTGCATCGAGCCCTTTCGTCGGTTCGTCGGCGATCATCAGATCGACGTCGGCCGCATGAGTAATGGCGATTGCCGCACGCTGTGCCATGCCGCCCGACATTTGGAACGGGTAGAGTTCGCCGGCGCGCTCCAGCCCCACTTCGGCAAGATTGTCACCTGCCAGTTGCCGGCTCCGCCGCGCATCTCTCCGCTTGACGAAACGATGCACTTCCGACACTTGCGAGCCAATCCGCATCGTCGGGTCGAGCGCGAGCCAGGGCTCCTGCGGAAGAAGCGAGATGCTGCGTCCCCAGCGAGCACGCCGTTCGGCAGGCGAACCCGCCAGAAGATCGGTGCCGTCGAGAAGAACCTTTCCCGTGGCACGCAGTTCCGCCGGTAGGTTTCCCATGACCGCCTGCGCCACAAGCGACTTGCCCGATCCGCTCTCGCCAAGCAGTGTCAGCGGCCGGTCCCTGCTGACCGTGAAAGAAACGTCGGAAACGATCCGTCCCGCCGCCGCCTCGACAGCGAGTGCGCTGATCGAAAGTTCCTGTATTCCCGCTCGCATGTTCATGCGCGGTCTCCGTCTGCGACGAGTTGAAGGCCGAGCACGAGAAGGAAGATCAGCAGGGCGGGCAGAAGCACATGCAATGGCGCCTCGGCATAGTAGGGCAAAAGCTCGACAATAATGCTGCCGAGTTCGGGCGTCGGAGGTTGCAGCCCGACGCTGATGGCGCTGAGCGTCGAAACGGCGATGATGGCCGTTGCCATGGCGAAGGCGGTAAGTGTCGCAATCATCGGAGCGATCACGGGCACCACATAATTGCGCAGAATGTACCCCGACCCGAAGCCGAGCATTCTTGCGGCTTCGATGTGCGGCTGGGCAAGCACGGTCTTCGTCGTCGCCCGGGTCACCCGGTAGAATTCCACCCAGAGGGTCAGCGATAGACCCAGGAAGAGCGGACCATAGTTGCCTGGCGAGAATGCGAGCAGCAGCAGCACGAGCATCAAGCCGGGAAGCGCCAGAACGACTGTCGCCAGCAATTCGAGGAGCCGCTCCGTCCCTCCGCCTCTCCAGGCGGCGGCAAGACCGAGCAGAACGCCTGGAACGGCGGCGGCAAGCATGGTGAGGAAGGCGAGCCCGAAGGAAAGCCGCGCGCCATGGGCAAGTCGGGCAAGAAGGCTGCGGCCATAGTGGTCGGCTCCCAACGCATAATCACCCCCGATGGGCGCGAGGCTCGCGCCGAAATCCTGTGCCGCCGGATCGGTCGGAACGATCACGGGTCCGATGAGCGCAAAGGCGCCGAGCAACAGCAGAAGAGCTGCCCCGAAGGCGCGGCTGCCGGAAAGCCGGGCGCGCCCTCGAGCGAGAGAGACATTGTCGATCGTGCTCATGCAGCCCTCCCGAAACGAGGGTCGAGCCAGAGGGAAATCGCATCGACGAGGGCTGCTATTGCAACGAACATGAGGCCCATGACGAGCGCCGTTCCCTGCACCATGGGGATATCCCGCTCGACGATCGCATGCACCAAAGCGTGGCCGATACCCGGATAGGCAAAGAGGGACTCCACGACCACGACGCCTTCGACCAGATAGATGGCCTGAAGGCCGAGATAGGACACGACCGGAATAGCAGCGTTGCGGATCCCGTGTCGGCGCACGACGATCGCCTCAGGCAGGCCCTTGTGCCGGGCGAAGGCAAAATAGGGCGTCTTCGCGACCGCAGCGACCGCATTGCGCGTCACCCGGCTCGACATCGCTGCAAGCCCCAATGCCAGCGTCAGAGCCGGCAGCAGGATCTCGCGCGGCGAGCCGAACCCCGCCGGCGGCAGCCATCCGAGCTGCTTTGAAAGGATGAGCATGAGCATGAGCCCGAGCACGAAGGGGGGAATGGCGCGGAACACCACCGCCCCAACGAGACCGGTTCGGTCGGCGATGCCACCCGGCTTCAGACCGGAGAAGATGCCGATCACCGGGCCGATTAGCAGCGAGATGAGAAGTGCCGAGGCGGCGAGCCACACGGAAGCCCCCAGTTGAACCTGCAACTCATCGACAACAGGTGCTCCCGTGACCAGCGAATGACCGAGATCGAGGCGCAACAGACCGCCGAGCCACTCGAGGAACTGCAATAACACCGGTCGATCGAGCCCGAGCTCCAGCCTGACCTTATCCGCCGCTTCGGCGATGCGCGCGTCCGGCCCGTATCGACCAGCGGCAATTCGCATGGCGGCATCCCCCGGCAGAACCCGCATGAGCAGGAAACAGAGGGCGCCGACAACCATGGCGACTATCCCCGCCTGCATCAGGCGGGCGACGAGAAAGTTTCTCATTGCGCTTTTCCTGTCACTTCGCCCAGCGGATGGCGGCGAGGCCGTAGTTCACCTCGAGCGGGTCGACCTGAACGCCCGTGATCCGCTTGCTCGAGACGATCGCCAGTTCGGACCAGGTGACGGGAATGCTCGGCAGCTCCTGCTGCAGGATCTCCACGGCCCGGCGCTGCAACGGGGCGCGCTCGGTCGGGTTGGTGGTCACGGCAAGCTTGGCAACCAGGCCTTGGATTTCCTGATTGTCCCAGCCCATCGCGCCCCAATCGCTGCCGCCAGGACCGTAGTCTTGCAGCAGCGTACCAACGGGGTCCGGCACGATCGAATAGAGGCGTGAGACGAGCCCGATCTCCAATGTGCCGTCACCATGCCGGGCCGGGATTTCGGAGCTGTTGCCGACCGAGACCTTGATCTCGATGCCGACCTCTCGCAATTGAGCCTGGAGGGCGGTTGCAATCGGCGGAAGCTCCGGCCAGCTGGAATAAGTGAGCAGAGTAACGCTGAAGCGCTTGCCGTCCTGTTCCAAGATGCCGTCACTACCGGGCGTCCATCCCGCCTCTGTCAGCAATTCCTTGGCGCGTGCGACGTCACGGCCGAGCGGTTGGAGATCCGACGCGTACCAGCCCTTGAGGGCCGGCGGGAAAATTTGCGTTGCCGCGAGTTCGGGATTGCGCAGGATGACTTTCGTGATGCCTACCCGGTCAATTGCATGGCTCAACGCCTGCCGCTCTTCGACATCGTCGAAAAAGACGGACGCAGCATTCACTTTCAAAATGCGCGTACGCGGAATGGTGGCGATTTTGACGTCGAGCCGCGGATTCTCCTTCAGCCGGTCCACTGACACCGGCAGCATTGAAAAGACCAGATCGGCCTCGCCGCTTTCTGCCATCAAGGCGCGCGTCTCTCCCTGCCCAACGGCGAGGTAGCTGACTTCAGCGATGCTTGGCTTGCCACCCCACCAGGTCCCGGAATCCTTGAGTTCCAGCTTTGCGGGCGGCGTCAGGCTCGCCACCTTGTAGGGGCCGGAACCGACAATCTGTTTCACCTTGCCCGAAGCGTCAAAGGAGGAGGGAGCCAGAATGATGGTGCTGAAGTGGACGAGATAGGCCGGCAGGGCCGAGAAGGGCTTTTCCAACCTGAGGACCACATCACGACCTTCGCTGACGATGTCGGCAATGGGTACCTGTGAGAGCACGCCGACACCGGAAAGCGCCCGTTTGAGGCTGGCTGCTGCGGCTTGCGCAGTGACGGGCGTGCCGTCATGGAAGCGGGCCTCATCGCGCAGCGTAAAGCGCCATGTCAAAGCGTCGTCGCTCACGCTCCATCGTTCTGCAAGCGCCGGAATGAGCTTGCCTTCCGGATCGGCCGTCACCAGCGTTTCGGCCACCTGCAATCGGCTGAAGACATAGCCGGTCTGGGCCGGATCGATGCCGGTTACCTCCCATGGGCCCGCAACCTTCAGAACCTGAGCATGCGCCGAATTATTCGTAACGGCGAGACCTAGTGCGAACGTGATGAACAGCGCGCGTAGCATGCGAATTCTGAGCTCCAATTGATGGTTGTTGCGGTGGCGAAGCCAAAGGGCACGGAGAGCCCTGGGCGAGATGATTACCCTCCATATGTTACGTTATTACATTCGTCAAACGAAAGTTACGTAATAACATCTCGCTGCAACGTCGATGAACTCCGCTCCGCGGGTCGACAGGAGGGGATCAAGCGGTGGTTCTGAAGCCTGGTCCGGCCCCGACGGATTGATGCATCGCGCAGTCGAAGCGATCAGAGCTATCTTTGAAGAAATGAAGCGAAACAGGCTGGCTCAGGGACGGGCGCGGTGGACCCGCTTACGATTATTGCTCCGGGGAACCCGTGAGGCGTAAAGCACGGCGGAATCCCTCGGTACGCCAAGCCGTAGAGGCTCGAGCTTCGCGACGGTTGCCATCGAGGCGAGGTCTCCTCCGATGCAAGGGTTAGACGTCTTCGTCCGGAATGCGTGCATCCACGCCAACGGCCCGCAATCTGTTGCGCACGTGCCGAACTCCCTTGAAAGACAAGACGGCCAGCTCGATTTTGCGAGCGATGTCGATCGTCTCGACGGCGCCTGCGAGAACGATCGTGCTCCCGTGAGCGCGGACATCGATGTTGTTCGTATCGACGCCTTCCATTGTCTCGAGAAACTCAGTGACACGAACCTCAAGATCGTCGTCGTCGCTCTGCCGGGCCGACTCCTGCTGCGATGAAAGCTGGCTTTCGTTGGTTGCCTCTTCCATCCCTTCGACGTCGAAGCCGGGGTTTCGCTCCCGGTCGAAGTTGGCAGCGGGTTCACCATAGGCCCGGTTCTTCGGGCTGTTCGAGGTGGAGCCGGGCTTGTCCGAATACGGCCAGCCCTCTCTGATGTTCCGCTCTTCAAAATCTCGGTAGTCTTCCTCACGCGGCAGGGAGGTGTTCTGCTTCTTCGAAGGCATCTCGATCCTCCTTGTTTATATCCCCAACTCGCAGGCAGGAGTTTTGTTCGCAGAACATCTCTGCGCGTCGGCACTATGACTTTACGTTTGGCCGTGTACCGATGTCGACGCGCGGTTTAGACGGGGACCGCCACAACCGCACAGCAGTCGCCCGGCTTGATCAGCCCGGGATAGTGGCGGGCCGTCAGAAGACCCTTCATTTTGGAACGCACCTCGACAGGTTTTACGCCGGTCCGTCCGACGGGATAAATTCGTGCCAGCACCGTACCCCGCTCCACCGCCTCGCCGAGATCCACCAGGAACTCGATGAGCCCTCCATCCTCCGCGAAGGCGAAGCAATCGCCGCTCGGCATGTCCAGCCATGTGGTGGCTTCCGTCTCGATTTCGCCCTTGATGATCCCGGCATGCCTCAACACGTTCGCCACCCCGCGTTTTGCGATCGCGGCAGTTCGAGCCGTCGCCGAGCCACCGCCTCCGAGCTCCGTCGTGACGAAGATCTTGCCCATCTCCTCGGCCGCAGTGTCGAACATTCCGACCGCATCGATCTCCAGCATCTTCATCGAATAGGGGGCGCCGAAGGCTTTGACGAATTCGAAGGCTTTCGCCTCCTGCGCCTTGTCGGGAAGGATATGCGCCGCACAGAAGGGCAGAAAGTCGAGCGTCTTGCCGCCTGAATGGAAGTCGAGCACGATGTCTGCCAGCGGCAGCAGGACGCGCTGGAAATAGTCGGCGATCTTCTGGGTCACCGTGCCGTCCGGGCGGCCCGGAAAGCTGCGGTTCAGATTGCCCTTGTCGATCGGAGAGGTCCGCGTCTCAGCCTGGAACGCCGGATAATTCATCGCCGGCACGATGATCACCCTGCCCCGGACCTCGGCAGGGTCGAGCGTCCGCGCCAGGTCGAAGAGCGCGATCGGCCCCTCATATTCGTCGCCGTGGTTGCCGCCGGTGAGGAGGGCTGTCGGGCTCTCCCCGTTCTTGACGACTGTGATCGGTATCATCACGGAGCCCCAGGCGGAATCGTCCCGGCTATAAGGCAGGCGCAGGAAACCGTGCTGGACACCCTCGGCCTCGAAATCCACCATGGCGCTGATCGGCGACGGCCGCAAATGCTGCTCGCTCATGGCTCAATCCTTGACCATCAGCTTGCGCGGCACGGAGGCGAGGCATTCGACACCGGTCTCGGTAATCAGAATGCTCTCGGTTGTCTCGAAGCCCATGTCTTCGAGCCAGAGCCCCGTCATGAAATGGAAGGTCATGCCCGGCTTCAGTTCCGTCCTGTCGCCGGGACGCAGGCTCATGGTGCGCTCGCCCCAATCCGGCGGGTAGGAAAGACCGATCGGATAGCCGGTGCGGTTGTCCTTGACGATGCCGTATTTCTTGAGCACGCCGAAGAAGGCGTTGGCGATGTTCTCACAAGTATTGCCTGGCTTGGCAACCGCGAGCCCAGCCTCCATGCCCTCGAGCGTCGCCTTCTCGGCGTCGAGGAAAGCCTGGGTAGGCTTGCCGAGGAAGACGGTGCGCGAAAGCGGCACGTGATAGCGATTATAGCAGCCGGCGATCTCGAAGAAGGTGCCCTCGCCCCGCTTCATTGGCCGGTCGTCCCAGGTGAGGTGCGGCGCGGAGGCTTCGACGCCCGAGGGCAGCAAGGGCACGATCGCCGGATAGTCGCCGCCGATGCCGTCCACGCCGCGTGTGCCCGCGTCATAGATTTCGGCGACCAGATCGCATTTGCGCATCCCGACCTCGATCTTGTCGAAGATGCGCTGATGCATCGCTTCGACGATCCGCGCGGCATTGCGCATGTACTTGACTTCCGTCTCGCTCTTGACGGCGCGCTGCCAATTGACGAGCGCCGTCGCGTCGATGAACCGCGGATTCGGAAGATGCTTCTGCAGCGAGGCGAAGGCTGCCGCCGAGAACCAGTAATTGTCCATCTCGACGCCGATCCGGAGCGAACCCCAGCCACGGTCGGCAAGGATGCCCGAGAGATAGTCCATCGGGTGACGCTCGGTCGACTGCACGTAGTGATCGGGATAGCCGATAATGTTCTCATGGCTGAGATAGGCAGTCAGCTTGGCGCCGTTGGCATCCTGGCCGCGGCCGAACCAGATCGGCTCACCCGCGGGCGGCACAATCACCGCCTGGTGCACATAGAAGGACCAGCCGTCATAGCCGGTGAGCCAGGCCATGTTGGAGGGGTCGCTCACGATCAGGAGCTCGATGCCTTTGGCTTCCATCGCCTGTCGCGTCTTCTTCAGCCGCGCTTCATATTCCCCAAGGGAGAATTTGAGGTTGGGTTGGGTCATGTTTCTTCCCTCGTTTTTTCCGGCCGCGCCGGCTTCAACTCTCGAAAGTGGTTCCGGCCTTTGCGGCGGCTGCCCGCGCGAAGGCGAGCGTGGCAATGGCGGTGTCTTGGATGCCGGTGCCCGTCAGGTCGGCAATGCTGATCTCGTCCGCGCGCGTCCGCCCAGCCTTCAGCCCGGCGATCACCTGGCCGAGCTCCGCAAACTCGGCATCCGGCGCGACGAGGCCGGCGGCAATCGCGTGATGCAACTCGCCGAGACGGCGAGTCTGCTTGAGGCTGTCGGCGACGTAAGTGCCCCGGGCAATCACCTGCGGGTCGACCTCGTTCTTGTGTTCGGCATCCGACCCCATGGCGGTGACGTGCTGGCCCGGCTGCAGCCAATCGGCCTCAAGGATCGGCTTCTCGGACGGCGTGGTGGTGACGATGATATCGGCGCCCGCCACGGCCGCCTTCGGATCAGATGCCGCTTTGACCGGGAAACCGAGCGTTTCGGCAAGCTTACCTGCTGTCGCTTCGGCCTTTGCCGCATCGCGCGCCCAGAGCCGTGCCTCGCGAATCGGGCGGACGAGCGTGAGAGCTTCGAGCTGGAGCCTCGCCTGCATGCCGGCGCCGAAGACGGCGGCGACAGAAGCGTCTTTCCGCGACAGATGCTTGGCCGCGACCGCACCGGCCGCCGCCGTGCGCACGTCGGTTAGATAGCCGTTGTCGAGCAGCAGCGCCTGCACCAGTCCGGTCCGGCTCGACAGAAGCACCATCATGCCGTTCGTGCTCGGCAGGCCGATCTTCGGATTGTCGAAAAAGCCTGGGCTGATCTTGATCGCGAAGCCGTCGAGCCCCGGCACATAGGCGGTCTTCACGTCCACCTCGCCGCGATGCTCGGAGATATCCAGCCTCAGGATCGGCGGCATGGCCACCGCCTTGGTGGCGAGCGCACGGAAGGCATCCTCGACGCAGGCGACCGCCTCACGATCGAGCGGCACGATCCGGCGCAGCTCCGCCTCGGTCAGAATCGTCATCCGTGTCATGCCGCCTCCTCGGGAAACGGGTCCGTTTCGCCATTCATCACACGCAGATGCAGGTCCATGTCGATATTGCGGCCAGAGAGAATGACCGCGATCGGGCCCTCGATGTCCTTGATCTTGCCGGCGAGAAGCGCAGCAATGCCGACGGCGCCCGCTCCCTCCACGACCTCACGCTCTTCAGCGTAGGCGTGGCGCATGCCGGCGGCGATTTCCGCCTCCGTCAGGAGGATGATGTCGTCGAGGAGCTCCCGGCACATGCGGAAGGTCACGCGATTGTCGAGCCCGATGCCGCCGCCGAGCGAATCCGCAAGGCTCGGCTGTTCCTCGACGAGCACCGGCTGTCCGGCGGCAAGACTCGCCTTCATCGCCGCGCCGCGCTCCATCGTCAGCCCGATTACCCGCGTGGCCGGCCTGCGCGCCTTGACGGCTGCCGCCACTCCAGCCGCGAGCCCGCCGCCTGAAACCGGCACAAGCACCATGGCGACGTCCGGCATCTGCGCGACGATCTCAACTCCGAGCGTCCCCTGCCCCGCGACGATCGCCGGATGGTCGAAGGGCGGCACCATCACGAGGCCTCTTGACGCAACAAGCCGTTCGACCTCGTCCTGCGCTTCGTCCTGGGACCTGCCGATAATCCGCACATGGGCGCCAAGGCGCCTGATCTCGGAGACCTTGTTCACCGGCACGAGCTGCGACATGCAGATCGTCGCGACCGAGCCTTCCGCCTTTGCCGCATGGGCAAGTGCCCTGCCATGATTGCCGGTCGAGGCCGCGATCACACCGAGCGCCCGCTCGCCGGCCGAGAGCGAAAGCACCGCATTGGTCGCACCACGCAGCTTGAAACTGCCGGTCGTCTGATGGTGCTCGAGTTTGAGGCCGACCGGCACGCCGCAAAGCTCGGTGAGCGACGCCGACACAACGAGCGGTGTCGTCAGCACGCGGCCGGAGATGCGCCGTGCCGCCACCTCGATGTCGTCTATAGTCACCGGAAGAGAAGCATTCATGGCCAATCCCTCTCGAGCGGCAGCGCCATCAGTTGTCCGAGTTCCGGCCGCGCCGACTTGTCGCCGCAGAGGCGCAGGCAAGCCCAGGCTGTAGCGTAATTGCTGCTGACCACGGGCTTGCCGATCGCCGCTTCGATTTCCGCGATCACGCCGGCCGCCCGCACGGCCGTGCAGGAGATGAAGAGCGCGTCCGAATCCGGCGCCGCCGCTTCCTTTGCGAACGCCACGATTTCCTCAGGCGCAATCCGCGCCATCTTCCGATCGTCGGTGAGCCCGAGACAGGTAAACCTATCGATGGTGAAGCCGAGCTCGGCGAAATAGTCCGCCATGGGCCGACTGGTCTCGATCGTATAGGGGGTGAGCACCGAAATGCGCCTCGCGTCCAACCTTCTCAAGCCTTCGGCCGCGGCTGCCGTCGGGGTCACAACGGCGGCCTCGGGTTTCGCCGCCTTGATCGCTGCCGCCACCTCCTTGTCGCCGATTACGACGGAGGCCGAGGTACAGGAGTACATCACGACATCGAGAGCTTCGTCCGGCAGGATCAAGCCCGCCGCCGCGGTCAGCGAAGGCTGCATCGCCTGGAGATTCTCCGGCGTCACCGGATTGGCATAGGGGATGCGCGCGACATAGACACCGATCGAGGCGGACGCCACCATGCGCTGGAAGTCCACCTCGGTCGTATGGTCGGTTGCAAGGATGACGAGCCCGATACGCTTTTTCATCGGCCGGTCGTCGAGGCGCGGTGTGCGCTCCGCGAGCGAAAGGGCGACAGGTTGTTCCATCAGCGTTCGTCCACCCGTGCGTAGCGCTCTTCCAGCCAGCGCAGGAAGAAGACCGAAATGAGGCTCATGATCAGGAAGAACACGCCGACCAGCGTCATCGGCTCGATGTAGCGATAGTTGCTGTTGGCGATGCTCTTTGCCTGATTCATGAGTTCGAGCACCGTGATTGCCGAAAGCAGCGGCGTCTCCTTGAACATCGCGATCAGGTAATTGGCGAGCGCCGGGATCATCGGCGGGATTGCCTGCGGCAGGACGACGTGGATCCAGGTCTGCCGTGCCGTGAGGTTCGTGGCCTTGGCCGCCTCCCACTGGCCGCGCGGAACGTTCTCGATGCCCGCGCGGTAGACTTCGGCGGCATAGGTGCCGTAGTGGATGCCGAGGCCGATGACACCGGCGAGCAGCGCCGGCAGACGGATGCCGATGTCCGGCAGAACGTAGAAGATGAAATAGAGCTGCACCAGCAAGGGCGTGCCGCGGATGAACTCCACCGCAAAGCTCGTGGCACGCGCGATCGGCGCCGGCGCTGTCATTCGCAGGATGGCAAAGACGAGGCCTATCGCCGCGGCAACGGCGGCGCCGAGGATGGTCGCGAGGATGGTGATCTGCAGCCCCTCGATGAGGGTCGGCATGATCTGACGGACGAATTCCCAATCCCATTCCATGGTCAAGCCCTCACGCCATCGAGGCCACGGCTGACGCGCCGCTCCAGCCAGCGCATGCCGAGCGAGATGAGCCAGGCCATGATGAAATAGAGCACCAGGATGGTGGCGAACGGGATCAGCGTGTTGCCCGTCTGCGCCCTGACCACCTGGGCCTGGAACGTCATGTCGGTGAGCGAGATCAGGGAGACGACGGCGGTTCCTTTGAGGAGCTCGATCGCATTGTTGCCGAAGGTCGGCAGCATCAGCGGCAGCGCCTGCGGCAGGATGATGTGGCGCATCGCCTGATAGCGCGAAAGATTGAGCGCGATGCAGGCTTCGCGCTGCTCGCGGCCGATCGCCTTCACGGCACCACGCACCACTTCAGCGCCATAGGCGCCGACATTGAGCCCCAGCGCGAGCACGCCGGCCTGTAGCGGCGTCAGGGTGATCCCGGCAAAAGGCAGGACGAAATAGGCCCAGAAGAGCTGGACGAAGATCGAGGTGCCACGGAAGAACTCGATATAGGTCGTGGCAAGCGCTCGCACCGCCATGAAGCGGCTGACGCGCCCGAGCCCCGCCGCAAAAGCGACGACGACAGCGAGCGCCGAGCCCATCAGGGTGAGTTGGACCGTTACCCACGCGCCGTCAAGGATCAATCCGATATAGCCGGACCAGTCGATCATCGTTTCGTTGTTCCGTTCAGAATTTTCCATGCCGCCTCCCGCCCGCATTGATGGCGAGTGGAAGGCGGCGGGAGCCCCAGCCCGGGCTTACTTCGCGGCGCAGAGCTTCTCGCGGGTGGTCGACATGGCGGCCTTGGCCGAGAAGCCATAAGGTTCGATGATCTTGGCGAACTCGCCGGATTCCTTCATCTTCGCGAGCTCGACGTCGAAGGCATCGCGCAAGGCCTCGTCCCCTTTCCGGAAGGCGGCGCCATCGCAATAGACCGGCGCCCCTTCGACGGGAGCCACCACTTCGATATTCGGATCATTCGCCTTCGAGACGAGATCATGGATGGAGAGCACCGGCAGCGAATAGACGTCGATGCGGCCGTCCTGCAGCATCTTCAGCCCGCTCTGGCCGTCCGGCACGACGATGACGCGATCGCGCGGCACGCCGGCCTCGAGCGCCAGCTTTTCCTCGGTACCGCCGCCGGGCGCGCCGATCTTCGCATCCGGATTGTCGGCAATGTCCTTGTAGCTCTTCAACTTGAGCGGATTGCCCTTCTTCAGCGCGAAAGCCTCGGCATCACAGAGGATCGGCTGGGAATAGGCGACCGCGGCGCAACGCTCTGGCTTCATGAAGAGCCCGGCGGTAATCGCATCATGGCGCCCGGCCTGCAGGCCCGGGATCATCGCGCCATATTCGGAGATGGAAGCGACGATTTCCGGCACGCCGAGCCGCTTGAAGATTTCCCGGGCGACATCCGGCGCTGCACCGGAGACCTTGCCGTCGGCGCCGACTGCGGTAAAGGGCGGCTCGTTGGCAATCGCCACGCGGGCGAAGCCCTGCTCGCGCAGTTCCTCGAGCTTGTTTTCATCCGCAGCAACGGGGCCAGTCGCAGCAATTGCCATTAGTGCCGTGGCAGCACCGGCCGCCATTAAAGCTTTCAGTCTCATCGTTCCCAACTCCTCTGTTGTTCTCTGCTGTTGTTGTTTGAGGCAATGTCGGCCGTAAGGCTTAGACGCGGTGCCCTGCCGCTATGATCTTGCGCAGGAAGGTCTGCGTGCGTTCCTGTTTCGGATGCCGGAAGATGTCCTCGGGCTTGCCCTCTTCGACGATTTTGCCGCGGTCGAAGAAGAGCACCCGATCGGCGAAATCGTGGGCAAAACCCATCTCGTGGGTGACGAGGAGCATCGTCATGTCGGTCTCTGCCGCAAGTTTGCGCATGACGTTGAGCACCTCCTCGACGAGCTCCGGATCGAGCGCCGAGGTCACCTCGTCGAAAAGCATGATCTTCGGCGAGAGTGCCAGCGCCCGGGCGATCGCGACGCGCTGCTTTTGGCCGCCGGAAAGCTGTGCCGGCATGCTGTTGGCCTTGTCGGCCAGGCCAACCATGTCGAGGAGCTCCATCGCCCGCTTTTCGGCCGCGGCCCGTGCCATGCCCTTGGTCAGGATCGGCGCCAGCGTTACATTGTCGAGCACGCATTTGTGCGGAAACAGGTTGAAGTGCTGGAAGACCATGCCGATCTTCTCGCGCATCTTATGGAGATGGCGCTCGTCGGCCGGGACGAGCTGGCCGTTCTTCTTCACGTGATAGAGCTGCTCGCCGTCGATCTGAATAAAGCCGTCGCTGATCGTCTCCAGCGTCATCAGGATGCGCAGGATCGTCGTCTTGCCGGAACCGGACGGTCCGATGAGGGCGAGCTTCTCGCCCGGCATCACCTCCATCGACAATCCGTCGAGCACGGTCAGCGGACCGTATCTCTTGACGATGTTGTCGATGCGGATGATCGGCTCGGGCATTCGCGTCTCTCCTCATGAGACCCCTAATGTCCTAACGATGATCCGGTTCCGAAATCATGTCAATCTGAATAATAATATCATGACAATTATTGTGCGCCGCCGAAAAGCTGAGCATTTGAATTAGATCACGAGCAGCAATGCTTCCGGATCGCCGAGCGCCAGCGACGCGACGATGCCGAGCCCGGTCTTGAGTTCCTGTTCGGTGGTGGAGCCGAGGGATATCCGAACGGCCGGACGCCAGCCGCTATCGGCGGTGCGGAAGGAAGCGCCTGGCGCGATCGCGACGCCACGCAGGCGCGCCTGGGAAACAAAGGCGTCCTCCGAGTGCCTCTCGGGCAGTGGCAGCCAGACGTGCAGGCTCTGCGGGTGCGTGCGGTGGGGAAGTCTGCCGAACGTCTCCGTGGCGATTGCGTGGCGCGCGGCGAGAGCCCGGCGCTGCCAATCGACGAGTTCCACCGCCGTGCCGTCGCTCACCCAATGCGTTGCGATCTCCGCGATCGACGGCGTCGCCATCCAGTTCGAGACGAGGTGTCGATTGGCGACCGCCGCGACATAACGGTCTGGTGCCGCGAGATAGCCGATCCTGAGGCCCGGCACGGTGATCTTGGTGAAGCTCGTCACATAGAGCGTGCGCTCCGGCGCAAGCGCCGCAACTGGCGGCAGGCGCTCCTCGACCAGAGGCCCCAGAATGTCGTTCTCGATTATGGCGATGTCATGCCGGCGCGCCACTTCAGCGAGCGCGGTCCGCCGCTCGGCGCTCATCAAGGTGGCGGTTGGGTTGATGACAGAGGGCTGCAGGAATATTGCGCGTATGACGCCCTTGCGGCAGGCGTCGTCCAACGCCTCCGGAACCATCCCGTCATCATCGATTGCGATGCCCTGGAGATGAATGCCGAGATAGGTCGACAGCGGCACCAGCGTATGATGGCTGATCGCCTCCGTCGCAACCGTCGAACCGGGCGGCGCGACGCTCATCAGCGCGACGGTCATAGCCGAGGTTGCGCCGTTGGTGAGGCTGATATTGAGCGGCGAAACGGTAAGCCCGCAGCGCGAAAGCCATTCGGCCGCGATATTGCGATGGCGCGGGAACACCATGTTCGGCCGGAAGGAGAGCGCCGAACTCGCCGGCAGGTTCTCGGCAAGCCAGGCGAAGGCCTGCCGCATCTTCTCGAGATGGATCTGCTCGCATACCGGCTTGAGGATGGAGAGATCGATCAGCTCGCCAAGCCGCTCCGGCAGATAGGGCGGCTCGGGCTCGCGCGGCTGCGTCTGGACGAAGCTGCCGCGCCCGACCTCGCCCGAGATCAGCCCGCGCCGGATCAGTTCGTCATAGGCGCGGCTCACCGTCTGCACCGAGAGCTTCAAATCGTCGGCAAGCTTGCGATGCGTCGGCAGTCGCGCGCCATTCTGAAGCTTGCCCTCCTGAATGGCGCGAGCGAACTGATCGGCCAGCGAGAGATAGGCCGGGCGGCGCAGGAGTGTTGTGTCGGGCATCCAATTTGTCATGATTTTAACAGTGATCAAAATCATCTCAATTGACAATGCAAAAGTGACCACCCAATGTCTTTTCCCGGACTTTGACGCGAGGAGGATGACGAAAGGATCCCGCATGAAGCTCGACGCGATCGATCTGCGCATCCTGGAGGCGATCCAGGCCGACGGGCGCATCACCAAGCTGGCGCTCGCGGAAAAGGCGGGTCTGTCGCCGACGCCTTGCTGGATGCGGCTCCGGAAGCTGGAAAAGGCCGGCATCGTCACCGGCTATCACGCGCGCGTGGCGCTACGCCGGGTGGCGCCGGTCGCAAGCGTGATGATGGAGGTGACGCTCGGCAACCACCGCCAGGCGGATTTCGACCGCTTCGAGCGCGCCATCGCCGCAATTCCCGAAGTCGTCGCTTGCTGGTCCGTCGGCGGCGGCGTCGACTATATCCTCAAGGTCGTGACCGCCGACATCGATGCCTATCAGCGGCTGGTTGACGAGCTACTCGGGCGGGAGCTCGGCATCGACCGGTACTTCACTTACATCGTCACCAAGACGGTCAAGGAGGAAACCGTGCTGCCGCTCGGCTCGCTGTTGCCGCCGATGAATTAGATACGGCAGCGCGAAGCGGAGCGGCCCGCCGAGAGGGAGGAAATTGGCAAGCGCAATGATGGCAGTGTTATACAGCCGGCTGCAGGGGGCGCTCTCCCTGACAGATGGGAGGTCTGTTAGACTTCCTGGCCGACCATCGACAGAACTTCATGCCGCTTCAATTCGTCGATCGCCTCGAGCGCTTCGTCAGCGGACCAGCCGGCGGATACCGCTGCCTGCACCAGCTTGGTTTCTACCTCCTGCTCAAGTTCCATATACAAAGGCTCTAAAGCCTCCTGCGCAGTCAGGACGTGTTCACCAGCTGTCACGACAGGGCGATGTTGCAATGACCCGGTCATAACACAAACCTTCCTCCTTCGCGCGGACGTGTTTCAATCAACGTGCGAGTTAAGCTTCTGTTCCGCACGCGCCCATGGATATTTAGGCAGGACACGGAGTGGGTGGAAGACTGCACGCGCTTTCCCTCCCCGTTGCAGGACCGGCTCCAGACAATCTCTCTCGCGGATGACCCTCGTTTGGTCAAAGTCTCTCACGCAGAGCGGCTGAATGGACAATCTCTCGCGGTGACGGTGTCACTCTCTTCGCATTGGACGAGGATTACGACCATGACCGCTATCTTTGCACGCACCACCTTTCACGACGCCTTGAAACACCTCAACGATCGGCAACTGCTGCGGGAGCTCGCCTATGTCGGCGGCCGCTGGATTGCCGGACGCGACGGGAAGTGCTTGGAAGTGAGCGATCCCGCAAGCGGTGCCGCCCTCGCTTTCGTCGCTTCGCTTGATGCGACCCAGACTTCCGAAGCGATCGATGCGGCGGCAAAGGCATTCAACTCCTGGCGCAACATGCTGCCGCAGGCGCGCGCCGGCGTGCTGCGCAAGTGGCACGAGCTGATGCTCGCCGCCCGCGAGGATCTGTCTCTCTTGATGACCCTTGAACAGGGCAAGCCGCTTACCGAATCGCGTGGTGAGATCGACTACGCCGCTTCCTTCATCGAGTGGTATGCCGAGGAAGGCAAGCGCCTCAACGCCGAAAACGTGACCAGCCATCTTGCCGACGCCGAGATGATCGTGCGGCGGGAGGCTCTCGGCGTGGTCGGCATCGTCACGCCGTGGAACTTTCCCTCGGCCATGATCACCCGCAAGGCGGCCGCCGCACTTGCGGCGGGCTGCACCGTGGTTGCGCATCCCTCCTCCGAAACGCCGCTTTCCGCTCTGGCACTTGCCGAGCTCGGAGAGCGCGCGGGTCTGCCCGCCGGCGTCTTCAACGTCGTGACCGGCAAGGCCGCAACGGTCGTCGGGCGCATGTGCGAGGACGCACGAGTTCGCGCCATGAGCTTCACGGGGTCCACCGAAATCGGCAGGCTGATCGCAGGCCAGTGCGCTCCAACGATGAAGCGGCTGGTGATGGAGCTCGGCGGGCACGCGCCGCTGATCGTCTTTGCCGACGCCAATGTCGAGAAGGCGGCCGATATTGCGATTGCCGCGAAGTTCGCGACCTCCGGACAGGATTGCCTTGCCGCCAACCGCGTCTATGTCGAGCGGCCGATCCTGAAGGCCTTTGAGGAGGCTTTTGCCACCCGGATTGCTCGCCTGAAGGTCGGCGCCGGGCTCGAAGCTGGCACGGATATCGGTCCGCTGATGCACGAGCGGGCCGTCGCCAAGGTCGAGGAGCAGGTTGCGGACGCGCTGAAGCTGGGCGCCAAACTTGCGGTCGGGGGCAAGCGCCACCCGGCCGGACCGCTGTTCTTCGAGCCCACCCTTCTGACCAACGTGCCCGACGAGGCGCTGATCATGCGAGAAGAAACCTTCGGCCCGGTCGCCGCGGTCACCGCCTTCGACAACGAGGAAGAGGTGATCGCGCGAGCGAACGATACCGAATATGGGCTCGTGGCCTATGTCGTCACTGAAAACGGCGCTCGCCAGATGCGGCTCGCACGGGCGCTGGAATACGGGATGGTGGCGATCAATCGGGTGAAGATCACCGGCGGGCCGATCCCTTTCGGCGGCTGGAAGCAGTCCGGCCTTGGCCGCGAAGGTTCGCGCCACGGCATGGAGGCCTTCACCGAGCTCAAATATCTCTGCATCGACACCGCCGCCTGATAAGAACTTCACGAAAGGAAAGACCATGCTCGAAAGAAGCAACGAACTCACCGCCTGGGATCGCGACCACTTCTTCCATCCCTCGACCCATATGGGAATGCATGCGCGTGGCGAGAGCCCGACGCGCGTCATCGGCGGCGGTGAAGGCGTCTACATCACCGATATCAGCGGCAAGCGCAGCCTCGACGCCTTCTCCGGCCTTTATTGCGTCAATGTCGGCTACGGCCGCCAGAAAATCGCCGAGGCTATCGCCGAACAGGCGAAGAACCTCGCCTATTATCATGCCTATGTCGGCCACGGCACGGAAGCGTCGATCCGGCTTTCGAAGATGATCATCGAGCGTGCACCGGAAGGCATGAGCCGCGTCTATTTCGGCCTTTCCGGTTCGGATGCCAATGAAACCAACATCAAGCTGATCTGGTACTACAACAATATTCTCGGTCGGCCGGAGAAGAAGAAGATCATCTCTCGCTGGCGCGGCTATCACGGCTCGGGCGTGATGACCGGCTCGCTGACGGGCCTCCATCTTTTCCACAACGCCTTCGACCTGCCGCGTGCGCCGATCTTGCACACGGAGGCGCCCTATTACTTCCGCCGCCCCGACCGCTCGATGAGCGAGGAACAGTTCTCGCAATATTGCGCCGACAAGCTCGAAGAGATGATCCTCGCCGAAGGGCCGGATACGGTCGCCGCCTTCATCGGCGAGCCGATCCTCGGCACCGGCGGCATCGTGCCGCCGCCTGAAGGCTACTGGCAGAAGATCCAGGCCGTCCTTCAGAAATACGATATCCTGCTCATCGCCGATGAAGTCGTGACCGGTTTCGGCCGTCTCGGCACGATGTTCGGCTCCGAGCACTACGGCATCAAGCCGGACCTGATTACCATCGCCAAGGGGCTGACCTCCGCATACGCGCCGCTTTCCGGGACGATCGTCTCGGACAAGATCTGGCAGGTGCTGGTGAAGGGCTCCGACGAGCTTGGCGCCATCGGCCATGGCTGGACCTATTCGGCGCACCCGATCTGTGCCGCCGCCGGTATCGCCAATCTCGAACTGATCGACGAGCTCGGCATCGTCGAGAATGCGGGTTCGACAGGGGCCTATTTCCGGGCCGAACTCACAAAGGCGGTCGGCGATCATCGCAATGTCGGCGAGGTGCGCGGCGATGGATTGATGGCAGCGGTCGAATTCGTCGAGGACCGCGACGACCGCAAATTTTTCGATCCGGCACGCAAGATCGGGCCGCAGGTGGCGGCAGCGCTCGCCGAACGCGGCGTCATCGGCCGCGCCATGCCGCAGGGCGATATTCTTGGCTTCGCGCCGCCGCTCTGCCTGACGCGCGAGGAAGCCGAGATTGTCGTCACGGCGGCAGCCGACGCGATCCAGTCCGTACTCGGTCGCTGAGGGAGGCGCATGATGAATTCGGTTCCGACTAAGATGGCCGCCGTTTTGCTCACCGGGCACGGCGGCTTGGACAAGCTCGTCTACAGCAGGGAAGTCCCAGTGCCGTCGCCGGCTGCAGGCGAGGTGTTGATCAAGGTCACCGCCTGCGGCATGAACAACACCGACGTCTGGGTGCGCGAAGGGGCCTATGGCACCGAGGACGATCCCTCCGCCGTCTCGACCTGGCGGCGCCACGGCAACACGCTGACCTTCCCGCGCATCCAGGGTACGGACACGGTCGGCCATATCGTCGCCGTCGGCGACGGAGTCGAAAAGGCGCGCATCGGCGAGCGCGTCATGGTCGACTTCTCGATCTACAATCGCGACGACGACAGCCTGGCAGACATCGATTACATGGGCCACGGCCGCGATGGCGGCTATGCCGAATACATGGCGCTTCCGGCCGAAAACGCCCATGTGGTCGCGACGGATCTCACCGACATCGAGCTCGCCACCTTTTGCTGCGCTTATCTGACCGGCGAACGGATGCTCGAAAGAGCGAGGCTTGCGGCCGGCGAGCGAGTCCTCGTGACTGGGGCATCGGGCGGAGTCGGCTCGGCGATCATCCAGCTCGCGCGCGCCCGCGGCGCCATTCCGATCGCCGTTGCGGGTCCGGGCAAGGAAGCCGCGATGCTCGATATCGGCGCCGAAGCCGTCGTGACCCGCGGCCGGGGTGATCTCTTCGAAGCCGTCAATGAGGCCGTGCATGGCGAGCCGATCGACGTGGTCGCCGATCTCGTCGGCGGTCCGCTCTTCAACGATCTTCTGAAGATCCTGCGCCCGGAAGGCCGCTATACGACTGCCGGTGCCATCGCCGGACCGGTCGTGAAGCTGGATCTCAGGACAATGTATCTGAAGCAATTGGAGCTGCACGGATCGAGCCAGGGCAGCCGCGCCGATTTCCGGCGGCTGGTGCGCTATATCGAAGAGAAGAAGGTCCGCCCGCTCGTCGGCGGCGTCTATCCCCTCTCGGAATTCCACCGGGCGCAGACGGACTTCATGGCGAAAAACTTCGTAGGAAAGCTCGTGGTGGTGCCAGACTGACAGAGAGTGCGGCTGCCGCCTACAGCAATGGTTTGGCCCGAGGGTCCAAGCCGCTTGTTACGTCCGGCGCTCTCGCATCTGCAAGCTGCGACAGGAACTGGTCCATCAGCGGAGAATTGCCGAAGCGCCGATTGGCGCGCTCACCGGCAAGCGAAAATTCAGGATCCACGTCCGTCAGGCGCGCCATGGTGCGCTGCGCTCCCTGAACGTCGCCGCGCTGGCTCTGGACTGCGGTGTGTATCAGCAGGCAGTCCGCTTCGCGCGGCGCCCGCATTAGGCATTCCCGCAAGACCTGGTCGGCCTCTTCGAGACGCCCGGCAGCATAGAGCGCCTGACCGTAGACATAGGTATAATACTCCGGTGCCATGGGATGCAGGCGGCGCGCCCGTTCGGCATTGTCCACCGCCTCGTCATAGCTGCCGAATCTGACTTGCGCCTTTGCCAGCGCCATCAGGCTGTCCGGATCGTTCGGATTGAGCTCGACCGCCCGCTGCGCAGCCTGCATTGCGCCGGGATAGTCGCCGCTCATCGAAAGGCCGAAGCTCAGGACCTGGTAGCCGACAGCGAGATTTGGATCGAGACGAACGGCCTGGCGCGCCTCGCTGAGGCCCGTTTCCACATCGGTCCTGGTCGCCCTGCCGCTGAGGTTCTGCGCGAAGTCGACGATATAGGTCATTCCGAGATTGGCACGCGCTGTCGCATAACCGGGATCAAGCTCGAGGGCCCGATGAAGCAGCGCGCGCGCGGCAAGGAGCGCCTCGGCATCCTTCGAGCCATGTTTGTAGCGGTCGCGCGCCTGCAGGACGAGATCGTAAGCCTGAAGGTTTTCGGTGGGGCGCTCGGCCGCGTTCGATACCTCCGACTCGCGCACATAGGACACGAGATGCGAGACGATCTCGGCCGTCAACTCGGTCTGGACCGCAAAAATGTCCTCGACGCGGCGGTCGTAACTGCGCGACCAGAGATGCGCGCCGCTGCGCGCGTCGATCAACTGTGCCACCACACGAAGCTGGTCGCCGGCGCGCCGGGCACTGCCTTCCACCACATAGCCTGCACCCAGTCTTTCCCCGATCCTGCGGATGTCCTCCGCCTGACCGCGCAAGGCGAAGGTCGAGTTGCGCGCGATCACCTGAAGCTCGGGATTTCGCGCAAGATTGGCGATGATGTCCTCGGTAAGCCCGTCGGCGAAATAGCCCTGGTCGGCTTCGCCGCTCATGTTGTCGAAGGGCAGCACCGCGACCGTCGGCCGGGCATCGGCAGGCTCGACGCCCGACAGACGCACGATGCTGTTGGTCACATCGCCGGCGACCACTCTCAGTGCGGGCATCTGGGTGAAGGCGGCGACAAGGACTAGCGCTGCGGCCCCCACCGCGTAAGGCAAAATGGCGCGCCGGCGGCGCGCGATCCGGCGCAGCAAGTCAAGGCCGTTCACCTGCCGGGGCTCGACACGAACGGCATAAACGGCGAGCGGCTCGGGTATGTTCTTGGCCTGTCTTCGTCCGACACTGTAAAAAAGGTTGCTGCGGCTCTGGCCGGCGCTGCGGACCACCGCCTCGCTGACGAAAATGCTGGCGGGCTCCGCCATGGCTTCCAGCCGGGAAGCGACGTTAACGCCATCGCCGAACATGTCGCCATTGTCTTCTATGACGTCGCCGAGGTTGATGCCGAGACGCATGTTGAACGGCCGCTCGACGAATCCGTTCTGGATCTCGATCGCCGCATCGAGAGCCTCGTTGACGCTCGGGAATGTCGCGAGAAAGCCATCGCCAGTGGTCTTGAAGGTTCGACCGCCGTGCTTCTCGACGGTGGGTATTATCAGTCCGCTAAAGGCGGCGCGCAGTGCCGCATAGGTCGAGGCTTCGTCCTCGGACATCAGCCGGCTATAACCGACGATGTCGCCTGCCACGATTGCTGCGAGTTTGCGTTCCATCACGAGCCTCTGCAATCCCCATGAGCATCTATATGGCGCAATCCTTGTCCGTCCACTCAAAACTCCGTGTGCTGGCGTGCGATTTTGCTCTGGGCCTGCGACCGACGCTTGCACTGGCAACTGACGCTGACGCAAACTGAGATGCTGGCGGGATGAATGCTGAACGGGCGGGCAGCGCGACTGGGCTCCCTCCCCTGCTCATCGGACAAGAAAATTTTCGGCGCGAATGTCACACCGTCGGATCCTGCCTCGTCATGGTAGTGCAACCAACAAGAGGAAAGCAACCATGACTGCAAAACTTGATCCTTTCGCCGCTGCTCCTTCGCTGATGAAGAACTGGATGGGCACTTCGGTCGCCGTCGCTTCCAGCCTCGAGCCGACGCTCATCGAACTCGTGAAAATCCGTGCATCGCAGATCAACGGCTGCGCCAACTGCATCAATATGCATACAGTGGAAGCGCGCGCGAAGGGCGAGACGGAGCAGCGGATCTATCTTCTGTCGGCCTGGCGCGAGGCCCCTTGCTATTCCGAACGTGAGCGCGCCGCGCTCGGCTGGACGGAGGTTCTGACGCGGCTATCAGAAGGACATGCGCACGAAAGTGCCTATCAGGCCTTGAAGGCTCAGTTTACGGAGGAGGAACAGGTGAAGCTCACGCTGATGATCAATGTCATTAACGGGTGGAACCGCCTCGCGGTCGGCTTCGGCTTGTGGGTCGATCCGGCGGCCGCGAAGGCCGCCCAGGCGGCCGCCTGATGTCGGATCCGATGCACGAGGATGCAGCGGCGAGCTTCGATCCGCTGCGTCCCAAGCTCATGCGCGTCGCCTATCGAATGCTCGGCTCCGTCGCCGACGCAGAGGATATGGTACAGGAGGCCTTCATCCGCTGGATGAGGGCCGACCGCGCCGCGGTGCGCGAGCCCGAGGCCTTCCTTCGCCGAACCGTCACGCGGCTCTGCCTGGATCAGCTCAAATCAGCGCGACGCCAGCGGGAGACCTATGTCGGTCCTTGGCTTCCCGACCCCGTGGTGGTGGAAGAGGAGGACGACGGAGACGTCACCTTGCCGCTGATGCTGGCACTGGAACGGCTTTCTCCACTCGAGCGAGCGGCTTTCCTGCTGCACGATGTGTTCGGACTGGGATTCGAGGAAGTCGCAGCGACGATCAAGCGCGATCCGGCTGCCTGCCGCCAGCTCGCCACCCGCGCGCGTGCCCATGTCCGCGAGGCGAGGCCTCGCTTCCGGATTGAAAAGGAGCGTGGTCTCGAGTTTGCGGAGGCCTTCTTCACCGCGTCCCGCAGCGGCGACATGAAAACGCTTGGTGCGATGCTGGCGGCAGACGTCAGTGTCCATGCCGACGGCGGCGGCAAGCGGGCGGCAGCAATCGAGCCGATCATCGGATTCGATGCCGTCATGAAGGTCCATGAAAAGCTGGCCGCTCTGTTCCAGACGCATGGCTCGAAACTTCTTCGCGTCGGCTTGGTAAACGGACTGCCCGGTTTCATCACGCTGGAAGCCGATGGCGAACTCCAGACGACCGCGCTCGAAATCGAGGATGGCAAGATCGCCGCAATCTATGTGGTCAGAAACCCTGACAAGCTGAGGCACCTGCACTAACCAATTTGGGCCACCTCGATCAGGCGCAAGGAGAATTACGCCAAAGCGGCTTCGAGGATATGGCGGTTGCGCAGCAACCAGGCGACGCTGCGCGTCTGCCACGCGATTCCCCAAACACGCGGCACATGTTCCGATTCGGGCGTGATCTGCTGCTCGATCACTTCGTTGGCGGCGCTCTGGGAGGCAAACTCGATCACTCGGTACACGAGTTGCCGCCGCTCATGCGCTGACAGCCCATAAGCGTCGGCGAATGTGCGGACCTGCCGAGCGCGGTGCCTGGTTTCGGGCAGCCCGTTCACGTCCGCGACATCGTCGTCGTAGAGTTGGGCATTGTTCCAGACAACCATGGCAATCTCGGTCAACCGGTCGACAGGACCTGCTGCCTCCCAGTCGATCAGTGCGACGGGCTTGCCATTCCGCGAGACCACGTTCCAGGGAGCCGCATCGCAGTGACCGATAATGTCGGGCACGCCAACGTCTCTGCCGAACCAAGGGCGCCACATCGCGTCCGCCGGCGGCCGGAAGCTGGCGGTGGCGATATGTAAGCGACGAATCAGGCGACCTAAAGCGTCCATAGCTTCGTCGGACCACGGCGAAGGATTGATGACTTCGCCATCGATATAGGTCAAAAGCTCGCGGCCATGCTCGTCGAAACCCTCTCCGACGACGCGCGGGGCGCCCTCGAAATCCATTTCCTGCAGATGGCGGAGCAAGGCATGGACGGTGGGCGTCCAGGGACCAGTCTCGCGAACGACGATGCCACCGCGCCGGACAACGGCCGTTCTGCCCCCACCTTCGAGCGGTATTTCGTCGGCTTGTTCGACCATGGGACCAAAGATATCGGAAACCGCGGGTTCAACACAACCGAGGTTTCATGCGGGCAAATCTCCTGCCGAAGACCCATCGTGCTTGCGGGAAACCGAGGGCGCCAGCTCCTTGGGATCATCGTCGTCCTCATCGTCGATTTCATCGACCCGCACCTCGTCCAGGCGGTGCTTGATCGCCAGTGCGTAGATCGTGCTGAGAACGTTGCGGTCCTTCAGGTCGGGGTCGGTCAGGGCCAGCAGCGAGGCGCGGACAAGCTTCTTGCTGGAGGTCTTGGGGCAGCGCCTCCGGACGAACTCATAGAGGCTCGTATCGGAATGGCCCTGCGTGGCACCCTCCACCAATGCTTCATACACTTTCCTTCGCTTCTCACCCATATTGACCTCCTTCTATCGGTGCGGCGACTATCCGTCACAAAATTGTCATAGGCAAGCCGGTTTGCTCGAAAGCGCGCACGCGAACACTTTCGCCGGGAAATCGATCCGAGAGTGGAGCGGTCAAAACTTTCGGATCATTGCCAGGAGATCGTCAGCCTCGGTGACGCCACCGCGATGAAGATCGAAAATCCGCGCAGCCAGTGCATTTGCCGCCTCGCAACTGCGATTCCACCGTCGCTCCACCAGCGCTGCATCGAAAATTTCGCGCAGCATGAACAATTCGTCCGGGTGAAGAGAGAGCTCATATCTCGCGCGGTCCATGTACATCGCGCGACCCTTCCTTTGAGAAAAGAACCAATCCGGCCCGTCGCCGGGACCACCGCGAAACTCTAGCATGCGGCCATGACGTGCTTGTGTCTGCTTGGCCTGAGCGACCGCCCCCCATGCCAGACTGCTAGCGCGGGACGTTCTCCGGCTTTCCATCCGACCGTTGGGCAGGGGCTGGCTCGCCGGCGGCGGAGCTGGAGAGCTGACCGACGACGAACGCATAGAAGAGGAGCGACGTCGCCGATCCCGCCCATCGGCCCCTACTCAATTGCAGCATTCCGAGACCGCAAAAGAGAAGCGCAATCCATGGATTCTTGAGAATTCTCAACCCGCCATACGCGTTCCAGAAATTCTCGGTGGCGGGCCCCACTGCATTGCCCCGTATCGCCTGA
Source organism: Ensifer sp. WSM1721 (assembly GCF_000513895.2). Lineage (GTDB taxonomy): Bacteria > Pseudomonadota > Alphaproteobacteria > Rhizobiales > Rhizobiaceae > Sinorhizobium. The sequence goes on from NZ_CP165783.1 coordinate 999,468, forward strand.
TAAAACGCCAGACTCGTCAGGCCAATTGTCGTTGCGCTACCGCCAGCCAATACGGCGGCGCCGTCCGCCGCCTGCGCTTTCGCAGGGGGCGATGCACGGCGGGGCCGCGGTGGAGCCGCCTCCTGCAGATCGAATATCTCGCTCTTGGCTGCGATCTCGCGGATCGAAGGCAAGTCCGTCTCATGTTGGATGAGGATGCTTCCGGTCATCGGATTCGCCCGTAAACCGGCAATCTCCGGATGTTCGGAAAGTTTCTCGACCGCCGAGCGGAAGTAGGACACGTCGCCGCGGCGATGGGGAACTCTTACCCGCAGACGCCCCGACATGAAGTGTTCAACATTCGCTGTGGGAAGCATGCCCGGCCTCCTCTCTTCACGTCTTTGCCTGCTGACGCTTCCGCCTTGCCGCGTTGGTTTACAACAGCGGAAAGATAGGCCTGAATTTTCGCACAAATCCGATGCGTCAACGAAGTGAGCGCGGTTCCAAGCCAGTTTCGCATAACGAGGGATCATCCACCAGCGCAATTGCACTTGATGAAGTACGGAAGACCCGTGATCCCGAAAAATCTCTCCGCCCATTTGCCGGCTTCGAGCGCATGGAAGTGGCGGCTCGGCGCGACAAAACCGCCCCGTCGCTCGACACCGGCAATCACACGGCTGCCCGTGTCTGTGGCTGTCATCAGGCCTTCACGTGCAGGCTCTATTGAGGCGGCGAACGGCCGTCTCGACCTGGCCTGAATGTGCATGAAGCAAGAGGTATCGACAATTGAACGCCGAGATCGTTCACTACACACCGGGCCGTCTGCGGATCAAGATCGGCGGCGCGCGCCATCAGACAGCCTTTTTCGCTGATCTGCAGCGAAAGCTCCTTGCTGTCGAGGGCGTGTTGGACGTCACTGTCAATCCAACGGCGGCAAGCCTGGTGATCGTGCACGACATTGGCATCGATCCGCGCGCCATCTGCCGCGAGGTTCCGGGATTGGCGGTTCCGTTGGCCGCTGCTCGACCCGCGGCCGACCAGGGCAGAGGGAGCGAAGCCGAGGTCATATTCCTGCTGGCGAAGCTTCTGCCTATTTTCTTCGCCCGCCATCCTGTTGCGCAACTGGCGGAGGTCCTCGGAGAACCGATACTTCGCGCGGTCGTCGACTCCATGACACGGCCGCAATCCTTCCCGTTGCCGGCAGCCGTCAACAGGGAAGAGAAAGAACTCCTCCCGCTCGCCGCTTAGTCGTTACAGCGCCGTGCGTCTTTTCAGACGCACAAAGGACGCTGTAGCACTTTGAAATGCTGCATGTGTCCTTAAATCGGGTACGATGTAAGGACACATGCAGCAGTGCCCGCAAGGGCTAACGATATGAACAAGAAATGGCCTAAGGCGCGTCGCGTGAAGTCGATTGAAGGCGACGCGCCTTCGGTGCAAGCATCGCCTTGTCGCGACGAACATCTGGCGGCGCTCGGCGAGCCCATACCAGATCGCTCTCATGGCCATCGCCCCGTGACTTCATCCATTCCATCGTTAGGAATGGGAGAGTCCCACCCGCAAGCGTAACGACCGCATCCATTCCGCTAATTGGCGCGATTCCGAGCAGCCTTCGCACAAACGGCAGGAACAGGCCCGCGGTCTGAACGGCCATTGATCCGCCGATGATCCATGAAAGAGCATGGTTGGGCGGTCTTGATCCGGGTTCAAAGACGCTCTCGGTGTCGGATCGCGACGTGAAGGCATGAAGCAACTGGGCCATGACCAGGCTTCCGAACGTCATGGTTCTGGTGCGCGGGGAGTCCAACCCGTAGCGCGACGCCCCGAAAAGACCCGCTGCCATCGCGGCGCCGCCCATGATCGCCGCTTGGGCGGTCAAGCTTCCGAGGTCCCGGACCGGCAAGATCTCGGAGCCTTCTTCCTTCGGCGTCTGCCGAAGTATATCGGCTTCAGGCGGTTCCATCGCCAGTCCGATGCCGGGCAACACGTCCGAGACCAGGTTGATCCACAAAAGCTGCATCGGCGTGAAGGGTGCGCGCATGCCGATTGAAGTGCCCGCAAGAACCAGCAGGATCTCGCTCAAATTGGTGCTGATCAGATAGCGAAGAGTCTTGCGGATATTTCGCCGGGTCGTGCGGCCCGTCTCGATGGCCGGCGCGAGGCCGCCAAGGCCGTCGGCGTCGATGATGACGTCCGCGATTTCCCTGGCTGCGCTCATGCTGTCCTGCCCGATGGCAATGCCGACGTCTGCGGCCTTCAATGCAGGTCCGTCGTTCACTCCGTCGCCGATCATCGCGACCCTCGCCCCGGCTTCTTGAAGGGAGCGAACGATTTGCAGCTTCTGAGAAGGGCTGACCCTGCTGAACGCCTGCGCATGGCGAGCGGTCAGAACAAGCTCCTCCGAGCTCATGCCCTCGATCTCGGTCGAATCGACAATCGCCAGTCTGCCTCCGCCGTTCAGTCCGACACGCTCGCCGACGGCGGCAGCTGTCGCCTTCTGATCGCCGGTCAGCATGATCGTGTGAATACCGGCCTCGTGCAGTCGGCCCATCAGCCTACTGACGCCTGGCCGCAACCGGTCGGCCATCCCCACCAGCCCCAGCCAGACCAGGTCCCGAGTGTCCTCTCCACTCGGCTTGGAGCTTCTCGTCTGTTTGCGCGCTACGCCGAGGACGCGCAGAGCCCGAGATGCCATTGCGAGATTTGCTTTTTCTATGGCGGCGCGTCGATCCGGCGTGAGCTCTCGCTGGATGCCGTCCGGCAGGATTTCCGCGCCGCAGCGCCGGAGGACCTCGTCCGGACTTCCTTTCATGGCAATCAGCATCCCGTCTTCCGTCATATGTCGCGTTGCCATGAGGCGAGATGCTTCGCTTCGTTGCTGGACCGATATTCGGGCAAAACGCCCTCGCAAGGAGGCAACGTCCACGCCGCTATCGAGAGCAGCCTCAATGAGGCAGCTCTCTGTAGGCGAACCGTTCAAGCGCAGTCCTTTGTCAGTGCCGACAATCTCCGTATCGTTGCAAAGACAGCAAGTTTCCAACAGGCTGCGCAATGGGCCCTCTGGGTCCGCGCCGCTTCGCCTGACGTCATTGATGCGGTAAGCCTTGTCGCCGATCCTGATCGTCTCGACAGAGATGCGGCCGAAGGTGAGTGTGCCTGTCTTGTCGAAACACGCAACGCGTACCGCTGCGAGCGTCTCGATGGCTTCCAGCTTGCGAATGAGAACGCCTTCGCGTCTGAGCCTTTCAACTCCGAGAGCGAACGTGGTGGTGGCGACCATTGGCAGGCCCTCTGGAACCGCAGCAACGGCAACGGAAAGGGCCGAGCGCGCCATCTGGAGAAGACCCAGGCCACGCAGCCCTCCCACGAGCACAATGAATGCGCATGCGCCCAAGGTCAGCCATCCCAGGCGCCGTCCGAGATTCGTAAGCTCCCTCTGGATGGGCGTCTCGGGGGTGAGTGTTGCTCCGACAAGCCGCTGGATTCGTCCCGCTTGTGTCAGGGGTCCCGTCGCCACCACGATCGCTCGTCCGCTGCCGCCCGTCACGATCGCTCCGCGGTAGATCATATTCGAACGTGCACCGAGAGGTACCTTCGACCTCCTGATAGTGCGGATATTCTTAGCAATCGGTGCGCTTTCACCGGTCAGCATCGCCTCGCTGACGCTCAAGGCCTGTGCATTCATAAGGCGCGCATCAGCCGGGACTACGTCGCCCCGTTGCACTGAGATGATGTCTCCAGGAACGACCTGCTGAACCGCCGTCGTCGTGGTGACGCCTTCACGTATGACCTGTGCGGTTCGCGGCCCACTCGCTCCCAGGCCCTGGATCGTCCGTTCGGCGCGGCTTTCGGTTTGATAGCCGATGGCGGCGTTCAGGCCAACGACCGCGAGGATCGCGGCGGCTTCGAGCACGCCACCCGTCAAAATAGAGATTGCGGCCGCGCCAAGAAGCATTGCCACCGGCAAGCTTTCAAACTGACCCGCAAGGATGGTCGCACTCGACCGTGGCTGGATGGAGTCGAGGAGATTGGGGCCGCTGCTCGCCAAGCGTTGGCGGGCATTAGCTCTCGATAGTCCTCCGTCCGCCGAAACCTCGAACATCGAACTCAAGCGCCTGGGTGACAATGTGTGCCACTCGGGATGCGGTGCATCGCTCGGCGGAACGATTTCGCCACGCAAAAGAGCTGCCAGATGCTCGACGATGGCGTCGAGATCTGACGTTGCCTCGAACTCGACGAGGACGGTTCCGGTCACATCGCTGCCGGCGATGCTCGACACACCCGGCGCCGCGCGACCTCCCCGCTCCAGCAGGTCTTTGACCGCGCTCGATCCTTGCAGACCTCCGACCTTCAGCCGAGCGCGCCCCGGCACCGACGTGTGGATCGGGACGATGGAGAGTGAGATGCTGGTGCTGGGTGCTTTGGATTTCCCAGGCTCGGCAAAGGTATGCATCGCGGGCTACCCCGCTGCCCTGCTTCACAGCGAAAACGACGTCGACTGCCGCGGCAATATCCAGAGGTCAACGCTCCGCCCGCCGTGGTGGCTTGAGGCCATCACGGCGTGTTCAAATCGAACTTCCTGGCATTCAGTTTAGCTGGTGGAAGTCCGCGCAGGTTTGGTCGCAGGCGGAGGCGAAGGCGAACTGCCCGCAGTCTCGGCCATTTCAGACCTGGCTTCCGCGACCAGATCGGATGTTCTTTCGTTCATCTCGGCCCATGCAACGCGGCCTTGATCATAGGCGACAAGACCCGCCTTCAGAACCGTCTTGGTAATCGGTCGCAGCAAAGGGGCCGCGAGCGGCGCTAAAACGAGGGCACCAACTCCGATCGCGAGGCCCGTTACCAAGTTCCCGCCTTTCAATGCGTCTTCGAGTATTGCCATTGAAGTTGCCTCCTTGTTTTTTGCCGTCCCGTCGTCAGCACGACCGGACCCCTCATCGGGATCTTCGCCTTGCGCCGATCAGGAACCAACCTGCGCCAAGCGTTGCCCGCCAGCCGCTTTGCGCTCTTCTTCTATCTCTGCTCTGACCTCGGAAAGGGTGTCTTCCGTGCTCTCGTTGAGTTCGGCCACTGCAATCCTTGCCTGATCGTAAGCTATGACACCGGCTTTGATCGCCGATTTGGCGTACGGCCTCAGGATGGGAGCGACTTTTGGCGCAAGTAGACCTGCAGCGACGCCGATTACCAAGCCAGTGACGAAGGGCAGCGCCATGTCACGCTCCTTTCGGGGGAGGTCTGGGAGCATTCTGCTAGACCTGCCAAGATGAATGAAAATCTTGTCGCAAGTTTGTCATCAGACCGTCACAAACAGCTGCACCAAGAATGCAGCCCTGCTTGCAACGCCCCGCTGCGACCTCTCGGCAAGAGCGATGGCCTGAGATGATCGATAATCGATCCGCGGGCGACTGGGGCCGCAAGCGTGCGCGCTGGCGCGTCTGCCCGTTGGCTCCAGTTGACCGCAGTCAACCGAAAAGCTGGGAAACCAGGAAGATGAGACAGCCCGCGAAGGCGCCGACCACCGTGCCGTTCATGCGGATGTACTGAAGGTCGCTACCGACCACGAGTTCCAGGCGATCCACGAGCGTGTGACTGTCCCAGCTTCGGACCACCTCCGCTACAAACGCACCGATCTCGTGGCGCCACGAGACCAAATAGACGGCAAGCTTCTCCACGAACGTGTCGATGTGCTTCAACATCGCTTCGTCGGTCGCCAGTGCCCTGCCGACCAGAAGACAGAGCTTCTCCACCGCCGTGCGTGCTTTCGAGTCCGGCTGCGACAGGTCTTCCAGCATTGCCCGTGAGGTCTTGCGCCACACCACTGCCACCCACGCCTGGGCCTCCGGGTGCTCGAGGATGCGGTTCTTGAAAGCGTTGATCTGCGCGCGCTGCTCCGGCGAATTTATCAGTTCGTCGATCAGCCGAGCGAGAGCCTCACGGAATTTCAACCGAACTTCGCTATCGGGCTCGCGCAGCTTGTTCAGGAGATCGGCCACCCCGGTGACGATCGCCTCGGCGATCTTGCGGTCAATGGTCCGGGGAATCCACCAGCGGCTACGTTCCCGAACCAGCTGGAAGATCTGCTCGCGGTTTTCCTCCAGCCATTCGGAGGCAACGCCAAGGGCTCGCTCGAACAGGACATCCGTCTCGCCGCTCGCCGTCATTATACGGATGGCGCGGCCTATCACGGGCGCTATATCGGCCTGCCGCACCTGCTCGCCGAGGCTCCGGCGGGCAAATTCCTGCAGGTCCTTGTTGTCGAGGGTTCGGATGACATGCGGCAGTGCCGAAGCGACAGCCTCCGCGAGGACTGGCGCCGTCGCCGGAGCCGCGAGCCAGGTTGCGAAACGCCCAGCCACATTGGCGCTCCGCAGCTTCCGCAGGAGCACCTCCTCGGTGAGAAAATGCCGCTCCAAGAAGCGCCCGAGCGTTTGACCGATGCGTTCCTGGCTGCTCGGTATGATCGCCGTGTGCGGTATGGGCAGGCCGAGCGGGTGGCGGAAGAGCGCGGTGACGGCGAACCAGTCGGCAAGCCCGCCGACAATGCCCGCCTCGGCAGTGGCACGCAGCAGCCTCACGCCGAAACCGGGATCGGCAACGAAGTGGGTACCGAGGAAGACCGCTCCCATGGCGACGAGGAGCGACGTCGCCAAAGTGCGATTGCGCCTTAGGCGACGGCGCAAACCGTCCTCGGCAACAGCCGGAAAGGCGCCCGGCTGTGGCGGCGGGGCGAGAGTGTCGAACGAGCGAGAACGATCCGGTGACATGTCTCAACCTCCTCGCGTCAAACGGTGCCCGGCCCTACAGCGCCGGGCGTCTTATCAGACGCGCAAAGTCGCTGTAGCACTTTGAATTGCTGCATGTTCTTATCCTTAAATCGGCTACGGTTTAAGGAAACATGCGATTTCGGGTTCCGAGGAGCAGAACCTTCCACACCGTTGCACGGAAATTTGGCCGATCATGGGTCATCGAAGCTGTGAGGAACAGACCTGTCCCTGTTTCCTGAAGCTATGCAACCGGGACCGGCTTGAATCGGAGGGATGGCTCGGGGATTCTCGGGACTGCTCGTCGCACCGAGGGCTGGGCGATCCGTTTATCTCAACCCGCGGGACGGCACGGGCGTGCTCGCGCTCTTTCCGCATGCGATGGCGATCCGCTTCATCGCCGAACATTCAGTGATCGACACCGAACGGGTGGAAGGTCCGGCAATGCCCTCCTGCCCTCACGAACGTCCGCTCAAACCCGCCCATAGATCGGGTGAGACAATGCTCTTTCGATGCCGCGCAGTTCCGCCAGGCCCTTCAGGCGGCCGATCGCCGGATAGCCTGGCTGTGCGCCGCGGGTCAGATCGTCGAGGATCTCCTGGCCGTGATCCGGGCGCATCGGAATCTGGTGGTCCGCACGGCCCTCGGCGCGGCGCCGCTGCTCCTCTTTGAGCAGCCCGGCGATCACCGCCACCATGTCGGTACCCCCCTCCAGATGCTCGTCCTCATAGAAGGAGCAAGGCGTCCGCTCCTCCTCGCGGCGGACATTGCGGAGATGGACGAAGTGGATGCGTGGGGCGAATTGGCGGACCATGGCCGGCAGATCATTTGCCGCCAGGGCGCCGAGCGAGCCGGTGCAGAAGGTGACGCCGTTCGCGGGGCTATCGACCTCGCTGAGCATGAAGGCATAGTCTTCCGCCGTCGAGAGAATGCGCGGCAGGCCGAGCAGCGCCCATGGCGGATCGTCCGGATGGGCGCAGATGTTGACGCCGGCCCGTTCGGCGACCGGCGTCACCTCGGCGAGGAAATCGACGAGGTGGCGCTGGAGCTTTTCGCGTCCGATGCCTGAATAGGTCTGTAGATGCTCGCGGAGCTGCGGCAGGCTGTAGCCGTCGGCCGAGCCCGGAAGTCCGGCGCCGATGTTGCGGGAAAGCGCGAGCCGCCGCTCCTCCGTCATCTCGCCAAAGCGTCGCGCCGCCTGTTCACGCGTCGCTTCGTCATAGTCGTCAAGCGCGCCCGGCCGCTCAAGCAGATGGAGATCGAAAGCCGCGAAGTCGATGCGGTCGAAGCGCATGGCTTTCGCGCCGTGGCGGGCGGTCCAGCGCAGGTCGGTGCGCGTCCAGTCGAGGACCGGCATGAAATTGTAGCAGACGGTGCGGATGCCGGCAGAGGACAGGCGGCGCAGTGTCTCCTGCCAATTGGCGAGGTGCTCGCGCCAGCGGCCTGTCTGTGTCTTGATGCTTTCGGATACGGGAACGCTTTCCACCACCTCCCATTCGAGGCCGCCCTCGCGGACCTCTCGCTGCCGCTTTTCGATCTCCGCGACGGGCCAGACAGCCCCGGTCGCGATGTGATGGAGCGCGCTGACGATACCCTGCGCGCCGGCCTGCGCCGCATCCTGGACGCTCACCCGGTCCACCGGTCCGAACCACCGCCATGTATGTCGCATGTAACTCAAACTCCTTTAAGGCAGAAACGTCAGTTGCACCTTGCAGGCAACCGAGCGGTCGCCGGCCTGCTCGAAGGCGGTGACTGCCTGATCGACCGGAAACGCATGGGAAATGATCGGCCGGACGTCGATCCGGCGGTTGGCGATGAGCTCGACCGCAAGCGCGAACTCGCTGTCGAAGCGCTGCGAGCCGACGAGGCGCAATTCCTTGCCGACAAGCGCATTGAGCGGAAGGGTGATGTCGCCCGTTACCCCAACCTGCACGATCAGACCGCGCGGCTTGACCGCCGCGATCGCATTGCGCAATGCAGGCGCTGCCGCCGAGCACTCGAAGGCGACATCGAACCGGCCCTTTTCGGCCTCGTATTCGCTCAGACCCGCAGGATCGCGGCGAATGTTCACGACGCGCGTCGCGCCCATTGTCAGCGCCCGGTCGAGCGCCGCATCGGCGAGATCGGACACCACGATCGTCTTGGCCCCGGCATGGCGGGCGGCGGCGACGACGAGAGCGCCGATCGGCCCGGCGCCGGTGACAAGCACCTGTCTGCCCTTGAGATCGCCTGCCCGTGCGACGGCATGGAGCGAGACTGCCAGCGGTTCGGCGCAGGCCGCTTCCCCGGCGCTGACCGACGTGCCCGCCGGGAAGCACTGGCCCGCCGGCACGACGAGCCAGTCGCGGAACATGCCTTGCGTGTGAGGAACGCGCATGGCGCTGCCCATGAACTGCATGTTCAGGCAGTGAATGGGAAGCCCTTCGCCGCAGAAGCGGCAGTTGCCGCAGGGTTGGCTCGGATTGACCGCGACCAGCTCGCCGACGGCAATGCCGGAGACACCGGCTCCGAGCGCGACGACATGTCCCGAGGCCTCGTGGCCCGGGATGATCGGCTCACGCACGCGGATGGGGCCGAAGCCGCCATCCTGGTAGTAGTGAAGATCGGAGCCGCAGATGCCGGCGGCCGCCATCTTCAAGAGAACCTCGCCTTCGCCGGGCTCCGCAACGTCCTGAGCTTCCAGCCTGAGATCGCGTTGACCATAGAGTCGGGCGAGACGCGTGCGCATGGTTGCCGGTGCCATCAGCGGATCAGCCCTACCGCGCCCGGCAGCCACAGGGTGATCGCGGGAACGAAGGTGATGAGGATGAGTGCGATGAAGAGCGGCAGGAGCCAAGGCAGGATCGCCATGGTCGTCCGTTCGACCGAGAGCTTCGCGACGCGCGACAGCACGAAGAGCACCATGCCGAGCGGCGGATGCAAAAGACCGATCATCAGGTTGAGCGTCATGATCAGGCCGAAGTGAACCGGGTCGATGCCGAACTGGGCCGACAATGGCAGGAGGATCGGCACCAGGATGGTGATCGCGGCGATCGTGTCGAGAAAGCAGCCGACGAAGAGCATCAGGAGGTTCACCAGGATCAGAAAGACCCACTTGTTTTCGGTGATCGTCAGGATCGCGCCTGAAAGCATCTGGGCGGCCTGGCTGACCGTCAAAAGCCAGGCGAAGATCGATGCGGCGGTCACGATGAAGAGCACCGAGGCGGTCGTCTCGATCGTGTCGAAGGTCGCCCGCGTCAGCGTCGCCATCGTCATCGTGCGATAGCGCACCAGCCCCAGAAACAGCGACCACAGGACCGCGGCGACGGCGGCTTCCGTCGGCGTGAACCAGCCCATGGTCATGCCGCCGATCAGGATCACCGGGGTCATCAGCGCCATGACCGCGGAAAAGTCGAAGTACCAGTCGAGGGCGAGCAGCACCACGAGGGCGATGCCGACAGCGACATTCATCGACAGGCCCGCCGACATCAGGAGATAGATGAAGATCGGCACGGCAAGCACGACGACGACCTCGAGCGAGGCCGACAAAATCCGCTTCATCTCGAATGGCGTGTCGGAGCCCCAGCCGCGCTTGTAGGCGAAGATCGCGACCGTCAGCATCATCAGCACCGTCATCACCACGCCCGGAACGATGCCGGCCATGAACAGGGCGCCGATCGAGACATTCGCCATCATGCCGTAGATGACGAAGGGCAGCGATGGCGGAAAGATCGGTCCGAGCGTCGCCGATGCGGCCGTGACGCCGACGGCGGCCTCGACCGGATAGCCATGATCCTTCATCGCCTTGATCTCGATCGTGCCGATGCCGGCGGCGTCAGCGAGCGCGGTGCCCGACATGCCGGAAAAGATCACCGAACCGATGATGTTGACCTGCGCGAGCCCCCCTTTCATCCAGCCGACGAGCGCGACCGCGAAGGCATAGATGCGGCCGGTGACACCGGCGGAGTTCATCAGATTGCCGGCGAGAATGAAGAACGGCACCGCAAGCAGCGGAAAACTCTCCACACCGGCAATCATCCGCTGTGCTGCGATGATATCGGGGGCGACATTAAAGAAGACCAGATAGAGGACCGAGGCCACGGCCATGGAGACGGCGACAGGAACCCCTACCAGCATGAGGAGAAGAAACGATCCGACGAGCAACAGCATGAATCAGCCCTCGACCTTCTGGAATTCCTCCGGCTTTTCGAGAACCGAATAGCCGCGGCGTTGATTGGCGATGAAGACCTGAATGGAGCGGACCAGCATCAGTACGAAGCCTGCCATCACGCTGTAGAAAACGATGCTGCGCGGCAGATCGACCGTCACCATGCGCTCATGCGCAACGATCGCCACATAGCGCCACATCAGCCAGCAGGCATAGGCGAAGAAGCCGATGCGCACGAGGTCGACAAAGATCGCCATACCGCGTGCCGCAGGCCTCGGGAGATAATGATAGAGCACGTCGACCTGGATGTGCCGCGAAACCCGGACGCACATGACGGAACCGAGGAACACTAGGCCGATCAGGCAATTGGTGGCGATCTCCTCCGTCCAGGCATAGGAGTCGTTGAGCACGTAGCGGGTAAAGAATTGCAGGAATACGCATCCTGTCATCACCCAGAAGATGGCGAGCGTCACCCAATCCTCGAAGGCATAGTTCGAAATATCCGCGGCTGGCGGGGCCTCGTCGAAGGAATGGGCGATTTCCTCCGGCGTCGTCTGCAAATGGACTTCCTGTGACATGGCGTTCATCCGGCGAAGGTGGAAAAAATGCCGGCGGCTCTACGTACCGCCGGCATCTATGATTTCACTTGACGGCGCGGATTGCCTCCCAGTCTTCCTTCTTGTAGCCGAAGTCTTCGAGCGACACCTTCTCCATCACGTTTGACTGGAAGTCCGCCTTGTCGACCTCCGTCACTTGGATGCCGCGCTCCTTGAAGGTCTCGACGAGCTTCTTCTCACGCTCTTCGATGATCTTGGTGGCACGCTCCGCCGCCTGCTGCATCACTTCGGTGAAAATCTGCTTGTCCGCATCGGAGAGCTGCGACCAGAGATTCTTCGACACCACCGTGTTCAGGTGATCGACGATATGCCCGGTCAAGACGATGTGCTTCTGCACCTCGAAGAACTTCTTCGCCTCGATCGTCGTCAGCGGATTTTCCTGCGCCTCGACCGTGCCGTTCTGGAGAGCGAGATAGACCTCCGCGAAGGCGATCGGCGTCGTATTGGCGCCGCAGGCCCGCGGCATGGCGAGGTAGGCCGGGACGTCCGGGACGCGCATCTTCAGCCCCTGCATGTCGGCACATTTTGCGATCGGCCGGTTCGATGTGGTGTGGCGCGTGCCGTAGTAGGTGACGGCGGTGATGTGGTTGCCCGAAGCCGCCTCGTACCCCTCGGCCAGTCGCTTGAAGACATCGCTCTTGGTATAGGCGATCAGATGGGCCGGGTCGCGGAACGTGTAGGGGAAATAGGTCACGCCGATCGGTGCATATTCCCGCGCAGCGAAGCTCGAGCCGGAAATGATGATATCGACCGTGCCGAGCTTCAGGCCCTGGTTGATGTCGGCCTCCTTGCCGAGCTGCGAGGCCGGGAAGACATCGATCTTGTAACGCCCCTCGGTGCGCTTGCCGATTTCTTCGGCGGCCCAGACGGACTCGGTATGGAACGGCTCCGAGGTCTCGTAGACATGCGCCCATTTGAGCGCCGTCTGAGCCTCGGCTGCAAGCGCCGAAGCCAGGACGGTCGCAGTGGCACCCAGCAGCGTCAACAGTTTGAACTTCATCTTCTTTCTCCTCCCAAAAGCGAAGTGATTTTTCAAAGCGAGATGTGGAAAATCTGCGCGGTTTTGCGCCCGCATTCCTCTTTCATGTTAATTCCCCCCGACGCGCCTCCACGCGGCGGGTATCGTGCCGTCGGACGACTCCTCCTCGAAGCTTGCCGACAGGCGAAGCTGAGACTGATCAAGATGCGCGCGCATAGCGGCGCGTGCGGCTGCAGGATCGCCCGAGGCGATCGCGTCGCGGATCACGCGATGCTCCTCCATCGCGGCGCGCCAGGTTTCGGTGTTTTCGAAATAGCTCGCGAGCTTCTCGAAATAAGGCGTCATGCGCATGTCGTGGATGCTGCCGACGAAACGGTTCAGCGTCTGATTAGCGATGATGCTCGCGACAATGACGTGGAACTCGCGGTCGAGCGCGAGCGCCAGGCGGCGATCCTCGAGTGCCGCCGCCATGCGCGAGAGATTATCGTCGAGAACGGCGATATGCTCGGGACGCGCCAGCCGAGCCGCCTCTTCGGCAATGGCGCACTCGACCACCGCCCGCGCCCGCAGCAATTCGAACGGACCTTCGAAATCCTCCGGCGGCGTATCGGGCGCCCGAACCTTGCGCGTCGCGACATAGATGCCGGACCCCATGCGGATATCGATGAAACCCTCGACCTCGAGCACGATCAGCGCTTCGCGGATGGTGGGACGGGAAACGCCGAGCTTCTGCGCGAGTTCCCGCTCGGATGGAAGCCGGGAACCGGGCGCCAGTTCGCCCCGTTCGATCAGCCCTCTCATCTGGTCCGCCACCTGACGATAGAGGCGGCGCGATTCCACGGCAGAAAACATCACGCTCCCCGATAGAGCTTCTGCGGCCAAGTGGCCAAGTGGTCATACCAATTAAGGGCAGAATACTCTCTATCGCACTCGAGTCAACACACAACAACGAGGTCACCGTTGCGTCACCGCCTGAAGACGTGAATCGCGCCGCCAGCGTCGTCGGATACGAGGATGGAACCGTCCGGGGCCTCCTTGACGTCCACCGGCCGGCCGACGTTTCTGAGGAAAATCGTCGCCGAGACCGGGCGGCCGCCCTGGAAGCGCACCCGCACGACCTGATAGCCGACCGGAACAGATCTGTCCCAACTGCCGTGCTCGGCGACCAGAGCGTCGCCGCCGAGGCTGCGGAAGAAATGGATTCCGAGCGCTGCGACATGCGCCTGAAAGTTGAAGACAGGCGGAATCTGCCGCGCGGGCGGCGACGCGTCCTCGAACCCTTTGAGCGGGATTCGGCCTCCGAAATAGGGAAAGCCGTAAAAGCCGCCCGGCCGAAGCGCGTTCAGCTCGTCGGGCGGGATATCGTCGCCCATTCGGTCGGCACCGTTGTCGGTAAAGAACATGGTGCCGCCGCGCCAGTCGAAGCCGACCGAATTGCGCACGCCCCAGGCGACCCGTCGAAGACCGGACCCGTTCTGGTTCAAGCTGACGATCGTGCCTTGCAGCCCGCGCGGCAAGCAAATGTTGCAAGGCGACCCCAGCGACACATAGAGCCGGGAATCGGGGCCGACGGCGATATAGCGGAGACTATGGCCTCCCGAACTCGGCAAATCTCGGCGAATATCGCGCCTGCCGCTCAGAGCACCCTGGGGCCCGATGTCGAATGCCGTTATTCTGTCCCTCGACGCGACGAACAAACGACCGCGGGAGCATGCGACTCCATTGGGAGCGGAAAATCCGGATGCAACCCGGCGGGCGCGCCCGCCCGCCAGCGGCACGGCATAGACCGAGGATCCTTTGGTTCCAACGAACAAGATGTCGCCGCAGACCGCCATTTCGCGCGCCGCCGGAACGCGGGCGAGCAGCTCGGCGCGCGCCGGACCGAGGGCCACACTAGAGGCGACCGCCGCGACCGAGGCGAGCGCGAGAAATCCGGCTTTAGGGGAAAAGACGTCCATCGGCGCCCTCCGAATACAAGCTGAATTTTTCGAGGGAATTGGAGCGGCTTGTTCTCGTTTCAAGCCGGAGCCCGAGCCTCACGGCGAAGTGATCTCCTGTACTCGTGGACCGGCTCGGCCCTGTCGCGGCGAAGTGCTCCAGAGCGGCTCTAGCGCCGACGAGGGCGTCATTCTCAATCTCGTCCAGGCCGAAACCGGTATAGCTACTACAGACCGTGCGTACGGTCGTAGCCGTTGAGCGCGGGCGAGGCCCAGCCTTGGGGCTGACGAACGGGTCGGTAGACTTCGACCTCGAGCGGGTAGCAGGACGCCGCATCCGAGGAGTGCTCCGACGAGCAGTCGCCGCCGGGGCACGCCGACATGCACCCAAAGAGGTCGATCTCGGCGAAGAACTCCAGATAGTCGCCGGGGCGGACGGGACTCGCCTTCATGAAATACTGCCCGGTGTCGCGGGTGAAGCCGGTGCACATGAAGACATTCAGCACGTCATGGATATAGGGCTCAGCCTCGGCAAGCGTCTTGCCGGTGTGCTTTGCAAAGGCACGGGTGAGGTTGGAGTGGCAGCAGTAATGGTACTGGCCACCGTGACTCAGCAGGTTGTGCGTATAGGGGTCGCAGCGCGTACCGATGACATCGTGCACCGAGCCGCCGAATTCGTCGAAACCGTACCAGTCGAGCGTATCATGCGTGATCGTGGCGATCGGGCGCAGATAGGGCATATTCGAGAAAAGCTGATCGCCGAGCCCGACATGGGTGCCGTTCAGCGCGCGCGTCTTGCCGGTGTACAGACGCTCCCTGAAGTCATGCGCGTTGAACAAGTTAAGATCGCCCACCTGTGGACCTTCGCTGCAGAGGATGCGGCAGAAGTGTCCGGCGGGAACCGACCAGCAGGCCGCATCGCGCGCAGGAACCGTGACGCGATCGACGAGTTCGAGATCGTCCCGCACGGCGCGATAGGCGGCGAGATCGGGGCGAGGCAGGGTCTCGACCGGATAGCAGATTACCGGCGCGACCGCCTTGCGGGCGGCGGCATCCCGGGGGGCTGGCGTAATGGCTTGCGGCTTCATCCCTGTTCTCCGTCTCCTATCACTACGCCCGCTTCCGCCGGCTGGGCCGCGTATAGAACATCCTGTTCCGCCGATGCAATGAGCATCTTGCCCTGCGCAGAACCCCGTCCGTGATGCCGTGTCGGCCGCAGAACATCGCAAATGAACGCACGTGCCGCGGTACACCTCAACGTCCTGGCCGCAACACCTGTCTTGCCAGGTCGATGAAGGCGCGCAACTTCGGCTGGGTCTGCGCACGTTGCGGGAAGTAAAGAAAGAGGCCGGGGGTCGTCGGCAGGAAGGGTTCGAGAACTCGAACAAGCTGGCCGTCACGTAATTCCGCCTCGACCGCGATGTCGGCGACATAGGCAAGGCCGAGGCCGGCGCGCGCCCAGGAGACGAGCAGCGCACCGTCGTTTACGATCAAGCTGCCCGGCGGATCGACGGAGAAGTCGCGGCCGTCCCGCTCGAACTCCCACCGGTAGAGTGCGCCCGAGCGCGGAAAGCGGTAGCGGATCGCCTCATGAGCCGTCAGCTCCTGTGGTGTCTCCGGCCTCCCGCGCGCGGCGAGATAAGCCGGGCTCGCCACCACCGACCAGGCGATGTCCCGCGTAAGACGCACCGCGACCATGTCGCGCTCGATATACTCACCGATGCGGATGCCGGCATCGAAGCCGCGCCCGGGCAAATCGACCGTCGCATCCTCAACCGCGATCTCGATCGCGATCCGCGGATGAGCGCGTCTCAGCGCGGGGATGACCGGTTCGATAACAAGCGGCACCGCCATCCGCGGCACGGTAAGGCGCAGCAATCCTGAGGGCTCGTCCGTTGCGGCCGCCTGCTCGACCGCGGCGATGATCTCGGCCGCAGCGGGATTGACGCGCGCCAGCAGGGCCGCGCCCGCCTCGCTCAGCCCGACGCGCCGTGTCGTACGGATGAACAAAGGCGTGCCGAGCCTCTCTTCGAGGGCCTTCACCGCCTGGCTCACGGCGGCCGGCGAGACATCCAGCCGCGCTGCTGCCGCGGTGAAGCCGCCTGCCTCTGCTACCGCAAGAAAGGCGGAAATGCCAGAGAATGGATCCGGTCGCAGGTTCATGTGTCGATTATAAACTCAGACTTTAAAATCCTGAAAGCAGACACGGATTTTTTCGGCAAATACTCTCGGTTAGCCTTTCCTCCATCCATGGCAGAGAGAGGCGACGAGTGATGACCGACGAGATCACATCCGACACGATAATGCTTCCGCGCAGGCACCTTATCGCCGGCATGCTTGCCACTGGCGCAGCGGCCGGCGCCGGGCTCACAGCGGCACCCGCGATGGCGCAAAACCCTGGCGTTCTCGAGGGCAAGGTCGCAATCGTGACCGGCGGCACCTCCGGAATCGGCGCGGCGACTGCCGCCGCCCTTGTCCGGGCCCGTGCGAAGGTCGCATTCAACGGTCGGCGGGAAGCGCTCGGGCGCGAGGTAGAGAGCCGCCTGCGCGCTGCTGGCGGCGACGTTGTCTACATCAAATCGGACGTGCGTGATGCGCGTCAAGTCGAGCGTTTCGTGGCCGAGACCGTCGAGCATTATGGCCGCCTCGACATCGCCTTCAACAATGCCGGCATCGACCTGCCGCCGGCCCCGATCGCCGACACGGACATTGCCGGCTTCGACGACCAGATCGCCACCAATCTGCGTGGCGTGTTCGTCGCAATGAAATACGAACTGCCGCATCTCGTGCAATCACGAGGCGCGATGATCAACACGGCCTCGATCGGTGGCCGGCACGCCTTCCCGAACATCATCGCCTACGGAGCTTCCAAGGCCGCCGTCATCCACATGACCCGCGCCGCCGCTCAGGAGTACGGCCGGCACGTGCGCATCAACGCCATCGCGCCCGGACCGATCGAGACACCTATGCTGGAGCGGGTGCGGCGCGACTGGAAAGTGACGACGGAACAGCTCGTTGCTCCCTACCCCATGCGCCGCGTCGGTACGCCGGAGGAAGTGGCCTCCCTGGTGGTGTTCCTCGCCAGCGATGCAAGTTCGTACATCAGCGGACATGTGATCGGGATCGACGGCGGCGATCTTGCCTAGCGATGATTGCGGGCCGAATCGGCCCATTCTCACCGGGGGCTAACGTGCCGAAAGCGGAGGCGCGTTGTAGTAGACTTCGCTCCGCACGATGGCCCCGCCCTGCACGGTATAGACGTCGAGCTTCCGAATTGCCGCACGTCTTCCGGTTGGCGTGAAAGTCGCATCGATGGAAAAGCCGACGGCAAACCGCGTTCCTCCAACAAGTGGGCCGTCGACCACGACGTCGTGGATTTCATGTTGTTCTGCAAATTCTCGACTGCCTTGCCTGATCGCTTCCATGCCGTGCATTTCTATAGGAGCCTCTCGCATGTCGAGAGATTCGGAACGGACGTGATCTGCCGAGAAGAAGCGCGCCATCGCCTCGTCGAACTCTCCTCGGCGGCATAAGGAGACGTAGCCTTCCGCCACGCCAGCCGTGGTCATAGCGGTATCGTTACGCCCACCGCCATTGTGATCGGACGATCCTGCGCCGCGAATATTGCGAACGGTCAGTTTATCGATTTCGAGATTTCCTATCCGCGCCTTGCCGATAGCGAGACGGCCGATCGCCAAAGCGCCGATTGCGTAAGCTCCAACCGCGAGAGCTCCGGCGGCAAACGCACCTATTGCACCCAAGGAGTGCCATCCTCTGAATTGCTCAATCGATCTGGTGCGGTGGTAATGCATGGGCGGCGAGTAGTCGCGAACACAATCAGGTCGGGTCGAGCGTTGCGGCTTCGGCCAAGCCGTACAAACAGGTTCATCACCCAAATGTTCCGAACGCGGCATCCAAGTGAAACACTCTACATCGGGCGAATATCGCAGGCGGTGGCGTCGTCAAGTCTGCTCATCGATAAACTCGATGGGCCAGATCTGGGCGCCGTGCAAAATACGCAGAATACGAATCCTATCCGCCGTCACGACGTAGGCTGCAATATAGCGCGTGCGCGGCACAACAAGCTCGCGTGTTCCGGCAATCCGACCAGGACGACCGCTTTCGGGAAAGTCGAGAAGGCGGCGTGCAGCGCGGACGATCCCTCGTCGACGCGGACCGCCGTCCTCGGATTCTCTCTTTCAATGTAACTGAAGATGTTGTCGCGATCGTCGAGCGCATATTGCGCCCAGACAAGCTCAGCTCTTCTTCTTGGCGGTCGCGACCGGCTCCGTGGTCAGCTTGAAGTCAGCCATCTCCTTCGCCGTCAGATAGTAGAGCCGGTCCGGCGGCGTTTCGAGCGCATTGATCCAGAGCCCGGCGCCGATGCCCATTGCATCGAGATGGCGGGCGACCCGAGCGGTCGTGGATTGCGCGAATGACGCGGCCTGTTCTGCCGTCGGCCTCTCCCTGCTGCCGTTGAAAACCTGGTGCACGCCGACGATTGCATCCTCTTCGGCCAGGCGCCCCACACCGCCGGCAAAGATGATCGGGCAGGAGGAGGCGCAGAGCGCTTTTGACGCCACCTTGGTATTGAGCTTCTTTTCGCGGATCAGCTTCGAAATGACGAGCGCGTCGTCCACCGAGCCCCCGGGTGAGTTGAGCGCCACCGTCTTTACATATTCGCCTCGCGTTTCGATCTCCTCAGCGAAGCGCGCACCTGCCCCGAGGTCAATGGTGCCTTCGGCGAGCAACACGCCGCCGGACGTGAGCTCGAACTTCATCGGCTGGCGCAGCACCTCGTCGGGGCTTGCGGGCTGTGCCGACGGAGCCCTGGGCCCGCCCTCGGTCAGTGCCGGAGGCAAGACCGGCTGGTCCTCTAGCATCGGGTCGAAACCCGGCAGTTCGGCGTTCATTGCCGTGATATCGCGCACGTCGATCAGCAGGAAGACCGCCGCGGCCGATAGCAACAGGAAGAAAGCGCCGCGCATCAGCACACCGTCGTCGAGCCGCAGCAGCGCCTTGAATGGCTCATCGATCCTCATGCGACCGATCCTTTGCACGCGTTCTCGGGTCGAGACTGGTGATGTTGTTCAGCTCGTCCGCTTTGCCGTCGGCTTCCGTCTGGGCGCCTATCTCGCCGAGGTTCACGCCGTTTGCCGTTACCGCTCGCTGCACTTCTAGCGCTTGCAGCAGTTCGGCCGCCGTAATGCGCTCGGCAAACGGCAGCCTTTCCTCCTGTTTGCGGATGGCGCCGTGCACTGCGGCGAGAATGAAGACCAGCACGCCCGGCAGCAGATCGATAGAAATGGCGCCGGCCCAGGCGGGAATGAAATCAGCCGCATAGCGCAACACGGCTTCGGCGGAGGACAGCGGAACGAAGCGTCGCTCCTCCACCGGCGTACGGGCGAGGATTTCGTCGGCCGCGTCAGAGAGCACTTTGGATTGCGCCGCCACCGAGGCCCGCACCGTCTCCATGACCCGGTCCTGGCGGTTGACGAGATCGGCATCGCCGCCGTCGGCCACCGGTGCGATGAAGCCGAGGGACAGGTCGTCCGCGGCGCGACGGATCGAAGGCGCGATCGAAGTCTGCCCGAGCGAGGCTATCACGCCTGTGAGCGCCACCACTTCGGAGGAGAACTGGTCGGCACGCGGTTCGATCGCACCCGGTGCCGAGACCAGCGTGCGCATGGTTTCGAGCCGCTTTTGCCCTTGGTTGAACAGGGTCGTGACCTGCTCGCGGGAGGCGTTGATGCCATTTTCGAGCTCCTTCATCTGCGCCGACATTTGCGACAGAAGCTGCACCACGCTTCCCGATCCCGTCGTGCCGGTGAGCGCTCCCGATTGCCGCTCGGAGGCGGCAAGCTGAGCGAAGCGTTCGGATGCGCGCTGGATATCGGGCAGCAGGCTTTGCGCCGCAAGCGCGTTCTGGTGCGCCTGGTCGAGGTCGGCGGTGTAGTCCTCCACCGTTTCCGCGAGGTGCTGTTCGAGCGCGGCCGAACCTGCGAGCGCCGCCGCGTTGAGCCAGCTCGACATGGCGATGATCATGGCAGCGCCCAAGGCCATCACGCCCAACATGGCGGCCCGGCCCGTATGGGTGGTCACATGCGGATAGAAGCGGGCCATATAGGACCAGAAGGCATAGATGCCGACAGAGACCGAGGCCGAGTAGATGATCGCCGCGAAGAAGACCGCGGTCGGCGAGCCGTCGAGAATGCTGCGCACGCCGAGATAGGTATAGACGCCCGAGGCAAGCGCCAGCACTGCAAGCGCGAAACGCGTCATGGTTTCAACGGCCGCGACGCCGTCGTGCAAACGTTGGGATGCGCCGAGCGACATGGACAAGATCTCCGCAAAGGAATGTATTCCTTAACAGAGAATTAAGAAGCGGGCGGAATAAAGGCCGCTTGTCGCCGACAACACGACTGCACGGTCTGTGCCGGTGTCCATCATGACTTAGGGCCGGAAAAGCCGCTTCAGCACGAGATGGACCGGGAGATAGGCAACCACGGGAAGCAACACCATGTAGAGGCCGAGATAGGTGCGCGGAGACAGCACCTTTTGCGTCTCCGGCCCCGGGCCGAGCCCGTGCACCCAATTGATATTCTTCTCCGGAGGGGTGAGCCAATAGCTCGCGAGAAGCACGCCCCAGGCGAAGACGGTCTGCGCCTTGAACGCCCGGCGGTCGTAGCCTTGCCGCATCAGCATGAATAGGATGAGCACCGGCAGGAAGAGGTGAAAGCCCGACAACAACCGCATATGCAACGGCTCCTTCGGATCGAACATATAGGCGGCGAGCCCGATGAACCTGCCGCCGGTGACGAAGTCGACGCACCAGGCGAGTTCGAGCGGCAGAACGCCGACCGCCATCATCGAATAGAAAAGCCGAATGCCTGTCCAAAGTGCGATGAGCACGGCAAACAAGGCAAGATCGGAGAACCACAGGAAATTGCCGGGGCCGTATCGCAGCCAGTAGAAAGGCGTGAGGACGGCGACGAACAGCGTATACGGCAGGGTTATCCGGAGCGGATAGGCGGGGATCGGATCTTTGCTGCGCTGTCTGGCTGTCATCGCTCGCCTCGGCCGTCGCGGAACCGGCACCAGCGGCGCCGGCAAAGGCCTAACCCGGCAGCCGCAGGGCTGTTCCCGAGTCGGACACTCGCATCCTCGGAGCCACCGGTCTTAAGCGCCCGATTACCCGGGCGCTTAAGACGTTTTGCCTCACCGAGCTCAAGTCTCGCGTCTTGATTCCGGACTCGTCGCGCTGGTTCCGGTCGTCATTCCCGCTCCGGTTGTTCCTGTCGTTCCGGTCTGGGATTTTCCGCCGGCAGTCCAGCCTTGCTGGCTCACGCGCAGATTATTCTGCACGTTCTTTACGCCTGAGACTTCTTCCGCGCAGTCTTCGGCGCGGCGCTTTTGCTCCCGGCTTTCGACGGTGCCGCTCAGCGTCACCTCGCAATTGCTGACTCGCACCTCGATTTCCGAGGCATCCACCGAACGGTCATCGCTAAGCCGATCACATACGTCTTCACGGATGCGCTCATCCGACCGCTGATAGCCTTTCGGTCCCCGACCGCGATATTGTCCGAAGCGCTCGCTGCGGGGCTCTCCATAGCCACCGCCATACATCCCGCCGCGATAGCCCTCGCCGCCATAGCCGCCGCCGTGCGCGCCACCATATCCTTCGCGCCCGTAGCCGCCGCCGTATCCCCGGCCGAAGTCGCGGCCGTAACCGCTCTCTCCGCGACCAAAGTCCTGATCTTCAAACACCGCCTCCGCACTCTCGCTGCCGCCACCGAAGCGCTCGGCACCGAAGCCCCGTCGCAATCCCCACTCACGGCCATATCCACCCATCCGCTCGCTCATTCCGCGAGCGCCGAATTCGCCGCGATAAGCTTCGCCGGCCTCCCGTTCGCGCCCGTAACCCTGCCCCCGCGAAGGATAGTCGCCGCGATACCCCTCGCGACCGCCATAACTGCGTTCATAGCGGTCATCCCCGTAATCGTCCTCCCAAGAGCGCCTCAAGCGCCCGTATCGGCCTCGGGGCTCGTCGGGCTCGCGCCCGTAGCCGCGGCCGTATTGCTCTCTCCGTCGGTATCTCTCGTCGGCCATCTTCGTTTCCTCCATTCGGCTTGTTGGCTGTCGGAAGCTCTGCTTTGGTCTCTGGCTCCCCTCGACGTAGAACCAACTGATGGCGCGGCTGTTCCCACGGGTTTGCTCCAAGTCGGAGTTTGCCCACAACCGGTCAGCTGCCAGCCTCTCTTCCCGAAGGCGGAACGGTCATGTGGGCGATTCGATATGTACGCAGCCTGAAATACTTCGGCCGGAGCGAACGGGAGCCAATCTCCCGTCCGCCGCGTCATCGCAGCAATTCCGCGGCACTTCCCCGGACTTTTTTCAACGCAGTGCCGTGCTCTGCTCGCGAGCCCGGTCGAGAACGAAACCCATATCCTCCGGAAGCATGAAGCCTTCGGACATGAGCGTCTCGGATGCTTCGCTCGCTGCATTTGGACCGCCAGCCCGATCAGACCAGCCCAGGCACGACGAACACCAACCATGCCACCACCGGACCGATGATGGCAATCAGTGCGCTGTAGACGAGGAGTTGCCGCAGTACTTTCTCCCGCTGGTAATCCGGCGCATTGGCGACGACGAGTGCGCCGTTGGTCGAGAACGGGCTGGTATCGACGATGGTCGTCGAGATCGAGATCGCGGCGACGACTCCGATGGCGCTGATGTGTCCTTGAAGGAGGAACGGCACGGCGAGCGGGATGATGGCGCCGAGCAGCGCGGTCGAGGATGCAAAGGCCGAAACAATCGCGCCCGTGAAGCAAAGCAGGAGCGCCACCAGAAGCGGCATGCCGAGGCTCGATATGCCATTGGCGACATAATCGACCGTGCCGGCTTTCTCCATGACGCCGACATAGGTGATGATGCCGGCGATCAGCAGCACGGTCGACCAGCTCACCTTGTCGATCGCCGCTTTCTGCGTCTTCGGGGACAGCAGCGCCAGGGCGACGGCGACGGTCATTGCGACCAGACCGACATTGAACTTGAAGACCAGCGCGCCGATCCCGAGTGCAGTCAGGCCGATCAAGGTGATGATCCTTTCATTCGTCAGCCGCAAGCTCGCTGCAGTGTCGGCCGCGGTGCCGTAAGCATGTTCCCTGATCGGCTTGGCAGGCGTGCCGCCATGGCCTCTGATCGACGCCGATACGCCTTCGGGATGCAGTTCCGGCAAGGGGCCGGACGATGCGGGTTCCTGCTTCATCACCCGCGCGCCGCCGAAGACGAAGAAGACCAGCACGGCGATCGCCAGGTTGAAGAAGAAGCTGGAGAGGAACAGCGATGTCGGGGCGAAGGGCAGACCGGCCTTGGCAACGATCTGGTTGGTGATTCCGCCATAGACACTGATCGGCGAAAAGCCGCCGGCTTGCGCGCCATGGATCACCATCAGGCCCATCATCACCGGGTGAATGCGGTATTGCACGGCAAAGCTCAAGGCGACGGGTGCGAGGATCGCGACAGCCGCGGGGCCAAGAGCACCGAAACCGGTGATGACGGCGGCGACGAGGAACATCACCCAGGGGATCCAGGCGACATGTCCGCGCACCAGCCGCACGGCACCTTCGACGAGCCAGTCGATCGTGCCGTTGATCTGTGCGATGGCGAAGAGGTAGGTGACGGCGACCAGCGTCAGGAAAAGGTCGCTCGGAAATCCGGCGAAGATGTCGCTGGTTTTCATTCCGATGATCAACGAGCCGAGCACGAAAGTGCCGCCGAATGCCAGCGCGCCCATGTTGATCGGCTGGACCGTCGCGATGACGAACATCCCGACCAACAGCAATATGGATAGTACTTCGATACCCATGATTCTCCTCCCTCCGGCGCCTCCAGCGCCGTAGCTGTCGTTTTCAAAATTTGAAGATGAGTCGGCGCGCCTTCCTCCCAGAGGGCGCGGTCACGTCACGTCCTGGCGTATAGATCGGCGTATTGCTGCCTGAGGACATTCTTCTGGACCTTGCCCATCGTGTTGCGGGGCAAGTCCTCGGCGAAGATGATGCGCTTGGGCTGTTTGTAGCGCGCGAGCCGGTCCTGAAGCGCGCCAAGGATCGCCATCTCATCCAGAGCCGCGTCGGGCTTGCGAACGACGATCGCCGTCACGCCCTCTCCGAAATCCGGATGCGGGACACCGATCACGGCGCTCTCGGCCACGCCCTCGAGCTGGTCGATCTCGCCCTCGACCTCCTTCGGATAGATGTTGTACCCGCCCGAAATCACCAGATCCTTGCTGCGCCCGACAATGTGGACATAGCCGCGCCTGTCGATCTTGCCGAGATCGCCGCTGGTGAAAAAGCCATCGGCGGTGAACTCGGCTGCCGTCTTTTCGGGCATGCGCCAGTAGCCCTTGAAGACGTTCGGTCCTTTGATCTCGATCATTCCGGTTTCTTCGGCAGACAACACGGCTCCGGTGGCGGGATCGGTCACGCGCACCGTCACGCCCGGCAGCGGAAAGCCGACCGTTCCGGCGATCCGTTCTCCGTCATAGGGATTGGACGTATTCATGTTGGTTTCGGTCATGCCGTAACGCTCGAGGATGGCGTGTCCGGTGCGGTTTTTGAACTCGACATGTGTCTCGGCCAATAACGGTGCCGAACCGGAAATGAAGAGGCGCATGTTGGAGACGGCCTGCCTGTCGAGACGCGGGCTCTGCAGGAGGCGCACGTAAAATGTCGGAACGCCCATCAAAAGGGTCGCCCGCGGCATCAGCGAAATCACCTCATCCGGATCGAACTTCGGCAGCAGGAACATCGAGGCGCCCGCAAGCAGCGTGACGTTCGTCGCGACGAAGAGCCCGTGCGTGTGGAATATCGGCAAGGCATGGATCAGCCGATCCTGGGGGGTGACGCGCCAGAAGTCGCGCAGCGCCATGGCGTTCGAAAGCAGGTTCCCGTGGGTGAGCATCGCCCCCTTGGAGCGCCCCGTCGTCCCCGAGGTATAGAGGATCGCCGCCAGATCATCGGCCGAGCGCGAGGCGTCGACAAAATCGGCCGGCTCGTCGCGTGCGAGATCGAGCAATGAGCCGGTGCCGTCGGCGTCCAGCGTTTCAATGATCGCGCCATGAGGCTTTGCTATTTTTCCGACGTTTTCGCGAGCGGCCGAAGAAACGACCACCAGGCGCGGCTCGGCATCGCCGATGAAATAGTCGAGTTCAGCCAGCGTGTAAGCGGTGTTGAGCGGCAGGTAGACCGCGCCGCTGCGCAGACAGGCGAGATAGAGGATCAGGGCCTCGGCGCTTTTATCGACCTGCACCGCAACTCGGTCGCCCGGGCGAATGCCGAGTGTATCCATCGCACTGGCAATGCGGTTCGAAAGATCGAGCGCGTCGTCGTAGGTCCATATGCGGCCGCTCTCGATCCGGATAAACGGCGCGTCACCCGGCGCGGCGGTCCTTATGGCGTCGAAAAGATGGTTGCTCACTTTCGCCTTCCTCCGATCCTTGAGTTGACCATTTGTCCGAATGGCCGAGAGCCTTGCTGGCCGTGGACGCCGCGCCGACCTTCGCCGTTCTGATCGAGCAAGCTCTTGACCTCGGGCGAGGCGATCACTTCGCCGCGCTGGGCAAGCGCTTCGTGGTTGGCCACGATGTCCTCGAGCTTGTAGAGGTAATTGACCATCAGGCCGTGTGCCTGCTGCATAGCCTTGGCTGAGCGGTCGCCGAGAAAATTCAGTCTTTCCAGCCGAGCACCGTTGCCGAGATGGAAGCGGGCGACCGGATCGACGGGGCGGCCCTCCGGCGTCCGTTCGACCAGGAAATAGCGCGCCGCGAGCGGCAGCAAGACGCGCTCTATTTCCATCGCCATGTTCTTGTCGTCGGCCCATGCCGTCTCGTTGAGCAGCGTCAGCACCTTGCTCGTCTCCTGCGACAAAGGCGGGTTGCTCTCCGAACTAAGCGCCTTGAGCCAACGGGCAAAGCCTGGAACGGGCGACAGGGTGACGAAGTTCTTGAGGCCGGGCAGATCCCGGCGCAGGTCTTCCACGACCTGCTTGATCAGGAAGTTTCCGAACGAGATTCCGCGCAAGCCATCCTGGCAGTTGGAGATCGAATAGAAGACGGCGGTTGTCGCCTCGGGGGCATCGATCTGTTCCCTGCCCTCGTCGAGCACCTCCCTGATCGCGCTGGGGACGGAGCGGGTGAGCGCCACTTCCACGAATACGAGCGGTTCGTCCGCGAGCCTCGGATGGAAGAAGGCAAAGCATCGACGGTCGGCCGGCGCTAAACGGCGGCGCAGCTCCTCCCAGCCGGCGATTTCGTGCACGGCCTCGTATTTGATGATCTTTTCGAGGATGTGCGCCGGTGTCGACCAGTCGATCGGCCGGAGCGTGAGAAAGCCGCGATTGAACCAGGAGCCGAACAGATGTGCGAAGTCGGCGTCGAGCGCGTGAAATTCAGCGGATTGCCCTTTCATTGAAAGAAGCTGCTGACGCATCCGAACGAGCTTGGCCGTGCCGTTCGGCGCGTGGTTCAATCGGCGCAGGAGCTCCTGGCGACGCGGCTCCGCCGCTTCATGGAGAGCGGTGATCGCTGCGGAGCTCTTTTCCATGCGGTAATTTTCGACCGCCTGATCGAGCCTCATCGTATCGGCCCCGAACTTTTCATGCAGCATGTGCAGAAAGTTCTGGGCACCCTCGCTCCCGAGTGCGCTCCAGCGCTCGAGAATCTCGGCAGCAAGCGCCATGCCTGAGGCTTCGCCTCGGCTCGACAGCAGCATTTCACAGAGTGTTTCGAGATCGACTTCGGCTGCGACCTGCGTCGTGCGCGAGCCGGAAAATAGAAGCTTCCGCCCGCGGTCGGTGATGCTCTGCAGCATATCCGTGAAAAAAGAGGTCTCAGGCATGCCGATTTCTCCTCTTCTCAGCCTCCGCCTCAGCGCGGGATGAGGAAAAGTGTAGGCGGTTTTCCGCCCGCATCCCGCCCTAACTTGTTAGAATCGGTCCGACCTAAAATCTTCGTGATCTAGTTGCGCGAACCGGTCGCGGCTGCTTCCCATCGCACCGTTCCGCCGGTAGTATGTAAGCTGTCACAATACGTACACGATGTCAAGCATCGTGTATACAAGAGAGGCGATTTTGTATGAAAGAAGCGGTACACATGTCCGAAAATGTCGGCCGGTGGCTCCGGGACGAGATCGAAAACGCCATTCTTTCCAATGAGTACTCTCCTGGCGAGCGGCTGGACGAAATGGTTCTTGCCAATCGGTTCGGCGTCTCCCGGACGCCCGTGCGCGAAGCGCTGATGCAGCTCAACGCGATCGGGCTGATCGAAATCCGCCCGCGCAGAGGTGCCGTCGTCATCGATCCGGGGCCGCACCGGGTCTACGAGATGTTCGAGGTCATGGCGGAACTGGAGGGGCTTGCCGGATCCCTGGCCGCCCGCCGGTTGAACGATGAAGCCCGCGAAGCCATCACGGCCGCCCACAAGCGATGCGAACTCTCGGCCAAGGCCGGCGACAGCGATGACTATTATTACGCCAACGAGGAGTTTCATAAGGCGATCTACGCGGCGAGCCGGAGCGCGTTTTTGCAGGAGCAGTGTACTCAACTGCACCGTCGCCTCCGACCCTACCGCAGGCTGCAACTGCGGGTGCGCAACCGTCTGTCGACGTCCTTCTCGGAACATTGCGCCATCGTCGATGCGATCTTCGCCGGAGACGGAGAGGAGGCCCGTCGCCTGTTGCGGGCACATGTCGGCATCCAGGGCGAGAGGTTCAGCGATCTGGTCGCCAGCATGGCGACCAGATGACAGCTCCACGCGTTTGCCTCAAGATCTTTGTTGCCGTCGGTTGAAGCCCGTTTTGGGGCTGCAGCACGCTAAATCTGCCGTCCGTCTCCGTTCTCTCGTTCGCCCGTCACGGCCGGGAACACGGACCAGGCCGCCAGGAAAAGCGCTGCAATTACCGGACCCACAACGAGACCATTGGTGCCGAAGGCGGCGATGCCGCCGAGCGTCGAGACCAACACGAGATAGTCCGGCATCCTGGTCTCCTTTCCTATGAGGATCGGCCGCAGCAGATTGTCCACCAGCCCAATCACCAGGATTCCGAAGAGAAGCAGCACGGCACCCTGCCAGATGGCCCCTGATACGAGCATATAGACGCCGATGGGTCCCCATATGAGACCCGTGCCCACCACGGGTAGCAGCGCGAACACCGCCATAACCGCACCCCACAGCGCCGGCGCCCTGACGTCAAGCGCCCAAAGGACGAGCGCACCCAGCATTCCCTGCACGAGCGCCACGACGACGCTGCCTTTCACGATCGCATTGATGGTCAGCGCGAAGCGGCTGAACAGCGCCTGCCGCAGCCTAACGCTGAGCGGCATCGCCTCACCAATCACCCGCGCCAGTTCGCGCCCGTCGCGCAGAAAAAAGAAGAGCAGGTAGAGCATCACGAAAATGCTTACGATGAGGTGGAAGGTCGACTGCCCGATGTTTATCGCCTGCCCCGCCAGAAACTCGCCGCTCTGCCCGAGCGCGTTCAACAGTCGCGTGCGCAGCGCATCGGCATCCGGCACGATGCGGTCGAGCAACCCGTTCAGCCAGTCCGGCAGTATGTCGCGCAGCGCCTGGATATCGATACCAAGATCGATCTGGCCCGCCGCGACGCTCCTGTAAATGGAAGCAGCCTCGCGAAAAACGAGGTTCGCGACGATCAGGAAGGGCAGGATCACCATCACGAGTATAACGGCCAAAGTGATGGTCGCAGCGAGGTTGCGCCAGCCTGGCATGCGTTTGAGCATGCTGCGGTTCACGGGAGTGAACAGCACGGCCAGCACGGTCGCCCAAAGGATGGCCCCGGACAACGGCCACAGCACCAGCACGAAGGCCAGCGATACCGCGGCGGTCAGCCAGATGAAGGTTTTGTCCTTAAGTTGCCGCACGGCCAGCTCTTCCGGTTGCGCGCACAATCGACTAATCCGAGGCCAAGTTAATTCCTGCCGCCACTGGTATGAGGCCGGCGCTTGCGATCCATGCGCTGTCGTCAACTCTACCATAAGACCGCATAACTCCCTTCGGCGGATCGTTTTTCCGCCGGACCGGAAAAACGCCGTCAGTCGGGAAAGCACTCAAGTAACCTCAATGCGTCATCAATCGGACAAGATTCCCGGTTGAAGTATCCTCTCCAGGGGGATAGGTGAGTTTCTATGACAGAGCACAAGCACGAAACCCATCCCGAAATCGTCAAGCGGCTGAAGCGTGCCGAAGGGCACCTGAAGAGCGTTATCGCCATGATCGAGGGCGGCAGGCCCTGCCTCGATATCGCCCAGCAGCTCCACGCGGTGGAGAAGGCGATCACGCAGGCGAAGCGGACGCTCATCCAGGACCATCTGGACCACTGTCTCGAAGAAACCGTCGGCGCACTTCCGCGCGACCGGCGCCAATCGATCGACGAGTTCAAGTCGATCACCAAATATCTCTGAGGTCATGCCGATGCCCGCTTTCGCCGATTTGATGCAGCAGGGAGCGGCCCATGCCTGGCTGTTCGTCCCGAGCGCCATCCTGCTCGGCGCCTTGCATGGCCTGGAGCCCGGTCATTCGAAGACGATGATGGCCGCCTTCATTGTCGCCATTCGCGGCACGGTCACGCAGGCCGTCCTGCTCGGCATCGCGGCGACGGTCTCGCACACAATCGTCGTCTGGGGCATCGCGTTCGCGGGCATGCATCTCTGGCGGGGCGTGGATTCGGAAGCCGTCGAGCCTTATTTCCAACTCGCGTCGGCCGCCATCATCGTCGCAATCGCGCTGTGGATGCTGTGGCGGACATGGCAAGACCAGCAACGCGCGAAAGCAGCGGCGGGCCATGTGCACGGCCATGGCCATCACCACCATCACGATCATGACCATTCCCATGGCCATAGTCACGGCGACGCTCCCCGGATCGGGCACGGTCATGATCATATGCGCGAGGAGCTTCGCGGGCTCAACCTGGCGACCGACGGCTACCGGGACGCCCATGAGTTGGCGCATGCCAACGACATCCGCCGCCGGTTCGCCGACCGGAGCGTGACCATCTGGCAGATCATTCTGTTCGGCCTCACCGGCGGACTGATCCCCTGCCCGGCCGCCATCACCGTGCTCCTGCTCTGCCTGCAACTCAAGGAGTTCACGCTCGGCTTCGTGCTTGTCCTGTGCTTCTCGATCGGCCTGGCGCTCACCCTCGTCACCGTCGGCGCGGCCGCGGCCTTGAGCGTGCGTCATGCGACGAAACGCTGGAGCTGGTTCGGCACGTTCGCCCGCAGGGCTCCCTATTTCTCGAGCATCCTGATCATCGCCGTCGGCATATATGTCGGCTTCCAGGGGTGGTCGGGCCTGCCGGCCGCCCACGCGGCCGCGGCCTCGTCCCTGACCTCCTCCGCTGGCGAAGGAAGGAGTTAAGGTCGGGCCAAGGAAGCCGGCCTTGACAGCACCCGGCAATGGGAGGAAAACATCGCGCATGGGGTTGCGATCACCCCACGAGGCGACAGCCGAAGCATCGCGTCCATTTCAACCGCTCACACGGGAGGACGCGCTATGTCGTCACTTCTTGAAATTTCCCCCGAAAAACTTGCGCGCCTTGTCGGCACCCCGAAATGTCCCGAGCTGATCGACGTTCGGATCGACGAGGACTTCGATGCCGACCCGCGTCTCGTACCCGGCTCCGTTCGGCGCGATTATCGCCACGTACAGGAATGGATTGCCGACATCGCCAGCGAGTCCGCGGTCGTGATCTGCCATCGCGGCAAGAAGCTCAGCTACGGCGTCGCCGCCTGGCTTCGCCACTATGGCATTGCCGCCGACGTATTGGAGGGCGGCTTCGAAGCCTGGGCAGAGGGCGGCTATCCGGCGGTACCCGCCTCCGCGATACCGGAACGGGACGCAAGCGGCCGCACCGTCTGGGTGACGCGGGCGCGCCCGAAGATCGACCGCATCGCCTGCCCCTGGCTGATCCGCCGTTTCGTCGATCCGCGAGCAGTCTTCCTGTTCGTGTCGCCGTCCGAAGTCGAGGTGGTTGGGGACCGCTTCGCTGCGACCCCCTTCGACATCGATGCCCCGATCCGCTGGAGCCACAAGGGCGAGCTTTGTACCTTCGACGTCATGGTCGACGAGTTCGACCTTTCGACGGAGCCGCTGCTGCGGCTGGCCACTATCGTCCGGGGCGCGGATACCGCTCGCCTCGATCTCGCTCCGCAAGCGCCGGGTCTTTTGGCGGCATCTCTCGGCCTGTCGCGCATGTATGCCGATGACCTTGCGCAACTGGAGGCGGGGATGCTGCTCTACGACGCCTTTTATCGCTGGTGCCGGGATGCTACCGACGAAACCCATAACTGGCCGTCGCCGAAGAAGGATATGTGAATGACCGAGGTCGCAGGCAAAGCCGCGCCGGATACGGCGCGGCAACAATACACTCACGGTATTCCATTCGGCGAAGCGGTCCGGGTGTGGGCGAGGGTTGCGGCCCTGAGCTTCGGTGGTCCGGCCGGGCAGATTGCGGTGATGCACCGCATCCTCGTCGATGAGAAGCGCTGGATCGGCGAGCACCGATTCCTGCATGCGCTCAACTACTGCATGCTGCTGCCCGGACCCGAGGCACAGCAGCTCGCCGTCTATATCGGCTGGCTCCTGCACCGCACCGCCGGCGGCCTCGTCGCCGGAACACTGTTCGTGCTGCCTGGCTTTCTCGCTATTCTCGGCTTGAGCTACATCTATGCCGCCTTTGGCAATGTCACCGTCGTCGAAGGGCTGTTCTTCGGCCTGAAAGCCGCAGTGCTCGCCGTCGTCGTCCATGCCGTGTTCCGGATCGGCGGCAGGGCGCTCAAGAACCAACTGATGATCGGCATCGCCACCGCGGCCTTCATCGCCATCTTCTTCTTTCGCGTCCCCTTTCCGCTGATCATCCTGGCGGCAGGCATCCTCGGCTATATCGGCGGCCGCTCCGGTTCGCCGCTCTTCCGGATCGGCGGCGGTCACAAGGCGGGATCGGGTCCCGTCCTCAGGGACGAGGATTCGGTGCTGGGCGAGGAGATCCCCGTCCACGCGCGCCCGAATCTCGCGTGGTCGCTCCGGGTCTCGGCAGTGTTCCTGGCGCTGTGGCTGGTGCCGCTGGCGTTGCTGATCGCTTTTCTCGGCCTAGGTAATGTCTTCACGCAAATCGGGCTGTTCTTCAGCCAGATGGCGGTCGTGACGTTCGGCGGCGCCTATGCCGTGCTCGCCTATGTCGCCCAGGAGGCTGTCCAGCATTACGGCTGGCTGAAGCCGGGCGAGATGCTCGACGGGCTCGGCATGGCGGAGACGACGCCAGGGCCGCTGATCATGGTCGTGCAGTTCGTTGGCTTCATGGGAGCCTACCGCGATCCGGGTACCCTTCACCCGATGACGGCAGCGACGTTCGCCGCGATCCTGACGACCTGGGTGACCTTCGTACCCTGCTTTCTCTGGATATTCCTCGGAGCGCCCTTCATCGAGCGGCTGCGCAACAATGTGGCGCTTACGGGCGCGATGTCGGCGATCACCGCCGCAGTCGTCGGCGTCATCCTCAATCTTGCCGTCTGGTTCGGCCTGCACACGCTGTTTGCAGAGGTGGTGACCTGGAGGCTCGGGTGGTTCGCCTTCGATGTGCCTGTGGCGCCGTCTCTCGTCGTGCCTTCCCTGATTTTGACGATCGCTGCCGCGGTCGCGATTTTCCGTTATCGCGCATCGATCCTCGCGACGCTTCTGGCCTGCGCCCTGGCGGGCCTCGTGTGGACGGTGTTCGTCGGTGCTCGATGACCCCGCGCGCCTGACCGGCGCGTGGGGCCCGACAGCGACGTCGGTCAGGACGAGCTATTGTGCAATGGCGCCGGCCGGCATGCCTTCACCAGCACGCCGCTTGATCTGCCGGATCGAGGCGTTCATCCAGATCATGGAGGCGGCGACGACGACAAAGAGCAGCATGAAGCAGCTCGACCAGAGGCCCGTCACGTCCTTCAGATAGCCAAAGGCGATCGGCAGGACGAAACCGCCTAGGCCGCCCATCATGCCCACGACGCCGCCGACGGCGCCAACATGTGAGGGATAGTAGGCGGGTATATGCTTGTAGACCGCCGCTTTGCCGAGACTCATGACGAAGCCCAGCACGAAAGTGACGGCGACGAAAACAACGGGCGTCACGACGATCGGCATCGCACGGCCGGCAGGCACCGAAAGTATCGCCGTTGCGACCGCGGACACGGCAAACATCGCATACATGATCTTGCGCGCGCCAATCTTGTCCGACAGCGCGCCGCCATAGGCGCGGAAAATGCTGCCGGGGATCGAATAAGCGGCAGCGATCATGCCCGCCGTTTCGATGCTGAAGCCGTAGACGCCGACGAGATAGCGCGGAAGCCAGAGCGCAAGGGCGACGAAACCGCCGAAGGCGAAGAAATAATAGAGTGAGAAGCGCCAGACCTGGATGTTCTTCAGCGGCTCAAATTCCTTGAGAAAGCTCTTGCGGGGCTGACGAGTTTCACGGCGGGCGCGGAACTGCGGGTCGTCTTCAGTCGAGAACCAGAAGACGATCGCCGTGACCAAAAGCACGACCGCCCAGATTTCCGCAACGGCCTGCCAGCCGAAGGCGACGAGAACGAACGGCGCGAGGAACTTCGTGACGGCCGCTCCCACATTGCCGGCGCCGAAAATGCCGAGCGCCGTGCCCTGCTTTTCCGGCGGAAAGAAGGGCGAAACATATGCGACGCCGACGGCAAAGGAGCCACCCGCGAGTCCGACACCAAGGCCGGCAAGGAGCATTTGCGGATAGGTGGTCGCATAGGCCAACAGGAACGTGGCAAGCGCCGCCGCCACCATCGTCAGCGTGTAAACCAGGCGACCGCCATAGCGGCTGGTCCAAATGCCGAGAAAGATGCGGACCAGCGATCCCGTGAGGATCGGCATGCCGATCAGCAGCCCGAACTCAGCTTCGCTGAGGCCAAGCTCGTCCTTGATACGCACGCCGATGATTGAAAAGATGGTCCATACGGCAAAACAGATCGTGAATGCAGTCGTTGAAATCCACAGGGCGCGCGCTTGCTCGCCTGCACTGGTGGGCTGTGTTTTGTGAAGAGCGGACATAACTTCTCCCGGCGCGTGCCAGCGCCAATCCCTGTCAGTTGATCCTGGAAAAGCCGCAAACAGGGGCCCGCGCTCATCGGGGATGCGCGCGTCGATCCTCTTCAGCAACCTTGCTTCTGGCGCGCGACATTGGGCGCCATTGGGGTCTGCTTGGGCTCAAAATCATAGAAGCAAGCGGCGTGCCAACCGACGGGTTTTGAGATAATCGAAGAAATTCAGGCGGCTAGGCTAAAGGGGAATGCGTAGGCCGCTTTTTCGAATGATCAAATATTAGTCCGCTGTAGCCGCATTGCTCAATTATCGTGCACAGGCGCCGGACGCACAAAATCTTTGCAGGTAGATGCCGGTGTGAGAACCCAGGAATCCGTCCGCGAAGATTGCCGCTCGGGCTCCTCGTCATCTCTACCTCCTCCCAAGTCACTAGGAGCAGTGAACCAGACAACGTCTGTCGCGTGAATTCTAAAGTTCGCTCATCAGCGAAGATCAGCGGCCGACTGGTTCAACCGTTGCGACAACGCGCTCTATCGCTGTCGTCAGAGAAATCGTGCCGCGCCGGTGTTCGCTGTCGTTGTGGCGCATGAACAGGCCGTTGGCGATTCCCTCATACATGCCGAGAAGCGCGCTCGCCACCTCGCCGGGCACGCCTTCCTCGGCGAGCAGCCCGGCGCGGCGCTCCGGCGGGATCGGTACCGGCACCACCGGGCGGCCGAGAACTTCCGCGAAGGCCGACGCCACATCGCCAGCGCTCCAGTCTTCCGGTCCGGCCAGCTCAACGACCCGCTTCCCGGTCCACTCCTCGCACAGCACGGCTGCCGCGGCGCGCCCGACATCGATCGTGCTCACCATCGGAATTCTCTGAGGGGGTTCGATAAAGGTCGGCAGCACGCTTTCCGACATGACAGTTTGCGCCACCTCGCCCCAGGTCTCGACAAAATAGCCCGACCGCAGGAAGGCGGTGGCTGGTGCCACCTCGTCAAGCAGTGCCTCGAACCGGTTTAGGGTGGCGATGACGCCGGTGCCGGAGGCATGCTGCGCTCCGATGGACGACAGGACAACGGCCTTGGGCAGACGCGCCCGCCGTACTGCATCAGCCAGCGCCGCGCCGAGTTCTTCCGTGCGGGCGTACGGATCACCGCTCACCGGCGGCGGATTGAGCAGGAACGCTCCCGACGCGCCCGTCAGGGCATCGGGCATTGCGTCGGCATCCTCGATGCTCGCGACGGCCACCTCCGCGCCGAGGGCTGTCCACTTTTCACCCTGCTCCGTGCGACGCAGGACGACACGCACGGCCTCGCCGCGTTCGATAAGGGCGCGCGCTACCTCGCCGCCGGCCCGTCCATTTGCTCCAAGTACGACATACATGATTGCCACTCCGTCAGCTCGCTCGATAAAGGACTAATAGACGCGGGAATTCCATGCGTCCAATGCATGTGATACATAATCAGCATGCGCGAAGTGGATTTACGCCGAATCGACCTAAACCTGTTGGTGGCGCTTGAGGTGCTGCTGGATGAGAAGAACGTCACACGGGCCGCCCACCGGCTCGGGATGAGCCAGCCGGCCGCGAGCCGTGCCCTGGGGCGATTGCGCGCGGTGTTTTCGGACGCGCTGCTGGTCGATGGGCCGGGCGGCTACGTCCTCAGCTCCCGTGCCGAAGAGGTGCGCCCCCTGCTGCGCAGTATACTGGCAGGCCTAGGAGAATTGTTGGAAGCGAACTCGTTCGATCCCGCGACGGCGACGGGTCGAATCCGGCTTCTTATGCCCGATCTCCAGGCCGCCGCCCTCACACCTCATTTGCTCGCCCACCTCGCCCGCGAGGCACCGTCCCTCGATCTCGATATTGTCGCGCCGGGCGCGAACGGGATCGAAGCGCTGGAGCACGGTGTCGCGGATGCGATGGTGGCGCTGATCGACGAAGCACCGGCCGGTATCCATCGACGCGGCCTCTATGACGAAGAACTCGTGACGCTCATGCGGGCGCATCACCCTGCGCTCGCCGGAAAACTCACGCTCGATCGCTTTCTGGCGCTTGAGCATATCGTGGTGAGCGTCACCGGCGTCGGACCTGCACCTGTTGATGAGGCGCTTGCGCGGATGGGGCGAACGCGACGAGTGAAGCTGCGCGTGCCGAACTTCTTCGCGGCGGTCGAGATCGCCGCTCGCTCCGACCTTATCATGACCCTGCCGTCGAGCCTGGCACGAGCGGCCGCCAACATGAGGCGCTTCGTATCGTTGCCGCCGCCCCTCGATCTTGGGAGCTTCACGATGAGCCTCGCCTGGCACGCGCGCCAGCAAGACGCGCCCAGGCACATATGGTTGAGACGTGCCATTGTCACGGCGGCGAAGGATATGTCATCGGCGATTGACGTTGGACGCTAAGGCCGCGACCCCCAAACCGCCGCCGCGTTCATCGAAGATACTCTAGCCGGGGCGGCCGTCGCGGATCATCGAGAAGTAATCGTCTAGGCCGACCTGTCCGCCCTTTAGCGCCACCTCTATCCCGTCCACTCGAGAATCCGCGCTATGCGCCGTGCAGAGGGGCGAGCCGGGCGACTGCGGCAAGGGCAGCCGCAAGGTCAGCGCATCGACGGAAAGCTGGCCGAGCGCGTGGCTGGACGTGTCCCCGCCGGCGATCACCGCTCGGCAGAGCCCGGCGCGCGTGACCAATTCCTTGAGCAAGAGCCCGAGCCTTTCGCCGATCCGGTGACGGGAGCCGTCCTCGAGCGGAATGGCATCGCCCCGATCTGCCGAGGGGCCAAGGGCCGTGTAGAGGATGACGCTGCGGCCGGCGCCAAGACTGGCAAGAGCCCGCGCAACCGCGTTCTCGACTGCAGATTCCTCCCCGGCCGCGGCGAAGGCGACCGCGTCGAGCGCGATCCCGTCGAAACCGTTCTCGAGTGCGTGGCGGATCTGCCGTTCCGTCGTCGGCGACACGCTGCCGGAGACGACGGCGATCCGATCGACCGGCCCCGGCGGGCTGAAAGCGGGCGCGTCGTCGACAAGCCCGAGGCGGCGCCATTCGCGAACGAACGCATATTCGAGGCCCGAAGACCCGCAGGCGAATTGCCCGCCCGCAACGCGCCTGCGCCAGAGCTGGCGCCCGACGACGGCCTGGCTCGCCTCATCGGCGACGTCTAGAAGGACGATATCGTTACCTTCGGCAAAGGCCCTGTCTGTGAATGCGTCCGCATCCGGCGACGAAAGCTTCGCGAGGTCGACGAGCCCCGCGCTGAGCGATGTCTGCCGCGACAGGTGGAGCCGGATGTCGGCCTCGTCCATGGGTGTGACGGGGTGCCGGCACATCACCGGGTGACGATCGATGCGATAGGTGTCGCCGCGATAGGCGGCGAAGAGATTGCCGAAGGCCGTATAGCGGCGGATCTGTGGCGCGCCGAGGACGAGTGGCACTGGTGCTTTCCCGAAGACCGCCCGGCCGATCTCGATCGCCCTGCCGATATTGCCGACTGTGGGGCTGGAATCGAAGGTCGAGCACACTTTGTAGTGCGCGACCTCCGCGCCGAGCGATTTCAGCCACGAGAAGGCCGGCAGAAGGTTCTCCGCCATCCAGGCGGGAGTCTGGCTGCGGCTGGTGCCGGCGAGTCCGAAAGCGCGGCAATGAGCGAAGCGTTGAAGAAGCGCGGCATCGGGAATCTTGAGGAACAGTGCCGTATCGACTCCCTGGGAAGAAAGCGCCTCCATGACATCGGTGGAACCGGTCAGGTCATCTCCGTAGTAGCTGAGCAAAGGTTTCTGCATTCGAGGTCTCCGGTCGCTCGGAACTCAGGCGCCCTTGCCGTCGGCGAATTTTTTGAGCGACAGCGCGAGTTCAGGATGTTCGCGCGCGTAATCGGCGAGCGGAATGCCGGCGACCGCAGCCTCCCAGGCTTGGCGAACGGCCTTGACGCCGGCGCCCGCACCGCCTGGATGGCTGACGATACCTCCACCGCAGAGATAGAGCAGATCGGTCGACCGGCCGGTGCGGGCATAGGTCTCCGGCGCCTGCCCGCCCCATTGGCCGGAACCGACGACGGGCAGCGGGCAATCCTTCTCGGAAAAGAGTGGCGTGCTCACCGCCTTGAACGATTTTACGAAGCTCTCGTCCGGCTCCCAGTATTTGACGGCGATGCCGTTGATCTGGAACTGATCGACGCCGATCAATCGCCAGAATTGCTGCCAGACCGAAAACTCCATGCCGAGGCCGCCATGGCGGGTGAGAATATCCCAGCCATTGCGATGGGCATGAAGGACGAGGCGAGAGCGCTTGCGCAGGAAGGCGACGCCGCCCATGCCGACCGAATTGATGTTGACGACCGCGGCATTGCCGCCGGCGGCCACCACGAGATCGTGGTTGCGCATCATCTCGTCCGGATCGGTATGCGATATGCCGAAGGCATACATCACCTTCTTGCCGGTCTTCTGCTCATGATCGAGGATCTTCGGCATGATCGCGGCAATCCGGTCCTTCAGCGGCGAATAGGCCGGACTCATCAGCTTTTCGTCGTCCTTGATGAAATCGACACCGGAAGAAAGCAGATCGCCGACGAGAGCGGCGGTTTCCTCCGGCCTCAAGCCCAGCGCCGGCTTCACGATCGTCCCGATGATCGGCCGCCCTTCGACGTCGGTCAGGCACCGGCTGCCGGCGACGCCGAATTGCGGACCGGGATGCGCGGCCGCAAATTCCGGCGGCAGTTTCATGTCGACGACGCGGATGCCGGTCAGGCCCTTGATGGAATAGACGCCGCCGATGGCGATCGTCATCAGCGCCGACAGATCCGTGCCGACCGCTTCGAGCGGAAAACATATGTCCGCTTCGGCTCGATTGAAGCGCTTCGCCTCCCCCGCTTCATCGGGCAAAGAGGGCCGATCGGTCGGCTCCAGGTGACGGACAGCGACGACGCGTGCCGCAACGCGCGCCTTCAGCTCCTCGGTCTCGCCGGGCACCGGCACGAAGGTCCCGGTCGACTGGTCGCTGGCGATCTTCGCCGCCAGAGCCTCGACGTCGCCGGGGCTCTCGATGCGATAGGTGATGCGTATCACGGGCGCGCTCTCGCGTTGAACTCAGTAGCCTCTTTCCGCCGACTGGTATAATGAGTATCTCAGTTGCGCAAGAGAAAATTCGCGCCCCTCCGGCGGGTGGCGCGCCCAAGATTTCCTCCTTATGGAAATCGTGCATATAGGAATGAGCCACAAGACGAGTGGAGTTCACATGGTCATTCAATCCGAGCCCATTGTTCGCAGGAAGCTCTCGGACGAGGTCTTCGCGAGGCTGAAGGGGCTGATCGAAAGCGGCGACTTGCAGCCGGGAGACGAGATGCCTTCCGAGCGGATGCTGATGGAGCGCTTTCAGGTCGGGCGCCCGGCCATTCGCGAGGCGATGCAGGCGCTCGCCAATATGGGGCTGATCGAGATTTCGCATGGGGAGCGCGCCAAGGTGCTGCAGCCGACGGCGAAATCGCTCCTTCGGCAGGTCGATCTCGCCGCCAAGATCATGCTTTCGGCCTCTTCGGACTCCCTCGAGCATCTAAAAAGCGCGCGCATCTTCTTCGAGCGCGGCATGATTCGCGAGGCGGCCAGCCGCGCGAGCGCCGCCGATATTGCGGCGCTCGAAGAAACGCTGAAGCGCCAGCGAGCAGCCCTTGGCGACTCCGAGGCTTTCATCGCAGCCGACATGGCCTTCCATACCCGCATCGCACAGATTTCCGGAAATCCGATCTTCACCGCCGTCAGCGAGGCGATGCTCGGCTGGCTCAAGGAATATCACACGGAAATGCTGATCTGGACCGGCCGGGAAAACGTGACGCTCACGGAACACGAGGAAATCATCGACTGCATCCGCCGCGGAAATCCCGACGAGGCCGAACAGGCGATGATCAAGCACCTCGAACGCTCGCGCGCCCTCTATGCGCCGAAGGGCAGGGCCGAGAGCGCGAACGGCTAGAGCATTTTGCAGTCGATGGAACCCTAGCTGCAAAATGCTCTAGTATTTCGAGGGAACGTAGAGTTCCCGCGGCAGAACCTGGCGCTCGTAGTCGGGGTTGAAGATCCGCTCCGGCAAGCTGATATCCTCATGCGGAACGTCCTCGTAAGGGATCTGCCTGAGCAGGTGGTCGATGCAGTTCAGGCGGGCCCGCTTCTTGTCATTGGCCTCGACGATGAACCACGGCGCTTCCGCGATATTGGTGCGGGCGAACGTCTCCTCCTTGGCCTTGGTGTAGGCCTCCCAACGCACGCGCGACTGCAGGTCCATCGGCGAGAGCTTCCACTGTTTCAAGGGATCGTGGATGCGCATCAGGAAGCGCATCTGCTGCTCTTCGTCGGTGATCGAGAACCAGTATTTGATGAGACGAATGCCGGAGCGCACCAGCATGCGCTCGAATTCCGGCACGTCGTTGAAGAACTGTTCGACCTCGTCTTCCGTCGCGAAGCCCATGACCCGCTCGACGCCGGAGCGGTTATACCAGGAGCGGTCGAAAAGCACGATCTCACCGCCGGCGGGCAGATGCGGCACGTAGCGTTGGAAATACCATTGGGTCTTCTCGCGGTCGGAGGGGGCCGGCAGTGCCACCACCCTTGCGACGCGCGGATTCAGCCGCTGGGTGATGCGCTTGATGACCCCGCCCTTGCCGGCCGCATCGCGCCCCTCGAAGATCACGACGACCTTCTCCTTGCGGTAGGCGACCCAATCCTGCAGCTTGATCAATTCCGACTGCAGTGTCAGGAGCGTGCGGAAATAGTCCATACGCGGAATCGTCGGAGGATGAGACTTGCGGTATATCTTGCGGATTTCCTCCGACAGCGCCGGTTCGGAGAGCTCGAGCTCGTAGTCCTCGTCCAGCGTATCGGCCAGCTCCGCCTCGAGCCAATCGATGCGCTCTGCCTCTCGTTCGTTCTTCATCTCGTTCCCTCCGACGTTCACGGGGCCGCCAGCCAGCCCGGGTCCATGATGGCTTATTCCACAGCGGCGTGAAGGAAAATTGACATCGACCCCGGGCGACGCCGTGTGTTCCGTCCCGGCGCTCCCCGTGCCCGCATTCCTTGCTAAACGCGTCGCATGCAAACGAGTTCATGCGACGCGCTTCAGGTCCTTGTTCTTGCGCATGTCGTGGTCCCAAAGGCGCAGCACACCTTTGGGCGATATGCATTAGGCTGGCGCCAGCGCTGGCCGATCCTTGGGGAATGGCTTGAAGGTCATGGCGATCAGGAAAGCACCGATGCCAATGCCCCAGGCGCCGATATAGAGCCAGCCGTAACTCGCAAAGGCGTCGTAGATCAGGCCGCCGGCGAGCGGACCGATAGCCATGCCGAGGCTCCCGGCCATGGCCGTTCCGCCGATTACTGTGCCCATCATGCGCAGCGGGAAATTCTCACGCGCGATCACCGCATAGAGGGGCATGACGCCGGCATAGATGAAGCCGAACACGGCCGCCACCGCGTAAAACGCGCCGAGATCGCGCACGAAGAAATAGGCCAATGCGCCGAACGCCTGCAGCAGCAGGCCCGCGACCAGAATGCGTTTTGCTCCATAGCGATCTCCGAGGATGCCAAAGGCGACACGACCGCCCATGCCCGCCAACCCTTCGACACTATAGATCGAAACAGCGGCGAGCATCGGGATACCACAGCTCATCGCATAGCTCACTGTGTGGAAGATCGGACCCGAATGCGTGGCGCAGCAAAAGAAGTTCGTCAGCAGCAATACGATGAATTGAGGCGATCTGAGCGCCTGCCCCAAGGACATATCAGGCCCTTCGCCTGAAGATGCGGCGGCATGCGGGTCCTCCAATGCCGGCGGACTGCGCAACAGCAATGCTGCCGGGATCATGATGGCTGCGGCGAGGGCAGCAATGATGAGCAGCGATGTTCTCCAATCGAAGATCGAAACCAGCCATCCCGCCAAGGGAGACATGGTCATCGGCGCCATTCCCATGCCGGCGGACACGAGAGATACGGCAAGGCTGCGATGGGTGTCGAACCAGCCTGTCACGCAAGCCATCATCGGCGCGAAAATCGCGGCGCAGGCACCTCCGACGATCAAGCCGAAGAGGATTTGAAATTCGATGAGCGACGTCGCCCTGCTGGCGAGCGCCAGGCTCGCAGCCAGAAGAGCCGACCCGG
Organism: Ensifer sp. WSM1721; assembly: GCF_000513895.2. Lineage (GTDB taxonomy): Bacteria > Pseudomonadota > Alphaproteobacteria > Rhizobiales > Rhizobiaceae > Sinorhizobium. The sequence continues at coordinate 1,042,125 of NZ_CP165783.1, forward strand.
TCACCACGACTAAACGCGGACCCCAACGATCCGAGGCGGCGCCCCAGATCATGCTCGCCAAGGCCATCGCGATAAAGCCCACGGTCATGGCGCTGGACACGCCGGTGACGGACCATCCAGTGTCGCGCGAAATGGGCTGGAGGAAGACGGGCAGCGAAAACATGGCGCCTATCGCGATACAGCCCAGAAGGCCACCTGCGGCAACGATCACCCATCGATAGTGAGAACTGATCATTTTTGGTCTCCGTTTAGGCAAATCCTTTCGACGTGACACCCTTCGTTTTCGGGGCGCTCGCCTACGGCTTTCAGACGCACAAAGGACGCTGTAGCACTTTGAATTTACTGCATATTTTTTCCCTAAAACCGACTGTGACTTAAGGAAACATGCAGCAGCGTCGATAGTTAGACGAACGACGCTGGCGGAAACCGACGGGCGGCATCAAAATTATTCTCGATGCGCGAGCGCATCCACTGCAGGACACAGCGATCTTTGCGCGTCTGATAAGACGCGCGGCGCTGTAGATATGCCGGTGACAACTTGCAGCACCAACCGCAGCCAGATGACGGCGAGCACTCCGCAGTCGATGTTCGGGGAGACGTCTTGGGCGTGAAGCTCAGCCGAGTGCGTGGCCAACCAAGCCGTAGAGGCTTGGCCCCGCTGCAGCCGAGACGGCCGCGGCACCGGCATTGCCGGGTTTGGACATTGCGAGCACCGTGTCGAAGACAGCCAGGCCGGATTGCGAGAGGAATATTGCGAAGGCACCGGTCTCAAAGGGTGTGTCCAGTCTCAGGAAGCGGCCTTGGTGATCGGTCACGTGCGGCTGGACCACCGCTATGGCTTCCGCGTCGCCTTCTGCCACGACCGGCCCAACGACATGGCCTTTGCCAAACGGCCGGCAGAGCGCGAAAGCGCGCAGCAAGCCGCCCCGGAACAAGCCATAGCCTGCCGACTGGACCAGGAGCTTGCCCATCAGCTCCGTCCTCGCGACACCGAAGGCCTTTGCATCAAGCTCGGCGACAGCGGCAAGGTCCTCCGACCCCAGCCTCCGGACTGCCGTCCCCTCCGGCAGTGCCGCCAGATCGGTTGGACGATGGGCGATGCCCTGACACTGATATATGCTTCTGACGGGCTGAAACCCGAGCGCGTGATAGAGCCGGCGGGCGGCCCTCGTCGCATTGAGCCTGAGGTCGCGGCCTTCGCAATCCGCAAGCACGTGTTCCATCAGCCAGCGGCCGGTGCCATTCGTCTGCAGCCGCGGCGAGGTAATCACCATTCCTATGGTCGCAAAATTGTCGCCGTGGGGGAACCACATGGCCGAGCCGGTCAGCCTACCGATTTCATCGAGCGCCACATAGCCGCGGCCGAACTCGCGCAGAAACTGCAAATCTTCGGAGCGGTGCGGCCACCCGACGGAAATCGACAGTGCATGCAAAAGCTCCAGATCGACGCTCTCGATCCCGGCGATCCGCATTTCGAAGCTATCGACGACCTTGGATTCGGATGCCTTTGCGCCCACTCTTTGCCTCCCGCCCTCGTTGCGTTCGTTCTTCATGTCCCGTCCGCGCAGCACGCAATGCCAGCGCAGACCAAAGCGTTTCTTCTTCAGAATAAGACGGGGCGGCCGGTACAATTCGCTTGAGAGGCGGCAGCCCACACAACAATCGTCCAAATCAGGCGCACTTTCGGCATGTAAAGCCTGGGCGGGCTCCTAAGCTAGCAGACAAGGCGAGCCGGCGTCGCTGCGTCGATGCAGCACCCGTCGCTGTGAACGCATGATCGACGGCACCAAGCCCGGCAAGGCCGGGGATGTTATGAGGGCGCCAATGCAGGCAGTGGAAATCCTCGAGAAGCTCGTTGGCTTCGCCTCCGTCGCCGGCACGTCCAATGCCGACATCGTGGCATGGATCCGCGGCTACCTGCAAAGCCACGGCATTGCCGCGACGGTGCTACCCGGCCCTGAGGGCGATCGCTCCAATCTTTTCGCTACGATCGGTCCTATGGACGTGTCCGGCTATATTCTCTCTGGCCATATGGACGTGGTCCCCGCCGCAGAAGGCGGCTGGACGAGCGATCCCTTCCGCCTTCGCGCCGAGGCAGGCCGGCTCTATGGCCGCGGCGCCACCGACATGAAGGGTTTCCTTGCCGCCGTTCTCGCCGCCATTCCGAAGCTTGCGGCAATGCCGCTTCGCCGGCCGCTGCACCTCGCCTTCTCTTATGATGAGGAGGCCGGCTGCCGCGGCGTACCACACATGATCGCGCGCCTGCCAGAACTTTGCCGCCAACCGCTCGGCGCGATCATCGGCGAGCCGAGCGGCATGCGCGCGATCCGTGCCCACAAGGGCAAGGCGGCGGCCCGGCTGACGGTCAGGGGGCGTTCCGGGCATTCTTCACGCCCGGACCAGGGGCTGAATGCGATACACGGCTTAGCAGGCGTCCTGGCCCAAGCGGTCGCAGAAGCCGACCGGCTGACCCACGGCCCCTTCGAGCATGTCTTCGAACCGCCGTACTCTTCCCTGCAGATCGGAACGATAAAGGGCGGGCAGGCGGTCAACATCATTCCGGATGCCTGCGAGGTTGAGTTCGAGGCGCGGGCGATTTCTGGCGTCGACCCGGCAGAGCTGCTCGCGCCGGTACGAAAGAGCGCCGAAGCGTTGGCGCCACGAGGCTTCGAGGTGGAGTGGCAGGACCTCAGCGCCTATCCGGCGCTTTCGCTTGAACCTCACGCGCCGCTGGTCGCACTGCTCGAGGAATTGACGGGCCGCGAGCCTCTTCCGGCCGTCAGCTACGGCACCGAGGCGGGCCTTTTCCAACGGGCCGGCATCGACGCGATCATCTGCGGTCCCGGCGAGATCGGCCGCGCCCACAAGCCGGATGAGTACATCCTGGTCGACGAACTCCTGGCCTGTCAGACGATGATCGAGGCGCTCGGCGCCCGCTGCAGCACCTGAGACCTCAAGAAGGAAACGCGCGGTGACCTTCCTCTTCAACTCCGATGCGAAGCGTGGTGCGATTTTCGCCGAAGCATTCGCGCGCGAACTGCCCGACATTCCTTTCGCCATGGATCCGGCGACGGTTGATCCCGATGCTGTGCGTTACCTGATCACCTGGACGGTGCCGGACAATCTCGCGCGCTATCGCAACCTCGAAATCCTCTTCTCGATCGGCGCCGGCGTCGACCAGTTCCGCATCGATGCGGTGCCGCCGCATGTGCAGGTGGTGCGCATGGTCGAGGACGGCATCGTCCGGATGATGCAGGAATATGTGACGCTTGCCGTGCTCGCGCTTCACCGCAACCTGCCGGCCTACCTCGAGCAGCAGCGAGGCGAAGCTTGGCAGGCCATTGCGCCGGTCCAGGCGGCCGACCGCCGCCTCGGCGTGCTCGGCCTCGGCATGCTCGGAACTGCGGTACTCGATCGGCTGAAGCCTTTCGGCTTTCCGCTCTCCGGCTGGAGCCGCAGCCCGCACGAAATCGACGGCGTGAGGTGCCTGAGCGGCCGGAACGGTCTCGATACTCTGCTGGGCTCGACCGACATTCTCATCTGCCCCCTGCCGCTGACCGAAGAGACGCGCGGCGTCCTGAACGCTCAACTCTTCGCCCGGCTCCCGGCCGGCGCAGCGCTCGTACATGTCGGCCGCGGCCCCCAGCTCGATCATGAAGCACTTATCGAGGCGCTCGATAACGGCCATCTTTCCGGCGCCCTGGTCGATGTAACCGATCCCGAACCGCTCCCTGCCGGTCATCCCTTCTGGCGCCACCCGAAGATCCTGCTGACGCCGCACATCGCGAGCGTCACTCAGCCGGAAACCGCCGCCAGAGCCGTGATCGAGAACATCAAGCGGCACCGGTCGGGTCTCGAGCCGATCGGACTGGTCGACCGCCGCCGAGGCTACTGAGCGCGTCGAACCAGATCGAAGCCATGCGAAGTGCACAGTTTCGGCCGATACGCATCAAGTTCTAACCCCAGGAAAGGAAAACCATGTCGCTCTTGAAAACCATCGAGACCAACCCCTCTTTCGCCCCGCGCGAGTCTAGCCCGCCCCCCGAGCGTCTGATCTCCGGCAATCCCTCCTTCAAGACCTGGGCCCAGGACGTCGCCCGCGGCGAGATGATCCATACCGGGGTCTGGGAAGCGACCCCCGGCGAGACGCGCTCGATCAAGGGCGAGACCTTCGAGTTCTGCCATATTCTTTCCGGCGTCATCGAACTCACGCCGGAAAACGGCGAGCCGGTCGTCTATAAGAGCGGCGACAGCTTCGTCATGAAGCCGGGTTTCGTCGGCATCTGGAAGACCATCGAGACGGTGCGCAAGATCTACGTGACCGTGATGTGACGCCAATTCCGCGCGACCCGATCGTCTTGGAGGGCGCGCAAAAGCTATTCTCACCTGGATTTATAATGCAGATGGCACGCTCGTCGGTCTTCGGGCATGTTATCACCGACCACCGTCCCCGATTGACCACGTGACGTCTCTCCGCTGCCGGCCGATCGCGGCGGAGTTTTTTCTTCCTCGTGGCCTCCTTGGATCGCCTCCCACACCTTTACCGAAACGTCACATCGCTGGCGTCCGGGTGACCGCCGAAGATTTAACTGTCGTGCCGCCAAAAACATAATTTTCCGCCGCCTCGGCATCGCCAGTCGATGCATGCTGCTCGCGTTCCTCCACTAGCTTTGGTTTAAGCCCATGCCGAGGACGCGCGATGACACTCAGCTTTGATCCGGACAGTCTCTCCCTACCCGTCGGACACTTCATCGGCGATCGGCTGGTGCCTGCCGAGCGCGTCATCGACATGCATCGGCCATCGGACGGCAAGCCTTATTCAGGCTGCCCGCTTGCGGATGAGGTGCTCGTCGACCGCGCCGTCGAAACTGCCAAGAAGGCGCTCAAGGCGAGCAACTGGGGCGGCGTGCGGCCGCGCGAGCGCACGGTCGTGCTGCAGCGCTGGGCAGACCTGATCGAAAGCGAGGCGGAAACCCTCGCCAAGCTCGAGGCGCTTTCCTCAACCCGGCCCGTTGGTCATCTCGTCGCCGGCGACATTGCCGTCAGCGCCGAGCAGATCCGCTTCTTCGCGGAATTCGCCGACAAAGAAGGAAGCAATCTCGTGCCGACCGACGACGCCAGCCTCGGCATGATCATGACCGAGCCCTATGGCGTTGTCGGTGCCATCACGCCCTGGAACTTTCCTCTTTCCATGGCCGCCTGGAAGCTCGGACCCGCGCTCGCCGCCGGCAATGCGGTGGTGCTGAAGCCCTCGGAAATGACGCCGTTTTCGACGATCTACCTTGCCGAGCTCGCGGTCCGCGCCGGGCTGCCGGCCGGTCTCATCAATATCGTTCTCGGTGACGGTCCGGTGACCGGCACTGCCATCACCGGCCATCCGGACATCGCCAAGGTGAGCTTCACCGGCTCGACCGGCGCGGGCTCCGCCATCATGGCCAACATTGCGCGCACCGGCATCAAGCCGATGACGCTGGAGCTCGGCGGCAAGAGCCCGCAACTGGTCTTCGCCGATGCGGATCTCGACAAGGCCGCGGCGGCGATCGCCCAGAGCATGCTTTCGAATGCCGGCCAGGCCTGCGTCGCCGGCTCCCGTCTGATCGTCGAGGAGAGCGTCGCGGCTCCGCTAGCTGAGGCGATCGTTACGCGGATGAAGGCTGCGAGGCCGGGCCCGACCTGGGATGAAACGAGCGAATACTCGCCGATCATCTCGAAGCGCCAGCTGAACCGCATCCACGGCATCGTCGACGCTGCCGTTGCGGCGGGCGGCGAATGTCTGTTCGGAGGGGGGCAGATGGATGCGGCGGGCTACTTCTACCAACCGACGCTGATCGCCGTGCGCGACAGCTCCTCGCCAGCGATTACCGAAGAAATCTTCGGTCCCGTCCTCACCCTGCAGACCTTCGCCGACGAAGAGGAGGCGCTCGCGCTCGCCGATCACCCGACCTACGGCCTTGCCGCAGGCGTCTTCACCCGCGACCTGGCGCGCGCCCTGAGGCTGACGCGAAGGCTCCAGGCCGGAACCGTCTGGGTCAACCGCTACAGCCGCTCGCGCGACCACATCCTGCCGACCGGCGGCTACAAGCGCTCGGGCATCGGCAAGGACCTCGGTCGTGAGGCGTACCACGCCAACCGCAAGAGCAAGAGCGTGCTCATAAGCCTCTAGGGAGCCTCAATGAAAACCTATTCGATCGCACTCATCCCCGGGGACGGCATCGGCCAGGACGTGACGGATGCCGCCTGGCAGGTCCTTTCGACCGTCGCCAGGCATTCCGGTTTCACGCTCACCGGAACGCCCTTTCCCTGGTCCTGCGCCTTCTACAAGGAGACCGGTGCGATGATGCCGCGTGACGGCATCGATACGCTCCGCCGCTTCGACGCGATCCTGCTCGGCGCCGTCGGTTGGCCGGCGGAAGTGCCAGATGCCGTTTCGCTGCACGGCCTGCTGCTGCCGATCCGCAAGGCCTTCGTGCAGTATGCCAATATCCGGCCGCATCGGCTACTGCCTTGCGTCCAAGGACCGCTGAAAGCGGAGAACTTCGACATCCTCTGCATTCGTGAAAACACAGAGGGCGAATATTCCGGCGCCGGCGGCCGCGTCCATCAGGGAACGGCGGACGAGGTCGCGGTCGAGACCTCGATCTTTACCCGCGCGGGTGTCGAACGGATCCTGCGCTTTGGCTTCGAGCAGGCGCGCCTGCGTCGCGGCAAGCTTGCGTCGGTGACCAAATCGAACGCCCAGAAACACTCGATGGTTTTCTGGGACGAGATCACGCGAGAACTCGCGGCCGAATACTCTGATGTCGAGGCGACGAGCTATCACATCGATGCCATGGCGGCGCGCATGGTGATGGCGCCGGAAAGCCTCGACGTCGTCGTCGCCTCGAACCTTTTCGGCGACATCCTGACCGATCTCGGTGCGGCGATACAGGGCGGTTTGGGCTTTGCCGCCTCGGCCAACATCAATCCGGACAGAAGCGCCCCCTCCATGTTCGAGCCGGTGCACGGTTCTGCCCCGGATATCGCCCATCTCCGCATCGCCAACCCCATCGCCGCCATCTGGTCCGGCGCGATGATGCTGGAGCATCTCGGAGAAAGGGAGGCCGCGCGGATGATCATGGACGCGCTCGAAAGAGCGACCGCCCGCGGCATCGGCACCGTTCCGGGAAAAGACAGGACCGAAACCATCACCGCGGCAGTGCTCGCCGCGCTCGACTGATCATAAGAGGGTAAACACATGAGATTGAAGGACAAGGAACTTTTCCGGCAATCGGGCCTGATCGGCGGCGAGTGGATCTCCGGCGCCTCGGGCGAGGTCGTCGAGGTCATCGATCCGGCGAGCCAGGCGGTTCTCGGCACCGTGCCTGACATGGGAACGGCCGAAACCCGCTCGGCCGTCGACGCTGCCAACGCCGCTTTCGGGCCTTGGAAGAAGAGGACGCATGCCGAGCGCGCCGCCCTGCTCGAGCTCTGGCACTCGCTGATGATCGAAAACCTTGAAGACCTGGCGCTGCTCTTGACACTGGAGCAAGGCAAGCCGCTCGACGAAGCGCGTGGCGAGATCCGCTACGGCGCCGCCTTCGTCAAATGGTTCGCTGAGGAAGCCCGTCGCATCGGCGGCCACACCATTCCCTCGCCGACACCGGACCGCCGCATCGTCGTGTTGAAGGAAGCAGTCGGCGTCTGCGCCATCGTCACGCCTTGGAATTTCCCGAACGCGATGATCACCCGCAAAGTGGCACCCGCATTGGCCGCCGGCTGTACAGTGGTCATCAAGCCATCGGAGTTCACGCCGTTCTCGGCACTTGCCCTCGGCGTGCTCGCCGAGCGCGCCGGCATTCCGGCCGGAGTCATCAACATCGTGACCGGCATGCCAACGGCGATCGGTAACGAGTTCATGGCGAACGAGACGGTACGCAAGATCTCCTTCACCGGCTCGACACGTGTCGGCTCGCTCCTGATGCGCGGCGCCGCGGACAGCGTCAAGCGGCTCTCGCTCGAACTCGGTGGCAATGCCCCCTTCATCGTCTTCGACGACGCCGATCTCGATCTTGCCGTCGAAGGCGCGATCGCCTCGAAGTTCCGCAATGGCGGCCAGACCTGCGTCTGCGCCAACCGCATCCTCGTGCAGTCCGGCGTCTATGACGCTTTCGCCGAAAAACTCGGCGCCCGCGTCAACGCCATGAAGGTCGGTCCGGGTACGGAGGCGGGTATTGCGATCGGGCCGATGATCAATGAGGCGGCGATCGAGAAGATCAACCGCCATGTCGAGGACGCACTGGCCAAAGGTGCAATGGTGGCAGCACGCAGCAAATCGCTGCCGGAGGGTACGCAATACACTGCCCCCGTCGTGCTCACCGGTGCGACGACGGAAATGCTGCTCGCCAGCGAAGAGACTTTTGGCCCGGTCGCCCCGCTCTTCCGCTTCGAGACCGAGGAGGAGGCGATCGCCATCGCCAACGGCACCCCCTTTGGGCTGGCCGCCTATTTCTACACGGAAAGCCTGAAGCGCTCCTGGCGGGTGGCGGAAGCGCTCGAATTCGGCATGATCGGGCTCAACACCGGCGCGATCTCCACCGAAGTCGCGCCCTTCGGCGGGGTCAAGCAATCCGGACTTGGACGCGAAGGCGCCCAAGTGGGCATCGAGGAGTATCTCGAGATGAAGAGCTTTCACATTGGCGGGCTGGCGTAACTCCGGGACGCTCACGGAACCGTATTCCTCCGGCGGGGACCGCTTGCGAAGTGCCGCGTCTGCTGTGAGTCAGCGCTCTTCGAGGGAGAGACGGCCCCACCAGGAGATCATCGCATCGTGTCTCCGCGATAATAGCTCCGCAGTAACGAGTGCGGGATTTTGCTATTCGCGACACCGCGCGACGGCGGGGGCGAAGATACATGCGCGAATCCCCAAGTTAGCCAATCTTATTCCGCACCTTGGACACAGTTCGTTCCTATGGAGCGATGGGGCGATGCACTCAACCATCACGGAATGACTGTCAGGGAGACTTGCCGAATGCCGCAGCACAGCGCGAATGAACAATACCTGCTAGAGTTGATCAATGCCGAGAGGGCGAAAGCGGGCGTACAGCCGCTGGCCTTCGACAACGACCTCAGCGAAGCGGCCGAAGGGCACAGCCAGTGGATGCTCGCTGCCGACGTCTTCTCGCATACCGGTTCTGGGGGATCCAGTTCGACACAGCGCATAAAAGCGGCGGGCTATGTCTTGCAGGGGTCCTGGGCTACGGGTGAGAATATCGCCTGGGCAACGACCCGAGCCCCCACCGGCTATCAGGATGAAGTCAAGCTCCTACACACCAACCTGATGAACTCGTCGGGTCACCGCGCCAATCTGCTCAATCCGAATTTCCGCGAGGTCGGCCTCGGCGTCGAGATCGGCGACTATCGCGGCCGCAGCAGCGCATTCGTGACGGAGGATTTCGCAAAGACCGGTTCCGACCTCTTGCTGACGGGTGTGGCTTTCGACGATCGCGATGGCGATCGCTTCTACGATCCCGGCGAGGGTCTCGGCGGCATCACGGTAACGGCCAAGAATTCAGCGGGCCAGCTTTTCAAGACCACGACGAGCGCCGCTGGCGGCTATGACCTCGCGCTAAAGCCCGGCACCTATACGGTCACCTTTTCGGGCGCCAACATCGCCACGTCGACCCAGACGGCCACCATCGGCACGAAAAACGTGAAGAAGGACCTTATTGATCCGGTCATGACGTCAGGAACGCTGAGTGCGAATGCCGCAGCAGCTCCGGAATCGACGCCAATCCAGGCTCCAGTCTCTTCCGATGCATCGGACGGCGACGGAACGCCTACTTCGAACGCCTGGCTTGCAGATTTCCTCAAAGGCAGCGGTGATTGGGACGCGGTACAGAACGACCGTTCAACCGGTTCCGCCAGCGACGAGGCAGGCGCCCCGGTGGCCAAGAATGGCGATCATCTCGCTCTCGCGCTCAACGGGGACCAGTTGCATTTTCAACCGCCTGTGGAGACTGTCGGCAAAGCCGATGAAATCGCCGATTTGTTTGAGGAGATGGTTGCGAACTTCGCTCCCCGCGAGGCCGTCGCATCTCGGCTCACGGACCATTCGGCCGACTTCCAGGTGCCGGCGGACGTCGCCGATGGCGCGCACGACGCGCTGGCCAACATTCTGGTCCAGATGGCCACAGCTAAAGGCAGCCTGAATTCGGATCTGCTTATCTGAGGTCATCCGCCAATCAGAAGTCGCGGGCTCCCGCCAAGGCGGGGATCCGCAAAAGTGTGCAAGTGATCCGATTGCAAGCGCGAGCGAGTTCGATCCGCGAGCCCTGGCCCGCCGCCCATTGTCGGCCTCCCACCGGCTACTGCACCTTGTCGAGCATCTTGTAATACATGCCGACAAGCGGCAGGAACCAGGGCTTGCCGAAATGTCCCGGCACCGCCGGCCATTCGAGGCCCTTGAGCGGGTTGCGGTCCGGCCGGTCGAGGATGGCGTCCGCCATGATCATCCCGAGATGCGTCGAAAGCTGTGCCCCATGGCCGGAATAGCCCATGGCATACCAGACGCCGTCGTGATAGCCGGCGCGGGGGAAGCGGTCTTTGGTCATGTCGACGAGACCGCCCCAACAATAATCGATCTCGACATTGGCGAGTTGCGGGAAGATCTCCGCGAGGCTTGCCTTGAGGATCGCGCCGCTTTTCGCATCCGAGCGTTGGTCGGATGTCGCCGAGAAGCGGGCGCGACCGCCAAAAATCAAACGGTTGTCGGGCGAGAGCCTGAAATAGTTGCCGATGTTCATCGATGTGACGCAGGTACGGTTGCCCGGCATCGTCGCTGCGATCTCCGCTTCGGTAAGCGGCCGCGTCGCGATGATGAAGCTGCCGACCGCGATGATGCGGCGGCGGAAATAGCCGAAGATCGACGGCGTATAGGCGCCGGTGGCGACAAGCACCGCATCCGCAGTGATGCTGCCGCGCGTGCTCTTGAGATGGTGCCGACCGCCCGCCTGCCGATGCTCCGTGACGGCGGCACTCTCGAAGATCGTCGCGCCGTGGCGCGCTGCCGCTTCGCCGAGGCCGACGACATAGCGGCCCATATGCATCATCGCGCTTTTCTTCGAGAGCATGGCGCCGAAGAAAGGCGCGCCGACTTCCTGCTTCAGGTCGTCTGCGCTGAGCAGCGCCGTATCGGGGTCGGCCTCCGCGTGCACGGCTTCGAAGTTGCGGGCGATCGCTTGGAAATGCTGGGGCTTGGAGGCGAGCTTCAGCTTTCCGGCGCGGCGGAAGTTGCAATCGATGCCCTCCTCCGCGATCAATTCCTCGAGCGTGTCGATCGATTGGTCGAACGCCTTATAAAGTGCGATCGCCCGCTCCTTGCCGAGCTCCGCCTTGGCCGCGAGGTAACTATGCGCGAGCCCGTTGTTGAGGTGCCCGCCATTGCGGCCGGAAGCGCCCCAGCCGACCTTTTCCGCCTCCAGCACGACGACCTTGGCACCCGCCTTGGCAAGCTGCCGGGCGGCGCCGAGGCCGGTGAAGCCGCCGCCGATCACGGCGACATCGTAGTGGCCGTCGACCGGACCCTGAGCAGCCCCGGCAAAGGCCGGGGCGATGTCGTGCCAATAGGAGACGAATTTCATGGCGAGGCGCCTTCTTTCTAAAGACCGACGACGCCCGGCAGGCCGGTAATGCCGGCGATCTCGACGTAGCCGTAATAGGGATTGGCCGGCTCGTGGCCGCGATTGACCCAGACCTTGTTCTTGATGCCGAGATCATGCGCCGACATCAGGTCGTAGCGGAAAGAGGACGAGCAGTGGAGAATGTCCTCCGGGCCGCAGCCGAGCATGTCGAGCATGTATTCGAATGCCTTGAACCGCGGCTTGTAAGCCTGTGCCTGTTCGGCGGTGTAGACGGCGTAGAAAGGAGCGCCCAGCTTTTCGACATTCGACATAATCTGCGAGTTCATCGCATTCGAGAGGATGACCAACGGGATCTCCTTGGCGACCTTGGCGAGGCCGGCAGGCACGTCGGGATGCGGACCCCAGGTCGGGACGCGCTCATAGACCATGCGCGCCGCTTCTTCGCGGAATTTTATGCCATTGCGCTTGCAGGTCCGCTCGAGCGAATTGTGCACCACCTCCGCATAGGGCTTCCAGTCGCCGAGAATCTCGTCGAGGCGATAGGCGGCGAAATTCTTGATGAATTCCGCCATGCGCGGCTCGTCGAGTTGTTCGCCATAGAGGTCGCGCGCCGCTTCCGCCATTTGGAAGTTGGTCAGCGTGCCGTAGCAATCGAAGGTGATGTATTTCGGACGGAAGGTCGACATGTGAACTATCCTTGTAAGAGCGGGACCGGGGTTTACGTGTAAGGATCATAGGCGCCAGCCCATCCCTCGGCTCACCTGATTTTGCAACGATCGAAGCAGAATCTATCGTATCCAAAGTCGGCTTTGGCAGAAGGTTGCGAGCCTTGCCTGCCGCCCTGCTTCTTGCCGCCCACATTCCGGTTACCCTCCCGCCTGCCAGCATAAGATGCGGCGGCCCGCGAGAGCAAAGCTATAAGATATTGCGCGGGCCGTGGCCTTCAGACGATCTGCCGGCCACCACTCCTGCAGACTTCAGGGCAGGAAATAAGGACATCCACATGCAGACAAATCAGATCGAGATCACTGCCTTCGGTCCCGAGCATCTGGAAGCCGCCGTTAGCCTCTCGCGGCAGGCCGGCTGGCCGCATCGCCTGGAGGATTGGCAGATGGCGCTCGCCCTGAGCGAAGGCGTGGTGGCCATCGAGGATGCGCGAGTCGTCGGCACTGTGTTCGTCACGCCCTATAAGGCGGACTGCGCGACGATCAACATGGTGATTGTCGACGAGGCGATGCGCGGCCGCGGTCTCGGCCGGACGCTCATGGATGCGGCGCTGCGGATCGCCGGCGACCGGCCGCTCCGGCTCGTGGCGACCGCCGAGGGATTGCCGCTCTATGAGAAACTTGGATTTCGGGAAACCGGGCGCGTGCTGCAGCATCAGGGCGTGGTCGGCGACGTCGCCGTGCCCCCGGGGATCGAGGCCGCAACCGCTGCCGACATCGATGCTATCGCCGCACTTGACCGCCAGGCCTTCGGCGCCGACCGCGAAGGATTGGTCGCTTATCTCGCCAAGGTGGGCGAGTTCGCCGTGCTTCGACGCGACGGCCGCGTCTGTGGGTTTGGCGCGCTGCGTGCCTTCGGTCGTGGCGAGGTCATTGGTCCCGTGGTCGCCGCCGATCTCGACGATGCCAAGGCGCTCGTCGCCCATTTCATCGCCATGCGGCCGGGCCGCTTCTTGCGGGTCGACACCACCGCCGACGCCGGTCTTTCCGGCTGGCTTGCCGAACAGGGCCTCGCCCATGTCGGCGGAGGTATCGCTATGACGAAGCCGCCGATCCACCGCGCCGCCGATCTCGTCGCTAACACCTTTGCCCTCGCCAACCAGGCGCTCGGCTGATCCGGAGATCTTTGATGTACAGCAATTCCCTCATCGAACTCGATCGCGCCCACCTCATCCATCCAGTCGCCTCATACCGCGGCCATGAAAAGCTCGGCGTGCGCGTGCTCGCCTCTGCCAGGGGCGCGACGGTTACCGACGCTTCGGGCAAGCAGCTGATCGACGGTTTCGCCGGCCTCTGGTGCGTCAATGCCGGCTACGGACATGAGAGCATCGTCGAGGCGGCGGCAAAGCAGATGCGCGAACTGCCCTACGCGACGGCCTATTTCGGCCTCGGTTCGGAACCCGCAATCCGCCTCGCCTCGGAACTGGCCGAACGCGCGCCGGGCGATCTCAACCATGTCTATTTCACGCTCGGCGGCTCCGATGCCGTCGACAGCACGATCCGCTTCATCCGCTACTACTGGATTGCCCGCGGCGAGCCGCAGCGCGATCAGTTCATCTCGGTCGAACAGGGCTATCACGGCTCCTCGACCGTCGGCGCCGGCCTAACCGCGCTGCCGGCCTTCCATGCCGGCTTCGGCATCCCCTTCGACTGGCAGCACAAGATCCCATCGCATTATGCCTACCGCAATCCCGTGGGTGAGGATCCGCAGGCAATCATTGACGCATCGCTGGCGGCACTCCGTCACAAGGTCGAGGAGATCGGCCCCGAGCGCGTCGCCGCCTTCTATGCCGAACCTATCCAGGGCTCGGGCGGCGTGCTGGTGCCGCCCAGGGGGTGGATGAAGGCGATGCGTGAACTCTGCCGCGAGCTCGGCATCCTCTTCGTTGCCGACGAGGTGATCACCGGCTTCGGCCGCACAGGCCCGCTCTTTGCTTCAAGCGAGGACGAGATCGTCCCGGATTTCATCACCACGGCCAAAGGTCTCACGTCCGGCTATGTGCCGATGGGAGCCGTCTTCATGGCCGACCACATCTATCAGACGATCGCCGACGGTGCCGGCGCTTCCGCCGTCGGCCACGGCTACACCTATTCGGCCCATCCGGTGAGCGCCGCCGTCGGTCTCGAGGTGCTGAAGCTTTACGAGAACGGTCTCTTGGAAAACGGCGTCAAGGTCGGTGCCCGGCTGATGGAAGGTCTCGAAAGCTTGAGGGACCACCCGCTCGTGGGCGATGTGCGTGGCCGCGGCATGCTGGCCGCCATAGAGCTCGTCGTCGACAAGGCAAAGAAGACGCCCTTGCCGGCGGCCGCGGAACCGGCCCGGCGCATTTTCGATCGCGCCTGGGAAAACGGTCTCGTCATCCGCGCCTTCGCCAATGGCGTTCTTGGCTATGCGCCACCGCTCTGCTGCACCGAGGCTGAGATCGACGCGATCGTCGAGCGCACACGCGCGACGCTCGACGAGACATTGCAGGATCCGGATGTCCGCCAGGCTCTGAAGGCCTGAGGCGCGCCTTGCCGCGATATATCGCGGCAAGGTCATATTCGGAATTTTGTGCCGCGCCATGGCGACTTTTCGGAGACTCCGGCGCGGCATAGATGCCAAACTCAAATGCAAGGAAAGCGGCCGAAGCCCAGCATAGGCGGCCTTTCCAGCAAGAGCGGGGAAACATCCCGCCGCAGGGAACAGAATATTCTTCTTCATGAAGTTGGCGCTCCGACCCGGACGCCAAAAAACTGGGGAATTGACGTGCGCAAGAGCCTTCCGGAATTCAAATACATGACCTTCGATGTCGTCGGCACGCTGATCGACTTCGAAGGCGGCCTCAAGAAATGTCTCGACGGCATCGCCGCCGAGGCCGGTGTGGCGATCGACGGCGAGAAGGCGCTGAGCCTTTACCGCGCGGCGCGCTACTCCAAGGATGCCGACCTCTTTCCGGACGATCTCGTGCGCGTCTATCTTGAAATCGCGCCAAAGCTCGGCTTGCCGGCGGACCGCAGATACGGAGAGCGTCTCAGGGACTCCGCCAGGCACTGGAAGGCCTTTGCAGACAGCGCCGGAGCGCTGGCGCGCCTTGCCAAGGATTACCGGCTCGTGGCGATGACGAATGCCCGCCGCTGGGCCTTCGACTTCTTCGCCAAGGAGCTGGGCAATCCCTTCTATGTCGCCTTTACCGCCGACGATACCGGCACCGAAAAACCGGATCCCGTCTTCTTCGAGAAGGTCTTCGACTTCATAGCCTCGGAAGGAAATTCGAAGGACGACGTCCTGCACGTCGCCCAGAGCCAGTACCACGACATCGGCATTTCGCGGAAACTCGGGCTGACCAACTGCTGGATCGAGCGGCGTCACGCCCAGAAGGGCTATGGCGGCACGATCGAGCCGGCCGAATTCACCAAGCCCGATTACCACTTCACCTCCATGGCCGGCCTTGCCGATGCCGTAGCCGCCGCACGCAGCTGACCAGTTCACCGGATCGGGTCCAAGCCCACGGAAGAAGGGCAGCCCGCCAACAGACGAAAAGGGGAATGACATGAACGACAAGATCACCAATTGGACCAGATCCGACGACGCCATGGTCGAAGCCGCCATCCGTCGTGGCGCAACCCGCCGCGAACTGTTGCAGATGCTGCTCGCAGGCGGCGTCGCCATGTCGGCCGGCGGCGTCCTGCTCGGTCGCGCCTCTGACGCGATAGCCGCAACTCCGGTAACCGGAGGCCACCTCAAGGTCGCGGGCTTCACGTCTTCGACCGCAGACACGCTCGACCCGGCCAAAGCTTCGAATTCCACCGACTATTCACGCTGCGCCGCAGTGTACAACCGGCTCTCCAGTCTCGACAAAGCCGGCACCACGCAGATGGAGCTGGCAGAAAGCATCGAAAGTGCCGATGCCAAGGTGTGGACCGTGAAATTGCGCAAGGGCGTTACCTTCCACGATGGAAAGCCGCTGACATCCGCGGACGTGATCTTCTCGCTCAAGCGCCATCTGGATCCCGATGTCGGTTCCAAGGTCAATGCCATCGCGAAGCAGATTGCCGGTTTCAAGGCGGTCGACGATCTCACGGTCGAAATCACACTTGCCGATGCCAACGCAGATCTGCCGACAATCCTGGCGCTGCATCACTTCATGATCGTCGCCGACGGCACCACCGACTTCTCCAAGGGGAACGGCACCGGACCGTTCGTTCTCGAAAGCTTCGAGCCGGGCGTGCGCTCGCTTATGCGGAGGAACGAGAACTACTGGAAGTCAAAAGGACCATTTGTTGACGCATTTGAATTCTTCGCGATCAGCGACGATAGTTCGCGCGTGAATGCGTTGTTGTCCGGAGACACCCATGTCGCCGCCGCCATCAACCCCCGTTCGGAGCGCCTTGTCGAGAGCCAGCCAGGCTTCATCCTCTCGAAATCGGCCGCCAACAGCTACACCAATCTCAACATGCGCCTTGACATGGCCCCGGGCCAGAACAAGGACTTCGTGGCCGGTATGAAGCACCTGGTCAATCGCGAGCAGATCCTAAGGGCGGCCCTGCGCGGGCGCGGCGAAATCGGCAACGACCAGCCGGTCTTTCCGGGCAACGTCTACCGCAATGACGATCTCAAGCCGAAGCCGTACGATCCTGAAAAGGCGAAGTTTCATTTCGAGAAGGCCGGCGTTTTCGGCCAGACGATCCCGATGGTCGCTTCCGACGCGGCTACCGGTTCGGTCGACATGGCGATGATCATCCAGGCCGCTGCTGCCGAGATCGGCCTGAAGCTGGATGTCCAGCGCGTGCCCTCGGACGGCTACTGGGACAATTACTGGCTCAAGGCGCCCATCCACTTCGGCAACATTAATTACCGGCCGACGCCTGACATCCTGTTCTCCCTGCTATACGCCTCCGGGGCTCCCTGGAACGAGAGCCAGTATAAGTCGGAGAAATTCGATAAGATGCTCGTCGAGGCGCGCGGCTCGCTCGATCAGGAGAAGCGCAAGGCGATCTACAATGAGATGCAGGTGATGGTCGCCGAGGAGGCCGGCACGATCATTCCGGCCTACCTGACAGGTGTCGACGCCATCACCGAGAAGCTCAAAGGCATGGAAACCAACCCGCTCGGAGGTATGATGGGATATCGCATGGCCGAGCATGTCTGGTTCGAAGCCTGATTGAGCAACTGGGTTTGGGGGCTGCAGCCGCATCGCTGCGGCCCTCGGGCATTATGGTTCGAAACCTGTCTTGAAAGCCGAAAGGGAGCACCGTGAACAACCGGGTCCTATCCCTTGTGCTGAGCAGATTGCTCATCGCCCTGATCACGCTGGTGATCGTCTCCTTCGCCGTCTTCTTTGCGACGACGCTCCTGCCAGGGGATACCGCGTCGATCCTGCTCGGCCAGGCCGCCACGCCGGAGGCCGTCGAAGGCCTGCGCAAGGCCATGCATCTTGACGAACCGGCAATCTTCCGTTTCCTGCGCTGGATCGTCGGCCTGGTGCAGGGCGATCTTGGTACCTCCTACGCCAACGAGATGCCGGTCGCGGATCTGATCGGCGGACGCTTCGTCAACACGCTGCAGCTCGCAGGCGTTACCGCGCTCTTCTCAGTGCCGATCGCACTCACGCTCGGCATCACCGCGGCGATGCTGCGCGGCTCACTCTACGACCGCACCGTCACGGTACTGACGATCGGCATCATTTCGGTGCCGGAATTCATGATCGCGACCTCCGCCGTGCTGATCTTCGCCGTTTATCTGAAATGGCTGCCGGCGCTCTCTTTTGCCAATGACGTCACGTCGCTCACCGATCTCCTGCGCATCTATGCCATGCCGGTGATCACGCTGACCTTCGGTGTCTCGGCGCAAATGATTCGCATGACACGGGCAGCGGTGATCGAGACACTCAACACGCCCTATGTCGAGATGGCGCTGCTTAAGGGCGCCTCGCGGCCGCGCATGGTTTTTCGCCATGCGCTCCCCAACGCGCTGGGGCCGATCGTCAATGCGGTCGCGCTTTCGCTCTCGTACTTGGTCGGCGGCGTCATCATCGTCGAGACGATCTTCAACTATCCCGGAATTGCCAAGCTGATGGTCGATGCCGTCGCCACGCGAGACCTGCCGCTGATCCAGAGCTGCGCGATGATCTTCTGCCTCGGCTACCTGCTGCTGATCACGACGGCCGACATCATCGCCATCCTTTCCAATCCGAGGCTTCGATGACAATGACTACTTCGAGCACTTCGACGACTTCCGCCCGAACATCCGGAACCCGGCTTGGCTACCGCTTCAACCTCATCGGCATGATCGGCCTTGCGGTCATCCTTTTCTGGGCGCTCGTTGCGATCTTCGCGCCGCTGATCATCCCCTATCCGGTCGGCGAGATCGTCGATCTCGATTACTTCGGCCCGATGAGCGCAGACTTCTGGCTCGGCTCCGACTATCTCGGCCGCGACATGCTCTCGCGCATCCTGATGGGTGCCCGCTACACGGTCGGCATCTCGCTCGCAGCGGTGACGATCGCCTGTTTCTCCGGCGTAGTCCTCGGCATGATCGCGGCGGTCGCCGGCGGCTGGCTCGACACGCTCTTGAGCCGCTTCCTCGACGCCCTCAATTCGATCCCGAGCAAGCTCTTCGGCCTCGTCGTGGTCGCCGCCGTCGGCTCCTCGATTCCGGTGCTGATCCTCACGCTTTCGGTGATATACATCCCAGGCGCCTACCGCTTCGCCCGCGCGCTCGCCGTCAACATCAATACGATGGACTTCATCACGGTGGCGCGTATCCGCGGCGAGAGCACGCTTTATCTCATCCGCTCGGAGATTCTGCCGAACATCATCGGCCCGGTGCTCGCCGACCTCGGGATCCGCTTCGTCTTCATCGTCCTCTTGCTCTCCGGCCTCTCCTTCCTCGGCCTCGGCGTCCAGCCGCCCTATGCGGACTGGGGCGCGCTCGTTCGCGAGAACATCGGCGGCCTGCCCTTCGGCGCGCCGGCGGTCATGTTCCCGTCGCTCGCCATTGCCAGCCTCACGATCAGCGTCAACCTGCTGATCGACAACTTGCCGCAGAAGATCCGCGATCGGAGCGAATGATGGCCAATCTCGTAGAAATCCGTGACCTCAAGGTCGAAGCCACCACCGATTCCGGCCGCCGCGTCGAAATCATCAAGGGCGTCAGCCTCGATATCGCCGATGGCGAGATCGTGGCGCTGATCGGCGAAAGCGGCTCTGGCAAGACGACGATTGCGCTGACGCTGATGGGATATGCGCGCCCGGGCTGCCGCATCGCCGGAGGCAGCGTCTCGATGGCCGGAAGGGATATGATAACCCTCAGCGAAAAACAGCGCGCGAGGGTGCGCGGCACCGAAGTCACCTATGTTCCACAATCCGCCGCCGCCGCATTCAACCCGGCTGCCACGATCATGGACCAAGTGATCGAGGTGACCCGCATCCACGGGCTCATGTCGCCGGACGAGGCGCGCGCCCGCGCCGTCGAACTCTTCCGGGCGTTGTCCCTACCCGAGCCCGAGACGATCGGAAGCCGCTATCCGCACCAGGTCTCCGGCGGCCAGTTGCAGCGTCTTTCCGCGGCCATGGCGCTTATCGGCGACCCGAAGCTCGTCATCTTCGACGAGCCGACCACGGCGCTCGACGTCACGACGCAGATCGAGGTGCTGCGCGCCTTCAAGTCGGTGATGAAGAAGGGCGACATCGCCGGCGTCTATGTCTCCCATGACCTCGCGGTGGTCGCCCAGATCGCCGACCGCATCGTCGTCTTGAAGGGCGGCGAAGTACAGGAGGTCGGCACCACCGAGGAAATCCTCTCGAACGCCAAGCACCCTTACACGCGCGAACTCCTCTCGGCCTTCGAACCAAAGCCCCGGGAGGGTGCCGACCCAGCTGAGACCACACCGGCTCCGCTTCTGAAGATTGAAAACCTGGTCGCGGGATACGGTCCGTCCCAGATCGATGGCTTGCCGCTCGTGCGCGCCGTCGAAGATGTGAGCCTCAAGGTGGAGAAGGGGCGCAACCTCGGCATCATCGGCGAGTCGGGTTGCGGCAAGTCGACGCTCGCCCGCGCCATTGCCGGCATATTGCCGGCTGCCGTCGGCAAGATCGTCTTCGACGGCAAGGAACTCGGCCGCAGCGCCCGCGAGCGCACGCGCGACCAGCTGCGCGAGATGCAGATCGTCTTTCAATATGCCGACACGGCGCTCAACCCCGCGAAGTCGGTCGAGGACATCCTGGATCGGCCGCTCGTGTTCTATCATGGCATGAACGCGAAGGCGCGCAGCGTCCGCATCGACGAGCTGCTCGACATGGTGCGCCTGCCCCGCAATCTGCGTCATCGCCGGCCCGCCGAGCTTTCCGGCGGCCAGAAGCAGCGTGTCAACTTCGCCCGGGCGCTTGCCGCCGATCCGAAGCTGATCCTTTGCGACGAGATCACCTCGGCGCTCGACACGGTGGTCGCCGCCGCCGTGATCGAACTGCTGAAGGAATTGCAGCGCGAGCTCGGTCTCTCCTATATCTTCATCAGCCACGACCTCTCCGTGGTGGAGGCGATCTGCGATGAGATCGTCGTGATGTATGGCGGCAAAAAGGTCGAGGACATCACTTCGGCCAAGGTCAAGGCGCCGCACCACCCCTATTCGCAGCTGCTCTTCTCGTCGGTGCCGAAGCTCGATCCCGCCTGGCTCGATGGCCTCGAGCAGGACCCGGAATTGGTACGGGCCTATTGCCGGCGGTAGAAGACCGGAGCTTGCGCCAAAAATCCCCTCGTCCGGTCGCCCGACCGCCTCTCCCCGCATGCGAGCGACGGTGTCCGGCAGCAACGCCGAGCCTCGCTCTCCAGCGAGACGGACTTCCGGTGGCGAAGAGTGGAGCCGCCCCCGTCGTTTTCACGGAGCCTGCGGAGATCGAGCTTTGGATGTCCGCCGACTGGAAGGACGCCAAATCGCGGCAGCGGCCGTTCCCGACCGAACACATCACCCTCCTACCTGTCGAGAGACATTGCATGCTAGCTTCAATCGTCGCCTGTTGGCTTGCCAAGCTCGCGCTCAACGTGCAAAGCGGGAGCCTTCCTGCTGACTCGGCGAGCACCCATGAAGAATATCCAAAGCGACGGGCCATTGATGGAAGACACTTTCGACCCGCGAGTTCTTGATTGGTATCGGCAGTTCTCGCGTGAGACCCTTGAGATAAATTCAGATCCCAATCTTTTCGTGCCGGTCCGCGAAGAGGAAATCCAAAAGTTTGAGGAGGAATTCGGCAGGATCCTCCCGACTCCGTATCTCGCTTTTTTGCGCCAGATCGGGTGGGGTCGCTTGACGGGTGATATCAATGGACAGGATACGCTCGATTACGAGAATTGTTTTTTGGACCCAGCGTCCATAGCGGAGATAATGCGTCGCACCTCGATTGAATGGCAGATTTATCCCGACTTTATTAGGGAAGACGAAGTGCCTTTCTTCAGCTTAGGGAACAATTCGGTGCTGGTCTTCCGGCGAGGAGCCGGTACCAGCGTCTATTTCCCCTACCTCGAGCAACGCTTTGCCGCTAGTTTTGGTGACTTCATTTCTCGGCTGCGGAGAGACTGCATGTTCTATAGGCAGCTCCTGTAGATACTCCTCTTGTCGACGTACTGGCGTGACTGCGTGGCGCGATACTAAACCCGAAACAGGCTGGTCAGCGGCATGTGCGCCTTGACGATCGGCGACTTGAGCACGACGAAGCTGAAATATTTGTCGATGCCCACGTCCATGTCGGTGAGGCGCTCCATGATCGTCTGGTATTCGCCGATGCCGGCCGTGACGAATTTCAGGAGATAGTCGTAGCCGCCGGACACCAGATGGCATTCGATCACCTGGTCGACCTTCTCTATCGCCGCAAGGAAGCGGGCGAAGTCGATCTGGCGGTGGTTCTTTAAGGTGATCTCGGTGAAGACCGTCAGGGTCTGCCCGAGCTTGCTGACGTTGATCTGCGCCGAATAGCCCTCGATATAGCCCTCCGACTGCAGTTTCTTCACCCGCATCAGGCAAGGGCTCGGCGATAGATTGACCAGCTCGGCGAGTTCCACATTGGTGATGCGGCCATTCTTCTGCAGTTCGTATAGAATCTTGATGTCGATCCGGTCGAGTTTCATGGCGCGCCTTTCCCCTTGCTGAAGTGGCCAACGGCGCAGCAGATTGTGCTGCGCTTTTCCCGACGATGACCTTAACACACTGGACATACGTGTCGATTTCGTTTGGCCCAATATGCCGAAGCAGAAAGGGCGGCATTGCTCCTGCAACACAGCATCTTCTGCTGCGCGCCGGCCGCACTCCGGCAACGCCATCACGCCGAAGCCGCTAGACTGCGCTCGAAACGGAGGTCACGCCATGCCCGCACCGCTGAAACTCGTCGACACAACGCCGGAGCTGCCCGACGCCGCCGATGCCGTAGTGATCGGCGGCGGCATCGTCGGCGTGTTTGCGGCCTATTACCTTGCCCGCCGCGGATTGAAGGTCGCCCTTGTCGAGAAGGGACGGATCGGCGCCGAGCAGTCGAGTCGCAACTGGGGTTGGTGCCGCCAGCAGAACCGCGACGCCCGCGAATTGCCGATGGCGACGAAGAGCCTCGATCTTTGGGAGCGGTTCGCCGCCGAGAGCGGCGAGGATACCGGTTTCCGCCGCTGCGGGTTGCTCTACCTCAGCAATAGCGAAGAGGAACTGGCTGGCTGGGCACGCTGGGGCGATTTCGCCCGGACCGTCGGCGTCACCACCCACATGCTGGACAGCGCCCAGGCGACCGAGCGCGGCCGCGCAACCGGGAGGCCATGGAAGGGGGGCGTCTTTTCGCCGACCGACGGCACCGCCGATCCGGCAAGTGCGGCACCCGCCGTCGCACGCGCGATCCTGAAGCTCGGCGGCACCGTGCACCAGTCCTGCGCCGCCCGCGGCATAGAGACAGAAGGCGGTCGCCTGTCCGGTGTCGTCACCGAGCATGGCACCATTCGCACGAGAACGGCGATCCTTGCAGGCGGCGCCTGGGCCTCCTCCTTCTGCCGCCAGCTCGGCATCCGCTTTCCCCAGGCCGCGATCCGCTCGTCGATTCTTGCCGTCTCGCCGGGCGCCATCGGTCTTCCGGATGCGCTGCATACGGCCGCTGTTTCGGTGACGCGCCGTGCCGATGGCGGCTACACGCTCGCCATCAGCGGCCGCGGCCGCGTCGACCCGACGCCGCAGCAACTCAGGTTCTCTCCGCAGTTTCTGCCGATGTTCGTCAAACGCTGGCGCAGCCTGGCGCCGGGCGGGCTTGAGGGCTTCCGCTCCGGCCATGAGACCTTGGGCCGCTGGCGACTGGACGCCCCCACGCCGATGGAACGCATGCGCATCCTTGATCCGGCGGTCGATAAGGCCACCATTCGCCTCACCCATTCGCGCGCGCTCGACCTCCTGCCTCCCCTGAAGAAGACCAGCATCGCCGCCGCATGGGCGGGCTATATCGACAGCACGCCGGACGGGGTCCCGGGCATCGGCGAAATCGCCGCCATACCGGGCTTCATCCTCGCCGCCGGCTTCAGCGGGCACGGCTTCGGTATCGGTCCGGGCGCCGGCCACTTGATTGCAGACATCGTCACCGGTGGCGAGCCGATCGTCGATCCCCGCCCCTACCATCCGGACCGCTTCCAAAGATCTGCCTGGGGTAAGGTCGCTGACTTTTAGAAGGTAGCGTTAGCTTTCGCAGATGAAGGTGGAAATCATCGGAAAATGTGCATCTGGGGAGTACTCGACATTTTCTGCTGCGTACCCGATGCAACAATGCCGGGACGTAGATTCAGGTAATGCATTCTGGGAGACGTGCAATGAACATGAGCATCAAATCCCGCTTGAGAACTTACGCATGAAGACGCTGCTGCTTAAGAAGGATGAGGTAAGGCGGCTGATCGGCACGACGGAAGTCATCGGCGCGGTGGAAGAGGCATACAAGGCCTTTAACAGCGATCAGGTGGAACAACCTGACTATATAGGGATAGATCTCCCGTCGCCTCGTGGCGAGATTGACTTCAAGCTTGGTTACTACAAAGCCAAGGAAGTGATCTCCATGAAAGCCTCTTCTGGAGGGTTCATTGATAACCCGACAGCACACGGCGTGCCCAATGGCATGGCGACCATTCTCCTGTTTGATGCCAGGAGCGGTGCGTTGATTTGCGTTATGGATGGAAGTTTGATCCTTGGTCTCAGAACCGGGGCGGCTGGAGCCGTTTCCGTCAAAGCCCTGGCGAGGAAGAACGCCAGGACGATCGCATCGATCGGGACAGGAAATCAGGCAAGAATGCAAATCCGGGCAGTCAACGAGATCATGAAGATCGAAGAGATCCATGCATGGGACAATCACCGGGATACGCTTTCCAAATACAAGACGGATATCGAAAGCGAGTATGGCATTCCTGTAATCATGGCCAACTCCAAAAAAGAAGCCGTTGAGCAGGCCGATATCCTGATTACGACGACCCGCGGGAAAGGGTCGCTTGTGGAAGCGGATTGGGTGAAGCCCGGTACGCACATTGTGGCAATCGGCACGGATCAACGCGGCAAACAGGAGCTGGATCCGGAGATCTTCAGGAACGCTAAAGTAGTCGTCGATTCGATCGCGCAGTGCGCCGAAAAGGGCGAGACCTGGCACCCGCTGAATAAAAACATCATCGCCAAAGACGACATCCATGGCGAAATCGGCGAGGTATTGTTGGGAAGGAAGCCGGGGCGAGAAAGTGATGACGAAGTCACGATTTTCGATTCCACAGGCATGGCCATACAAGACAATACGACAGCCAGCAAAATCTATCAGAACGCAATAGCCAATAACGTCGGCACTTTCTTTCAGTTTTTTGAGTAATGACTATGCGCAACTACCCGACCATTCAGGACATCCGTGAAGCCCGGGAACGGCTGAAACCGCACGTCAGGCACACGCCGCTATTGCGTGCGGACAAAATCGAGAAAGCCGCTGGCTGTCAGCTTTATCTCAAACCTGAAACCCTGCAGATTACTGGCGCCTTCAAAATCCGCGGCGCCCTGAACAAGGCTCTCTCGCTCTCGAGCGAAGAGATCGCAAACGGCATTATCGCGACGTCGTCGGGCAATCATGCCCAAGGGCTTGCCTATGCCGCCAGGATGCTGGGCGTAAAAGCGATATTGGTCGTTCCGGTGACCACGCCCAAAATCAAGATCGAAAACACAAAGGCCCTCGGGGCAGAAGTCATTCTTTTCGATGGCGACACCGCCGCCAGATGGAAAAGGGTGTATGAAATTGCTGAAGAAAACAAATACGCGGCTGTTCACGCTTTTGAGGACCCCATCGTGATGGCCGGTCAGGGAACGATCGGGTGTGAAATACTGGAGGACCTGGACGATGTAGATACGGTCATCGTTCCGGTAGGCGGTGGAGGCCTAATCTCGGGAATTGCTACCGCCATCAAAGAAACGAAACCATCGGTGCGCGTTATCGGCGCAGAGCCTGCCTTGACACCGAAGTATTTTCACAGCCGGATCAACAAGGAGCGCACATCGCTTCCCTTGAAGAACACCATTGCTGATGGCTTGAGGATAAGCGTTCCGGGTCAAAACCCCTATCCGATCATCGAAAAATATGTGGACGAGATTGTTCTTGTTGAAGACGAGCACATCATCGCCGGAATGCGTGCTCTTGCCAAGGATGCGAAATTGATCGCTGAACCGGCCGCCTCGATTGGCGTCGGAGCACTGTTGGCGGGCAGCATAGACGTCAAGAGCGATGAAAAAGTCTGTGCGGTGTTGTCTGGCGGGAACTGGGACTTATGCGACCTTGCTGAGATATACAAGATCGCTGAGTAAGCGTGTCCTGTGGGCATGGCCTCTTTCACCATGCCCAGGTCAGTCACCGAGGAGACGAGGCCTCACTTTTCTCCAATCAGGCCTTTGATTTCCGCCAGTTTCTTCATACAGCCCTGCTCATCGCCGGCTGCGGCCATCTTGCGGGCTTCTGCTACGAGTTCGCTCGGCTTGTCGGCGCTCTCACCGGTTCGTGTCCCGGTTACCTGCTCCTGATGAGGCGAAATCGCTTCCGTCTGAGTGCCGGTCGAGCCTGTTATTTCAGTACCGGTGCCCTTCTTCTGTTCGCCGGGCATGACTTCTTCCTGGTGCTCGGTAACGGGCGCGCCGGACCCGCTGCCGCTTGCGCCCGTTTCCGCGGAGGTGATGGCTTGCCCGAGCTTGTCGAGTTCCTGACGGCAGTCCGCGAATGCCGGGGCAGCCAGCAGAAGCGGCACGGCCGTTGCTGCTATGAGACGTATCAACATGTTGCTCTTTGCTCGCTGTTTGGGACGGTAGTGCGTCCGTTAGACCTGTGGGGCAAACTAGGCTCTACGGGAAGAGTTCCCTGTAGAGAGCTGATTTAACCGGGATCTACAGTGCCTAGAGCGCCGTGCGTCAGACGCACAAAGGACGCTGCAGCACAAACGCCCTGTCAGCCGCCTTGACGAGCACACCGACAGGGCTCATTGGCTCCGTCTGCTCAAGCCGGAAGCGCGCCCGACTTCTTCGCGACCCAGGTGGCGACATAGTCCATCAGGGCCGGCGACAGACAGTCGTAGGGCTCCAGGCCAAGCTCTCTCAGGCGGGCGCGGATGCCATCCATCTGGCTGGGATCCACGCCGGATTCGATGATGGAGGACACGAAGGCCGCAAAGCCCGGCGGAGCCCAGCCCGACTCCTCGAATCGCTCGGGGTGAATGAAGTCCAGCCCCTGGAAGGCATGCTCCCGCTCCACCGGCCCATACATGTGAACGCCGCATTCCCTGCAGGCGTGCCGCTGGATCAGCGCGGAGGGATCGACCACTTGCAACTTGTCGCCGTTTTCGAGCACGGTCACCTTGTCGTGCGGAACGACCGCGACAATGGAGAAGTAGGCGCCACTGGGCTTCCAGCATTTGGTGCAGCCGCAGGCGTGGTTGTGGGCAATCTGTCCCTCGATCCTCACCCTGACCGGCCTGTCCGTGCAGGCACAAACGAGCGTGCCCCCGGCGAAGTTCGGACTGGCCTGTTTAATGCCACCATCCACCGCCGGATGAATACGAATGGAACTGTTCATTGCGTGTCCTCCCTGTTGTGGCCGAAGCCCCCACCCGGTCGCGGATGCTGTAGCGCTTCGGCTCAGTTCGAGCGTCCGGCGCTCAGTAGAGCACGACCGAGCGGATGCTTTCGCCGGAATGCATGAGCTCGAAGCCCTTGTTGATGTCGTCGAGGGCCAAGGTGTGGGTGATCATCGGATCGATCGCGATCTTGCCTTCCAAGTACCAGTCGACGATCTTCGGCACGTCGGTGCGGCCGCGGGCGCCGCCAAAGGCGGTGCCTATCCAGCTGCGGCCGGTGACGAGCTGGAACGGCCGCGTCGAAATCTCCTGGCCGGCGCCGGCCACGCCGATGATCACCGACTTGCCCCAGCCGCGATGCGAGGCCTCGAGCGCCTGGCGCATCACCTTGACATTGCCGGTGCAGTCGAAGGTGTAGTCGGCGCCGCCGATCTGGTCGGCGCCGCGCTTCGTCAGGTTGACGAGATAGGCGACGATGTCGTCGCCGACCTCGGTCGGATTGACGAAATGGGTCATGCCGAACCTTTCGCCCCAGGGCTTCTTGGCGTTGTTGAAATCGACGCCGATGATCATGTCGGCACCGGCGAGCCGCAGCCCTTGAATGACGTTCAAACCGATGCCGCCGAGCCCGAAGACGATCGCCGTCGCGCCGATCTCGACCTTGGCGGTGTTGATCACGGCGCCGATGCCGGTGGTGACGCCGCAGCCGATGTAGCAGATCTTGTCGAAGGGCGCGTCGGGATTGACCTTGGCGACGGCGATCTCCGGCAGCACGGTAAAGTTCGCAAAGGTCGAGCAGCCCATATAGTGGTGGATCTTGTCGCCGTTAATCGAGAAGCGCGAGGTGCCGTCCGGCATCAGCCCCTGGCCTTGGGTGGCGCGGATGGCGGTGCAGAGATTGGTCTTGCGCGAAAGGCACGAGGGGCAGGCGCGGCATTCCGGCGTATAGAGCGGGATGACGTGGTCGCCCTTCTTCACCGAGGTGACGCCAGGGCCGACATCGACGACGATGCCGGCGCCCTCATGGCCGAGGATTGCCGGAAACAGCCCTTCCGGATCGGCGCCGGAGAGCGTGAAGTCGTCGGTATGACAGATGCCGGTCGCCTTGACCTCGACCAGCACCTCGCCGGCCTTCGGGCCCTCGAGCTGCACAGTTTTCACTTCCAGCGGTTTGCCGGCCTGAACGGCCACGGCTGCGCGTACGTCCATGTCTCCGTCCTCCCTACTGCATGTTTCCTTAAATCGTACCCGATTTAAGGACAAAAACATGCAGCAATTCAAAGTGCTACAGCGTCCTTTGTGCGTCTGAAAAGACGCACGGCGCTGTAGAGCATCATCTCCGCCATGGACTCGTTCGTTAGGACGAGCCCGACAAGATGCAGCCTCTTCTCAACCTTGGGCAGTCACCGGATGCAGGTGACTTACCGGTACTTCAACGTCACTCCGTGATGCTCTCGTCATCCTCATTGAGCAGCGGGACACCGTACGAGAGCAACAGCTTGTTGATGTCCTCCTGGTTCTCCCTGATGAAGCTGTTGAGCGTGCGTTTCCATTGCTGGTCGGACGGCCGCACCCCCATCGTGATCCGATAGGCCATGCGAGAGCCGCCCTTCTCCCTGGTCAAGGGCACGATAGCCAGATCGACTTCCGACTTGCGGACGTAATAACCTGCCATCGGTCCCCAAACCACGGCGGCGTCAATCACGCCTGCCACGATGTCGCGGACCATGACCTCAGCCATTGACGGCGCCATCCGCGTGTCGACTACCAGAGGATAGATCTTTGCTTTGCGCATCAGTTTTGCCGCCGCCATATTTGCGGAGGGCGACGTTGCGTGCACCACGCCGACCCTCTTGTCGACAAGCTTCGGATCGGTCAGCGTTTCCACGCCGGCAAGATCGCCGTCCTTCTTATAAATCAGCACATAGGAGGAGCGGTAATAAGCGTTTGTGTTCTGGACGAGTTCGTCCCCCTGAGCATACCCCATGATGACATCGCAGCGATTGGCGCCGAGCGTATTGCGCACAAAACCAGGGATCGACGGAAACCAGGTATAGGCGACGGAGCTTCGTCCCGTCGCGGCTGCGACCATCTCGGCGAGCTTGTTCTCGAACCCTTCGCCGCTCTTGTCGGAGAAGGGCATGTTGGACGGGTCGGCGCAGACCCGCAGCGTCTCCGGGTCAACCAGCTCGCCGGCGGCCCCGAGCCCGGCGCCCTGGGAATGGGCCTGCAACGGCATCAGCGCGGCCATGGTCATCGAGATGAGGGCTGCACTGCAAGTCCGATGGGCGCCGTATGCCATGTCATCCACCCATGCAGGACGCTTCGTAGGCCGTGGCCGCTTCCGGTTTGTTGGCCTTCTTGGGTGGACGACCGCGCGGTGCCGCTTCGACAGCTCGGGCGCGCAGGTAGATGTAGATGTCATCGAGGTAGCAATATACGTTCTTGTTGTCTCCAAAGGCAGGCATGACAACTTCTTTGCCGCCGACGACGCTCTTGCGTCCTTCGGCGACGATCGAAAGGAATGTCCCGTAATCGACATTCTTCATGGTCTTGACGAGCGCCGGGGCATAGGAGGACCCTTCGCCGTCGGGTCCGTGACAGACATGACAATCGGCGTGATAGCGGCGATATCCGTTGAACGTGTACCAATCGACGATGCCATTCTCGATCTTGAAGGTGGGATTGCCTTCGGCGTCGAAGTGCTTCCCGTCCTCCTCCGTGACGCTGGCGGCCTTTTCCTTGCTGTCTTCAGCTCGGGCAGCGCTGTTTGCAAACGGCAGCAGAACCGCGGCAAGGGTTGAAATGACAAAGCGTGATATCATTCATGACCTCTTTCCCGCCGCATGGTTTATTTTCCCAATGGACAGACGGGGCTTGAGATTCTTGTCTGGTGGAAGCGAAAGCCCGGCAGCATTTTCTGCTGCAATTGGTCCGGGCTCTCGCTCAGGCAACCGTGATCAATCCGGAAGACCGAACACCGTCAGTTGTCCGCCCAGAGTGGTATAGTCGGCCAACTTAGCGTAACCGCCGACCGCTCCCAGACCTGCTGTGGCGATGACTTGGCTTTCTTCGGTCGGAGCTCTCTCACCGGCCACTGCCTGCTGCCACGCTGCAGCACCTTCAGCGCCCAGAAGGCCGCCGGCGAGTCCGATGCCGGCCCAGCCGCCGATACCCGACAGAACCGCGACATACTGCTTGCCGCCGTGCTCGAAGGTGTTGATGTTGCCGATGATGCCGGACGGAGTCTTGAACCTGTAGAGTTCTTTTCCTTCTGGATCCACTGCCTTGATGTAGCCTTCGAGTGTGCCATAGAAGATGACGTCGCCCTCCGTTGCGAGCGCCCCTGACCACACTGAAAACTGCTCCGGCTTCGACCAGACGATCTCACCCTTGGCCGCGTCCCAGGCAATGAAATTACCCATGCCCCCGTGGCTGTTGGGCGTGGGGTACATGTTCACGGTCGCACCCACATAGGCCTGACCGGCCGTGTAGCTTACCCTGTACGGCTCATAGTCCATGCAGACATGGTTTGTCGGCACATAGAACAGTTTCGTCTTTGGCGAATAGGTTGCCGGTTGCTGGTCTTTCGTTCCAAGCGCTGCCGGGCAGACACCGGTGGTGTTAAAGTCCTCGCCGTTATGTTCGGTGGAGTACTTTTCTACAACCTGCGGACGCCCATACTTGTCGCTCTTGGGATCCATCACGACCTCGGTCGCCCAGTTCACCGTCGGATCGTACTTCTTGGCAACCAGAAGTTCACCCGTTGCACGGTCAAGGGTGTATGCGAAGCCGTTGCGGTCGAAATGCACGACCACGTCCCTCGGCTGACCCATGATTTCCATGTCGTCGACAAGGATCATCTCATTGACGCCGTCATAGTCCCATTCGTCATGCGGCGTCATTTGATAGGCCCACTTGGCCATGCCCGTGTCGGGATCGCGCGCAAAGATCGTCATCGACCAACGGTTGTCGCCGGGTCTCTGGTTGGGGTTCCAGGTGGAAGGATTTCCGGTCCCATAATAGATCAGATTGAGCTCTGGATCGTAGGAGTACCAACCCCATGTGGTTCCGCCGCCGGTCTTCCACTGCTCGCCTTCCCAGGTGTTCATCCCGGAGTCTTTGCCGACCGGCTTGCCGAGATGGGTCGTCTTCTCCGGGTCGATCAGCGTTTCTGAATCAGGACCTGTCGAATATGCGCGCCACGCTCGCTTGCCATCACTCAAATTGTAGGCCGTGATATGACCGCGGACACCATACTCGGCACCGGATATGCCGACGATTACCTTGTCCTTCACCACCATGGGTGCGGACGTGGACGATTCGGACAGACTCCCGTCTTTTTTCTCGCCATTTTGGACTTGCCAAACGACCTTGCCGGTCTTGGCATCAAGCGCGGTGATCGTCGTATCCGCCTGGGCAAGGATGATCTTGCCGTCGCCGTAGGCCACACCGCGGTTGACGGTGTCGCAGCACATGATAGCGATGACGTTCGGATCCTGCTTTGGCTCGTATTTCCAAAGCATCCTGCCTTCGTTCTTGAGATCAAGCGCATAGACGATATTCGGGAACGGCGTGTGTACGTACATCACGTCGCCGATCACGAGCGGGCCACCTTCATGGCCGCGCAAAACACCAGTGGAGAAGGTCCACTTGACCTGCAGATCCTTGACGTTGTCCTTGTTGATCTGTTTCAGTTTCGAGTAGCGGGTGTTTGCATAGTCGCCCGTAGGCATCGCCCAATTCTTCGCGTCGGCTGCAAGGGCCATCAGTTCCTCATTGGCCAATGCACTTCCGGCGAGAGCCGCCGTCAGAAATCCAGCAGCGGTCATCGGCAGATAGACGAATTTTCCAAGCATGCGCATGCGAAATCCTCCCGATGTCGATTATTCAACCCGAGGTTCGCCATCACAAATCCTCGGGATACCACAAAGGCCAGCCCAAGCGATGTCATGCTTGTCATGGGGACATGCGCTTCCGTCAGCGTGTCACGATCGTTTGGATGGGCAGTAGGCACCGCAATTGCCCGTTCCATTGATCGGACACTTTGCCGCTCCCTAAAGACAAGCCTTGAAGCCGGAAACCGATGGAAGAATAGGCTTTAAGACCCAATAACGCAAATTAAATCTCACGGAGTTTGTGCATCGCAAAACGAAACATGCTGCTACGCAACATGGCATTACTGTCTTTTTAGATTAGCCACGCCCGATTTACTGCAATAATGTGGAGTATCGATAAGAATAACTTGGCTTCTGTTTATGTCCCGGGAGATCACGGTGACCACTCGAACTTTGGGCGCGATCGCTTTTCTCGCTCCGTTTATGTGTGTTGTCACGGTATCGGCGGCCGGAGACTATCCGACAGTTGCGGTCGCGGATTATGTGTACGCCTGTATGAAAGCAAATGGCGAGACGCGAGCCGCACTCGAGAGCTGTTCCTGCTCTATCGACGTCATAGCCTCGATCATGCCGTACGAGCGCTATGAGGCGGCCGAGACGTTCAGGAGCCTAGGACTTCAGACGGGCGAAAGAGGGGCTCTGTTTCGCGAGAGTGCGCCGGCGAAATCTGCCGACGCCGAATTGAGACGAGCGCAGGCAGAAGCAGATGTCCGCTGCTTCTGACCTTCAAGCTCCGCGCTCCGATCGCCCCTTCCCCAGCAGAGCCGCGCGCTTATCCGTTTGGCGATTACACGGCGTCGGGAAACCTCTTGTGAAAAGCCAAGACGAGATTGTCGAGCGCTGGCGCGTCGCGCAAACGGCGTTCGAGAGGCACGTCGAAGATGCCAAGCACCTGCGCCGGGCGCGGTGACAGCAGGATGATACGATCGGCCAGCAGAAGGGCTTCGCGCAAATTGTGGGTCACCATCAGTGCGGTGGTGGGCCGAGCTGCCCATACCGTCGTCAGAAGACGGCGCAAGCTGTCGGCGGTCCGTTCGTCGAGCGAGGCGAAAGGCTCATCCAGAAAGAGCACGGCTGGTTCCGTCGCGAACGCTCGCGCCAGTGCCGCGCGTCGCGCAAGCCCGAGCGAAAGCTCCGAAGGGTAGAGCGACCGCATTGCGGAGAGACCTAGAACTCCGAACAGCGAATCCAGGTCTTTGTCCCTGAGGTTCCGAGGCAGCGCCAGGCGGACGTTCTGCTCCACTGTGCGCCAGGGGAGAAGCACCGGCTCCTGGAAGACCGCAGCGATGCGGTTGGAGCCGCCTTCCGGCAACTGATAGCTGCCCAAGAATTGCCGATCGAGACCCAGCAGGATTCGCAAGGTCGTGGTCTTCCCGCAGCCGGAGGGCCCCAGCAGGCAGGCAAATTCGCCGTGCCTGACCTCGAAGGAAAGTCCGCGCAGGGCGACAATCGTAACGCCCCTGGCCGACCGGAAGGTCTTCTCGGCAATGTCGACTTTAAGCGGGGCGGCGGCGCCAGCGGGTTGCGTGTCGTTCAAGTGGCTGCACCAGAAGGAGTTCGATCAACAGCATGATGGCCACGAAGGCCAGCGTGTAAGCAAGGATGGCGGCAACATCGAATATCTGGAAGTAGAGATAGATCTGGAAGCCGACACCGCTGGAGCGACCGAGCAGCTCGACGACGAGCACGATCTTCCAGATCAGCGCAATGCCGGAGCGCGAGGCGGCCGCGAAATAGGGCTGCAACTGCGGCATCAGGACATGGCGGATACGCTCGACCGGTCCCAGCCGGTACACGGTGGCCATTTCTGCGAAACGAGGGTCAAGCGCACGCGCACCCTCGCGCATGGTGACGACGACATTGGGTATCTTGTTGACCGCAACGGCACCGATCGCGGCAGCCTCCGTCAGGCCGAACCAAATATAGGCGAGGACGATAACGACGAGCGCCGGGAGGTTGAGAAAGAGGACAAGCCAGGGATTGAAGAAGGAATCCGCCCGCCGATGCATGCCGAGCAGGACGCCGATGACAGTCCCGAAGACCATGGCGACGACATAGGCCGCCGCCACCCGCCCGAGCGTCATAGCGAGATGATAGCCAAGATCGCCGCTCGCCGCCTCCTTGAGAAGCACCCGCCAAACCTCAAGCGGTGGCGGAAACGCACGGCTCGGCCAGATCCCTGCGGCGACGCTCCAGACCAGGCATAGCCCGAGCAGCGATGCCATCACCATCACCGCAGGCAACAAGACGCCAATCCAGCGATAGACCGGGTGGGCACGCCGGGTTGCGGAGATCCCGTTTTCCGATCCCGATGCTATCATGTCTTCAATGCCGCCCAGAAAGTCCCGGGAGCCATTTGTCGCGCTTCACCGACAAGTTTCTCCCCGCCCAGGTCGGCGAGAATTTCGTACAGCTTGGCGGCATCGCTTTCCTCTTCGGCAATAGGTCGGTTTGGAATGCCTTCCCGATAGCGATCACGCAGCACCTGGAGTTCCCTGCCTTCCGCTCGAACAATGGGGGCCAGACGCTGCCATTCGGCGTCGGAATCGGCCAGAAGCTTCTTGGCCGCCGCACTTGCCCTGACGAAGCTCATCGGCACGTCGGGGTTTTCGTTCGCCCATTTGTCATGGAAGACATATCCCAGCGCCGAGACAGGTCCCGAGGCCCCGAGCGACTTGGCTGCATCGTCGGCACCGATCAGGCGGCGAAAGCCTTTTGCTTCGAGACGCGCGCAGAAATGCCAGAAGTTCAAGACCGCGTCGAGTTCGCCGGAGAGAGCCTTTTCCGAAAGCAGGGGCGGCGCACCGAAAACGACGTCAGCCTCCCTGGCCAGGTCCATCTTATAGTCACGCTGGGCAAGTCCTTGGATCAGAAGCCAACTCTTGTCGAGCGACCCACCGGCTACGCCGATCTTTCTTCCTACAAGGTCCGGGATGCCGCGAATTGGCGCGTCCTCCTTGACCATGATAGCGCCAACCGCGGTCGAGTAAGGCGCGAAGGTGAGGTCCTCGCCCATGGAGCGCTGGCGCGACACCCACAACCAGTCGGAAACGATAATGTCCAGATCCCCAGCAAGGATGGCGACGTTGGTGGCGTCTTCGCCAGCGAAATGGACCACTTCCACGTCGACGCCGTTGGCCGCATCAAGCCGATTGTGCTTGATGGTGTCGAGTTCCCAGTTCACCGTGCCGAATTTCAGAACGCCCACCCGTATCTTCGGAGCGGGAGGGCTAGCCAAGGCGCGGAATCCGAGCGGATTTGCAGCAGCCAGCAAGGCGACGCCGCAAAATACGCGCCGCGATATGTTCATGACGCTACCTCCCAGCAAATGGCTGC
Organism: Ensifer sp. WSM1721; assembly: GCF_000513895.2. Taxonomy (GTDB): domain Bacteria; phylum Pseudomonadota; class Alphaproteobacteria; order Rhizobiales; family Rhizobiaceae; genus Sinorhizobium. The sequence goes on from NZ_CP165783.1 coordinate 1,077,769, forward strand.
GACCACATCAAATTTCCCGATCCTCTTCAGGGAACACACATGTCCATCGCACGACTCTCAGCCCCGGATGGCTCTCGGACCACCTCGCGATCTCCCTCGGGGCCAACAGCATGCACTCGGCAAGCGACCCACGGCTCTCGAAATACAAATGCTCAGTGCGGCAACTCGTGGGGTTGGCCAACATGCAGACAGTCAGGACGAGATCGACGAGGTTCACTTGAGCACCTTTCGCTGCGCGAAGACGCGCGGAAAGAACCCTGATTTGGCATGCTGAGCATGCGATAGACCGGCCTTCACTATAGCGCAGCGCGCAAAGATCGCTGTAGCACTTTGAATTACTGCATAGTTTTGTCCTTAAATCGGCACGATTTGAGGAACATGCAGCAGGTGCCTGGATGGAAAGCCGGCGATGAGGATACGCGCGCAAAGAACGAGCGTCAAATCCTGCGAAGCGCCGCTCCGGCGGCGGAAGGCGCGGCGCTCATCTGGCTTTCAGCGCTTCCGAAATCGTCTTGACCAATGCGTATAAACGCCGCTCGATCAGCGTCGGCACCTCGCAGACGAAGCTTAGCGATCGCGCGCGCTCCTGAAATACACGTGTCTGAAACGCGAGCCGGTCACTCCGCAGCGCGATTTCGTTCGGGTCGGCATCGGCCTTGGCCCGCAACGCATCCACGGCAGAGGCCTCCTGCCGCAGGACTTCCGCGATGTCCCTCTGCCTTTTGGCGTAGCGTGCAATGCCGGCGATAACGTCCGAGCGCTCTCGGTTCATCTGATCGAACAGCCCCTGCACGAGCATGGTCAAGCGCCGCTCCCCCTCGTCCTCCGGCAAGCTTTCCGCATACCATCTGATCTTTTGCTGCGCCTCCGGTAGCGGCAGCCGGCGGGCCGACAGTTCCGTCACCAAAGCAGAAATCCCCGCATCTTTGGACCAGTCGGCGGCCGTCTGCGGCAGGTTGCCACCAGTCCAGAACTGGCCAAGCGAAAGCTCCGGAACCTTGCGCTGAATACACGGCCAGTCCGGATCGGACCCTTGCGCAGCCAAGGCCGGCCAAGCGACGAGTGCAGCTCCTGCCGCCGCGAGGATAATACGCACGAGGGATAGGCACCACATCAGGCACTTCCTCCGGATCCTGCTTGCGGCCGAGAAAGGCGGTTGATGGATCATAAGCGAGGATCGCGTCGGCCGAAAGGAGCACGGCGAACGCGACCACGGTCAGGGGGCTGCGCCTTGCCAGCGAGTTGCGATTGCCGAACATGGCGTAACTGCTTTCGCTGCAGGCCGGCAGCAATTCGCACATGGTGCGACGCATATTAGCTACCCACGTCCACCCGCGCTTCGCGGTCGATGTCGCCGAGCGATCCAACGTATCCCGAGCGAAGGCATGGACAAGCCGGTTATCGTCAATGCAATCAACCGTTTCCGCGTGCTCGCGAATGCTGGTACAGCGCCGGCTCTGGGGCGGGGGCCGGCGATGCTCACATGACCGCCGGCCCGATTTTCCTAGGCCCTAATGAACTCGAGCAGATCCGGATTGATCACATCGGCATGCGTCGTCAGCATGCCGTGCGAATAGCCCTCATAGACCTTGAGCGTACCGTTTTTCAGGAGCTTCACGGCGAGCCGCGCGGAATTGTCGATCGGCACGATCTGGTCGTCGTCTCCGTGCATGACCAGTGTCGGCACCTCGACCCTCTTGAGGTCCTCGGTGAAGTCGGTTTCGGAGAAGGCCTTGATGCCGTCGTAGTGGGCTTTGGCGCTGCCCATCATGCCCTGCCGCCACCAGTTCTGGATCGCTCCCGTCGAGACCTGCGCACCGGGGCGGTTGAATCCGTAGAAGGGACCACTTGGGAGATCGAGGAAGAACTGGGCGCGGTTTGCGGCGAGCTGGGCGCGAAGACCGTCGAACACCTCGATCGGAAGCCCGCCGGGATGGGCTTCTGTCTTGAGCATGATTGGCGGCACCGCGCCGACCATGACGAGCTTGGCGACGCGGCCGGCACCATGGCGAGCGACATAGGCCAGAGCCTCGCCGCCGCCGGTGGAGTGGCCGATGTGGATGGCATCGCGCAGGTCGAGCTCACTCGCAAGCGCGGCGACATCAGCGGCATACTGGGCGATGTCGTGGCCCTCGCTGACCTGGGACGAGCGGCCGTGGCCGCGCCGGTCGTGGGCGATCACACGGTAGCCCTTGCTCAGGAAATAGAGCATCTGCGCGTCCCAGTCGTCCGAGGAAAGCGGCCAGCCGTGGTGGAACACGATCGGCTGGCCCGAGCCCCAATCCTTGTAGAAGATCTCGACACCGTCTTCCGTCTTGATGAAGTTCTGGGTCATGGGAACCGTTCCTTTGCTTCGGTTTGAAATGGGAAGTTGCCGCCGCGGACCGTCTGCACCCGGATCCGGGCACAGCAGATGCGCGGGAAAGTAGCGTCGTCCGAGCGGCCGGGCGAGCGAGGCTTGCTCTCCGCCTCCTCGCCGCCCCACCTCGAAGCCTAAGGAGGCCTCCGGACAAGTCTTGTCGTTTTCCGTTGTGTTTAGGATAAAAGTCGCGTCGCGTGCGAATGCTCGCAGTCAGTTGCGACCGAGATGGGGCAGATCTATCGACAACAGATGGTTTACCACGGGCGCCTCTGGACCCTTGTGGAAGCCGCGGACTTCCTGCTGTACGTCGGCGTCGGCCTTTGACACGCGCCGGTGCTGGCGAAGATGCTCGGCCCAGGATTCGACCATAAACCACTCGACGATTCTCTGCGGATCGGCGGCGTCCTCGGTGACGCCCCAGCCATAGGCACCATCGCGGCGACGCTCTCCGGAGAGCTTCGCGAGTGCCTGCAGAAAATCGCTCCGGTCGCTTTCGTCGACCCGGTATTCGATGGTGACGAGCACGGGACCGCGATCGTGCTCGACGGGGGCAGCCGTGAGAGGTTCCGGCCAGTGGCTGGAGGCCACCAGGTCCGCGTCGCCCTTTGGCAGCTTGACGAGGTGAAAGATGAGCCCCGCCACGGCAAGTCCAACGGCGCCGAGAACAAGGGTCGTCGGAACGCCGGCGATCTCCGCGACGGCACCCCAGGCAAGGCTCCCGGCGGTCATCGCACCGTTGAACACCGTGAGATAGACGGCGAGCGAACGTCCCCGAACCCAGTTCGGCAGAATCGATTGTGCGGCCCCGTTCAGTGTGGTCAGCGCAGTGATCCAGGCGGCTCCGAGTGCAAGCAGAGCCAGAATGGCGATCCATCGGTCCGGCGCGAAGGAGAGCCCGGCCATCACGCCCGCCGTGACGAGCGCCGAGCCGAGCAACAGTGTGTCCGCATCGAGCTTTGCGCGAAGTTTCGGCATCACCAGCGCACCGCCGATGGCGCCCGCGCCGACCGCGCCGAGCAAGATGCCGTAGAAACCGGCGTCGCCGCCGAGAAGATTGCGGGCGACCAGGGGCAGAAGCGCCCAGACCGAACTCGAGAAAACGAAGAATGCGGCCGCCCGGAGAAGCACGACATGCAGTTCGCGGCTCGCCCTCGCATAGCGCAGACCAGCGCGGAATGCTCCGAAGAAGCGTTCGGACAAGCCGTCGTCGACATCAGGCGCGCGCCTCCACCAGATGAGGGCAGCGATGACGAAAATGTAACTGATGACGTCAATGCCATAGGTAAAGGCTGCGCCGAACCAGGCAAGCAGCAGGCCGCCGACTGCCGGGCCGATCGCTCGGGAGATGTTGATGCCGAGCGAGTTGAGCGCTACGGCACCTTTGAGATCCTGCTTTGGGACGAGTTCGGGAACGATGGCTTGCCAGGTCGGCGCCATCAGCGCCGCTCCGATACCCCCGACGAAGGTGAGTGCAATCAGGGACGTGATGGTCTGCAACCCCGTCGCAGACAGCAACATCAGGCAGATGCTGGCTCCGGCCAGCAGAAGCTGGATGATGATCAGGAACTTGCGGCGGTCGAGAATATCCGACAGTACACCTGCAGGGATCGCGAGGAGGAAGATCGGGAGCGTCCCCGCAGCCTGCACCGCCGCGACGGCGGCTGGTGCGTTCGAGAGGTCGGTGACAAGCCATGAGCTTGCGACATCGCGGATGAAGCTGCCGGTGTTGCCGACAATCGTCGCCACCCAGAGAATGGCAAAAGTCTTCTGGCGAAGCGGCGCGAACCCGCCGCCAGCCGCCCGGGTCGCAGACAGGGAGCTCATGAAGTCCGTCCCTTTCCGGATGCGCCATGTTCACGCAGGTCGTGCCATGCAACCAGAGTGAACGCGCCAACAAGCCCGACATGTTCGAAGAAGCCGTTCATGGCCTTCGAGCGCTCCATACCAGGCGGCAGTTCCCAGAAGCGAAGCGCGATGAAGGTCGCGGCGAGCGTGAAGACGGCAAGCGCAAGCGCGGCAGCCCAGCGGTAGATGCCGGCAAGGATGAGCGCCGACATCGAAAGCTCGAAGACGATCACGCCGACGGAAAAAAACGGCGCCGGCTGCAGTCCGAAATGCTCCGTTTCGGCGAGCGCACCCGGAAAGTCGAATATCTTCGTCACCGGTCCCTGGATGTAGGCCGAGCAGAGCGCCAGCAGGCCGATGAACAGAATGCGTCTGTCGGCGAGGCCGGTCCGAAAGCGGGCGGTGAGATGCTTCTCGAGGGAAAACAGGCTCATCATCTTGGCTCCTTCTCGAGCGGCTTTTCAACTTTGCTTAGGGCGGTCCGGGATACCCCCTTGTAATAGGCGCCATGCTTCGGCAGTGGATGGTTCACCACGACTTTCGCCCACGGGTGCCGGGGACTAGCCGTTGATTGGCCCAGATCCTGGCCGAGAGCGAACGACGAGTTGTTTAAGCTTGAGACTACCGTTATCGCGGCTGCGACAGCGATCTTTTTCATGGCGTGATCCTTACCGGGAGCTTTGGCTGATCGTCACACGGCCCAGCATGAGCAGCCGAGCGCGCCGAAGAAACCCTTCAGATCGGCGATCGGCAGGCGTGACGTCCAGGCCGCAGCATGGTCGTGACCATGCATGCCGCAACTGCTGGAGCAGCCGCAGGAGGCGATGGCGGTTCTTCTGAGCGAATGTCGGCCAGCTCCCTCCGGCTCGCCCCACGCGGCATAGCCGCCATAGGTTCTGACCGGCGACCAGTCGGGCATCGCCGGCGGCAACGGATTCTCGTCGAGACTGGCGAAATCGTTCGCCGCATAGACGATCTTCCCGCCGACCATCGTAAGGTCGGAGGTCAGGAACGAGATCTCGTCCTCGGCGCAGGCGAAATAGTCCTTGCTGGGAACGATCAGATCGGCGAGCTGGCCCTTCTCGATACGCCCCTTCCTGCCTTCCTCGTTGGAGAACCATTGCACCTTTTCCGTCCACATGCGCAGAGCCGTTTCGCGGTCGAGGCAGTTGGCGCGCGGATAGAGCTGCATGCCGCCCACCGTCTTGCCGGTCACCAGCCAGGAAAGCGAGACCCAGGGATTATAGGAGGCGACGCGGGTGGCGTCCGTGCCGGCGGAGACGTTGACGCCCCTCTCGAGCATACGCGCGACTGGCGGTGTCGCCTCGGCGGCGCCGTGGCCATAGCGCTCGACGAAGTATTCCCCCTGATAGGCCATGCGGTGCTGCACGGCGATGCCGCCGCCAAGTGCGGCGATACGGTCGATCGACTGGTCGGAGATCGTCTCGGCATGGTCGAAGAACCAGTTGATGCCGGAGAGCGGAATGTCCTGGTTCACCTTCTCGAAGACGTCGAGGGCACGGCTGATCGTCTCGTCATAGGTGGCGTGCAGGCGCCAGGGCCAGCGGTTCTCGGCGAGGATGCGGACCACCTCCTCGAGCTCGCCTTCCATTTCCGGCGGCAAATCGGGGCGCGGCTCGCGGAAGTCCTCGAAGTCCGCTGCCGAGAAGACCAGCATCTCGCCGGCACCATTGTGGCGGAAGAAATCGTCGCCCTGCTTGTATTTAACCGAGGAGGTCCATTTGAGGAAGTCCTCCTTTTCCTCGCTCGGCTTCTGCGTGAAGAGGTTATAGGCGAGCCTGACAGTCATCTGCCCCTCGTCGGCGAGCTTCTGGATGACGGCGTAGTCGTCCGGGTAGTTCTGAAAGCCGCCGCCGGCATCGATGACGCCGGTGACGCCGAGGCGATTGAGCTCGCGCATGAAGTGGCGGGTCGAATTGACCTGGTACTCGAAGGGAAGCTTCGGCCCCTTGGCAAGGGTCGAATAGAGAATGCCCGCATTCGGCTTGGCGAGCAGGAGACCGGTGGGATTGCCCTCGGCATCGCGAGTGATCTCGCCGCCCGGAGGGTTCGGAGTGTCCTTGGTAAAGCCGACAGCGCGAAGTGCGGCGGCGTTTAGCAGCGCCCGGTCGTAAAGATGCAGCAGGAACACGGGCGTATCGGGAGCGACCGTGTTGATCTCCTCGATCGTCGGCAGCCGCTTTTCGGCGAACTGGTGCTCGGTGAAGCCGCCGACGACGCGCACCCATTGTGGCGGCGGCGTGATCGTGACCTGCCGCTTCAGCATATCCATCGCGTCGGCGAGCGAGCGCACCCCGTCCCAGCGCAGTTCCATGTTGTAGTTCAGGCCGCCGCGCACGACGTGGGTATGATTGTCGTTCAACCCCGGCAGCACGCGTTTGCCCTTGAGGTCGACCACCTTCGTGCCTGGTCCGGCAAGGACCATGATCGTTCTGTCGTCGCCGACGGCAAGGAACCGGCCATCCTTGATCGCGACCGCCGTCGCCGCCGGATTGGCACGATCGAGCGTGGTGATGAGGCCGCGGTGGAGAATGAGATCAGGCGTCATGGAGGCGTCTCCAGTCGATTGAGGATCGGCGGCGCTGGCCGGCGAGAAAAGGGCCGGCAGAGCAAGGCTCGATGCCGCGCCGAGGAAGGAGCGTCGCGTCGGCATCATCCAGCCCTTTCGTCTGGTGCTGCGGCTTCTGTCACGATGCCTCCCGCGGCACGGCCGCCTCGCGGGAGATGCCCGAACATGTGCGGCTTGACGTGATGAATCCAGGACCCGATCACCGGCTCGCGGCTCCAAAGTGTGCGCGCGAAAGGCACGATCTGTTCGCCGACGAGGATGCCGAGCAGGCCTACGAGTGCCACCACCGGCGGTGCCGGCGAACGGACGTTCAAGAGCGAATAGATGATGCCGACGAGAAGCCCGGCTCCGAGCGAAAGGAGATACATCTTCATCACTATTTCCTATATCAGGCGACGAGTATCACCCGGCCGCCTTCCAGCGGCCGAGCTGAGCTTCGGCTTTGCGGCCGCGGTCAGTGGCCCTCGGACGCGCCGAACATGCTCTTGGCGTAAATGATGCCGAGCCCGTAGGCGCCGCCGAACTTCTTGGCGATGCCGGTGGTCATCTCGTAGGTCTCGGTACGCGCCCAGTCGCGCTGCAGTTCGAGCATGTATTGCAGCGAAGTCATCGGCCGGACTCCGGCCTGCACCATGCGGTCCATCGCACGCTCATGCGCCTCGTCGGACACGTCGCCACAGGCATCGGCAATCACATAGACTTCGAAACCCTGGTCGAGGGCGGAAAGGGTCGGGCCGACGATACAGACGGAGGTCCAAAGTCCACAGAACACCAGACGCTTCTTGCCAATGCGATTGACTTCTTCGATCACCGCAGCATCTTCCCAGGTGTTCATCGAGGTGCGATCCAGAAGCGCTTGGCCGGGGAAGGCATCGGTGATCTCGGAGAACATGGGGCCGGAGAACGTCTTCTCAGCAACAGTCGTCAGGATGGTCGAGACGCCGAAGCCGGCGGCGGCGTAGGCGACCAGCGCAGCATTGTTGCGCAACAGCACTGCGTCGATCGACTTTGTCGCGAAGGACATCTGCGACTGGAAATCGATCATGATCAGCGTGTGGTCCTTGGGCGAAACGAGCAGGTTGCCTGGGGTGGGTGTCGCGTTCAGGGTCATGGTCTTGGCCTCTTTCGTTGGCTGCTGACTTGCAGCATGAGAGGTTCGACTATGCCACAGCGGCGGTCTCGTTCTTGTAGCCGTCGATTGATTTTTGTAAATTTCGATCGCGGTGTTTCGAGCGACATGACCGAGAGCTGAATCAACGGCAGCAGGCGAGATCGTCTTTGTCGACGCTCACTTCATCGCGGCGGCCATTTTTCTTTCGAGCGGCCGCTACGACTGTCGGCTTCGCCGCCAGGCGCCCGGCGTCGCTCCGGTCGCATGCACGAAAACGCGCGTGAAATGGCTCTGGTCGGAAAAACCGCAGAGAGAGGCGATCTCGCTCAGCGGCGCCTGCGAGAACCGCAGCAGGTGACTGGCCTTTTCGATCCGCTGCTGCTGCAGCCATCGATACGGCGTCTTACCCATGGTTTCCCGGAATGCCCGAAGAAATGTTGCCTGCGAAAGGTTGCAGGCCGAGGCCAGTTCCTCGACGGTCAGATCGCCACCAAGCCTGCTTTGGATCAGATCCCTGATCGTCCGCTGGGCCCGCACGGAAAGCCGCCGCCCGCCGCGCTTCATTCCGGCGTGGCCGTTGCCGTATTGTTTCACGACATGAATTCCGATCGCCGCCGAGAGCTGGTCAACGAACAAGGCGCTCCGGTGGGCCTGCCCGTCCATTGTGGCAAACAATGCGCCGAGCATGCCGCCGAGAACGGGATCCGGGCGCTCGGCGACGGCATGCAATTCAGTGACGCCGGCAATATCCGCCGCGTCCGCGATCCGCTCCAAGGCACTGCGACTGACTTCGAGCAGCATGAAGTCGAAGGAGCCGCTGAGGTCGGCCCGATAGTCATCCGCGAAATCCCTGACGTAAATGGAGTTCTCGCCGAAATCGTGCACCGTCGAGTGGTGCTCCTTGTATATCCGGCGCTTATGTCCGCCGGATGCGGAAAGACCGATCAGATAGCCCCGCCCGCTACCGGGCGTGCTGACCCTCCCCGGAGGGCCGGAAGACGACCTCTTGTGGTGAAAGATCAGGTTGCGGTCTTCGATCGTGCAGTCGTCGTCAAGCGTGTCCAGCGAACAGCCGAGGCTGTCGCGCGTTCGAGAGGCCTTGGCAATCGAAGAAGCGGTCGTCATTCCTTATCCTGCAAGTTGAGCCTATGCGGCCGCGGAGAGACTGTTTCCGGCGAGTGCATGGCTTCGCGGTCGAAACCAGCGCAACAGGCCGCGCCCGTTCGAAACCCCATTCAGATGCGGATCGCCATCCATCATTGCCGGGAGCGGACAAGCTTTCTTGTATGAAAGGCGCGTGTTTTGAACATGGTTAGCCTTCTACGCTCGCCGGATATTGGCCCGATTGCAGCTCGAGCCGCCTCAGGCGCCAAGCTGATCCAGCGGGGCGATGCCCGGACGGTGTCTTCGCCGGAAGCGCGCAGGGGTTTCACCGGTCAAGCCGGTGAAGACTCTGGTCATATGGCTCTGGTCGACGAAACCACAACTGATCGCGATCTCCGCGATCGGCAGATTCCCCAGCAACAGTTCCTTGACCCGAGAGACGCGGTATTCGGTCAGCCATCTGGAAGGGGTCCGGCCAAAACTCTCCTTGAACGCTTTATTGAAATAGCTGCGCGAAAGTTCGCAGAGAGAGGCCAGTTCCCCGATCGACAACGGCTTGTTGAAATGAGCGGCAAGAAATTCGGTTGCGAGCCTTTGCTGCCAGGGGGCAAGGGTCCCCTTCTTCTCGGCCGGAAAATGCAGCCCACCATAGGTTTGGCTGAGATGCGCCAGCACGGCGAGATTGATTTGTTCCAGAAACAGGGGATTGGCATGTTCCGGATCATCCAGCGATGGCAACAGGGCTTGAGCGAGACCATGCATGACGGGATCGATGCGACCTTGCACGCAAGCAAGGGCCCTATAATCGCTGCGCCCCACCTCGTCCGCGAAGGCGCGCATGCGCGAGAAGGGAATGTGGAAGCGGACATTGTCGAACGGCGAGAGGTGGTGACACTGCCATCGGTCGCGCAAATCGGTGATCGCGAGCGAAGCCTTCGCGTGCCCGCCGTCGTAAACCAGCTTGCCGCTTCGCCATAGGCGATGAGCATCGAAAGCGCGCAGCTGAACGATGACGCTGAATGCATCCGCGCAGGGGATGACGGGCGCGACCTCAAGATCGAATCGATCGGAATAGGTCCTCGTTACCGTGATTTCGCCACAGGCGATCGACCGCACGATCGACTTTGGCCGATGGCCGGTGGTACCTGATCTCTCAAGCATCGCCATCGGCGTAGATCTCCGGATATTCGGTTCGATGCGGTGTGCTGCACAATGATGCACGGATGCTATTACGGTTCGTTGTCAGGATACAGGGCATATCTTTCATCGCAATTCGCGCCGGTCCCATTGCCCGATCAATGAAGCGAACGGCGGCCGGATTGGGTGGCACCCACTATGCGGCGAAAGACCCTGACGAAATGCTCCTCATTCGTGAAACCACACCGTGTCGCGATCTCCGAGATCGGCAGAATACGTTCGGCGAGATACTGTTTGGCGCGTCCGATTCGATGGCGCATCAGCCACTGAGACGGGGTCTGTCCGGTCACGCTCTTGAAACCATCGACGAACTCACGGGTTGCAAGGCCGGCCGCGGAAGCTGCGGCCGCAATCGGGAAATCCTCCCCCAGGTGGTCGATCATGAAGTCCTTGGCTGCCTTCTCCTGCCAAACCGATAAGCCGACAGCCGCAGAACCCGCTCCCGCCGAACGATCGCCGTGGTGTTGAAGCAAGTGTGCGCAGATCGCGACTGCGATGTGTTGCAGCGCAGGATTGCCAGCGTTTCCGTCCCCGAAAAGCGGCAGTAAGGCGGCCCCGATATGGCGCATGATGTCGTCATGCTCGCCCCGCCGGCATCTGAGTCCGGTCTCTCTAGGGGCACGCGGGAACGCGGCGACTTCTCGAAACAGGCTACGCGGCAGATGGAAGGCAAGGGATTCGAGATCGCTCATCAGGCGAACGCTGGCACCCTGCGCGAGATCTACGAGGCAGATGGACCCTTGCCGATATCGCCGGACTTCGCTCTCGGTGCCATCGGCCCCGATATCGCAATGATGCGCTTCCTTGAGGTAAAGCATCAGGAAGTAGGCGTCGTCAGGAGGCAAGGCCACGACTTGGCCGAACTGTCCAATCAGCCGGTGGTGCAGACGCGTCACGGAAAATCGAGCGTTGCGAATGGGCCGAGCCGACAGACACGGGGCATTCGGCAGACCAAAGAATGCTCCGATGTCCTGTTCCGCTGTCCTCATAGGCTTCAACGACACCTCCAGCTACAGAAGCCTGCTGCATGTTTCCTTTGCCGATTTAGGCAACATGCAGCAATTCAAAGTGCTACAGCGTCATTTGTGCGTCTGAGGGACGCACTGCGCTGTAGTTGCGACAGACGTTTGAACGTGACCGGACTTCGGGGCGGCCGCGTGACGATGCATTTGCAAATTTCGACGATCTCTGGCGCAAATGCGTCCCTATAGGCTGTCGCCATCCGTTTAGGAAGTAAGGATGCCCGCCGGCGGACTCGATTTCTTGTAAGTATTGCTCCTCCTTTGTTCAAAGGACATGCCTTGCTGAGAAACATGTCCAGTCGTGCGGCACCGATCGCTCGGGCGAGACGCTCTACAAGGATCCGTTGGTCACGGTGTGCGGCGCCCCGTCGAGGCGTGCCGCGGAGCAGCTAGCGAATGTGTGCAAATGCTTTCCAGCTTTTCCGAGCCAAGCGGCCGATAGATCCTCAGGCCGTGACGATGCGGGCAACCGCATAGGCGGAGAGCACGACACTCGCGCCCGCAAGCGCCCTCGCCTTCGGCTCCTTCGCGCCTTCGCGAAGCCAGGCTTCGTCGAGAACGGTGAGTCTTTGTCCGCCGGATTCGGGCAGCGTCACCGTCTGAAGATCTGGCGTCAGGTTGGCGAGCAACAGGGTCGTTGTGCCGCCGACGGCCGCACCGAGGCCGAGCACTCGATGGGGCGCCGATGTCTCGACCGCGATCCGCTCGCCATCCGACAATTGGGCGAGCCAGCGCAAGACGTGGAAGAGCGGTCTCGGTCTGCCCGCTTCGACCGGCTCGCCGGCGCCGGCAGGTAGTCCGAAGGGGCCGGCAAGCGTCGAAAGCGTCAGCACCTCCGGCTCCGCCCCGGCGATCGTTGCGGCGTAGGCGAGCGTCCAGGCGGCACCGAACAGAGCGTTGTGCCGAGGGTCTCTATTCGCCATAGCGATGCGCTTGCCGAGTGCGTTGTCCTTGGTCGTGCTCCCATAGGGGTTCTGGCGCATAGCGATGGTGGAGGGACCAATCCGATAGGGTTTTCTTCCATAGATCGCCCGGACGGACCGCGTCACGTCGCTCAGCGCCTCGAAGGTCTGCATCACGCTCACATCGTCCGCCGCATGAACGATCGGGTTGGTACAATGGGAGACATAGGCAAGCCGTTCGGCCGGCACACGCTTGCGGTTGAGCTCGGTGAAATAGCTGAACATGCCGCCGCCGAGCGGTACGCCCGGGAGGGCCGCTTGCGCCGCCGCGTAGACCTCTTCGAGCGGTGGGCACTCCGGCCAGACGCTACCGGGCGGCGTCGATTGCCGATCGACCGAGGGCGACACGGCGATGCTCGCCAGTTCAAGGCCGCTATTTCCGACCATGTCGGCGATTTCGCCGAACTCGTCGGCGAGCGCGCGTTTACAAGGAACGAAGCATTCGAGCGTCACCGCGCGGCCAGACGCCTCCGCCATCTGCCGGAAGTGGCTGAGCGCTGCCGCTCCATGGCCGGCATCCCGGTCGAAGTGGCAGATGAGATGCCGCGCGCCGAGGCGCGTCAACAGCCCCACGTTGCGAAGCTCTTCGCTCGCCTCCTCCGGCCGCAGGCCAATGCCGATCGCGGGTAACGATCCTGCGTCTCGTCTGATGGAAAGGCTGATCTCGACCGGCGCCTCGGCCTCCTTCACGACCGCGCCCGTCTCACGGAAAGTAAGCCGCACGCTTTGCCGGACCGTCTCGCCGGCTTCGAGCACATAGGGCCAGGGCAAGGCCAGCGGACGCACATAGGTCTTGTAGGAACCGTCGGTCCAGTTCCGCTGGTCCTCCATCTCGAAGACGTCGCCGATCATGCGGCACTCGGCCGTAACACACGGCAGCACTTCGTGCGTGATCGCGGCGATATCCTTGAAAGGCTGCCACGGCTCGATGAGGTCGGGAAAGGCCGATTTTTCGATCGAGCCGTCGCTATGCTCGACCTCGACCGGCCGCCCGGCAAGGCCGACGATCGGGTGCAGGATGGCAAAGCCTGCGCGCGCCGTCTCGAAATCTCGTTCCGGCGTGAAGCGCGCATCGAAGAGGAGACCATCGGGTCCAAGCTCGATCGTTGCACGACAATCGAGGACGGCCCCATCGAGCGCCTTGAAGCGGGTGGTGTAGCGAATGCGCGTGCCGCTCGCCCCCTCATCTACGTTCAGGCCCTCGATCTGCGCCTGGCAGGTTCCCCAGTCTCGGTCCCGGACAAGGAAAGAAATCGCCCTCAGCACTTCCCTGCCGGCAAAGCGGATCGTACGTAGGTTGCCACCGACCAGATCGGCGCTGAGCCGGCCCACCTCTATCCGCCGCGCTTCCGGCTCTCTTTCATCGGTGCCGAACAGGAGAAAGGCGCGGGACGGCATCATCCGAGGAACTCCGCCAATGGGATCGTCCGCCCTTCGGCCGCGCTGCGGTAGGAAGCCTCCACCAGGGCAAAGGTCTTGAGGTTGTCTCGGCCGGACGTCTCGGGTTCGCGCGCAGCGCGCAGGCATTCGATCCAGTGTTCCTGAATGAGCGCCACGCTTTCCTGAATGTTGTGCCAGGGAGGCGAGGCCCAGGGGAGCAGGCGCGATTCCACGCCCTCGACTCTCGTAGCGTCGCGCGAATGAACGGAAAGACGATAGCCTTGCGACAGCCGCAGCGTGCCCTTGCTGCCGTCGATCTCGAGCAATGTTTCGGGAAAAGGCTCGACCGGCAATTTGGTTGCGTAGCTGCAATCGACGACGGAGGTGACGCCGCCCTGGTGATCGAGCAGCATGGTCGCCACGTCCTCGCCGACGATGTCGGGATTGACCCGCTGCGTGCGGGCCGTCACCGCGGTCGCGTCGCCCAGGAGGAACCGGGCGATGTCGAGCGCATGGATGCCGAGATCCTCGATGATGAAGCGCTTGCCGGTCGCAAGATAAGGTTGGCCGGAGAAGACGTTATAGGCCGAGCGAAAGCTCACCCGGCCCCAGAACACCTCGCCGATGGCGCCGCTGTCGAGCGCTACCTTCGCGGTGCGGATCGGCGACTGCCAGCGGAAGTTCTCGTGGATCATGAACGGCACGCCCGCTTTCGCGCAAGCCGCGACCATCGCCTTCGCGTCTTCCATGGACGGCGCAATCGGCTTCTGGCAGATCGTCGCAATGCCGTGCTGCGCGGCCATCTCGACGAGCGCACGGTGACTTCCAACCGTCGTCGCGATGTCGACGAAATCAAAGCCGCCATCGGCAAAAAGGTCCTCGGCGGACGTATAACGGCGCGCGATGCCGAATTCGTCACCGACGGCCTTCAGCCTGGTCGGATCCCGGTCACAGAGGGCGACGATGCGCGCGCCCTCCGCGTCGCGCCAGCCATGCATCTGGTTGACGGCGAAGAAGCCGCAACCGATCAGGGCGCCTTTCAATTCCGCCATGCCTTCACCCCTTCTTCGCAAGCTGCATCAGCGTCACCTGCTGCTGCAGCCGGCGTTGCGCCTGATCCACGACGACGGCGACGATGATGACGATCCCCTTGATAACCATCTGCCAGAAGGAGGAGATCCCCATCATGACAAGGCCGTCGGAAAGGATGCCTATGACGAAGGCGCCGATGATCGTGCCCCCGATCGTGCCGCGGCCGCCGGACATGGACGTGCCGCCAAGAACGGCCGCGGCAATGGCGTTGAGCTCGAAGGAATTGCCCGTGGCCGGGTGCGAGGCCATCAGCTCCGACGAGATAACGAGGCCGACGATCGCAGCGCAGAAACCGGAAAACATGTAGACGAACATCTTCACCCGGCCGACGCGGATGCCGGACATACGGGCGGCTCGCTCATTGCCGCCGACGGCGAAGATATGGCGGCCGATCGGCGTGTATCTGGCGACGTAGGCAGCGGCGAGCGCAACGACTATGAGAATCCAGATCGATACCGGCAAGCCCAGAAGACGGCCGGAGCCGAGGAAGGCGAAGCCGGTCGTCGAGAGCTCCGGTTTGCCGACGAGATTCGGGAAGGTCTGACCGTCGGAGGAGAGCAGCGCGAAGCCGCGCGCGACATAGAGCGTACCGAGGGTGGCGATGAAGGGCGCGACGTTGAGCTTGGTGATCAGCAAGCCGTTGATCGCACCGATGACGATGCCGACCGCAAGCGTGATCAGGCAGACCTCGACGACGTTGAAATAGATCGTGTAGCCGAACTGCAGGTCGATGCCGTGGAGGATGAGGCCGCCGGCGACCATGCCGCAGAGCCCGACGATCGACCCGACGGAAAGATCGATGCCGCCGGTGATGATGACGAAGGTCATGCCCATGGCAAGGAAGGCGTTGAGCGCCACATGCTTCGCCATCAGGATGAGGTTCGCCGTCGAGAGGAAATTCGGCGCGAAGATCGAGAAGAAGGCGATCACCGCGAAGAGGGCGATGAATGTCCTGAGCTTCATCAGCGTGAGCAGGA
This sequence comes from Ensifer sp. WSM1721, assembly GCF_000513895.2. Classification (GTDB taxonomy): domain Bacteria; phylum Pseudomonadota; class Alphaproteobacteria; order Rhizobiales; family Rhizobiaceae; genus Sinorhizobium. The sequence continues at coordinate 1,093,411 of NZ_CP165783.1, forward strand.
GCGAGCCGCTTGCGGCTTCCGGGGCGTTGGTGGTCGTGGTTGCCGTCGTCATCAGGCATGTTCCCTTGTCGTCTTGTGGCCTTCGGCCGAAGCCTTCACGATCATCTCTTCCGTCGCCTCCGCGCGGTCGATAACGGTGACGAGCCGGCCATTGCTCATCACTGCGATGCGATCGGAGAGCGCCATCACCTCTTCGAGATCGGAGGTGGAAAAGAGGATCGCGAGCCCCTCGCCTGCGAGTCGCCGCATGGTGCGGAACACGTCCGCCTTGGCGCCGACATCGATGCCTCGGCTCGGCTCGTCCATCAGCAGGACCTTCGGCCTCGTCATCAAGGCCTTTCCGATAACCACCTTCTGCTGGTTGCCGCCCGACATCGAGGTCACTTCGAAATCCGGATTCGGCGCCTTGATGGAGAGATCGCGTATCGCCGCCTTGATCGACGATTGCTCCTTCTCGCCGACGATATGAAAACCGAAGCGGACGAAACGGTCGAGGCTGGCGAGCGTCAGGTTGCTGGCGATCGAAAGAGCCTGGACGAGCCCCTCGCGCTGGCGGTCCTCCGGGATGAGTGCAAGGCCCGCCCTGATCCTGCCCGAGGTATCGCTTGCATCGATTTCGGCCCCATCGATATAGATCCGTCCCGAGGAATGCGGGTGCTGGCCGATCACGCATTCGAAGAACTCGCTTCGCCCGGCACCCATCAGCCCGTAGATGCCGAGCACTTCGCCGGCGCGCACGGAGATCGAGACGTGGTCGACGGCAAGGCCGCCCGTCCGGCGCGGAAGGCAGATATCCTCCGCACGGAAGATCTCCGCACCCAGGCGATGCTCGATCGACTTAGCGAAGTCCTTCGCGTCCGAGCCGATCATAGAGCGGACGATCCACTTCGTATCGATGTCCTTGACCATGGCGTGCCCGGTGATCTGGCCGTCCCGAAGCACGGTGATGTAGTCGCCGATCCGCATCAACTCTTCGAGCCGGTGGGAGATGTAGACGATCGCCACCCCCTGCGCTTTCAACTCCCGGATGACCTTGAAGAGGATGTCGACCTCCGCCGCCGAAAGCGCCGAGGTCGGCTCATCGAGAATGAGGATGCGGGTGTCGAGCGAGATCGCCTTGGCGATCTCCACCAGTTGCCGCTGCCCGATCGGCAGGTCTTCGACGAGCGTCTCGGCGTCGATGCCGGCATCGAGCCGGTCGAGGAACTCGGTGGCTCTTGCGATCTGCGCGCGGTGATCGATGCCGCGCAGCCCACGGGTGATTTCGCGGGTCGCGAAGATGTTCTCGGCGACGGAGAGGTTTCCGAAGAGATTGAGCTCCTGGAAGACCATGCCGATGCCGTGGTGCTGCGCGTCGGCCGGCGAATGGAACTCCACCTCCTTGCCATCGAGCAGGATGCGGCCGAGCGAGGGCTTTTCGACGCCGGCGATGATCCGCATCAGCGTCGACTTGCCGGCGCCGTTCTCGCCGACGAGCACATTCACCGCGCCGCGCCCGAGTGCAAGGTTCGCGTGGCGCACGGCGACGATGCCGGAATAGACCTTTGTCACATCCTCGAGCCGGAGCACGCAATTGTCGTCGTCAGTCGGGCCCATGATCAGCCCTCCACCGTCAACCGGGCCGGCGCCACGAGGGGCAATTGCCCTTTGGCAGGCAAGGGGTAGGCGCCGACGGCCTCGATCTTCTTGCCGACCAGACCATCTCGGGAGAGCTTTTCGAGCACCAGGCCGTTGACATGCGTGTTGAAGGCTTTGCCGTATTGGGCCCACTCGATCTGATTTTTGAATTGGTTGAAGTTGACGAAGTCGAGGCTGTCGCGGATCGCCGTGCCGCGGATCGCGGGTCCGATCTGAACACGCGCGTCCGCCTTGCCGTCGCCATTCGCATCGACTTCCACATAGGCCGAGCGCGACTTCGTCTCGGCAGCGACGATGGTGCCGGAAAGACGCGTGGCGAATGTCCAGGGAGCGCTCCCCTGCTTTTCCTTGTGGCCGTATTTCGCGCCCGCCGCATTGGGATCGCTTGCGGCAAGGGCCGCGACCTCCGGAAACGGCCCGGCCTTTTTCTCGAGATAGGGCAGCACCTGGCTGTCCCATATTTCGGCGACCATGCGGTCCGGAGCGAAGCCGCCGGTGGCGGCCTGCGCGGCTTCCTCGTTGGTCGGCGTCTTGATGATCTTGCAGCTCGAAAGCGCCATCGCGCCGGCAAGGACAAGCGCGGCCGTGGCCTTCAAATTCCGCATTGCAGCCTTACTCCACGACAGGACAGAGGGACGCGCGCGACGGCATGCACCGTTCCGCGCGTCCTTTCGACGATCAGTTGGTCAGCGCGAAGGTCTCGAGCTGGTCGGCGTTTTCGCTGGTAATCAGCACGCAATCCATGAGCTGCTTTTCTTCGACCGGGCTCTTGCCCGTGGTGATGTACTCGTGTGCCTGCTGCACGGCCATCTGCGCCTGCGCATAGGCCGGCTGCAGCACGGTCGCCTTGATGCCGCCGGACTTGATCGAGTCGCGCACATCGTTGGAACCGTCAAAGCCGACGACGATGACATCCTTGCGGCCGGCCGCCTGCAGAGCCGCGATCGCACCCATGGCCATCGTGTCGTTGCCGGAGATCACGCCCTTGATGTCCGGATTGGCCTGGAGGATCGTTTCCATCTTGGCGTAGGCCTCGGTCTGGCTCCAGTTCGCCGACTGCTGCGCTACCATCTTCATCTCCGGATATTCGTCGATGACGTCGTGATAGCCCTTGGAGCGGATGCCGGCATTGAGATCGGACTCGCGGCCGAGCAGCTCGACATAATTGCCGGATTCGCCCATCAGCTTGACGAATTCCTCGGCGCCGAGCTGCGCGCCCTGGTAGTTGTTGGAGACGATCTGCGAGACGGCGACCCCAGTCGCATTGATTTCACGGTCGATCAGGAAGGACGGCACGCCGGCGTCCTTCGCTTTCTGGACGGCGGCGATCGAGGCTTCCGAGCCGGCATTGTCGAGAATGATTGCCTTCGCACCGCGACCGATCGCGGTATCGACCAGTTGCGACTGCTTGTTGGCGTCATCGTCATGGACGAGGACCAGCGTCTCGTAGCCGAGTTCTTTGGCCTTAGCCTCGGCGCCCACCGCTTCGGCCTTGAAGAAGGGATTGTCGTGCGATGGCGTGATGATCGCGATGAGATCAGCCGCGTAAGCCGGAATGGCCGAGCTTGCCGCCAGTACGGCCGCAAAAGCGGCCATGGTCATTCTGCGTGTCAGTTTCATTGAGTCTCTCCTCCCAGGTTTGAAAAAATGGCCGAAGCCGTCCTCACCGGCTCCGGTAATCCGCTGGCGCCGTCAGGTGATGCGGCGGATGCTGTCGGCGATCTCCTCAGGCTCGAAGACGCGCTTCCAGTCGTCGCGCATCAGCATCGGCTTGCCGAATTCGATCGCCTTGTTGCAGGCGTCGGAAAAGACGCCCTCGACCTCATCGAAGATCACGGCGCCGAGCACGTTCATGTGGCCGAGCAGGAAGTCGCGCGCCGCTTCCTTCGGCACACCGCGGGCGACGCATTCGTCCATCGCCTCGCGCATGACAACGAGGAGCGAAGCGCAGACCGTCTCCGACAGGCCGGGCTCGAGGAGCGCCATCTGCTCGACCGTGACGCGGTGCGAGCGCATGACCGGTGCCCAGATAATCTTGGCGATCTCCTCGCCCTTGGCGTAATCCGCCTCTGGGCCCTGCATCAGCGCGGAAACGATGTGCTGCTTGGCGGCGACGCCGCCGAAATGATCCTTGCGCGCGGCGGGCTCGGTCTCGTCGTTGAAGATGGGTGGATGGCAGGGATGCGTGACGAAATAGGTGAGGTTATCGCGTTTCGGCAGATGGCCGGCAAACGGGGCCGCGGCATCGAGAACCATGATCATCGTGCCGGATTTCAGTTTGTCGACGATGGCAGCGGCAACCTTGCCGATCACCGTGTCCGGCACCGCGAGAATGACGACGTCGGCATCGTCAAGTGCCCTGTCGGCCGGGACGGTCGACATCCCCAGTTCCTGCTCCAAGCGCGCCTTGCCGACCTCGCTCACCTCGACGTGCCGCACATCGAAGCGCGAGCCTTTGAGGTTCTTGGCCAGACGGCAGCCCATTTTTCCGCCGGCGCCGAACAGGGCAATCGAAGTCATTTGCGTCTCCTTCCAGTCTCCTAATCTCAGCGATAACGAAACTGGTATGATGAGTCAATGAGTATATCAGCTGAAGTGCCCGAAGAAAGAGGCGATGTTGACAGCATCGACTTCACATCTATAAGGGAACCTATCGGCAATGGACTCTGCCGGGCCGCCAGGCCGAACCGCTTCCCCTGGAAGCTGATGACTCCTACTCACGACCGCGTTGGCGAGCGAGTGGAGTCATGCCGGGAATTCACGCTTTTCCCCTTGCACGTTTGCGGTGTTCAGGCTCGCTGCGGCCGTTCAAGACCGGCGCGACGGGCGGCCTCAAATCATCAAAGGATTTTGCCGATGGCCTACTTGTTTGTCTTTTTAGGTGCCGGCCTGGGTGGCGCGATGCGCCACGGCGTAAACCAGGTCGCTGCGCTTCTGTTCGGCGTCGGGTTTCCCTACGGCACATTGACGATCAACGTCGCCGGCTCATTCGTGATGGGCGTGCTTGCCGGATATTTCGCGTTGCGCGGTGAAGCGCCGCAAGAGGTGCGCCTGTTCCTCACCACCGGCGTCTTGGGCGGTTTCACCACCTTCTCCACCTTCTCGCTCGACACCATCACCCTTTGGGAACGCGGGGAATGGCTCGCTGCGGCCTTCTATGCCGCCTTCTCCGTGGCCTTTTCGCTGCTCGGCCTCGTGGCCGGCCTCATGCTCGTTCGGCTTCTTGCGCAGGGCCAAGCGGCGTGAGCGCCTCGGCGAGAGCCGGATGGCTCGGCTTTCCCGGCGACGCTGGAGCGGCATGCGCTCACTTCGCAGCATCGCCGTCGCCTAAGTTCCTTTGAACGCGACCGCTCAGGTATTCGCCAGGGCCTTCACCAGAGCGACGATTTTCCGACGCAGCCGCGCGTCGCGGAGCGTAAGGAACGCACGATTGAGCGAAACGCCTTCCTCCGTCGACAGGAATTGCAGCATCTCTTCACTTGAGAAGGCCGCTTCGTTCAGTTCCCCATCCGTGTGCGGCGCAGGCGCCCCCTCGAAGAAGTAAGCGACGGGGACGCCCATCGCCTCGGCCGCCCGTTGAAGGCGGCTGGCGCCGACGCGGTTGAGGCCCTTTTCGTATTTCTGCACCTGCTGAAACGTCACGTCGATCGCTTCACCGAGCTTCGTCTGACTCCAATCCAAGGCCAGGCGACGCAACCGAATACGGTTGCCCACGTGCACGTCGATGGCGCCCGGTTCTTTCTTGTTCGTTCGGCCCTGCATTATCCCCTCATTTTTGTCCGGGCGTAAACGTGCATTCATTCAAACACTAGTTGAACGACCCTCAACGCTGAGCAATTTAGTACAAATCGGCCGCGATGAGATTCGATCTCGAATTGGTGGCACGTCGCACTTGAATATGCCGTCGGAGATACAAAGGACATACGAAATCGTCTGCGGATATATCCTATTGACGCATGATATATCCGTTGGACGACAATATTCTTCCGCCAAGATGGCGCGTTATAGCCGATGATGCTTACTCCTTTCGAGGCCAGCTCAGCCGCTGGCGTAATCTGATGGTCGGGAGTCGCATGTCGCAAAGCGGAACGGGGCGGATGTCGCATCAGTCTGGTACGGTATTCCAGGGCAGCGATCCGGATGAGCTTGCGGCGGTACTCTCGACGCCGCGCTCGCCGATCGTGGTCGAGCCGCTCGGCAAAGGACCACTCGCCTTCCACGGCGAATTCTTCTCCGCCGGGCCGGCAACCTTTGGGCATTGCGCCTACGAAGGTGATATCCGTTGTAAACGACTGGCTGGGGGCCAGCGGCTACTCGTCTTCCTGCCACTCGACGGCGATGCTCTCTTCGATGTCGGCGGCAACGAGCTTCACTCCACGCCCGGTCGCGCGACGATCGTCGATGGTGCGCGCAACACGCATGCCCGTCTCTACGGCAACCGGCGGCATCTCACCGCATTTATCGACAACGACAGGCTCACGGCCCTGCTGACGTCCCTCATCGAACGTCCGGTTGGCGACAATCTGGAGTTTCGGCCGCATCTCGATCTCGATGCCGGAGCCGGACTGACGCTGATGCAATTGGTCGAGTCTGCCTATCGGGGATTGCAGGGGAGCGCGCCGCTGCGGCGGGCTCCCCTGGCGCTCGGCGCTCTCGGCGACGCCATCGCCCATCTGCTCCTCGAGGCCGTTCCTCATCGCTATTCGGATGAACTCGCCCGCCCGTCTGCCTTGCCGGCCCCGCGCCATGTGAAATGGGCGATCGAATTCATGCAGGCCCACCTCAGCGACCCCATCACGATCGCCGACATTGCCGCGGCGGCGCGAGTGAGCGTGCGCACGCTGCAGGAGGGCTTCCGGCGCTTCCGGACGACGACGCCAATGGCCTGTCTACAGGAACTGCGCCTCGCCGCCGTCCATCGCGAGCTCGCCGATGCGCCCCCTACGGTGACCGTCGCCGATGTTGCGTTGCGTTGGGGTTTTACCCATCTCGGCCGCTTCGCCGCCGAATACAAGAAGCGCTTCGGACAGTTGCCGTCGCAGACGCTGCGCAATGGCTCGGACGTCGGGCGGTGAAGCCAACCGCCCAAAGGCTTTTGCACAGCCGGCAGACGACGGCCGCGCGCCGCCATTTCCTACTACTTTAGTCCAGCTTTCCTGCCTTTCGGGCAATGCGCCCACAATAGCAGTTTACGAACCCGCTAATATACGCTTATTAGTATGACAATTGGGAACTGCGGCGGGCGGCAGCGGACGGGAGGTGGCATGAACGTGATCACGCTATTGGCGGGCTTGCCGTTCAAAGCGATGCTTTTAAGAGCGCCTCTTGTCTTTTCGGAACCGGCATGACGCACTTCGCTCAGCGCCGCGCATTCCGCATTGTAAAAGCGGATGCCGACGAGATGTCGGAACATTATGCAAAGACGCTGTCGCCGGCAAAGGTCGAACCGCTCACGCGCGGCGGCCGCATTCTTGTCGAGGACCGGCATTTTTCGCTCGGGCCCTTCAGCATCTGGGCAGGCAAGTGCCATTCGGGAATGAGGGTAACGTTCTCGCAGCCATCTGACGTCTTTGTGCTCTACCTCCCCCTTTCGAGTGCGATGGAGATCGATATCGGCCGGAGCCGCCTCACCTCGGACCCGGGCACTACGCTGATCGCCAACATGTCGCAGTTCGACAAGCTGACGCTCCACGAAAATCGCGGCCATATCGGCATTGCCTTCGACAAGTCGGCCATGGTGTCCCAACTGAGTGAAATGCTCGACGCACCCGTCCTCCACAATATCGAGCTTTCCGCGGCTCTGGAGACTGCATCGGTTGCCGGGTCTCGATTGGCGGCTCTCGGACATCTGCTTTGGGATTGCTTCGACGTCGATAGCGACGATCGCGTTTCGGCGATCGCTGCCGATCACCTTTTCCAGGCAGCCATGGCCATGATCCTGGAAGCCGTGCCGCATAACTATAGCGAGCGGTTGAAACGTCCAGCGTCGCCGGCGATGCCGCGAAATCTCAAAAGGGCAATCGAGTATATGGTCGCCAATATCGCGCAGCCGATGACCGTTGCCGAGATCGCCCGGGAAGCCGGCACAAGCGTGCGCGCGCTGCAAACGGCCTTCCAGCAGTTCAAGGACACCACGCCCTTGAGCTTTCTAAGACAGATGCGGCTCGAGGGCGTGCGCCGCACGCTCGCCGACGAGACCAACGAACTCTCGATCGCTCAAGCGGCACGCGCTTGGGGCTTCACGCATATGGGCCGCTTTTCGGCCGTCTACCACGATGCCTTTGGCCAGTCGCCCTCGGAGACCGCCAGGCTTCGCAAGCGACAGACCGCAGCCACGTCGAAGTGATCTCCGGACGAGACGCGATGAATCGGCTGTCTTGCGCATTGCTGCGTTCAGTGGATAACGATGCGCCAATCGGCTAACGAAATCCGTTCCTAATTTACGCGTGAATAATGTTTTGCCGAGAAACCATTGGTTCGCAAAAGAACTGATTTGGTTGGCACAATATGCGTCTCACTTTCGGCCGCGTCTGGCGGGAAATCGCCACACGCTTGGCGGCCATTGCCGCCGATCGCCGCGGCAATGTCGCGATCACGGTCGCGCTCTCGATCGTGCCCATGATCCTTGCCGTCGGCGCAGGGCTGGACTACGCCCGCGCCTACAATGTCCAGAGCAAGATGCAGTCGGACCTCGACGCCGCCCTTGTCGCCGCCATCAAGCAGATCGACGATCAGGACGAGGACAAGCTCGCCAAGAAAATCAAGGAGTGGTTCGACGCGCAGGCCGACCGCCTGGATTCGAGCTATGACCTGACCGACATCAAGGTGGACAAGAGCGGGCATACGATCCGGGCCTCGGCGAGCGGCAGGGTGCCGACGACGTTGATGATGCTGGCCGACATCAAGACGGTGCCCGTCGGCGTCGTCAGCGCCATCGAGGGACCGGCGACCTCCCATCTCAATGTCTACATCGTCCTCGACAAATCACCCTCTATGCTGCTCGCCGCGACCAGCGAAGGCCAAGCGATGCTGCGCGCGGACCCGAACATACGATGCGAATTCGCCTGCCACAGCATCGATGATCCTGTCAGGAAAAACAAAACCGGCGCAATCCTGGCGTCCACCTATTACGACTACATCAAAAATCTTGGCGTGAAGCTCCGATCGGACGTTGCTCTCGACGCGGTCGAGGAGGTCCTCGACATGATAGACGCGGCCGACACGGACCATTCGCGGATCAAGGTCGGACTTTACAGCCTCGGCGAAAGCACATCTGAAGTTCTGGCTCCGACCTATTCCACAACCACCGCACGGAAGAAGTTGTCCGAAGACGAGAGCGGACTGACAAGCGAGACCTCAACCGAAGCCACATATTTCCACATCGCGCTGAAGGGGCTGAAGAAAAAGGTCGGGAAGGCCGGCGACGGCACGTCCGCCGGCTCGCCGCTCAAGCTCGTGCTTTTGCTCACGGATGGCGTCCAGTCCCACCGCAACTGGGTCATCAAGGACAACGGCAGACATTGGGACCGGGTTACGCCGCTCAATCCGGACTGGTGCGACTATCTGAAGGATGAGAAGGCGACTATGGCCGTGCTTTACACGGAGTACCTCGCCATTCCGCACGACTGGGGATACAGAGAAACACTGGCGAAGTCGATGGCGACCAGCAAATGGACGTCCACCTGGGGCGGCACACTGCATAGCGGCGTCAGCGGCCAAACCACCAGGCACGACTATATTCCGATCGCGCTGCAGGACTGCGCTTCCTCGTCCGACCTCTTCATCTCGGCCGCCTCCGAGGACGAGATTACCGAAGGGCTTTCCACCCTTTTCAATCAGTATCTGACTTCCGTGCGGCTCACCCAATGAGGCGGCAATCGACGAAGAGGCTCCTCGGCCGCCTGCTGCGCGACAGGGCGGGTGTTGCGGCGATCGAATTCGCACTGCTCGCTCTGCCGACATTCATCCTGATCTTCGGCATCCTGGAGCTCGGAGCGATGTTCTTCATCGATTCCGCGCTCGATGCTTCGGTCCACAAGGCCGCGCGGCTCATCAGGACGGGCCAAGTGGCCAAGACCAATATGGCGCTGGCCTCGTTCAAGGCGGAGATCTGCGGCAATCTCCTCTACGTTCTCAACTGCTCCGACAATCTGCTCGTCGCGGTCGACACGCTGACCGATGCCTCCTCCTCCGGTGCCATGAAGGCCATCGGCAATAGCGGCACCGTTTCGATCACGGAGAACTTCGACATGGGCAAGGGCAGTGATTACGTGATGGTCCAAGCCTTCCTGCCCTGGTCGCCGATCGTCGGCCTCTATTCGCTCTCGAGCCACACCCTCGCCGATGGCAGTTACCTGCTCGGCGCTTCCGTCTTGTTCCGCAACGAACCGTTCTGAGAAAGCCGCATGATTTCATTCCTGGCAGAACGCATCGGTGCCACGCTGCGGCATTTCGGCAAGAGCCGAGACGGCGCGTCCGCGATCGAATTCGCCATCCTGCTGCCGCTGATGCTGCTCTTGCTTGCCGGCCTGGTCGACCTCGGCCAAGGCCTGACGGTCCGACGCAAGGTCAACCAGATCGCATCGACGACCAGCGAGATCATCGCCATGCAAGGCAATTGGAGCGATGCAAGCGTCGCCAGCATCCTGGCGGGGGTCAGATCGATTCTCGACCCCTATGATTCAAGCGAGCTCAAGGTACTGTTGTGCGTGGTCGACATCGACAAGAAGGGCAAGGAGACCGTGGCCTGGTCTGCCGCCTATGGCACGGCCAAGCTCGCCGCCGGACAAGTTTCGCCTGTCGAAATCCCGGATGAACTGCAGGAGGAAAATGTGCAGATGGTCGTCACCCGTGTTCAATACAGGTTGGACACGATCTTCTCCAGCCTGTTCGAAAGCTTCACCGGCGGCGGCGCCTACGAATATGACCAGCATTTCTTCATTCGGCCGCGCAACGGCAGTACGATCAGCTTCAGCTGATTGCGGAGAGATTATCAATTCAACCGCCAATATACTGTCTCGCCCGGTCGAAACTTCCGAGGAGGAAGAGAACTACAGGGAGCCGCGGCCCCTTCTTCCCAATTATGCGCTTAGCGCATAGGAATTTCGCATCCCGGATACGACCTGCTTCCTGGACCGATAGCGTAACTCACGGGATGTAGCTTACAGTCGGCTTGTGGGTGCAGGCGGCCTTGGGGCATGATGCCCCGAGGTACCGTGCCAGCGGTCTAGGTCGCCGCTGGCACGCGCACCTCCCCTTCGATCGGACGCGCGCCGACGCCGCGGCTCCCGCCGCAATGAAAAGCAGTCATCCAAGGAGCGCCGCTCAGACGATCGCCCGGTCCCAGCTACCATAGTGCTCATCGCTGCGCTTACCGCGCGGCAGGCTGAGCGCGATCAGCGCCAACCCGATTGCCACGTTCCCGACCGTGCCCGCCGTCCCGCCGCCGGAAAGCAGGAACGGCGAGGCTGCGATCCAGGCACCGAGCGCCACATTGAGGAAGCGGACCGGACGGACAACCTCCGCCATCGCCGTCACTGCGATCAGGATGACGATACAGCCGACGATATGGTCGCTGTGATAGAGCGGCGGCGCGCTGCCGAAGATCAGCGGCGTCACCATCAGCACCGTTCCGAGTAGCACGCTCGTCACCAGCGTCCATGGAAAATTGACACCGCCCACGACAAATTCCTTCAGCAGTTTGGACGCGGCGCGATCAAGGTCGGGTCCGGGCGTCTGGTTCTCCGAAAGCGCCGGACCGCCCATCCAGAATGTGCGCCAGAACGGTTCGCCGGCCCCTTTCGCCTGCCATAGATACTGGATTGTCGCGATAACCTCGTCGATCGAATAGGGAATGAGCACGACCGTGACGGCGGCCTGGATCAGGCAGAGCGTGCAAAGCGTGCCGAAAAGGGGCGGCTGAACGATGATGAAGGTAACGCTGACCGCGCCAAGCGGAACGATCAACAGGCCGAACAGCAGCACCATCCATGGCATGGTGCGCCAACGCCTGCGGTCGCCGATCGCGCCCGCGAGAATGTCGAGCGCGTAGGTGAAAGCGCCGAGACCGGCATCGGCGATCGGGAAACCCTTGGACAACCAGGACGTCACGACGGCCTCGCTGCCGTTGCGGACCGGAGCCGTGCCCGGCCCGAAGAACGGATCCCAAAGACCGTCGATATGGCCCATCTGATAAGCGGCGAGATAGCGCGAGACGAACAGCCCGACGAAGGCGAGCGCGACAATCGGAATGCGCTGGGTGAAGGAGGACGGAGAATAGGTCCAGCCGAGCGGCCGGTCGTCGTCCGCCGCGAGCGCCCGCGTGCTGATCCCCGGTGTCGGCGCAATCATCACCGCGAAGGCGACGATCAGCATGCCGACCAGCGTGTCCGTCGCGTAAGCCGCCGCGCTCGTCGTCCAGAAGACGAGTGGAGCGAACATGATCCAGACGCCGAGAACCGCGGTGATCCATTGTACCCACAACCAGCGGCGATACATTCCAAAAAGCGCGAAAGCCACCACGATGAGACCGGAGAGAATTTCGCTGATCCCGAGACGCGTATTGCGCAGGGCGGCCTCGGCGATTTCGTGTCCGAGAGCCGGAGGCAGCGGGGCAGCGACGGGATCGAACAGGCCGAGCGTCATCGGTGAGGTGACCAGCCACAATGCCAGCGCGACATTCGACAGAGGCGCCCAGAGCGTTCGCAGCCGATGCTGCTTCACGGCGGCCTCGACCTCCTTGCCGCTGCGCTCCAGCGGCCGCGCCAGCCTTTCCTCGGCCTGCTCGATTTCTGGCTTCGAGGCCGCGACCGCTGAGGGTTCGAGCTTGTTCCTTGCGTACCAATCGGTCGGATCTTCCTTCAGCCGGCGGATCATCTCCGGCAAGGTGGCGCTCAGCCTGTGTTCCGGCTCCCAGCCCAGGAGGGTACGGGCGCGGGAAATGTCTATCTCGTAATGATCGTCCGAGCTCTCGATCATCCAAGGCTGGATGTTGGAGTCCTGGTCGAGCACCTCCGTTTGCAGCCAGGCGCCCGGTTTGGCGAGACCCTTCGGCAGGACGAGCGTGCGCCAGTCCTCATCGTGGATCAGCCGCCCAAAGCGTTTCTGCAGCTCGCCATAGGAGAGCGTCTCTTCCTCTCCGATCAACAGGACGCATTCCTCCGGCAGGTCGGCACGGCGCTCGACGGTGCGCACAAAGGCTTCAACCAGGTCGTCCTTGTGCAAATAAGGCTGCCCGGCATCGAGATCGCCGCTGAAGAGATAGGCTGTCGGGAGCCGCTCGAAGATGCGCGCGATTTGCTGGGCGATGAAAGCGGCGCGGCAGTCCTCATCGTAGACGCCGGCGAGCCGCAGGACGACCGTCTTGAGGCTGCCTCGCTCTTTCGCGATCAGCGCTTCGGTCTCAGCCTTCGACTGCGGGTAGATCCAGCCGGGCTCGAGGGGCGACTCCTCGGTGATCCGCCTGCCTTTGGCCGGGCTTGGAGCGTGTACGAGCAGCGTGCTGGAGTAGATGAACTGCTCCGTCTCGATGCCTTGCAGCGCTGCAAGCAGCCGTCGCGTTCCCTGAACGTTGACGGCATCGTATTTCGGGTTAGGCTTGCCGGTGGTGTCATAGTAGGCAGCGAGATGGATGACGGAAGCCAGACGTCCGCCGCTGCGCTTGCGCACCGCCTCGACAGCTTCCTTGACGCTGTCATCGGAGGTCAGATCGGTCTCGATTGTCTCGAAGCCCTCGAGCGGCTTTTTGGGAGGGGCGATGTCAAGTCCGATCAAACGGTAGCGGTCGCGCAGGCGGCGCGCGATGGCCTGTCCAAGGAAGCCGCTCGCGCCGGTCATGAGGATGGTCGGACGATTTGTCTCTTCGGGCATCTCGAAACCTTTGCCCTCGCAACGCCCCTTAGGAGAGGAAGGTTCCGAATCCGCCTCATCTGATGCACGCGAAGAGTGCGCCCGCCGCCGATATGAGCCTGGGCTGCCGCCGTCGCGATCAGCCTTCTGTTATCTTCTTGCCGTTCCTGTCCGCTCCGCCGCCATAAGCCGGCGGCGCGTCGGTACGACGCGCCGCCCGGGGCCCGAGCACGAGGTCGGCGACGATCGGGAGATGATCGGAGGCAACCCGCGCCAAGGCGCTGCTATGCACCTCGCATCGCTCAACCTTTATCCCCTCGCCGATGAAGACATGGTCGAGCCGCAGGAGGGGCAATCGAGAGGGAAAGGTCGGCCGCGGCTTTGCATTAACCTCGAACTGCGCATCCTTGAGCTGTCTCGCCACGAGTTTGTAGGCCGCCGAACGCGCGATCGCGTTGAGGTCGCCCGCAAGGACCACGGGCTCCCCTTGCGCTATCCCGCCGAGCCAGCCGGGGCCCAAGAGGACCGCTGCCTGCCGTGCGCGGTCAGAACCGCGGAGTCCGAGATGCGTAACGATGACCTGCAGCTTTACGACGGTGAGGTCGATCTCCACCCAGAGCGCTCCTCTCGGCTCCCCGAGGGACGGCAGAACGGCGGCCTTGACCAAGCGCATCGGCAGGGCCGTGACCACCGCATCTCCGTATTTCTCGTCCTCCAGATGAAGAGCCGGATGAAATTGCGCTTCCATCCTAAGATGCGTTGCGATCATATGGGCCTGGTCCATTCCGCCGCTGCGCACGCGACCGACATCGACCTCCTGGAGGGCGATGATGTCGGGCCGGCATTCGTTGATGACGGCCGCGACACGGGCAGGATCCAGCTTTCGGTCGGTACCGAAGCAACTGTGGACGTTATAGGTGAGGAAACGTATCCGCCGCTGCATGATCGTGTTTCGGACTGATCTTGCGTTCGGGAACACGCGGAACCTGCATTTCGTTCCGGTAGCCCGCGCACAGGAACATGGCCGATGTCCAGAAAACTCGTTGCCAGACTCTTCCTACTTGCCGCCCTCGGCGTCGCAGGCTGGTTGATTTACCGCGCCCTTAGCCAATACACGTTTCATGAAATCGCGAGCTCGGTCGGGCAGATTCCGGCCGGGCATCTGCTCGCGGCCATCGGCTTCGTCTTCCTTTCCTATTTCTGTTTGACGCTGTTCGACACGCTTGCGCTGCGCTATGTCGGGCAGGACCTCGCCTATCCGCGGGTTGCGCTCGCCTCCTTCACCAGCCTCTCGATCGGCCATAATGTCGGCGGGGCGGCCTTGAGCAGCGGCGCCATCCGGTACCGGTTCTATTCACGCTGGGGGTTGAGTGTCGAAGAGGTTGCGAAGGTCATCCTCTTCTGCGGCGTCACCGTCGGACTCGGCCTTGCCACATTGGCCGGCCTTTGCAGCCTGGCCATGCCGGCGGGTGTCGCCCGGATCAGCGGACTTTCCGAGACCGGCGCGCTCCTGCTCGGCACGGCCTGCCTGATGGCTTCGATCGGCTATGTGCTGCTTGCGCACTTTGTCCGAGGGTCGCTGCGCGTCTTCCGCTGGAGTTTCGAATTACCGGCGCTGCGGATCGCAGCCGGCCAGGTGATCGTTGGCACCGCCAATTTCCTCTGCGTCAGCGCATGTTTGCATCAGTTGCTGCTCGCTTTCGGAAGCTTGAGTTTTCTCGATACAGCAACGGCCTATGTCGGCGCCAGTGTGACCGCCATCATCAGCCATGTCCCCGGCGGCATCGGCGTGCTCGAAGCGGCGGTCGCGTTTCTGCTCGGCGACTCGGCAAGTATCGGCGCGCTGATCACCTTTCGGGCGATCTACTTCTTCCTGCCCCTGCCGCTTGGCTTGATTTCGCTTTCGGTCGCGGAGTTCGTCGTGCGTCGGAACGAAGGAAGAAGCCTGGCGAGCAAGGCGAAGACCTGACCGCCCCAGCGCCTCAGCAGCTTATGCAGGCGGTAGAACGGCCTGATCGGCCTGCGCGGATCGACGATATCCGTCCCCCAGACGAGACTCGTCGCCCCGCCGCCGTCGACGCCGTCAAAGGCACGTAGGCCGCGCCGGCGCGTGTTCAGCTTGTCGATGGTGGTGACAAGAGAGCTCGTCTGCCTCAACGTATTTTCGATCTCATTCATATCGGCACCGAGATGTTCTGCCAAAAGCCCATTGCGAATTCTGGCGATAGCAGAACGTTGCGGTTCGTTCGCTGCTTCCACGGCGACGTCGCATTCCGTATCCAGGCCTTCCGAGCGGTGGTTGAGATTGGATGAACCGACGCGAAGGAACCGATCGTCGATCGCGACCACCTTGGAATGGATCAATACCTCCTGCTCGGCTCTGTCAGCCGCGGGGACGACAGGATAACCGACCCTGAGCCTGCCGAAGCGGTCGTTCCGCTTCAGCCGTCTGATGAGGCGGTCGCGATTTCCGCCCATGACGACGCGTTCCAGCACCCCGTGTGAGCTGCGGGTGGTGATGACCACCACTTCGGGCCCGTCCGGCTCGTGGAGGCGCTCGCAAAGGAGCTGGCCTATCTTTCGCGAGGCGAAATATTGGTTCTCGATGTAGATGTGGTGACGGGCGCTGCGCAAGGCGTCGAGCGTCAGCCGCAGCGCCTCCTGGCGTCCTCTTCTCCCGCTTGATGCCGGCTCCGTGCGAGCGATCGCGACCAGGCAATCCGTCAGGACCGGCTCCGTATCGGCGGGCCACGCGACCTTCCTCGAGCGCGGGGCAGATATCTCCTCGCCCGTCGATGACTTCCAGCGGGAGCGGCAAAGGTCCCCTATGGCGCGGCTCGCCTCCCCCTCCAGCACGACCTGGATATCATGCACCGGATCGTAGGGTTTTCCGTCCGGATCGCTCCGCAGCTCATTGTCGGCTGCGTGGTCCGGCGTGTCCCAGCGCCGCGCGGTCAGATCGATGCCTCCGACGAAAGCGATGCCGTCGTCGATGCAGACGAGCTTCTGGTGATGGGAACCGCGCAGCGCGCGATGGCTCGCGAAGCGAAGTTCGATCTGCCGGTGGGCAGCCCATTTCTGCTTGCGGAACAGCCGCAATGACTTTCCCGAATAGATCGGCCCCATCGCCCATACGAGAATGCGGATCTTGAGATTAGGCTTTTGCGCCGCCAGACGCTCCAGCATAGTGCCGAGCGCCTCCGAATCCGGATCACCAGGTCTCAATTTGATGCGCGGGTCGAAGTCCCATCCGGTGATCCAGAGCTGCTCTTCCGCCTGTTCGAGCGTGTGATCGAGACAGGCATAGTAGGCCGCCGCATCGATGAGGAAGGCCAGCCGCCGCGCGGGCGCGCTGCGCCAGACGTTCTCGGCTTCCTTGATGATCGGTCGGCCCGCCCGACGCCATCCGCGAGGCGGGATCCCGGTAAACACACTCTTCCAAGCCAAGCTTTGCATCCCGTGCGTAGCGACTGAAAAATGAATCGATTTCAACCGGGATTTGTTCCGCGACGCTACTGCGGAACAGAGCTCATGGCGAGGCCGCAGAATCCGCAAGAGCCGTGCGGCGAGCTGCGGTCGCGCTTGGGCTTTTGAGGCTGCCGAACAGCTCGCCGCGAGGCTCGGCAGGGACTCCGCCGCGCTCGGCTCCGGTATCTGCACGATCTCGCCGATCAAGGCGCGAGGCACCTCTGCCGCCTGCCGACCGGATCGTCCGGGATGTCGGTGATCTCTCCACGTGCAGCTGCGGCACTGCGACAACACTCTTGCTGCGGCGTCCTGCAATGGCGAAATACTCAGTGAACTTTGGCACGGCGTGAGTTCCATCGCCTTGAAGGGGCACGAACTGACCGCCGACGCTCCGCTCGTCGCTCAGGCGCGGCAGAACCGCTTTCAGGCCGTTCTCGCGCTGTTGATCAAGGCGCGCCGCGTGGGTTCGCTCGTCCGAGGAGCGTCGATCCCGCAGACCAGATCGCCGGATATTTCCCGGGCCTCGCCTGCTCGCTCCACAGTGGCCCAAACCACAGGAGCAGGAGTGCCGCGTCGAGCGGTAGAGCCAGGACCGCGATAAACAGTGTCGCTTCCATCGAATGCCTCGCTTGCAAGTGCCCGTATGCAGACCAGCCGCTGTACGGCCTCTCGCCTTTACAACCTGCTGGTTCCTGGAAAGTTCCTTGCAAGCTCGCCCTGCACGGCGATGACCAGCGTTTCTTCGCATCGGCTCTACCGAACCGAACCAATACGACGTCCACGCATTTATCTAGCAGGACCATCTAATAAAGGGAGAAATTCCAATGAATTGGGACCGGGTGGAAGGAAACTGGAAGCAGATCAAAGGGCGAGTGCAGGAACAGTGGGGCCTGCTCACCGATGACGATCTCGATCAGATCGCCGGCAGACGAGAACTCCTGGAAGGTAAAATCCAGGAGCGTTATGGGCTGGAAAAGGATCGCGTAAGAGAGGCGGTCGACGATTGGTACAATCGCAGCATGCTGTGACTATCCCTGCAGCTGCTGAGCAGATCCATGCTGGCAAGCGCAACCGGCGGAGACTTCCGGTTGCGCAGGCCCCTGGGCCCTCCGGCGATTACATCCTTTACGGCGGCACATGCCCTCGGAACTAAACGTTTATCGGCCGGTTTGGCCCGTGATCGAGCAGGCTCGTTCTAGAAGAGGCGAGGCCATGAAAAGTATGATCCTTGGCGTTGCAGTGCTGCTGAGCACTGCCGCAGTACCGGCGTTCGGGCAGACGTCCGGGAGCACACCGGCCATCAACACCCCCGGTGTGCAGAACCCCGGGGCTCCAGTCCCCGGCAAGAACAGTTTCACGGAAGAGCAGGCGAGGGAGCAGATCGAGGAGGCCGGTTATACCGACGTCACGGGCTTGAAGCTCGACAACCAGGGGATCTGGCGGGCAACCGCGATGAAGGACGGAAAGTCCATCACCGTCGCTGTTGACTATCAGGGCAACGTGACCGCGCTCTAGGTCAGGGGACTCGGGGCGAACAGAGGCTGTATCACATTTGCCTCCTGCCGCTCGCTGCTACAGAAGAGGAGAACAAAATGAAAACCGTGGCAGGACTTTTCGACGACTACTACGAAGCCCGGCAGGCGGTGAACGATTTGGAGGCCGCCGGCATTCCGTTAGGCGATATCAGCATCATCGCGAACAATGCCGGTGACCGATATTCGGTTGAAAGTTCCGGCGCCGCCGAAGGTGCGGGAGTGGGCGCGGGGTTGGGTGCGGCAGGCGGCGGCGCGGTCGGCCTGCTGACCGGTCTCGGCCTGATGGCTATTCCGGGAGTAGGACCTGTCGTCGCCGCGGGATGGCTGGCGTCCACCGCAGTCGGGGCGGCTGCCGGAGCAATCGCCGGGGCCGCTGCAGGCGGCATCATCGGCTCGTTGACGGAATCCGGCATCGATGAAGACGACGCGCATCTTTATGCCGAGGGCGTCCGCCGCGGCGGCACGCTGGTGGTCGCCAGGGTCGAGGAAGTGATGGTCGCGCAGGCGGACGCGATCCTGAGGAATCGCAACGCCGTCGATATAACCGTCCGCCGCCGCGCCTATGTCGAAGAAGGCTGGACGCGTTTCGACGAAGCTTCGGCGCCCTATACCCGAGACCAGGTGGAGCGGGAGCGGGAGCGCTTCCGCCCAAGGTCGATATAGGGACGGGACTCCTGGAAGGCGCAGCCGGAGAATGTCGCACGCGGCTGCGCCACCATCGATATCTCATCAGCTCGCCGACGGATCTGCTTCGATATCGCGGAACCCACACGCGTTCTTTCGTGTTGTCGTAGGCCTTTCCTTGCAGGAGAAAAAAGCATGCCATCGGCAAGCCCCCCGCAGCAGAAGTCGCCACGCGGCGCGCGCCCTCCTCTGGCCCTGCCGCGGCTCGCCGACGAGGAGGCCGAAGCCTTCGTCGCGACGGCCATAGCGGAGCTCGTCAGGTCGAAGATCCCGTTTCTGGTCGCCGGTACCTTCGCCGTCAGCGCCTATACCGGCATCTCGCGGCTGACGAAGGACCTAGACGTCTTCTGTAAAGCAGGGGACTACACACGGATACTCAATCACTTCAAGTCGCTCGGCTACACGGTGGAGATCGAGGACGACCGGTGGCTGGGGAAGGTCTATAAGGGTAAGCTCTTCTTCGACGTCATCTTCTCGTCGCCGAACGGCACGATGCAGGTCAACGACGTCTGGTTCGAACACGCCCTGCCGATCAAGATCAACGCTGCCACCGTGCCTATCGTCGCTCCGACCGAGCTCGTCTGGTCGAAATCCTTCATCCAGCTTCGTGACCGCTACGATGGCGCCGACGTGGCGCACATGATCCTCAAGACCCATGATCAGATCGACTGGCGCCGACTGCTCGAATATATGGAAGCGCACTGGGAAGTGCTGCTGATCCATCTCCTCAACTTCCGCTGGATCTATCCATCTGAACGCGACCGGGTTCCGAGCTGGCTCATGGACGAGCTCCTCGGCAGGGTGGCTGCGCAGAGGGACCTGCCGCTGCCGCAGACGAAGATCTGCCGCGGGCGAATGTACTCGCGACGCGACTACGAAATCGACGTCACCGAATGGGGATTTGCCGACGTCGGCGGCGACGTAGAGATGCGCACAGGAAACAAGGAGTAGCTCCATGAGCAAGACGAAGGTGGCCGCGGTCGCGGATCTCCACATGAAGGAGGACCGTTCGACCTCCTATACGGAACTGTTTACAGAGATCTCGCGTGTTGCGGACGTGCTCGTGATAGCCGGCGACCTCACCGACCTCGGCAAACCCGCAGAAGCGGAGCTTCTGGCCGCCGATCTCAAATCCTGCACGGTTCCGGTGGTGGCGGTTCTTGGAAACCATGATCACCAATGCAACGCCGTGGAGGAGATCTCGGCGATCCTGATGAAGGCGGGTGTCCATCTCCTCGACGGGCAGGCGGTGGAGATCGCCGGCGTCGGCTTTGCCGGTACAAAGGGGTTTGTCGGCGGTTTCGGACGGCATATGCTCGGCTCTTTCGGTGAAGCCGCCCTGAAGGCGATGGTTTCGGAAACGGTCGACGAGGCGATGCGTCTCGAAAACGCCCTGCGGAAAACCAGCGCGCAACACTCGGTCGTCGTCCTCCACTATGCCCCGATCGCCGAGACCGTCGCGGGAGAGCCCGAAGAGATCTATCCCTTCCTCGGCTCCTCCCGCTTTGCGGAAACCATCGACCGCTTCCGGGTCAGCGCGGTCGTGCACGGCCACGCCCACAAGGGCACATATAAAGGAAAGACGCCCGGCGGCGCCCCCGTCTTCAACGTCGCCGCCCATGTCGAGAAACCGACCGGCCGGCCCTATGCGATACTGGAATTCTGACGCAGCAGAAACGGAGCGTGCTCCGTGCCCTCAAGGGGCCAAAATCACTTTGACGATGACATCGCGCTCGTCCTCGATCTTCGGATCGGGAACGCTTTCGCATCGGATGTCGCCTTTGCCGTGCCAGGTCAGAGCCCTCATCTTAGGAAGCCTCCGCTTTTGAACAGGCGGCGCCCCATGGCGGCCGCCTGCAGCGGGAGAAAGCCTCGGCGATGGGATGCGCGTGGCATGCCGCTGACCACGGCCGCAAGCGCCAGTCCGACGACGACTGCAGCCGCGACGCCGGCGATCGGGACCCTGCGCTCCGAACGCCAACCGCCCTCGACACCGCCGGGGATTGCCGGGGCCCTGAACAGGTTGCCGTTGCTTCTTTCGACACGCGGCGCTTGCCTGAGATAACGTGAGGTGAGGTATGCGGTGAGGCGCGAGCTCGTATTGGGGGCGAGAAAATGCGCAAGCCGCGCCAGGTCCGCGACCGCACCGACGGTGATGGACGTGCGCGGATGCTCTGCGAGGCGGACGATGGCGCGGGCGGCACGGCGTGCATCATAGACGGGCGGAGGCACGCTGAGCTTGCGACCGGTGTAGTTCGCACCATGCGCGACGCCGGGCGTGTCCATGAAGGTCGGATAGACGTCGCAGATATGGATATCGGGTTCGCCGGCAAGTTCCGCCCGCAGCGCTTCGGAAAAGCCCCTCAGACCGAATTTGCTCGCCCCGTAGGCTGCCGCGAAGGGTGTCGCTGCGAACCCGCCGAGCGAGATCATGTTGATGAAGATGCCGTGACGCTGCCTCAGAAAAATCGGAATGACCGCGTGTGCGTCGTTGAAATGGCCGATCAGGTTCGTACGAATGACCTGCTGGTGGGCTTCGATCGGGGTCTCCTCGAAACGGCCCACGGCTCCGACACCGACATTGCTGAACCAGATGTCGATCTTGCCGAAGCTCATCGCCTTCTCTGCAAGCTTCTTGACGGCGCCGGCGTCGGTCACATCGGTCGGAGCGACCAGAACCTCCGCCCCCAATTCGCGACAGATCTTCGCGACGAGCTGGAGTGCCGAGGCATCACGCGCCGCCAGCACGAGCTTTGCTCCTCGCTTAGCGAATTCTTCCGCGGTTGCCTGCCCCACACCGGACGAGGCACCGGTGATCACGACTACTTGATCCTTCAGGGATTTCCACATGGCGCTTCTCCGTCTCGAGCAAGTGCCGACGGAACCGCGTGCGGCTGAATATGTTCCGCCGCGCATCGGCATCAACGGCCTGAAAATCGAGCTGTTTCGCTATGTGCTCGGAACCGGACCCATGCGGTGCCGCGTTAGTCTTGGTTAAATTCCAACACGGGCCGAAAGGGGCCGCCCCCATGCCGTTGCAAGCCACCCTCACGCCGACGGACAATCGTGCGGCAATGATGCAAAACCACTTCGAAGAGGAAGCGGTGCGCGATCCATGCAGCGGCTTGGACCTGGTTCCGCCGCGGGAAGCCGGCCTCGTCTATGTCAGCGATTCCGAACCCGGCATCAGGCGGCAGCGCTGCGGCAAGGGCTTCGCCTACAAAATGCCCGACGGCTCTACCGTCACCGACCCGGCGACGAAAGCTCGCATTTCGGCACTGGGCCTGCCGCCGGCCTACCAGAACGTCTGGATCTGCCTCGATGAAAACGGTCACCTGCAGGCGACTGGCTTCGACGCACGCGGTCGCAAGCAATACCGCTATCATGAGAAATGGCAGGCGCTTCGAAGCGGCGACAAGTTCGCTCAACTGGTCCCCTTCGGCAAGGCGCTGCCGAGAATAAGGCGCACGGTGCGACGCCACATGGAGGGTAGCCCGGATGACGTCCAGACCATTCTCGCCGCACTTGTTGCGTTGCTCGACGAGGCGCATCTGCGCACGGGAAGTCCCGCCTATGTAGAGGAAAATGCAACCTACGGGGCGACGACCCTCTTGAAACGTCACCTGAAGCTGGTGGACGGATGCATCGAACTGAAATTCGCCGCCAAGGGCGGCAAGCGTGTGACGCGGCGGCTTCGCCGCCCGAAGCTGCAGCGCCTGCTTGAAGAAATCGCAGACCTGCCGGGACGGCAGCTCTTCGTCTGGAAGGACGAGAACGACGCTCTCCGTCCTGTCGATTCGGGTCGCCTCAACCGCTACCTCGCGGAGATCGCCGGCCTTCCGGTCTCAGCCAAGACATTCCGGACCTGGGCCGGAAGCGTCGCCGCTTTTGCGGCCGCGCGAGCCGCGCTCGACGAAATCGGGCGCGCGACGGTCAAACAGATGAGCGAGGCCGCAGCAGCGGTGCTTTGCAACACGCCGGCGATCTGTCGCAAAAGCTACATCCATCCGGACATCATCGCTCTGGCCGGCAATGACTCCACAATATCAGTCAGGCAATTGCGGATGCGCGGGGGAGCGAAGCCGGAGTTGCGTGCCGAGGAAGCACGTATGCTCAACTTCTTGGCTCGTGCCGAGCGAGCCCGAAGACGAAGCGACGGGCCCCGATGAAAGGGCCCGTCGCAATATCACGGGCGGCGCGGAACGTCCCTTTTCACTTCAAAGGTTGCGATCGGTTTCGCCGCCGGTCCACCCGGTGGTGCTTCCCGTCGTGCCTGTGCTTCCCGACGTCCGAACGCGGATGTTGTTTTGAACATGGGTGACGCCGGAGACGTCTTCGGCGCAATCCTCGGCCCGGTGTTTGGCCCATCTCGAGTCGACGAAACCGCTGAGCTGCACCTCCCCGTTCGTGACGGAAACCTCGATATTCGACGCGTCGAGCGCTCCGTCGTCGCTCAAGCGGTCGCTCACGTCTTCCTGGATGCGGCTATCGGAGCGGGTATAGCCCTTGGGTCCCTTGCCGCGATACTGATCCATCTGGCGCCTGCGTTCAGCCTCCTCGTCGCCGAACCAGGAAGCCACTTCGTCGCCGGCGCGTTCGAAGAAGCCGCGTTCCTCTCCGTAGTCTCTGCCGCGAGACGGGTAGCGCTCCCGATAGCCATAGCCGGGATTGTAGTAACCGCCGCCATAATAGGGGCCGCCGGGGCCCTGATAGTCGCGGAAGGCACCTTCCCGGTTCCAACGATCGACGTCCTCGCCCCTGCGGCGATAGCCGCCGGCCCAACCGGTCTCGGCATCCGGAAAATATTCCGAATTCTCGTAATCTGCGCCGGCATAACCGCGGCGCCTCTCCTCATCGGAGTAGCCATAGCGCCCGCGTTCGGATTCCGGGTAGCGCCCGTAGTTGCGACTCCAATTCGTCCTATAGGGCATGATCTCCTCCATTCGTTTTCATTTGTTCGAGTTTCGACCAAACCAACGAAGAAGCGCGCGGTTCCCCGCCGCGGCGCCGGCGCCCGGTGTTTTCGGGCAGGTCGGGACGTGAGGGAGCGGGCGCCCGCTCCGAAAAAAGGGCGGGGGTGGCACGCCCCGAGTTGTCGGACCTAGTCGCCCTTCGTCTTTCCGGCGTCAGACAACTTGCCGCGATGCGGGTCTTTCAGATTTTCGCCGGCCGCGTCTCTGTCGCGCTCGGGATCGTCCTTTGCCGGCATATATCCTCTGGGCCGTGTTTCCTTCGGCCCTTCCCACCTCGGCGATTGTTCCGTTGTGCCGGGCGCGCCGTTCTTGGGTGTCTTCATGATTCTTCTCCGGAAGTGTCGCTCAGGACGAGGAGCAGCTTTCTTCGCCGTGCGTCAGTCCTGGTCTTTCATGCTGGGGAGTGGGAAGCGCTGGTCGGCATCCTCAAGGTCGGATTCCACGAGGAAGTCGTCCCTTTTGCTGCGTGCTGCCTCCCTCACCGCTTGGTGCTTCGGCAGTTCATCCGGCTCGAGAGGCTGCGTCTTCGATTTCAGGTCGCTGTCCGACTTCACAGGCTCGCTTTTTCCTATGGTGACGTCCGGCACCCCTTTCGACTTCTTCTGTGTTTTCGACATTTCGCCCTCCTCGGCTTCTCGTTTGTCAACGCCAGGCCGCAGACGAAGTTCCATCTCTCCTCGCCGCTTCCGCCTCTCGGAACAAAGCGGCAGAGCCTGAGTTAGGGCCGCGCCCGTTATCGCAACCCGCCATTATCGGAACCATCGTCGAAGCAAGCACGCGCCACCATTCGCGTCGGTTCCACGAAGGAGGCCTTCACCATGGAAAACTTTCCCCGCCCACCGTTTGAACGCCAGAGCCAACCGATGCCTGGAACAACGGACCGCATGGATCCGCTGCCGGACCATGGTGAAAACTCCTACAGGGGATCAGGTCGGCTTGCCGGCAAGAAAGCTGTCATTACCGGCGGCGACAGCGGCATAGGAAGGGCCGTGGCGATCGCCTATGCACGCGAGGGCGCGGACGTCCTGATCGCCTATCTCAACGAGCACGAAGACGCGAAGGCGACGCAGGCGTTGGTGGAGGAGGCGGGCCGCAAGGCCGTGCTCGTCGCCGGCGACATCCAGTCCTCCGATCACTGCAGGCGCATTATCGAAACCGCGGTCAAGGAACTCGGCGGCATCGACATCCTCGTCAACAACGCGGCCCACCAAGCGTCCTTCAAGAACATCGAAGACATCAGCGACGAGGAGTGGGAGCTGACGTTCCGCGTCAACATCCATGCCATGTTCTATCTCACGAAGGCAGCGGTCCCGCACATGAAGCCGGGCAGCTCGATCATCAACACGGCCTCGATCAATGCCGACAACCCCAACCCGACTCTGCTTGCCTATGCGACCACGAAAGGCGCGATCCAGAATTTCACCGCCGGGCTCTCCCAGCTGCTCGCGGAGAAGGGCATTCGCGCGAATTCCGTGGCACCGGGCCCGATCTGGACGCCGCTCATTCCCTCGACGCTTCCCGAGGACTCGGTCATGAACTTCGGCAAGCAAGTCCCGATGAAAAGGCCCGGGCAACCGGTGGAACTCGCCTCGACCTACGTCCTGTTGGCAGATCCGATGTCGAGCTATGTATCCGGCGCCACGATCGCCGTTACCGGCGGCAAGCCGATCCTGTAGCAGCGACACGTCCGCGGGGGAACATTGCGACCCGTTCGCGGTTCCGGAGCAGACAGCGCCGGAGCCTCGATGCGAATGGCGCTTTGTCCGGTGAGTCCGACCGGAAACAGGAGGACTATCCACCATGATCGATTTTACCCGTGCCCGGGACCGAATGGTCGTGTCCCACCTTTCCCGTCGGGGGATCAAGTACCCCGACGTTCTCGAAGCAATGCGGCTCGTCCCGCGGGAGGCCTTCGTCGACCCCGGCTTCGAGGAATTCGCCTATGAGGATTCGGCCCTTTCGATCGGCCATGGTCAAACCATTTCGCAGCCCTACATCGTTGCGCTGATGACCGAACGGGCGGAAGTCGAGCCGGGCGACACGGTTCTGGAAATCGGGACCGGGTCCGGCTACGCGGCAGCGGTTCTCAGCCGGATCGCCGCACATGTCTACACGATCGAGCGCCACGCCGGATTGGCCGAGACGGCACAACGGCGGTTTGCCGATCTCGGCTACCGCAATATCGATGTGCGCATCGGCGACGGCACGCGGGGGTGGCCGGAAGCAGGCCCCTTCGACGCCATCCTCGTGGCGGCAGGCGGGCCTGCCGTCCCGCACGCGCTCAAGGAACAACTGGATCTCGGCGGCCATTTGGTCATCCCCGTCGGCCCGCCGGAAGAGCAGCGCCTCGTCAGGATCACCCGCGTCAATGCCACCACCTTCGAGGAACAGGACCTCGGAGGCGTCAGGTTCGTGCCGCTTGTCGGCGAAGAAGGCTGGGCCGAAGAGCGGACGGCACCCCGCGGCTCGTCACGCCTGCGGCCACCGCCCACCCTGTCCGAAATGATCGCCGACGCCGCCGAGCCCTTGCCCGATTTCGACGATCCCGCCTTCGGACGCCTCTTCGATCGTTTCGCCAAGCAGCGGCTGGTGCTGCTCGGCGAGGCAAGCCATGGCACGTCCGAATTCTACCGCGCCCGCGCGGCCATCACCCGCCGGCTCATCGAGGCACACGGGTTTACCATCGTCGCCGTCGAAGCCGATTGGCCGGACGCCGCGGCGATCGATCGTTACGTCCGTCACCGCAGCCCAGCCGCACGGCCGCAGGCTCCCTTCCAACGCTTCCCGACCTGGATGTGGCGAAATCGCGAGATCATGGAATTCACGGAGTGGCTGCGCGCCCACAACGAACGCAGGCGCGACGCCGACCGCGCGGGCTTCTATGGCCTCGACATCTACAACATGCGCAGTTCCATCGCTGCGGTGCTGGAGTATCTCGACAAGGTCGACCCGGAGGCGGCAGCGGTCGCGCGTGAGCGCTACGGCTGTCTAACGCCATGGCAGAACGAACCGTCTACCTATGGCCGGGCGGCGCTTAACGCCGGCTTCCGAAAATGCGAGGAAGCGGTCGTCAGACAATGCCGCGAATTGCTGGAGAGGCAGCTAGAGGCAGGACGCGAAGCGGGCGACGATCTTCTCGACGCCGCGCAGAACGCCCGCCTCGTCGCCTCGGCCGAAAGATACTACCGCATCATGTATTATAGCGGAGCCGAATCCTGGAACATGCGCGACACGCATATGTTCGAGACGCTGCGACACGTTCTTAATGCACGCGGGCCCGACGCGAAAGCGGTCGTCTGGGCCCACAACTCGCATATAGGCGACGCCCGCCACACCGACATGGGCACGGCGCGCGACGAGTTGAACATCGGCCAGCTTTGCCGGGAGAACTTCCCCCGCGAGACTGCGCTGATCGGCTTCGGCACGCATGGCGGGCATGTTGCAGCGGCGAGCGACTGGGGCGGCGAAATGGAGGTGAAGCCGATCCGGCCCTCGATCGAGGACAGCTACGAGCGCCTGTTCCACAACGCGCAAGTCGAGCGCTTCCTCCTCGATTTTTCGCGCGACCATATGCTTCGGGAGAAGCTGCTCACGCCGAGGCTCGAGCGGTTCATCGGAGTCATCTACAGACCGGAAACGGAGCGCTTGAGCCATTATGCCTATGCGTCGCTGCCCCGGCAGTTCGACGCCTTCGTCTGGTTCGACGAAACGGCACCGGTCACGCCGCTCGGCCCGGAACATATCGAGCCAGGCGTACCCGAAACATTCCCGTTCGGTTTGTGAGAGGGAAACTCGCGTCAAGAGCGTGAATGCTTACAACTGCGTCGAGATGATGTTGTCGATCCGAACCGTGCCGCCGATCACTCCGCGCTTCGAGCCCGGCGGTGCCGGCCCCTCCTCGATGACGGTATAGAGCTTCTCGTTACGGAACGCGCTCGCCATGTCGGTTGTCACGCCTTCTGCCGGTTTGGCGTCGATCTCGCGGAAATCCAGTTCCGCCTCGGAAGCAACCAGGCGGGCATCGCCGCTCGATCTGGCGACCACGGTCACCTCGCCCTGATATTGGGCGTTTTGCCAGTTCGGATCGTTGGGTTCCGCCAGCGGCGCCAGCCGAAATATCTTCAGTTCTTCTTGCATGAGCCTGCTCGATCTTATTTTGATGGACGCGCTGTCCTCGGCGGAAGTCACTCCTATTCCGATTGGTCGATCGCATGCGGCGGCGGCTGGCCTTCTTCTTGGGTTGGCCCGTCGAGGGGGAAAATCGTCCAAAGCGCCGCTACGACTATGAGGAGGACGAGCACTGCTGCGATCACGGCTCTTTGCATCGTACCTGCTTCGATCGTTGCTGAAGAAAGGCGCGGCTCTGCCACACTCGCTATCAATCGCCGCCGATTGGAATTGTTCCGAATCCGCTCTCACGATTCATCGAGCTAGTACGGCGCGAATTTGGAACTTTTCCCGGTGCCATCAGTTCGGTGAGCCGCAAAAAAGAAAGGAACATCCGATGGCGGCGGCGAACAAAAATTTGCTGGCTTGGCTTAGGGACGCGCATGCGATGGAAGAGCAGGCGATCACCATGCTTACCAGCCAGTCCAGACGGCTGGAAAACTATCCCGAGCTCAAAGCCCGGATCGATCGTCACCTGCAGGAAACGCGCGACCAGGCCGCAATGCTCGAGCGGTGCCTCGAGCGGCTCGACGGCGGTGCCTCGACTATCAAGGACATTACCGGCAAGATCGTGGCCTTCGGGCAGAGCCTGAGTGGCCTTTTCGTCGACGACGAAGTGGTCAAGGGTTCGCTCGCCAATTACACGTTCGAGCATATGGAGATCGCCAGCTACAAGATCCTGATCGCAGCGGCGGACTATGCAGGTGATCAGGAAACGAAGCGGGTCTGCGAAACCATCCTGCAGCAAGAGATTGCGATGGCGGAATGGCTCGAGCAGCACACAGGCGAGATCACCCGCAAGTTCCTCGAGCGGGACAAGCGCGACGTGACGGCCAAGCATTGACCGTTCCCAAAGCGGCGGCAGCCCCGCGGATCCTTCCGGTCGCGGGCAGCGCGTCAGTCGATCACGCGGCAGGTCACCCGACGAACCCGCGTTGAAGGAAAGGCGGGCTCCTCAGATTCTCGAGCCCTTAAGCCGCGCCGCAGCATCTTCTTTCTTGCTGATACGAAGGGGGCACAATCGCCGCGCGGCCACCGAACCTGCGGCGAGATGCCTTCGCCGTCGAAACGGAACAATGTGGGCACACGCGCTTTCCCCTGACAGACAGAAGGAAGGACATCATGGCACGGAATAGTCCGAAGGACCGGCCCCGAGCGACGCCTGCTCCCCCGCCAGATGAAGAGTTGCCCGCGAACGGACCGGACGAAGAATACGCGCAACCCGTCGTCACGGGCCGCGTGCGCCCGACCCGCAGCAGGGACGAGGCGAATGTCGATCCCGATGAAGCTCTCCCGAACGACGAGGAGGAAGAGTCGATTGCCGACAATCCGTCGCGCGAAGAGGTGCGCTTTGGCGAGGTGAAATCGCCGCGGCCCTGAGGACGCCCGGTCGACCGTGGAGATACAGGAAACCCCGGGCGACAGCGCCGGTTGGCCCATTTGAGGAGGTGCAACCATGGTTATGGATTATCTTTGGCTATTCGCAACCGCCGGCGGAGCCTTCATCCTGGGTGCCGCGGTGGCCTATGCGATCTTAAGGCAGAAACCACTGCCGCCGGCCGCCAAGGAAGCGCAGAAGCGAAAGATCGACGAGCTTTACGAGCGTTCGCCTGAAAACAGAAGCCGCTGAACCCGTCCGGCGCGTCCATGGAGCAGGATCCCCTGATCATTTTCGGAGTGGCTTCCGCGGCAGCGCTCGCCTCGCCGCTTGGTGGCCTGATCGCGGTCTGGGCGCGACCTTCGAGCCTCCTTCTCTCGATCGCGGTCGGCTTCGCGGCCGGCGTTCTGCTGGGCACCTTCGCCTTCGAGATGATGCCAAAGTCGCTGGAGCTCGCATCTGTTCCCGTGGTCGCCGCCGGTTTCCTGCTTGGCTTGGCTCTCGTCTATTTCCTTGACCTTTATGTCAACCGCTGGCGCATGGCGGGAGAGGAAGCGGATCAGAATCGCGCCGTCGAGCAGCTCCACCGACGAAAGAAGCCGCGCGGCAGCGGCGTTGCGGTACTCGCCGGCGGGACGAGCGCGGAGGAACTGATCGAAGGAATGGCGATCGGTGTCGGGGCCGCATTCGAACCGGGCGTCGCGCTGATTGTGGGCCTTGCGATTTGCATCGATAATCTCAGCGAGGGCATGAGCATCGGTGAGCTGGCCTTCGACCAGGAGCAGAAGAATCCCAAGTGGCGCATTCTCGGCTGGACGTCGCTGATCGGAGTGTCGCTGTTCGTCTCCGCCGTCGCCGGCTGGTTTTTTCTTAAAGGATTGTCGGAGGCGGTTCTCGGGTTTCTTTTCGCCGCAGGAGCGGGCGGCATGTTCTATCTGACGATCACCGACCTCGTGCCGGAGGCGGAGTCGCATCAGTTCCAGCAGTCCTCAGCACTCGCGAATGCCGTCGGCTTCCTGCTGATCATGGCGCTTACCGAGATGATCTGAAGAGGCCTTGGCAGATGTCCGTTGCGAACTCATCCCGCGCATCGAGATGAAGCTGGAACCTTTCGGATGTTCCGCCCGTACCGGCATCGTACAGCGACGCGGACGCGGGGGGGGGGAGATGGGAACAAATGTCGCCAGAGCCGGTTGTCCTGCAACAGCGGAAAGGAGCGAACATGTCCAAGTTGCCCAAGACCGCGGAGAATCCCGCACAGGTGCGCGGCGACATCCAGCACGGCAGAACGGGAGACAAGAAGCGCGGCTTCGATCCGGCTGCGGCACCGCTGGAAACGGACGACGAGGCAGCGGGAGCGCCTCTGACAGTAGAGGCGACCCGGGACGCAAGAACCGGGCAGCTTGGCGGCGCGGCCACCGACAATTCGACCGAATATGCGGACGCCATGCGGCCGCTCAGCTCGCGTGAAACGCCTGCTTCGAACAGACAACGCGTCGGGCTCGGCTTTGCCATCATCAGCATCGTCATCGTGATAGGCGCTCTGATCTATGCCATCGGCGCCCCGCCGTCCTGAGCGCCGCCGCGATCCCGTCAAAGACGGTGGTTCGCAAGGAATCGAGGAGTCTTGATATGCCTAACGATCGCCCCGAACGAAAAGACCCGCTGTGGGAGCTGGCCGCCCGAGAGGAGGCGCTGTTTCTGCGCCGGTCCTCGACGCGCTTTCTTGAGTGCGCCATCCACCTTTGCGCGACGCACATGACGCTTCAGGAAGTGGCCGACCTCCTTGAAGAGGAAGCGGCGCAGCTCCGGCGTTACAGTTAAACGCCCTTTTTTCTAGAAATGCGAGCCTGAGAGAAGGCGCTTGGTGGGCTCGTCGAAATACGGGCGTTCGCCTCTGCGCACGAGATAGACCTCCCGCTCGGGATTGGCTTCGATGACGAAGCCGGAACTGCGAAGCAGAGCTTCGACGCCGGCCCGGTTCGGGATGAACCAATTGGTGGGATCGTCAGCGAAGCGATGTTCGACGAAGAACAGCTTCGGATAACCGGGACGCTCGAAGATTTGCCATTCCCGAAAGTCGTAGTCTGCCTCCACCCGCATTGCCGAATCGTCACCGCGCTGCATGCACTGGAAGAGCATCTCATTGTCCACGACATGCTCGTAGAGAAGGTCCAGCGCCAGCAGCGGATGACGCAGATGATAGAGAACCCCCATGAAGAGGACGAGATCGAATTTCTCGCCGAGTTGTGCAACGTCGTAGACGGACATCAGCCTGAATTCGATGTCCATTCCGGCCTGTTCAGCAGCGAACTTCGCTTGCCGCAGATAGCGCGGGTCGGAATCGATGCCGAGTACGCGTCCAGCGTTGCGGCGTTTCATCTCCTGAGTGTAAAAACCCGCGTTGCAGCCGATGTCGAGCACGCTACGTCGCTCGAGGTCCTCCGGCACGACATGCTTGAAAGCCTTCCACTTCACCGCGGGGTAATCGCCGAGGAAGTGATCCGGCGAGGTTTCGACGCCTCTGATGCGCATGTTGTGGAACCATGGTCCAAGCGCCGCGATCTCGTCTTCGATGGTCCTGCGGTCCTTCGTTTCCTCGCCCATGATCAAAGATCCTGAGAAATGGTCGAGAGCTGCGGCTGGTTCGCGGGACGGCGCGGGTTACGCGTTGCGCGTTGTCTCGGCAGAGCCTTTTTGAACCACGCAATCGTGTGCGACAGCCCCTCTTCCAACACAATCTTGGGCTCCCAGGCGAGCAGCGTTTTGGCGCGGGAGATGTCGGGCCGGCGGCGCTGAGGATCATCCGGCGGCAAGGGTTTATGGACGATGGTCGAAGCGGTCCTGACTTTCGAAAGAACCAGTTCCGCCAACTCGATGACCGTGAATTCGCCCGGATTGCCGAGATTTACCGGCACGCCCGGGTTCGGCTCGCAATTCATCAGCCTGATCAGCCCTTCGACGAGATCGGAGACATAGCAGAAGGAGCGCGTCTGTTCGCCCGTGCCGTACACGGTGAGCGGATCGTTCTTCAGAGCCTGCACGATGAAGTTCGAGACGATACGGCCGTCGCTCGGACGCATATGCGGGCCATAGGTGTTGAAGATGCGAGCAACCCTCGCGTCCACGCTTCCTGATCGCAGGCTGTCGAAGCACAGAGTCTCCGCCGCGCGTTTCCCTTCGTCGTAGCACGCCCGCGGACCGGTGCAATTGACGTGACCCCAATAATCCTCCTGCTGTGGATGCTCCTCCGGATCGCCATAGATCTCGCTCGTCGAGGCCTGGAGGAAGGTCGCCCCGTGCTTTTCCGCGAGCCGCAGCAGGTTGCCGGTTCCGGCGACGCTTGTCATCATCGTATGGATCGGGTCGGCCTGGTATGATGGCGGCGACGCGGGGCAAGCCAAGTTGTAGATCTGGTCGAGCCGCTCATCCGGTTCGAACTCGTCGCAGACGTCCTGTTCGATGGCGGTGAAATAGGGATTGCGCTCAAGACCGCTGATATTGGCGGGGGACCCCGTGAGATAGCTGTCGAGGCAGATCACGCGATTGCCGGCATCGAGAAGGGCCGAGCAAAGGTGAGACCCGACGAAGCCGGCCCCGCCGGCAACCAGGATGACCTTTCCGCGATTCACTTTGTTTCGTTTTGCCATCGGCCGTTCTCCTTTCGGTGTTACGCCGGAAGTTGCCGTTCGGATTGTCTCGTGGCGAGATCGGATTTGAGCTGAACGGCCTCGATCGCCTCGACGAAGGTTCTGGCGCGGGCGCGCGCGCTATGCGCACTTGCGACGCGCTGAAAAGCGCAATCGGCAATGGCCGCGCAGCGGTCATCGTCGAGGCCTGTCAACGCCGCGACGACGTCATCGCTGTCGTGTGCAATGATTGCGGCCCGTCCCGGCGGGAAGAAGCTGTCGATCCCTTCCCACCAATCGCTGATCAAGGGTGTGCGGCAGGCGGCCGCCTCGAAGAGGCGAACGCTCGGCGACCACCCGGCGGCAATCATGTCGGCGCGCGTGACGTTGAGCGTGAAGCGCTGCCGGCTGTAGAATTCGGCGTGTTCGGGCGGCGGCAGGTGTTCGATGCGCTCCACATTCCTCGGCCAGATGATATCTGTCGGGTAGCCCGGCCCGGCAACGACGAAACGCTTGTCAGGCAACAGCCGCGCCGGCTCCAGCAACAACCGTTCGAGAGCGGGCTGTCTGTCGAGGCTGAAGGTCCCGAGATAGCCAAGATCCCACACCCTCGCTGCACCGGTGTTGCGATAGACGTCGAGGTCGACAGCGCAGTAGAGCGGCACGGGTCGTTTCGCCCCGAACTCTTCCCGAAGGCGATCGAGCGTCCTGCCGCCGGAGAAGGAGAAATAGACGTCGAAGATCGGGACCTGCCTGCGAGCGAGATATTCCTCGTCCGCGCGCGCAAGCTTGGCCAGGGTCACGGGCGTGTCGATGTCGTAGAAGCACAACCGGTTCGTTCCGAGGTCGCTGACGGCATCGATCACCTCCACGCCGTCCGGCACGTAGGAGCCGATGATGACTGCGTCGGCCCCAGCAAGCCTGCGTCCATGCCGCGCAATCAGTTCGTCGACGCTCTTGTAGAGCGTGAGCTCACAGAAGTCAGGCTCCGCTAGATCGCGGTGGCGCGCGTACCAGGGCACGTCTCTTTCCAGGAAAGTTACCCGGTGCCCGGCGGCGTGCACGCCACGAAGGAGTGCCCGAAACGTCGTCGCGTGCCCGTTGCCCCAGGAAGATGAGAGCGAAAGGCCGAGGATAGCGATGTCGAGTGAGCGCTTCATTCTGCAGCCTCCGCGCGGGGCGCCCGGCTGCGGAAGATGCGGTCCACCTCCGCGGCACGATGGTCATAGGTATGTTCGCTCAGCACACGGCCAAGCGCCCGCTCGCCGATCATCTTGGCATTGGCGGGCGTGAGATCACGCAGGAGCTCGATCACGTCCCGGCCGTCTCTCGCGACCAGCACTTCCTCTCCCGGCTTCAGGAAAAGTTCGATGCCCTCCCAGGCGTCCGTGATCAGGCACGCGCCCGCGCCTGCCGCTTCGAAGACGCGCGTTGCCGGCGAAAAGCCGTTCGCAGCCATGCTAGCGCGCGAAACGTTGAGGACTGCGGAAGGCGTTGCGTTGAAGGCGTTGTGATCCGCAGTCGGGACGTGGCCGATGTAGGCGACGTTTGCGGGCAGTGATTTGTCATGCCAGCCCGCCCCGCCAAGCAGGAATTTCCGGCCGTCAAGCCGTGCCGCGGGACCGAGGAAGAACTCCTCCACGCGAGACTCCCGATCCGGCAAGCGGTTGCCGAGGAAAGCGAGGTCGGCGGCAAAGCGCGGGTCCGCCGGCACCGGATGATGCGTCTCCGGGTCGAGGGCGTTGTAGACGGGGATACATTCGCGGGCGCCGATGGCGCGGTAGGCCTCGACGACCGGGTCGCCGCCGCCATAGGTCAAGACGAGTTCGAGGGCGCAAAGCGCGCGACGGAGTGGATGATCGGGATTGCTCCTGAGCTCCGCAAGTGTCGCGGGCGCGTCGACATCCCAGAAGACCTTCAGCGCAGCCGGATTGGCGGATGTCATGACCTCGGCGAGCAGGAGGTCGTCCTCGAAGCCGACACCGCTCGCCTTGACGACGATGTCCGCCGCGGCGGCCTGGCCCGCGACACGCTTCAACGCCTCGACAGTCCCTTCATAGACCACGACTTTGCACCATGGCGGCGGATCGATGTCGCGATGTTTCTGCCGGTCGTAGACATCCGGTTCGTAGAAGGTGATCTCATGGCCGCGCGCTGCAAGCGCGCGGAGCAACCCGCGATAATAGGTTGCCGCACCGTTCCAATAGGCGGAAACAAGGCTCGATCCGTAAAAGGCAATCCTCATGTCGCGGCCTCCTTGAGTGCGACACGCTCATCCAGAGGCTTTCCCGGCCTGTAGCGAGCCACGATCTCGAGAAGCTCGGAGACGCGATGCCGGCAGGTATGACGCGCCTCGATCGTCTCCAAGCCGGATAGAGCCAGCTCCTGAGCGAAAGCTCGATCGGAGAGCACCTGGCGCAGATGCCGACTCATCTCCTTGCCATTTCGCGCAACGACAAAGTCCTTGCCGGGGCGGAAAAGACCCTCGGCGTCGTTCCATGGCGTGGAGATGAGGGGAATGCCGCAGGCGAGCGCCTCGAAGACGCGGATCGTCGGTATGCCGGGCAAGGCTCCGACATAGGGCCGCCGCGGGATGTGGATCGTCGCCCTGTGTTCGGCGAAGGCGCGCGGAACGGCGGCGTTCGCCACCCAGCCGCCATAGGCGATACCCGCGTCACGCAATGCATTCAGAGCGGCAACCGGATACCTGACTCCCCGCACCGTCGTCGCTAGCTTCAGCCTTCTCGTCGGCTCGACGAGAAAGGACATGATTTCCGCGCTGCGCTCGTCGTCGCCCCAATTGCCGATCCAGACGAGATCGCCACGCTTCTCCATCTGAGGCATGGGACGAAACAGGGAGGTATCAGCAGCCTCGTGCCAGACATGCACGTGCTTTCCCCAGCCGGCCTTCAGATAGCGTTCGCGCAGGGCCTCACCGAAAGCGAGAACGAAGTCGTAGTGCGAAAGATCGAGTGCGGCGATGTCCGCTTTGGCGCTCACGGCGCGGTGATGCGTGTCGTGGAAGGCAAGCCTGAAGCCGCTGCCCTCCCGACGCAAGCGACCGAGACGCGCCACCAATTGCGGATCTGTCCATTCGTGAACCACGACGACGTCGGCATCGGCCACCGCGGCTTCGTGATCGAAATCGGTACCGTAGACCACGGTCCGCAGTTCCGGGAAGTGCTTGCGGAAGGCGGCAATCGCCCCGACGCCCTGGTCGGCAATGAGGTTGAGGCGGCTCCAGGAATCGCTCGGCTCCAGCGCCACCGCATCATGACCACGCCGCAGGAGCTCACGCATGACGCCGCGCAGGAAATGAGCGTTGCCATGGTTCCAGTCGGAAACGAGTGAATGCGTATAGAACAGAAATCTCATTGGTCACTCCGCTGCCGTCAACCGAGAGGAGCGGCACATGGCTTCGCCATAGGCGGCAAGCACCGCATCGCGCTGGGCTTCGATCGTGAAATCGCGCGACCGCAGTCGAGCGCGCCGTCCAAGCTTGAATCTCAGCTCGCCGTCGTCAGCCAGCCTGTTGACGGCGCTCGCGAAGGCCGCCGGGTCTCGCGGATCCGAAAACAGGGCTGCGCCGTCCCAAAGTTCGCGATAGGTGTCGATGTCGGCAAGGACGAGAGCCGCGCCGGCGCGCGCCGCCTCGAGTGCCACCAAGCCGAAAGGTTCGTAGATCGACGGCGAGACGACGATTGCCGCTCGCGACATCAGGTGCATCGTCCGCTCGTGACTGAGTTCGCCTCGCCAGTCCGCATGTTCGATGGCGAGGTGCTCGCCATTCGGCCCATCGCACGCCCCGGCCATAACGACCGGCCAGCGGATGTGACGGGCAGCGCGATCCAACACGGCCCCGTTCTTACCCTCGTCCCACCAGCGGCCTGCGGCAAAGACGAGGCTTTCCTTGGCGGTCTCCGCGCTGTGGAAGCGGCTCGCATTGTGTACCACGGCGAGATTGTCGATCGCCCCATAGCAGCGCGTCAACGCGGCAGCATGGCTTCGGCTCGGGGCGATCACCACGTCGGCACCGTCGAACCCGCGCCGATTGCTCGCCTTCTGCCAGAGCCAGTGCGGCGGCAAGCCCGAGGCGCGCACTGCCTGGAACCAGGTGGCGACGCATGAATGCGAAGCGGCGACGACCGGAATCTCGACCGCCAGACCGGCAGCCTGCGACGGCAGGTTGAGATGCAGCAGGTCGACGGAGTGCTTGAGCGATATGGCGGCGAGCGTGGCCGGGACCGCATCGAGCGCCGTTTCGTCCTCGACCATCCAGTCGAGCGGCGCGACCAGCCATTCGAGCGTGCCGATCCGGGCCGCCTCGTCCCTTTGCGCCGCGGACGGGGCGGGGCCGAGCCCGACGAAAACGCTTTCCACGCCGGCGCCGCCCATGGCCTCGGCGAGATCCATCGCGTAGCGCCAGACACCGCCGACAGCGTCGACGCTCATGAGGACCCGCCTCGGCAGTCGCTTCCGGCTGCCGACCGAAATGTTAGGCTGACGAGCGGGGATGGCCCGGCTGCTCATGCTGTGACCCTCCGAGGTTGACGCTGAGCCTCGCTGACCTCGATCCAATCCTGAAGAAGCCAGGCATGCAGGTCACGCAGCCCTGCTCGCCAGGCGGTGCGCGCCTTCCAGCCGAGCGCCTCCTGAAGTGCGCGTGTATCGGCAACGAAGAACAGTTGGTCGCCGATCCTCCGATCGCTTCTTACCGTCATGAGCCGGCGTCCGGTCAGAAGCTCGATCTCGCGCAGCACCTCGGCAACGCTGACCGCGTTCTCGGGACCGCCTCCGAGATTAAAGGCGCGCCCTTGAATGCGCTCGATCGAGCTCAACACCGCCCTATAGGCCGCAACCGCATCGCCGACATGGAGAATATCTCGGACCTGCATGCCGTCGCCGTAGACCGATATCGGTTCGCCGGCGAGGGCGCGAATGAGGAAGTGCGCCACCCATCCCTGGTCCTCGGTGCCAAACTGTCTCGGGCCGTAGACACAGCTCATCCTGAGCACGGCGGTCGGAAGACCGTAGGATTTCGCGTAGTCCAGCACATACTGGTCCGCGACACCTTTCGAGCAGCCGTAGGGCGTGCAGAAATCGAGAGGCTGCGCCTCGCCGACACCGTATCTGCGCGGCGTCTCGTCTACCGGCACGTAGCGATCATCGACCGCGTTCATTGCCATATCCGCGAGCGCGCCATAGACCTTGTTCGTGCTGGCGAAGATGACGGGCGCGCGACGGTTGGCGCGCCTTGCTGCCTCGAGCACGTTGATCGTGCCGCGCGCATTCGTCTCGAAGTCGTCGATCGGTTCGTCGAGGCTGGTCGTCACCGCCGTCTGCGCGGCAAAGTGGAAGACGGCCTCGGCCTCCTTGAAAACAGGCTCTATTTCGGCGAGTTCACGGATATCGGCGAGCACGAAGTGGACGGCGCTACCGTGGTTGTCCACCAGCCATTCAAGGTTTCGCTCGACGCCCGCACGGCTCAAATTGTCGAGGACGATGACGTCCTTGCCCTCCCGCAGGAAGCTGTCGGCGACATTGCAGCCCAGAAAACCGCTACCGCCGACCACAAGGATCGGGGCAGACTTCCTGGACAAAACGGGCGCTGCCAGACCCTTGGTCCTATCGAGACGCCCGGCGCTCATAGAACCAACCCCCGTTCTTCTAGGTGTCGCTTCATCTCGGCGCCCCGGTCGATCGCTCCGGCGCTCCGTACCCATGCCGCAAAATCCGCAAGCGAATTTTCGAGCCTGTGGGCGGGCTCGAAGCCGAGCAGGTCGCGCGCCTTGGCGATATCGGCAAAGCAATTGCGGATGTCGCCGACACGGGCCTTATTGATGATTTCCGGTTCGAGCTCCAGCGCGCCCATTGCTTCGGCGAGCAACAAGGCGACATCCGTGATGGAGTAGGCCTCGCCGCTGCCTATGTTGATGACGTGCCCAGCCGCCTGCGGCTGCTCGAGGGCCAGCCGAAAGGCCCGGGCCACATCGCGGACATGAACGAAATCCCGCCGCTGTCTGCCGTCCTCGAACACCATGGGCAACTGCCCGTTGGCAAGCCGCGAAGCGAAGTTGGCGAGCACTCCCGTATAGGGATTGGAAAGCGCCTGGCCGGCACCGAACACATTGAAGAGGCGGAGCGCCACGGCCTCCACACCATAGGCCTCTCCGAAGATCAGCACCTGACGTTCCTGGACATATTTCGTCAAGGCATAGATCGAGGCGAGATCGACGGGCTTGTGCTCGTCGGTTGCGATCGGTCTCAGACGCTCCCCTTTGGGCCCGACCGGGTCCCATGCGCCGGTTTTGAGATGGGCGGCGGAACGCCTGACATGCGAGAGACGCTCCCCCGCTGCCGTCTCGTAGAGGCCCTCGCCGTAGACGCTCATCGACGAGGCCACAACGATGCGCCGGATCGGCAATCCGATCATGGCTTCGAGCAGGACGGCGGTGCCGAGATCGTTCACGCCCACATAGCGGGTGATCTCGTACATCGACTGACCGACCCCGACTTCCGCCGCCAGATGGACGACGCAGTCGACGTCGCTGAGCGCGCTTCTGACTGCGGCCGCATCGCGAATGTCGGCGCGGCACATCTCCACGTCCCGCGGTAGTGCAATCTGCGCATCCGCATGGACCTGCTCGTGGAGCGCGTCGAGCACGCGCAACTCGTAATCCCTTGAAAGAAGCTCTTCGACCACATACCGGCCGATAAAACCGCAGCCGCCAGTAAGGAGAACCTTTGCCATAACGCACCTGAACTAGGACTCACCAGAGATAGAGACAAAGCTCCAACAAACGTGCGCTGCAAATGTTCCTTCTTCTATGACTTCTTCTTTGACATCTACATAGCTGCACAGGCGCTATCACAGAGGTACAAACCTCGCCGCGGGGCTCTGGTTCCAAAATTCGTCCCGGGAGCGCCAGGAACAAAAACCGCAAGATGAAGTTAAGTGCGGGACGCCGCGCCCTTTATCCAGTCTTCTCAATACGCTGCGCGCGCCGCTCTGCTGGGGCTTTTGAACGCGGGAGGAACAGGCATGAACCTATCGGTGCAGCCAAGGACCGACACGATGTCGGCGGCCGTCGTCACGGGCCCCGGCAAAGTTCGCATCGAGACTCTGCCACTGCCGCAGCCAGGACCCCGGCAGGTGCGGATCAGACTGGAGGGTTGTGGTGTCTGCGCCTCCAACCTCGTGCCCTGGGCAGGACCGGACTGGATGCGCTTTCCGACCGAACCGGGCGCGCTCGGCCACGAAGGTTGGGGCATCATCGATGCCGTCGGCGAGGACGTGCACGGCTTCAGGATAGGCGATCGTGTCGCGGCCCTCTCCTATCATGCCTATGCAACTCACGACATCGCCGACCAGACAGCGATCGCACCCCTGCCCGCGGCGCTTGCCGGTCAGCCCTTTCCCGGCGAGCCGCTCGGCTGCGCCTTCAACATCTTCCGGCGCAGCGCGATCAGGCCGGGAGAGACCGTGGCTATCATCGGTATCGGCTTTCTCGGGATCCTTCTGACGGAACTCGCAAGTGCCGCAGGCGCGCGGGTTATCGCGATATCGCGCCGACGTTCCTCGCTCGCTTCGGCCGAGTGCGTCGGCGCAAGCGACGTGATCGCGATGGACGACCATTGGCGGATCATCGAGAAGGTGAAAGAACTGACCGAAGGACGACTCTGCGACTGTGTCATCGAGGCGGTCGGCAAGCAATGGCCGCTCGATCTTGCCGGCGAGCTGACGAAGGAGAGAGGCCGGCTGGTCATTGCGGGCTATCACCAGGATGGCCCGCGCCAGATCAACGTGCAGCTCTGGAACTGGCGCGGCCTCGACGTGATCAACGCGCATGAGCGCGATCCCGCCGTCTACATGCGCGGCATCCACGAGGCGATCGAGGCAACCGTCGCGGGGCGGCTATCGCCCTTTCGGCTCTACACCCACCGATTTCCGCTCGAGCAATTGGGCGCGGCGCTCGACATGACCCGCGACCGGCCAGACGGTTTCGTCAAGGCGCTGGTGATCTACCATGAGTGAAGCAATGCAGCTTGCGACGGCTGTCAGTCGCCCCCGCGTCGGCTTTCTCGGGGTCGGAAGAATCGGTCTCCATCGCATGAGGGCGATCGTCGAAACCGGAGCAGTCGAGACGGCCGCGATCTTCGATCCCTCGCCGGAAATGGCTGCAGCGGCGAGCGAGTTGACGCCGCAGGCCGCCGTCGTAAATTCCCTCGAGGCTTTGCTCGATCAGCAACTCGACGGGCTGGTGATCGCCTCGCCAAGCGCGCTCCACGCGGCGCAGTCGATCGTGGCTCTGGAGCGAGGCGTGGCGGTTTTTTGCCAGAAGCCGCTCGGCCGCACGCGCGACGAGGCGGCGGCCGTCGTCGACACGGCCCGACACGCCGACAGGCTGTTGGGAGTCGATCTCTCCTATCGCTACACCGACGGGATGCGGCAGATCCGCGATCTCATCGTCTCGGGGGGGCTTGGCACCGTCTTCGCGGTGGATCTCACCTTTCACAACGCCTATGGACCGAGCAAGCCGTGGTTCTATGATAAGTCGCTTTCCGGCGGCGGCTGCGTGATCGACCTCGGCGTACACCTCGTAGACCTCCTCCTGTGGGTTCTTGGCTTCCCGGAGGTCGCCCGGGTCGAGAGCAGGCTCTTTTCCAAGGGCGCTCGCATCCGCCGCGACGGCGACGAGGTCGAGGACTATGCAGTCGCGACGCTCGAACTTACGAACGGCGTCATCGCCCGGATCGCCTGTTCATGGCATTTGCAGGCCGGATGCGATGCGGTGATCACCGCTGACTTCTACGGGACCGAAGGCGGTGCGAGCTTCAGAAACATCGACGGATCGTATCTCGACTTCACGGCCGAACGGTATCGCGGCACTGAGCGCCAGGTGCTGGCGCTTCCGCCGGACGCCTGGGGCGGGCGTGCCGCAGCGACCTGGGCGGAGCGCCTGGCTGCGGGGCATCGTTTCGATTCCGAGAATGAGTGCTTCGTAGCAGTGGCCGATGTCCTCGACAGTATCTACGGACGATAGACGGCTGCTGTCCTCCATCGCGCGACAGGGTCACGATCCGTCGCCGTCAATCCGGGTTGAGAGGCGCGTCGCATAGCGAGACGCCGCCGCCTCCAGCCGCGGAACTTCGTCGGCTGCGGCTGCGGGCTTTGCCGAGCTCCATAAGCCGAGCTGGAAGGCGAGATAGCAAATCTCGAACATCGCCTGCAGTTCGGCAGGAACGGCGCGGCAGCTTTCCCGCGACACAGCTGCGCTGAGGTCAGCCGCTTCCTGCTTCGAGAACTCGAATTCGACGCAGGCGCCCGCTATGTCCCAGGCGACATCCTGGCAACCGATGAGGTCGTGAGCGGCGCTGTGATCGAGCGCATCGGTTTTGATGAAGCGCTGCGCGCCCGTAACCAGCCACTCCCAGGAGTGAAGCCGATTGTCGGTGTCGACCGGCCGCACCACGCGGTCATAGTCCGGAGCACCGGCCAGCCGCTCCTTAAGCCGGGATGCAACCGCCGCCCCCAGTGCCTCTTCCGTATTCACCAGGGCCATCTCGGATAGTTCGGAAAGTGAGGCGCCGCCGGTTGCCGGTGGCGGCAGATGACGCGCTCGAAATCCGAGGTAGCGGCCGAGGTGGTCTATGAAGACCGCTCGGCGGAATTCTCCTGAAGCCATCGGTCGCGCAGGCACCCATTTCTGCACCAGGAAGCCGTGGCACAGTCCCGCGACCGGGGGTGTGAAGCCGTTTTCCGCAAGAAGACGGGCCTTGGCAAGCTTGCGTTCTCCGGCCTGTCCAAGCCCTGCGAATTTGACGAGCCATGCCCCGTCAGCCGTGTGTGCGAGGAATTTTCGCCGCTCGAACCTCGGATCGGCAGGCGGCCACGCCTGATGATCGCCGCAGAGGGCGTGGCGCCAGGCGCCGCCGGAAACATCTCGAAGCGGCTCGAGGAGCGGGCCGACAAGCCCGCTCACCCAGGTGGCGAGCCGGTGTACGGGCGAAGCTGCTCCAAACATAAGCTCATCCATCTCGACGACGTGGCGGGGCCGTGATGCCCAGCGTTCACGGTGAGCTTGGCTGGCTTGCGGTCCAAGTTCTCCCCTGTGGCCGGGAAAGAAATGGATGCGGTCTTCGCTGACGCCGTGCTCCAAGAGCCAATCAGCCACGCCGCCGAAGGAACTGCCCGAAAGGCCCGGCCCCTCGTCGGCAATCGCGAAGTCGGCGGTGGTGTCCTTAAGGAGTTGTCGCGAAAGCCGGGCACCGACCTCGATCGTTCTCCGGAAAGGATGACCGACCGGCCGTACGGTGACCGGGCTCCGTGCCCGGATGGCTGTAGCGACTGCAGCCGAAAGGCTTATGCCGATCGAGCGAATGCCGATAACAACGGTTTTTGCACCGAGCCCGGAGTGCCTCGCCGCCTCCATGTAAGCTTCCGGGTAGAGCGCGTAGAAGGCGTAGCCCTCCGCCTCCTTGATGGAGAGCGGCAACGGCGCCCGAAGCTCCTGGAGAAGTGCCCAAACACGCCTCGG
This sequence comes from Ensifer sp. WSM1721, assembly GCF_000513895.2. Taxonomy (GTDB): domain Bacteria; phylum Pseudomonadota; class Alphaproteobacteria; order Rhizobiales; family Rhizobiaceae; genus Sinorhizobium. The sequence continues at coordinate 1,137,268 of NZ_CP165783.1, forward strand.
CAGCGCCAAGGGACCGGAGAAGCTCTGGGACCAGGATGTGGCAACGAGCCGCGCCAACTCGAGGAGCAGAACACCAGAGTCTTCGCGCCTTGCCGATGTCTCGTCGGCCCTGAGAGCCTCGAACTCGAGATCCGACAGTCCCTGCACCAGTTCGCCGGCGCTAAGCAGTATGCCGACGAGTGCGGAATGGCGGTCGAGACCGGGCGGCTGGTGCTCGATCGCCCACAGCCGCTCGGCGATGGCCTCGCACAAGCTGTCGGCGCTCTCGCGCCGCTTCGGGTCACCATAAACGAGCATCGCCACGCCTCTTGCCCATTCGCGTTGAACGCGCGGCCGGCAAAATCGATCCGCGCCATACGTGCGCCAGAAGGGAACCATTCCGGCATGCGCGGGTTTGGCAGGGATTGTAGATGCTCGCAGGGAGTGGCGCAGATGGGATCGAGATCGATACGTGTCGGGCTTGCTGGGGTCGGAAACTGCGCGTCCTCGCTCGTTCAGGGGCTCACCTTCTATCGCGAAGCAAGGGAAGACGAGTCCGTCCCGGGACTGATGCATGTCAATCTCGGCGGCTATCACGTGCGCGATGTCGAAATCTCGGCCGCCTTCGACGTTGCCGCCTCGAAGGTCGGCCATGATGTGGCGGAAGCGATCTATGCCCGTCCGAACAACACCTTCCGCTTCGCGGACGTCGCTCCGACCGGTGTACGCGTCGAACGCGGCAGGACGCTTGACGGAATTGGGCGGTATCTGCGTGAAGAGATCGAAGAATCCGATGAACCCGTCGTCGACGTCGCCGAGGTGCTGCGGCAGACCGAAACGGATATTCTGGTTTCCTATCTGCCCGTCGGTTCAGAAGTCGCCACGCGCTGGTATGCAGAGCAGGCGCTCGCCGCCGGCTGCGGCTTCGTCAACTGCATCCCGGTCTTCATCGCGTCCGACAGAACCTGGCAGAAAAAGTTCGCCGAGCGCAGGCTGCCGCTGATCGGCGACGATATCAAGAGCCAGGTGGGGGCGACCATCGTGCACCGGCTGCTCGCCAATCTCTTCCGTGAACGGGGCGTGCGGATCGACCGGACCTACCAACTCAATTTCGGCGGCAACACCGATTTCCTCAACATGCTGGAGCGCCAGCGGCTCGAGTCCAAGAAGATCTCGAAGACGCAATCCGTCGTCAGCCAGATGGATATACCGCTTGCGCCGGGCGACATTCACGTCGGGCCGAGCGATCACGTGCCTTGGCTCGCCGACCGCAAGTTCGCCTACATTCGCGTCGAGGGGACGACCTTCGGCGGCGTACCCCTCAATGTCGAGCTGAAGCTCGAAGTCTGGGACTCGCCCAATTCCGCCGGCGTCGTCATCGACGCGGTGCGTTGCGCAAAGCTCGCCATGGACCGTGGCCTCGCTGGGCCGCTGATCGCTCCGTCGAGCTATTTCATGAAGTCTCCACCGCGCCAGTTCACCGATGCGGAGGCCCGCACGCGGCTCGAGGAATTCATCCTTGGGGAAACCGACGCGTTGAAGGGGGCAGCCGAGTGACGACCACGTTTCTTCTTGTGCGGCACGCCGCCCACGACAGGATCGGCAGCTTCCTGGCCGGGCGCACCGGCGACGTGCCGCTCGGCAGCGCCGGCCTCGAACAGGCCCAACGCTTGGCGGCGCGCCTCGCCCGCGAGGATATAGGTTCGATCTATGCGAGCCCGCGCAAGCGCACCCAGGAAACCGCAGCCGCGATCGCCGCCGCGGTCGAGATTGAAGAGGTGGCTACGGCCGAGGAACTTGACGAGGTGGACTTCGGAACCTGGTCCGGCAAGACCTTCGAAGTGCTCAATGCGGACCCGCATTGGCGGCAATGGAACTCCATTCGGAGTCTCATCCGCGCTCCCGACGGCGAGACGATGCTGGATGTTCAACGGCGGATTATGGAACTCGTCGCAGCACTGGCCATGGGCAGCAGCGAGAGGAAGATCGTTCTGGTTAGCCACGCCGATGTCATCAAGGCCCTGATCTGCCATGTTCTTGGCCTCTCGGTAGACGCCTGGCCCCGCTTCGACATCGCACCCGCCTCGGTCTCTGCAGTGGTGGTCGGCGATTGGGGAGCGAAAGTCCTGACATTGAATGAGGGCCTGTGCTGAGCGCGACGAACTCGAGGAGCCGCTCCATCCCGTAGACACCCGCCGGCCCTTTCCGGCAGCTCGGAGGTACTTATGATCGAAGCCGCCATGATCTGGAACGAACCCAACAACAAGTCGCATTGGGATCCTGAGATCGATCCAGACTGGAGTCGTTTTGCACACATGGCGAAGCTGGCGGCGGATGCGATTCACGATGTGAACCCGGGCCTCACACGCGTGCTCGGAGGCATTTCGCCGATCGATCCGGATTTCCTGGCGCTGATGAAGTCCCATGGCGTTCTCGACCATGTCGACGCGGTCGCCGCCCACGGCTTTCCGCTCGACTGGAATCTCTGGCAGATTCATGAATGGCCTCAGAAGATCGAAGAGCTTCGCGCCGTCACGGATTTGCCGATATGGGTCAGTGAGGTTGGCGTCTCCACCTTTGGTGCCGAAGAGGTGCAGCTTTGGGGACTGAGGAGAACCGCCGAACTGCTCAAGGGCAAGGTCGAGCGCATTCAATGGTACAGCCTCTACGACCTGCCGCGCGCCTGGCCGGCAACCACTCGGCACAAGGAGGCGGAGGGGTCTTCCTACTATCGGCATTTCTACATGGGCCTCCTGCGCGAGGACGGCTCGCCCAAGCCGGCGCTGGAGGAATTTGCGAAGCACACGCCTGATATCGGCTTGATGCAATGGTTCCATTTCGAGGATCACAGGCTTCTCGACGCCGTCAAATGGATGAAGCGGCTCGGAGTGACCTATCTGCGCACCGGCCTTTCCTGGGCCGACCGCTTCCGGCCCGATGCGCTCGCCTGGTTCGACCGCCAGATGGAAGCGCTCGAGGACTTCAATGTGACCGTCACCTTCTGCTTCACGCCGCAACACAGGGGCATTGCTCCTCACCATACGAGCGCCCCATGGGTGCCGGAGGAGTTCGCCGCCTTTTGTGCCGAAATGACGTCGCGCTATGCGCGCCCGTCAAAATCCCTCGACCTCATCGGCCGATCACCTCATTCTTCCCGCCAGCCGATGCGGCCCACGACCTTTCCGACCCAGCCACGCGAGTAGGTGACGCCCTGATAGAGGGCGAGCGACGCGGAGGCCCAGCCCATATAAAGCATTGGCAGATGCAGCACCCGGGCAAGCCAGAACACGCGATGGCTCCAGGCGCTGATCGAACTGCGCATCCAGTAGATCAGCATGCGCCGCGCCGCGAGGCCGGTGAACTTAGGTGCTACGCGCTTGACCGGCCTGACGCCTGAACGCGGCCAGCTCAGGCGGAAGGCGAGGCCCTCGCGCCGTTGCCTGAAACCAGCCGCCTGTGTCTGCACCACGAAGGCGCTGTCCACTTGCCGCAGCTCAAGCCGTCCCTCGCGGGCGGCGCGACTGATCAGACTGTGAAGGAGAGGAGAGCGGATAACGACGACATTCGTGCCCCGGCCATCGGAGGTATAAGGTTCCACCCAGGCATCGCCGAACGAAATATCGGCCGTTTCGGCGGTAATGTCGTCGCAGAAATTGCAAGCGGAATTCTGGAAGAAACCGGCGCCCCAGTCGCCGTCGACCAGATGCCACCAGTCCTTGCTTCGCGTGCTGCCGTCTTTCAGGCGCAGATGGGCCATGTACCAGTTCGCGGGCCTGCGGGCGTCCTTCAGCCGGTAGTCGACGCCCGACACCGTGCCGATCCGTTCGCCCATCTGCCAGGCGAAGCTCTCGACGAAGCGCGCGCTTTTCATGTGCCCGCAAAAGAGGCCGAGCGTGAAGGCGATGCGCTCGCGAAGCACTGCATCCCGCAGGCACAAGAGATGCACAGCCTTGACGAAACAAGGAATGCCAACAACCGCGTAGCGGCCGGGCCGGCGTCGCATTTCGTCGATGACCCCGGACAATTCCACGGGGTAGTAGCGCGATTTGGCGCCCTGGCGGAGGCCCTCTATCGTCCGCGAAATCCGGTACCGGAAATGGGGTTGGCGATTATCCTCGTCCTCGGCCCGTGGGACGACATGCGCAACGCCGTCCACCAGATTCTTTTCCAGGAGCTCGGCGGCTGTCCAGTTTGCCAGCCCGCCGGAGCTGCCGTCCGCCCTGAACGTGCCCTCTTCGACATGCCCGACATAGGCCGCCTCGAAGCGGCCGATCAGTGGATCGCTATGCCTTGCCGAAGGAAACTGGGCGGCAGCGATTTCGTCTTCGTTCCTGGAATGGGGAGAGAACGGGCAGATTTGACCGAATTGCCGCTGATCGTGACCTTCCGCATGGCGAGACCAGACCGGCTTGAGCTGACCGTAGCGATCGAAATGCATCGCCGCGATGCTTTCGTCCGACTGCGCCACACAGGCACCGCAACCGATACAAAGCCCCGATCTGCGCATCTGTCCGGGCGAGAGCGCAGCATCGTCCGACGGAGTCTTGAAGCGGTCAATCGAGGACATTTTCCAGATAACCCTGGGATTGTCGGCGGAGGCTCGCGAGCCGGCGCGCGATGGCGGGGTCCAATACATCGCCGAGAATGTCCGCATAGCTCCCCTGAGGCGTGTCGGCCGATACGAGATTTCTGTCGGCCCCCACCAAACGCGCGAGGTCGCGAATCTTGTTGGAACGGTAATCGGAAAGGACGCAGACGAACGGTTTGGCGTTCAACAGCGAGAACACGCAGCCATGAAAGAAATTCGTGGCAACGGCATCGGCATCGGCAATGAAGCCGGCGAAGTCATCGGGCCCCGCATCGATCCACTGTTCGTCGACCCAGTCGTTGCGATAGCCTATGCTGACGAGAGGGACAGAGCGGGACGCCGCCCATTGGCGGACTCCCGACTGGAACCAGCCCGGAAACGAATGGCCGTAGACTGCGACGTAAGGCGGGGTTCTTGTGGCTCCGCGGAACGGTGCGATCTTTTCCGGAAATTGAAGGCACGGATCAAGAACAAGCTCCGCCCGGCGTCCCAATATGCTCTCCACGATCGTTCTTGAATTGTCGTCACGCACGGAAATTCTGTCGAACTTACGCAGCCTGTCCGCCCAATGACTTTCGAGCCCGTTCGCGGCGGGATGGCTCCCGAAGGTCGCGGCATAGGAGACGACCCGCCGTGCAGCGAGGCCTTCGCCATAGAAAATGGGGTGCCCGCCATACCATGGGTGGCGCAGGTTCCAGACCTCGTCGCTTCCGACGACGACGAGATCATAGCTTTCGAGGTCGGGCGGCTCGTCGAGCGGAAAGGCTCGGCTCAGCGGGTATGTCGCAAAGGCCTCGATGAACTTCCTGATCTTCGAGGAATAGAGGGGCAGGTCCGACTGCGCCGTTCTCTTCGGCAGAAGCGGCTGCAGCGCGCAGCGCCACTCGGCGCGGTCGATGCGGCGGGAGCAATGATCGAGGACAACCGGATTGGCACCGAGCGAACGAAGACCGTCCACGAGACAGCGCGCCTGCCAGAACGATCCGTAGTTGATGCAGCGATGAAAGGTCAGGACACCCAGTTTGGGCAATGGCCTCTACCTCATGGTCCGTGTAGCGGTACACTCCGGCGCGCTTTCAGCATCGACCCGAGAGCCGGCCCCTTCGCCGAATCAGTCGAAGATGGTTGCCTTTGCGCCTTCGTATTCCCGCGCAAGCGCCTCGATTGCCGCCGACGCTTCTTTGAAGGTCCAGCCGGCATCTTCCGCCTTGTGGGCAAGATCGCGCAATTCGTCCGTCATCTCCCCGCCCATCGCGGCAACGATACTGTCTTGCGACGTCGCAGCCATATCGGACACTGCGGGCCTGAGAGCCGCGATGCAATCCGCCTGCCGCCCCGGGTAATTGGAAGCTTGCTGGGGCGGGGAAATCGCGTGTGAGTCCTCCATCTTTCTCTCCATCGCTGTCGGGGTGGTTTCTCTTGCAACGGAAGAGTTAATGACGAGCATCGGCAATTGTTCCTCGGTAGCTCGTTCCGGGAACGGGAAGCTGCCGACTTCCGCGGTTGAGCGCGGCCTTATTCCTTCGAGTTGTCCCCCTGCTTCTCCAGGCGCCTGAGAACCTCCTCCGGCGTAATTTCGGCAGCAAGCTCACCGACGCTTTCATCTGCAACCGTCTTGACCTCTAGCCGATTCGCTATCGCCGAAACGAGCGTCAGCAACTTGGTCGCCTCCTGCTCGGCCAGAAGCGATATCTGCAAATTGAGATCCGCGCGCTTGTCATCATCAGCGGCCATTCGGTTCTGGCTGATTAGGACAAAGGTCGAAATGAAGATTGCCTCCACCGAGGCGACCATAGCGAGAATCGCGAATGTCGGATCGAAGACGGGCACATTCGGAACGAGCCCGAGATTGGCGGCGATCCAGGAGCCGAAGATCAGCACATGCAGGTAGATGAAGGTCATGGAGCCCGCAAAATTGGTGATCTTCTCTGCGATCTTGTCCTGAACCGTTCTGTTCCGCTCGTCTTCCTGCCGCTGCTTCAGGATCGCGTTGATGTTGCGGTCGAGTCGGAGCATGCCCGGATCGGAAGGGGTCGAACGCTCCCTATCAGTGGTTCCTCCGGGCGTCATGGCGAACCTCACGCTCTCGACTTCGCACCTCGACGCCGCCGATCATCGACGGAGAAGTGTGCAACAGTCCTATCGACACGACTCGATCGCGCTATCGCAAACACGCCAGGATCGGCAAAGTTCCGCTGCCGCGCGATCCTTCACGCCGCTGCGAGGGCCGACGGCGGTATCAGTAAAGGATAGTCTCCGGTCACGTTCAAAAAAGGCCGGTCGCCTATTTAGACCGAAGTCAGCAAGAAGCTTGAAGTCTTGAGGCGCGAAGACAGCGCGCCCGGGCATCATCCGCCCCGAGGCTTTCCCCTCAGGAAGCGCGATCTGCAATCTCTGATAGGGTTCCAATACGCAATGGCGGCTCCTCTTTCGGAACCAACCGACATGCCTGGGCATTCAAGCTTAGTACCTCTCGCGTGGAGACTTGGAGATGCTTGGCACCGTACTACTGATCATCCTTATTTTGTTGCTGATAGGTGCGTTTCCGACCTGGCCGTATTCAGCGAACTGGGGCTATGGCCCATCCGGTTTGCTGGGGGTCGTGGTCGTCATACTATTGATCCTCGTCTTGATGGGGCGAATCTAACGCCCGTCGCCCAGGAGTGGTTTTGGGCGACGACATGAACAGCAACAAGGATTCAAAGCGCGCCGCTGGCGCGCTTTGAAATCGATACGAGCGTTCCGGTCGAGGACGTTCGGCTTTTCCAACGCATCGATCGATGAGGCGGCACTATTGCCGGCCGGCTTGGCCGAGCTCGGCGATCAACAGGTCGATCGCCGCGAATACGTCGATCGGCTCCCAATTGGCCGGGTTCCGGTAACTCGGATAAAGCCCAAGTGCGGCCACCGTAAGCTGATCGACGGAGGGCCGTGCGCTCGCGCGTCGCGCCAATGCGGGCTCGGCGGCAACGCCGCCTCTGTCCTCGGTCAATCCCCAGCCGGCATAGAAGGGCACGGCGTAGCAACGCACCGGTATGCCGCGCATGAGGGCGTCGAAGCCCACCTGACTGGAGACGGTCCAGACCTCGTCGACGACATCGAGGATCGAGGCGACGGACACTTTGTCGGCGAGCAGCACGACGCCTGTCGTCCTCGCGGCACGTTCAGTGATGTAGCCTTTGCGATAGCCCGCCATCACGTCCGGGTGCGTGCGCACGACGCATTGCGCTCCGCTCGCAAGCGCATCGTTCAGCATGCAATCGAAGGACCGGCGGCTGCCGAGCGCCCGCTCCACCGAAACGTCGCCGAGAACTTGGTCGACGAGAAGGATTCGCGGGCGACGGCTCGGCTCGATCACCGGCTGGCGATGCGGCAGGTTGTTGTATTTCGACAATTTGTGCCAAACCATGCGCTCGCGGATGCGCTTCCCCGTGATCTCCTCGCTGCCGCACGCGGCTGCGGCAATAAGCAGCTCCAGGCGCGAAGCCCGGCCGGCGTCCACCGGCAATGCCATGTCATCGGCGATGATCGAAACCGGCGCTCCCCCGTCCTTGCCTAGGCCCACCGAACGCAGGAAACCGTCCTCCAGGTGCCAATGCGGCAATCGCCGCGTGCGGGCGACCGCCATCGCCGTCTTCGCGGGAATGCGCCCGCCCCAGGAAACGACACCTTCGATGCCGGGCGACAACGTCGAGGCAAGCGGCTGGTCGCCGAAATAGCGGTCGAGCCAAGGAAGAGCCCGGCGCACGAAAAACGTCGCGCCGAGCCTCGTTCCAGGCCGCGGCCACCAGGCCTTGCTCGCCGCCTCGGGCAGGCTGTCCATCGCTTGCAACACTTCTCCGCCTTACGCTCCTTCGTAAAGGCCAGAGCGGCATGCGGACGGGAATACCGCTCCGCGCACTCTGGTCGCGCGGATCAGAAATCAGGTTGAGCCGGGAAATGCAATGATCAATGCGACCGCCAATCGGCACTTCACAGCCGTAACGACCGTCTCGCAATCAGCCGTCGTCCTCGATTTCCAGGAGAAAATAGGTGGTCGGCCCGTACGCGGTATCGTTCGACAGCCGGAACGCGATCGGGCCGCTGCCGCTCTCGACCGGCGGGTAAAGGGTGCCGTCGAGGCCCACTGGCGAGACGTTCCATGTCGCTGCTACCCGCGAAAATGCAAGATCGACATAGCCTTTCCGGATTTGCACAGGCAATTCGCCGAAATCCTCGATGACCTTCTCCTCGCTGTCGCGAAAGATCATGCCGGTGTTTTGCGCGTCGGTCGCGAAGATCACGAGCAAGCGCCGGCTTGTCGAAATGCCGCTTTTCGCGTCGAGCGACGAGACGCCGACGAGCCCGTTTCCATCCGCCTGCTCAATGCGCATAACCCCGAGATCGAGCGGCTCTCGCAGCGACGAGAAAGCGGCAGCCTCCGTCATCGGCGTTGAGACCCGAAGCTGTCCCGCCTGGCGGTTGAGCAGGATCTCACCTGTATCGCTCTGATAAAGTCCTTTTTCGATATCGGTGCGATTGTCCGATGCGAGCGTGCCGCGGTCGCGCAGCGCCGCTAGAATCTCTGTCGCATTCTGCACACGCGGCTGAGTGGCGCCGATCTCGCCGTCGAACCGGTCTTCGAGCTGTAAACCGATGCGCCCGACGAGCGCCAGATCGGTCAGTCGCTCCGGCTCGCGTGCCTGCATGTCCTCGCTTAAGTCCTCCTCGCCGCGGACAGCGAAGGGAATGCTGATAGCGGAGCGCGCGACGTCGCCGCGGCGAAAGACAAGGGCACTAAGCGTTTCGCCGGCGCGTGCCACCGGATCGAGCGCGATTGCGTAAGGAAGCATCGCCCTTTTGTGCGGATAAGGTTCGCCATAGGAAAGCGCGATCGGCCCGTGGCCGTGCCGACAGAGCACGTCCCAGCCCTGCAGGCCCGCGTAAACCGGCATGACCAGCCCCGCCTCGTAGCGGTAACGGTTCCAGAAGAGGTGGTCGTATTCGCTGACGATGAAGGGCTTTCCGAGCCAGCGCGCTGCGGCGATCATCCGCATATAGTCGACGCCGTCGGCGAGCGAACTGACCTGGCGGAGCGCACTGCCCGGAGAATAGCCGCCGACCCAGTCGTGATAGGTGTTCATGGTCACGGCTTCGACATCGCGCCGGCTGAGCGCGGTCTGCACCGTCGGCCAATTGTTGTAGGTGCTGATCAGCCCCTCAAATCCGAGATCGCGCAGGACCTCGCTCATCCGCGCGGCCGATTCCCGTTCAGTTTCAACGAAGAAGGCTTGGAGATCGCGCATCCGCGGCCCGTCGGCATAGCGATCCGCGGGGAGCTTCACGGTGCCTGATTCGAGCCGTTCGTCGTAGCCGAGGTCCCCCCAGGCTTTCGCAAGTGCCTCCGTCGAGCCGTAGCGCGCCGCAAGCCACCGGTTGAACGGTGCCGCAAGCGCGTCGTCGTATGCAGGCTTGCCGGGCCGCTCATGCACGACGGCGTCGAATTCGATGCCGTTTTCATTGGCGAGGATCACGAGCGCCAACGCATCATCGCGGATGGTTGCAATCCCCGTGTAGGGATTGACGCTCGCGAGGAATTTCTCCTGCAACCTTGCCCAGTGCGCAAAGGCTTCGTCGTCGAGATGCAGCCGGAGCTTGAGATCGCCGTTCGCATCCCAGCGATCGTCGTGGCCGCCATAGGCGCCGCGCCCGGAAGAGAGCCCGTCGATGATCCAATAGATGCCGTTGCGCTTCAGCGCCGCGAGCAGGTAGTGGACACGGTCAAGCGTTTCGGGATCGAAGTCGAAATCCGTCTGCCTGCCGAACATCAGGCTGGCGTCGAGGAAGTGCAGCCTGGCGATATTGTAGCCATGCATCGCCAGTTGGCGCGCGTAGCGGTCGGCGCCGTCATGATCCGGGAAGCCGCCCGATGCCGGGCTCCAGGCGAGCGAGGCGCAAAGCATTCTGACCGGCTTTTCGGGCGCCTTGGCGAAGGCCAGACTGCCGTCCGAGCCGGCAATGAGCCGGTGATCCGCGTCGATCACACCGTTCGGGAGAATGGACGAGAAATCGAGCGGACTGCCGGCGCTCACTTCGAGCGAAACGTCGCGAACGGGCACCCATTGGTCTGCGGCATGCACCTGCGAAATCAGCCAGCCGAAAAGCGCCGCTGCCGCAAGCAGTAAGCGCGTGCTCATGCCGGTTTTCCGAGAAGCCTGCTCTCGATGGGGTCGCTGGGCTGCCGCCGGCTTCTGAGCAGGCCGACGGGCAAGGCGGCAGCGTGGAAGAACCAGGCGACGACCGTGTAAAGGCCCATACCGAAGCTTGCCTTCTTCACGCTCACAAGCAGGAGAACACCGGCGAAGATCGCGCAGACCGAGGCGAGCGCCATGAGCTTGTCGGCCAGGAACAGGACCAGTCCGAGGGAAACGAGCCACCAGAGATAGACGAGCGCCCAGAGCTTCAATTCCGGCAGTTCCCTGAGCACCTGGAGGAAATAGGGTTTGCCGAGAGACGCCCGCAGGAGTTCCCCGATGCCGTAGAGATACTTGCTTTTCCAACGGCGGAAGAGGAGCCGGTACGAATTGACCGTGTGGCCGAAGTGCTGGACGAAGCGGCGGTCGAGACGGTGGAGCCCCCAGCCGGCGCTTCTGAGACGAATGCCGAGATCGAACTCCTCGTAACCGTGGAGGTTTCGGTCCGAAAAGTAGCCGACAGCCTCGATGGCGCTGCGCCGATAGAGCCCGCCGCCGTTCATGCGATCGATCGATCCGATACGGTTCTCGGGCGCATGGCGGCCGACCCGCCGGGCGAATTCGAGATTGGAAACGAGCATCTCCTCGACGTGCCCGGTGACGCCTGCGACGGAGGGATTGTCGGCAAGGAAGCGCACGGCCTCATCGAGAAAACCTCGATCGAGCAGCATGTCACCGTCGACGAGGCAGATGTAGTCGCAGCGGGAATACTGAAAGCCGAGCTGAGGACCGATGCCGCAGCTCGGAAGCGCCGGCGGCGTGATCTGCGCGATGACGACGGGATATTGCGAAGCGATCTCGACCGTGCGGTCGGACGATCCGCTGTCGGCGACGATGACCTCGCCGCCCCTTCCATCGAGCGCCGCAAGCGCACTCTCGATTGTTGCCGCGATACGCTTCTCTTCGTTCAACGTTTTGATAATGATGGATATCGTCAAGAGAGCCCCCAGGTCGGCAAGACATTGCAGCGCTGAAATACCCGTATTGGACCGAGCATTGCGATCCGCCCTTCATGCGGAAGTACCCGGTCGCGAAGCACCGATGTTCTACCCTCGATAATTTGCGTTTTCGTTTACCCGTGCGCCGCCGACGCGAAATCGCTGCCAGTGACACGTGAGGAGCCAGCCTGCGCCGACGCCGCAGCCTGCCCCCGCCATTTTCACCGCAAGGTCGATCAACCGCGCGTGGCGATCGGCGGAGAGCATCTGTGTGAGTTCGAGCCCGACCGCCGCCGCAAGGACGATCGAAAGGACCGAAAGGACGCGCCGGGGATGAGCGATCGCGAACAGGAGGCCCAGAAGTCCGAAGGCGCCGAATCTTTCGACCTGCACCCAGCTCCCCATATGCGGACGCATGGCAAGCGGCGACAGCGTCGAATAGGCGATGAGACCGAGGAGAAGCCACGCAAGGACGGATGCGGCGCGTTTGATATCCATGATCAATTATCTTTCGTTGTCACACCGTCCGGCGAGCGGCCGCCCGTCGCATGCATGATGCGGCCGCAGCGCAAATCATTTCGTCAGCTCTCCGTAGAGCGCGAGGGTCTTCTGCGCGACGCTCGACCAACTATAGGCCGCCTCGACATGCTCGATCTGTGCGAGCACCTGCTCATCGCCCGGCGGATTTGCGATCTTTGCGGCGATGGCGGCTGCCAGCGCTTCGATGTCGCCGAGCGGAAAATAGTCGTCGGCAGGAAGACCGAGCTGGCGATTGGCGACGATGTCGCTCGCCAGAACCGGCAGACCGTAGGCCATCGCCTCCAGGAGGGCGATCGGCATGCCTTCATGGCTCGAAGGCAGGACGAAGAGCGCCGCATTGGCGAAGAGCTCCGCCAGGCGATCACCGGTCTGGAACCCCGTCAGGATGACGCCCTGCGCGCTTTCTGCCATTGCCCGGACTTCCGCGGCGTAGGGCGTTTCGAATTCCGCGCCGCCCGCAAGCACGAGAGCGAACCCGCTATCGCGCAGCTTCGCGAATGCCCAAATGAGATCCGTCTGCCGCTTCTCCGGCACGAGCCGCGCCGCAAGGAGAATGTACCTGCGCCGCCTCAGCCCGAATTCATCGAGGATGCCCGTCTCGCCATTGCAAGGCGAAACGGCGACCCCGTTCGGAACGAGAGCGACCGGTACGTGATAACGCGCGCTCATCGTCTCGACGATTTCCCTGGAGATTGCGATGCGGCGGTGCGCGAGGCGCATGCCCATCCGTTCCCCGAGCCGGAGCATGCGCTTGGCGAAAGCGCCCCATTTCTGACGGTCGTAATCGTAGCCGTGATGGGTAACGATCACTTTCAGACCCAAAAGGCGGGCGAGCGGGACGAGGAGCGCCGGGCCGATCGCGTGGATATGCAGGACATCCGGTCGTCGCAGGGCGGCAAAGCAGACGCCGATCGCCGTGTGGACGATGGCTTCGAGGGCCATCGAACGCGGTGCCCAGAAAGGGAAGACGCGGATTCCGTTCCAGGAATGGGTTTTCGAATTGGGAAGGTAGCGCCGTCGCCCGATCACCTCGACGTTCCAACCATTCGCCACCAATTTTCCCGCGAGCATCTCCACATGCTTTTCGACGCCGCCCTGCACGTTTGGTATACCGCGTAAGCCCAGCATCATCACCCGCCGGCCTGTGGCGGCGCTTGATATCGGCGGAAGCTCCAGAGCGAATGCATCAAGCCGTTGCGGGAGCAAGGCTTCGCTACCTGAACCGGTGGGCTGTTGAGCCAACGCCCGCTGAGGCTCGGCGGAGAGCTTCTTGTGAAATCGGCGCGGGTTTCCGAGCGCCACGCCGCTCGGCATAGGCGAAGCGTCCGGCCGCTCTGGACTGGGATTTGGCGAGACTCCGGACTTTCTGCTCATGGTTGTTCCGCCCCGCGGATGGCCCTTTCCACATCCTGTACGCGCACAACACTTACCATCTCGGTAAGACGACCGCTAAATTCCTAGAAAATTGACCGAAAATCAGACGCGTGACTCCGGCGGCGCTCGCAACCGTGCGACGTCAACCGGCGCCGAGCGATGTGTAGAGCTCGAGCGTCCTCTCTCGATAGGCGGCGGCGGAGAACTCGTTGGCAACCCAGGCGCGACCGGCTATTCCCATGCGTGCGCGTGCGGCTGGTGTCAGCGCCGCCATTTTGCTCAGGGCTCCGGCGAGCTCATCGATTTCTGCGGATGCGGCAAGCAGCCCCGTCTCGCCTTCCCTCACCATCTCCGGAATGCCGCCGATCGCCGCCCCGATGACCGGACGCTCGAGCGCATAGGTTTCGAGGACGCTAATGGGCGCGTTCTCGTACCATTCCGACGGCAGCACCAGGGCGCGGGATTCGCCGATCAGCCGGTGAAGCTTCTCGCCGGAGAGATAACCCGCGAAGGTCACGTCCGCCTGGAGCTCCGCGGCGAGATGCCGAAGGGCCTGCTCCTCCGGGCCGGTGCCGGCAACGATGAGCCGCTGCTTGGAACGAGCGGCAGCCCGGATCAATGTGGCAATGCCCTTTTCCGGAGCGAGGCGACCCGCAAAGACGAAATAGTCACTCTCCTGCCAATCAGCGGAAAAGCCGGAGACGTCGACGAAGTTCGGGATGTGCACCATCTTTTCGCGCGGCCAGCCCCACTCGGCGAGCTTTTCCAGGTAGAACAGGCTCGGCACGACGAGCCGGTCCACCTTCTCGCGGTAGAGCCCGAGCAAGCGGTGCAGCATGGTCTCCGCGAGCACGACGGCGCTCAGGGACACGGATCCCTTGATGCAGCGGTGGCGAAGGACGTTGTAGATTTTCCCGCCATGACAGTCCTCGCACACCCTTCCGTCGCGAAGCATCTTGTAAGAAGGGCAGGCGAGTTTCAGATCATGGACCGTCATCACCACGGGAATACCGGCGGATTTCAAGGTGGAGAAGATCGCCGGCGACAAGTGATGATAGACGTTGTGCGCATGGGCGATCGCCGGGCGCACGCGCTCGATGAGGCGGCCGATATTGCGCTGGGCCTCGACCGAATAGATGACGCTCGCGACTTGCGCGACCTTCCTGAGGAGACCGGCATTGCGGCCATATTCGATCTCCGAGACGAAGTAGTCCGACCAGGGCGATAGCTCGTTTTTGTCGTGCTGCATGGCGAACGGCACGATGTCCCAGCCGATCTCGCCGAACATGCTCATATGATCGAAGAAAACCACCTCCGCGCCGCCGCGGCGATAGAAATAGTTGTTGATCGCCAGCAGCCGCTTCTTGTCGAAATCCGGCACGAGCGCCCCCTCACCATTTAATCCGGTCGAGCGCGGCGTCGACGGGAAGTACGTAGCATCCCTTTTCTACGGCGTAGCGGACCAGATGATCGAAGGTCTGCGGCGTGCAGCCGTAGGGCGTCGGCCGCGAGGCTATGTCATGAGTGAAGAAGACGAGCCAACCGGGTTCGTTGGCGACATCGTCTATCCAGCGCGTCAACGCCCATGCGTCCTCTTCAGGCTGCCGGATCTCGACGGCCTTGAGCATCATCGGGTCGACCGATCCGCGATTGATGGCCTCGCCTGCGCCACGGCACGTGCGGTAGCGCCGGCGGAGCTCGGTCCGCGCGAGCGGCCAGGCGGCATTATAGGGAAACGCGAAATTCGTCGCCGGTGAGGCAACGCCGGCTCTCTTCAGATATTGTGCATTGCGATCGAGGTCTTCAGCCAAACCGGCAATCCTGCGCAGCTTGCGGTGCGCGTGGGTGTGGCAGCCAATCTCGTGCCCGCGGGATGCGAGTTCAGAGCAGCCTTCGGGCGTGATCAACGTCCGGTCCGGCTCGACCTGGCCGGCAAGCCCACCGGCGATGTAGAAGGTGCCGCGCACGTCATGCTTCTCCAGAATCGCCGCGCCCTCGAAGAGCGCGCTGTCGGGAACGTCGTCGAACGTGAACGAAACGAGTGGAACATCCGTTTCCAGGCGGCGTCGCTGCCGTGCGAGCCTCCAGATCATCCGGTTCGCCAGCCTGTCGACCAGCGAGCCGATCCTTCCTTGATCAAGCATGAGCGACGCGCTTCCTTTTCGCTGGCACCGCATCTTCCGCCAGCGCGGCGGTCGATTGCAGGTTAAGTCCGTAGAGAGCAAACACGAATGTGAACCAGATGAGACTTCCGCCTTCGAAGAAAAGCGTCTCGAGGCCTGCGTGGAAAATCGTGTAGAGCCAGATGCGGATGAACAGCCGTGTGAGAGGCGTCTGCTCGCGATCGGCGGGAATGCGGGAGATGTCGCGAAGCGGCAAGAAGATAAGCCACGTCAGGGTGAGCAGAAGCCCGGGAAAGCCGGTCGTCAGAGCGATATCCAGAAAGGAATTATGCCCGTTGGCGGCTGCAACCGCCCAGGTCTCCACCGAACCCCCGCTATAGACAAGCTCTTCCGTCTGCCAGAATGCCCTGAAGCCGTAGCCCGTCAATGGCCGCTCGGCGAGCGCCGAAAAGGCGAAGCGCCAGATATCGGCGCGATTCGTGAACGTTGCGTCGATGCCGAGGCCGCTGATGAATTCCCCGAGCGGCCTGAAGACCGCTGACCCGACGGCGACAAGATTAAACAGGCCGACGCCCCCGATCACAATCGCGACACGCAGCGGCCGCATCTTTTCGAAGAGCCAAGCGAGGATCAGGATCGCCGGCAGCATTGCCGTCGAGGTCTTGCCCCCGGTATTGACGAGAAAAAGGAACGACAGCGCGAAAATCGCGAGGCCCGCAACGCGCGACCAGGTGTTCATGACGAAAAGGCCGAAGAAAGCCGCGAGCACCATCGCAGAGGCCGCACTGTTCTTGTGCGGGAAATGACCGCGCCATAGGCCGGCGTTCATAGGCTCGCGCAACTCCGAGGCCTGGTGGATGGCAAGCGTCGGCTTGAAGACGATGCCGTAATAGGCAACACCCAGCATGATGAGGGTGCCGATGCCGAGCATCTTGGCAAAGTGGCGCTCCGAGGCGGGCAGCAACAGATAGACGCTGGCGTTGACGGTTACCATGATCGCCAGGATCACGCCCTTGATGCCGAGCGTTGGATGCGCGGAAATGAGCGAAACGAAAAGGAACCAGGAAAAGAGGATCGCTAGAAGCGGGCGCGGCTGAAGGATCGTGTCCCGCATGGGGTGGGCGAGGCCGTAGCCGAGCATGCCGGCGAAAAGCAAAAGCGAGATGATCTGGTTCAGCCGGTTGGAATTGCCGGCGGAGGGGTCCAACACCCCCTCGCCGGTCAGGTCGACGAAGGGATCGATGGAGATCCAGAAGAACAGGAAGATCGCCATGAACAGGAAGGTGCCGACGCGCACCTTCACCGCATCCGCATGATTGGCCTCCCTGCCGCTCGCGCCGCTCATCGTCCCTTAGCCTCCTCAGCCGGCTGCGGGCGTTCGGCCGCGAACGAATCGCCAAAGGCCGCGCGCGAGGGCGGCGGCGACGCCGATCGCGAGGCCGAGCACAGCACCGCCAATCAAGAGAATTACGGTGCGCGGCGGCCAGCTCCGCGAATTCGGCGGCATGGCGCGCGAGATGACACGGATGTTGGTCGTATCGATCTGCTGGCGTTCGGTGATCTGCTGCGCTCGCGCCAGGTGCGTTTCGTAGATCGCCGCCTTGGTGCGCGCATCGCGCTCCAGGTCGCGCAGGTGGACCTGGGCCTCGTTATCAGTGAAGACGTTCGACTTCTCGTCGTCCGCCTTGCCGCGCAACGCATCGAGCGCCTCCCGCTCCCTACCGAAATCGGCCTTCGCACGCTCGAGGATGCGACGGGCCTCCTCCTTGATGGCGGCTTCCAGGGTCGCCCGCTCGGAGCGCGCGGCGACGAGCCGCGGGTGCCTTTCGCCATAGGTGAGTTGCATCGAGCCTATCTGCTGCTGCAACGCGTTCAACTGCTGGCGCAGGTTCGTCATGTTGGCGGACTCGAAAACCGAGGCACTCGCCGTCTGGCCCTCAGCGATGGCCGCGCTCATCTGCTTATAGCGCGTCTCCGCCTGAATGAAGCGCTGCTGGGCGTCGAGAACCTGGGTGTTGAGCTCGGTCGATAGCTGATTGCTGACGAGTTCGCCATTGGCCGACTGCAGGCCGTTCGCGCGGCGGAAATCCTCCACCTTCTTCTCCGCCTCGGTGACGTTCTGGCGCAGTTCGGCGAGCCGCGCATTGAGATTCTGCGCCACCCGTCCAGCGCTCTCGGCGGCGGATTGGAAAAGCTCGGCCTCGAAGGCTTCGACGATCGCGTCCGAGAGGATTACGGCCTTGGCGGGCTCCTCGCTCCAGACTTTCAGCACCACGACGAACGAGCGTTCTTCGCGGCGCGCTTCGACCCTCTCCGACAAGGCGCGCATGGCCGCCAGCTCCCTGCTTGCCTTGCCGTCCTGCCCGGCAAACAGTGCCTTCAACCGGTCGAGCGGCGAGGGCTTGACGAATTCGGGATCGCCCGCGAGCTCAAGCTTGTCGATGACGCGCTGCAGCACGTTGCGCGACGTGAGAATTCTGAGTTTGCTTTCCACCTCCAGCAACTGCGCGTCGCGCTGCGGATTGGTCGTGAACACGTCGTCGCTGACGACGTTGAGATTGGAAGGGTCGACTACGATATCGGTATAGACGGTGTAGCGCGGCGTCGCGGTCACGGCATAGGCGAAGGCGGCTGCAACCGAAAGGACGAGTGCCAAGACGATCCATCGCATCCCGTCACGCAACCAGGCGATGATGTCGTTGACCCCGATGCTGCCCAGCATGTGAATGTGCGGGAACAATTCGCCGACGGCAGAAGGCTTCGGCTCGGATTCCTTCGCAACCACGGGCGTATCTACAGCGCGGGCGGAAGTGCCTTCGTGCCTAACGGTGGGGGCGTTTTCGGGAAGAACGACCGGCTTTTCCTCTGCGGTGGGGACGAGGTCCAGCAACGAACCTCCGCCCGAACGAAGCCGCTCAAAGCGTCTCTCAGGGCCTAATCCCTGTTCCTCGGGCTCGCTGCGCCGATACATCCGTTTTTCCCCACGCATGCTCTCGAAGCCACCGAAGAGCGCTGCCCCTGCGTAAGCCGCTGCTGGTTCGTAGATTTAGGCGTTGCAGGGTGAAAATTCCGTTAAGCCGTATGAACTGCCGGTAACCTTTAGAACGGCTTCAGGTCGAGGTACGGATGGCGACGGTACTTCCTCGGACTAGGCGGCAATGAAACCATTCTTGTATCGCCCGCCTTCGTTTCCGGTGGGAACTTCGATCCCCCGCCGCAGTTTCAGATGAATGCCTGAGCTGACCACATACGCCGCATTTCTAAGCGCTGTGCTTGCCTATCAACTGTCCGGAGTCGGTCCGGACATGATGCTCGTCATCAGCCGCGGCATCGGCGAGGGCAGGCATGCCGCACTCGCGACGGCGTTCGGATGTGTAGCGGCCGGGGTTGTCCAGATACCCCTGCTGGCGATGGGCCTTGCCACGGTCGTCGTTTCCTCGCCGCTGCTCTATAAGGCCATGCAATGGGTCGGGGCCGCCTATCTGATCTATGTCGGGATCCGTTTCCTGGTTGCGCGCCGGGAAACGGTCCGCAATGTGCAAGATTACGCCGCGTCGACGTCGCTTGTAGGCCCCTTCAGGCAGGGCATGATCTGCAATCTGACGAATCCTGCGGCGCTTTCCTTCATGCTCGCGATCCTGCCGCAGTTCGTGCAGCCCTCCGCCGGATCGCCCGCGCTGCAATTCTTTATCCTCGGAGGAACAATGAAGTTTTCCGGGCTGCTGGTCCTCAGCGCAGTAGCTCTGACCTCAGGGGCGTTCAGCGGCTGGCTGTCGCGCAACACGTCCTTCGTGCTCTGGCAGCAGCGTGTCGCAGGCAGCATTATGATCGCGTTGGGCATACGATTGCTGCTTTCTCCTGCCGCGCCTTCCCTTCACCGCTGAACCGCGCCGGCCAAGCAGAACCAACTGGACTTAAAAGTCCATCAGCAGCCTGCTCCAGCTCTCCGATGCGAGCCCGCCGATATAGACGTCGTTGCGCTCGGCCGCCTCTTTGAGGTCGGCATGGCGGGTGACGAGGCAGAAATAGCCACGGTGGCGAAAGGAAAGCCATCTCTGGCGAGATATTGCGTTCATTAAGAAGGGCTGCGCCATCCCGACGGCGGCGGCATAGCCCTCCGCGTCGAGCCTTGCGAACATCGCGGCAGTCACGTCGAACTCGCGCCCCTCCTCGCTGAGCACGTTGAGCACGGTTGCCACATCGTTTGCCTTGCCGAAGAAGAGGAACGCGCCGATCGTGCGGCCGTCCTCGCCGAGGACTGTCCTGCATTGCAGAGTCCCGAGGCTCCTGTTCATTGCGGCAACGCCGACGAGCCAATCGAATTCCGATTGAGACCAGACCGGACGGATCGCGAACCTCTCCAGCATCGGCCCTGCGCATTCGAGGAATTCGTTGAGTGTCGCCGTCTTCGTGAGGCACGCGGCTTGAGCGGCTGGCCGCATCGAAGACCTCATCCGGCGGAGCGCGCGATCGGCGACGCCGAGAGTGCCGATGAGAATGCGTGGGCCCATGACGGGGAAGTGACGACTGGCGAGAAGCGCCATCGCCTTGAGCGGCAGAAATGTGCGCTGCCATTCGAGGCTCTGGATCGGCAGCACAATACCGCCGGCCGCCGCCCAATGGTCGGCACTCACCGGCGAGGCATTGTCCGAGAAGCACAGGTCCTGGCGGACCGCGCGCATGCTGCGGGCGAGGCGCGCGGCCCCGGCGGCACCTGCCTTGCCGTCCGCCATGAAAGCGCAAAGAAGCCGCGCCGTGATCGGCCGACCATTTGCCGTGAACGCCATCGGCACCGAAAGTATGGCGCTGTCTATGCTCCCGGCGGCGCTCTCATGCACGACGCTGCCGACTTCCGGAGCGTAGCCGGGGCTGCCGAAGAAGACCGTTTGGAGATAGCTGGCTAGGTCGTCGCCGGGCTCGCTGTCATTCTTGCGGAAGACCCTGTTGAACAATCGACCAACCGTAGGGATATCGTCTGGCGTCATGGCGCGCATGCCGCCGCGCCGGCCTTCAGCGGCCGCCATGCCCGAGGACGCTCGGATTTCCTGGGCCCGAGCCGTCATGCGCCCCCCGCCTCGAACGTCAGGGCAGCCTGTTCCCGATCGCGCCGCACGAAGTGCAGGAAGACACTCCATGTGGCGACGACCATCGCGACTTCGATCACGTAGAAGGAGACGAAAGTGCCGGCCGGCGGCGCATACCAACTCGCCCAGGCGGCAAGCCCCGCCCCGACGATGCTGCCGAGACCCATGACGGTCGCGCGCGCGGCGTGATAGCCGGAGGCGCCGAGCGCCTCCGCGGCCACCGACCAGGCGGCGAGAGGCACGACCGCCCAACAAAGGCTTCTGGCGAAGCCGACGAGGGAGACGTAATCCTTACCGAAAAGATGGGGGAGAACGGGCGCCAGGGCGAAAACCGTGACGGCTGCGGCAAGGCTGATGACGGTCGCGGCGGCGAGCACCCGCCGCACGCGCCGAAACGCGTGATGCAGCCCCGCGGCCGTCGCACGGGCGGAACCCGGATAGATGAGACGGTTGAGCGCGTCGACGGAAAGATAGCTGCTCTCCAATATGCGGCGGGCGACGCTGTAGCTCGAGACGAGCTCGGCCGTGGCGACGAGGCTCAGGACAAGCAAGTCGGCATTCTGGCGGAGCGCGCGCAGGATGAAGGGAATACTGAAATAGAGCCCCTGCGGCAGCTCTTCGCGCACGATCGAATAGCTTGGCTGACCAAGTCCTCTGATCGCCCATATGCAGGCGAGGGCCACCAGTACATGGCAGGCGAATTGCCACACCGCCCAGGACGCTACGGTAGAAACGCTGAAGGCGATGAAGGCGAGCGCCGCCGCAACCGTCCGCGCCACGGCAAAGCCGACCACGACCTTGTTCGCGGAGGCAAAATCGCTGTGGGCGATGAATATCTGCTCCGCCAACACGATGATCCGGACCAGAAGGATATTGGTGATCAACATCAGCGCGATTGCCGCAAAGTTCTTCACCGGATCTGCGGACAGCGTGAAAAAGAACGGCAGGGCAACCACCCCGAGGAGGAGCAGCGCCACACCGCTCGCAGTCGTCAGGATGATGTTGTGGCCGAGCATTTGCGGGTAGATGGCGCGGTCGCGGGCAACGCGGCGGACGAGGCACTCCATGGCGCCGAGCCCGCAGAGGTGGACGGCGATATTGGCAAGCGCCGTGATGGCGACGAAGACGCTGAACTCGTGGACGCCGAGCCAGCGGGCGAGAATGGCGAAGGTGACAAGCTGCGCCGCAGAGCCGAGGACGAGACTGCCGCCGGAAGCGATGTAGGACATGACCATCGGCAGCAATGGTCTGTACCCACGCGGTTCCGTCACACCTTCCGAAGCCATCCGATCCGCCTTGACAAGTCCACTACAGCGCCGCGCGTCTTCTCCGACGCGCAAAGGTCGCTATAGCACTTTGAAACGCTGCATGTTTTTATCCTTAAATCGCATATGATTTAAGGAAACACGCAGTAGCTCGGCACGAGCCCGCGCGTTTTCCCGCCGGCCGGCCGATTGCGCGCATAAACTAGCACGCAGAAATGATCGCGCGGTTAACATACGCGTATCGCTTGCATTTCAGCTTCCGTTTACCTGGATGCGCTAGTGTCCGCCGCGACCGACAACCATCCGACATCGGAGGAGCATTCGTGCCGCAGGGCGACAACCATCTCGACGGCCACGCTGCCGACGCGCCGCGGCTCGTCCGCTTCATGGGCATCGAACTCGAGCTTGCGCCCGACGTGCTTGTGCCGAGGGAAGAGACGGAACTCCTCGGGCGCAGCGCTGTCGCAATCCTTTCCAGTCGCGCCGGGCCGGCCACAGTGATCGACATGTGCTGCGGCTCCGGCAACCTTGCGCTGGGGATCGCCGCCGAAATCCCGATTGCGCGGGTATGGGGTGCGGACCTCACCGACAGCACGGTCGCTCTCGCCCGCCGCAACGGCGAGCGCCTCGGGCTTGGCGAGCGGGTCCTCATTCGGCAGGGAGATCTCTTCGGAGCGCTGCAGGGGGACGGCCTCGAGGGCGCGGTCGACATGATCGTGTGCAACCCGCCCTATATCTCGACATCCCGCCTCGAAGGCGACAGCGCCCATCTTCTCGCGAGCGAGCCGCGGGAAGCCTTTGACGGCGGCCCCTACGGCATATCTATCCATCAGCGGCTGATCCGCGATGCGGTCGCCTTCCTCAAACCAGGCGGATGGCTGCTCTTCGAATTTGGAGAGGGACAGGACCGCCAGGCCGCAGCGCTTCTCGCCCGCACGAAGGCCTACGAGCCCGTGGCCTTTGCAGAGGATGCCGGCAAGCCGCGCGTCGCGCTGACACGGAAACTCGCCGGCCAGGCGTCTACCTCCGCGTCCGTGGACGAAGGGCCGGGCCGATGAGCGATATCCGTCCGCTTGCGGCGGAGGACACCCCGGCCGTTGCCGGTCTCTTCCAGAGGATCTTCCGCGACAGCGACCGGACGCCGCCGCCGGCGCTCGTCGATTACCTGCGCCACCTCTACCTGGAAGCGCCCGGCTGCGACCCGGAGATCAGGCCGCTCGTGCATGTCAATGACGGCGGTCGCATTTCGGGCTTCGTCGGCGTCAACGCGCTGCCGATGACATACAAGGGCAGGCCTCTGCGGGCGGCCATCTGCGGCTCGCTGATGGTCGAGGGACGCGAGAGCGACCCGATGGCCGGCGCGCGGCTCTTGAAAGCCTTTCTGGCCGGTCCGCAAGATCTCGCCTTCAGCGAAACGGCGAGCGAAGTCTCCACGCAAATGTGGACGAGGCTGCGCGGCATCGTGTTGCCGCAATACAGTCTCGACTGGGTCCGGGTCATTCGGCCCGCATCCTTTGCGCTCGATCTCGTTGCAAGCCGGCTCGGCCCGACGCGGGCATTGAGCCCGCTCGCGCGCGCATTCGATCGCCTCTACTGCAGCAAGATGGGCCGCGGCGACCTGCGCTGGTCGGGTGTCCCCGAAGCAGCCGGCGCGTCAGGGCCGTTGCAGGTCATCGACATCGACCGGTTTGATTTCGCCGCGCTTTTTGCGCCGCTGACGAAACAATTTGCCGTACAGCCGGCCTGGGCCGAGGCCCAGCTCGCCCATATCCTCGAGGACGCGGAAAAGAAGCCCGTCTACGGTGAGGCGGTTTTTGCGGCGGTGAAGACCCGCAGCGGTGCGCCGGTCGGGGCCTTCTTCTATCACGTGCGGCCCGGCGGCACTGCACGGGTGCTCCAGCTCCTTGCGCTGCCGGGACAATCCGGATCGGTCATCGATTGCCTCATCGACCACGCCGCCGCTCGCGGTGCTGCGGCTTTGCGCGGCCGAACCCAGCCGGCACTGCTCGAAGCCATGATGGGCCGCCGCATCGGCTTCGTCCACGCCGCCTCCACCGTCGTTCACGCCCGCGACGAAGAACTCGTCGACGCCTTCCGTCACTCGCAGGGTTTCATCAACGGCCTCGCGGGCGAACATTGGAGCCGGCTCATCGGCGGCAGCTTCGAATAGATCCTACAGGAACAAGAAGACTAACCGCGATGGCCGTATGGCCGCACCGGAAGAAATCATTCCGTGTCAGTTCCAGAACTGCGGCAACTGGCCGCTTCGCATGATTGCTTTCGCGGAGGACTTCGCCAATCCACCATGCACCGGGAACAGCGTCGGCTCGGACAGGAGAAAACCCTGCACATGCGTTGCGCCGGCCGCTTTTGCTGCTTCGAGCTGCGCATAGGTCTCGACACCTTCGACGATCACAATCGGCGCGACACAGGAGGCAAGGCCGACGATATGATAAAGGAAACGCCCCGCCTGATCCCGACCTTGCTGGACGAAGAAAGCATCCACTTTCACCATGTCCACGGGAATGGACAGCAGTGCTTCCGGCGTCGCGTAACCTGTCCCGAAGTCGTCCAGGGCAACCTTGTACCCCAAGGCGCGTGCGCTCCGAAGAAACTCGGCCGCCGAGGGCAGGGTGGCGATCGGCAGACTCTCCGTTATTTCGAGAACCAGGCGCGAGGCCATCTTCCGGTTTCTGAAAAGCAGATCGTGGAGAGCCGCCCAGTGTCTTTCGTCGGAGATGTTTGCGGCCGAGACGTTGCAGCCCAGCACGCCCGTCGGATGGCTATCAAGCCACTCGAATGCGAGGCCGATCATGTGGCGATCGAATGCCGCAACACGTCCCGTGGCTTCGAGAAACGCTATGAATTCTCCGGTCGTCCTGACCGTGCCGTCAGGCTCCACCAATCTTCCGAGGCACTCCGAATAGAGGACGTCGCCCGCGTCCGAATTGACGTGCTGCAAAGAAAATCCGATCCGCCCCTCCCGCAACGCCTCAGTTACAGCGCCAACGATCTGGTTGAATTTTCTCAGGTGCTCCACGAGCGATGCGCCCCTCTCGGTTTTCGGGTTCACTCCAGCGCCGTGCCTCTTTTCAGACGCACAAAGGACGCTGTAGCACTTCGAATCGTTGCATGTTTTTCTCCTTAGATCGGCTACGATTAAGGAAGCATGCGGTAGCGCGAGCTCGCGCTACCGGTCGTAATCGTCGCTTAGTTCACAATGTCCTCGTCGGACGTCGTTTGCAGGTAATCCCGGACCTGGTCGATCTTACCGACCGCGGGCCCTACACCGAGCGTTTCCTTGACATCCGCCAGCGTGTCGTCCGTCACTTCGTCCTCATTGGTAAAGCTCGCGATCGCATCGCGCAGTGCTTCGTCGCTTAACGCCGGATCGGTCGGAATGGCGTCGGGACCATTTTCCGCCTCGAAGGTCGCATAGGCGATCACGTAGGCGGAGATTGCCGCCATGCGCGGGTCGTTCGAATTTATGTAAGCGTGAAAGTTTCTGCCGAGCGAGCGCAGCTTTGCAGATTCTGCTGCCGCGCTTTTGGGCTTCGGCGTCGGCACAGCGGTTGCTGTCTTCACCTTCGCCGACTTGCCTGCCGCCTTGCCAGACTTTCTGCCCTGCGTGGCGTGACCGCCGTTAAAGCGCGACGCGCCTGCACGTGAACCGCCCGATTTTCCCGTTTCGGATCGCGCTTTGCTGTGGCCATTGCCGTGGCCCCCTCCGCCTCCACCGGAGCCACCTCCAGCGTTACCACCGCCGTTGCCGCCCTTCGCAAAAGCGACGTCCGAAAGGGCGGGCGCAATGCTTGCAAGCGGTGCACCGGCGAGAGCCAATGCCAAGAGACCCCGACCGATAATCCTGGAAATAGGCATGAACACCTCCTGTCGAATCTTCGCGGCCGCTCTCGCCGCGTCGGCCTGAATTTGCTGCTCTGGCCTACGTAGTGCAGCGATAGCGTGAGGCCGAGGCGGTTTCCACCGCCGTCGGACCAATGCGCCGGCCGATCGGACTTAGGTCTGACCGAGCCGCCATCGAAGGTCCGAAACCGCGTTGCGACGAAGGGCTCAGCAGAGCGAGTTGAAAATATGCGGCGTTCGGCTGTTAAGTCGGTGAAAATACGGAGATGTAGTTTCTCTCTCTCAACGACGGCGAGCGTCAGCAGATCACGGCCGAGCTGGAGCGGGCCGTCGCAGCACCAGCACGAGGAGGCCGCGTTCGATGCGCTGATCAGCACAGAGCCGCCTCGGCTCGGTGGCCGCGCATCGGCAAACGCGCGTTCGATCAGATGCGTCGACGCAAGAGCATTGCCGATAAGCTGATGTACGAGTGAGGTGTTCAGTCGATCCTGTGCCCTGCGGCGGTAGGCGAGTACGGGTGAACGGCCGCATCGCCGGCATCACGAAATGAGACGAGTTTCTGACGTCTGTCATCCCAAAGGACGAGCCTGACGCATTGCAGGCTTTCCCAGAGAGTGATGCGGCCGATAGAAGCGAGCTGTGGGTGGTCGCGCAGAACTTCCGGCAATCTGTAATAGGGAATCCTGCTCGACAGGTGATGCACGTGATGAATGCCGATATTGCCGGTCAGCCATCGCAGCACGAGCGGCAGGTCATAGTGGGATGCACCATGGAGGGCTGCCCGGGGAAAGTGCCAATCGTCGCCGGCCGACCAGTGCGTTTCTTCAAACTGGTGCTGCACATAGAAGAGCCAGATGCCGGCGGCGCCGGACAAGAGCACGATCGGCAGGTGGATCAAGAGAAAAGGCACGAGTCCGATCGCCCAAGCCACCACGCCGGCGCACGTCATGATCGCAACGTTCGTGGCCATGGTGGAGACCCAGGGCAGTGCACCGCCGTTCATCATCCCGAACGGTAGGCGCTGTTTCAAGAGAAAGAGCCACGCCGGGCCGATGCCGAACATCACCAGCGGGTGCCGGTAAAGGCGGTAGCCGAAGCGCTTCATGGGAGAAAGAGAGCGGTATTCCGAGACCGTGAGCGTGGTAATATCGCCGACACCCCGCTCGTCCAGATTGCCGGCCGAGGCGTGATGAGCGGCGTGCGCCCGGCGCCAGTAATCGTACGGTGTCAGGGTGAGCACGCCGATGGCGCGGCCTGTCCAATCGTCGAGGCGGCGGCGAGCGAAGAAAGAGCCGTGGCCGCAATCATGCTGGATCATGAAAAGACGCAGGAGGAAGGCTGCGGCCGGAAGGATTGCCATCAGTCCGTACCAAAACCCGTTGGCGAGGGAGAAATAGGCGACCGCCCAGAAACCGGCGAAGGGGATGATGGTGACAAGAAGTTCCAAGGCGCTGCGCCCCATACGAGGCTGACGGTATTTCGCAAGGGTCTTCAGCCATGCTCCGGCATTATCCTCGGCAAGCGAAGCCGGCGGACAGACATGTACATTCATCAAAACTGGTCCGTATTTCCTCGCCTCGCAAAATATTTGCCAGGCCTGCGGCTGCGCCGGAAACTCAGGCGCAATGGTTGAAGGGTGTCAGGCTCGGCGAGCCTTGCGCGCCGCATAACGGCGATCGCGCTCGGCCTTGCGCGCAGCCTCGTCGGCCAAGGCGCGTGAAGCGCGATCGGCGATTTCAGCCTGCCGGGCTTCGGCTTCTGCCCTCTCCTCGGCTTCGGCTGCCGCCACTGCTGCTGCGGCTTCAGCAAGCAGGCGTTCGTTTTCAGCGGTCCTCAGTGCTTCGCGTTCGGCCCGACGGGCCTCGCGTGCAACCGCCACCGCTTGGCGGGCGGCAAGCCGCTCCTGCATTTCCGGATCAGCTGCCTTGGGAGCAGAGGCGAATTTTGCCAAAAGCTGACGCTTGGCCTCGGCCGCAGCAGTACGGCGCGCTGCAAAACCATTGTCGGTGGGATGTCTCAATAGAAATTCCTTTGGTTCTCGTGGTTACGAGCTTTCTAGCGGTCCGCACTCTCGCACAGGAGGCGCGGATGTCGTGCCGGCAAAAAGAGCCTTAGAACAGAAAAAGGCCAGACATCTGCCTGACCTTTTCGAACTTCTTGCCCGCCATGCCAGTACATCCGTGGTCATTAGCGGCTAAAAGCTTTAGACAGCCCGGAGCTGACCGGCGGACATTTTGCCCGACTTGTTGTCTCGTTCGAGCTCGAAGCCGACCTTCTGGCCCTCGACGATCGAATTCATCCCTGCGCGCTCCACGGCGGAAATGTGAACGAACACATCGGCACTGCCGTCGTCAGGCTGGATGAAGCCGAAACCTTTGGTGGAATTGAACCATTTAACTGTGCCAGTGGTCATGACGAACCCTTTCTTTAGCAACATTGATCACCGCTGAGCGACGCACAGCGGGTTTTTTCGACTTTTGAAAGAGGGAAGTTCGTCAAGGAGCGCCAGGCGCAGCAAAACAAATATCGGCAAACAAAGTATCGATGTTTTCTCAGTACAGCACTTTGACGGTATCGTCAACTTTTCGTTTCGGAATTTTCTTCATTGCTACCCCTGGTAGTTATTGGCTAATGAAGTCGCCCCACCACCACTGAGGACACGCGGATCTGGGTCCGAAAACCGCTCAGCTAGCGTCCCCGCCGCGGCAGAGGATATGCGTCGGCTTCGTAAAGCTTCTGCATCTGCTGGCCATTGTAGCGGGCTTCTTCGACCTCCAGGACGGAGTCACGAAGCATCGACGCCGGCATGTCCTCGATCGCAAAGCGAAGAGCCTCGGCGACCGAGTCAAACCGCTTATATCGAAGCCGGCTCGTTCGTCTCACGGTCTTGCATGGATATAGCCCTGCCCCGGCGCTGTAATCAAACGTCGTCATGGCTGCGCTCCTTGGGGGCAAAGAGTGTGTCGCGCGAAAGCGTCCTGCGTTTCTCGAGACGCTGCTGCCGTTCAACCGGTCCGCGCTCTCGCATTCGGAGAATCTGTCTCGCGCGTATCTTCTGCAGCTTGGCAGCATTTGAGCCTTCGGGCGCTGCGGGCCGGAACAGGCTTTCCGCCGTGTGGCGGGCTATATTCATCATAAAGGGTGTCCTAAAACGTGGATGCGCAACGCGACAGCGCTCAGCGCAATTCTCTCCTGCCGGAGGCGGAGTTCGGAGCGTTTACAAATCGGGATCGCCAAGCAGGCGGACGTGCCGGTGAGATCAGATAGCCGAAGGCTGAAAACGTGGTCTTCATATGGTGACGCGTACCGCACCGTTCAAGGCAGTCAGACGGAACGCCAGTCGCCTCTGCTCCCGTTTGTGCCAGATCACTTCTTGCCGAGGCCGAGACCGCTGTTCGTAAACTTGGCCCGAGTGCCCTGCACGGGGCCGACCGGTGCCACCGCCTTGTCTTTCTTTGGCTTTCGAGCTTCGCGATTGCTTTTGGCTTGGCCTTTGGCCATCTCTGATTCTCCTGGATTTTTCGGTCGATTGTCGTTGTAGCGCTCAACGCTACGGCATGGCCGTACGCTTGCGCCACTCAGCAGGGGCGAAATGTTCCGCCACGCAGGCGGGAA
Organism: Ensifer sp. WSM1721; assembly: GCF_000513895.2. Classification (GTDB taxonomy): domain Bacteria; phylum Pseudomonadota; class Alphaproteobacteria; order Rhizobiales; family Rhizobiaceae; genus Sinorhizobium. The sequence goes on from NZ_CP165783.1 coordinate 1,166,871, forward strand.
AGCCTGGCATCCGGTGCTGCCAAATTGAAGCGCTTGATGCGCGGTGCGGCCGCTGGCTCGCCTTTGCTGATTTGTTGAAGCCGTATGTTTTCGCCGTATCCAAATCCGCTGACGCTGACGAGATTACGAGCCATGGTATGAAGGTGAAGCTCGGAAGACATGCAGTCCTCCTTTCGTTGGGGCCAGGGCAACACAAGGCCCCGAATCAGCGGCGCCCTGGAAATGGCGCTGAAGTCGAGAGCATGCGCCCTTTAAAGGTCATGCGCAATGACCCTTGTTCACTCCCGCTGATTGCAGACCCCACAAACTGGAGATTTGGCACAGCCGGCGCCAGAGACACCGTCCAGCGCGGAAGCCCGACTTGCCGTATCCGGTATCCCGATCTGAGCGACGTGATGGCCACTACCGAAGGTGTGGCAAGGGCGATCCAAAACGCGCTGCCGGCTGGTTGCAAACGGCAATGGCTTCTATTGTCTAGCTGGATGTAAATGAAACCTACGGGCGGTTGCTATACTTGTAACAAAAGCGCAGTATCCAACCTTCAGTAGCAAATTCCCGGGCGCTACTGCTTGAGGGCTAGTCGCCCTAGCCCCCAGCGAAAGGAGGACGCTATGTCTTCCGCCTTACTCGACATATCGCCCGCCAATATAAAAATGATCCAGTCTGTCTTGGACGCAGCCGGATACGACTCTAGCGGACTTGCCGAAGATCCGCGATTTTTCAACCCCGCCGCATTACTCGTGATCAAGCTGTTCCTTGCGGGCGAGGAGTCCCGATCGGGCCTAGCGGCAAAGCTCGAGTATCAACTGGGCAAGTTCGGTGACAACAGACGCCCGTGCCCGTCATCGCTGGCGCGCTACGCGATCCAAGGTCTTCCACTCGAGCTGCAATCGCAGCGCCTCGCATAGGTAACCGGTGCCTGCAACGTGCCCAGAAAGCAGCGATCCTTCGCGTCCCCATCGGACGATTATCTCCAGAACACGTGGCTCCACGTCGAGATAACGGCCGCCACTCGGAAACGAAATGCGCCAACCATACTGCCCGGGATCGCCTCCGGCGATGACCATGCTTCTATGTGCGACACTGTTGTTCAGCCAGAGCGCATTTAGCCAAACGACACCCCCCGTGCCTGCCAATGCCGAAGCAAACCGCTACGGATCGGCTGGGAGTGCAATCGTGGATTCCGAAGGCAGGGCGATTCCTGCCTTGCGGTGACGCCTCCCGACAACGCGTTCCTGACGAACGAGTCCTTTGGCAAGGGCTGGGATTGCCACTACGGATTCGTTGATAAGGGCAACCAATGCCTCAGCGTTCAGGTGCCTGCCAATGCATACCTTGATCCATTCTTTGGCGATCGCTGGCAGTGCATGCGCGGATACCGTCAAACCGACACGGGATGCGACCTTATCAAGGTGCCGGACAACGCGTTTCTGACGGATTCGACGTATGATAGGGGATGGGAATGCGAACGAGGTTACCAGATCGTCGAACGCGAATGCGTTGCGTTAATCGTTCCCGACCATGCTTATCTGACGACCGGCGGGAACGAATGGATATGCGATCGTGGTTTTGAAAAGAAGGGCCAAGCCTGTGTTGCCGTAGTGGTCCCGAAAAACGCAACCTTTGTAGATACGTCCTACGGTCAGAAATGGAAGTGTGATCGTGGCTTTGAGGCGAAGGGAACCACATGTTCACAAATCAAGCTTCCCGAGAACGCTCATTTCGATTCTTCTGGCAACGCCTGGGAGTGCAACCGGCCGTATCAGCTCCGTAGCGGTATCTGCAGCATGGATTAACGATCTCCCGGCCATATAGTTGCAGGCTCTCCGCTAAGGGTGCCAATTGCAGCGCGAACGGCTACTGTGAGGGCCCCATTCGTATAGCCTCGTAGAGACCAACGAGCTACAGGAGGCATCGTGTCGGATCCTGAAAAATGCGTCGGGCGCTGCCGTTGACCGGACCAGCGGAGATGCTAATTTGCCGTTTGAAAGTAGATACAAGTGCCGCCGACGAGTAAGCGGGCCATCCTGAGATTTCTCGTGCGCGCCGAAGACCTTATCAAACGCTGGAATGCGCAGCCGCTGGCGAAACAGTTCCTGCTCATCGGCGGACTGGTGGCGGCGACGGCAATGGCGGTTGTCGGCGCTTTCGTGACCAGCCTGATAGAAGATGCGGTCACGCGAAATTCCGCGGCAACCACGGCGCTTTACGTCGACAGCGTGATAGCGCCGCTCCTGCCTGACATGCAAAAGACCCAGGTGCTCGACGACACGGTTGCGCGGGCGCTCGACGAAACGCTCGGGCAAGGCGCGCTCGGAAACCGACTTTCGTCATTTCGTCTCTGGCGTGCCGACGGCACCGTTCTCTATTCAAGCGAAAAGAACATGGTTGGACGGCAGTTCGCGCTTGGGCCCGAACTGACGACGGCGTTTGCCGGCCAGATGGTCGCGCAGTTCATACCGTTCGGCGAGGCCGATGGCGCGACGAAGCGACAGGCAGGCGATCCTCTGCTCAAGATCTACAATCCCGTCTTGCAGCCTTGGTCCGGAGAGGTGGTCGCGGTTTCGGAATTCCACGAAATCGCCAACGAGTTCCACAATAGTCTGAACCGGGCGCGGCTTCACACTTGGCTGGCGGTCGCGGGCTTCACGCTCGCCTTCTTTATAGCGCTTTCCGCGATCGTCATGCGCGGCAGCCGAACCATCGAGAAGCAGCGCCATGCACTCAGCGAGCGCATCAACGAACTTTCGGCACTGCTTGCGCAAAACGAGACCCTGCGCGGGCGCCTGCAGCAGGCATCGCAGCGCGCGACCGCACTCAACGAGACCATATTGCGGCGCATCGGCGCCGACCTGCATGACGGTCCCGCCCAACTGGTGGCCTTTGCCTCACTGAGGATGGACAGCAATGCGCTCATCAGTCCCTCGACGCCGCAGGAAGCGCGCGAGCGCGCGGTCGCCGCGATCAAGGCCAGCCTCGACGAGGCAATGCATGAGATCAGGACGATATGCAACGGCCTGGTGTTGCCGCAGATAGAGTCTGCGAGCCTGCGGGAAATACTGGAGCGCTGCGTCCGCGCGCATGAACAACGCACCGGATCGGCTGTGGATTTGTCGATGACAGATCCCCCCCGCCACCTTTCTCCTTCCGCAAAGATATGCATATACCGCTTCGTGCAAGAAGCACTTAACAATGCATATCGCCACGGCGGCGGCGTCGGCCAACGCGTGAGGCAAAGCATGGACGGCGACAAGGTCAGCATCGAAGTTGCAGATGGCGGGCCGGGCTTCGATCCCGACGACGTGCAGCCCACGAGCCTCGGCCTTGCAGGGCTCAAAGGGCGGGTCGAGAGCCTCGGCGGGACATTCGAGATCAACGGCGACGCCCCGGGCACGATCGTTCGGATGTCGCTCGGCATTGAGGAGATCGGCCAGACATGACCACGGGAATTCGAGTCGCTGTGATCGACGACCACCCCCTTTTCAGGGAGGGGGTGACCAGAAGCCTGTCGGAGATCGACGGGTTCGAGATCGTCGCGGAAGGAAGTTCGCGCGACGATGCGATCCGGATCGCTGAGGAGCTGCGGCCGGACGTGATGCTGCTCGACATCTCCATGCCGGGCGGCGGTCTGAATGCCATTCCATTGATCCTGCACGTCGCCGCGTCGCAGAAGATCGTGATCCTTACCGTTTCCGAGGCGAATGAAGACGTGGCGGCAGCACTCAGGGACGGCGCGAAAGGGTATATTCTTAAGGGGATCGGCGCGCGAGCGCTGGCAGAGGTCATCCGCACCGTCGCTTCCGGGGAAAGCTACGTCGCTCCGACCCTTTCGGCCAAGCTGCTGACGGGGCGTCTCTTCGACCCCGGACCAGCCAAATCCGATCTGCTCTCGGCGTTGACCGCGCGCGAACAGGAGGTTTTGCACCTCGTCGCCTCGGGAATGAGCAACAAACAGATCGCCCGAAAGCTCGACCTTCATGAGAAAACCGTCAAGCATCACATGACGCAGATCATGGCGAAGCTCAATGTCGCCAACCGGACCGAAGCGGCCATGGTGCTGCGCGACGCGCTGGAACTGGCGCCCCCTCAGTCGATGAAGGACTGAAGACGTCTCCTGTCCGCCGTGGTCGCCTGCCGGTTCACGATCGTGCGCCCACGCGAGTCCTTCATGATGTAGCGGCCTTCGTCGATCTCTTCGCTGATCCCGTCGACGTGGCGAACGCGCAACACGGAGCCGCCCTGCTCAACCTTCGTCTCCTTTGCGCTCGACCCGGTCGAACTGCTCGAACGGCTGCTGGATCCCTTGCCTGAGCCGCCGCCCTTCCCGCCACTATTTCCGCCACTATTTCCGCCACTATTTCCGCCGCTATTGCCTCTACCACCGCTATTCCCGCCACCGCCACTATTTCCGCCGCTGTTGCCGTTACCGCCATTCTTGGCGAGCGCGGACTGGGGGATGAGTCCGAGTGCCTCGCCCGAGAGGCCGAGCTTATACGGAAAAGCCGAGACAGGGAGGCTGATTGACAAGGAACATAGTGCCGCAACAAAATTTCGACGCGTGACCATCACGGCCTCCTGAAGCTTTCGCGGCGCATTCTGAGCCGTCCGAAGAGGCGTTGGCGCGCATGGCTGATCATCATCGGAAGGACGAGAGTACCGCCGTAGTGAAAGACCGGCGCGTCGTATGGGGCCTCCGTCGACCAGACCTCGAAATCTTTGTTCACGGTTCGGTCCGCCCGTCAACTCCCTACCGCTTGCATTCGAGGGGCTTCAGACGTTTCCCCAACCGCGATCGGACCATCGTCCCATCCGCCTCGGACCAAAGTCCTACTGCATGTTTCCTTAAATCGTAGCCGATTTAAGGACAAAAACATGCAGCAGTTCAAAGTGCTACAGCGTCCCTTGTGCGTCTGAAAAGACGCACGGCGCTGTAGGGCACTGGCGGACGCCGCGGCCTGCGCCGACCGTATCGGCGTCGGCGAAAGACGGGCCATCATGGGGGAGATTGTCGTGAGACGTGGTGGTTCAAGGGCAGTCAGTTTCTGACGATCAGCTCTCGGGCATCAGAGGGATTGTATCCGACCCGGCCCTCTGTGCCGGCATGTTTTCTCTCTCGGTCGGCTATGATCAGGAACACCCCAGCAGCGCGCGGCGTGGGCGGGGCAATCTGTCTCGCCCCGTCCGCCGTCATTACGGGCCAACGCTGAAGCGGCCCCATTTAGGCCGCCCGGACACCCGCCTGCATCGGGATCTCGATGTCGACCTCCAGCGTCGTCACGTGCTCGCCGCGGTCCATCTTCACGCTCACCTTCTCGCGATCGACCTGAACATGCTTGGCGATGACGGCGAGGATTTCCTCCCTGAGGATCGCGACGAGGTCCGACTGGCCGACCGAGGCCCGCTCATGCGCGAGCAGGACTTGAAGGCGCTCTCGCGCCGTCGGCGCGGAACTCTGTTTGCTGAAGAAACGGAAAATGCTCATGCTGCCCTCCGTCCGAATATCTTGCCAAAGAGCCCGCGCTTTTCGCCGGGAATGGTGATCGGCAGCGTTTCGCCGGCAAGGCGGCGCGCCGCGTCGAGATAGGCGACCGCCGGGGCGCTGCGGCTGTCGGCGAGCGTGACGGGTGCGCCGAGGTTGGAGGCCTTGAGGACGTCGGCGCTTTCGGGGACGATACCGATCAGCGGGATCGACAGGATCTCAAGGACATCGTCGACCTTCAGCATGTCGCCCCTCTCGGCGCGAGCGGCATCATAGCGCGTGAGCAACAGGTGCTTTTCCACCCGGTCTCCGCGCTCGGCCCGCTCCGTCTTGGAATCGAGCATGCCGATGATCCGGTCGGAGTCGCGAACCGAAGAGACCTCCGGGTTCGTCACGATGACGGCGACGTCGGCGTGGCGCATCGCGAGTGTCGCGCCGCGCTCGATCCCGGCCGGGCTGTCGCAGATGATCCAATCGAAGTGCTTCTTCAACTCGGCCATCACCCGCTCGACACCTTCGGGTGTCAGGCTGTCCTTGTCGCGGGTCTGCGATGCCGGCAGCAGGAAGAGCGTCTCCAGCCGCTTGTCGCGGATCAACGCCTGCGGTAGCTTCGCGTCGCCTTGAATGACATTGACGAGGTCGTAGACCACCCTGCGCTCGGCACCCATGACGAGATCGAGATTGCGCAGGCCGACGTCGAAGTCCACGACGACCGTCTTCTCGTTGCGCTGCGCCAGCGCCGCGCCTAGTGCGGCGGTTGAAGTCGTCTTTCCGACGCCGCCCTTACCCGATGTAACAACAACAACTTTCGCCATCTTCCCGCTCCTATTTCCTGGCCGGCACCGGCTCAGTTAAGTCTCTCAGCCATGATCGAATCGCCTTCGAGCCAAAGCTGTACCGCCTGCCCTCGAAGGTTGGGCGCCATGTCCTCGGCCGTCTTGTAGACGCCGTCGATGGCGAGCAGCTCCGCTTCCAGTCTGCGACAGAAGATGCGCGCCGAGGCATTTCCGACTGATCCCGCCAGCGCCCGCCCCCGCAGCGTTCCGTAGATATGCACCGAACCTCCGGCGATGATTTCCGCGCCGGACGCGACGGATCCGACCACGGTAACGTCGCCTTCCGGGAAGATGATCGATTGTCCGGAACGCACGGGTTCCTTGACGATGATCGAAGCCGTTGTCCGCGCCGGCTGCACTTCCTGGGGGGCGACCGGCGCTGCCGGTTTGCCCTTGCCGGTCTTCGGCGATTCGGCGGCCGGTTCGCCCTCCGGGACCTCGAAGTCCGGCGCCGGCCGGCCGCCTTTCATGGCCGGCGGCATGCCCGGCTCGAAGAGCGACGGACGTCCACCCTCAATGCCCATCACCCTGACATTGCGCTTGCCGAGCTCGTCGAGCAGGCCCTTCAGTTGCGGCCGGTCGATCTCGAGATCCGCAACGTCGAGCACGACTGGCCGTCCCAGAAAGAATCCCGCGGAACGCGCGGCAAGATCGTCGAGGCGGCCCAGCCACCAATCGAGCGGCAGCTCCGGAGAAAGCACGAGCGCCAGGAACGAGCGGCCCTTGATACGGATCGAACGAGCGTCAGTTAGCACTTTGGTCATCTTCGTTAATTTTTGATTGCCAAGATCTACGCGAGTCATGGTTAACAAATGGTTAACCAGGCCTCCTTCTTTGTTAAGCTTCAGCCGTTTCGCACGGCAGAGCGACTTCTCCTTCCCATGCCTCAAGAAGATTCCCTCACGAGCGCGACCAGATAGACTTGCGAGCCCCGACGATCCTTCTTTCAGCCGCAATGCTGCTGGCCGAAGCTTGTACAAGGCTGACGAAGGCGAGTGCGCATTCATGCCGCCGCGGGTCGCGCAGCGGGAAGCTGGTGAGATACCTGCTTAAACCAAGGGAGGGGCGCCAGTGGCGCCCCTCCCTCTCATGTCTCTAATCACGGCTGCGACCTCGCGGTCAGTCGGGCGGACGATCCGCCGAGGCCTGAGTGAAGGCCTTGATGTCCCAGAGGTAAAGGCCGGGTACGCCGAGCGCATCCTCCGGAAGGCCGATGTCGCGGCGCATGCGATTCGACAGGTGCGAGATCTGGTTCTTCGTTTGACGACGCATCCATGCGGCGCGCAGCAACGCACGCGTGGTCTTCCAGACGCCGAATTTCCGGTACAGTTCATCGATCGTCGCCGCAAGGGTATCAACAACTAAGGATTGTGCTTCGCGCATGATTTTCCGTCCCGGCGCACTCACGCAGCCAGGTCCTCTCAAGGGTCGAAAAGACGTGCGGATGCGGACGCGAGATAGGAACAAATCGCTTCGTCAGCCGGTCACGTCAGGTCAAAGGGGAAGTGCCAAGTGGCGGAAATCCGGGCTCAAAGCCCCGAAATCAAATTCGGCTGAGGCGAGATGCGCGGCGCATCGAAGCCATGGTAGCCGTTCCGCCACAGAGGCGCACAAACACGAGAATGGGATTCATCTTCACGCCTCCTCTGATTTGAATTGCGGATAACGTTATCTTACACGAGACCCGCCGATCGGCAAGTACACAATTTCGAATTGTAGCCATCGCACGGGAGTCGTTGCAGGAAAGCAACACCCCTGCAAACGACGCTCACGCCGCCCCGACACAAGATGGCGGTCCTGCGCTTCGATCGGCGGCCGCGGGGCGGCACCCTCAGCTGCTCGATATGACGGAGTATTCTGACGGGAACGGCGGCTGACCGCCGGTCCGCAACGCCCCTATTTCCGGTTACGCCGCTACAGACAGAACCATCACCTCTGATCGACATCGCGACCGAGAAGCTTCTCGATTTCCGTCATCGTCGCCGCCGGCAACGGTCCTTTCTCGATCGAGCCCAGATTTTCGCGCACCTGCGCCTCCGTCTTGAAGCCCGGTATGGGAAAGGTGTTGGGAGAACGGGCAAGAAGCCATCCGAGTGCCCCTTGAGCCAAAGTCCTGCCACCGGTCTGCAGAAGTTCGCGCACCTCAGACAGGCGCCGGAGATAATCGGCACGCGGCCGCCCATCCTCGAAGAACCGCACCCAACTGTGACCCGCCGCGCGTACGTCGTCTTCAGGCAAGCGCGTGTCAGGACCGAACTTGCCGGTCAGGAATCCCATCGCCAGGGGAGACCGATTGAGGCTGGCGAGATCGTTGCCCTCACACATCGTCAGCATGTCCGGCCCATCAATGAAGACGTTCAGTTCCTGCTGAACCGCGACAAAATGCGGGAATTTCACCATACGCTTCGCCGCGGCGGCGTTGTCCGTGCTCCAGCCCCAGAAACGGATGGCGCCTGCCTCCGCCAACTTCTCGAGCGTTTCACCGGCGGCATCCGCCTGATCATCCGTGAGCTCGCCGACGTGTATCTGGTAGAGGTCGATATAGCCGGTGCTCAAACGCTGTAGCGATGCGGCGCAGGCTCGCTCGATGTAAGCCGGGCTGACATCGGTGCCGAGTAGGGCGCGGGCGGCGCGATCGTAGGTATAGCCAAACTTGGTCGCGATGATTGCGTCGCCTCTTCGGCCCTTCAGCGCCCGGCCGATAACCTCCTCACTGTGACCGGTTCCATAGGCGTCAGCCGTGTCGATCAGTGACGCACCCATCTCAAGTCCAAGCTTGATGGCGCGGATCGACTGCTCGTCGTCAATCTCTCCCCAACCATCCGGCTTTCCACCGAGGGTGAAATAGCCTCCAATCGCCCAGCAGCCGAGACCAACGGGTGCGGCGGACAGGCCCGATCGTCCCAGTTGTCTGCGCATATTCGTGGAGATGTCGTCGGCAAGCATGGTGTTCCTTCCCTGGTCGCGAGATGCGCCAACTATCTCACCTCGCATGCAGGAATCAGAAGCTTCGAATCCGGAGGGTATTTTTCGCCTGTGAAAAACCGGCGACCACGACCGGCACGTCATTCCGCTGCGCCACAAGGACGCTATTTCATCGTTTATTATTGCTTAGCGAGAGGCGTGCTACGCTAGGTCCTCATCTCTGATTGATTCGGCGAATACGATAGCCCTGTCAATCCGAGATGGTCGTCAGCAGCGGAGGAACTACCATGAACCGAAACGTGATCATTGGCATCATTGTCCTCGCGGTCATCATTCTCGCGGTCGTATTCTTCATGCCACGGACAGCGGAAACGCCTCCGGCAGGCGAGACCCCGCCGGCTACAACAGAGCCTGCGCCGACCACAACAGAGCCCGCACCCACCACGCCGGCACCAGCACCCACCACGCCGGCACCAGCACCCACTACGCCGGCACCGGCACCCACCACGCCGGCACCCGCCCAATAGGGACTCGTCAGATCGCACGCCCCGTCTCGCAGGCGGGGCGTGCGATCAGAATCGTGCGGATCATCGAGCCGCAGCGTCCATGGAAATGCCGGGGAGCCTCGCCGACAGATGAGGCTCTCCGGCTCACCACTCGTCAGTGGCGATTTCCCCGACCGGCTGCACGAGCTGCGGCCCGAGATGGAGATAGCGTGTCGCCTTGCGCTTGGCTGCGATGTCGGCCCAGACGCGCTCCACCTGAGCGGCGGTGAGATTCGCGGCACGGCTCACTTCCTCGGCGTTCAGACCGTTGTTGAGACCGTAGAGGCAGAGATCCATCCGGTCATAGGGCAGAGAGAAATAGAATTCTTCCTGCGTCTGTGCGAGCGAATAGGTGTCGGTGGTCGGCGGCCGGCGCCGGATGTCTTCGGGCACGCCGAGATAGGCGGCAAGCGCGTAGACCTGCGACTTGTAGAGATGGGCGATCGGCTTGACGTCGGCCGCGCCGTCGCCGTTCTTGACGAAGAAGCCCTGGTCGTATTCCAGCCTGTTCGGCGTGCCGAGGACGGCGAAGTTCAGGCGGTCGGCGTGGTAATATTCGATCTGCTTGCGGGTGCGCTGCTTCATGTTCGTCGCGGCGACTATGCCGAGATAAACCGAGGGCGGCATGCGCAGCTTCGTCTGCCCGCCCTCGGGGTCCTGCACCACCAGAGACGAGATATTGTAGCCCTCGCCTTCGAGCGCATTGGCGATGACGATCTTCGATGCCCAGCCCGGGCCGTAATCCGGAACGAGCTCGCGGATGAAGGCGTCGCGCCGCGCGTAGCAGCCCATCGCGGCGAGCGTCGGGCCGATATCCTCCACGATCGCCTCGACGCCGAAGGTCTCGGCCACCAGCCGACCGAGACGAAGGCTTTCCGGATCGGAATCGTTTTCCGGCATGAACAGGCAGAACACGTTCCTGGCGCCGACGGCGCGAACGGCAAGCGCCACCGAAACGCTGGAGTCGATCCCCCCCGAAAGGCCGAGTACGAGGCCGCGTTTGCGCATGCCGCGCAACTGCGCGCGAAGGCCCTCGACGATGCGCTCGGTCTCCGCAGCCTCGTCGATCTTCAGGGCATCGGCGGAGAAACCGAATGTGTCCTCACTCGGGCGGATATTCATTCTGCGGGCTCCAATGTTTCGGCCGCAAGTCGGCGACTGACTTTGCCTGTATCCGTCTTCGGAAGCTCCGTGCGGAATTCCACGATCTTCGGGACCATGAAATCCTCAAGATGACGGGCGCAATGGCGGATGATGTCCTTTTCCGTGAGTGTCGGATCCGAGAGCACGACAAGAGCGCCGATGGCAGCCCCAAGCACCGGATCGGGAATGCCGATGACGACCGCTTCGGCGATGCCCGGATGGGCGTGCAGCACGGTCTCGACCTCCTTGGGCGCCACCTTCTCGCCGCGCGTCTTGATGATGTCGTCCTTGCGGCCGACGAAATAGAGGAAGCCCTCCTCGTCGGCGCGGAAGAGGTCGCCGGTGTAAAGTACCTTTTCCCACGGGTTCGGGCCCGGGCGCAGCATGCGTTCGCTGGCGTCGTCGTTGCGCCAGTAACCCTGCATCACATGCGGGCCGCGGATGACGAGTTCGCCGGCGACGCCGGGCGCCACGCGCTTCCCCGCGTCATCGACCACGAAGGCCTCCGTGTTCGGAATGGCGATGCCGACCGAGCCAGGGCGGCGGTCGAGTTCTTCCGGCGGCAGGTAGGTACAGCGCTTGCACTCCGTGAGCCCGTACATGGAATAGAGCCGGGCGGCGGGAAAGAGCTCCCTAAGACGGGCAATATGCGCCGGCGGCAGGGCCGCGGCGGTGTTGGAGATATAGCGAAGGCTCGGCAGGAAACCGGGCTCGAGATCGCGCATCTGCAGGATCATCGCTGCCATCGTCGGCACCAGCGGGAAACCGGTCACGCCCTCGGCACGAATCCGCTCGAAGATCGCCTGCGGAAAGGCGAAGGACTTTTCAAGCACGAGCGTGGCTCCGAGCCGGGTCGCCATCAGGAGCTGATAGAGGCCGTAATCGAAGGCGAGCGGCAGGACGTTCAGGATGATGTCGTCCGGCGTGTTGCGCAGATAGGTGGTGATCGACTCCGATGCCGCATCGATATTGCGATGGGTCATCATCACGCCCTTGGGGCGGCCGGTCGAACCGGAAGTATAGATCAGCATGGCGAGATCGACGTCGATGCCGCCATGCGGGACAGGCGCCGTGTCTGCCGCCAGGCAGCTCTCGAAGGACGCCGCTCCTTCCGGCGTGCGGCCGCCCGGTGCCGCGGTCGACGCGACGAAAGGCGCTTTATCGGGCGAAAGCGCGCGCGCTTCCGCGACGACCGGCATCAATTTGGCCTGCGTCAGGATCGCCGCCGCCTCGCAGTCGGCGATGATGTAGGCGAGCTTGTCGGCCTTGGTGGAAGCATTGATCGGGCTGAAGGTCGCGCCCGCCTTGAGGGTTGCGAAGATCGCGACCGCCGCCTCCCAGCAATTGTCCATGAAGACGAGCACGCGGTCGCTCCGCGTCACGCCGTTTGCTCGAAGGGCGGTGGCAAGCCGGCTTGAAAGCTCGTCGAGCTCGGCGTAGCTGAGCCGCCTGCGATCGGTGACCAACGCCGTTTTCCCGGCATTTGCCGCGGCGTTCCTGATGAGGAATTGCTCGAACCGCATTGTCGTTGCCCCGCCCTTCCGCTCCCTAGGCCGTGACCGGCACGGCGGCCTTCGCTTCGACGAAAGTCACGATGGCCGACAGCGAATCCAGGTTCTGAGGGACGATGTCGGTGTCGGCCATCGCGATCCCGAACTGGTCCTCGATAAAGGCGACGAGTTCCAGAACCCCGGTCGAGTCGATGATGTCGTTCTCGATCAGCGAAGCCGTATCGGCGAGTTCGTAGGAGGCGTCGCCGAAGAGAAAATTCTCGACGATGAATGCCTTGACCTTGTCCTTAATCGTTTCCGTCATCTCTGTTATTCCTTTCTTGAACGGTTTCAGGCGGCTTCCGCCTTGCCGAGGCTGGTGCCGGTGAATGTCTGGAGCCACAGTTGCGTCGAGAGAATGCCGACGAAGGCCGCGTTATCTCGGAAGCCGGAGGCCGGGCGCGACCGGCATTTCTCGTACAGCTTCGCCACCGCCTTCTCGTTGAAGAGGCCGCGTGAGGCGATCGCATTCTCGCTCATGGCGTCGCGGACGTAATCGAGTTCGCCCGGACCGCTGAAGGAATGGCTGTCGGGGGCGCGATAGGGCTGCTTCACCCGCCTGCCGATCGTGGGCGGCAAGAGATCCTTTGTCGCGTCGCGCAGAATGTGCTTCTCCACCAGGCCCTTCAGCTTCATCTCCGGCGGCAGCTTGGCGGCGAACTCGACAAGGCGATGATCGAGGAAGGGGAAGCGACCCTCGACGCCGTGCGCCATGGCCATGCGGTCGCCTTGGCTGGAGAGAATGTAGCCGGGCAGCAGGAAGCGGCTTTCGAGATACTGCGCCTGATGCAACGGATGCCAGCGGCCGAATTCCTGAGGTAGGCGGCCGATGAGTTCGTCGGCCGCTTCATAGTCCTTCAACTCGGCGCGCAGGTCGCCGGAAAAGAACAGCTTCGTCGCAGCCGTACCCTTGAGCCGAGGGCGGTGCGAGAAGAGCGGGTCGTCGAGCGACTCGTCGCCCGCTCCGAAGAAGGCCGCGAGATACTCCGGCGACTGCTGTTTCAGGCCCGGCAGATAAGGATAGAGTTTGCGGAAGAGATGCGGCCTGATGCGCGAACCGGGTTGCCGGCCGCAGAAACGGCGCACGCGCGCCTCCTTGAAGATGTCGTAGCCTGCAAAAACTTCGTCCGCTCCTTCGCCCGTCAACACCACCTTCAGACCCGCCTCGCGCACGAGGCGCGACAATTGGTAAAGCGGAGCAGGTGCGGCGCGGATGATCGGACGCTCCGTGAAGCGGATCACCTCGGGAAAAACCTTGGCGATGTCGCCGGCACGGCAGGCGACTGCGCTATGCTCAGTCCCGAGTGCTGCCGCCATTTCCAACTGGAAAGCGCTTTCGTCATGTTCGGCGCTGTCGAAGGTGACCGAAAAGGTCCGAAGGCCCTGTGGCGCCATGCCAGCCGCGAGAGCCGAGACGATCGAGGAATCGAGGCCGCCCGAGAGATAGGCCCCGACGGGGACATCGGCGCGCATGCGGATTCGGGTGGCATCGGTCAAGAGGGCACGCAGTTCCTCCGCCGCGCCGCTCTCATCGCTATACGCCGAGGCTTGATGGTGATCCGGGAACTGAAGCTGCCAGTAAGACCGTGTCGTGACGCCCCGCTGATCGGCGATCATCAGGTGCCCCGGTTCAAGCTCAAGGATATTGCGGAAGGGGGTGCGTGGCGCGATAGGCGCCCACAGCGTGAAGATCTGGTCGAGCGCGATCGGGTCGATCTCGGCCGAGACGCCCGGAACCGCAAGCAGCGCCTTGACCTCCGAGGCGAAATAGAGCGTGCCGCCGTGTATCGTATGGAAAAGCGGCCGCACGCCCATGCGGTCGCGCGCCAGCATCATCCGGCGGCGGCGGGCGTCCCAAATCGCAAAGGCAAAGTCGCCGTTGAGCACCGACACGCAGTCTTCGCCCATCTCATCATAGAGATGAAGGATGACTTCCGTGTCGCTCGACGTGCGGAATCGGCGGCCTCTGGCGCGAAGTTCGTCGCGAAGCTCCACATAATTGAAGATCTCGCCGTTGAAGGCGACCGTGAGCTCGCCGCTCGCATCGGACATCGGCTGCTGGCCGTCGCCGAGCCCGACGATGGACAAGCGCACATGGCCGAGGCCTGCGTCCGGCGCGGCGAAGATGCCGTGCTCGTCGGGCCCACGATGCGCGATTGCGGCCGCCATCCTTTCGAGAAGGGCTTTTCCGTCTCGTATTGAACCAAAATAGCCGCTGAAGCCACACATGCCAAATCGCTCTCACGCCCGCAATGACTTCCTAAATATAGACTGGATGGCGGCCGCAGGAGTTAATTGCGGAAGAATTCTGCAATGATGGTAAATTTCCAAAATAAGGCGACAATAATGTCAGGCTTGAAAGCTTCGAAGATACAGAGGACGCCACTGCTTTACTTAAATGCAATTTTACGACAATTTTAGTTAAAATGGATTAGGCACTCGGATCGGCCAAGCTTAACAAGAAGATAGCCGGTCAGGCCCGCTTGCCGAACTCCGTTGGTCTCTTCGCCGCCTCCCGGCGCGCAGCCAGAAACGTGGTTTCCTCTTTGTTAAGGAAAAGCGTCCAATCTTCGCGTCTGAGGTGCAATCTCTTCGGAGCACATGATGAGCTACGACTGGACCGGCGAGCGAACACGCCGAATGAAGATGATGAGATACGGCATCGCCATCGCCGTCGCCCTCGGCCTGATCGTGGGCGCGGCATCGCTGACGCTGCAGGCAATTTAGCGCGGGATGAGGTAAAGTGTGCGGTTTTCCGCCCGCATCCCGCGCCAACTCATTAGAATCGCTCACGTTCATGATCTAATGCATGTCGCCCAGAAGCGTGCAGCGCCTTTAGGACCACCAATGCATGTGAAGTCGTGAGCAGTCAGGGCGCTTTTGGCGCGGCCGTCGCAGCAACCGGCGCCCCGTGTCGAAGCTCGTCGAATGGGAGTTCCGCACCCTTTGGACATATCCAATAACTCGAATTGAGTAAGCTCTAAACCTTGACGCGAGGCCGCTCCAGGAGTGGAATCCGGTCCGAGGCATAAGCCTTGAGGCCGCCGTACGAACACTCTCGAAGAGGCGGCGGCCTCACCAGTTTCGAGGGGCGATAGGTGGACCCCGCCGCTTAATTGATCAGCAGCCGCGCGGGTTCACCTATTGGGTTCCGCCGTTCCACGCGGCACCCGCCATGGAGCCGGACTGGACGACGAATTTTCTTCACGGCTTGAAAGATCGCGTGGGAACCAAAGTTCCTCTTCGCGTGTTCCTTGACGCAATCGCGAGGAGGGTCAGATGCAGCACAAATTCATGCCGACGGATGTGTTCCTGCGCCTCGAAAAGGAATGGCAGCACATGCGTCAGGCTGAACGCCACCTCGAGATCGAAGCCGTCCGGCCGAGTGATCAGCGTCTGGACGGCGCGATCGAGCTGGAGCCCGCATCAGCCCCACAAGCTCAGCAAAGAAGCTAATGCATATCACACGAAAAGGCGTGCCGCGGCTTTGGGCCAACGGACCCAAGGCGCGATACGCTTGTTAAACGCCTGCCTCATGTCGGGACATGCCGCGCCAGCCGGTCGGCAATCGGTTATCTGACCGCCGGCGACCTATTCGAGCACAAGATTTTTCTCCGGAGCTGTCGGCGCGCGCGAGGCCGGAACGTCCTAAGGCCGTTAAGACCAGTTTCCCGTCACCCGGAGGAGATTGTTCCATGCCAAAGATTGTCTCGCATCTCTGGTTCGCGAAGGACGCAGGCCAAGCCGTCGATTTCTACGTCTCGGTCATCCCCAATTCCGCTTTATCCGGCACGACGACCGTGCCGGCCGAAACACCCAGCGGGCCGCCAGGCAGCGTCAAGGTGATTGAGTTCACGCTTGGCGACCAGAATTTCATTGCGCTCGACGCCGGCCCGTTAGATCCCTTCAACCACGCCTTCTCTATCCTGGTCGAATGCGACAGCCAGGCAGAGATCGATCGCATCTGGGACGCATTCATCGGCAACGGCGGCGAGGCGGAACAATGCGGCTGGCTGAAGGACCGCTGGGGTCTCTCCTGGCAGATCGCACCGCGGGTGCTGGGCGAGATGATGGCGAGCAGCGATCGCGAAGCGGCGAGACGTGCAACGGAGGTCATGCTCGGCATGGTCAAGCTCGATATCGCGCCGCTCGAGCGTGCGTTCCGCGGCGAGGGCTGACGGCGAGCCTGCGATCCCTCCCGACTTCCTGGGTGCAGAGCGGCGCCGCAGGGGTTATTATTTCGCCCGACCGAGCGATAAGCTTGAAGGCTTCGAACGGAAGGGAGCGAGCGATGATCATCACGCGGCGCGCAGTCGTTCAGGGGCTTGGTTTTGCCGTTTCGCTGCCGCTCATGCCGCGGCTGACGAGGGGCCAGGCTGCCGACATCATTACCAGACCCATACCGAAAAGCGGAGAGCCTATGCCCGTGGTGGGCCTCGGCACCTGGATCACCTTCAATGTCGGAGACGATCCCGTGCTGAAGGACGAATGCGCCGCCGTGATCGCTGCCTTCTTCGAGGGCGGCGGCCGCATGATCGACTCCTCTCCGATGTACGGATCATCCCAGCCGACGATCGGCCACGGCTTGCGCAAGCTTGGTTACCCCGAGCGGCTGTTTTCGGCGGAGAAGGTCTGGATCTCCGACTCGGCGGGCGGAGCCGCACAGATCGAAGCGTCACGCGGCTATTGGGGCGTCGGCAAGTTCGATCTCATGCAGGTCCACAATCTCGTTTCCTGGGAGGAGCACCTGCCGGCTCTCTTCGACATGAAGGCGGCAGGACAATTGCGCTATGTCGGCATCACCACCTCTGAAGGGCGAAGGCATCGCGAGATCGAGCGCGTCATGGCGAGCCAGCCGATCGACTTCGTTCAGATCACCTACAATGTCCTCGATCGAGAGCCGGAGGACCGCATCCTGCCGCTGGCGCGGGAGAAGGGCATCGCGGTCATCGTCAACCGCCCGTTCCGGCAGGGCGACCTCATCCGCCAGTTCGAGGATGCGCCCCTGCCGGAATGGGTGGCCGAGACGGGCGCCCGCAACTGGGCGCAGTTCCTCTTGAAATTCATCATCTCGCACCCGGCCGTCACCTGCGCGATCCCCGCCACCACCCGCGTCGACCACGTGCGGGAGAACCTCGACGCCGCAAGAGGCATCCTGCCGGACGAGACAATGCGCCAGCGCATGGTCGACTATGTGGAAGCGCTGTGAGTGGGCTCGCGCCACAACGTAGAGCGGTCCGAGGCTGATGTCCGATTGGGCGACCTATACGCTTGCGGATTTCCTGATGTTCTCGCCGCGCGTCTATTTCCGGCTGATCGAGCGCTACAACCAGACGCTCTGGCCGCTGCAGCTTGTTTTTATCGCAGGCGCGCTTGCCGTGCTCGTTCCCGCGGCCCTGCACCCTTCCCGCGTCCGGATTGCGGTTCCCTCGATATTCGCGCTCGCATGGGCCTTCTGCGCCTGGCAATTCTTGTGGATGCGCTATGCCAGCATAAACTGGGCGATGTCTTACGCTGCGGCCGCCTTTTTTATCGAGGCGGGACTGCTGGTTCTCACCGCCCTCCTGGCACGCGAGCCCGCATCTGTGGGCGGCCTGCGCCGTTATGGCGGCATCGGTCTCGCTGTCTTCGGTCTGCTCGCCTATCCATTCATCGCCTTGCTGGCAGGCCGTTCGCCCGCCGCAGCCGAAACCTTCGGCATGATGCCGGATCCGACGGTTGCCACGACGCTTGGCGCCATGCTGATGATCGGCCAGAGGACACTGTGGCTGCTGCTGCCCATCCCGATCATATGGTGTGCTTACAGCGGCCTCACCCTTTGGGCGATGGAGTATCCGGGCGCCTTGGCGCCGTTTGCCGTGATCGTCGCCACCCTGGTCTTCGTAGTGGCCCGGCGGTGACGATCACTCCTTCACCGCGCCCGTCATCGACGAGACGTAATAGTCGACGAAGAACGAGTAGAGAATGACGACCGGCAGCGAGCCGAACAGCGCACCCGCCATCAGCGCGCCCCATTCGAAGACGTCGCCGCGCACCAGTTCTGTCAGCACGCCGACCGGCACAGTCTTGTTCTCCGACGACTGGATGAAGGTCAGCGCATAGATGAATTCGTTCCAGGACAACGTGAAGGCGAAGATGCCGGCCGAGATCAGCCCCGGGACTGCGAGCGGCAGGATGATCTTGACGAGGATCTGCCAGCGCGTCGCCCCGTCGACCAGTGCGCTCTCCTCGAGTTCGAACGGGATCGAGCGGAAATAGCCCATCAGCAGCCAGGTGCAGAAGGGGATGAGGAAAGTCGGATAGGTGAAGATCAGCGCCAGCTTCGAATCGTAGATCCCGAATTTGAAGACGATGAAGGCAAGCGGGATGAAGAGGATCGACGGCGGCACCAGATAGGCGAGAAAGATCATCAGCCCCACCGGCCGCGCCCCGGTGAAGCGTACCCGTTCGATCGCGTAAGCCGCGAAAATCGAGGCTGCGAGCGAAAGAATGGTGGAGCCAACGGCAACCAGCATCGTGTTCCACAACCATCCAGGATAGGAAGTCTCAAAGAGCAGATACTTTATATGATCGAGCGTCGGCGCGACCACCCAGAAGGGGCTGTAATTGTTGTAGTCGGTAAGCTGCGAGTTCGGCTTCACCGCGGTGATCGCCATCCAATAGAACGGGAACAGCAGCACGAAGACGAAGACCGCCATCGGCAGATAGAGAACGACGATCCGCCGCGGCAGGCGGTTGAGATAGCTCATGCCTTCGGCGGTATCGGTGAGGACCTCGTCTTCGATTCTTGTGGTCGTGTTCATCTTGTCCCTCCCGATCTCAATCCTGGCCGCCCTGCTGCCATTTGCGGCGCTGCAGGCCGAAGAAACTGAACATGATGGCGGCGAGCAGGAACGGGATCATGGCAACCGCGATCGCCGCCCCCTCGCCGAGCTGCCCACCCGGAATGCCGCGCTGGAAAGAAAGCGTCGCCATCAGATGCGTGGCATTGACCGGCCCGCCCTTGGTCAAGACGTAGATCAACTGGAAATCGGTGAAGGTGAAGAGCACCGAAAAGGTCATTACGACGGCGATGATCGGCGTCAGCATCGGCAGGGTTACATAGCGGAAGCGCTGCCAGCTCGTGGCGCCGTCGAGCGAGGCGGCCTCCTGCAGCGACGCCGGGATCGTCTGCAGGCCGGCGAGCAGCGAAATCGCGACGAAGGGAATGCCGCGCCAGACATTGGCGGCGATGACCGAGGCGCGCGCGTTCGTCGGGTCGCCGAGGAAGTTGATCGGGCCATCTATAATGCCGAGCTGCATCAGCGACCAGGAAATGATCGAGAACTGGGAATCGTAGATCCACCAGAAGGCAAGGGCCGAAAGTACCGTCGGCACCACCCAGGGCAGAAGCACGATCGCGCGGAAGAAGGATTTGAACGGCAGATTCTCGTTGAGCAGTAGCGCCAGCCACAGGCCGAGCGCAAACTTCAGGATCGAGGCGACGAAGGTATAGAGAAGCGTGTTGAACACCGAGAGCCAGAAAACGGAATCTCTCGCAAGGAAAACGTAGTTCTCCAGCCCGATGAAGATGCCGTCGCGGCCGATGCGCGTATCGGTGAAGCCGAGCCAGACGCCGAGGCCGAGCGGATAGGTGAGGAAGCAGATGAGAAAGACGGCCGCCGGCAGCATGAACAGGAGGCCGAGCACATTGTTGTTCTGCATCAGCGAGGTCGTGGTGGATGGCGGGTTTTCGGACGACGTGATGGACATCGAGCTTCTCCGACGGGACTGAATTGCGTCGGCGGGAGCGGCCGCCGACGCGTTTGCCTGATGTCGTAGCGGCCCCCTCGGGCCGCCACGGGAAGATCAGACGCGATAGTAGCGGTTTGCCCGCCGCTCTGCCTCGGCCATCGCGTCTTCCGGCGTCATCTGGCCGGTGACGGCGGTGGCGAACATGTCGACCAGCACATAGTCGGCCATCACGCCTGCCGAGGCATAGCCGAGGGGACCTGCATATCCGTTCGGACGCAAGGTCTCGGAAGCCTTTGCATAGGGCGCGTGGATCGGATCAGCCGTCCAGACCGGGTTGTTGGCGAAAGCTTTCAACGGTTGGCAGCAATAGGCGCTCGAGCCTTCGATCCAGGCATTCATCTGGTCGCCTTCCATCATGAACTTGATGTAGGCCTTGGCGGCTTCCGGATATTTGCTGTGGTTGAAGAGCAGGATCGAACTCGTCTGATGCAGTTCGACGCTCTGGCCGACGGGGCCGATCGGGAAGTTGGTCGTGCGGATGTCCGACGCGAGTTCCGCGAGCGCCGCATCCTTCTTGGCCGCATAGTACAGCGAAACGCCGTTCGCCGTCAGCGAAACCTGGCCAGCCAGGAAGGCGCGGTTGTTGTTGATGTCGAGCCAGCTTTCGGTGCCCGGAATGAAGGTCTCGTAGAGCTGTTTTGCATAGTTGATCGCTGCCAGCGTCTCCGGGCTGTTGACCGTGACCTTGCCGCTCTCGTCGACCATCTTGCCGCCGTGGCTCCAGAGCAGCCAATGGGCATAGTTGTTGCCGTCGCCGACGGCCTTGCCGTGCGGGAAGCCGGCCGGCGTGCCCTTGGCTTTCATCGCCTTGCAGAGCTCGAGGAAGCCAGCCGTATCCTTCGGGAACTCGCTGAAGCCCGCGGCCTTCATGTGGCTGTCGCGGTAGCAGACCGCGTTGCCGATCGCGGTCAGCGGCATGGCGATGAACTTGTCGTCGCGGGTCGCATAGCCCTTTACGCCGTCGTACCAACCGCCATATTTGTTGCCGAGATAATTGGCGAGCTCGGTGACGTCGACGAGCTTGTCCGGATATTGATGCGCATCGTCGAACCAGCACATCACCATGTCCGGGCCGGAGCCGACATTCGCGGCGACGGCGGCCTTCGGCCTGATGTCCTCCCAGCTCTCCTTGTCGATGCGGACCTCGACGCCGGTTGCCTCGGTGAACTTCTTGGTATTGGCGAGCCAGGCATCCTCGTCGCCCTTGACGAAGGGCGTCCATCTGAGAAGCCTGAGGCTTGCGCCCTCTTCCGGCTTGTAGCTCGGCTCGGCGGCTTGCGCGAAGGATGGGCGGACCCCGAGCGGCGACAGGCCCGCTATACCGGCAAGCGCCGCGGAACCTGCGAGAAAGTCACGTCTTTTTATCGGCATTTGGTACTCCTCCTTGAAACAGCGGGAGCATTTCTTCCGGCATTCGCCGTCCCGCTTGGCAAATGCGGCAACTCCGATGCGCGGCCATCGCCTGGCATCACCCGCGCGGCACCGAGGAAGGCTCCTCCCCTTCCCCGGCCGCACGGTATCAGTCGAACAGTCGCCGCCCCGTTTCGGCGTCGAACAGGTGCACATGGGCGCCGTCGATCGAAAGATGGATCGTCTCGCCGGGCTTGGCAGTCACCCGCTCGCGAAACACACAGGTTACGTCGTTGCCACCCAGCCTGGCGATCATCTGCGTCTCATAGCCAGTCGGTTCGATGACCACGACCTCGGCGGGCAGACCGTTCGGATCGAGGGCCATGTATTCGGGCCTGAGGCCGTAGACGAGATCACGGCCGCGAGCGGCTGCAGCCGGCCGGGCGACGGGCAGCGCCGTGCCGTCCGCGGTCATGAAGGCCGCCGGATCTTCGGGGTGAAGCCGTCCGTGGATCATGTTCATCGCGGGCGAACCGATGAAGCCGGCGACGAAGAGATTGGCGGGATTGTCATAGAGATCGAGCGGCGCGCCGAGCTGCTCGACGATGCCGTCGTGCATGACGACGATCTTGTCGGCCATAGTCATCGCTTCGATCTGGTCGTGAGTGACGTAGACGGTCGTCGTCTTCAGCCGCTGGTGCAACTCCTTGATCTCGCCGCGCATAGCGACGCGCAGCTTCGCATCAAGGTTAGAAAGCGGCTCGTCGAAAAGAAACACCTGCGGATCACGCACGATCGCCCGGCCCATGGCAACGCGCTGGCGCTGGCCGCCGGAAAGCTGGCGCGGATAGCGGTCGAGCAGTTTCGACAGGCCGAGGATTTCCGCCGCCACGCCGACGCGCTTGTCGATCTCGGCCTTCGGCCTGCCCGCCAACATCAGCGAGAAGGCCATGTTGTCGGCGACCGTCATGTGCGGATAGAGCGCGTAGTTCTGGAACACCATGGCGATGTCGCGGTCCTTCGGCGGCAGCCGGTTGACCACCCGGTCGCCGATGCGGATCTCGCCGGCGGTGATGTTCTCGAGTCCCGCCAGCATTCTGAGCAAGGTCGACTTTCCGCAGCCGGACGGACCGACGAGAATAACGAACTCGCCATCCTCGATTTCGATGTTCACGCCCTTGATGACCGGAAAAGCACCGAAGGACTTCCTGACATCGATGAAATCCACGCCTGCCATAGGTATTCCTCCCACAATCTGTATCTGCCTCTGCCGAGCCCTTTATCATTCCCTCTCCGGATATAGGGCAGGCGCAAGCGTTGACCTATCCGCGACCGACCAGCGGCATCTTTGTCGCCATCACCGTCATCGTCAGCACATTGGCCGAGAGCGGCAGGCTCGCCATGTAGACGACGGCCTCGGCGACGTGCTCGACCGGTATCGTCGGCTCGGCGGCGATCTCGCCGCTGGCCTGCAGAACGCCGGTGTTCATCTTTTGCGTCATATCCGTCGCCGCATTGCCGATGTCGATCTGGCCGCAGGCGATGTCGAATGGCCGCCCATCGAGCGCGGTCGACTTGGTGAGCCCGGTGATCGCATGCTTGGTTGCCGTGTAGGGCGCGGAGTTGGGCCGGGGCGTCGACGCCGAAATCGAGCCGTTGTTGATGATCCGCCCGCCTCGCGGATCCTGAACCTTCATCAGCCGAAACGCTTGCTGCGTGCAGAGGAAGGCGCCTGTGAGGTTCGCCGCGAGGATGCCGCTCCATTGCTCGAAGGTCACCTCTTCGAGCGGCACCGGTGGCACGTTCGAGCCGGCATTGTTGACGAGAAGATCGAGCCGGCCGAATTCCGCCTGGATCGCTCCGAACAGCGCTGCGACCTGATCCGGGTTGCCGACGTCGCAGGCGATTGCGCGCACGACGCTGCCGGGCCCCGCTGAAATCCCGCCGGCTGCCCGTTCCAGCACGTCCGGACGGCGTCCGGTGATGACGAGGCTATAGCCTTCTGCGCTCAGCGCTTTGGCGATGCCGCGTCCGACGCCGGTGCCGCCGCCTGTCACCAGCGCGATCTTTCCTTCGCCCGACCTTACAGCTCGCGCCATGTCAGATCCTCCCTCCGAGCTCGTCCTCGATATGGATCCGGATGATCTCGTCGAAATTGCTTTCAGCCGTGAAGCCGAGCTCGCGCGCACGACGCGCATCGAAATTCGTCGGCCATCCGGAGACGATCGCGGCAATGACCGGATCCGGCTCGCGGCGGATGAGGCCGACGGCCTTCTGGCCGGCGATGCGCCCGAGTGCCTCGATCTCTTCGCCCACCAGCGCCGAGAGGCCAGGCATCGTCAAATTGCGTCGCGGCCCGATGAGGCTCGTATCCATCCGCGCCGCATGCAGGAAGAATCCCACGGCCGAACGCGGGCTCGCGAACCAGTGGCGGACGTTTTCCTCCACCGGCAGTATAGCTTCTTTGCCGGCGAGCGGCTCGCGCAGGATATTCGAAAAGAAGCCGGAGGCGGCCTTGTTGGGCTGGCCGGGGCGAATGCAGATGGTCGGCAGACGGATGCCGATGCCGTCGAACAGGCCGCGCCTCGTATAGTCGGCAAGCAGCAATTCGCAGATCGCCTTCTGCGTGCCGTAGCTCGTGAGCGGCGTCGTGAAGAACTCGTCGCCAATCTTTTCCGGGAAAGGCTGGCCGAAAACGGCTATCGAGGAGGCAAAGATGACGCGCGGGAAGTAAGGCTCCTTGCGGCTCTCGGCGCGGATGGCGTCGAAAAGCGCACGCGTGCCGTCGAGATTGACACGGTAGCCCTTGTCGAAATCCGCCTCCGCCTCGCCGGAGACGATCGCGGCAAGATGAAAGATCACGTCGGGTCGAGACGACGCGAGCCGCTCGGCGCTGCCTTCCGTCGAGAGATCGAGCGCGAGGGTTGTCGACATCGAAGAAAAGGCCGGCGGGGCCGAGGGCTCAACCACGTCCGCCAGCGTCACTTTTTCGATGTTCCGGCCGAGCGCATCCGGCTCGGCGGCGAGCTTCTCGACCAGTTTGCGGCCGATCATGCCGGCCGCGCCTATGACCATGATATGCATTCGCGGCGAACCTCCTCCGTTCGGCCACGCCCGATCCTGCGGGCTCAGGTCCCTTTCTGCTTCTGCTTCTTCCCGCCGGCCTCCTTGCCGGCGAGGAGATCCTTGGTCGTCTCATAAATGCGAATGAGATGATGGTGAAAGGCGGCGACCACCGCATCACGATCCCGCCGTCTCAGCGCAGCGACGATTTCGCTGTGATCCGCGTAGCTGGCCTCGATCGCGCCCGGCCGCGACATGGCGCTGCGCCGGTAGTCCATCATATAGGTGTAAAGGTCGGTCACGAAATCGGCGAGCAGCGGATTGCCGCAGGCCCGGTAGATCGCGACGTGGAACTCGCGGTCGCAGATCAGGAAGCGCATCGCGTCGTTTCCTGCAAGCTTCTGCGCTTCGAGCAGGCTTTCGAGCTTGCTCAACGTCTCGTCATCGATGTTCTCGGCCGCGTCACCCACCACCCTGAGCTCAATGTGCAACCTTGCAGCGTGAACGTCCTCGAGATCGTAGCTGTCGATGGCGTTGGGCGAGGCGATGGTTACGGTGACGTCGCTGAGATCCACATCGGCGACCCGGCTGCGGCTTCCCTGCGACACCTCGATGATCCCGCGCGCGGCCAGTATCTGGATCGCGCCCCGCACCGTCTCGCGGCTGACATGCAGCACATTGGCGAGTTCGCGTTCGCCAGGGAGCTCGTCTCCGGGCCTGAGCATATTGGTCGCAACCAGCACCATCAGCTTCTCGGCAATCATCTCACGGGCCGTGCGGCGGTCCAGGCCTCGCCCCACCTTTGGCATCTGCGTGAGTATCGGACTGCCAATCATCGGCGCCTCCACTGATCTACTGGTTGGTCCACCGGATCAGTAATATGAATAGACGACCTTAAGGAGGCCCCGTCAAGGCTAGTTCGTCGCCGCACTGCATCAAAAGTGATGAAGGTTCTTGTTGCAGCGCATAAGAATGTCGACCGAAGGCGGGAGCGCTCAGCCGTGGTCATGCCCTTCATGATCGTCATGGGACGGCAGGTCGAGACCGAAGGTCTTCACAAGATCGGCGACCTGAGCCGGACTGAGATAGCGCGGGTTCAGGTTGCGCAACAGCAGATAGAGCTTCGCCGTTTCCTCCAGTTCCTCCGTGGCGAAGACTGCGGCTTCGAGGCTGTCACCCGCCACCACCGGTCCGTGATTGGCAAGCAGCACGGAGGAATATTTGCCCGCAAGCCCGCGGATCGCATCGGCGACCGCCGGATCGCCGGGGCGGTAATAGGGCACCAGCGCGGTCTCGCCGGCACGCATGAGATAATAGGGCGTCATCGGCGGCAGAGCGGCGCGCGGATCGATTTCAGGCAGCATCGTCAGCGCCACCGCATGGGTCGAATGAAGGTGGACGATCGCCCGCGCGCTGCCGCGGGTGTCGTAAAGGGCGGAATGAAGAGGGATTTCCTTCGTGGGCTTGTCGCCCGAGACGAGCTCGCCGCCAGCGTCGAGCCGCGAGATGCGGGCGGGATCGAGAAAGCCGAGTGAGGCGTTGGTGGGCGTCACGAGCCAGCCGCCATCATCGAGCCTGAGCGATATGTTGCCGGAGGAGCCGGGGGTCAGGCCCCGTTCGAACAGGGACCGGCCATAGCGGCAGATTTCCTCGCGAAGACGGGCATCGGACATTGGAGATCCTTTCAGTTCAGGCAGTCGCGCCTTCGATGAGTTCGAAACCGAGGTCGATCACTTGCGGCGGAGCGTTCGCCACCACGAGTTCGGCCGCGACCCGGCCGGTCGCAACGCGCGGCGTGCGGATGGTCGAGAGCGGCTGCGGCGTCACCCGGCCGATATCGAGGCCATTGTAACCGAAGATCGCCAATTGCGAGGGAATCGAGATTCCCTGGGCGAGGCAGTGGAAGTAGCCGCCGAGAGCCATGTCGTCGTTCGAAAAATAGACCGCATCAAGATCGGGTTGTCTCGCAAGCAGCCGCTCGAGCCCCAGCCGCCCGCTCTCCACCGACGAAGCGCCCGCGTGAATTTCCCGGTCGACGAGCGGAAAACCGGCCGAACCGAGCGTCTCGCAGAAGCCGCCAAAGCGCTTTCCGGCGCGGGTGTCGCGCTGAAGGTCATGGCCGACATAGCCGATCCGGCGATAGCCGCGCTTCAACAGGAACTCGGCGCTTGCGCGGCCGGCTGCCGCGTTGGAAAAGCCGACGGCCAGGTCAACCGGAGAGCCATCGAGATCGAGCAGTTCCACGACCCGGCAGCCGCTCGCGCGCAGCCTCTTGAGCGTGCCTTCGCTGTGCTCGAAGCCCGCCAGCATCACCGCCGTCGGCCGCCAGGCGAGCATCGCGGCGACGAGCGCCTCCTCCTGCTCCGGATCGTAGTCCGTCACGGAAAAGACCGCCTGATACTGGTGCGCCTCCAACACGGCACTCGCGCCGCGCAGCACGTCCGGGAAGACGATGTTGGAGAGCGACGGGATCACAAAGGCGACGAGACGCGATCCGGCGGATGCGAGCGTTCCGGCAATCCGGTTCGGCACATAGCCGAGCCTTTCTACCGCCTCCATCACCCGGTCCCGTGTCTTCTTGGAAAAGGAGCCGTGATTGCGAAGGACGCGCGAGACGGTGCTCTCGCCGACGCCGGCTGCGGCCGCGACCTCGGCAAGTGTTACCGTCGTCTGGTGCTTAAAGTCGAAAGTCACTTTGCGCTCACTCCCGAGAGCCCGCCATCGCTCGCCATAGATGCCTTCGACACCGCAGCCCTGCCCTTCCATTCAATAGACCGAATTTTTGGCAGCGCTACCATTTTTTGATTGGCAGCGCTGCCAAGATGGTCTACCTAATATTGGCAGCGCTGCCAACCATGGTAGTGCGCCATGTCGGGAAGTGGCGAGGGCCTGACAAATTCTGAAGGAGGAGGATAATCATGACCCTGCAAACGCAGGCGCCAGCCGATGGCGCATATTTCGAACGCGCGCTGGAGGATCGGGCCTATGCCAAGGTTTTCTGGAGAATCGTTCCATTCCTGATGCTGTGCTACGTGGTCGCCTATCTCGACCGCGTCAATGTCGGCTTCGCCAAGCTGCAGATGTCGAGCGAACTCGGCCTGTCGGAAGCGGCCTATGGCATCGGTGCCGGCATCTTCTTCATCGGCTACTTTTTCTTCGAGCTGCCGAGCAACGTCATTCTGAACAAGGTCGGCGCGCGCGTCTGGATCGCCCGCATTATGATCACCTGGGGCATCATCTCTGCCGCCTTCATGTTCACCTCCTCGGAAATGGTCTTCTATGTCCTGCGCTTCCTGCTGGGGGTCGCCGAGGCGGGATTCTTTCCCGGCATCATCCTCTATCTGACGTCCTGGTACCCGGCGCATCGGCGTGCGAAGATCATCGCCACCTTCATGTCGGCGATCCCGATTTCTGCCATCTTCGGCAATCCGCTCTCCGGCCTCATCATAGACAGCTTCCACGGAAGCCACGGCCTTTCCGGCTGGCAATGGATGTTCCTGATCGAAGCGATACCGGCTGTTCTCCTCGGCATCGTCACCTTCTTCTATCTCGATGACAGAATTGGCGACGCGAAGTGGCTCACGGACAAGGAGAAGAGCGTGCTCGCCGTCAACATCAGCGCTGAGAACCGGACGAAAGCATCGAGCCCGCACAGCATCGGCGCCACTATAACCGACCGCCGCGTCTGGCTGATGTGCCTCATCTATTTCTGCTTCGTGCTCGGGCAGTACGGCCTCAATTTCTGGATGCCGACGATGGTGAAGGCGTCCGGCGTGACGGGCAATCTTCAGATCGGCCTGATCTCCGCCATCCCCTATATCTGCACCTTCATCGCCATGCTGGCGCTCGGGCGCTCCTCGGATCGGCTGCGCGAGCGGCGTTGGCATCTCGTCGTGCCGGCCTTGATCGCCGCCGGCGGTTTCGCCGCTGCGACGATGGCGGGCAGCACGACGGCGGCCATCATCTGCCTTTCCCTCGCCGCCGCCGGCGCGATCAGTTGCGCGCCGCTCTTCTGGTCCCTGCCGACAGCCTTTTTGGCCGGCACGGGGGCTGCCGCCGGCATCGCCTGGATCAATTCGGTCGGCAATCTTGCCGGTTTTCTCGGACCGTTTATGGTCGGCTATCTGAAGGACTTCACCGGCAGCAACAGCGCCGGCATGTATTTCCTTGCCGCCGTTCTCGTTGTCGGCGCGCTCGCCGTGCTGGCGGTCCCTGCCAAGACCGTCAATCGCTAGACGCTCAAACGATGCCCCTCCGGCGGTTGTCCGGAGGGAATTTCCGAATTCGCCACGGGAGACGTTGCCATGTCATTGAATGAAAATCCGCGGTGCAGGGCCGCCGTGATCGGCCTCGGCTCGATGGGCTTCGGCATGGCGCAATCGATGAAGCGCGCCGGCATCGAGGTCGTCGGTTACGACGTCGCGCAGGTCGCAATAGAGCGCTTCGTCGCAGAAGGAGGGCTTGGCGCCGGCACCCTCAAAGAGGCCGTGCAGAACGCCGGCATCGTCGTTTCGGTCGTCGTCAATGCCGCGCAGACGGAGGCGGTCCTCTTCGGCCCGGACGGCATCGCCGAGGCAATGAAGCCGGGCGCCGCCTTCGTCTCGTCGGCAACCATGGACCCGGCCGTCGCGCGCAGCCTGGCGAAGCGGGCAGAGGCGCTCGGGCTCCATTATCTCGACGCGCCGATTTCCGGTGGTGCAGCAAGGGCGGCAAAAGGCGAGTTGACCATTATGGCGTCCGGTTCCGCCGAAGCCTTCGCCGTCGCCCGTCCCGCGCTCGACGCCATGGCGGCCGAGGTCTACGAACTGGGCGACGCCGCCGGGACCGGCGCGGCCTTCAAGATGATCAACCAGCTCCTTGCCGGCGTGCACATCGCCGCCGCCTGCGAGGCGATCAGCTTCGCGGCCAAGCAGGGGCTCGATCTCGCAAAGGTCTACGAGGTGATCACGGCCTCGGCCGGCAATTCCTGGATGTTCGAAAACCGAATCCCGCATGTCCTTGCCGGCGACTACACTCCGCTCAGCGCCGTCGAAATCTTCGTGAAAGATCTCGGCATCGTGCAGGACATGGCGCGCGCCGAGCGCTATCCGGTGCCGTTGGTCGCGGCCGCGCTGCAAATGTATCTAGCTGCCTCGGGCGCCGGCATGGGGCGCGACGACGATTCTTCCCTCGCACGCCTCTATGCTCAACTCTCGGGCGCAGAGTTGCCGGGCCAAGGCAAAGAGCCACACACGGCGTAAAGGAGGAACCGATGCCCGTTTTCGCCGCCAACCTGACGATGATGTTCAACGAGTGGTCTTTCCTCGACCGCTTCGACGCCGCCGCGGAAGCGGGGTTCACGGCCGTCGAGTATCTATTTCCCTACGAGGTGCCGCCGGAAAAGATCGCGGAGCGGCTTGCCCGCAACAAGCTTGAGCAGGCGCTGTTCAATCTGCCTCCGGGGGACTGGGCGGCGGGCGAACGCGGCATCGCCGCCCTCCCCGGCCGCTTCGATGATTTGAAATCCGACATCGAAAAGGCACTCGACTATGCCGCGGCGACGGGCGTCAAACGGCTGCATCTGATGGCGGGCCTTGCCGATCCCTCCGACGGGGAAGCCGCGACCTGTTATCGCCGCTCGGTGGCCTTTGCGGCCGAGCGACTCGCCGAAATAGGAATCGATCTCGTGATCGAACCGATCAACGGCCGCAACATGCCCGGCTATTTTCTCAATGATTTCGGCGCCGCCGAGACGCTGATCGCGGAGCTTGGACTTGCCAACCTGAAGCTCCAATTCGACATCTATCACCGGCAGATCATGCATGGCGACGTCGCCATGGCGCTCCGGCACCTCATGCCGATCACCGGCCATATCCAGATAGCGAGCGTCCCTTCGCGCCACGAGCCCGACGGGGAGGAACTGAACTATCCCTACCTGTTCGCCGAGATCGACCGGCTCGGCTATGCCGGTTTCGTCGGTTGCGAATATGCTCCGCGCGGCCGCACACTCGATGGCCTCGCCTGGTTCAAGCCTTTTGCACGGAGCTGACCGATGACCATTCTGCTGGGATCGATCGCCGACGACTATACCGGCGCCTCCGACCTCGCCAACACGCTGACGAAGAACGGCCTTCGCACCGTCCAGACGGTCGGCATTCCGGATCTGTCCCTCGCCTTGCCGGACGTCGACGCTGTGGTCGTTTCTCTGAAGATCCGCTCCGTTGCCGCCGACGAGGCCGTCGCTGCCGCCCGCAAGGCGGATCAATGGCTGCGCGATCGCGGCGCTGCCCATGTGCTCTACAAGATCTGTTCGACCTTCGATTCCACCGACGCCGGCAATATCGGTCCTGTGACGGAGGCGCTGGCCCAAGCTGCGGGCGGCGGCATCGTGCTCGCCACCCCCGCCTTTCCGGAAACGGGACGCACCGTCTATCTCGGCCATCTCTTCGTCAACGGCCAGCCGCTCAACGAAAGCCCGCTCAAAGACCATCCGCTGAACCCGATGCACGACGCCAATCTGGTGCGGGTGCTGGCCCGTCAATCGCAAAGAGCCGTCGGCCTCGTCGATCTCACGACCGTCTCCATGGGACCTGCGGCGGTGAAGGAGCGGCTTGAGATCCTCAGTGCTCAGGGCATGACCGCCGCGATCGCCGATGCGGTTTTCGAACGCGATCTCGAAGTCCTCGGCGAGGTGGCGCTCGAAACGCCCGTGTCCACCGGCGCATCCGGCCTCGGACTCGGCCTGGCCCGCGCATTTGTGCGCTCCGGCCGCGCATCGGCGCATGCCGGCACGAGCAATGCCATTCGCCCGGTCGGCGGCCTTGCCGCGGTCGTCGCGGGCAGTTGCTCGGCCGCGACGCTGAAACAGATCGAGGTTGCCGAGCGGTCCATGCCCGTGCTGCGGCTCGATACGGAAAGGCTGCTTGCCGGATCGGACGAGATTTCCGCGGCGATTGCCTGGGCCGGTGAGAGGATTGCCGCGGGTCCGGTGATCGTGGCAGCTAGCGCCTCACCCGATGTCGTTTCACGCTTGCAAGCCCGCTATGGGCGGGAAGCGTCCGGTCACGCGATCGAAGCCGCAACGGCGACGATCGCCGGCGAACTGGTGGCGCGCGGCGTGAAGCGCCTCGTCGTTGCCGGCGGCGAAACCTCCGGCGCGACGGTCGACAGGCTCGGCATCCCGGCCTTCCTGATCGGCCCGGAGATCGCACCGGGCGTTCCGGTGCTCCGGACGATCGGCAATTCCGAGGGCGAGATGCTCATGGCGCTGAAATCCGGCAATTTCGGCGGCGAGGACTTCTTCAGCGCGGCATTGGCTATGATGCGATGAAAGGCAGGGCGGCGGGCGACCCCCCGCCCGTCTCCCGCCGCCCGTGTGCTGCATGTTTCCTTGAATCGGAGCCGATTTCAGGACAAACATCCAGCCGTTCGAAGTGCTACAGCGACCTTTCTGCGCCCTGCCCGGGCGCGCGCTGTCGTGATTACAAACCCTTCTCCTTCATGATCTGGGCGGCGTTTTCCTTCGTCACCTTCATCGTGTCGAGTGTGACGGTCTTTTCCACCTTTTCCCCATTCAGGAATTTGATTGCCTGACGCAGGCCCTCAGCACCGGGAGTCGCATAGAGGAAGGTCGCCGTCAGCTCGCCATTGTTGACCCAGGTCACGCCCTCGTTCGGCAACGCGTCGATGCCGATGAACTTCATCTCCTTCTCGCGACCTGCATCCTTGGCCGCGAGATAGGCGCCGTAGGCCATCGGATCGTTGTGGCCGTAGACGAGATCGATCTTCTCGTTGTTGCGGAGCGCCGTCGCCATGATGTTGTAGGCTTGATCCTGCTTCCAGTCGCCGGATTGCCGGTCGAGGAGATGCTTGATGCCGGGCTCCTTATCGGTGAATTCGTGGAAGCCTTCGTGACGGTCATGTGCGGGCTGCGTGCCCATGCCACCCCATATTTCGACGATGGTGCCTTGAGCCTTGCCCTTGCCGCCCAGGAGCTCGACTGCGTACTCGCCGGCGGCCCGGCCGATCAGCTTGTTATCGCCGCCTACGAACTGGGTGTATTGATCGGTCTCGACGTTGCGATCGAGGACGAAGACCGGGATCTTGGCGTCGATCGCCTGTTGCACCACGCCTGTTAGCCCGGCGGATTCTTTCGGGGACACGAGCAAGGCGTCGACCTCCTGGCGGATGAGGTTCTCGACGTCGGCCACCTGCTTTTCTGTCTTGTCCTCACCGTCGGTTATGATGAGCTCGACCTCCGGATGCTTTTCCGCTTCGGCGATGATGTCCTTGTTGAACTGGGCACGCCACGGCTCGATTGTCGTGGCCTGGCTGAAACCGATACGCCATTTCTTGTCCTGAGCCATGGCGTCGCCGGCCGGCAACAGGGCAGTCGTCGCCGCGAGAACGGCGGCAACAGCGGTCAGTTTCATGATGTCACGGCGTTTCATTCTTTCTTTCCTCCCA